>JADJOI010000003.1:2597382-3896073 GCA_016713875.1 Flavobacteriales bacterium
TGCGCACCCCGGACTGGAGGCTGCGCTGCGCGATCTGTTGCGGTAGGGTCAGTGCACCCGATCGAGCAGGGCCTGGGCGAGCTCGCGCAGCGGGGCCTTGCGGGCGTCGGCCACGTCGATCGTGTCCAGGGCGTCCAAGGCCATCGCGTGGTGACGCTCCACCTCGGCCGCGGCTTCGGCCTCCACGCCGAGCTCGTCCAGCACGTGCAACATCCGCTGCACGTCGCGTGCCTCGGGCGCCTTCGCCAACTCCTCCCTGAGCTCGGTGCGCCCCGCAGCGTCGCTCTTTTCCAGGCCGCGGATCAGCAGGAAGGTGCGCTTGCCGGCGCGCAGGTCGCCCCCGCGTTGCTTGCCCACCTTGTCGGGATCGCCGAAGGCATCGAGCAGGTCGTCGCGCAGCTGGAAGGCCAGGCCCAGGTGCTCACCCATGGCGCCGATGCGCATGCGCTCGGCGGACGGTGCCTTGGCGAGGGTGGCCCCCACCTGCAGCGCGCAGCCCAGCAGAACGGCGGTCTTCAGGCGGATCATCTCGGTATACTCGTCCACATGCACGTCGGCGCGGTGCTCGAGGTCCATGTCGCGCTGCTGGCCTTCACAGACACCGAGCGCGTAGTGGCTGAAGAGACGGAGCACCTCGGGGTCGCGCGCCATCAACTGATAGGCCTTCACCAGCATGGCATCGCCGCTGAGGATGGCCGTGTTGACGTTCCACTTGGTGTGCACGGTGGGCATGCCCCGGCGCAGCGGCGCCTGGTCCATGATGTCGTCGTGCATCAGGGTGAAGTTGTGGAAGAGCTCGATGCCGAGGGCCTCATCGAGCACATCGTCCGGATCATGGCCGAAGAGCTCGGCGGCGAGCAGCACGGCGCCGGGGCGCACGCGCTTGCCGGGCAGCCGCATCAGGTAGGCCATCGGGGCGTAGAGCGGATCGTCGGGCAGGCCGGCCACCCAGCGCTCGATGCGCTGTTCGATGCGCGCGCGGTGCGCGGCGAGGATCCCGGTGCTCATCCCTCGGTGAGCCGCATGAGGTATTCCCCGTAGCCGCTCTTGATCAGGGGACGCGCGAGGGCGTGCAGTTGTTCGGCGGTGATGTAGCCTTTCTTGTAGGCCACCTCCTCGATGCAACCGATGCGCAGGCCCTGCCGCTCCTCGATCACCTGCACGAACTGGCCGGCCTGCATCAGGCTGCGGAAGGTCCCGGTGTCGAGCCAGGCGGTACCGCGGTCCATGATCTCCACCTTCAACCGGCCCTGCCGCAGGTACTCCCGGTTCACATCGGTGATCTCGTACTCGCCCCGTGCACTGGGCTTGAGCGCGGCCGCGATGTCCACCACGTCGTTGGCGTAGAAGTACAGGCCGGGCACCGCATGGTTGCTCTTGGGCCGCTCCGGCTTCTCCTCGATGCTCAGCACGCGGTTGTCCGCGTCGAACTCCACCACGCCGTAGCGCTCGGGATCGCTCACGTGGTACGCGAACACCAGGCCACCGTCCGGGTCCGTGTGCTGGGCGAGCATGCGGCCGAAGCCGCGGCCGTAGAAGATGTTGTCACCCAGGATCAGCGCCACGGGGTCGCGCCCCACGAAGTCGCGGCCGATCACGAAGGCCTGTGCCAGTCCGTTGGGCACCGGCTGCTCGGCGTAGGTGAAGCTGCAGCCCAGCTGGGCGCCGTCGCCCAGCAGCTTGCGGAAGCTCGGCAGGTCGTGCGGGGTGCTGATGATGAGCACCTCGCGGACGCCGGCCGCCAGCAGGGTGCTGAGCGGGTAGTAGATCATGGGCTTGTCGTACACCGGCATCAGTTGCTTGCTCACGGCGAGCGTCAGCGGGTGCAGGCGGGTGCCGGATCCCCCGGCCAGGATGATGCCTTTCATTCGTCGTCGGTGGTGCTGTCGGTGGCCAGCGCCGCGGTGTTGTCACGCCCGGGCTCGAGCTTCAGTTCCATCAGGTCGATGTCCTCCTCCTCATCGAGGATCTCCAACAGCGGTTCCTCGAAGGCCTTCGTCATCAGCGCCTTGTTGAAGGAGATCAGCAATGAGGGCAGCACCAGCAGGTTGGTGAACATGGCCACCAGCAGGGTGAGGCTGGTGAGGATGCCGAGCGCCTGGATGCCGCCGAAGTGCGAGAAGGCGAACATGCAGAAGCCGGCGAGCAGCACCACGCTGGTGTAGATGATGCCCACGCTCACCTCGCGGGTGGCCAGGTCCACACTGCGCTTCAGGTCATGGCCGGTGAGCCGCAGCTCCAGCCGGTAGCGGGCCAGGAAGTGGATGGCGTTGTCCACCGCGATGCCGAGGGCGATGCCGAAGACCAGGATGGTGCTCGGCTTGATGGGGATGTGCAGGAAGCCCATCAGCCCGGCGGTGACCACCAGGGGGATCAGGTTGGGGATGAGCGACACCACGAGGATCCGCAACGAGTTGAACAGCAGGGCCATCATGCCCACGATGAGCACCACGGCCCAAAAGAGGCTGATCACCAGGTTGCTCACCAGATAGCTGCTGCCCTTCAGGAAGACCACGCTCGTTCCGGTGAGGGTCACCTTGTACTGATCGGCGCTGAACAGGCTGTCCACCTGGGTGCGCAGCTTGCCGAGCACGGCGTCCATGCGCATGGTACCCACGTCGGCCATCTGCACGGTGATGCGGGTGGTGCTGCGCGTGCTGTCCAGGAAGGCCTTGGCCATGCCCTGCTTGCCGTCCAACGCCTCCAGGTACGGCGCGATGAAGGTCTTGTCCGTGCTGGTGAGCAGACCGTAGGCCGCCGGGTCGCCACCGTAGAAGGCCTGGCGGGTGAACTTCACGGCGTCCACGATGCTCAGCGGTCGGCTGAACTCAGGGTGCGTGGCCAGGGTGTCGCCCAGACGGTCGATGCGCTTGAGGGTGGCGTCCTTGAACACCCCGTTGCGCTTGCCGGTGGACACCAGGACCTCCAGCGGCATCACGCCCTTGAAGTGCCGCTCGAAGAACCGCAGGTCGGTGAGCACGGGGTTGTCCTCCGGCAGGTCGTCCACGATGCGGCTCTCGTCGCGCAGGCGCAACATGCCGAACAGCGCGAAGACGAAGACGAAGGCGGTGATGGCGTAGATCAGCGGCCGGCGGTCGCGCACTGTGCGCACGATCCACTCCACGGCGGCATCGAGCCAGCGACGCTCCAGGTGCTTGAGGTGGCGCGGCTTGGGCGCGGGCATATAGCTGAAGAGCACGGGGATCAGCAGCATGCTCAGGGCCCAGAGCACCATGATGCCGAACGTGGCGATCCAGCCGAACTCCTTCAGGGTATCGCTGTAGGTGAAGCAGAAGGTGGTGAAGCCCACCGCGGTGGTGGCGTTGGTGAGGAAGGCGGCGGCACCGATGCGGCTGATCACGCGCTGCAGGGCCTTCATCTTGTTGCCGTGGCGCACGTACTCGTAGTGGTACGCGTTGATGAGGAACACGCAATTGGGCACGCCGGTGACGATCACCAGCGGGGCGATCACGCTCATGAGGATGGTGATCTTGTAGCCGAGCAGGCCCATGGCGCCGAAGCTCCAGACCACGCTGATGGCGACCACGCCCATGCAGATCCACATCACGCGCCAGCTTCGGAAGAAGAGCAGCAGCAGCACGCCGCACAGGAACATGCTGAGGCCCATGAACACGGGCATCTCCGCCTTCACCATGCCGGTGCTGCGCACGCGGATATAGGGCAGGCCGCTGAGATGCACCGGCAGCCCCTGCTCGGCCTCGAAGCGGCGCGCATGGGCCTCGATGCGGTCGACGACATCGCCGCGCCGTTCGCTGTTGAAGCGCGCCGCGTCCACGAACACCATCATCAGGCTGGCCTTGGCGCTGTCGTTGTAGAGCAGGTCGGCATAGAAGGGCAGCGCCCGCACACGGGCCCGCAACGAGTCCATGGCCGCCTGGTCCCCCGGTGGGCCCTGCCACAGCTCGCGCAGCCGGAAGCGTTTGAGGCTGTCGTCGCGAAGCAGCTCGAAGAGGTGGGCCTCACTGAACACCGAGTCCACACCGTCCTCCTGCTTCAGGCCGTCGCCCAGGGCACGCCAGGCGGTGAAAGCCTTCGGGGTGTACAGTCCATCGCCCTGCGTGCCGATCACCAGCACGTTGCCGTCCTCGCTGAACTGAGCCAGGAAGCGTTCGTACTCGACATAGGCACTGTCGGTGCGCGGCAGCAGGCCACCGTGCTTGAACTGCATGGCCACATGGGTGGCCTCGTAGCCCATCCAGCCGGTGAGCAGGGCCACCATGACCAGCACCGCGATGCGGTTGCGCAGGATCCTACTCGCCAGCCAGGCCCACATGGGTTCGGACAAAAAGGCCCCGGCCATGCCGGAGCCCGCGCAAAGGAACGAGATCCGGGGCAGAGCGCCTGTTCAACCCTCAGAGGATCAGGGACAAGGTGAGCTTCACGGCCGCGTCATCCTCCAGCCTCCCCGTGGCGTAGGCGCCCACGCGCAGGGCACCAAGCACACCCAGACCCACCACGCCGCTGCGCAACACCTGGTCCAACGCAAGGCCCACTTCCTGGTAGCCGTGTTCCGGGGCCTCGAAGGTCCAACCCACATGGCGGTCCGGATGGTCCAGCGCGCCCACGGCCCCTGAGGCGATGAGCACGGGAAGCGGCCGGGACAGGCGATGGCGCCACAGCACAGGGCCCAGGCCGAAACGCAGGTGCAGTGCTGCGAAGCGGTCGGCCACGAAGCTGTTCGGGGCCATGGTCTCGAAGGCCCATGGCGTGCCGACGGCCAGGTCTTCGGTGGCCGTGCCGCGCAGGTTGAAGAGGAAGGGGGCCGGCACGAGCGGATCGGCCATGCCCGCCACCACCCGCCAGGCCAGGCTGCGCACAGCCCCGCGATGCACATCACCGAGCTGCAGCACCACGCGCCAGAGGTCGCGATCGCCGTTCCAGAGCCCGTCCACCGCACGCCAGGCGTTCACCTGCAGCTCGGGCCGGCCGGCACGGGTCACCGCATGGCGGCCGGGCAGCTGCGCGGTGCGCTCGCCCGGGGCATAGCGCAGACCGAAGGTGACCGCACCGGTCACGAAGCGCCGGTCGTACAGCGTGATCCCATCGCCCACCGCCGTGGCGAAGCGGTAACCCGTGCGATCGCTGCGGTCGGCGCGCTCGGTGCCCAGCCACAGCTTCAAGCCCTCCAGCACCCGCACGCCCACCACGGCTTCCAGCCGGTCCACGGCATCCATGCGCGTGATGTACAGCAGGCGGTAGCCCTCTTCGCTCAGGAGCGTGGGGGGGCGCTGGAAGCCCCAACCGCCGGTCTCGGTCACGTCGCGTTGGGCCGCCACGCGCAGGTCGTGGTCGCGGCCGTTCCAAGGGCGCACCGTCACTTCGCCGCCGAACTTGGTGGCGCGATCGCTGAAGCCGTAGGCCGCGTAGCCGCCGAGCGTGAACCGGCGGCTCACTCGGGCGTTGGTGCGCAGGCCAAGGCCCACGCGGAACCCCTCGTAGCCGTTGTAGGCGATCAAGCGGTCCAGCGGCAGGTCCACCGGGCCCCAGGGGATGGCCCCGCGCAGTAGGGCGTCCAGTCCACGCACCGTGCGGTCCAGGCGCTCGGCGCGGCCCAGGCTGTCGATCGTGCGGTAGGTCATGCGGTCCTTGGCGTCCAGCGGCACCGTGCGCAGGCTGTCCCACATGGTGGCTTCCGTACGGATGTTCATGCGGTCGGCCACCAGGTCGGCACCGCGGAAGGCAGAGCGCGGCAGGTCCGGATCGAGCTCGATGTCGGTGAGGTCCACGCGCACCCGGCCCACCAGCGCATAGGAGCCCACCTGCAGGGTGTTCAGGTACAGCGTGCTCTCCACCTGTTCGGGGAACCAGGTGTCGCCCACGGGCCGGTGCAGCTGCCGCATCCGCATGCCCAGCCCGTTGCGCTGTTCCTTCGGTTCGGCCGTCACATGGTGCACGGCATGGTCGCCGGCGTGGAGGCCCAGCACGCCTTGCAGCCCGTCGAAGCGTGCCCCGGTACGGGGGAAGAAACGGATGATGAACACCGTGTCGCCGGCCTGCGCCAGCGTGTCCTCCAGCACGTAGCGATAGCGGTCCGTGGCACCGGGAGCGATGGGGCTGGGGAAGCGCCGTTCATTGAGCTCGATCAGGGGCTCGTACACCGACCAGCTACGGCTGTTGGCCGCCACGGCCAGCAAGGCCGGGTCCTGCAGGCCGCTCACGCGCAGGGCGAGCACCTCCTCGGTGCGCTGCCCGGGCGGGCGGGCGGTGCAGCGCGTGGCGCTCTCCATCAGCAGCACGTGCTGGCGTTGGGCGAAGCGCACGGCCTCGCGGTCGCTGGAGCCCAGGGCGGCGATGCGCGTGGTGTCGGCCAGCAGCGCGCTGTCCACGGCCAGGGTGAAGACGGTGCGCGCGTAGGAGCGGTAGCGGTGGGCGCGATGGCCCAGGCCATGGTTCAGATGGCGTCGCGCGATGGCTCCTTCGATGAGGGCCAGAGCAGGGTTCACGCCCGGGCGGATGTCCACCGCAGGCAGCTGTTCCACAGCGGGCTGTAGACGGATGACCAAGTGGTCGTCCTCGGATACGGTCACCATCGCTGGCCGAAAGCCGATGCAGCTCACGCGCAGCACGTTCACGTCCCCTGGCACCTCGATCGCGAAGCGACCGTGCAGGTCGGAGCCCACGCCACCCCGCCCATCGGGCAGCTGCACCGCGGCGAAAGGCACGGGCTCACCGCTGCCCGCGTCGAGCACCAGACCGGTGACCACCCGCTGGGCCTGAGCGCATGCGCAACAGGCCAGCAGCAGGGCCGCTGCGGCCAGCCGCGACAGAGGAAGCGTGCGCATGAGGTCCATCGGTGTGACGAGGACAGGGCGCGGAAAGTAACAGCCGGAAGGCGGCCGGGGCCTGTACCTTGGCGGCATGGCCCTTTCGCCCCTGGCCCCGGCCCGCGATGCCGCGCTGTGGGCCCGCTCGTTCACCGGACGCCGGGCCGCGAACGCCTACCGCATCTGGAGCAGCTTCCGCCGGGCGAGCCGCACCAAGGACCCGCGCATCGACGGACTGCCGATGCACATCGCCATCGAGCCCACCACGGCCTGCAACCTGCGCTGCCCCGAATGCCCCAGCGGGCTCCGGAGCTTCACCCGGCCCACCGGCAACCTGCGGCAGGAGCTCTTCACCCGCGTGATCGACGAGCTGGCGCCCGACCTGTGGGGCCTCACCTTCTACTTCCAGGGCGAGCCCTACATCAACCCCGGCTTCCTGGCCATGGTGGCGCACGCCCGGAGCCGCGGGCTCTACACCGCCACGAGCACCAACGCGCATTTCCTCGACGAGGCCAAGGCGGAGGCCACCGTGCGCAGCGGGCTCTCTCGCCTCATCATCTCACTGGATGGCACCACGCAGGAAACGTACTCCGCGTACCGGATCGAAGGCGAACTGGCCCAGGTGATCGAGGGCGCCGAACGCATCGTGACGTGGAAACGGAAGCTGAGGAGCAGCACGCCCCACGTGGTGTTCCAGTTCCTGGTGGTGCGCCCCAACGAGCACCAGATCCCCCAAGCACGCGCCCTCGCCAGGAAGATCGGCGTGGACGACCTGTGGCTGAAGACCGCCCAGGTGTACGACCCCAAGGACGACCACCCTCTGATCCCCACGCAGGACAGGTACTCACGGTACCGCCGCAACGCGCGCGGCGTGTGGGAGGTGAAGAACGCCCTCGACGACCGCTGCTGGAAGATGTGGCACAGCTGCGTGATCACCTGGGACGGCCGCGTGGTGCCCTGCTGCTTCGACAAGGACGCGCACCATGTGCTCGGCGACCTGCGCACGCAGAGCTTCCGTGAGATCTGGACGGGCGAGGCCTACACGGCCTTCCGGCGGAACCTGCTGGCCGCGCGCAGCAGCGTCGAGATATGCCGGAATTGCAGCGAAGGGAGCCCGGTGTGGGCGTAGGACCATGTGCACAAGCCCTACACCTTCATGATGTCCTTCTCTTTCGCCTCGATCAAGGCCTCCACCTTCTTGTTGTAGCCGGCGGTGAGCTTCTCCACCTGGTCCTGACCGTCCTTGATGACGTCCTCGGGCAGCTTGGAGCCCTTGATGGCCTCCATGGCCTTCTGGCGCGCTCCGCGGATGCTCACACGGGCGTGCTCGCCCTCCTTGTGCGCGGCCTTCACCAGGTCCTTGCGGCGCTCCTCGGTGAGCATGGGCACGTTGATGATGACGCTCTCGCCATTGTTGCTGGGGTTGAAGCCCAGGTTGGCGGCCTGGATGGCCTTCTCGATGGCGTCGATCATCTTCTTGTCCCACGGCTGGATCATCAGCGTCCGGGCGTCGGGGGTGTTGACGTTGGCCACCTGGTTGAGGGGCATGTGGGCCCCGTACGCCTCCACGCGCACCGTGTCCAGCATGGCGGGGTTGGCGCGTCCGGTGCGCACCTTGGTGAGCTCGTGCTCCAGATGGTCGATGGCCTTCTGCATCAGGTCCTCGCTCGGGGCGATCAGTGTCTTCACGTCCATCGTCAGGTCGGTTTCGGGATGGCGAAATTAGCAGGACCCCGGGAAGCGGCATCCAGAGCAAGCTCGGTCTCCAGCCTCAAGACCTCGGCTTCCGGCCTCAAGCCCCCAGCCTCCAGCTTCCGGCCGCCGGCCTCCAGCTTTCGCACCCCCGTACCGCTCCACCTCACCCACATCTCGACGGCTGCTTGCCGCTCCGCGCCCTCTGCCCCTCTGCGTGAGCCTCGCCCCCTGCCTCTGGCTTCCGGCCTCAAGCTTCCGGCCTCCTGCCACCAGCTTCAGTACCCTCGCATCGCTCCAGCTCAACAGCATCTCTCCGGCTGCCTGCCGCTCTGCGCCCTCTGCCCCTCTGCGTGAGCATCGCCCTCTGCCTCCAGCCTCAAGCTTCCGGCCTCCTGCCACCAGCTTCAGTACCCTCGCATCGCTCCAGCTCAACAGCATCTCTCCGGCTGCCTGCCGCTCTGCGCCCTCTGCCCCTCTGCGTGAGCATCGCCCTCTGCCTCCGGCTTCCGGCCTCAAGCTTCCGGCCTCCTGCCACCAGCTTCAGTACCCTCGCATCGCTCCAGCTCAACAGCATCTCTCCGGCTGCCTGCCGCTCTGCGCCCTCTGCCCCTCTGCGTGAGCATCGCCCTCTGCCTCCGGCTTCCGGCCTCAAGCTTCCGGCCTCCTGCCACCAGCTTCAGTACCCTCGCATCGCTCCAGCTCAACAGCATCTCTCCGGCGGCCTGCCGCTCTGCGCCCTCTGCCCCTCTGCGTGAGCATCGCCCTCTGCCTCCGGCTTCCGGCCTCAAGCTTCCGGCCTCCTGCCACCAGCTTCAGTACCCTCGCATCGCTCCAGCTCAACAGCATCTCTCCGGCTGCCTGCCGCTCTGCGCCCTCTGCCCCTCTGCGTGAGCATCGCCCTCTGCCTCCAGCCTCAAGCTTCCGGCCGCCGGCCTCCAGCTTTCGCACCCTCGCACCGCTCCAGCTCACCAGCATCTCTCGGGCGGCCTGCCGCTCCGCGCCCTCTGCCCCTCTGCGTGAGCATCGCCCTCTGCCTCCGGCTTCCGGCCTCAAGCTTCCGGCCTCCTGCCACCAGCTTCAGTACCCTCGCATCGCTCCAGCTCAACAGCATCTCTCCGGCGGCCTGCCGCTCTGCGCCCTCTGCCCCTCTGCGTGAGCATCGCCCTCTGCCTCCGGCTTCCGGCCTCAAGCTTCCGGCCTCCTGCCACCAGCTTCAGTACCCTCGCACCGCTCCAGCTCACCAGCATCTCTCGGGCGGCCTGCCGCTCCGCGCCCTCTGCCCCTCTGCGTGAGCCTCGCCCTCTGCCTCCGGCTTCCAGCCTCAAGCTTCCGGCCTCCTGCCACCGGCTTCCGGCTTCCGGCCACCGGCCTCCAGCTTTCGCACCCTCGCACCGCTCCAGCTCACCAGCATCTCGTGCTGCCTGCCGCTCCGCGCCCTCTGCCCCTCTGCGTGAGCCTCGCCCTCTGCCTCAACGTGCCTCCCGGTCAGAACTCCACCAGCGTGCCCACCTGCTCACCGGCCACCACCTTGCGCAGGTTGCCGGGCTTGTTCATGTCGAAGACGATGATGGGCAGCTTGTTCTCGTTGCAGAGCGTGAAGGCGGTGAGGTCCATCACGTTCAGGCCCTTGTCGTACACCTCGGTGAAGGTGATGCGCTCGTAGCGCACGGCGGCGGGGTCCTTCTCCGGGTCGGCGGTGTAGATGCCGTCCACGCGGGTGCCTTTCAGGATCACATCGGCCTCGATCTCGATGGCGCGCAGGCTGGCGGCGGTATCGGTGGTGAAGTAGGGGTTGCCGGTGCCGGCACCGAAGATCACGATGCGGCCCTTCTCCAGGTGGCGCACGGCGCGGCGGCGGATGAAGGGCTCGGCGATGGTGTCCATCTTGATGGCGCTCATCAGCCGGGTCTTGTACCCTTTGGCCTCCAGGGCGCTCTGCAGGGCCAGGCTGTTGATCATGGTGGCCAGCATGCCCATGTGGTCGCCCTGCACGCGGTCGATGGCGCCCTCGGCCTCCATGCCGCGGTAGATGTTGCCGCCGCCGATCACCACGGCCACCTGCACGCCGCTCTCGGCCACCGCGATGATCTCGTCGGCGTAGGCGCCCAGGCGTTCACTGTCGATGCCATAGGCCTTGGTGCCCATGAGGCTTTCGCCGGAGAGCTTCAGGAGGATGCGGTGGTAGGTGCGGGCCATGGTGCGGGGGGTGGGGACAAAGAAAAAAGAGGGAGGCCGAAGCCCCCCTCTCCATGTCGGTGATGCGCGAACATCAGATCGTGAGCGAGTGCCGCTTGAAGTCGGTGACCGTAAGGTCCTTCTCCGCGCTCTTGAGGTACTGCTCCACGCTGAGCTTGTTGTCCTTGATGAACTCCTGGGCGAGCAGGGTGCTCTCCTTGAAGAACTTGTTGAGGCGGCCCACGGCGATCTTCTCGGCCATGTCGGCGGGTTTGCCCTCCTGGATGGCGAGCTCCTTGCCGATCTCGATCTCCTTGTCGATCACGGACTGGGGCACGCTCTCCTTGTTGACGGCGACCGGGGCCATGGCGGCCACCTGCATGGCCACGTCCTTGGCGGCGTTCTCAAAGCCGGCCTTGTTGAGGCCCACGATGCTGGCCACCTTGTTGCCCGGGTGGTTGTAGGCCAGCACGAAGGCGGCCTTCACCTCGTGGCAGGCGCTGATGTCGATCTTCTCCCCGATGACGCCCGTCTGCTCGACGAGCTTCTCGGCGATGCTCAGGCCATTGCTGTCATAGGGCAGGGCCTTCAGGGCGTCCACGCTGCCAGCGCCCTTGTCCAGGGCGGTCTGGGCCATGCGTTCGGCCATGGCGGCGAAGTCGCCGTTCTTGGCCACGAAGTCGGTCTCGCAGTTCACGCACACCAGCACGCCACGGGTGCCGTCGGCGGTGGTCTTGGCGATCACGAGGCCCTCGTTGGCGTCGCGGTCGGCGCGCTTGGCGGCCACCTTCTGGCCCTTTTTGCGCAGGATGTCGATGGCGGTATCGAAGTCGCCATTGGCCTCACTGAGGGCCTGTTTGCAATCCATCATGCCTGCGCCGGTCATCTGGCGCAGCTTGTTCACGTCGGCGGCGGTGATGGCCATGGTCGTGCTCACTTGCGTTCGGTTGATGTTGGGGTTCAGTTGGCCTCCTCCTCGGAGCCCTCGGCCTCCACTTCCTCGCCCTCCTCGCCTTCCTCGGCCTCGCCCTCGGGTAGGCTGCTCTTGTCGTTCTTGCGCTCCTCGAGGCCTTCGTTGATGGCGGCGATGGCCACGTCCACGATGAGCTCGATGCTCTTGGTGGCATCGTCGTTGGCCGGGATGGGGAAGTCCACCAGGGTGGGATCGCTGTTGGTGTCCACCATGGCGAACACCGGGATGTTGAGCTTGCGGGCCTCGGCGACGGCGATGTGCTCCTTCACGATGTCCACCACGAAGAGGGCGGCCGGCTGGCGGGTGAGGTCAGCGATGGAGCCCAGGTTCTTCTCCATCTTCTCGCGCTGACGCATCACCTGCAGGCGTTCGCGCTTGCTCATGTTGTCGAAGGTGCCGTCGGTCTTCATCCGGTCGATCGCGGCCATCTTCTTGATGGCGCGGCGGATGGTGCCGAAGTTGGTGAGCATGCCACCGCTCCAGCGCTCGGTGACGTAGGGCATGCCGGTGGCCTTCACCTTCTCTGCGACGATGTCCTTCGCCTGCTTCTTGGTGGCGACGAAGAGGATCTTCTTGCCGCTGCGGGCCACGCTCTTGAGGGCGGAGGCCGCCTCGTCGAGCTTGACGACGGTCTTGTTGAGGTCGATGATGTGGATCCCCTTCTTCTCCCCGAAGATGTACGGGGCCATGTTGGGGTTCCACTTGCGGCGCAGGTGACCGAAGTGGACGCCGGCGTCGAGCAGTTTGTTGAAATCAGTGCGGGCCATGTGCGTTGTCTGGTACTGGGTTCACGTTCCTTTTTCCCGTTTGAGCAGGCATCCGGGCGGTAGCCTTTCCCGCTGGGCGGGACCGAGTCCGTCCGGATTGGATGCTGAACCCGCCGGTGCCAGGGCCCGTGCGGGTCTCGCAAGCGCGGGTTTAACGCTTGCTGAACTGGTAGCGCTTGCGCGCCTTCTTGCGGCCGAACTTCTTGCGCTCCACGGCACGGGGGTCGCGGGTCATGAGGTTCTCGGCCTTGAGCTTGGGTTTGTTCTCGGCATCGGCCTCCACCAGCGCACGGGCGATGCCCAGGCGCAGGGCGTCGGCCTGGCCGGTGATGCCACCGCCGTCCACGCGGGCCTGCACGTCGTACTTGCCCTCGGTGCCCGTGAGCTTGAAGGGCTGGTTCATCTTGAACTGTTGGGCCAGCAGGGGGAAGTACTCCTTGCCTTCCACGCCGTTGATGGTGACCGCTCCGCTGCCCTCGGTGAGGATCACGCGGGCCACGGAGGTCTTGCGGCGGCCGATGGTGTTGATGGGCTCCATCTTACTTGATGCTGTTCAGGTCGATCTTGCGGGGGTTCTGCGCACCGTGCTTGTGCTCGGTGCCGGCCACCACGTGCAGGTTGGTGAACTGGGCGCGGCCCAGGCGGGTCTTGGGAAGCATGCCGCGCACGGCGATCTCCACCAGGGCGGTCGGTTTACGGCGGTGCAGCTTGTGCGCCACCTCCACGGTGCGGCCACCGGGGTACCCGCTGAAGCGCTGGTACTCCTTGTCGTCCATCTTGGTGCCCGTCAGACGCACCTTGTCGGCGTTGATCACCACCACATGGTCACCGGTGTCCACATGAGCGGTGAAGGTGGGCTTGTGCTTGCCGCGCACCAGCATGGCCACCATGCTGGCCAGGCGGCCCAGCGTTTCGTTCTCGGCGTCCACCAGGAGCCATTCCTTGGTGACGGTGGCCTTGTTGGCCATGCTCGTCGTATGCGTTGTCGATGCCATGGGCGTGCGGATCGTGTACACCTCCCCGCGGAAGGGGCCGCGAAGTTAGATCGTTTCCGCGATCGCACAAACGCGACCGTCCACAAGATCCCCACCGCGCCGTCCACCGGTCCTCCATACCCGGGAACAGGACGGGCGGCCTCGCGGACCGCCCGTCGCTATAGTTTCTTGTGGGTCAGCCAGTTACATGGCCTATGGCAGTTGCTGGACCTTCACGGCCGTGGGCAGGGTGCCGCCGACCGACTGCAGGATGGGGTCCCGGTCGTTGTTGCTTCCGGTGTACTTCACCACCCCGTCCAGGTTCACGTCCTCGTCCAGGTAACCGGGGGCCGTGGCCGTGGGCACCGTGCCGCCCACCCCCACCAGGATCGGATCGCGGTCGTTGTTGCTGCCGGCGTACTTGATGGTGCCCTCGCCCGTGACGTCACCGGCCCACAGCACCATCACGCCGCTGCGGTTCCGTCGGGCATCGGTGCCATAGGTGGGCGTCGACGGATCGGTGAGGTCGATCATGGTGTTCCACTCGCGGAGCAGCACCGGCTGGAAGGTCATCGCTCCGAGGTGATTGCGGTGGCGCACCACCACATGGTAGTTGCCCGCCGGCACCCCGGGGAAGGTCACCGTCTGCTCACCACCGGGCATCATCACATCGCCGGAGCGCTGGACGAGCACGGCGCGCGTGGCCACCACCTGCGTGGGGTTGGCGTTGTTGCGCAGTTCCACCAGGGCCCAGTCCACCGGGGCGGTCATGCCCTGGCGGGCCAGCACGTTGGGGGCGGCCTGGGTGTTCAGCCCATACGGGTCCGTGCCGGGCAGCAAGCCCGCCGGGCCCAGGTCGGCCTTCATGCCGCCCGTCTGGTAGGGTCCGTCGAGGAACATGCGCAGGTTCACGCGGGCATGGGTGTCGTCCTGGTCCAGGATGCCGTCGGCGTCCGCGTCCACGCCCATGCGGATGCGGGTGGTGGGCTGCACCAGCGTCCAGCTGAGCGGACCGCCGGAGCCCTGTGCAGAGGCCACCAGCTGGGCGTGGGTCACCGTCTGCCCGCTGATGTCGCTCTGGTAGTTCTCGCCGCCCAAGTAGTAGAAGCCGCGCATCACCCCGCCGTAGCGGCCCTTCACGATCATGCCGTACTCGGTGGGCCGGTCGTTGGCCAACGCCTTCATGGTGTTGAGGCGGGTGGTGCTGCCGATCGTGCTGCCGTTGAGGGTCTCCCGGAAGCCCACCGCCGGCAGGGCATCGTTCACCACATTGCTCGATAACGGGAAGTTGAAGCTCTGCGGGCTGTTGGCAAAGTTGATCCCTCCGGACCACGACAGCAGCTCAGGCTCGTAGTCGCCCAGGTAGTTGGCCACGCCACCGCCGTTGAACCAGGTCTCCATCACCCCTTCGCTCATCATGCCGAAGCCGCTGGTGCACTCGGTGGTGTTGTAGAAGAAGCCGTTCTTCCGGTAGGTGCTCCGCAGGTCGGCCGCCATGTTGCGGTTCGGGCCGAAGTCGACCAGCGATCCCGCTCCCGTGCCAGCCACGTTGTCATTGCCGGGCAGCTCACCGCGTCCGGTCTGGGCGTTGTGGCAATGTGAGCAGTTCGCCTGCACGCTCACGAACAGGTTCACGGCCGGTGGAACCGTCTGGAAGGTGGTGCCCGTGCCCCGCACGCGGTTGGGGTTGAGGCGCAGGGTGCTGCTCTCGCTCTCGGGCCGCAGGGTGCGGAAGGGGTTCGGCACGTACCAGGTGGCGGCCAGGAAGTCGGCGAACTCCTGCATCTCGGCTTGGGACTTCGGGGCGTCCATTCCTTGCAGATGATGGAAGGCACCGTCGAACTCACCGAAGTTGCGCTTATCACCGCGCCAGTGCAGGTTGCCCCGGCCACGTCCGATGATGTCGATGAGGAACTGGGTGGTCTTCACCCCCTTCATGGGGTGCAGCACCTTGCCGTCCACCGTGTCCATCGACAAGCTGGGATCGCCGAGGTCCCAACCCAGACGGTCCCAGCGGCCGTCCACGTGGCAGCTGCCGCAGGAGATGTGTCCCGTGCCGGAACCCAGATGGGTGTTGTACAGGTGCTTGCGCCCGGCCTTGATCACCATGGGCGTGGGGTCGAAGAAGTTGGCGCGGGCCACCTCCTTGTTGGTGGACAGGTCCACGGTGCTCACCGTGCCCTCGAACTTGTTGAGCACGTAAGCGCGGGTGTTGCCGGTGTTCAGCTTGATGCCGGTGGGGCCCTCGCCCACCGGGATGGGGTCGGCCAGGTTGCGGGTGCCGTCGCTGTTGATCACCACCACGTTGTTGGAGCCCATGCCCGTGACGTAGGCTTTGGTGCCGTCCGTGGTGAAGGCGATGCCGCGCGGATCGCCCAGGGACTGCTTGCGCAGGGCCGGGGCCACGCTGGGTGTGGCATACGTGAGGTGCGGGTTGAGGTCTGTGATGGTGTTGGCCCCGCCCACCGACGAGAAGCGGCTGATGTTGACCCGGAGGAACTTGCCGTTGAGGACCGGCTCGAAGCGCACCTCGTTGGTGGCATCGGTGCCCACCACGCTCACCTGGCCGTTGGTGGGGTTCACGGCCATCGCCATCAGCATGTTGCCCATGCGGGTCTGGTATTGCACGCCGGCGGTGCTGGGGGCGTTGGCGTCGATGACGGCCACATCGCGGTCGGGCATGTCCCACCCGGCGATGCGCGCCTTGCCGGCAGCGTTGCCGCTCACCATGTTGGTCCAGTTGCCGCCGTTGTCGTCCAGCCATTGGCCCGCGGCGTTCTTGCGCACGATGATGCTGTGCGTGTTGATGAGGTTGGTGGGGTTGGCCGGGTTCATCGGCGGGTTGAAGCCCATGCCGGCGTTGGGGATGGGCACCACGCCCGCATAGGGTCCAGCGGGGTTGGTGGCATCGTTGGGGATCACCGTGCAGCCGCCCTGGGGGGAACAGATGCCGAACCGGTTCGTACCGTGCTGGAAGTTGAAGAACGTGTTGCCGTTGAGCACCGTGGTGGCGTTGCCGCTCTCGAAGAAGGCGCAGTACACCGTATTGCCGCTGGGGCTCACGGCCAGGGCCCGGGGCTGTTCGCCCTTCAGCAGCACCTCGGTGGGGGCGGCGCTGAGGTCGGCCAGGTTGAACACCTGCACGCTCTCGCGGCCGGCGCACGACACAAAGGCCTTGGTGGCGGGCACCCCGCCGGCGAAGACCACGTCGGCGGGCTCATCCTCGGTGAGCAGGCTGCGCACCACGATGTTCTGGGTGAGGTCCACGATGCTCACCTCATCGCTCACCTGGTTCACCACCCAGGCCTCGGTGTTGCTGCGCACCCGTACGGTCACCGGGTCAAGGCCCACGGGGATGCTGGCCTGCAGCAGCAGGTTGTTGGGCGTCACCTGGAACACCTCCAGGGCGTTGTTGGCCGTGTTCACCGCCAGCAGCTTGGTGCCGTCGGGCGTCAGGTCGAGGGGGTGCACATGGGCGCTCTCGAAGTTGACGAACTGGTTCGCCGGCACGGCCGAGCCCACGTTGGGCAGTTCATAGGCCTGGAAGGCCGAGGTGAAGACCACGCCACCGAGGAGGGCACCAGCGATCAGGAATTTGTTCCGGGTAATGAGCTTGACCATGGGTTCGGGGATGTAGTTGACGCCGCGCTCCTCCGCACAAGGGTCGGGGAAGTTAAGCGGAACGCCGCCAAAAGGGAAATCCCGGTCCGGGTCAGGCGATGACGCCCAGCTCGCGGCCCACCTTGCCGAAGGCCGCCAGGGCCTGGTCGATGTGGGCGTCGGTGTGGGCCGCGCTCAGCTGTACGCGGATCCGCGCCGTGTCCTTCGGCACCACGGGGTAGAAGAAGCCGATCACATAGATGCCCTCCTCCAGCAGCCGGTCGGCCATCACCTGGCTCAGGCGGGCATCGCCCAGCATCACGGGGACGATCGCGGCACCGGCCCCGCGGGTGGCGAAGCCCAGGGCCTCGATGCCGGAGCGGAAGCGCAGCACGTTGGCCTCCAGCCGGTCGCGCAGCTCGGTGCTGCGGCTCAGCAGGTCGATCACGGCGATGCTGGCACCCACGATGGCCGGGGCCAGGGAGTTGCTGAAGAGGTAGGGCCGGCTGCGCTGTCGAAGCATCTCGATGATCTCCTTGCGGCCTGTGGTGTAGCCGCCCATGGCCCCGCCCAGGGCCTTGCCCAGAGTACCGGTGATGATGTCCACGCGGCCCATCACTCCGCAGTGCTCCACGCTGCCGCGCCCCGTCGTGCCGATGAAGCCGGCCGCGTGGCACTCATCGACCATCACCAACGCCTCGTAGCGGTCGGCCAGGTCGCAAATGCCCTTGAGGTCGGCCACGATGCCGTCCATGCTGAACACCCCGTCGGTGACCACGACGATGTGGCGGCACCCATCGGCGCGGGCCGCTTTGAGCTGCTGCTCTAGGTCGGCCATGTCGTTGTTGGCATAGCGGTACCGCTTCGCCTTGCACAGCCGCACCCCGTCGATGATGCTCGCGTGGTTGAGCGCATCGCTGATGATGGCGTCCTCCTCACCCAGCAGGGGCTCGAACACGCCGCCGTTCGCATCGAAGCAGGCCGCGTAGAGGATGGTGTCCTCCGTACCGTGGAACTCCGCGAGCTTGTGCTCGAGCTCCTTATGGATGTCCTGCGTGCCGCAGATGAATCGCACGCTGCTCATCCCATACCCGTGGGTGTCGAGGGTCGCGTGGGCGGCCTTCACCACCTCGGGATGTGAACTGAGCCCCAGGTAGTTGTTCGCACAGAAGTTGAGCACCTGCCGGCCGTTCACCGTGATCTCGGCGCCCTGCTCACTGGTGATGATGCGCTCGCGCTTGAACAGGCCGGCCTCGTCGATGGCCTTCAATTCACGCTGTAGGTGGTGCTGGAGGGAGCCGTACATGGGTGCCGGGGCTGGTGGGCGGCGAAGGTACTGGCCGGGGCAGGACGAGCGGTCGCGGGACAGATGACCAAGCAACGCCTTGGATATGAATGTGTTAAATAATCAATCCGGGTTATCAACACCTGTTGACAACTTTCTTCTTTCGTCTATCTTCGCACCTCGTTCATCGAACCCATGCGTGCATTCGTCACACGAAATCCGGTGTTCACCTTCGTGGTGCTCACCTGGATCCTGCAGTGGGGCCTCATCGGCGTCGTCATGCTCATCACCCCGGCGGGGTTGCACGTCACCGAGGACGAGACCGCGCACATGGTGTTCCGCCTGCGGCTGATCGGCCCGCTGCTGGTCTGCCTGGCCGTCACCTACTACCTGGAGGGCGGCAAAGGGGTGGGCAAGCTCTTCGCCGCATACACCCGATGGAAGGTGCCGGGGCGGTGGTACATGCTGGCCTTCACCTGGAAGTTCATCAACGCCTACCTCGCCATCGGGTTCGTGTTCCTGATCTACGGCACCTTCCCGGGCTACTACGTCGATCGGTTCTGGGAAGGCTGGGCGATCAACCTGCCGGCGATCATCTACATCGCCCTGATGGAGGAGACCTCCTGGATGAAGTTCGGCGTCACCCGTCTACAGATGCGGTACAATGCGCTCACCTCGGCCCTGATCATCGGGTTCTGCTGGGGCATGTGGTACCTGCCCATGCTGATCATCAACGAGGGGGTGCCCCCGGGGTATCCGGTGGCGGTCTTCATGGGCTGCATGCTGGGCCTTGGCATCATGCTCACCTGGGCGTACAACATGACGCGCAGCGGGCTGGTACTGCTCGTGATGCAGATCATCAGCAACACCGCCTTCTTCGTCACCCCGGTGCTCTTCGCGGTCACCAACGACCAGCACTACATCGTGGCCTACAGTTGGGTGTTCATAGCCTTCTGCGCCACGCTGCCTCTCCTCTTCGGGGCGAAGGACCTGGCCCGGCGGCCGAGGGCCCGTTGGGACACGGACACCGTGTTCCCCGCACCCACGGAGGAGGAGGAGCAGGTCGCCGCACCTCTGGCCATGAGCGGCGGACCCCGGCGCTGATCGCTCAGCCCTTGTCCACCACGCGCGGCACCTTGAAGTAGTCGCTGTCCTTCACCGGGGCGTTGCGCAGGGCGTCCTGCTTGCTGACGCCCGGAAGGGCCACATCGTCGCGCAGCACGTTCTCCTCCTCGGTCATGAACACCAGGGGCTCCACCCCGCGGGTGTCCACCTGGTTGAGCTGCTCCACGAAGGACAGCACGCGCTCCATGTCCTTGAGGATCGCTGCACGCCGGGCGGGGTCGCTGAAGTCCAGCCGCGCCAGTTCGGCGATGCGGTCCAGGGTAGCGTCATCCAGCTTCATGCTCCAACAGCGGCGCTTCGATGAGGTCGAACACGCGGTGGCGCAAAGCTACCACATCGCTGTCCTGCAGGCCGGTGGTGTGCACGGCGGAGTGCACCACGGCGCGGCTGATGCCGGGATGGCCGCGGCTCAGCAGGTCCTCCGGATCGCCGAACAGGCGCCAATGGTTGAGGAAGGTGACCGGCACCACGGGCACCTGTTTCTCGATGGCCAGCCGGAAGGCGCCGTCCTTGAACGGCTTCATGCGCGGCACAGTGTGCGGGATGGTGCCCTCGGGGAAGAGCACCACGCAGGCCCCGCTGTCCAGGGCCTTGGCGGCGCGGCGGAAGGCCTTCGCCGCTTCCACATGGCTGCCGCGGTTCACGGCGATGTCCATGTCCTTGAAGAAGATGCGGAACAACGGCCAACGCTGCAGCTCGTATTTACCCATCATCAGGAAGTAGTGCGGCACGAGGTTGAACATCTGCACGATGTCGATGTAGCTGCTGTGGTTGCTCACCACCACGTAGGGCGGCTCGGGCAGGGGCCCGCGCCAGGTGATGTGCTGGGGAAAGAGCCCGGCCCAGTGCAGGAAGGCGCCCCACACGCGCTTCAACCGGAAGGCGGCCCGGTAGCCCTTCGGCCGTCGCAGCAGCAGCTTGAACGGAACGTACAGCACCAGCAGGCTGAGCCAGAACAGCAGGCCGAACCACAGCTTGTACGCGAGCCGCAGGGGGGCGAAAAGCCATTTGAGCACGGGGCTCCTGCGCTCCTCGCCCGTGCGGATGGCCGGGCGGTCATGGTGCGGATGCGCAGGCATGGTCGGGGAAAGGCCGCAAAGCTAACCGGCTATCTTCGCGGGCCCCGACCCATGACCCGCGTCCTCACCGGCATCCAGAGCACCGGCACCCCGCATCTCGGCAACGTGCTGGGCGCCATCCGCCCTGCGGTATCCTTGGCGGACCGTGGCGCGGGCGGCTCCTTCCTGTTCATCGCCGACCTGCACGCCCTCACCCAGGTGAAGGACCCCGCGGCCATGCGCGAGAACACCGACCGTGTGGCGGCCGCGTGGCTGGCCTGCGGGCTGGACCCGGCGCGCACCATGTTCTACCGCCAGAGCGACGTGCCCGAAGTGACCGAACTGGCCTGGTACCTCAGCTGCTTCTTCCCCTACTCGCGCCTGGCGCTGGCGCACAGCTTCAAGGACAAGGCCGACCGGTTGGAGGATGTGAACGGCGGGCTCTTCACCTACCCGATGCTGATGGCGGCCGACATCCTGCTGTACGATGCGGAGGTGGTGCCGGTGGGCAAGGACCAGAAGCAGCATCTGGAGTTCACGCGGGACGTGGCCGAGCGGTTCAACCACCAGATGGGCGACACCTTCGTGCTGCCCGATGCGCGCATCGACGAGGACGTGATGATCGTACCCGGCACCGATGGGGAGAAGATGAGCAAGAGCCGGGGGAACCTCATCCGCCCGTTCGCCCCCGAGAAGGAGCTGAAGCAGGAGGTGATGGGCATCGTGACGGACAGCGCGCCCTT
Organism: Flavobacteriales bacterium; assembly: GCA_016713875.1. Taxonomy (NCBI): domain Bacteria; kingdom Pseudomonadati; phylum Bacteroidota; class Flavobacteriia; order Flavobacteriales; species Flavobacteriales bacterium. The sequence goes on from JADJOI010000003.1 coordinate 2,618,563, forward strand.
GGAGGCACCGAAGGATCCCGAGGCGAACACGGTGTACCGCTTGTACAAGCTGGTGGCGCCGACAGACGCGGTGGCCGACATGGCCGGGAAGTTCCGCGCAGGCGGCTACGGCTACGGCCATGCCAAGAAGGACCTGCTCGCCGCGCTGCTCGACGGGTTCCGCACCGAGCGGGACACGTACGACCGGCTGATGGCCGATCGCGGCGAGTTGGATCGGCAGTTGCGCGTCGGTGCCGACAAGGCGCGCACTGTGGCCACCGCCACCCTGGCCCGGGTGCGCGAACGGCTCGGGCTGCGCGCCCGCTGACCGTGGGCAACCTTGTTCGTAACCTCTGGGCAACGTGACCGTGCGGGCCATCAGGTGCCCTTGGCCGTGGCGTAAACTTGCGCCCATCCTCCACCACCGGGTACGTTGAGCGGAACAAAGCGCATTGGCAGCGCACTGATATCGGTCTATCACAAGGACGGGCTGGAGCCCATCGTCCAGGAACTGCATCGGCTCGGGGTCACGCTCTACAGCACCGGTGGCACGCAGGAATTCATCGAAGGCCTGGGCATCCCCGTGGTGCCCGTGGAGGACCTCACCAGCTATCCCAGCATCCTAGGCGGTCGCGTGAAGACCCTGCACCCGAAGGTGTTCGGCGGCATCCTGGGGCGGCGCGACCTCGCGAGCGATGTGGCGCAGCTGGAAGAGTATGCGATCCCGCCGATCGACCTGGTGATCGTGGACCTGTACCCCTTCGAGGCCACGGTGGCGGCGGGCGGCAGCGAGGAGGCCATCATCGAGAAGATCGACATCGGCGGCATCAGCCTGATCCGGGCGGGGGCCAAGAACCACGCCGATGTGGTGATCGTGGCCGCACAGGCCCAGTACGGCGACCTGCTGCGGATCCTGCGTGGATCGAACGGCCATACGGACCTGTCGGAGCGCAAACGCCTGGCCGGTCTCGCCTTCGGCGTCAGCAGCCGCTACGACCGCGCCATCCATGCCTGGTTCACCGGAGAGCCTGCGGACCAGCCGCTGCCGACCGGCCAGCCTGCGCACACGCTCCGCTATGGCGAGAACCCCCACCAGCCGGCCAGTTTCCACGGCGATCTGCACGGTCTGTTCGAGCAGGTGCAGGGCAAGGAGCTCAGCTACAACAACCTGCTGGACCTGGACGCGGCGCTCGAGCTGATCGACGACCTGGCCACGCTGCCCGGGGTGCCCTTCGCCATCCTGAAGCACAACAACGCCTGTGGTGCCGCCGTGCGCCCCACGGTGAAGCAGGCCTGGGACGCTGCGCTGGCCGGCGATCCGGTGAGCGCCTTCGGTGGGGTGCTCGTCACCACAGCGCCGATCGATCGGGCCACCGCCGAGGCCATCGACGGCATCTTCTTCGAGATCATCTGCGCACCGGACTACGCTCCCGAGGCCATGGACGTGCTGCGCCGGAAGAAGAACCGGATCATCCTCAAGCGGCTCGCCCATGGGCGGATGGCCCGCAAGTGGCGCACCGCGCTGAACGGCCTGTTGGTGCAGGCTCCGGACAGCGTGGTCGACAACGAGTCGAACATGCGCGCGGCCACGCACCGGGCACCGACGGACGCCGAGCTGCAGGACCTGGTGTTCGCCAACATCCTGGTGAAGCACACCAAGAGCAACGCCATCGTGCTGGCGAAGGGCGCACAGCTCCTGGCGAGCGGCACCGGTCAGACGAGCCGGGTGGACGCCCTGGAGCAGGCCATCGCGAAGGCGCGCAAGTTCAACTTCGCCCTTAACGGGGCGGTGATGGCGAGCGATGCCTTCTTCCCCTTCCCGGACTGTGTCACCATCGCCGGTGCGGCCGGCATCGCGGCGGTGGTGCAACCGGGTGGCAGCATTAAGGACCAGGAGAGCGTGGCCGCCTGCGACGAGCGCGGGATGGCCATGTGCATCACCGGCAACCGACACTTCAAACACTGACGCGTCCGCATGGGCCTGCTCAACTTCTTCACCCAGGAGATCGCGATCGACCTTGGTACGGCGAACACCCTGATCATCCACAACGACAAGGTGGTGGTGGATGAACCCAGCATCGTGGCGGTGGACCGCACCACGGGGCGTGTGATCGCCATCGGGCGCCAGGCGCAGCAGATGCACGGCAAGACGCACGAGAACATCAAGACGGTGCGCCCCCTCCGCGACGGCGTGATCGCCGATTTCCAGGCGGCCGAGGAGATGATCAAGGGCATGATCAAGATGATCAAGCCCGGACGGCAGCTCTTCACCCCCAACCTGCGCATGGTGATCTGCATCCCCAGCGGCATCACCGAGGTGGAGAAGCGCGCCGTGCGCGACAGCGCCGAGCACGCCGGGGCCAAGGAGGTGTACCTGATCCACGAGCCGATGGCCGCGGCCATCGGCATCGGCATCGACGTGGAGGAGCCGATGGGCAACATGATCATCGACATCGGGGGCGGCACCTCGGAGATCGCGGTGATCGCCCTGGGCGGCATCGTGTGCGACAAGAACATCCGGGTGGCGGGCGATGAGTTCACCCAGGACATCGAGGAGTACATGCGCCGCCAGCACAACATCCTGGTGGGCGAACGCACCGCCGAGCAGATCAAGATCGAGGTGGGCGCGGCGATGACCGAGCTGGAGAACCCACCGCCGGACTATGCGGTGCGGGGCCGCGACCTGATGACGGGCATCCCCAAGGAGATCACCGTCACCTACAGCGAGATCGCGCAGGCGCTGGACAAGAGCATCAGCAAGATCGAGGAGGCCATCCTCAGCGCGCTGGAGGCCACCCCGCCCGAACTGAGCGCCGACATCTACAAGACGGGCATCTACATGGCCGGCGGTGGGGCGTTGCTTCGCGGGCTGGACAAGCGCATCAGCATCAAGACCAAGCTTCCGGTGCACGTGAGCGAGGATCCGCTGCGGGCCGTGGCGCGCGGCACCGGCATCGCCCTGAAGAACATCGACCGGTTCCAGTTCCTGATGAGGGAGTAATGAACGGCGAGTGGCGAATGGCGAGCGCTCCGTCGTCCGGAGGGTGGAGCGCTCGCCACTCGCCACTCGGTACTCGCCACTCGGCTTAGCATGCGCGACCTTTTCCGTTTCCTGTTCCGGATCCGCAGCACCCTGCTCTTCCTGCTGCTGATGGCCCTGGCCTACGGTTGGGCACTGGACGGCAACGAGCATCACCGGTCGCGGGCCATCGGTTCGGCCAACACCGCCATCGGCACCCTGTACACCTGGCGCTCGGACGTGGCCACCTATGCCGGGCTGCGCGAGGAGAACGAGCGGCTGGCGCGGGCCAACGCCGACCTGATGATGCGCGGGCGCGGCAATTACGCCCCGGTGTCCGCCCGGTTCACCGCCTTCCACGACACGGTGCATGAGCAGCGCTACGCGCACCTGGCCGCCCGTGTGGTGAACAGCACCACGCACAAGCAACGCAACACCCTCACGCTGGACAAGGGGACGGGTGCCGGTGTGGCGCCCGACATGGGCGTCATCGGCGACCATGGCATCGTGGGCGTGGTGCGGCAGGTGGGGCCCCGGTTCTGCGTGGCCGCCAGCGTGCTCGACCCGGACCTGAACACGAGCGTGCAGCTGAAACGGACCGGGCATTTCGGCCTGCTGAGCTGGGACACCGGCGATCCGCGCACCGCCTCGGCGCTGGACATCGCCAAGCACGCTCCGGTGTCCGTCGGCGACACCCTGGTGACGCGCGGTGGCGACGGCATCTTCCCGGCCGGCATCGATGTGGGCGTGGTCACCGAGGTGGTCAACGACCCGAGCAGCAACTACCACACGATCCGCGTGCGGCTCACCGAGGACCTCACCCGCAGCGGCCACGTGTACCTCGTCAAGGACCTGCACCGCGTGGAACGGGACACGCTGGAGGCGCGCATCCAGGCCCCATGATCGCCACCATCATCGCCAACCTGCTGCGTTTCGTGGTGCTCGTCGCCCTGCAGGTGATCGTGCTGGACCACCTGGATGTGGCGAACGGCTGGCTGGTCCCCTACCTGTACGTCCTGTTCCTGCTGATGCTCCCCTTCGAGCTTCCGGCGTGGTCGCTGCTGCTGGCCGGTGGCGCCGTCGGCGGGCTGATGGACCTGCTGAGCGACACACCGGGCATGCACACCACCGCCTGCCTGGTGATGATGTACGTCCGCGGCATCTGGCAACGCCTCATCGCCCCGCGCGAGGGGTACGAGTACGGCATGCGCCCCGATGTGCAGCACATGGGCCTTTCCTGGACCCTGACCTACGCCGGGGTGCTGGTGCTGGTGCACCACCAGTGGCTGTTCTTCTTCGAGCTGCACCGGTTCGACCGGGCGGGCGGCACCCTGCTGCGCGCGGTGGGCAGCGCGGCCTTCACCCTGGTGCTCGCGCTGCTGGCCCAGTTCCTGATGCGCACCGACCGACGGGCCCGGACATGAACTTCGAGGAGCGCAAATACGTCCTCATCGCCGCGGTGATCCTGATCAGCTCGGTGTTCCTCCTCCGGCTCTTCTGGGTGCAGGTGGTGGACGATCACTGGAAGGCCGAGGCCGCGAACATCAGCGAGCGCAAGGTGACCGTCTACCCGGCGCGTGGGTTGATCCTGGACCGGAACGGGGAGCTGCTGGTGGCCAACACACCGGTGTACGACATCATGGTGGTGCCGCGCGAGGTCGTCGCCTTCGACACCACCGCCTTCGCCACCCTGGTGGGCGTGCCCCTGGAGGAGGTCAAGCGCCGCATTGCCGAGGCGGGCCGCTACAGCAGCTACAAACCCTCGGTGTTCGAGAAACAGATCACCGCCGACCAGTACGCCGCCATCGCCCCGCATCTGTCCAAGTACCACGGGTTCTACGGGCAGAGCCGCACGCTGCGCACCTACCCAAGGCGCATTGCCGCCCACCTGCTGGGCTACCTCAGCGAGGTGGACGCCCGCAAGGTGGAGCAGGATCCGTACTACAAGCCGGGCGACGTGATCGGTGTGGGTGGCCTGGAGCAGTACTACGAAAAGGACCTGCGGGGGCGACGCGGCGTGAAGTACGTGGTGGTGGACGTGCATAACAAGGTGCAGGGGCCCTTCCGCGAAGGCTTGTACGACACGCTGGCCCACGAGGGGAAGCACCTCTACACCAGCATCGACGCGCGCATGCAGGCCTATGGGGAGCGCCTCATGAAAGGCAAGAAGGGCAGCATCGTGGCCATCGAGCCCGCCACGGGTGAGATCCTCTGCCTGGTGACCTCCCCCACCTACGACCCCGAACTGCTCGTGGGCCGGGTTCGCAACACGAACTACGGAGTGCTGCAGCGCGACAGCCTGAAGCCGCTCTTCGACCGGGCGCTGCAGGCCCAGTACCCGCCGGGCTCCATCTACAAGATCGTGCAGTCGCTCCTGGCGCTGCAGGACTCGGCCATCACGCCGAACACCGGTTTCCCGTGCAACAAGTCCCTCGTAGGCTGCCACGGGCACCCCAACGCCGGCACGATCCAGAGCGCGATCCAATACTCGTGCAACCCATACTTCTACATGGTGTTCAAGCGGCTCATGGAGCAGGGGGACCACCCGGACCGGTTCACTGCGGCCAGCATCAACCTGGACCACTGGAACACGGGCATGCGATCGTTCGGTCTGGGCCAGCGCCCGCAGGTGGACCTGCCCGCGCTCAAGGGCGGCAGCATCCCGGATGCGAAGTTCTACGACCGTATCTACGGCAAGGGACGTTGGGCCTTCAGCACCATCTACAGCGTGAGCATCGGGCAGGGCGAGGTGCTGGTGGTGCCCATGCAGATGGCCAACCTGGCGGCCATCTTCGCCAACAAGGGCTGGTACCGCGACCCGCATGTGGTGCGCGCCGTGGGCCGGCCGGACAGCATGCTGCCACAGTGGGAGCAGAAGCACTTCACGGACGTGGATGCGCATTGGTACGACCTGATCCAGGAGGGCATGCGGCGCGTGGTGAACGAACCGGGTGGCACCGCACGCCAGGCACGGATCCCCGGTGTCACCGTGTGCGGAAAGACGGGCACGGCGGAGAACCCACACGGCCAGGACCACGCGGTGTTCGTGTGCTTCGCGCCCATGGAGGATCCCCGGATCGCCATGGCCGTGTACGTGGAGAACAGCGGTTTCGGCGGCACCTGGGCGGCGCCCATCGCCAGCCTGCTCATGGAGCAGTACCTCACCGACAGCATCAGCCGGCCCGACCTGGAGAAGCGCATGCTGGAGGCCGACCTCATCGCACAGGAGAAGTTCTTCCGCAAGAAACCCAAGGCCCCCCGGCGTCGGCGATGAGCACCACACGCGACCGCATCACGGCGCATCTGGACCCGGTGCTGGTGATCCTGTACCTCGTGCTGATGGGCGCCGGCTGGGCCAACATCTACTCGGCGGCCTACCACCCCGACCATCCGGGGCTCTTCGACCAGAGCATGGAGTATGGCCGCCAGAGCGTGTGGATCGTGGCGAGCCTGGTGCTGGGTGCCGGCATCCTGCTCATCCAGGGCCGCTTCTTCCGAGACCTGGCCTGGGCGATCTACGCGGCGGTGCTCGTGCTGCTGGCCCTGGTGTTGCTGGTGGGCAAGGAGGTCAATGGGGCCAAGGCCTGGTTCGGGGTGGGCAGTTTCGGCATCCAGCCCGCCGAGTTCGCCAAGTTCGCCACCAGCCTCGCCCTGTCGCGCTACCTCAGCGGCCTCAAGGCCCTGGCCGACCTGCGTTCGCGCGCCATCGCCACCCTGCTCATCCTGGCGCCGGTCGCCCTCATCATGCTTCAGCCGGACACGGGCACCGCGCTGGTCTCCGGGGCCTTCATCCTGGTGCTCTACCGGGAAGGGCTATCCGGCAACATCCTGCTGATCGCCATCGTGGCCGCGGTGCTCAGCGTGCTGGCGCTGATCCTCAAGGAGAGCAGCTTCGGGCTGCCCTTCACCGACGCGCGGCTGGGCGGCCAGTACTTCCTGATGGCGCTGATCGCCGCGTTCGCGCTGCTGGCCTTCTGGGCCGTGCGCAACCTGGTGGTGCGGCGCTACCGCAAGCGCTTCTACGGCCTCATCCTCTTCGCCCTGCTGGGCAGCATCGGTTTCATCAGCAGCGTGGACCACCTGGTGAGCGGCCTGGCGCAGCATCAGCGCGACCGCATCCTGGTGATGCTCGGGCAGATGGAGGACCCGCAGGGGCTGGGCTACAACGTGAAACAGAGCCAGACGGCCATCGGCAGCGGCGGTTTCACAGGCAAGGGCTACCTCAAGGGCACCCTGACGAAGTACAAGTACGTGCCCATGCAGAGCACCGACTTCATCTTCTGCACGGTGGGCGAGGAATGGGGCTTCCTGGGCACCACGATGGTGGTGGTCCTCTTCACGCTCCTCATCCTGCGCTGCATCCAGATCAGTGACCGGCAGCGCAGCCGGTTCTCACGCATCTATGCCTACTGTGTGGCCTGCGTGTTCTTCCTGCACCTGATGATCAACGTGGGCATGGCCATCGGCCTGGCCCCGGTGATCGGCATCCCGCTGCCTTTCTTCAGCTACGGGGGAAGCTCGCTGCTGGGCTTCACCATCCTGCTGGGCATCCTGGTGCGGTTGGACGCCGAGCGGCTCACGCAGCTGCGCTGAAACGCGGAGCGGGCCCCGAAAAGGCCCGCCCCTTGAAGAGATGGTCGGTGCTCAGTAGAACTTGCTGCGCTCGTCCACCACGTTGGCGGCCTCGCGCAGGGCGCTGAAGAGGTTGCCCTCGGCCCGGCCCTGCATGCGCTGCAGCAGGCTGGTCCGTTCGGCGTTCACATCGGCCAGTTCGGGCGCCGGCGTCAGGGCCGTCGCGTTCACCACGTACACCGCGTTATCGCCCTTGAGGGGCCCGCGGGTCTCGCCGGCGGGGATGGCGAAAATGTGGCCGATGACCTCGGTCTCGGTGAAACCGCCGGGGATGCTGGTGGCGCTGAAGGCCAGATCGGCGGCGTTCTGCACGGCGGAGCCCAGCTCGCCGGCCAGCGCGTTGAGGTCGGTCTTGCCGGCCATCTTCGCCGTCCAGGACTCCGCCTTCTTCTCCTTCACGGCCTCGCGGGTGAAGGCCTCCCGCACGTCATCCAGTTCGGGACGACCCTGGGCGCGCACCTTGCGCAGCAGGGCCACCACATAGCTCTCCCCCACTTCGATGGGCTCACTGGCCTTGCCCACCTCGGCCCGGTTCACCCAGCTGATGAGGCTGAAGGGCTCTTGAAGGCCGGGCACGAAGCGCTGATCGGCGCGCAGCTCGTCCACGTTCATGAACTGCAGTCCGCGTTGCTCCGCGGCGGCCTTCATGCTGTCCGCCGTGGCGTGATTGAGGCTGAACTCGTTGGCCGTCTTGTACACCTCCTTGTAGGTGGCGGGCAGCGGCTTGATGCGGCGCGAGAGGCTCACCACCCGACGCTCATCGCGCTGGCGCTGGCCCAGCACCTCCACGATGTGATAGCCGAAGGTCGTCTTGGCGATGGTGATGGCGCCGACCTTCTCGTCGAAGCTGGCCTTGGTGAACTCGGGCACCATGCGGGTGCGGTCGAACCACTCGTACACGCCACCGTTGGGCACGCTGCCGGGGTCCTCGCTGTACTTCTTCACCAGGTCCTCGAACACGCCCTTGTTGCGCTTCACGGCCGCGAGCACGCTGTCGGCGCGCTGCTTCACCTCGTCCTCGGCCTTGCCGCTCTGGGTGCTGAGCAGGATGTGGCGCACGCGGGCCTCCTCCACCTTGGCCAGCTCCTTCACCTTCACCATCTTGAAGTTCAGACCCTCGCGGAAGGGCCCCACCACGGTGCCCACGGCGGCGGCCTGGATGAGGCTGTCGTTGAGCGCGTCGGCGGTGCCCGGGCTGTACGGGGTCACCGCATAGCTCCGGTCCTCGCTGTTGGCCGTGATGAAGAGGGAGTCGTTGGCGGCGGCGGCCATCTCGTCGGTCAGGGCCACCATGTCGGTGCGCAGCTGTTCGATGTCGGCGCCGGTGGCCGTCACCGGGAAGGTGACGTAGTCGAAGGCGCGCGAAGGCTTCTGGGCATGGCGCTTGTCGTCCTTGTGGGCCTCGTAGTAGCGGCGCAGCTCCTGGTCGGTCACCGTGTAGAGGCTGTCGGGCTCGCTGTCGAAGCGCTTGGCCACGAAGTTGAAGGTGGCCTTGGCGTTGCGCTGCATGTGGTCGTCCTTCACCTGGGCGGCGTTGACGAACACGCTCTTGCGCACGAGGGTGTTGTACTTGGTGATCAGCCGGTTGGTGATCATGCGGTGCTTCTGGATCTCGTGGTAGACCGGGGCGTTGGTCTGCACGCTCTCGAAGTAGTTACGCAGGGCGTCCTTGTTGGGCTGACCGTCCGGGCCCTGGAAGTTGGGATTGCCCTTGAACTCGGCCAGCAAATTGTTGCCGAAGCGGATGTCGTCGTACTCCTCCTTGCTGAGGGTGCCGCCGAAGCCGGCCTCCTCCGCGCTGCGAAGCAGGGTGTGCTCACGCACCACCTCCTGCCACACACTGTTGCGGACCTGTTCGGTCATCTGGCCGTCCACGGTCTGCCCGAAGTCGTTGCGGTAGCTGTCGAGCTCGTCGCTGACGCGCTTCTCGAACTGCACCAGGGGGATCTCCTCGCCGTTGATGGCGCCCACGGCCTGGTCGTTGATGTTGCTGCCGCGGTTGCTGAAGAGGTCGGTGAGGATGAAGGCCACCATGGCGCCGCCCACCAGGACGAGGAGTAGGCCGCTGCGCTCACGGATCTTGCCGATGACTGCCATGGGTGCTCTATTGAAAGGGGTGCAAATATAGGCGGCTGGACCTTAGGGGATATAGCCCCGCCCGGGGTCGGTCACGAGCAGGCGCACCAGGTCGATGCGGCTGTGGACCACCTGGGCCACCGTGAAGCGGAAGGGCCCCAGGTCGATCACCTGCCCCTGCTCGGGCAGCGAGCCGGTGTGGTGCAGCAGCAGGCCTGCGAGCGTGTCGTACTCCTCGCTCTGGGGCAGGGCCAGGCGGTGGGCTTCCACCAGGCGCTCCACTTCGGTGCGGGCGCTGAAGAGGAACTCATGCTCGCCCACCCGCTCCTCCACCCCCTCACCGCTGTCGTGCTCGTCCTCGATGTCGCCCACGATGGTCTCCACCACGTCCTCAATGGTGAGCAGCCCTGCGGTGCCCCCGAACTCATCCACCACCACGGCGACATGGGCGCGTTGCTTGGTGAACTTCTGGAGGACCTCATCGGCCGGCATGGTGCCAGGGATGAAGTCCACCGGGCGCAGCACCGAGCGGATGGTGCGGGGCTTGCGGAACATCTCGTAGCTGTGCACGTAGCCGATGATGTTGTCGATGCTGTCCTTGTAGACCAGCATTTTGCTGAGGCCGCTCTCTGCGAAGCGCTGGTGCAGGACGCCCATGGGCTCCTCGACCTCGATGGCCTCGATCTCGGCCCGGGGCACCATCACATCGCGGGCCTTGGTGGCGCTCAGGGCCAGGGTGTTCCGGAAGTACTCCACCTCGGCGTCCATCTGCTCAGGCCGGGGTCCGTCGGCGCTCATCTCGCGCAGGAACTCGTCGAGGTCCACCCGGCCGAAGGTGGGTCTGCGCGCCTGTCCTTTCACCCCGAAGAGGCGCAGCAGGCCCTGGCTCACTCCCGTGAGCAGCATCACGATGGGCCAGAGGAGCACATAGAGCGTGCGCAGGGGCAGGGCGAAGAGGGCCAGGCTGTTGTTGGGGTCGATGCGGAACACGGCCTTGGGCAGGAACTCCGCCAGGATCAAGATCACCAGGGTGCTGAGGCCGGTCTGGGCCGCCAGCACGAAGAGCTCGTTCGGGTGGATGCCACGCAGCCAGGGCTCCAGCACCTGGGCGGTCACCAGGCCGAAGACCACCAAGGCGATGTTGTTGCCCACCAGAAGCGCCCCGATCACGCGGGCCGGCCGGTCGAGCAGGGGCGCCACCAGGGCGGCCCACCAGGCGCCCTGCTTGCGCTGGAGTTCGATGTAGAGCTTGTTGCTGGTGACGAAGGCGATCTCGAGCCCCGAACAGAGGGCGGACACCAGGAGACTGGCAACGAGCAGGATGGTGTCGGCCGTGGCCATGCGGAAAGCCTAGGCCTTGCGGGCCCGGTCGTCCATGGCCTCCAGCTTGCCGCGCACCATGCGGCGCATGCCCCACATGGCCGCGGCGATCACCGGGAACCACAGCCAGCGGCCGCCCTCGTGCCACCCGTTCACCGCGATGGCCCAGATGGCGGCCAGCAGGGTGCCGATGGCCACGGCGAGCCAGAAGTGCTCCATGAAGCGGTGGACCTTGCGCATGGCGGGTCAGCGGGCCTGGGTGGCGAAGGTATCGCCCGTGGCGACAACGAAGATGCCGGTGATGTGCTTGACGGTGTAGCGGCTGAAGTCCTCGTTGGCCTCCAGGCCCACGCCATGGATGACATCGGCGCCCCGCGCGATGCGCACCGGCCGATCGGTGTGCACACGACCGCTGTCCTGGCTCCATACCAGGTGCTCGGTCTCCAACCGCTCGCCGCGGACGTTGGTGAACACCACGTTCTCACTGACCTCCATGCGGTCCTCGGCCGGCAGGATGACGCCGCGGCGGGCGGTGAGCACGCTGCCCGGTCTTCCGGTGCGGTCGAAGAAGACCAGTTCCACGCCCTCGCTCAGGTCGGTGCGGCGCCTGTCCTTGGCCAGGTGCTCCGCGATGCGGCCGGCACGCAGCCGGTTCTGCAGACGCCCGCTGTCGGTGAAGAGGTATTCCGCATCACTGGTGATGCGGTCGGGCGCGTCGGCGGCCACCTCCACGGAGGCCACGCGGTCCAGGTCGTTGGTGCAGGCCATGGGGCCGGCGGCCAGCCCGCCAAGCACCAGCCAGGGCAGCGGCCGTCCGGCGCCCCGGTTCATTCGATGCGGCGCTTGCGGAACCACACCTCGCGGATGTCCGGGGTGATGGTGAAGCCCACGTACAGGTCGAGGAAGCCCTCGCTGATCCGGCCCGCGGCGGGGCTCGTGCGCTGGCCCAGGTCGGCTCCGAGGTTGAACCGCGAGCGCGTCATGGAGCCCATCAGCGGCAGCGACAGGCCGGCGCTCACGGCGGTCTCGCGCAGCGCCTCCCCCCCCACCCGCAGGTAGTCCTGGGCATGGCGGAACCCGAGGCGGTACGTGGTGCGGCCCAGGAAGGAGCCGTTGCGCAGGCCCAATGGGGTCCAGGCGGCACCGAGGGCGTAGGCCATGCTGGGGCCGAGGTCCTCCGGAAGGGTATACCCCTCCACATCGAGGCGCAGGCTGCTCCAGTCGCGCAGACGGGCCTCCGCCATCACGGTCCAGGTGGGGCTCACCAGCCCCACGCCCAGCCCCCAGGCGGTGGGCAGCCCCACGGTACCGCGGGCCCCGTCGGTGAAGGAGATGGTGTCGCGGAAGGTCTCCACACCCGTGGTCGTGGCCGTGAAGGAGTTCACCAGCTCGGTGCGGCGCGCACTGATCGCGAAGCCGGGGTCGACGCTGAGGGCCACCGTGTAGCGCAGCGGCTCCTCGTCCAGCGTGGTGCGGCGGCGCAGGTCGCCGAGGTATTGGAGTCCGAGGGTGGCGGCGGGCCCGCGCATCACCAGCGACGAGAAGGCCTGCGTGTTGAGGTAGTTGGCGCCTTCGGGGTAGTACGCCTTGCGGGTGCGTTCGATGCCACCGAAGAGGTACACGAAGTTGCCCCCGGCGGTGAGCTTGTGCCCATTGCCCAGGGAATCGCGCTGCTGCCACACCGTGGTGCCCACCCCGACGAAGGCCTTGTTCAGGCCGCCGGAGCCTTCGTAGGTGTAGCGCACCGAGCTGCCATCGGGCAGGGTGCCGGTGTCCCCGATGCGGTAACCCACATCGGTGAAGGGGGAGAGGCCGAGGGCGAGACCGGCCTTGCCCTTGGCGAACGGGATGCCGACGCTGAGGCCCAGCGGCCGCACCGCGCTGCGCTGTTGTTCGCCCTCATCGGAACGCAGGCGCACCCAGCGGGCCAGGCCGCCGATCTCGAAGGTGGGCTTCAGCAGGTGGGCGTAGCTGGCGGGCTGTTGGGCGCTGACGCTGTAGGGGTCGGTGGCGGCCACGCCCACACCGCCCATGGCGGCCTGCACCACCTGGTTGGTGTTCAGCAGGTCACCGAAGCCGTAGGACGAATAGGGCGATTCATCACTTTCCTGTGCCCATATCGGCCGCAGCCCCACCACACCCAGGATCGCGAGGATGGTGGCGGTGGTGCGCAAGCAGGGCATGGAGGCCGCGAAGGGTCAGGAGCGGGTCGGCAAAGATGCCACTTTTGAGGGCGGCGGCGTAGGCGGGTGCGGCACCACCGGTGAGCACAACGGCCAGGCCGGGGTGCTGTTGCCCCAGTTCGCCGATCATGCCGGCCAGTTCGAAGCGCACTCCATGGTGGATGCCGGAGGCCAGGCCACCCGGCGTATCGGTGCCCACCAGCGCCGGTCGGCCGGGGTCTTCCACCAGGGGCAGGCGGGCGCTGTAGCGATGCATGGCCTGGCCGCGCATCCGGGGTCCGGGGCTGATGGCGCCCCCCACGAATCCGGAGCCGGGCAGCACCAGGTCGTAGGTGATGCAGGTGCCCAGGTCGATGGCCAGGGCGGGGCGGCCAGGGAAGAGGGCATGCAGCGCGGCCGCGTTGGCCAGGCGGTCCACTCCGAGCGTGCCCGGGCTCGCGTATGCGTTCGGCAGGGGCGCTGACGAACTGCCGGTGAGCTCCACCACGGGGCCATGGGTGGCGAGCACCGGAAGCAGCGGGCCGATCGGGACGCCCACCGAGGCGGCGGCGATGTGCGTGGGCCGGTCGGCGCCGAGGAAGCCACGGAGCACATGCGCATCGAGGCGGTCGATCCGGGCGAAGCGCAGCACCCGGTCCCCGTGGAACAGGGCGAGCTTCACCCGCGAATTGCCGATGTCGACCACGAGGTCGATGGTGGGTTGGTCCGTGGATCCCATCCTGCTATCTTTGCCGCCCTTGTCCGCCGACCTACAGGCGGAATGCGGACGAAACATAGGGTGCCTTAGCTCAGCTGGTAGAGCAACGGACTGAAAATCCGTGTGTCCCCAGTTCGATTCTGGGAGGCACCACCACCCGGAGGCCGGTCGCAGGACCGGCCTTCGGCGTTCAAGCGGGGTCGTGCGCGGCCAGCCAGCGCCGTAGGGCGGTCAGGTGCTCGGCCTTCAGCGGCTCGCGGTCGCGTTGATTGGTGGCCGTGAAGAAGCGGTGCTCTTCCAGAAAGCGCACCTGGATGCGGTTCCATTCGATCTCGGTGGAGAGCACACCGTAGGCGCGCAGTTCGGCGAAGAGCAACGAGCCGATGCGCTCGAAATCCGAGCGGCCCAGGTAATCCAGGTCCGCGTCGCACAAGATGCGGGACAGGTTATTTTCCGGCCGGTGCAGGATCCGCGTGGCCTGGATCATGGTGCACACGCGCTCCACCTGCACGGTGTCGTAGCCGAATCCGGGCAGGGCGCGGCGTGCGATGGCACAACTGCCGTCCTCGTGCTGAAGGTCCTGCTCGGTGAAGCCCGCATCATGGTACAGAGCGGCCGTCTTCAGCAGCTGCAGGTCCTCCCCTTCCACGCCTTCCTGAGCGGCGATGTCGATCACCGCGGCGTACACATCGAGCGTGTGCTCCAGGCTGTGGTACGTGCGCCGGTCGGGAAGCTCCTCGCGGAGCTTCAGCAGGATGTAGGCTTTGGCGGCCTGGGTATCCATGCGGATGCGGCCAAGATAACGCGCCCTCCGCACCAGTACCTTGGTCCCATGTTCCCGCGAGGCCAACGCCGCACCCTGCTGCTCTTCGGCATCCTGGCGGTGTACATCGTGCTTCAATCGCTGTGGTGGGCCTACCTGCTGGTGCGCAAGGACCAGGAGATGCAGGGCCTGATCGACGCGTTCCACCTGGCCACGGACACCGACAGCGGGCGCGCCGACCGCACCTTCCGCATGGTGGTGGGCGAGGGCGTGGTGTTCCTGGCCCTGCTGATCGCCGCGCTGGTGCTCACCTACCGCGCCATCCGGCGCGACCTGCAGCTGGCCCGCGCCCAGCGCAACTTCCTGCTGGCCGTCACCCACGAGCTGCGCACCCCCATCGCCGGGGCCAAGTTGAACGTGCAGACCCTGCAGCGCCGCACCCTGTCGCCCGAGCAGCGCGAGGCCCTCGCCGCACGCGCCGTCGGCGACCTGGACCGGCTGGCGGCGCTCACCGACAAGGTGCTGTTGGCGGCGCGGGCCGAGGAGACCGACCTGCCCCTGGAGGTGGGCCCGGTGGACGCCGCGGAAGTGCTGCGCCAGGCGGTGGACCAGGCGCGCGGCACCGCCCTCGCCGCGCACACCGTGGAGCTCGACGCCCCGGCGACCCTTACCGTGCAGGCGGAGAACCTGGCCCTGCGGTCGGTGCTGGACAACCTGCTGGAGAACGCCGGCAAGTACACCCCGCCGGGCAGCACGGTGCGCGTGAGCCTGCAGCGGCGCAGCGACGGCGCCGTGCTGGAAGTGGCCGACGAGGGTCCCGGCGTGCCGGAGGAGGAGCGTGAACGCATCTTCCAGCGCCTCTACCGCGGGGGCGACGAGTCCACGCGGCGCACCCAGGGCACCGGCCTCGGCCTCTACATCGCGCGGCGGCTCATGCGGCGCATGGGCGGCACGCTCACGGTCCGCAACGCCCCGCAAGGGGGGGCTATCTTCGCGGCCTCCTTCCCCACCGCCTCCTGATGCCCGCAACCCGCAAGGTCGCCCTGGTCGTGCTCGACGGCTGGGGCATCGGCGCCGGCGACCGCACCGACGCCATCGCCCAGGCCCGCACGCCCCGCTTCCACGAGCTGCTCGCCCACCACCCGCACGCCACCCTGCGCACAGACGGCGAGCATGTGGGCCTGCCCGCCGGCCAGATGGGCAACAGCGAGGTGGGCCACCTCAACATCGGCGCGGGCCGCGTGGTGTACCAGGACCTGCTGCGGGTGGACAAGGCGGTGGAGGACGGCACACTGGCGCAGAACGCCGTGCTGCAGGAGGCCTTCCGCGCCGCGCTGCGGCCCGGGGCCCGGCTGCACTTCATCGGGCTGCTCAGCAAGGGCGGGGTGCACAGCCACCAGGACCACTTGCGCGCGCTCTGCCACGCGGCGGTGCAGGCCGGCGTGCCCGAGGTGTTCGTGCACGCCTTCACCGACGGGCGCGATGCGGACCCGAAGAGCGGCCTGGGCTACCTGCGCGACTTCCTGGCCGGCGTGCAGGGCCTGCCGGTGCACATCGCCTCGGTGGTGGGCCGCTACTACGCCATGGACCGCGACAAGCGCTGGGAACGTGTGAAGCGCGCCTACGACCTGCTGGTGCGCGGCGAGGGCGCGGTGGTGACCGAAGCCGCCGAAGCCTATGCGCGCAGCTACGCCGAAGGCATCACCGACGAGTTCATCGCGCCGCATGCGGTCGCGGGTCCCGACGGGAAACCGCTCGCCACCATCCGCCCCGGCGACGTGGTGATCTGCTTCAACTTCCGCACCGACCGCTGCCGCGAGATCACGCAGGCCCTCACCCAGCAGGCCTTCCCCGAGCAGGGCATGTCGCCGCTGGCCCTGCACTACGTCACGCTCACCGAGTACGACCCCACCTACCGCGACGTGCACGTGGTGCTGGGCAAGGACGAACTGCCCATGACGCTGGGCGAGGCCGTGAGCGCGGCAGGGCTGCGGCAGCTGCGCGCGGCGGAAACGGAGAAGTACCCGCACGTCACCTTCTTCTTCAGCGGAGGACGCGAAGCGCCCTATCCCGGTGAGGAGCGCATCCTGGTGGCCAGCCCCAAGGTGGCCACCTACGACCTGCAGCCCGAGATGAGCGCGCCGGAGCTGGCCGAACGCGTAGCGCAAGCGCTCACGCCCGATGGTCCGGACCTGGTGATCCTCAACTTCGCCAACCCCGACATGGTGGGCCACACGGGCGTGTTCAGCGCGGTGGTGAAGGCGGTGGAGACCACCGACAGCTGCCTGGGCCGCGTGGTGGACGCCGGCCGCGCCGCGGGCTACGGCTTCGTCATCATCGCCGACCACGGCAACGCGGACAAGGCGCTCAACGCCGATGGATCGCCCAACACGGCGCACAGCACCAACCCCGTTCCGGTGGTGGTGGTGGACGACCGGCGCTGGACCGTGCGCGACGGCATCCTGGCCGATGTGGCGCCCACGCTCCTGCAGCTCATGGGCGTGGCCCGGCCGCCGCAGATGACCGGCCGCTCGCTGGTGGAGGCCGGGTGAGGGCCCGCGTTCAGTGCTTGATGAAGCGTGCGGAGCCCCGGCGGCCGTGCTGGTCCTCCACCCGCACCAGGTAACAGCCCGCCGGCCACGCGGCCACCTCCAGCGTCACCGCGCTCCCGGCCCTTGGCGCTTGGCGATGCACCACTTGCCCAAGCGCATCCTGCACCTCTACCGTATAGAGGTTCCCTCCTGTTGACGAGGCCACTTGCACGCGTTCCGCCGCCGGGTTCGGGTGCACCGAGACCCGTACCGGCGAACCGGCTTCCGGAAGACCCGTGCTCACCTGCACGCAGGTGTCCGGCTCCACCGTGTCCAGGTCCAGGTAACCGATGAACTCGTAGGGCAGCTGCGGGTTCTGCGGGGGCAGGATCAGGTACAGGTCGTCCTGGAAGAAGGCCATGTCCCCATGGTCCGAGTACATGTGGCCCCCCAAGGCGCACAGCTGCTGCCCATCATACCGCAGCACCCCGTACAAGGTGGTGTCCCCCACGAAGTGGTACACCCCGCTGATGTACAGCGCGCCCCCGTGCACCTGGATGTCCGATACGCTGCCCTCGAAGTCCACCTGCGGGAAGAACGGATGCCACGCCGTGCCATCCCACACCTGCACGTGATCGCTGTACACATCGGGGTCCGTCCCGTTCAGGAAGAAGCCGCCCGCGTACAGGGAGTCCCCGTAGCCGCAGAGGGTGGACACGAAGTTGCCGCCCACGCCACCGGCCAGGCCCTCCCACTGGTCCACCCCGTCGAAGGACACGATCTTGCGGCTGCCCAGCACCTGGAACACCCCGCCGAAGTAGATGCGGTCCTTCCACAGGGCGGCACCGTACACCGAGGCCGGCAGCGTCCAGGGCGCGTTCGGCAGGGGGCGCAGCGAATCCATGCGCCACTCCCGCACCCCGGGCATGTACTGCCCGTTCACCGTGCTGGCCGTCCCACCCACGAACAGCCGGTCGTTCACCGGCAGGATCGAGAGCGGGCCGTCCACCTCGCCCATGCCGTGCCACTGCCCATTGGCCAGGTATACACCATCGCCCCAGGCCTCCACCCATTGATAGCCCCCGCAATAGGGGCCCAAAAAAAGCGTGTCGTGGAACCAGGCCATCGTGGGTACAGGGCATCCGGTCGACTCCAACGGCAATCCATCACCTCCGCCAAGTCCGGCGATGGACCAGTCTGCGCCATCCCAAGTGGCCAGACCCCGCGCCGGCAAACTGTCTTGACCACAATAGCGGAACGAACCGGCCACGACCAAATCAGTAGAATCGGTTGTCAGTGTAAAGGAACGCGCGAACCAGTTCAAACCTCCATCCAAGGTTATCCACTGCCCTTTACATGGCAAACACAAGAGCAACGACACAAGGCCGACCGCTCGCGGCTTGTTCATTGCTTTACGAATCGAGCCAGCGTAACGCGACCGTTCTTGTCCGCTGCGCGCACCACGTACACACCGGTGGAGAGCCGGGAGACATCGAGCTGGGCACTTCCGTGGGTGCGTGTGGCCTCGGTCCAGCACCGCCTTCCGCCCACATCGAACACCTCAACAGACTCCAGGTCCATGCCACTGGAGAGCCGGATGGTCATGGTCGTCGTGGCCGGGTTCGGCACGATGAGCAAGGGGTTCGAAGAGGACGCGAGAGCTCCATCCGCCACACCCACGGTAAGGTCGTACCGGACCTGCGCCAGGAAACCATCCCGGGTCGAGCCGCTCAGGTCCGGAACGTCATTGAGGTAAGGAGTGTGACCAGCGATCGTCGGCTCGTACAGTGGAAAAACACCAGAGGTGTTGCCGGTCGCACCGGCCACATACACACGGCCATCGAATGCGTCCACGTCGCCCACGATGTCCAGCCCGAAGCCACCGAAATAGCTTGCATGGTACACAGACCCATCCGCATCGAACTGGATCAGGTAGGTGTCGGGGTTGCCATTGACGCCCGGGGTTCCGTCCGCATGCAGGCCTTGAAAGTACCCTCCGCCATCGTTGGCTTGCACAAGCAAATTCTGTAGTCCATTGTGTGTGTTCGTGTTCATGTACACCATCGGACCAAGCGTACTCCAGGTGATGGCCGAGTTCATCCACAAATGACCGGATCCGCCATCCCAATGACTGCCACCGATGTACGAGGACCAAAGCAGATCCGTACCCGGGCTGAATTTGGCCACAAAGCCATCGACATTGTTCCCATAGTTCGGCTGGAAGAACGCAGGAAAACCTGGATCGCATTTCGGGAACCAATTCTCATTGTTCCATGTGCACGGTTGGGAATTGTACGTATGGCTTTCCGTGTATCCTGTCACATAGATGTTCCCCGCGTCATCCACCACCACATCCGTCACCTGGTCGCTGAACTGCCCACCAAAAAATGTGGACCAGAACAAACTCCGATCGGACAGGTCAAAGCCCATGATGAAGCCATCGTTGTACGGACCCTGGTTCTGTCCCGCACCGTTCAATCGATCTTGGAACCAGCCTCCCGCATCGCAGAGCTGAAAATGCGTATTACCACCCTCGCAGTTATTCACAAGTGGGTCGGGATCAAAAGGAGATTGGGTCTCCCCCACCACATAAAGCCGGTTGTTCAATGGATCCACCTCACAACCCCAGACCCACTCATCGCCGGGCCCACCGATGGCGGTACACCACACAAGGTCGGCCTGCGCGCTGAACATGGCAACGAGGCCCGTGTGGTACATCGGTCCATTTTCAGGTCCGCCCCAGAAGAAGAACGCAGGACCACCAATGGTGCCTTCGTAATCAATGCCTTGATAGGAATGTCCAACCACATACGCGTTCCCATTGGAATCAAAGTCCACGTCATTGAGCCATGCTGGCATTCCATTGGAGAACTTGGTCGCATACTCCACAGAACCCGTTGATGCTTCTAGATATGAGACGAAGGCCATCCCCGTACTCTGATAACAGTTGGGATTGGCTTGTAGCGGAACGTTCGGGAAGGAAGAAGGCAAAAGTCCGGCACCAACGAGAGCAATTCTATTGTTGACTTCATCCCAAGAGACTCCCGTCGCACGATCATCCGTCGTACCTCCGATGTAAGTCATCCACGTCCCGGCGACCTCGACCTCATAGTACTGATTGAACCGGCCGACTACTGCATCGTAATCTCCGGCTGGGGTTTGAAAGACACCGTTGCCAACAGGCAGACCGGAAGTTGACTTTGAATACCCGCAGAAATAGAGGTTCCCGCTATCATCATGGTCCAAGCCTGTCACGGCATCATCATGGCTTCCGGACAAAAAGGTACCCCATTCAGGCAGGGCGCCTGGAGTTCCTCCTCCCCCACCGGCCAGGGGATTGAACGGCGTGATCACGAAGATCAGCGGAAGCTGCGCGTTGTACGCCCCGACGGTCACAGAGACCTGCGTGGAGCCTTCGACATGGGCATACTCCGGGATCCACGACACCACGCTCGGCGCCCCTCCGATCATCTGATAAGCCACCGCCTGGTTCAACTTCAGATACCGTTGTCCGAAGTGGATGCGCAGGAACCCATCCACATCCACGTCCAAACTATCCTGACCCTCGAACATCAAGAGGATATCCTGCGGATCACCCCCGGGTTTCACCACGAAGAGGAATTTGGGCCCCCAGCGGTTGCTCAGGATATGGTAGTCGATCTTCTTCCAGACCTCTTCATACACCACGCGCTTGCCTCCTCCCACGCCCGTGATCCCCGTCGGAGTGAACTCCTCGTAGAAATTGTAGTGGCCCGTGATCGTGTCCAACACCACCGGAAGTGGATCGCCCACCTCTTCACCGATGCACGTCATGTCCACACGAACGATCGTATCGAGCCCGACGCCTGATGTATCGGCATAGCGCATGGTCCATACGGTCCGGCTTCCGCGCTGCGCATAGAGCGTTGGATTCGTGCCTACGCTATGGAAGACCGTCTCGTCGCTGAAGTCACCGTTCAGATCATGGACCTGTCCGTTATTCCGCAAGTAGGTCCATTTGGCCGCATAGGATTCTCCGAACAGTTCCTCTGGAACATAGACCTGCGCTTGGCCGAACGTGGTCACCAAGGACACGATGTACGCCAACCACTGCTTCATCGCGTTAATGTTTAGGGATGATCCAATAACGAAGTAAAGTCGATCCGACCGGATTTCAAAGCATGCGAACCTGGTATGTACCGAAGGCGCTGCCCCCCCAGCACCAACCACGTTCCGGTAGTGGTGGTGGACGACCGGCGCTGGACCGTGCGCGACGGCATCCTGGCCGATGTGGCGCCCACGCTCCTGCAGCTCATGGGCGTGGCGCAGCCGCCGCAGATGACCGGCCGCTCGCTGGTGGAGGCGGTCTAGTTGTTCAGGATGGTGAGGTGCCCGGTGAAGGGGCCTTCGCCACCTTCCACCACCACTTCGTAGAAATAGGTGCCATCGGGCACGTTGCGCCCATCCCAGGTGTTGCGGTAGTTGTTGGCCTCGAAGACCACCTGACCCCAGCGGTTGAAGATCCGCACCGTGTTCTGCCGGCTTTGGATGCCCTCGATCTCGAAGCGGTCGTTCTGGCCGTCGCCGTTGGGGCTGAAGACGTTGGGGATGAAGATCTCGCAGTCCACCTCCACATCCAGCGCGAGCGTCGCGGTCTGTCCACAGGCATCGGTGGCGGTCACCGGATAGGTGCCATCCACATCGCCCGGCACCCACACGGTGGTGCCCACGGTGCCATCGGCCCACAGCAGGGTGATGGTACCCGTTCCACCGGAGGCCGCGACCACCAGCACCAGGCTGTCCGTGCATTCGGCCAGCACGTCGTCGCCCAGCAGGCTCAAGGGTTGCGGGTCTGTGATGGTGAAGGACACGCTCGCGGTCACCGTCTGCCCGCAGGCGTTGGTGTACGTGGCGGTGATGGTGGCGGTCTCCGTGCCATCGGCCACCCCATCGTTCAGCGCGTTCAGCGGCAGGTCGAGCTGGTTGGTGCCGTTGGGGATGATGATGGACGCGGGCACGGTGCTGTGGTCGGTGCCGTTCGTGGCCGCGCCGCTCTGGACCAACTGCACGGTGAGGTCGCCGGTGCTGCCCTGCGGGCGCGTCACACGCACCACCGTGGAATCGCAGCCCTCCACCAGGTCGTCGGGGCCTACGATGCTCAACCCGATGGGCGGCGGAGGAGTGAGCGTGATGGTGGCGAAGGCGGTGTCCGGAGCCAGGCCGCAGGTGTCCGTGGCGATCACCGTGATGTCCTGCGTGCCCAGCGCGGTGACGGTGATGGTGGCGCTCGTATCCCCGGTGCTCCACAACAGGTCGTGGAAGCCGAAGCCCCCGGTGACCGTGGCCGTCAGGTCCACGGTCTCGCCGCAGGCCACGGTGGCGCCGCTGGTGGTCACCTGCAGTTCGGGCACGCTCTGGATGAAAAAGGTGTAGGTGACCTCGATCGGCTGGCCATTGCACCCACCGGGCACCAGCAGGGTGATCTCGATGGTCTCATCGCCATCGCCATCCACGGGCACATTGAGCACGAAGGGGATGCTGCCCTGTCCACCGGCGAAGAGCAGCGTGTCGGGCAGCGCGGGGAAGTAGTCCACGCCGGGCGTGGAGGTGCCGCCGTAGCTCAGGTACACCGTATCGGGCTGGCTGATGTCGCCCACCCGCACGAAGTTGAGGGTGACCGGGAAGCAGCTCTCGAAGACGACATCGCCGAACACGCCGGGGCCAGGCTGCAGTGCGGGGATGAAGGGGTTGCTGCTGAAGCTGCCGCCCTCCAGGAACACGCCGCTGTCCAGGGCCGAGTCGAAGGCATCGGCGATGGCGAGCTTGATGTGGTAGGTCTGCCCGCATTGCACGAGGGCCCGTGCGGTGAGCACCACGGTGAAGCCGTCGTACTGCACGGTGAGGCCGCCGGCGTTGTCGAAGTAGAAGCCGCTGTTGCTCTGCCAGTTCGGGTCCACCGCCGCGCAGTTGGACGGGTCGCCGAAGGTCCCGGCCGAGCCGTTGTTCACCGTGTTGATGCCGATGGGCACGGAGGTTCCGGGGACCAGCGCGATGTTCTCGGCGTTGTTGCTGAAGGGCCCGTTGATGCCCGGTCCGCTGAGGAAGAAGCCGAACACATCGTTGAAGGTGGAGCACACGTACTCGTTGTACTCCTCACTGCCGAACACGAAGCGGAACTTCAGGGAATCGCCGGCCGGCACGAAGTCGAACTCCAGCACGGCCTTGTCGTTCACGTTCTGCTGGGAGATGGTCTCCAGGTCGATGTCACCGGTGAAATCCGGTGAGGCCGGGCCCAGGGTGAGGCCATCGTTGTTGTTGGGACCGACCACCTCGGGGACGCTGCCGCTGCACATCACCAGGCCCTGGGCGATGTTCACGTTGGAGTTGGTGCCGTCGAAGCTGCCGATCTGGTCGTTGATCACGTTGCCCGGCTGCCCGTTGAAGGTCACGTTGCTCACGGTGATGCCGCCGCCCAGCAGCACGTTCTGCACCAACTGCTCCGGCGTCTGGGTGTTGTCCACGGTGATCTGCGCCGCCGCCACGGCGGGCAGCAGCAGGGTGGCCAGCAGCAGGCCACGATCGGTTCCTCGCCTCATGTCAGTTCTCCTGGATGGTGCCGCGGATGAGGGTCACGTGACCGTACCCTTCCTGCGGCGGCATGTAATGGCCCTCAGCCTTGTACTTGTACACGTAGACGCCGGTGGGCGCCATGTTGCCGTTCACCTTGCCGTCCCACACCGGCTCTTCGTCCGATGAGGCGAAGATCTGCTCGCCCCAGCGGTCGAAGATGGTCATCTCGTAGGTGGACACCATGTGGCTCACCGGTCCGAAGACCTCGTTGATGCCATCCCCGTCCGGCGTGAACGCGTTGGGGAAGTGGATCTGGGCCGGCGGGATGATGTACACGGAATCGGTGGCGCGGCATCCATTGGCCGTCACGATCTCCAAGTGCACCCAGTGGTCCTCCATGTCGTTGTAGCTGTGCGACACCTCCTGCGTGCTGGCCTTGGTGCCGTCGCCGAGGTTCCAGAAGTAGTAGATGGGTTCGGGATAGGTGGCGGCGTCGAACTGCCAGTCATCGATGCCCTCGTTGGTCACCACGATGTCGGCCAGGGTGGGCTCCACCTCGATCTCCACCTGGGCGCTGTTGAACAGCCCACATTCCTCGTACACGTTCACCACGTAGGTGGTGGCGCTCAGCGGGGTCACCATCACCTCAGGGTCGGTGTGGGCCAGCAGCGGCCACTCGATGCGGTAGATGCCGGATCCACCGGTGATCTGGGCGCTGAGCAGCAGGCTATCGCCGTAGCAGATCACCTGGTCCTCGGTGAGGTCGATCAACAAGGGCTCGGGGTGCGGGATGTAGGTGGCCACCACGGCACTGCCGGTGTAGCCGCACTGGTCGCTGGCCGTGAAGGTGTACACCGCATCCGTGGGCACCGGCACGTCCGTGCTCGTCCCTGTGGCGATCACCGTTCCGTTCGCGTCCTCCCAGATGTAGGTGTATACGCCATTGCCACCGGTGACCGAGGCGATGGAGATGGTGGTGGTGTCGCCCACACAGATCACGGTGGGATCACCGTTGGTGACGATCTCGATCGGTGGCAGCGGCGCCGTCGTGGTGAGCACGCTGTCCTGCGCGATCGACCCGCATCCGTCGGTGACGGTGGCTACGTAGTAGGTGGGTGGTCCGGCGTCCACGTTCACCGTGGCGGTGGAGCCGATCACCGTGGTGCCGGTGGTCCATTCGTAGCTGAAGTTGCCATCACCACCGGCGACGTTCAGCACGCTCAGGTCCGCATCGCCCAGGCAGGGGATCGCGGTGTCCGGGGTCAGCGTCAGGACCATGGGGGCGTACACCGGCACATCCACGGTGATGTCCACGGTGGCCGGCACGATGCTGCATGTGTCGCTGACGGTGAAGGTGTAGGTGGTCGTCACCCCGGGCGAAACGGAGATCGTCGGGGTGGTCTCGCCGGTGCTCCAGCTGTATTGGTAGTTGCCGGACCCTCCGGAGACCACCGGTGCCAGCAGCTCGGTGAGGTTGCAATCGCTCTGGATGTTGCTGGCCTGCACATCCAGCGGTGGTGGCGAATCGATGTAGAAGTGGAACTCGGTCTGGATCTGGATCCCGGCGCACTGGATCAGCTGCTGGATCTGGATGATGATGGATTCGAGGCCGTCGGCGTCCTGCGGGATGGTGAGCAGGAAGGTGATGGCCGTGTCGCCGGGGTAGTAGATGAGCTGGCTGGGGAAGGGCGGGCTGTAGTCCACGCCCGGCGTGGCCGTGCCCAGGATGGCAAGGTTCACCGTGTCCGTGGCGGAACTGTCGCCCATGCGATAGAACGTGAAGTCGACCAGCCCGCAGCCTTCCAGCATGGTGCTGTCGTTCACCAGCACGCCGCTCACCAGGTCCGGGATCACCTGGCCGGTGCTCACGAAACTGCCCGCCTCCAGGAACACCCCGCTGTCGAAGGCGGTGTCGCCCCCGTCAGCGATCGCGATCTTGATGTGGTAGGTCTGGCCGCAGACGACCTCGGCACGGGCGGTCAGCACCACGGTCATGCCGTCGTACTGCACGGTGGTGCCGTTGGCGTTGGAGCTGTAGTAGATGTTGTTGTTCATCCAGTTCGGGTCCAGCGCGGCACAGTTGGAAGCGATGCCATTGGTGCCCACGGTGCCGTTGTTCACGGTGTTGATCGACACCGGTACCTGGGTGCCCGGTACCAAGGCGATGTTGATGGCGTTGTTGGTGAAGGGTCCGGTGATCCCGGGCCCGCTGAGGAAGAAGCCGAAAACATCATTCACGGTCCCACAGACATACTCATCGTACTCCTCGGAGCCGAAGACGTAGTTGAACTTGAGCGAATCGCCAGTGGGGATGAAGTCGAACTCCAGGATGGCGGCGTCGTGTGTGGGCACCCCGCTCAATTGGTCCAGGTCGGGGTCGTTGAACCCGAAGTTGCCTCCACCGGCCGAGCCGCTTCCGATGTTGTTGGGGCCGATGGCGAAGGTGACGTCACCCGAACCCATGATCATGCCGGCGGCCAGGCCCACATTGGAGGAGGTGCCATCGAACTCGCCCGCCTGCGGATGCACCGTGTTGGCCGGCAGGCCATTGAAGGTGAAGTTGCTGGCCGTCACTCCACCGCCCAGGAGCACGTTCTGCACCAGCTGGGCCGGGGTCTGGGTGTTGGTGACCACCAACTGGGCGGCGGTGCCCAAGGGAAGCAGGGCGCACAGAGCGAGAAGGAAGCGGTTCATCGGGGCCATGGCGGGTGGAAAAAGCCTTGAAAAATAAGCCTTGACGACCACATGACTGCCCAGGGACCCGATCCGTTGCCCGAAGGGCATCCGGAAGACGGCGAGGGATCACTCCGAGGCGATGTCCTGGCCGAGCAGGGTCACCGACCCGATGCCCTTGGTGGCCGGGAAGCGCTGGCCCTTGGCTTGGTACTGGTATACGTAAACCCCTGTGGGACAAGGCTGTCCGTTAGCAAATCGGCCATCCCAGGTGCGGCCGAGCTCCTCGGTGGTGAAGACCACGGCCCCCCAGCGGTCGAAGATGGTGTAGGTCACCTCGGTGAGGCCGTAGCCCATCGGGCCCCAAGCGTCGTTGATGCCGTCCCCGTCCGGGGTGAAGGCGTTGGGGAAGAAGAGCTGCGCGGAAGGCTGCATGAACACCGAGTCCACATCCGTGCACCCGGCGGGCGTGGTGGCCGTCACCGTGGCCCAGTACTGGTCGCCGTCGGCGAAGGTGTTCTCCACGGTGGCCCCGAAGGCCTGGGCACCCGTGCTGAAGGTCCAATGGAAGGACTCGGCACCGGGCAGGCACTGGGCCGTGAAGCGGAACTCATCCCCGCCCAGCTCGCTCACGGTGATGTCCACCACGGGGATCTCCACCACCACGGTCACGGCCCCGGAAACGCTGGCCCCGCAGGCATCGGTCACCGTCACCGTCAGCGTGGTGTCGCCTTGGGGGAACACGGTCACCGCAGCGGTGCTGTCGCCCGAGGGCTGCCACAGGAAGGTGTAGTCCCCTCCGCCGCCCGATCCACCGGCGGTCACCGTGGCGCTGCCACCTTCGCAGGCCACGGCCGTGGTGGGCAGCAGCAGCTCCAGGGGCATCGGGGCGTCCACCACCAAGGTGGCGCTGGTCTGTTGGCCACAGTTGTCGGCGACTTCCAAGGTATAGGTGGCATCGCCGGTCACCGGCACGGTGAGGCTTGACCCGGAGCCGATGGTGTTCCCGGCATCATCGGTCCAGGTGTACGTGTACTGACCATCGCCTCCGGTCACCCCGGGGGTCAGGGTCGCCGCATCGCCTAGGCAGGGAACCGTGTAGGGGCCACCGGGGGCGATCGTCAGCGTGGGCATGTTCGGCGGGCTCACCTGCACGGTGGCCGAGCCCGAGCCGCCGCAGGCATCCTGCACGGTGACCACATAGGCCCCGGGCGAACCGGTCGGCACGTTCAGGCTGGTGCCGTTGCCCTGGTTGGTGCCGTTCAGGGTCCAGGCGTAGGTGTACGGACCCACCCCGCCGGCCACGTTCAGCACCTCCAGCAGCACGCTGCCCTGGCAGGGGAGCTCCACATCCGGCGAGGCGGTGACGGCCAGCACGGCCGGGGGCAGCACCGTCACCGTGATGGTGCCTTGCTGAACACCCGCGCAGTTGTCGTTCACGGTCACCGTGTAGGTGCCCGGGGCGGTGGCGTCCACCGGGATGGTGGTGCCCGTGCCCACCGGGTTGCCGTTCAGGGTCCAGCTGTAGGTGAAGGGAGGCGTTCCACCCGCGACGTTCAGCACGCTGAGGTCGGCGGTGCCCTGGCAGTCGAGTGTCACGTCCGGGCTCAAGGTCAGGGTCATGGGCGGGCTGAAGGGGGCTCCGACCACCACGTCTTCCTGCACGCTGCCGCCACAGTTGTCATCCACCGTCAGCACGTAGGTGCCTGGGGCCGTGTTGGGCACGGTGATGGATGTGCCGTTGCCCACGGGCGCTCCGTTGAGCGTCCATTCGTAGGTGAAGGGCGCCGTGCCGCCGGTAAGGCTCAGCACCTCCAGGTCCACCGAGCCGCTGCAGGGTAGGTTCAGGTCCGGGGTCACGGTCAGGTTCATCGGCGGGCTCACCGGCGCGCCTACCACCACCGGCTCCTGTACCACCGCGCCACAGCCGTCGGTCACGGTGGCCACGTAGGTGCCCTGCTGGCCGGGGCCCACGGTGATGGTCTGGTTGGTGCTCACCAGGTTGCCGTTCAGGAACCACTCGTAGGTGTAGGGAGGCGTGCCGCCGTTGACGTTCAGGATGCTGATGTCCACCGAGCCGCTGCATGGGAGGTTCACGTCGGGCGAGGTGTTCACCACGGGCTGGGCGCTGGCAAAGCTGCCGCCCTCCAGGAACACGGCCGAGTCGTACAGGTCGTCACCACCGTCGCCGATGGCCAGCTTGATGTGGTAGGTCTGTCCGCACTGCACCTGGGCACTGGCGGTCAACACGGAGGTCATCCCATCGTAGGTGATGGTGTTGCCGAGGAAATTATCCACGTAGTAGGCGCTGTTGGCCACCCAGTTGGGGTCGGCGGCGGCGCAGTTGAACGGGTCGCATCCGTTCAAGGGATCTCCTGCCGCACCTCCGTTGAGCGTGTTGATCGTCACCGGCACGCTCGTCCCTGGGATCTGGGCCAGATTGACCGCGTTGTTCGAGTAGGGGCCGTTGATGCCCGGGCCGCTGAGGAAGAAGCCGAAGGCGTCGTTGACCAACGCGCACACATACTCAGGATACTCCTCCGAGGCGAACACGAAGCGGAACTCGATGGCGTTGCCGGTGGGCACGAAGTCGAATTCCAGCACGGTGGCATCGCTGATGAGGACTCCGGAAAGCAGGGCCAGATCGGGGTCGGTGCCCGTGAACAGGCCGGCGCTGGCGAAGGTCATGTCGCCCATGCCAGGGGCGTCGTTCACGTTGCCCGTGGCCAGGATGATGCCTGAGGCCAGGCCCAGGTTGGTGCCGTTGGCGGTGAAGGCGCCGCAGCCGGGCTGTCCGCCGGGTGCGCCGAACATGCCATTGTATTGCACGTTGCTGGCCACCACGCCACCGCCCAGCAGATTGCTCTGCACCAGGTTCTGGGGGGTGGGGGTGTTGTTGATCAGCAGCTGGGCGCCGAGGGGCAACGTGGCCAGGCCGATCAGGACGGAGAGGAGGGCGCGGGTCATGGCGTGGGGGTCGTTCGTGGGGCGAAACAAGCGCCGGTCCGGGGGTGAGGGCAGCGGGGCCGAGCAAGTGGCGGGGGTGATCGCGCAGGCGGCGGGCGGCTATCTTGCGGGCCCATTTCCACTGCGAAGGTCCGTAAGGTCCGTTCGTGGGTCAAATACCGAAATGTCGTGAAGGATCTCCTCACCTACGTCGATGCCAACCAGGACCGCTACCTGGCCGAGCTCATGGACCTGCTGCGCATTCCCAGCGTCAGCGCCGACCCCAAGTACAAGGCCGATGTGCAGCGCTGCGCCGAGGCCGTGAAGCAACGCTTGGTGGAGGCCGGGGTCGACCGTGTGGAGGTGTGCCCCACGGCCGGCCATCCCATCGTGTATGGCGAGAAGATCGCGGACCCCGCCAAGCCCACCGTGCTGGTATACGGTCACTACGACGTGCAGCCGCCCGACCCACTGGACCTGTGGACCTCACCGCCCTTCGATCCGGTGATCAAGGACGGGGTCATCTACGCCCGTGGAAGTGCCGACGACAAGGGACAGTTCTACATGCATGTGAAGGCAGTGGAAGCCATGCTGCGCCATGGTGGCCTGCCCTGCAACGTGAAGTTCATGATCGAAGGCGAGGAGGAGGTGGGCAGTGATAACCTCGGCCTCTTCGCGAAGGCCAACAAAGAGCGACTGAAGGCCGATGTGGTGCTCATCAGCGACACGGCCATGATCGCCAAAGATGTGCCCAGCATCAACACCGGCCTGCGCGGGCTCAGCTACCTGGAGGTGGAGGTCACCGGGCCGAACCGCGACCTGCACAGCGGGGTATACGGCGGGGCGGTGGCCAACCCCATCAATGCGCTCTGTGAGATGATCGCCAGCCTGCACGACGCCGACCGGCGCATCACGATCCCGGGCTTCTACGACGCGGTGCGTGAGCTGAGCGCTGCCGAGCGCAAGGCCCTGGCCGAGGCCCCGTTCGATGAGCAGGCATACAAGAAGGACCTGGCCATTGATGCGGTGCGCGGTGAGAAGGGGTACAGCACCGAGGAGCGCAGCAGCATCCGCCCCACGCTCGATGTCAACGGCATCTGGGGCGGCTACATCGGCGAGGGCGCCAAGACGGTGCTGCCGTCCAAGGCCTTCGCCAAGATCAGCATGCGCCTGGTGCCCGACCAGAAGAGCGAAGCGATCACCCGCCTGTTCCAGGAGCACTTCACGCGCATCGCGCCGCCGGGCGTGAAGGTGGTGGTGCGCCCGCACCACGGTGGGGAGGCGGTGGTGACGCCCATCGACTCGGTGGCCTACCGCGCCGCCAGCAAGGCCATGGAGGAGGCGTTCGGCAAGACCCCGATCCCCACGCGCGGCGGCGGCAGCATCCCCATCGTGGCGCTGTTCGAGGCCGAACTGGGCTTGAAGACCGTGCTCTTCGGCTTCGGGCTCGACTCGGACAACATCCATAGCCCGGACGAGCACTACGGCGTGTTCAACTACATGATGGGCATCCGCACGATCCCCCGCTTCTTCCACCACTACGCCGCCCTGATGAACGGCCGCGCGTGAGCCCGGCACGATCGTTGTCGGCCCGGGGCATGGTCCGCTGGAGCGCTGTGCCGATGCTGATGGGCATGTCCTCGCTGACCGGGTGCACCACGTACCGGGAGGTGACGGTGGACGGCGTCGAGAACGTCCGGTTGGCGGGCATGGACGCCCAGGGAATGGCGGTGCGGGTGGAGGTGCGGGTCACGAACCCCAACCGCTATCGCATCCACGTGCACGACCCCGAGCTCGACCTGTACCTGAACGAGACCCGCATCGGCACGGCCGTGCTGGACACGCCCCTGACCGTTCCCGCACGAAGCACCTCCACGCTACGCATCCCCCTGCATGCGCGGGTGGACGGCGGTCCGCTGCTGGTGATGGGGCTGGGCATGCTGCTGGGCGACCGGCCGGTGCTCAGGGCCGAGGGCACCGTGGGCGCCCGGGCCGGCCTGGTGCGGAAGCGCTTCCCGATCAGGCTGGAGGCCCCGCTCCAACGATGAGGCACCGATCCGCACGGCAGGCTGTGGACGAGGTGCGCGGCGGGCGGCGCCCGGGCGCCCCTGCACCGGCCTTACTTTGAACCCATGACGCACCAGCTTCTCATCCCCTGCTGCGCGGCCCTGCTTCTGTCCGCCGGAGGGTGCGGAAGCGGTGGCACCGACGACCCCGGATCCATGAACGACAGCACCGCACATCGCCACACGAACCGCCTGATCCACGAGTCGAGCCCCTACCTGCTGCAGCACGCGCACAACCCGGTCGACTGGTACCCCTGGGGGCAGGAGGCCTTCGATTCGGCGCGCGCACAGAACAAGCTCGTGCTGATCAGCGTGGGCTACAGCAGCTGCCACTGGTGCCACGTGATGGAGCGCGAGAGCTTCGAGAACGACAGCATCGCCGACCTGATGAACGAGCGTTTCATCTGCATCAAGGTGGACCGCGAGGAGCGCCCCGATGTGGACCAGGTGTACATGGGTGCCGTGCAGCTGATGACCGGACGGGGCGGCTGGCCACTGAACTGCTTCGCGCTGCCCGATGGGCGACCGGTGTACGGGGGCACCTACTTCGCCCCGACGCAGTGGCGCCAGCTGCTGCAGGACCTGGGCACCACCTGGGCGCAGGAGCCCGACCGGGTGCGCAGCTACGCCGACCGCCTCCAGCAGGGCATCGCCGAGCTCGACCTCGTGGTGCTCAATGAGGACCCGGCGCCGTTCTCCCGCAAGGAGCTCGACCGCTTCGTGGAGGTGTGGGAGAAGCAGTTCGACAACGAGCATGGCGGGCCCGACCGTGCGCCGAAGTTCCCCATGCCGAACAACTACCACTTCCTGCTGCAACAGGCGTGGTTGACCAACGACCCCGCGTTGAAGGCCCACGTGAAGCTCACGCTGGACCGCATGGCACGCGGGGGCCTCTTCGACCAGGTGGGCGGCGGCTTCGCACGCTACAGCACCGACGTGCTCTGGAAGGTGCCGCACTTCGAAAAGATGCTGTACGACAATGCGCAGCTCGTGAGCCTCTACTGCCAGGCGTGGAGGGCCTATGGCGATCCGGAGCACCGCCGCGTGGTGGAGCGGACGCTGGCGTTCCTGGAGCGTGAGATGCGTTCCCCGGAAGGGGCCTGCTACAGCGCGCTCGACGCCGACAGCGAGGGCGAGGAGGGCCGCTTCTACGTGTGGACCGACGAGGAGCTGCGCACCGCCCTCGGCGCCGACCACGAGCTGGCCGTGAAGCTCTACGCCGTGGGCGGGGACGGGCTCTGGGAGCACGGCCGCAACATCCTGCTGCGACCGGTGGACGACAGCACCTTCGCGCAGCGCAACGGCATCGATCCCGCAACACTGCGCACACGCATCGATGCGATCAACGCGCGGCTGCTCGAGGTGCGTGCCCGCCGTGAACGGCCCGGGCTCGACGACAAGGCGCTGGTGAGCTGGAACGCGCTCACCGTGCAGGCCTATGCCGATGCCTACGAAGCGTTCGGCACCCCGGCCTACCTGGAGCAGGCGAAGCGCACCATGGCCCTGCTGCTCGGCCCATGCCGTCGCGCCGACGGCGGCCTGTGGCACAGCTACAAGAACGGCAAGGCCACCATCAACGGCTACCTGGAGGACTACTGCTTCACCATCGAGGCGCTGCTGGCGCTGTACGGCGTCACCTTCGACGAGGCGCATGTCCGCGAGGCGGAGAAGCTCGCGGAGTACGCCATCGCCCACTTCCACGACAGCACCAGCGCCATGTTCCACTTCACCAGCGACCTGGACCCGCCGCTGGTGGCGCGCCGCAAGGAGGTGAACGACAACGTGATCCCCGCCTCCAACAGCAGCATGGCCAAGGGGCTCTTCCTGCTCGGCCACCTGCTCGACCGCCCGCGCTACCTCGCCCTCAGCGAGCAGATGCTGCAGAACGTGAAGGGGCAGATGGACAGCTATCCGGGGGGATACAGCAATTGGGCCCTGCTGATGCAGGCGCACGTGTTCCCGTTCCACGAGATCGCCATCACCGGATCCGAGGCCGCGGCCCTGCGGCTCGGTTTCGGCCGGCACTATGTGCCGAACGCGGTCTTCCTGGGCACCACTGCCGGATCGGCGCTGCCCCTGCTGGAAGGCAAGCTGATGGACGGAACGTCCACCATTTACGTGTGCCAGAACAAGACCTGCCGGATGCCGGTGGGCACGGTGGAGGAGGCCCTGCGGCAGCTGCGATGAGGTGGCTCCGGTCCTTCGCGATCCTGCTGCCGATCACCACGGCGGCCCAGATGCTACGCGTGGTCCCTTCGGAGCGCGAGGCCGAGCATCCCTCCTGGGACCCGGCCTTCATCGCACGCAACGGCATCACGGCCATCACCGGGGTGCCTTCGGTGAAGCCGGACGGCAGGCCCATGCGCGAACTGCCCGAGCGACTGCTCCATCGGTTCGACGAGGAGGGAAGGCTGGCGTACAGCAACAGCACACGCGGTCGCCCGGGTAGCGGCCTCGACACCACCTCGGTGGCCTGGACCTACGATGCCGTCGGACGAGCCGTGGCCCAACTGCGCACGGACCTCGCCGGCCACTACCTGCTGGAGATCGCGCTGGACAGCCTCGGACGGCCCGTGAGCGAAACGTATGTGCGCGTGGCCAACACCGGACCCGACCGCTACCGGTTCCAGCCGGGCGAGCGCACGGTGATCAGCGATGAGCGGTACGCCTACCGCACCGAGAGCGACACCGCCTGGGTACGGGAGTACCGCAACAACCTCGGCCTGCCCTACCGCGAGCAACGCCACGCCTACGATCAATGGGGCTACCTGCGGAGCATCGAGGACCGCTACCTGGTGAGCGGTCGGCGTTCGCGCGTGAGCTTCCGCTACGACGAGAAGGGCCGGCTGGCGGAACGCATCGTGCGACCCGATCTTCGGGAGGCCCGCAGCACCATGGAGACCTACCGGTATGACCCCGCCGGGAACCTCACCACGCGGGAGGTGTACCACGATGACCGTCATGTGCGCCATGAGGAGTACCTGTACGAGGAGCACACGATGTTCCTGAAGGCGCGGCTCACCAAGGACATGGCCACCGGCCAGATCCATGTGGTCCGCTATCATACCGAACGAAGATGACACGGCACACCGCTTCCCTCCTGTTGGCGTTCACGTTGATGTTCGGTGCGGGAAGCGTTCGTGCGCAACAGGCGCTCGTGCGCTGGGCATACGGACCTCTGGCCCGTCCGGGTGATGCGGCCTTCGTGGTCGAGGGCGGCGCCATCCACACGGCGAGCGGCCCCTTCGGTACCCGCGGTCCATGCGTCTACCTCGTCGAGGGCGACCGGGTGTTCCGCAGCGCCGACGGCAACTGGTCGCGCGGCGATTGCGCCTACCGTCTGGACGGCCACGGGCTGGTGCATGCCTCGGGGCCGCTGTGCGCGCGGGGCACCTGTGCCCTGGTGGCCGATGGGCCCGCCGTGTTCCGCAGCGATGGCGCCTTCTGCAGCAAGGCGGAGGCGGCCTTCCGTATCGAGGGCAACGCGGTGTTCCTGGCGGACGGGGCCTTCGCACGCAAGGGCGACGCCATCCTGATCATCGAAGGGGAACTGAGCCCCGCTGCGCTGCTCGTGATCCTTGCCGCATTGTGACGCGCTCAGGTGCGCGGCTTCGTCACACCCGCCTCCTTGCCGTACAGCGGGACCAGGTAGGCCGGGTCATCCACAGCACCGGCACGGAGACGCTGCGCGGCCAGGCCCAGCACTGCGCGCGCCCACGGACGTACCCCGGGCACATGCACCACACCCGCCGTCGCGGCCCAAAACGCCGATGCTTTGTCCGCGCCGTCGCCGAAGACCAGCGCTGCTCCCAGGCCCGCCGCCCATTCGGCATCCAGCACGCGGGGCTCCGGCGCGGTCAGGGGCCGACCGTCCGAAGCGAAGGCCGCTGTGAACACCTCCATCCGCCGGGCGTCGATCATGGGGTGGCGCACCGCTTCGGTCTCCTGTGCGGTGCCCGTGGCATGAAGGGCGGCGGTCAACACCTCCAAGGTGCCCACACCGATGAGCGGGCAGCCCAGGGCATGGGCGTAGCCCTTGGCGGCACTGAGCCCGATGCGAAGACCGGTGTAACTGCCCGGCCCGATGCCCACGGCCACGGCATCCAACGCGGCGAAGCCCACCCCTGCTTCCTGCATCACCTCCTCCGCAAGAACATGCAGGCGTTCGGCATGAATGAATCCTTCGCCCTCCTCGTTGCGTTCGGCCAGCAGGGCACCGTCGCGGCCCAAGGCCACCGAGCACAGCCAGGTGGAGGTCTCGATGGCGAGCACCAGGGCCATGGCTCAGAGCGTGAGGGGCAGGCCCTGCAGGATGTCCAGGAGCTTCACGGCGAGCACGTAGGAGTACTTGGCGGTGATGCGGTCGGCGGTGGCGCGCTGCAGATCGTTGCGGGCGGTGTTCAGCTCGAGCGCGTTGGTAGCACCCTGCTCATAGCGCGCCTCGGCGAAGCGCAGGTTCTCCTCGGCGGCCTCCACGCTGCGTTGGGCGGCCTGGTACTGGGTGTAGGCCGCGCGCTGTGCCAGGATCGCGTCCTGCACGTCGCGGCGCCGGCGGTCGCGCACGTTCACCACCTCCAGCTCCGCCCGCTCCTGCTGGATGCGCGCCTGGCTGACGGCCAGCTCGGTGCGGCGGTTGTTGAAGATGGGCAGCGAAAGGGTGAGGCCGAGCGATTCGTTGAGGTTGTCGTCCAGCTGCTTGCCGAAGGGCCGCACCTGGGTCTCGAAGTCCACGTTGGGGATGAACACGGCCTCATTGCTCTCTGTGAAGCCGATCTGCTCCGGAGGGCCGACGATGGGGTCGCCAATGGCCTCGAAGTTGCGCCCGGAGTAACCGGTGCCGGCCGAGGCGTTGAACGAGAGCACCGGATAGCTGCCGGCCCGGGCGATGCCACGCCGCGCTCGGCGCTCGAGGCGCGCAGTTCCGCCTGTCGGTAGAGCGGGTCCTGGGCCAGGACCACGGCGAGCACGGTCTCCACATCGGCGGTGGGCTCGGCCACGCTCATCGCGGAGAGGGCCGGGCTGGTCACGGAGAACCCGCGCAATTCGTCCGAGGTGAGCTGCAGGGTCTGCGCCAGCTGGAGCAACGCCTGTTCGCGGCGGTTGCGCAGATCCACGAGCGTGAACTCCTGCTGGGCCTGCTGCGACCGGAGGTTGATCAGTTCGGACCGCGCGTTCCGCCCGGCATCGACCAGGGCCTGCATGCGCTCGGTCTGCTGGCTGGTGCTGGCCAGCTGGGCCTCGGCCGCCCGGATGCGCTCCTCGGCGCTCAGCACCTCGATGAACTGCTGCGCCACGGTGCTGCGCACATCGTTGCGCACGGCATCGCCCGCCTCCTGCGCCGCCTCCAGGTCGAGCCCGGCACGGCGCCGCTCGTTGTGCAACCGAAGCCCGTTGAACACGGTGAGATCGCTGCTCAGGAAGAAGTTGTTGGTGCGCACCCGGTCGGTGGCGAAGGTGTTGGTGAAGCGGTCGATCACCCGGCCGTAGTTGTATCCGTGGGTGGCCCCTCCGTTCAGGTCGGGAAAGAAGCTCCAGAACGACTGTTCCCGTGTGCGGTCGGCGAGCTCGGTGTCCAGCAGAGCGCCGCGCAGGGTGAGGTTCCGCTCCTCGGCACGCGCGACGCATTGCTCAAGGGTCCAAGCGGATTGGGCGTGCACCAAGTGCACGACCAGCAGAAGCAACGGGGCGATGGATCGCATGTCCGCCGCCCGGCTGCATCGGAACAGCGGGCGGTACGGACAAAAATACCCGGGGGTGACGGGGGAAGAGGGACGAACGGATGAACGGTGATGGACGGGGGCGAGCGGTGGGGCTCAGTTGCCCACCACCTTCACCTCCACGCGGCGATTGGCCTCGCTCTCCTCCTTGGTCTTCGGCTCGGGGAAGAGCATGCGCGAGTTGCCCAGGCCGACGTAGGTCACCCGTTCAGGCTCCACGTCGTTCACCATCAGGAAGTCGTAGATCGAACGGGCGCGTGCGGCACTGAGGTCGATGAACTCCTTCTTGTTCTTGAAGGTGGGGCCGTTCACATGGCCCTCCACCTCGATGCGCACCCGCGGGTTCTCCTGCAGGAAGCGCAACAGCAACAGCAGAGAGGCTTCCGACGACCGCAGCACCTTGTCCTCATTGCCTACGAAGCGGATGTCCTCCAGCACCACATGCTCGCCCGGGGCGATCGGCGTCAACTTCAGGTCCACGGTGAGCGTGGGCTCCATGCTGCCCTTCACCTTCACCGAGGTGAACATGTAGCCCTCGCGCACGCAGCCGATCTTCAGGTTGCGGTACATGTCCATCTCATAGCTGTACGTGCTGCGGCCCTTGGCCTCCACCACCTTGTCGAACACCATGCCGTCGATGGTGAGGTTCGCATCCACGGGCTTGCCGCTCCGCGCGTCGGTGACGTTGATGACCAGTTGCTGCTTCTGCGTGGTCGGCTCCTCGTCCACCGGCTTCGGGGGCGGATCGTAGTGGAAATGGATGGTGTAGCCGGCGAGCGGCCGGTCCTGATAGTCCACCACCAGGTAGAAGAGGTCGCCCTCCTTCACCTCGATGGCACGGCTGTAGCTGGCGCCCACCCCGGAACGCACGAAGTCGTCCGCAGCGTCCTTGCTCAGGCCGCAGCGGCTGCCAAGGGCGGGGTCGTTGCGGCTGATGTTCGACCGCACCGGCTGCACCACCCGGCTCGGGATCTTGTCGCAGATGCCCGGGATGGCGCCCTCGAAAAGCAGGAAATCGATGTCGTCCGCGGGGTTGTCCGGGATGATGTCGAAGGTGAGCGTGGTGGTCACCGGGCTCCGGAACTTGTACCACGTGCTGTGGTGCTCGCGCTCGAGCCACTGCAGGTGGTCCACCGGGTTCTCCTTGATCTCCAGCTTGTTGCCGAAGCCGCGCACGGCGTCGGGCTGATGGTACACCGAATCGGCGATGGGGATGGCCCCGGTGCAGTCCCCGTTCGCCTGCGTCAGGCGCGAGGCTTCCTGGCCCTGCAGCGCGATCGCGGCGAGGCCCCAGGACAACAGGAACAGGATGCGGATGGGTCGCACGGGACCTGCATACGCAGGGTGCCCCCCGAAGGTTCAATAGGCCAGGTTGCTCCCCAGCCACTTCTCCATCCACTCCACCGGCCGCCCCTTCCGCCGTGCCAGGTCCTCCACCTGGTCCCTGGCCACGCGCCCCACGCCGAAGTACCTGGCCTGCGGATGTGCGAAGTACCAGCCGCTCACCGCGGCCGCCGGGCTCATGGCCAGACTCTCAGTGAGGGTGATGCCCGTGTGCTTCGTGGCATCGAGCAGGCGGAAGAGCTCGGGCTTCTCGGTGTGGTCGGGGCAGGCGGGGTAACCCGGTGCCGGACGGATGCCTTGGTACTCCTCCTTGATCAACTGCTCATTGCTGAGGCGCACGGTCTCGTAGCCCCAGAGCTCCTGGCGCACCACCTCGTGCAGCTTCTCGGCGAAAGCCTCGGCCAGGCGGTCGGCCAAGGCCTTGAGCAGGATGGCGCTGTAGTCGTCGTGCGCGGCCTCGAAGCGCTTCACCCGTTCGTCCACCCCGTGGCCCGCGCTCACCGCGAAGCCGCCGAGGAAGTCGGGCGTGCCGGCCGGGGCGATGAAGTCGGCGAGGGCGAGGCAGGGCACGCCGGGCGCTTTCTTGCTCTGCTGGCGGAGCGTGTGCACCCGACCGATGGCCTTGGTGCGGGCGGGATCGCCGTAGAGGGTGATGTCGTCATGGTCGATGGTGTTGGCCGGCCAGATCGCTGCGACACCGTGCGCCTGGATCCACTGCTCCTTCACGATGCGGTCCAGCATGTTCTTCGCATCGTTGTATAGCTGTGTGGCCTGCTTGCCCACCACCTCGTCCTCGAGGATGCGCGGGAACTTGCCGGCCAGCTCCCAGGCCATGAAGAAGGGCGTCCAGTCGATGTAGGGCGCCAGCTCGGCCAGCGGGTAGTTGCGGTAGGTGAAGATGCCGGTGCTCTTCGGAACCACGGGAGGCTCAGCAGCGAAGTCGATGACGAACTTCTTGGCGCGCGCTTCTTCCAGCGGCACGTACTCCTTCTCGCGCTGACTGCCCTCGTATTGCGAGCGCACCTTGGCGTATTCGTCCTTTACTTCACTCTCGAAACGTGCGCGTTCGTTGTCGCTGAGCAGGTTGCTCACCACGGGCACACTGCGGCTGGCGTCGATCACGTGCACCACGGGCTTGCTGTAGTGCGGCGCGATCTTCACGGCGGTGTGCACACGACTGGTGGTGGCACCTCCGATCAGCAGCGGGGTCTCAAAACCTTCGCGCTCCATCTCCTTCGCCACGTGCACCATCTCGTCCAGCGAGGGCGTGATCAACCCGCTCAGGCCGATGATGTCCACCTTCATTTCGCAGGCGGTCTTCAGGATGGTGGCGCTCTGCACCATCACGCCGAGGTCGATCACCTGCCAGCCGTTGCAGGCCAGGATCACGCCCACGATGTTCTTGCCGATGTCGTGCACATCGCCCTTCACCGTGGCGAGCAGCACCTTCTTCGCGCCTTCCTTCTGCGTGCCGATCACCTGCGCGGCCTTCTTCTCCGCAAGGAACGGCTCGAGGTACGCCACGGCGCGTTTCATCACGCGGGCGCTCTTCACCACTTGGGGCAGGAACATCTTCCCGCTGCCGAAGAGGTCGCCCACCACGTTCATGCCGGCCATCAGAGGACTCTCGATCACCAGCACCGGGTCCACGTATTTCACGCGCGCTTCCTCGGTATCGGCTTCGATGAACTCGGTGACGCCATGCACCAGGGCGTGCTTCAAGCGTTCCTCCACGGAACCTTCGCGCCAGGCGGCCTGTGCAGCCACGGCTTCGGCTGAAGGCGCGCCCTTGAACTGCTCCGCGAAGGCCACCATGCGCTCGGTGGCATCGGGGCGACGCGCGAGCAACACATCCTCCACGTGCTCCAAGAGGTCCTTCGGGATGTCGTCGTACACACCGATCTGGCCGGCGTTCACGATGCCCATGTCGAGCCCCGCTTTGATCGCGTGATAAAGGAAGGCCGTGTGGATGGCCTCGCGGACGGGCTCGTTGCCACGGAAGCTGAAGCTCACGTTGCTCACGCCGCCGCTGGTGAGCGCACCGGGCAAGTTCTGCTTGATCCAGCGCACACCTTCGATGAAGTCGATGGCGTAACGATCATGCTCGGCCATGCCGGTGGCCACGGTGAGGATGTTCGCGTCGATGATGATGTCGTGCGGCGCAAAACCGGCCTTCTGCGTCAGCAGGTCGTAGCTGCGCTGCGCGATGGCGATGCGGCGCTCGTAGTTGTCGGCCTGGCCCTGCTCATCGAAGCACATCACCACGGTGGCGGCGCCCAGGCGACGGATGATCTTGGCCTGCCGCAGGAACTCCGCCTCCCCTTCCTTCAGGCTGATGCTGTTGGCGATGCCCTTGCCTTGTAGGCATTTCAGGCCCGCCTCCACCACACTGAACTTCGACGAGTCGATCATCACCGGCACACGCGCGATGTCGGGCTCGGCGGCGATGAGGTTGATGAACTTGCGCATGGCCTCCACGCCATCGATCATGCCCTCATCGAGGTTCACGTCGATGACTTGCGCCGTTCTCCACCTGCTGGCGGGCCACGCTCACGGCCTCGTCGTAGTTGCCGTTCTTGATCAGCTTGCGGAAGGCCGCACTGCCCGTGACGTTCGTGCGCTCGCCGATGTTGACGAAGTTGGAACCCGGGAAGATGCGGAGGGGCTCTAGGCCGGAGTAGGTGGGGATGCTCATTTCAATGCAGGTTCACCACAGAGGCACAGAGGGCACAGAGGAATGCAGAATCTCCGGTGCACGTTTCACCACAGAGACACAGAGAGCACGGAGGAATGCGATGGGAGAAAATGGAAACGGGCATGCGGGACCGGCGGAATAGCAGTCCTGCTTCTCTGTGTTCTCTGTGTCTCTGTGGTGAAGCATTCATGCTATTCTCCTTCGTCCAGATATCCGTTCATGACGCGCTCGAGCCCTTCAATGAGCTTGGTCGTATTGAAGTTGATGAGCAGGCCGAGCTTCTTGTTGGTCAGCTTCAAATACGTGAGCAGCTGGGCTGTATGGATGGGATGGAGCTCTTCAACAGCCTTGATCTCTACGATGACCCGATCTTCAACCAGCAGATCGATGCGCAAATCATTCGCCAGCCGCTCCCCACGATAAACTATGGGCACGGCGACCTGTTCTTGCACTCGCAGCCCCATGCTCTTCAGTTCGGCCAACAAGCAGACTTGATACACGCTTTCAAGAAGACCCGGCCCCAAAGCGCGATGCACGGCGATGGCCGCCTTGATGACGAGGCTCGATACTTCGTTATGCGTCATCCTCTGACTTCTCTGTGCCCTCTGTGCCTCTGTGGTGAAGCATTCATGCCAGCACCGGTGTTGCACGAGGCGCATGCTTCCCCGCCTCCTTCGCCAGCGCCGCGATATGCTCCGGCGTGGTCCCGCAGCACCCGCCCACCACGTTCACCCAGCCGTTGGCCATGAACTCCCCCACGAGGCGCGCGGTGACCTCGGGCGTTTCGCGGTACTCGCCCATCTGATCGGGCAGGCCGGCGTTGGGGTAGATGCTCACGCGGCAGGGGCTCTGCTCGGCGATCACCTCCGTGTAGGGCCGCATCTGGGCCGCGCCCAGCGCGCAGTTGAGGCCCATGCTGAAGAGCGGCACATGCTGCATGCTGATGAGGAAGGCCTCGATGGTCTGGCCGCTGAGGGTGCGCCCGCTGGCATCGGTGATGGTGACGCTGCACATGAGCGGCACGCGGGTGCCCCGCTCCTCGAACACCTCGTCGATGGCGTAGAAGGCGGCCTTGGCGTTGAGCGTGTCGAAGATGGTCTCCACCAGCAGGATGTCCACACCGCCGTCGAGCAGGGCCTCCACCTGCTCCTTGTAGGCGCTCACAAGCTGGTCGAAGGTGACGGCGCGGTAGCCGGGGTCGTTCACGTCGGGGCTGAGCGAGGCGGTCTTGTTCATGGGCCCGATGGCGCCGGCCACGAAGCGCGGCTTGCTCGGGTCCATCGCGGTGTACTTGG
This sequence comes from Flavobacteriales bacterium, assembly GCA_016713875.1. Lineage (NCBI taxonomy): Bacteria > Pseudomonadati > Bacteroidota > Flavobacteriia > Flavobacteriales > Flavobacteriales bacterium. The sequence goes on from JADJOI010000003.1 coordinate 2,661,048, forward strand.
CACAGGCTTCCCTGGCCAAGCGTGCCGAAGCGAGGTTTATCTCGCGCGCCAAGTGGCTGCACTCGTGCTCGGCTTGCGCGATGCTGGTGGCGCTGAAGGTGTTCGTCTCCACAATGTCGGCGCCGGTCTCCAGGTATTGCTCGTGGATGGTGCGGATGGCATCGGGGCGCGAGAGCGAGAGCAGTTCGTTGTTGCCCTTGAGCAGGATCTTGTGGTCCTCCATGCCTTTGGGATGGAAGTCCTCCTCGGTGAGGCCGAGGCGTTGGATCATGGTGCCCATGGCCCCGTCGAGGACGAGGATGCGCTTGTCCGCCGCAGCCAGCAAGGCGGAGGCGGGTTCTTGGGCGAGTTGTTCGATCGTCTTCATGCGTTCAACATTTGCCTGCCATCGTCCGCATCGGGCCCCCGGCAGAAATGAAAAAACCCCACCCGGATCCACCGGATGAGGTCATTGCACGCGCGTGCAGCTACCTGTTCCCGGCTCATCTTTTCCCGCCTTGCGGCGGAACTGGATTTGGCACCTTCCTCCCGGTGGGACCAAGGAGGTGGTTGTCAAGGCTTCACAGGGCCAGTCCCTCTGCCTTTCTGGATAAGCGATGGAAAGAACGCGGGGCGAAGATAGTGTGTGGACCTTACCGCCCCCCACCGATGAGCTTCTCCAACCACCCGAACACCTCGGTATGCCACTGCATGGAGTTCTGCGGCTTCAGCACCCAGTGGTTCTCATCGGGGAAGCGCAGGTACTTGCTCTCAATGCCCTTGGCCTGGCAGGCGGTGAAGCTGCCGATGCCCTGGGTGAGCGGCACGCGGAAGTCCTTGTCGCCGTGGATGACGAGCATGGGCACGCGCCACTTCTCCGCATGGAGCAGCGGGTTGAAGGTCTCGTAGTTGGCGGGCTTGGTGAACACGCTGCCGCCGTTCTCCCAGTCGGTGAACCACAGCTCCTCGGTGCTGTAGCCCATGGCGCGCGTGTCGAAGATGCCGCAGTGCGACACCAGCGCCTTGAAGGGTTGGTTCCACACCCCGGCGATCCAGTTGATCATGAATCCGCCGTAGCTCGCACCCAGCGCCGCCACGTTGCCGCCATCGAGGAAGGGGTACTTGCCGAGCGCGAAGGCCAGGCCCTTCTGCAGGTCCTCCAGCGGACGGTCGCCCCAGTGCTCGTTGATCGCATCAGTGAAGGCCTGGCCGTAGCCGGTGCTGCCGTGGAAGTCGATCATCACCACCGCGAAGCCCTGCCCCGCGTAGGTCTGCGGGTTCCAGCGGTAGCTCCAGCCATCGCCGAAGCTGCCCTGTGGACCGCCGTGGATGAGGAAGGCCACGGGGTACTTGTTGCCTTCCGTGTAGTTCGTGGGCTTCAGCACGTAACCGTAGACCGTCTCGTTGTTCCAGCCGGGGAAGCTGAACTGCTCGTAGGCGCCGAAGGCCTTGTCCTTGAGCGAAGCGTTCACCTGCGTGAGCACCACAGCGCCCTGGTCGATGAACTTGGCCTTGGGCACGCTGGTGTAGAGCTGCGCCGGGCCGCTGAGCCCGCTCTTCTGGAACACGAAGCCCTTGGGCGTTTCCGCGAAGGCGTCGAGGTGGCCGTCGGTGCTCAGGGGCGTGACCGCGTTGGTGGTGATGTCGATGCGGAAGAGGCGATGCTTGCCGAGGTCATCAGCGGTGACGAGCAGGCTCTTGCCATCGCGGCTCCAGGCGAGGCCGCTGGCGCTCCGATCCCATGCGGCGGCCACATCGGTGACAGCGCCGGTGGCGATGTCCATCACCTTCAGTTGAAAGCGGTCGGCCTCGTAGCCTGGGCGCTTCATGGCCTTATAGGCGAGCTTGGTGCCATCGGGCGAGATCACCGGCTGCGCGTCCCAAGCGGGGTTGCCGGCGGTGAGGTTCTTCGGAGCGCCGCCGGTCACCGGCGCGCTGTAGAGGTCGAAGTTGGTGCTCCATGGCTCGGTCCTCCCGGCCGCGCGGGCACTGAAGTACACGGTGCGGCCGTCCTTGGCGATCACGAAGTCCTCACTGCCGCCGAAGGGCATGGTGGGGCAGTCGCCATCGAAGCCGGTCATGAGCGGCACGGGTTGAGCGTTGGGTTCCTTCAGGGACAGGTAGTAGAGGTGGTTGCGCGTGCCATCCTTCCACGTGTCCCAGTGGCGCATGAACACACGGTCGTACACGTGGCCGCTGGCCTTCACGCCCTCCTGGGCCTTCAGGCGTTCCTGCGTGCAGGCGATGGCGTCGTCGCAGTCCGGGTACACGGCCAACGCCACCACCAGACCGGAGCCATCGGGGGCCACGCGGTAGGCCTGCACGTCCAGGGGCAGCGCGGTGATCGGCTCGGCGGCCGCGCCCTTGGGCGTCGGCCTTCCACACCTGGGTGATGCCACCATCCCCGCGAGCGCTCAGAAAGTAGAACCCCGATCGGTCGCCCGACCACTGCACATCGCCGGCGCCGCCTTCACCCACAGGCACCTTCACCTCCGGCCTCTTCGGATCCCGCAGGTCCTTCATCCACAGCGCGCTCACCCCACGGTTCGCCTCCATGTCGGTGGCGCGTACGGAAAAGAGGGCGGCGCTGCCTTCCGGGTCCACGGCCAGCCCGCTGATGCGGTCGAGCATCAGCATATCGGCGTAGGTGAAGGGGGTCTTCTGCTGGGCGTGGGCGAGCAGTAGGGTGGCACTTGCGACAAGCGTGGCGCCGAGGCGGAGTGTGCGATACGTCATGGTCATGAACGAACGGGCGCCGATCGGGCGCCCCGCGAAGTTCGTCAGCCGGATGATCGGTTCACCCCTGCGCGGCGGCGAACTCCTTGAAGAAGCCCACGATGCGCTTGCGGAACAGCAGGAAGAGCAGCAGGTAGGGCACAGCCATCAGGTAGAGGATGCCCAGGTTGAGCCCCCGCCCCACCGACTGTTCGCCTCCGAAGGGCTGCTGCTGGCCTTCCACGGTGGCCTTGCACATGGCGCACCCCTGCGCCCACACCTCGGCGGGCAACAGCAGCAGCGCAAGCAACAGCACGGGCCAGGCGCGGCGGAGCATGGGGCAAAGGTAGGGGCTGCTCAAGCCTCAGTAATACGGGCTGATCATCAGGTACACCACCACGCCGGTGACGCTCACGTAGAACCACACGGGCCACACCCGCCTGGCGAGGCGGCGGTGCTCGGGGTACTGCGCCGACAGGGCGCGGTAGGAGGTGAACAGGATGAAGGGCAGGCTGATGCCGGCCAGCACGATATGGCTGAACAGGATCACGTAGTACAGCACCTTCACCGCACCGGTGCCCCCGAAGGCCGTGTCGCCGGCGAAGAGGTGGTGGATGATGTAGCTCACCAGGAAGAGGACGCTGAGGGCCATGGCGCCCATCATGGCCGCGCGGTGGGCGGCCCAGCGGCCGGCCTTGGCGGTGAAAAGGCCCGTCAGCAGCAGCACGCTCACCAGGCTGTTGAGCACGGCGTTGATGCGGGCGAACACGTGCACGTCGAGGCCCTCGGGCGCTGGTACTTGCACGCGGTTGAGCACCACCACGGCCGTGAAGACGATGGCCGAGAAGGCCCAGATGAGGCGTTTGGCGGGGCGCTCCTCCAGGCGGAGGCTGCGGGCGGGATGGGCTTCGCGGGGGGGCATGCGGGGTGAACGCTCAGCGGGAAGCGGGGTTCACGAGCCACGCTCGGCGGCCTCGCGCCGGCGCACCTTCTCCTCCTTCAGCAGCATCTTGATGTCGCCGGCCAGGCGCCCCACCTCGGCCGTTTTGGTGCCGTCGTAGTAGCCGCGGATGTGGCGGTCCTTATCCACCAGCACGAACATCTCCGAGTGCAGGAAGCCGTCGGGCGCCATCACGTCCTCGCGGGCGGCCAGGAAGTAGCCCTCGCTGCCCAGCAGGTACAGGTCCGCCTTGGGGCCGGTGAGGAACTTCCAGCGGGCGGTGTCGGCCTGGTGGCGGCGGGCGTAGGCGTTGAGCACCTCGGCCGTGTCGTTCTCCGGGTCCACCGTATGGCTCAGGAAGACCACGTCGTCGAAGGCGTCGTCGTCGAGCTTCAGTTGCAACTGCTGCATCTGGCGCGTCATGCGCGGGCAGATGGTGGTGCAGCGGGTGAAGAAGAAGTCGACCACCAGGATGCGGCCCTCCACGTCGCGGTCGCTGAAGGGACGGCCGAACTGGTCGGTGAAGGCGAAGGGCGGCACGGTGAAGTAGGTGGTGTCGCCGGGGGCGTTCACCTCCTTGGGGCCGTAGTAGGGCAGGAAGGCGTAGCGGTGCTTCGCCAGGCCCAGGGGCGGTGCGAAGAAGAGGAACAGGAGCAGGATGAAGAGCGGGATGCCGCCCAGGACGGCGATCTTCTTCCAGCGTGGCGCGGGGCGCATCCCTCGGCTCAGAGGAACTCCGTCCACAGGTGGTGGACGTAGTTCGACTCCCATATCGCGATCCAGAGGAGATACAGGATGAACAACGCGTAGGGCACCAGGATGATCGCGCGGATGTTGCGGCGCTCATCGCCCAAGTGCATGAAGACGGCCACGATGTAACCGGCCTTCACCAGGGTGAGCACCACGTACAGCAGCTTGATCATGTGCCAGGCCGAAGCATCGAACCACTCCTTCCAGTAGGCGCCCACCGCCACTTCGATGGTGGTGATCACGGCCAGCAGACCGGTCACCGCCCAGATCTTGCGTCGGATCCGACGGCCCTCCTCCTCACCGTGATGGGCGTCCAGGCTGTACTCGATGATGTCGTCGCGTTCCATGACGGCGGGTCCGGTTGATCAGAGGAGGTAGAAGAAGGTGAAGACGAACACCCACACCAGGTCCACGAAGTGCCAGTAGAGGCCGGCCTTCTCGACCATCTCGTAGTGGCCGCGGCGGTGGAACACCCCGCGCATCACCATCAGCAGCACGATGAGGTTGATGACCACGCCGCTGAAGACGTGGAAGCCGTGAAAGCCGGTGATGAAGAAGAAGAAGTTGGCATACTGCGGGGGGCCGTACTCGTTGCGGGTCATGTTGGCCCCATCGATGTAGGCCACGCGTTCGTTCCACAGGGCCAGGGCCTCGGCGCCCTCCACATGGGCGTGGTCGCCTTCGGCGGGCTTCAGATAGTGGCCGGGCATGGCCTTCACCAAGTGGAAGCCGGCGGCGTTGGCCGGGTCGTGCGTATCGTGGTCGTCGTTATGCACCCAGTACTTGCTGCCATCGGCCGCGGTGATGTAGCCGCCGCCGCCGTGGATGAAGTGGCTCCACTCCCACGCCTGGCTGCCCACGAAGAAGGCGCCGCCGATCACCGTCAGGAAGAGCCACTTGATGACGCCCTTCTTGTCCATGCGATGGCCGGCCTCCACGGCCAGCACCATGGTGACGGAGCTGAAGATGAGGATGGCCGTCATCAGGGCCACGTAGATCAGCGGGAAGTCGCCGTGGATGAAGGGCAGGGCGCGGAAGACCTCCTCGCCGATGGGCCAGCTGTCCGTGGTGGCGTGGCGGGCGAAGCCGTAAGCCACCAGCAGGCCGGAGAAGGTGAGGGCGTCGGACACCAGGAAGAACCACATCATCATCTTCCCGTAGCTGATGCTGAACGGGGAGCGCCCGCCGCCCCAGAGGACGTCGTTGCTCAGTGCCTTGGTCGCTTCTCCTGCCATGGGTTCCGTTTGTCCGGCCGCAAACCTAGTGAACGAAGGTCAAGAACAAAAAGAGGTAGACCCACAGCAGCCCCAGGAAGTGCCAGTACATGGTGCCGGCCCACAGGCCGGCGTGGTCGGCCCGGGTGTAGGCGCCGCGGGCGGCCAGCACCAGCATCACCACGAGGCTCACCAGACCCAGCGCCAGATGGGCCAGGTGGGCGGCGGTGAGGGCGTAGATGTAGGAGCTGGCCGTGTTCTTCTGCTCGTCCAGCTCGGCGTTCACGGGGCTGCGGCGCTGGGTGTCGTCAGGCCGGTAGAACTTGCCGTCCTCCAGCACGAGCGCCTGGCCCTGGTGGCGGATGGTCCATTCCTGGCCATAGGTGCCCGTGTTCTGCAGCACCTTGCCCACCACGAAGTTGCCCCGGTCCACCAGCTGGCCCCAGCCCTGGAACTGGCTGATGGCGAAGCCGATGCCGAAGGCCAGGGTGAAGGCGATGAGCAACGGCACGCCGGCCACCTCGCCGCGGCGCACGCGGGTGAGGGCCATCTGGATGAAGAGGCTGCTGACGGCGATGCACCCGGTGCTCACCAGGAAGGCGTCGGGCAGGCGGATGTCCACCCAGTAGCCGCCGCTCATGCTCACCACGTAGGCGCTGGTGAGCCCCGCGAAGAACATCACGATGGTGAAGAGCAGGAGCCAGGTGAGGAGCTTGCGGGCCTTGAGCTTGCGCGGAAGGTCCTCGATGGCCGGGGAGTAGGCGAAGGTGGTCATGAGCGGTCCAGCACGTAGGCGAGCTGCACCGCCGGGAGGTAGAGGAAGCTGGCGAACATCAGGCGCCGTGCATGGCGCGTGTCGCCGGTGCGGTAGAGCATCCAGGCGGGGACGAGCATCACCCCGCCGGCCAGAACGGCCACGGCCAGGGCCACGGTCCCCACCCGATCGAACACCCAGGGCAGCATACCGACAGGGATAACGAACAGGGTGTACAAAAGGATCAGGAAGGCACTGGAGCGGTCGCGCTCCCCGCTGGGCAGCAGGCGGAAGCCGGCGCGGGCGTAGTCCTCGTGCAGCACCCAGGCGATGGCCCAGAAGTGGGGGAACTGCCACATGAACTGGCCAGCGAAGAGCAGGCCCGGGGTGAGGCCGAACTGGCCGGTGGCGGCCACATGGCCCAGCATGGGCGGAAAGGCGCCGGGGAAGGCCCCGACGAACACGGCCCAGGGACTGAGGCGCTTCATCGGGGTGTAGAGGGCCACGTACAGGAAGAGGCTCAACAGCCCGAGTATCGCGGTGAGCACCCCGAAGACGGCCCACAACATCCACAGACCGGCGATGCCCGCCGCAGTGGCCAGCAGCAAGGCGGTGGTGATGCTCATGCTGCCGCGCACCAGGGGCCGCTCGGCCGTGCGGTGCATCAGCGCATCGGTGTTCAGCTCCCACACCTGGTTGAAGGCGTTGCTGGCGCCGGTGACCAGGGTGCCGGCGAGCAGCAGCACCAGCAGGCCGCCCAGATCGAGCGCACCGGCCGGGCTGCCCATCCAATAGCCGAGGCCGGCGGAGAAGACCACCAGGCTGGCCAAGCGCAACTTGAAGAGGGCGGCCGCATCGCGCAACAGACCCGCGGGGGCGGTGACGGCGGTGGCGGAGGAGCGCTGCACGGGGAGGTGGGGATGTTCCGGAGCGGCGCAAAGGTAGCCCTTCGCAGGGCTCGCCGGTTCAGGGCCGGCCGGTGCGCAGCTGCTGGTCGGTGTAACGGTCCCGGAAGGTGGCCGCCAGGCCCACGCGCACCCAGTGCTGCACCTGCGGGTCGCCCACCCCGGGCACCAAGGAGCGGAACACGTAGGCGGCCTCCAGTTGCAGCCCGGCCCGCTCGCTGAGGACATAGGCGCCGCGCAGTTCGTTGTGCAGCAGGTTCGCCTGCACGGGCGCCGCCAGGTAGAAGCCGTAGTTCTGCAGGCGGCCCTGGGCATCGCGCACCGGGCGGTCCTTCTCCGGGCGGTACAGGTCGCTGCCCCACGAGTAGAGGCCGGTGTCCAGGCCCATCACCGCGAAGCTGAGGTGCTCGCGCAGGCTCCAACGCCCGCGGCGCCAGTCCACGATGGCGAGCGACTCATGGAAGTTGCTGCCGTAGGGATGCGCCAGCGGTTGGTTGAAGTGGGCGTGGTTCTGTCGCGTGTCGCTGTGGGTGTACATGAAGGGCCGCACGTAGTTGAACTCCAGCCGCACATCGAGCCCCTTCACCTTGAACGCATCATAGGACATCCAGCCCAGCTGGAAGCCCTGCTTGTTGGCGAACCAGCCGTCGCCGCCACGCACCTCGCGCAGCAGGAACTCGTCCAGCACCAGCTGGCTGTAGAAGAGGCTCTGCCAGCCCACTTTGATGTGGAGGGCGAAGCCCAGGATGGCGTTGTCCGGCGAGCCCAGCCCGAACTCGATGGGGCGGTAGAAGATCACCGGGTTCCAGTAGTTGAAGTCGAAGCCGCGCGGGTAGTCGGGGTCGTTGTCCTGCCAGATCACCGCCTCGAAGAGCCCGAAGTTGATCCGCGGGGTCACGTTGTAGCTGAGGTAGTGCATGCTGGTGGCCTTGCGCTGGAAGCGCCGGGGCACACCGTCGGCGCCGCGGATGTCGTCCATCAGCGCGTAGAGGTTCACGTAGCGCACCTTCCAGAAGGTGGTGGCGATGCGCAGGTAGGGGTAGCTGGTGGCGTTGTCCGACAGCATCAGCGACCGGTGGCCCTCGCCCCAGAAGTTGCGGCCTCGCCCCACGGTGATGTTGAAGTAGGAGGAGGTGGTCCAGTTGAGGTGGGCGTTCCAATCGTAGTGGAGGTAGTTGGGTGCGGAGCCGTACGCATAGCCCTCGGAGGGCGCCACGCCGGAAGCCTGCACCAGCGTGTCGAGGTGGGCGGGGAAGCGCTCCATCCAGCCCATGCCGTCGGCGTGCAGGGTCAGGGAGGGGTGCAGGTCCACCTCGGCCCAGCCGCCGGCGCCCAGGCGGTAGGCCGGATCGGTGGTGCGGGCGCTGGAGAGGCCGCCGAGCAGGTCCACGAGCGGGGCGCCGCGGAAGCGGCCGCTGTCGCCCCGGGCCCAGCGGTCCAGGAAGGGCAGCGCGCCGGGGTGGGGCAGCGTGTCGGCCCCGGGCACGGCGGCGATGTCGGCGCGCAGGTAGGGCCGCACGGCGGTGTGGTGGCCGCGCTTCCAGCGGTGCAGCCCGGCGGCGTAGGGGGCCTCCAGGGTGCGGCTCAGCGGGAAGAGGCCCGGCTGGGCGTGCACAAGGCCGGCCCACAGCAGCAGGCCCAACAGCAGCAGCGGCCTCATGGGGTGGTGCGCTTCTGCGGCAGGGCGAAGGGCAGCAGCGCGAGCACCACGGCGGTACTGCCCAGCACCATCAGGCCCACGTTGGGGTGCCACTTGCGGGTGAGCAGGCTGAGCCCGATGATGATGAGGGCGTAGGCGTACAGGGCGAAGGTGGTGCGGCGGTGGCCCAGCCCCATGTCCATCAGGCGGTGGTGGATGTGGTTGCGGTCGGCGGCCAGGGGCGACACGCCGCGGGCGGTGCGCACGATGAAGATGCGCAGGGTGTCCACCAGCGGGTAGGCGATCACGGCCATGGTGAAGATGGGCGTGGGGATCTGCCGCAGGGCCAGCGGCAGGCGGCTGGTGTCGTGGTCCACCACTTTCATGGCCAGCACGGCGATGATGGCGCCGATGATCAGCGAGCCGCTGTCGCCCATGAAGATGCGCGCGGGGTGGAAGTTGAAGACCAGGAAGCCCACCAGCGCGCCGGCCAGCACGAAGGCCAGCAGGCTGAGGGCGACGTCGCCGGCCATGTACAGCCACACGCCGTAGACCGTGGCGGCGATGAGGCCGATGCCGCCCGCCAGGCCGTCCACCCCGTCGATCAGGTTGAAGGCGTTCACCAGCACCACGTAGGTGAAGAAGCTCAGCGCGATGCTCAGCGCCGTCGGCAGCTCGTACACACCGAACAGGCCGTGCATGTCGGTGATGCGGATGTCCGCCGTGATCACCAGGATGTAGCCCACGATCATGTGGCCCACCAGCTTCTTCACAGGGCTGAAGCCGATGATGTCGTCCTTGACGCCGATGAAGAAGAGCAGCACCATGGCGGCCAGCACGAACTTGAAGTCCTTGTAGGCCTGCCCCATGGCCAGGTAGAGGGCCTTGTAGCCCTCGCCGTCCTCACTGATGAGGGCCGCCTGGGGGAACCAGAGGGCGTAGGAGAAGATGACGGCGGCGAAGATGATGATGCCGCCGATGGTGGGCACGCTGCGGTGGTGCACCTTGCGGGCATCGCCGGGCTCGTCCACCAGGTGCTTCAGGCGGGCCACCTTGATCAGGCTGGGCATGGTGAAGAGCACCACGATGAAGGACGTCACCGCGCCGAGGATCAGGATATAGCCGTGCTCCTTCATCCGCGGTCAAAAGTCGTAATAGCGGTTGAACAGGGCCATGCGGAAGGCGGCGTAGAGGTAGCCGGTGTTCTGCTGGTCGGGCGCCGGGCTCAGGTCGCGCATCCAGTAGCCGATGGTGAACCGCATGTTGCTCATCTGGTTGATGAGGTAGCTGGCGTTCAGGTCCAGGTAGGTCAGCTGGCGCACGACCGGTCCCTCCACGACCTCCACGGGGGCGTCGGGCAGCAGCAGGTCGTTGCCGTAGTTGGCGCCCAGGCTGTCGGGCCCATTGGTGCGGTAGGTGGCCAGGTTCAGCTTGGCCTGCAGCAGCACCTTGCCACGGATGCGGTGGTCCAGGATCACGACGGCCTCGTCGAAGTTCGCGCCGTAGGGGTGCGCCAGGGGCTGCTGGGTGTGGGTGTGCGCCGTCAGGGCGTCGCGCTGCATGTACAGGAAGGGCTGCGCGCTGTTGTACTCGGCCTGCAGGTGCATGTCCAGGCCGAAGAGGTTGAACCAGCGGAAGCCGGCCTGCCAGCCGTAGCGCCCGGGCCTGTCAGTGACGCCCTGGCCGTACACGTAGAGCTTGTCGGTGAGCTTCACGCGCAGGTCCAGGCCCAGCACCTGCTTGTGGTCGCCGTCGAAGCCGTTCACCAGGGTGTTGACGCCGATCACGGGGTTCAGCACCAGCGCGTTGAAGGGCCGCACGCCGGCGCTGTCGATGCGCTTGAAGATGGAAGCCTCGAAGAGGCCCACGGTCACCCGGCCCAGGTCGAGGCTCAGGTGGGTGAAGGTGGCGCGCTTCCACAGGAAGAGGCTTTCGCTGCTCTCGCCGGTGGGCAGGCGCTTCAGCATGTTCAGCTGGGCGTAGATGGTGCTGTACTGCAGGCGGTCCTGCCAGCCCAGGTGGCTCAGCTTCAGAAAGGGATAGGTGGGGCTGGCGTCGCTCAGCAGCATGCTGCGGTAGCCGTGGCCCACCTGGTGGCGCCCCTGCCCCAGTTGCACGTTCAGCCAGCGGCGCGGCGTCCAGCTCACGTGGCCCATGGCCCAAGCGTAGTCGTAGGCGCGGCCGTTGAAGGGCTTCACGCGGCCCTGGCCGGGCACCACGCCCACTTCGCGCGTCCAGTTCCACAGGTATTGCGGATACAAGGCCTGGTTCTCGAAGAAGGCGGTCTGGAAGGAGAAGCGCGGGCCCAGGTCACCGGCGACCCAGAAGCCGCGGGTGTTCTGGTAGAAGCGGGTGGTGTCGGCGAAGCGGGTGTTGTCGCGGAAGTCCTGGCCGATCTGCAGGTCGAGCATCAGGTCGGCGTGCAGGCGCACGCCCTTTGGCCGCACCTGCAGCAGGTGGCGACGGAAGAGCACCTCGGTGAGCCAGTAGTAGCGGCGCGTGCTGTCCGCGCGGAAGCCCATCACGCCGGTGAGGTCGGCGCGGCTCTGGATCACGGGCTTCAGGCCGGTGTGGATGCGGGCGGTGCGGCAGGCCGCGTTGCGCTCCACGTCCAGGTAGATGTCGCGCTGCAGGGGGATGTCGTTCTGCTGCGCGGCGGCACCGCTGCAAGCCAGCCAAACGGACAAGGTCCACCAACGAACGGTACGGGTCAACATGGGCGAGCGGCCCGGCAAGATAACCGGCACCGCCCAGCCCGACGGCCTCAACGCGCGATCAGCAAGCGCTGCACGAGTCGCGCTCCGTCCGCGGTGGTCACCTGCACGAGGTAGGGCCCCGGAGGCAGGGCGCTCAGCTCCACGGTGGCCTGGCTGCGGGCCGGGCGTTGCACCAGGCACAAGCGCCCGGTGGCATCGAACAGCGCCAACCGATCGATCACGTCAGTGCCTGCATCCACGACGCACCGGTCGTTGGCCGGGTTCGGAGCAAGGTGCACTGGCGCAGGTCGGTGCTCCGCCGGCACTCCGGTCGGGAACGTGTGGCACACGCGAAGCCGCGGCCACCGGGTCTGGTCCGGGTGTTCGCTGGAGCAGAAGTTCAGGCTGCGGTAATGGGTCTCGTCCTGCTGGCGAAGAAGAAAGCCGAAGCTGTTCGCCGGGTCGTCGATCATGTCCTGCACGAGGGCGCTCACATCGATGTTCAGGTAGTTGAGCCAGGGATCCGAAGTGCCCGGCAGGGCCACCTGGTTCATGGTGGTCACCGTGGGCTGGATGTTCCACGTCACGGTGGCTTCGCTCCAGGGCGTGGTCACCCGCTGCAGCCAGGCATCGTTGGGTCCGCTCAGGTCCGAATGCTGGCCCAGGCCACCGGGCTGGTCCCACGCGTAGAGGTCAAGCCATGCGCCTGTGAGCACGGTCCCGGGCGGGATCTGGACACCGTTGAACCCGAAGAGCGCACGCACGTTGCCGGGGACCCCGTTGAAGGTCCACGCGCTCGCCGCCAACTGCGGGGTGAGCCCGTAGTTCACGTTCACCTCGGAGATCAGCCCATGCAGCAGCGCGTCCTGGATGTGGCCCACGTAGGTGATGCAGGTCTCCGTCAGCGTTTCCGGCAGGTAGGTCACCTCCAACTTCGGCCTGCGCAGGGGATCGGCGTGCTCGCTCGTGGCGAAGTTCAGGCGGCGGTAGTAGGTCTCGTCCTGCAGCCGGATCAAGAAGCCGTGGCTGTTGACCGGGTCATCCACCATGGTCTGCACAAGGGCGGTGACGTCGATGAGGAGATGGTCGTGCAGCGGGTCGGATGTGCCCGGAAGGGCGATCTGCCCGGCGGTGACGGACGCGGGCGCGGTGTTCCATGTGACCGTGGCCTCATCCCAGGGGGTGGTGATGCGGCGGATCCAGGCCTCGTTGGGGCCGCTGAGGTCCGAGTGTTGCCCGAAGCCGGCGGGCGAATCGTAGGCATACAGCGAGAGCCGTGCATCCAGCACCAGGGCGCCCTGCGGGATGGACGACAGGTCGAACCGGAGGGCGGCCCGGACCACGCCTGGCACCCCGAGGAAGGTCCACGCCATCGCCGGGACCTGATCCACCTGGCCCCAGTTGTTGTTCGCCTCCGTCACCAGGCCATGCAGGGCGGCGTCCTGCCCACTGGTCGCGTCGGGTTGCAGCACAAGGGTGATCTGCGCCTCGAGGGCTCCGGCCGACAGGATGGGTGCGAAGAGGAGCGCCAGGGAGCGCATGGGCACGGCTTTCCCACAAAGCTCGGCCACGTGGGCGGGAAAAGCAAAGCCCCGGCGGACCGGGGCCTTGAGGATGCGGATGGAGCGGACGGCTCACACCTTCGCCAGCTCGCTCTTGGCGAACTCGGCGTACACGGCGGTGATGCCCTCGCGCAGCCCGATGCGGTGCTTCCAGCCCAGGTTGTGCAGGCGGGTCACGTCCATCAGCTTGCGCGGCGTGCCGTCGGGCTTCTCGGTGTTCCACTTCAGCTCGCCGGTGTAGCCCACCACCTCCTTGATCATCTCGGCCAGCGCCTTGATCGTGAGGTCCTCGCCCGTGCCGATGTTGAGGAAGAGCTCCTCATCGTAGTTCTTCATCAGGAAATAGCACGCGTCGGCGAGGTCGTCCACGTGCAGGAACTCCCGCATGGGCGAACCGGTGCCCCACACCTCCACGCTCGGCGAGCGGGTCACCTTGGCGGTGTGGAACTTGCGGATGAGCGCGGGCAGCACGTGGCTGTTGTTGAGGTCGTAGTTGTCGTTGGGCCCGTAGAGGTTGGTGGGCATCGCGCTGATGTAGTTGCACCCGTACTGGCGGCGATAGCTCTCGGCCAGCTTGATGCCCGCGATCTTGGCGATGGCGTAGGGCTCGTTGGTCTGCTCGAGCAGGCCGGTGAGCAGGCTCTCCTCCTTCAACGGCTGGGGGGCCATCTTGGGGTAGATGCACGAGGAGCCCAGGAAGAGCAGCTTCTTCACCCCGTTCTCGTGCGCGGCGTGGATGATGTTGCTCTCGATCATCAGGTTCTCGTACAGGAACTGGGCGCGGTACACGTTGTTGGCGTGGATGCCCCCCACCTTGGCGGCGGCCAGGTACACGTACGCGGGCTTCTCCTGGGCGAAGAAGTCGCGCACGGCCTGCTGCTCCTTCAGGTCGAGCTCCTTGCTGGTGCGCACCACGATGCTGGCATGGCCCTCGGCCTGCAGCTTGCGCACGATGGCGCTGCCCACCATGCCGCGGTGGCCGGCCACGTAGACTTTGTCTTGCTTGTTCATGGTTCGTTGCGTGTTAGCGCGTTGACGTGTTCCGTGTTGACGCGGGTGCAACCCGCAACACGGAACACGTCAACACGCAACGGATCCGATCATTCCTGTTCGTGCAGGATCTTGTGGCCGCCCTTCTTCAGGTACACGTCGCGCTTGAAGAGCTCCACGTCGCTCGCCACCATCTCCTTCACCAGGGCCTTCAGGTCGTATTTGTGCTTCCAGCCGAGCACGCGCTTGGCCTTGGCGGGATCGCCTTCCAGGTGGTCCACCTCGGCCGGGCGGTAGTAGCGCGGGTCGATGGCCACGAGCACCTTGCCGGTCTTCTTGTCGATGCCCTGCTCCTTCACACCCTTTCCCTTCCAATCCAGCTTGATGCCCACTTCGGCGAAGGCCAGGTCGATGAAGTGGCGCACGGTGTAGGTCTTGCCGGTGGCCAGCACGTAATCGTCGGGCTTGTTGTGCTGAAGCATCAACCACATGCCTTCGACATAATCCTTGGCGTGGCCCCAGTCGCGCTTGGCGTCGAGGTTGCCGAGGTACAGGGTCTTCTGAAGGCCGAGCTTGATCTTGGCCACGGCACGGGTGATCTTGCGGGTCACGAAGGTCTCGCCGCGCAACGGGCTCTCGTGGTTGAAGAGGATGCCGTTGCACGCGAAGATGTTGTAGCTCTCGCGGTAGTTCTTGGTGATCCAGAAGCCGTAGAGCTTGGCCACGCCATAGGGGCTCTTCGGGTAGAAGGGCGTCTCCTCGTTCTGGGCACGGGGCAGCACGCCGCCGTACAGCTCGGAGGTGGAGGCCTGGTAGAATTTGGTCTTCTTCTCAAGGCCCAGGATGCGGATGGCCTCCAGGAAACGGAGCGTGCCGATGCCGTCGGCGTTGGCCGTGTACTCGGGCATCTCGAAGCTCACCGCCACATGGCTCATGGCGGCCAGGTTGTAGATCTCATCGGGCTGGATCTCCTTCACCAGGCGCAGGCAATTGACACTATCGGTGAGGTCGCCGTAGTGCAGGTGGAAGGGACGGCCCTTCTCGTGCATGTCGTGGTACAGGTGGTCGATGCGGTCGGTGTTGAAGAGCGAGCTGCGCCGCTTGACGCCGTGCACCTCGTAGCCCTTGTTCAACAGCAGTTCGCTCAGGTACGCGCCGTCCTGACCGGTGACACCGGTGATGAGGGCGACCTTCCTCTTCTTTCCGCTCGACTTCGTGCTTTTCTTGGCCATGGGGTCGGGGCGACGTTCGATCGCCCGTGGTTTTGGTTGTTCAGTGGACGATGAACCAGTTGTTCACCAGGGATTCCTTGTTGTAGCGCAGGGGGCCACCGGTGGTGATGTCGTCCACGGTGCGGCCGGCCTCGTGGGCGATGGCGTGACCGGCGGCGCTGTCCCACTCCATGGTGGGGGCGTAGCGCGGATAGGCGTCGGCGCTGCCTTCGGCCACCAGGGCGATCTTCAGCGCGCTGCCCATGCTGGTGAGGGCCACCTCGCCGTGCTGCGTGCGCATGCGGTCGATGTAGGCCTCGGTCTCGGGGCTCGCATGGCTGCGGCTGGCCACGATGGTGAAGGGGCGCTGGGGCATGGGCAGGGGCAGGCGCTCGGCCTGTGCGGCGAGTTCATACGGGGATGAGCTGCCGCGGGTTGCCGCCTGTTGCAACCGATGGGCGCCTCCGCCGGGCCAGGCGAAGTACAACAGGTCCTTCACCGGCACGTAGAGCACCCCGGCGATGGGCCGCGCGGCGCCCAGGCTGCCCGCCGGAAGCCCGTCGCGCTCCATGAGGGCGATGTTGACGGTGAACTCGCCGTTGCGCTTGATGAACTCCTTGGTGCCGTCGAGCGGGTCCACGAGCCAGTAGCGGTGCCAGCGCTGGCGCTCCTCCACGGGCAGCTCGCTCCCCTCCTCGCTGAGCACGGGCAGCGCCGTGGGGGCCAGCGCGGCCACGATGGAGCGGTGCGCGCGGCGGTCGGCCTCGGTGAGGGGCGAACGGTCGTCCTTGAGCTCCACGGCGATGGTGTCGGCGTACACCTCGAGGATCGCGCGGCCGGCCTCGAAGGCGGCGGCGATCGCCGGACCGAGCAGGTCACCGGGGGCCGTGTGCTGCATCGGGGGCCAAAGGTAGCCGCGCCCGAAGCGGGTGTTCCGCGGCGGCGGGCCCTTCCATCAACAGCGCGTGTGCACGACGGGCTCAGGGCCGCGTGATGCGCCTGCGGTACATCTCGTGGAGCTCCTCCTGCACATTGTCCAGGGTGATGGCGCGCCCATCGATGAAGGCGTGGCGCACGGCGTTGGTGCGCATGTCGAGCGCGTCACCGGCCGATAGGAAGAGGGTGGCGCTCTTGCCCACGGCGAGGCTGCCGTAGCGGGCATCGATGCCGAGCACCTGGGCGGCGGCGAGCGTGGCGCAGCGGACGGCCTCCTCGGGCGGAAGGCCGTGGGCGCGGGCGGTGCCGGCCACGAAGGGCAGGTTGCGCGCGCCCATGCGCTCCATGTCGCCGGTGTAGCTCAGGCAGAAGGGGACGCCGCGTTCGTGCAGCAGGGCGGGCAGGCGGAAGGGCAGGTCCACGTCGTCGTCGTTGCGCAGCGGCAGGCTGTGCAGGCGGCGCAGCACCACGGCCACGCGCTTGTCGCGCAGCAGGTCGGCCACGCGCCAGGCATCGTAGCCACCCACGAGCACGGTGCGCTTCACGCCCAAACGGTCGGCGAAGAGCACGGCCTCCTGGATGTCCTGCGCCTGCTCGGCCTGCACGAAGAGGGTGACCTCCCCGGTGAACAGACCGGCCAGCGCCTGGACGCGGACATCGGCGGGTGCGGCCTCGGGCCGGCGGGCGCGGGCGGCGGCCTCGGTGAAGAGCGTCTCCAGTTCGCGCAGGCGGCGTTGACGTTCCTCGGCCTTCTCGCGCACCACGGGTCCGGGCTCGGCCCACCAGCCGTGGCGGGTGAAGGCACCGGGCCAGTTGAGGTGCACCCCGTTGTCCTGGGCGATGAGGGCGTCGCGGCGGTCCCAGGCATCGAGCTGCACCACGCTGCTGCGCCCGCTGACCACACCGCCGCGCGGTACCACCTGGGCGATGAGCACGCCGTTGCGCCGCACGGTGGGGATGATGCGCGAGTCCACGTTGTAGGCGGTGGAGGCGCGCACCTCGGGGGTGAGGTCGCCGGCCTCATCCTCATCGATGGTGGCGTGCACCTGATCGATCTCGGCCAGGCCGAGCGTGGCATCGGGCAGGATGAAGCCCGGATAGAGATGGCCGCCCGCGGCATCGATCACCGTGTCGTAGCGCGCCGCCGGGGCCGTGGGCCCCACGTGATCGATCAGGCCGTTACGGAAGCCGACGAAGCCGCCGGCGATCAGCCGACCATCGCCGGTATGCACCTGTGCGTCGCGGATGAGCACGCTGCGGGCCTGGGGCGGAGCGGGTGCCGGCCGCTGGGCCTGGGCCAGGCAAGCGGCCAGGGCCGCGAAAAGGGTCGTCGCGGTCCTCATGGTTCCTCGCCGATGGTCTCACAATGCCAGTGCCCGTCCTTCCGGGGCGCCGGGCTCTCCGTGCGGGCCCCGAGGCGTTGCGCGGCGAGCACCTTGCCTGTCAACCGGTCGCGTTCGGCACGCAGGGCCGTGCGCAGCCGCTCGTCCCGCGCACGTTCGTACAGGGGACGGCCGTCCACCAGGGTCATCTCGGCGCGGGCGTCGATGCTCAGCGGGTGCGCGCTCCACAGCACGAGGTCGGCGTCCTTGCCGGGTTCCACGGAGCCCATGCGGTGGTCCAGCCGCAGCATGCGGGCGGGGTTGAACGTCACCATCTTCAGCGCCTCCTCCTCGGGCACACCGCCGTACTTCACGGCCTTGGCGGCCTCCTGGTTGAGGCGACGGCCCATCTCCGCATCGTCGCTGTTGATGCCGGTGAGCACGCCGGCCTGCCAGAGCAGCGCCGCGTTGTAGGGAATGGCCTCGTACACCTCCCACTTGTAGGCCCACCAGTCGCTGAAGGTGCTGGCGGCCACGCCATGCTCGCGCATGCGCGCGGCCATCTTGTAGCCCTCGAGGATGTGCGTGAAGGTGTTCACCGTGAAGCCGAGGCTGTCGGCCAGGTCCATCAGCATCTCGATCTCGCTCTGCACATAGCTGTGGCAGCTGATGAAGCGTTCGCCGCGGAGGATCTCGCCGAGGGCCTCCAGTTCCAGGTCGCGGCGCGGTGCGGCGACGGTCGTGTTCCTCTTCCGTCGGGACCCGGCCTTGGCGGTCGCGGCGGCGTGGGCATCATGCAGCACGCGGTGGTCGCGTGCGCGGAGGAAGGCATCGAGCATGAGCTGCTCCACGCCCATGCGGGTGCGCGGGTAGCGCTTGCCGTTGGGCGAGGTGCTCTGCTTGACGTTCTCACCCAGCGCGAACTTGATGAAACCCTGCGCCCTATCGATGGGGAACGCATCGGCCGGAAGGCCCCAACGCAGCTTCACCAGAGCGCTCTGGCCCCCGATGGGGTTGGCGGATCCGTGCAGCAGCTGCGCGGCGGTGACGCCCCCGGCGAGCTGGCGGTAGATGTCCACATCGTCCGCGTCGATCACGTCGGTCATGCGCACCTCGGCACTGATGGCCTGCCCCCCTTCGTTGACGCCGCGCCGGAGCGCGATGTGCGAGTGCTCGTCCACGATGCCCGGGGTGAGGTGCAGGCCTCTGGCGTCCACCTCGCGTACCACGGGCCGGCTTCGTCCGGTGAGGACGGTGTAGGGATCGAGGGCCGTGCCGACGGCGGCCACGCGGCCCTGATGCACCAGGACGTCCGCATTGCGCAGGACGCCCTGGGCCGTGTTGGTCCACACCGTGGCGCCCTTGAAGAGCAGGGTGACGGAGTCGGGCACCAGCGTATCGCCATAGGCGGAGAAGGGCGCCCATACGTCGCCGGGTGCGCTGGCGAGGAGGCTGTCAAGGGCCGACCGGCGGGCGGCGGGTTCCTTCACGGGCCCGGCATCGATGCGACGCACAGCGCTCCACGGGGCCCAGGTGTCGCCGGGGATCACCCCCTGGCCGTCCCAGATGGCGCCGTCGGCGTGCACGGTGCCGTTGAGGCGCACATCGCCTGCGCGGCCGATCGCCTTGGCATCGAAGCGCAGGCCGATGCGTTCGCCGGTGTGCGTGAGGTCGGTGGCGTACTTCACGGTGTCACCGGCGGCACCGCGCAACACCGCCTTGCGGTCGCGCCACCGCCCGCCGGAGACCTCCAGACGCAGGGTGCGGCCATCGATGTTGAGGTCGTAGGTGCCGCGCACATCGGCCAGGCCGCGGTCGGTGTGCACGAAGCGTTCACCGGCGACCCAGGTCTCCTGCACGCTATTGTCCTCGGCCAGCAGGTGGTCCGTGGTGATCAGCAGGTTGGCCAGAGCCCCCGTGGCGAGGACGCCCAGGCGGTCCTCCAGGCCGAGGTAGGCCGCGGGCACGGTGGTGCAGGCGGCGATGGCGGCGCTGCTGTCGAGGCCGCAGCGCACCAGGCGGCGCAGCGCGGGCCACCAGTCCTCCGGCTCCTTCAGCCCCTGGCGGGTGAAGGCGAAGCGCACCCCGGCCTCGTGCAGGATGCGGGGTCCGTGGGGCGCGAGCTCCCAGTGCTTGAGCCGGGCGATGGGCACCTCGGTGGCATCGTGCGGATCGCGGACATCGGGCGCATCGGGCTGCACCACGGGCAGGATGAGGTCGAGGCCGGCGGCGGCCACCTCGGGCCAGCGCGCGTACTCATCCCCTCCGCCCCTGACGATGGCGCGGAAGCCGTGCTCACGGCCGAGGGCGGCGATGCGCAGGACGTCGTCGCGATCGCGGGCCTCGAAGACCCAGGGCAGGCGTTGCTGCGCGGCGAGGGCCTCCAGTTCGGCATCGCGCAGGTCGGCGGCGCCCCCATCGGCGTACCACCGCGCATCCAGCAGGGTCTGGCGGAAGAGGGCGATGGAGCCGGTGAGCGAGGACGGGTAGGGATCGGTGGAGCTGCCCTTCTGGAAGGAGAAGTGGGCCGAAGCGTCGGTCACGAGCACATCGAGCTGCGGGGAGCGGCCTGCAGGGAGCACCACGGCGCCGGTGCCGCGCACGATGCCATCGGCCTGGTGCACCCACACGGCCGTGACGCCCTGCGCGCGAAGGCGGGCGGCCTGCTCGGCATCGGGCGCGTAGCGGGTGGCCGCGCGCTGGGTGGCCCGGACGGCCGGGTTCCAGTGGTGGGCTCCGGCGGGCGTGCGGGCGGGGGCCGGTGCCTCCTTGGGCATGCCGAGGTCGCCGTACGGCTCCACAAACCCGGGCCACACGTGCGCCCCGTGCAGGTCGTGCACCACGGCGTCCTTCGGCACGCTGACGCCCTGGCCCACGGCGGTGATGCGGTCGCCGCTCACCACCACGGTGGCATCGTACAGGGTCCGGCCCGGCGCGGGATGCACGGTGGCGTGGACGAAGGCGTGCACCGGCACGTTGCGGTCGTGCGGGCCGTTCACCGGGGCGGTCACCTGGGCCAGGACCGATCGGTGGCCGGCCAAGGCACCGAGCAGGCCGAAGGCAAGGAGCAGGAGGGACCGCATGGCCGGCGAAAATAGGGGCCGGGCGCCGCGGTCGCGGAGGCGGCTACATTTGCGGCCAGCAGAGCATCCGCATGGAAACGAACATCCTGGGCTTCTTCCACAGCCTGTTGCGCTACGGCGTACTGGCCTTCGTGGCCGCAGCGGGCCTCGCGGCGCTCAACGGTCTGTCGCGCGGACGGCCCATCCTGGTCTACGAACGCACGCTGGCGATGGTGGCCGTGGTGTTCTGCCACGTGCAGCTGCTGCTGGGCCTCATCCTCTACTTCATGCGGTTCAAGGCCTTCGGCATGATGCAGCCCGCGCACCAGCGCTTCTGGAAGATGGAGCACATCGGCACCATGGTGATCGCCATCGTGCTGGTGACGGTGGGGCGGGCGATGAGCAAGCGGGCCAAGGAGGAGCCGCGCAAACAGCGGCTGATCGCCATCTTCTTCCTGATCGCCCTGGTGCTGATGCTGTGGGCGACGCCCTGGCCGTTCAAGGAGGTGGGGCGCGATCTGGGCTGGCTATGAGGATGCGCCTTCTTCCCATGCCGGTGATCCTGCTGCTGGCCTGCACGGCGGGCGGTTCCACCGAGGATCCCGTGGCGGCCACCACGTTTCCGGATGGTACCCCGAACGGCACGGCCCTGTTCCAGATGCACTGCACGCTGTGCCACGGCAAGGACGGCCGGCTGGGGCTGAGCGGTGCGAAGGACCTCACCCTCTCGGTGCTCACGCGCGACGAGGTGACCACGGTGGTGGCGGGGGGCAAGGGCATGATGGTGGGGTACCGCAACGTGCTGAAGCCCGGTGAACTGGACGCCGTGGTGGACCATGTGATGGCGCTGCGTGCGGCCACCCCTTCGGCGCGGCCATGATCGAGACCACGCGGGCGAAGGCCGAGACCGCCGTGCTGGTGGGCCTGGTGACCGATGAGCAGGACGCCGACCGGGTGAAGGAATACCTCGACGAGCTGGAGTTCCTGGCCACCACGGCGGAGATCCGCACGGTGAAGCGCTTCACGCAGAAGCTGCACCGGCCCGACGGGCGCACCTACGTGGGCAGCGGCAAGCTGGCGGAAGTGAAGGCGTGGATCGAGGCGAACGATGCGCACAGCGTGATCTTCGATGATGAGCTGACCCCGGCGCAGCAGCGCAACCTCGAGAAGGAGCTCGGACGCCCGGTGCTCGACCGCCCGCGGTTGATCCTGGACATCTTCGCCTGGAGGGCCCGCACGGCGCACGCTCGCACGCAGGTGGAGCTGGCGCAGTACGAGTACATGCTGCCGCGCCTCACCAAGCTGTGGACCCACCTGGAGCGGCAGCGCGGCGGCACGGGGACACGTGGCGGGGCGGGCGAGAAGGAGATCGAGACCGACCGCCGGATCGTGCGCGACCGCATCGCGCTGCTGAAGGCCCAGCTGCGCGACATCGACCGGCAGAAGGCCACCCAGCGCGGCAACCGGGGCAAGCTGGTGCGCGTGGCCCTGGTGGGCTACACCAACGTGGGCAAGAGCACGTTGATGAACCTGCTGAGCAAGAGCGACGTCTTCGCCGAGGACAAGCTCTTCGCCACGCTGGACACCACGGTGCGCAAGGTGGTGCTCGGCAACCTGCCCTTCCTGCTGAGCGACACGGTGGGCTTCATCCGCAAGCTGCCGCACCAGCTGATCGAGAGCTTCAAGAGCACGCTGGACGAGACGCGCGAAGCCGACCTGCTGTTGCATGTGGTGGACGTGAGCCATCACGACTTCGAGCAGCAGTACGCCACGGTGAAGCAGACGCTGAACGAGATCGGCGCCGGCGACAAGCCGGTGATCGTGGTGCTGAACAAGATCGACGCGTACCGTCCGGCCCCGCACGATCCGGACGACCTGGCGCCCAAGCGCCGCGACCAGTTCTCGCTGGAGGAGCTGCAACGCACGTGGATGTCCAGCATGGACGGTGCGGAGTGCATCTTCATCAGCGCCGCGCGGCGGACGAACATCGATGCGCTGCGTCGACTGCTGTACGACCGGGTGAAGGCCCTGCACATCGCGCGCTATCCGTACGAGAGCGACCTGTTGTTCAAGGACGCCTACCTGGAGGGCCGCGTGGAGGAGGAGTGACCGGCAGGGCGGTGCCCGGGCGCATACGCCCCGGCGCGCCGCCCGCGTTGCACAAGGACCGATGGCGAGGAAGCGCGGCAAGGGAAAGCGGAAGGCGCCGGGGATCGGCGCGGTCCTCCTGCTGATCGCGCTGGCGGCGGTGGGCGGCCTCGTGCTGTTGGTCGCGCTGGTCTCCTTCAACGTGTTCGGCCGTCTGCCCAGCCAGGCCGAACTGGCAGCGATCGAGCACGAGGAGGCCACGCTGGTGTTCGCCGAGGACGGCACCCTGATCGGCAAGCTCTTCGCCGAGGACCGCACGAACATCCGGTACGAGGACCTGCCACAGCACCTGATCGATGCGCTGGTGAGCACGGAGGATTCACGCTTCTTCGAGCATCAGGGCGTGGACGGCACGAGCTACGTGCGCGTGTTCTTCCGCACCATATTGGGCGGCGACCGCAGCGGCGGCGGGGGCAGCACCATCAGCCAGCAGATCATCAAGAACCTGTACGGCCGCGAGCGGCATGGCCTGCTCACCGTGCCGGTGAACAAGATCAAGGAGGCGCTGGTGGCGCAGCGGTTGGAGCGCGTGTACGACAAGCGCGGCGTGCTGGTGCTCTACCTGAACAGCGTGCCCTTCGGCGAGAACCTCTACGGCATCGAGTCGGCCGCGCGGCGCTTCTTCGGCCGGTCGACGGCGCGGCTGGGCGTGGAGGAGGCCGCGGTGCTGGTGGGCATGCTGAAGGCGAACACGGCGTACAACCCGCGGCTGCATCCCGACCGGGCGCGCGAGCGCCGTAACACGGTGCTGTCCCTCATGGAGAAGCACGGGCACCTGGACGCCCGCGCGGCCGACAGCCTGCAGGCCCTGCCCCTGCGGCTGCGCTACACCGGCCTCGACGCGTACGATGTCTACGGCTACTTCGTGGCCCGCGTGGCCGAGGAGGCGGAGGCGCTGCTGCGCGAACAGGCGGCGCCCAAGCCCGCACGCGACCGGAAGAAGCGCAAGCAGGCCGCTCCCCGCCGGCGGTGATCCCCGACCTGCGCAAGGACGGCCTGCGCATCCACACCACGCTCGATCCGGAGCTCCAGCACCTGGCCGTGGAGGCGTCGCGGACGCACCTGGCCCGCATGCAGCCGAAGCTCGATGCGGAGCTCAAGGCGGCGAAGGCGCGCACGGCGTGGGAGCGCACCAAGGGGAAGAAGGCCGACCGCGCCTGGAAGGCCGATGCCACGGCACCTCGCGAGCTGTACGACCACAAGGGGGTGCGGGTGGACACCATCGGCCACCGCGACAGCCTTTGGCACTACCACCGGCTGCTGAACGCCGCGGTGCTGATGATGGAACCGGGTACGGGCAACGTGCGTGCCTGGGTCGGTGGCGGCCACCACCGCTACCTGCCCTACGACCTGGTGGAGGCGCGTCGCTCCATCGCCAGCGCGATCAAGCCGGTGATCTACGCCGCCGCGCTGGAGGCCGGCCACGCACCCTGCACATCCCTGAGCAACGCCCCGCGCACCTACGCGGCGTACGACGACTGGGCGCCGAGCAACTTCGATGGCGACACCACGGGCGGCGAGGTCGCGCTGTGGGCGGCGCTGGCACGCAGCATGAACCTGCCCACGGTGGACCTCTACTTCCGGCTGGACCAGGACTCGCTGCGCGACGTGGTGCGCGCGCTGGGCCTCCCGGGCGTGCAGGTGCAGCATCCGGCGGTGTGCCTGGGCGCATCGGACCTGAGCCTGCTGGACATGGTGCCGGCGTACGCGGCCTTCGCCGCGCGCGGCCAGCGGCCAGCGCCCCGGATGATCACGCGCATCACCGACGCGGACGGCAAGGTGCTGTATGAAGCGCCCCGGCCCCGCAGCCATCGGGCGCTCACCACCGGGACGGCCGATGCGATGAACGCCATGCTGCGCCGGGCGGTGGACCAGGGCACGGGCACGGCGCTGCGCACACGCCACGGTGTCGGCGGCGCGGTGGCCGGCAAGACGGGCACTTCACAGGACCAGCGCGATGCCTGGTTCTTCGGCTACACGCCCGGGCTGGTGGTGGGCACCTGGGTGGGTGCGCGCGACCCGGCCGTCCACTTCCGCGGAGCGCTCGGCACCGGTTCGCAACTGGCCCTCCCCATCGCCGGCCAGGTGTTCCATGGCATCGAGGCGAGCGCCGAGCTCCGCCGTCGATACATGCGTCCCTTCACCGCGCCGGACTCCGCGCTGTACAGGCTGGATTGCCCGGCCCGGCACGAGCCCGGCTGGCTCGAGCGGCTCTTCGAGGGCCCGGACGAGGATCCGACGGACACCAGCGAGCAGCCGGGCTTTCTGCAGCGCCTCTTCCGCGACCGCGAGGGCGACCGCTGATCAGGGCAGCTGCGCCACGCGCACCGCGGTGGGCACACTGCCGCCGATGTTCACCAGGATCGGGTCGCGGTCGTTCGTACCTCCGGCATACTTCACCACGCCGTCCATGTTCACGTCCTCGCGCAGGTAGCCCGGGATCGTGGCGGTGGGCACCGCACCGCCGATCGCGGCCAGGATGGGATCGCGGTCGTTGGCGGCACCCGCGTACTTCACCTGCCCGTTGAAGGTGACATCACCCGCCCACAGCGCCATGGTACCGCCAAGGTTCTTGCGCGCGTCAGTGCCGAAGGTGGCCGTGGCTGGGGCGGTGAGGTCGACGGCGAGCGGTGCGCCGCTCAGGGTGAAGGCCGATGTTGTCATCGCGCCGAGGTGATTGCGATGGCGCACGGCGATGCGGTAGTTGCCCGTGGCGGCGGTGAACGAGAGCGCCGACACGCCGTCCGCGGCCACCACATCCCCGTCGCGCTGGAGCAGGCCGCAGCGCGTGGCGATCACCGTGGCGGGCGTGGTGGCATCGCGCAGTTCCACCACCACCCAGTCCACCACCGCGTTGGCGCCGCTGGTCTGCAGCACGGTCGGTGTGGTGGTCTCCCCTCCCCCGCCGACATGCGCATAGCTCAGCGCCGTGTACGGTTCGGTGAGCGGAAGAAGCCCGGCGGCGCGCAGGTCATCGCGCATCAGTTGGCCGCCGGAGGACCAGGGTCCTTCGAGCACCACACGCAGGGCCAGCTGCACGGCGGGGCTGTTGGGGGTGAGGCGGAAGGTGCGCAGCTCCTGCGGCGCGAAGGCGGCGGTGAGCGTGCCGTTCACCGGTGGGGCGGTGCCCGTGTTCGTTTCGATGTGGGTGGCGGTCTGCGCCGCGCCGAGGCCCCAGGTGGAGGCGATGTCGGTGCTCTGCGCCGCGTTGCTCACATTCCACAGGCGGGCGATGATGCCGCTGGCGATGCCCTCCTCGGCGGGCTTCAAGGCCCACAGCAGCACATCGGGATCGCTGAAGGTGAAAGCGCCGAAGGTGGTGGCGGGGTACGATCCTCCGGTGCCGGTGCAGGGGCCCACCACGAAGGGGTTCTGGTGCTCCAGGGCGAAGCGCATGGCGGCGACCTGGTCGTAGGCGCCCTCATGCGGCCGCAGGCTGAAGCCGTAGTGGAAGAGCGTGTCGCCATGCTGGTCGGGGATGCCCGGGCCGCTGCCCTGGAAGTTGCCGCCCGCGGTGAAGCGCAGCTGGCTGCTGCCGCTGTCGAAGGTGCCGGTGGTGCTGTTGCCCAGCTTCATGAAGGCCGGGCCGCTGGTGCTCACCGTGAGGCCGTACGTCGCGTTGCTGATGTCGGCGAAGTGGCCGAGGGTGAGCTGGTCGTAGCGCGCGTTCTGTGTGGCGTAGTGGCCGCCCGCGCTGCTCGGCTTGGCGGTGAGGATGGCGCCCAGTTCCTCGTGCAGCACCGTGGCGTTCACGATCTGCACCCCGTAGGCCCAGTCGAGCGTGCTGCTGAAGTTGTCGGTGATGCGGTCCTCCACGTCCACCCGGTGCAGGTCCTTGTACAGGGTGACGCGCACATCGTGGCCCAGGGGGACGACCCCTTCGGTCTGCACCGTGGCGCTGATGGGGCCGTTGTTCACCAGGTACTTGATGCCGCCGGGGGCGGTGTAGGCGCCGAGGTCGTTCATGATGCGTCCGTTCACCGTGCCGGCGTAGCTGCGGTTGGCGAGCTTGTCGCGCAGGCTGGTGATCACCCCTTCGCCGCTCATGCTGATGCGGAAGCGGTCGCTCTCGAAGAGGTGGATGTCCAGCGTGGCCGTGTTGGGCACCACAGGCGGATCGCCCGGCTGCACGGTGTACACCTTGTAGCCCGCGGCGGGCACGTCGGTGGCCAGGATGCGCACGAAGGTGGCGCCGTCCTTCACGATCACCTGCGAGGGGATCACCGTGGCGGTGGTGCGGTCCACCACCTGCACGGGTTGCGGGCCGGCGTAGGGCAGATCGGCCACATCGGTGCGCAGGTGTCCCAGCGGGTTCACCACCACGAAGCGCAGTTCGCCCCCCGCATCGATCTGCGCGCCGAGGGAGGCGAGCGCGTTGGTGAGCAGCTGGGTGCCGTAGCCGGTGACCTGCGCCTCCAGCCCTCGCTGCCACAGGGCCCGGTCGTTGGCGGACACCACGCCGCCACCACCGAGGTTGTGCTCCCAGTAGAGGCTGATGGCGGTGTGGGCTTGTTCGCGCTGCGCGGCCATGTTCGACCACACGGCCGGATCGTGGCGGGCGGCCAATGTGGCCACGGCCTCGGCGCTCCGCAGACGCTCGATGCCGCGGCGCATGCGGCCGGTGACCTCCGCGATGCTCGCGCAGTCGAGGTCCCACTCGTTGCCGAAGCTCAACGACTGGCTGGGTAAGGTGCCGCCGTAGGTGGCCTCGATGTCCTGGAAGAAGTCCTTCATGTTGCTCACGTGGCACTGCGTGGTGGCGTTGCTGCGGGCCTGGGCCACGGTGGGGAAGCTGCTGTCGAGCGTGAGGGTGTTGTCCCATCCGCGGCCGAAGGCCCCGGCCACGGTGTAGGGGTAGTTGTGCGGGAAGGCCACGCTGTTGAGCTTGTCCAGGCATTGGTCCACGGCGGTGTTGGGCACGAAGGCCTCGGCATAGCCGCCCAGCCCCTGGTTGTAGGTGAGGCTGTACCACTTCATCAGCACGCTGGAGCCATCGAGGCCGGTGTAGCGGTAGAGCTCATGCTGGCGCTGGCCCAGACCGGTGACCTGCGTGGCACAGCCGCACACGCCTTTCCAGCTGTAGCGGGCGCCCATCCCGTTCCACAGCGAGGCCAGGCCCAGGGGCTGGGTCTGGTTCTCCATGCTGATGGCCATGGGGATGTCGATGCCGTACTGCCGTTGCAGGCGTCCCGCGTAGTAGCCGCTGCGGATCACGCCTTCAGTGGTGTTGCCGCCGTGGGTGCACACCAGGCCGTTCAGGGGCACGGTCATCTGGCCGCTTTGCAGCTGCGCGATCAGGCGGTCGAACTGCGCGGCCGGGCGGTTGCGCTTGTAGATCTCCACCCAGTACCAGCCGTCGCAGTTCCACTTGTTCCGATAGGGGGCGGGGTTGTTGGCGGTGGCGTCGTTGAGATCGAGGTAGTGGTCGATCATCTGCGGGATCCACTGCTCGTAGTCCGCCACGGTGCCGCTCCACAGGTAATCGGTGTGGTCGTCCGGGGCCAGGTAGATGCGGTTGGTCTGGGCGTCGGCGAGGACCGGGACGAACAGGACGGGCAGCAGAAAGCGGGCACGGCGCAGCATGGCGCGGGGGGTTGGTCCGGTCAAGTTACCGGATCGCCGGGACCTGTCGCGCCTCAGCGTCGGCGGTCCATGCCGGGCACCGAGGCCGGTGCGCGCTCCTGCTTCGCCGGCGGCGGCTCCTTCACCTGTGCGCCTTCACGGTACTCGATGGACCGGGTGACGCGGCCGTCGGTGTCGAGGAACTCCATGGTGCCGTGCAGGCGGCCCTGCACATAGCTCATGCGCTGCACCAGCCGGCCGCGGTGGTCGTACACCTCGCAGCGGCCATGCGGGTCGCCGTTCAGCAGCTCCTGCTCGCGCAGCTTCACCCCGGCATCATCGAAGTAGCTCCAGCGGCCGGTGGGCATGCCGTTCAGGTAGGTGCCCTCGCTGATGGGCAGACCGCCGGTGTTGTAGGCCACCCAGCGACCGCCCCGCTTGCCGGCCGCGTAGTAACCCTCTTCCTTCAGCTTGCCGTTCTCGTACCAGAACTTCCATGCGCCGTCCTTCAGGTCATCCTTCCAGCTGCCTTCATACTCCTGCTGACCGTCGGGGTACCAGCCTTTCCACAGGCCGCTGATGCGCCCGGCCGTGAAGCCGCCCTGGTCCTTCATCCGTCCGTTCTCGAACCAGCTCGTCCACTGGCCTTCGCTGAGCCCGTTCACGTAAGGGCCCTCTTGCAGCTTCTGTCCGCTCTCGTACCAGGTGGTCCACACGCCCTGCTTCACCCCGCCCACAAAGCCGCCCTTCTTCCAGAACTGGCCGCCCTCGTAGAAGTAGACCCAGTCCCCCTCCTCGCGGTCGTTGGCGTAGGTGCCGGTGCTGCTGAGCTGGCCGTTGGGATACCAGTACTTCCAGAGCCCCTGCCGCTGGTCCGCCGCGAAGCCGCCCTGCATGTCGGGCTGTCCGGTGGTGGTCGTCCACACCCAAAGGCTGTCCTTGAGCCCATCGCGGTAGTGCCCGGTGATGTGGGCCTGGCCGCTGCGGAACAGCAGTGTGAAGGGGCCGTGCAAGCGGCCCCGCTCGTAGTGCTCCTCCTTCTCCAGCTTGCCATCGCTGAAGGAGTAGGACCAGGCGCCGTGCTTCACGCCGCCGAGATAGGCGCCGATGGCCTTGGGGTTGCCGGCGGGATACTGCTCCCTGTAGCTGCCGCTGGGCACACCGCCCACGTAGCTCGTCTCCGTCTGCAGGGCGCCACTGGCATACCAGGTGCGCAGGGTGCCGGTGCCGTCCTTCACGGTGCGCTCGCCGGCCTTGTCCCAGGCATCGAGCAGCAGGCAGATGGTGTCGGCGCACTGTTCACGCATGTAGGGACGGCCGTCGGTGTACCAGTACTCCCAGAGGCCCTGTTTCCGTCCGCGTTGATAGGCGCCGCGCTCCATGAGGGTGCCGCTGCGGTAGTAGCTCTGCATCAGGCTGTCCTGTTCGCCGCGGCGGAACCAGCCGTCGTGCTGCACCTGAGCATTGTCGTAGAAGAGGCGCACATGCCCGTCGCGCTCGCCGCCCTTGAACTCGGCCTCCTCGAACAGCCGGCCCTGCGGGTCCCAGAAGCGCCACAGCCCCCACTCGCGCCCGTTGACGAACAGGCCTTCGCTGCGCTTCACGGTGCGGGTGCTGTCCCAGTGGTCCACGAAAGGTTGCACGGATTGGGCGCGGAGGGCACCGGAAGCCAGCAGGAGCAGGAGGAAGCAGTGGCGCAGGTGGACGGGCATGGCCTCAAAAGTACCCGGCGGCGCAGGCACCTTGGAGGAAGGAACGACGGATCATCCACGATCCGCATGGGGCGCGAACGGATCTCCGCCCCGCGGTGTTCCCCCGGCGGCCATGATGGGCCACCAAGGACCGCCTTGAGATGGATGACGGAGCACAGCGCCGAGGGACAAAGGACCCGGCTACCTTGCGGGCCATGAAGCACAAGCGGGGTCGGAGCCTCGTGGTCCTTGCCGGCCTGGCGGGGCTGGTGCTGCTGCTGGCGGGCTGGTCCACGGAGCTGGAGCCTCGCGGGCACCACAACCGGCTGGAGGGCCTGTTGTTCCGCTCGGCGGACACGGACCTGGTGGTGCTGTACAGCACCTACTTCGCCACGGCGGGCCGCTGCGCGGGCTGCCACGGCCACGATGTGAACGGGGTGGCCAGCGTGGACGGCAGCGGCCGCGATGTGAACGTGGCCGACGACTGGCGGAGCACCATGATGGCCAACAGCGCGCGCGATCCCTTCTTCCGCGCCAAGCTGGAGCACGAGGTGCTGGTGAACCCCGGCCACCAGGGGGCGATCGAGGGCAAGTGCCTGAGCTGCCATGCGCCGCTGGGCTTCCACGAGCAGCGCATGCTGGGCGGCGCGCCCTTCACCGCGGCCACGCTGGACACCAGCACGATCGGCCTGGACGGCGTGAGCTGTGCGGCCTGTCACCAACAGGACCCGGACAGTGCGGGCCGCTTCTTCAGCGGCGACCTGCGCTTCAGCATCGACACGGTGTACGGGCCTTATCAGGAGGACGAGATCAATCCGGCGATCATGGAGTTCTTCGTCGGCTTCCGGCCCACCTACGGGGAGCACATCGTGGACGGCCGCACCTGCGCGGGCTGCCACACGCTGATCACCGAGACGGCGGACCTGCAGGGCAACCTCACGGGCGACCGGTTCGTGGAGCAGGCCACCTGGCACGAGTGGCTCAACTCGGCTTACAATGGCACGGCCGCCAACTGCCGCAGCTGCCACCTGCCGCGCATCCAGGACAGCATCGTCCTGGCCTCGGACTACTCCTTCCTGCCGGGGCATACGCCCTTCGGCCTTCACCACCTGGCCGGCGGCAACGTGTACATGCTGGAGCTGATGAAGCAGCACCGCCAGCAACTGGGCATCCCGGCCACCGATGTACAGTTCGACAGCACCATCGCCCGCACGCTCGACAACCTGCGACACCGCTCGGTGGAGCTGGACGTGCAGCTTCAGGACCGCAACGCGGACACCGCCTGGATCGATGTGACGCTGCTGAACCTCACCGGTCACAAGTTCCCCAGCGGCTATCCGAGCCGGCGCGCCTTCGTGGAGGTCGACGTGCTGGACAGCGATGGCGACACGCTCTTCCACAGCGGGCGCTTCGACGCGGCCTGGGAGGTGGAGGGCCACGACGCCGACCTGGAACCGCACCACGATGTGATCCGCAGCGCGGACCAGGCGCAGATCTACGAGCTGGTGATGGGCGACGTGAACGACGATGTGACCACGGTGCTGGAGCGCGCCAAGAGCCCGCTGAAGGACAACCGCCTTGTGCCCGTGGGTTTCAGCACCACGCACCCGGTGTACGACACCACGCGCATCGCCGGCGTGCCGCCGACCGATGCGGACTTCAACCACGATGCCCTGGGCCTGGAGGGCAGCGGCTCGGACCGCGTGCACTATCACGTGCCGCTCGGCGGCTACGAGGGACCGATCCAGGTGCAGGTGCGGGTGTGGTACCAGCCCGTGCCGCCGCGGTGGAACGCCGAGATGTTCGCCTTCACCGGTGCACGCATCGACAGCTTCCGCACCATGGTGGACGCGATGGACGGCAGCCCCACGCTGGTGACGGCGGACAGCCTCTTCGTGGGCGCGCTCGGCATCGGGGAGCTCGATGGCCCGCCGATGCTCGTGCATCCCAACCCCGCGCCGGACGGCCGGGTGACGGTGATCGGCCGCGCCGAGGTGATGGAGGTGTACGATGCAGCGGGACACCGGGCCGCGGTGCAGGTGCAGCGACACGGCGACCGCAGCGTAGTGCAGCTGCCTTCGGCGCCGGGCACCTACCTTGTGGTGCTGCGCCACCACGGCGTCGACCGGGTGGAGCGCGTGGTGCGACCATGACCGCTCCCTTCCTCGCCTCGCTGCACTGCTATCCGGTGAAGTCGCTCGGGGGCTTCGCGATGCGGGAGGCCCGGCTCACCGACCGAGGGTTGCAGCATGACCGGCGCTGGATGCTGGTGGATGCCACCGGCCGCTTCCTCACCCAGCGCGAACTACCGTCCATGGCCTGCCTGCACACTGCACCGGCAGGGGAAGGCTTCGCGGTGACCGACCTCCGGAACGGGGAGCGGCTGATGCTGCCCTGGACCCTGGACGAAGGGCCCGACCCCTGGGTACAGATATGGGACGCGCGCGTACGCGCGCGCGAGGCACCATCGTCCTGGTCGGTGTGGTTCAGCGATCGGCTGGGGAGCGCCGTGCGCCTGGTGCACATGCCGGATGATGCGCAACGCCGGGTGGACGAGCGCTACGCCCAAGGCCTCACCTCCTTGAGCGACGGCTTCCCGTACATGATCCTCTCGCAGGCCTCCGTGGACGCGTTGAACGAACGAGGCACCGCATGGGCACACGAACACACGGGCACGTGGGCACCGGTTCCCATGGAGCGCTTCCGTCCGAACCTGGTGATCGGCGGCGGCACGGCGCACCAGGAGGATCGCTGGCGCGAGGTGCGGATCGGCGAGGTGCGGTTCACCCTGGTGAAGCCCTGCGCCCGCTGCATCATCATCACCACCGACCAGCGCACCGGCGAGCGCGGCAAGGAGCCGCTTCGCACGCTGGCCTCCTACCGCACGGTGGACAGCAAGGTGCACTTCGGCATGAACGCCGTCGCCGATGTGGAGGGCAACGTACGCTTGGGTGATGGCATCACCGTGTTGGCCGAAGCCTCGACGATCGTCCCATGATCCACTCCATCCTGGCCGACAAGGCCACGCGGCTTTACCTCTTCCTCGGCGGATCCTTCGTGGCCAACGCGCTCATCGCCGAGATGATCGGCGTGAAGCTCTTCCAGCTGGAGACATTGCTAGGCCTCACCAAGGCCGACTTCACGCTGCTCGGTCAGGCGCACCTGAGCTTCGTGCTGAGCGTGGGTGTGCTGCCGTGGCCCATCGTCTTCATCATGACCGACGTGGTGAACGACTACTATGGTGTGCGGGGCGTGCGCTTCCTCACGCTGCTCACCACGGGCCTCATCGCCTTCGCCTTCGGGGTGATGTACTTCGCCATCCGCATGCCCGCGGAGCAGGGCTGGTGGATCGGCAGCAGCGCAGCGCAGGGGGTGCCCGACATGCAGGCGGCCTTCACGGCCATCTTCGGGCAGGGCATGAACATCATCCTCGGCTCGCTGACCGCCTTCGTGGTGGGGCAGCTGGTGGACGCCTTCGTCTTCCGTCGCATCAAACGGATCACCGGCGACCGGCGGATCTGGCTGCGCGCCACCGGCAGCACGCTGGTGAGCCAGTTGGTGGACAGTGTGGTGGTGACCTACGTGGCGTTCTGGGTCCTCAAGGACATGAGCTTCCCGATGGCCACCGCGCTGGTGCTCACCGCGTACACCTATAAGCTCGTCGTAGCGGTGCTCAGTACGCCGCTGGTCTACCTCGTGCACGCCGGTGTCGAGCGTTATCTTGGCGCGGAGCGGGCGGTGGCGATGCGCGCGGCCGCGCTCCGCACGCACGAGGTCCCATGAGCGATTCGGTGATCATCGAGCCGGTGAGCAAGGCGGACGACGCCGGTTTCCACAGGCTTGTGAGCCGTGAGCAGGACCGGCTGCGCCCCTACTTCCCGGTGACGGTGGGCCGCTGCGCGGATGTGGGCGCCACGCGGCGCTACCTCAAGGAACTGGTGGCCTCAGCGAAGGAGGGCTCCTACTTCTGTTTCGTGCTTCGCGACTATGAGGGCTCCGATCCCATCGGCGCCATCTTCCTCAAGCAGTTCGACCGCATGGTGGGCCGCTGTGAGGTGGCCTACTTCATCGACGACGCGCACGGTGGACAGGGCTACGGCACCCTCGGGGTGATGTGGGCGGTGGACCACGCCTTCAGCCGGTTGGGCATGAGCAAGGTGGTGGCCCGCATCGCGCCGGACAACGTCGCCAGCATCCGGGTCGCCGAGCACTGCGGCTTCCAGCGCGAAGGCCTCCTTCGGCGCGAGTTCCGCACCGGAATGGGCGAGCTGGTGGACCTGCTCTACTACGGCAACCTGCGCCCATGACCCGCCGACGACCATCCCGGCGAACACCGGCCTCGGTGGACCGATCGACGAAACGCGCCGCGCAGAAGGCGGCCGGTGCCTTCGATGGTCGCTTTCGTCCGCGCGTGGTGCGCAGCCGGAAGACCTACTCGCGCAAGCCCAAGCACCGCGACCGCGGCATGGGCTCCGAACCTTAGGGCGCGGGAGTCCACTTCTCCACCCGGCCGGCCACGGGCGGGAGCGCGGCGAGGTGGTCGTAGATGGCCCCCAGGTCCTCCTCGGTCATGGTGGCGTACATCGTCCAGGGCATCACCGTCTGGAAGTCGCCGGGTGCGACCGTGGCAGGCGCGTAGGCCGAGTCCGCATATTGCTTGAAGCGGGCGATGAACATGGCCTTGTCCCACGCACCGATGCCGTCCGTGGGGTGCGGAGTGATGTTCGGCGAGCGCAGCACCGAGCCGTCGGGGAAGGCGAAGGTGAAGCCCCCGGCGAAGGGCTGGCCCACCCGCTCTCCCTTCACCGTGTTGGTGTGGCACTCGATGCAGGCGGCCGCGTTGGTGACGTACTCGCCGTACCGGGCACCGGTGGGCGCCGGCCGGTCCATCGGCTGTGCGGGCTGCGGCACCGTGCGCATGATCAGGTTCACCGGGAAGTCGATCGTGCTCTCCGGCCAGGGCGGCGTGCTCACCGGGTCGATGGACCGCAGGTAGGCGATGATGCTGTGTACATCCTCAGTGGCCAGCCGATTGTAGTTCGGGAAGGGCATCACGGGGAAGAACGGATGGCCGTCCTTGCTCACCCCGCTGGTGATGGCGCGGTACAGCTCACCGTCCGTCCAGTCCTTGAGGGCGAAGGGGGTGATGTTGCGGGCGAAGAACTCACCGGGGAACTGCATGGTGCGGTCGAACTTGTCTCCGCCCGCGCCCAGGGTGCCCGGCTTGGGCGGACCGGCGAAGAGGCTCCAATCGCGCTGGGCGTGGCAGTCCATGCACACGCAGACGCTGTTGGCCAGGTAGCGCCCCCGTTCGATGCGTTCGGGCGTCAGCTCCACCTTCAGGTCCGTGGGCGCGTCCACATCGGGCAGTGCCTTGGTGAGGTACAGGAGGCCTGCACCGACGACCACGGCCAGGAGCACGAGCAAAGCGCCGAGTATCTTGATGAGCCGTTTCATGGTGTCCTGGTTTGGTGGGGCGAATGTGGGAAAAGCGCATCCGTGACGCAACCCGATCGCCGCACCCGTTCATCGGACCTGCATCGCCTGCTACCTTCGGAGCGCATGTCCAAGAACATCTCCTCCCTCTCCGGCCGCGATGGCAGGGAACTCGATGACGCCCTCTGGGACCGGCTGCAGCAGGCCGCCGACCGCATGGGCACACCGTCCACCGAAGCGCTCACCGCCATTGCGGACGACTACCTGATCGGCGAAGCGGTCACCTATGGCACCAGCACCTTCTACGATTTCCTGAAGCCGGAGAACAAGGGCATCAAGGCCTACGTGTGCAACGGCAGCGCCTGCCTGGTGGCGGGCACGCAGGACAAGGTGCACCATGCACTGGAGCGGCACTTCAAGCCGGAGGAGATCGGGCACATGTGCTGCCTGGGGCGCTGCCATGAGAACAGCGCCTTCCACATCGGTGGTCGCAACTACAGCGGTGGCAGCATCGACCAGGTGGACGCCCTCGTGAAGGAGGTGCGGGACCATGCGCCGATGCAGGTGCCCGCCCATGGGGCACACCATGTGGGGACCACCATGGAGCGGCCGATCCTGACGGCGCCGATGCCGCCGCTGGCAACCTTCTACGCGCTGTGGGAGCGTGTGTTGAAGAGCGACCCGGCCGATGTGCTGCAGGAGATCAAGACCGCCGTGATCCGCGGCCGGGGCGGTGCGGGCTTCCCCATGGGGTTCAAGCTGGAGGCCTGCCGCAACGCGGGGGACAGCACCGGAAACGGCACGCCGCGCAAGTACATCGTGTGCAACGCCGACGAGGGCGATCCCGCCGCCTTCAGCGACCGCTACCTCTTGGAGCAGCGTCCGCACCTCGTGCTGCTGGGCATGATGATCGCCGGTCACTGTGTGGGCGCCGACACCGGCGTGCTGTACATCCGGGCCGAGTATCCCGAAGCCATCGCGGCGGTGAAGGCCGCGGTGCACGAGCTGGAGGCGAACGGATGGATCGGGACGGACATCAAGGGCAGCGGGCGCAGCTGGCGCTTCAAGGTGATCAAGGCCGCGGGTGCTTATGTGTGCGGGGAGGAGACGGCCCTGCTCAACAGCATCGAGGGCAAGCGCGGTGAGGTGCGCACGCGTCCGCCCTACCCGGCCCAGCAGGGCCTCTTCAACCGGCCCACGGTGGTGAACAACGTGGAGACGCTCGCCTGCGTGCCCTGGGTGGTGGAGCATGGCGGTGCGGCCTTCGCACGGCTCGGCACCGAAAAGAGCAACGGCAGCAAGCTCGTGTGCCTCGACAGCGGCTTCAACCGTCCGGGACTGTATGAAGTGGAGTGCGGCACCCCGCTGTCCCGTGTGGTGGATGAACTTGGCGGGGGCTTCGCACGCCCCACGAAGGCGCTGCACATCGGCGGTCCGCTGGGGGGCATCGTGCCCATGGAGAAGATCAGTGCCTTGTCCATCGACTTCGAGAGCTTCCAGAAGGAAGGCTTTCTCCTGGGACATGCGAGCGTGCTGAGCATCCCGTTGGACTTCCCGATGCTCGACTACCTGGAGCACCTCTTCGCCTTCACGGCGATGGAGAGCTGTGGCAAGTGCTTCCCCTGCCGCATCGGATCCACGCGAGGCAAGGAGCTCATCCAAGGCGTACGCGACGGGCGCCGGATCGACCGCGCGCTCTTCAACGACCTCATCGAGACCATGGAGATCGGTTCGCTGTGCGCGCTCGGTGGTGGGCTTCCGCTCGGTGTGCGCAACGCGCTCCAGTACTTCGCTGACGAGCTCCGCCCCGCCTTCACCTGATCGAGGGCAGCGCTGAGGTGAGCGCAGCTCCAATGCACGACGCGCCGCGATGCGGCGCGCCGGAAATGGCGAAGGGCCCGGAGACCGGGCCCTTCGAGCGTTCGGAGCTGAGCTCCTTACTTCTTCTTCGCGGCCTTCTTGGTGGCCTTCTTCGTGGCCTTCTTCGGAGCGGCCTTCTTGGTCGCCTTCTTCGTGGCCTTCTTCGTGGCCTTCTTTGCTGCCTTCTTTGCCATGACGGTTAAGGGTTTGAGACAAACGTATCACCTTGAACGGGTTCGTGCATCAATAGGTTGCGAACATGTACCAACCAAATGATGTTGATAACGGTGAACGTCGATCAGCGATCAGCACATCGCATCGGGATCATGCATGCATGCGCTCCTTCGTTGCGATCACGTGCACGCCTTGCTGCACGCGGCGTTCAGCACATCGCTCAGAAATCATCGAGGAACGCTCCGGTCATCGGCGAACACATCACGAGCATCATCATCAAGCCATGGTGATGTCGCGCGATCACGACCGTCACTACGATCGATGATCGATCCATCACGGCA
This sequence comes from Flavobacteriales bacterium, assembly GCA_016713875.1. Classification (NCBI taxonomy): domain Bacteria; kingdom Pseudomonadati; phylum Bacteroidota; class Flavobacteriia; order Flavobacteriales; species Flavobacteriales bacterium. Next base: position 2,698,935 of record JADJOI010000003.1, read on the forward strand.
GGAACCACCTCACAGCATGAGGTCATCGCTACGCGGAACTGACCCGGATCACGCATCCATGCACCGCCCTTGAGAACGGCCAGGCTAGCCCGAGCACGCGCATCGCATCAACCATCCATTCATGGACGATACCGTCGTACCGACCCAGGGCACAGGCCGCACGACGCGCAGCGCGCTCATCTTCCACCGAGGGCTCTCACCTCACGTCGGCGCGAGCTGCGCCCTCCCTTGGACGGTCCGGATGGACGGCTTACTCGCAGAAGGCGATGGGCGCAAAGAAGGATGAAGACGATGACCGCACCCTCCACGATCCGCTGGTTCAATCCCAGCAGTCCTCCAGCGGTGCGAAGAAGAGGATGGCCACGCCCATGAGCGCGACACAGCCACAGATGAGCGCGGTCCTCGACAGCGTCGCCCGATCAGGACGCTCCCGAGTCGCCATACCGATCAGCAACAGGGCCAGCGGCGTCAAGAGGTAGGTCAACGTTCCTGCTGCGAAGTGGAGCACATGGGACGGCGAAGGATCGACCTGCGCAGGATCGCATCCAAGGTCGCAGGGAAGGAACGCCACAGCCACGGTGCCCAACGCATAGAACAACCCGATGGCAGCGGATCTGATCCGGCCTGCAGGAGGCAGCCGCCATGCACCCGCCAGAGTGGATCCGAAGACCGTGAAGAATACACCGCCGGGAAGCACGCCTCCGAAGCGCAGCACATCGGACCAGGGTGTGCCGGAAGCGTACGTCTCGCTGATGAACTGCCGGAGATGGCTGTATCCCGGCAGAGACCACGCGCCAGTACCTGATCGACCAGGGTATCGGGCCGGAACGCATCACATGCAAGGGGTACGGCGAGCGCCAGCTGGTGAACCCCTGTGCGGATGGTGTGGAATGTTCCGAATTGGAACATCAGATGAACCGTCGTACGGAGTTCATCATCACCGATTGCAAGGATTGCATGAGCACGGTGAGGGCCGGGGGTAAGTGACCCCTCCGGCCCGAAAGGGCCAGTGCGGCCTATCCTGTGGTCCAAAGGACCGCATGGTTGATGTGTTCGCTTGTACCGGTACCCTGAGCCCCAGCGAGAAGGGCGGGCTCAAGGAGGCGGTACGGTGGAGCACAGCGCTGCCGATCACGCGACGCAATGCCTGAGCACGTGTGGATCCCGGCCCGCGATCGATCCAACTCATCCCAGTGTCTTTCCGGTGCAGGGCTCCTCACCGGCGAGAACGCGGTGCGGCACCGATGATCGCCGGATGAAGATCTCCCGTGCGTCGATCAAGGCGGTCGCAAGACTCGGGGCCATCTCGTTCGCCTGCCACAACCCTGAGCCCACCCCCGTTGAGCAAGCCTGGTTCGCTGGACGTGTGGAATATGCCTGCTCGTACAGCAGCGCCACCCTGAACACGGACTCACTGGCGTCGCGGAAGTGGCGCACCGGAGCGATGACCTTCAGCGGTTCCGACTACTGCAGCCGGTACATCGGGCCGCATACCTCCTCGTACTACTAGTTCGGTGCCAGGGGCCGTTGCGTCGCCTTCGAGCCGGGCGCCACGCCGTATTGCGAGGACTACACCTCCTCTACTGATCCCGTGATCCCGGTCGAGCGAGTACCCTCCACGGACACGGTCCGCGATCGGCCTGCGCGTTCGCATGGCCAAGATCCCTGTGTGTATAGGGTTGTCCGGCAAAGCGATGTCGGGCATCGCATGAGGCAGCTTGATCGCTAAGCGACCACTAACTCATGCTCCGGACAGTCCGTGCGCAGATCCTTGGTCGCCAGCGATATTTCCATCAGAGCGCAGCGATGGGTGTTGCGCCGATCACCGCGGTAGTGCGAGCATGTCCAGCACATGCGTTGCACATCGACAGAGCCATCGGTCAAGAGCTGTTGAAGAACGGTCATGAGCCCAAGGAGCAGGGCTTCCCTTTCGGGCTCGCGCATGACCGCGATGGAACGATCAAGACCGGCGGATGCGCTTATCGCCAGGTGGACCTTGCGGCCCTGAGCGGATAGGATGAGCGAATGGCTGCGGGCATCATGAGTTTCCGCACTTCGCTTCAGCAGTCCGCGATCCACCAGGGTTTTAACGCAAGCGCTCATCGTAGGTCGGCTCACCTGGAGGTCTTGTGCGAGTCGCGCCACGCCCATGCGCTCGCCACTATGCGCTGCCAAGTGACTGAGCACCTTGGCCTACAGCGGACTGGGATCGCCTTCGCCCGCCCGTTTCCAGCGGCCCGCCCGCGCCACTTCACCGATGCGTTCGAGCACCTGTGCGATGTGGCTGTCCAGTGGTGTCGGGCGGCGTTGGGCCATTGTTCAGTGTGTGAAAGTAGGGTACACAAGAAGACCCGGCTTGCTGACCGGGTCTTCCATTGCGTTGGTGCTGGCCGTAGCCCATTACATCGGCCATGCTCGCGCCGAAGTTGATGGGCAGCACATCGCTGCCGAGCTTCAAGGCGGGCACGCTCTTCACGCCTGCTGCCTCGGCGATGCGGTTGCGCTGCTGGCCCAAGTGGACGATCTCCACATCATAATTGGAGCGGTCAACGATCTCGGTGATCCGGTTCTCGGCGTTGACGCATACGGGGCATCCCGCGTGGTAGAAGACTGCTTTGTTCATGGTTGGATGGCGTTTGGTTGCCGGGGCATTTATTGTTTGGTATCCTAACCATATTCGCACCCGGAACGAATCGCATCGCCATGGCCCGGATCCCCACCCTTGCCCCTTCTCCTCTGCCTGTCGCTGACGGCGTACCCGCAGATTAAGATCTCCACACCAACCACCAACAAGATGGAAGTAGCCGTTTGGGACACCTATGTAATGAAGAAGGATGGCACCGTGATGCACTTCGACATCCTTGCACCCAGCAGCCAGCGCGACACCGCAGTGATCCACAACTACGGGCGTGAGTACCTGCGCACCAAAGGCCAGGAGGGCCAGGCGCTCACCACCAAGGAGTGCCGCTTCTGCCACGTGGAGTCCATGCGACCCAAGTGGGCCGAGCAGATCAAGAAGCAGGGCTACTTCATCATCGAGATGGAGGGGTGCGAGTGAGCGGGGCTAGCTGCTGTGCGCGGTCCGAGCTTCCCCGGACTACTTCGCCATGTCTACGGCAGGCAGGCCCGCATCTTGTTCCCCTTCGCCTGGTGTGTGACTTCCGACCGACCGCGCGCTTCCTTCAGCTGCAGCGAACCTGTGCCCACACGGGCACGTTCCGCTACAGCTGCATCCCCACGCTCCACCAGTTCCCCGCGTAATCCTTGAACGACGCGCGCCGATCCGGGTCGCCATCGCGCTGCTTGGGAGCTTCCACCGCTTCGCAACCGAGCGAAAGAGCTTTCGCGTAGGCGGCATCCACATCGGCCACGTACACATGCATCACGATCGGCACAGCAGGGAACTTCTCCGAAGCCTGGCCAAGCATGATCACCGTATCGTCGAGCATCACCTCGGCATGCATGATGGTACCATCGGGCATGTCGTAGCGGCGCAGCTCCTTCGCATCGAACAGCGCCTTCATCAGGTCGATGAACCGACCGGCCTGTGGAACGATGAAATAGGGTGAGGCGGAATTGTATCCGGCGGGTTTGAAGGGCTTGCTCATGGTGTTACGAAAGTAGGAGGGCTCACTTGTGCCGCATCCTGTTCCCCTTCGCCTCGTGCGTGAGCTCGCACAGGCCGAGCGCTTCCATCAGCGGCGGCAGGTACACACCGAAGCGTCCGCGCAGTCCTTTCTTCAAGCCGTACCAACCGCCCACAGGGTTCACCGGCGAACGGCCCCAGGCTTCCACGGTGCCCTCCTTCGCGGGCTTCTGCTCATCGGCGCCGCCAAGGTCCATCCAGTCCCCGTGCTTCCTCAGCATGGCGTGCAGGTCGCTGATGCACCGGATGTCATACAGCAGCACGGTCTTGCCGACGGTGCACACGAGGACCTCTTTGCCGTCCTTCTCCTCCACATGCATCGTGTACTCGGAGGTGTTCGGAGGCGTCTTCAGTTTCCAGGGGTTGTCCTTTGTTCGCTTTTCCATGTTCGTGCGGGTGGATGGTGAATGGTCGATGTTGACCGGGAGATCAGTTGCTCTTGCTCTGGATCAGTTCGGCCTCCTGCTTCAGGTCGGCCGCGAAGCGGTCGAAGCTATCGTCGAAGCTCGGGATGTACTTGGCGTATAACGGGAACATCAGACCACCGATGCGTTCGTGCATGGTGAAGGTCACCGTGCCGTCGCCGTTGTCCTTCAGCGTGAAGGTGCGCCGGCCCTTGCCATCGCCCCACACGAGCTTCCTCTCCGGCTCGAACTCCATCACCTTGAGCTTGAAGCTGCGTTTGGCATCGAGGGTGCTCTTCAGCATGATCCATTCGCCCAGGGCGATGGTGCCCTGGATGGAGGTGACCGTGCGGTTCCAACGCGGATGGTCAGTGGCGTTCGTGAGCAGCGCCCAGATGATGGCCTCGTCGGCCTTGATCACCGTGCTCACTGTGGTCTCGCGGTGGAAGGTCGTCTTCGTGGAGTGGGCGGTCTGTCCGATAGCGGGAGCGGTGGTCATGTGTGGGAGGGGGTTAAGAGGGGGTTCATGCCTCTTGGACGATCCAGGCGACAGGAACGATAGGACCCGGGTGAACGGAGATCAGAAGCCACCTTCCGCCAAGGGGTTCAGCTCCCCTCGGGGTACCCCTCCATCACCTTCCGATCGAACTCCAGATGATGCAACTGCAGCTCAGCCGCGGCTGAGGTGAACGGATCGAGCTCCTTCATCACCTTCATGCGCAGATCGAAGAGGTGCTCCTTGTCAGCCTTCTTCGCATCGCGCACCATCTGGATCTTCACGGCCTCTTCCTGCGCGTTCTGTTTCGGGTTGAAGATGCCATTGAGCTCCGTGCACTGGTGGCAGGCGCCTTCCTTGTTGATCAGCGCGCAACGCCGATCGAACACATCGATCATTTTGCCGCGGCCGCTGTGCAACCAGTACTTCACCATGGCCTCGGTGTTCTCCATGATGGCAGCGATCTCCTTCACGCTGAACCCGTGGACTTCCTTCAACATGACGGCCAATTGCTGTTCCAGCGGCAGCGATCGGCTCACGCAGGTGAAGCAGAGGGCGATGTGCTCGCGGATCTCGAACTGGGCCTGCGGCGAGGTCTTGTGGATCGTCATGGCCTCGCGGAAGAACTCGGGGTCGTTCAGGGCGGCCTCCTTGCAGATGTCGCCCACGTCCTCGGGCCATCGTTTCAAGGCACGCAGATGATCCCGCGCGATGTTCTGAGCGATGGCGAAGACCCAGGTCTTCACGCTGCTGTCGCCCCTGAAGCCCTCCAGGCTCCGCTGCGCCTTGATCCAGGTCTCCTGCACGATGTCCTCGGCGTCCTGCCTGCTCGCCGTCACCCGCAGGATGTAGGCCCTCAGCGCGCCACGGTTCCGCTCGAACTCGGCGGTGAGGGTGGCGATGTCCAGCATGCGGCCAAAGCTATCGGACCGGGTGCTATGCTCGTCCCTCGGAGACCCCGGGCAACGGTCCGCGGCCTACCGTCCTCGTCCTTCACCCTGGCCCCAACGCGTCCGCCAGGCTTCGGTGTGTCCGATGTTCGGAAGTAGCGATCCGAGACTCTCCGGAACGACCGTCCGGCGGACGTGCGTCAGCGCAGCCTCTCCGGCAGCGGCCACCGTTCGTGGGCGCCCGTGAGCCGCGCAATGAACGCGAATGTGCCAAACAGCGCATCCTGCAACCAGAAGGGCAGGCCTGCGAGGCGATACTCCCTTCGCATCTTCCACAAGGCATGGAAGACGGGCAGCAACGGGGCCTTCTTCCAATCGCCGCCGTTCTCCATCGCGTCCTCTCCCATCGACTGCAGCATCCACTCGATGTTCAGGGCGGGCTGGTACCAGAACTCGGCCTCCACCCGTTCGGTGCTGCTCGCATTGCGGAAGTTGTGCGCCTCACCCGCACGGACCACCGCACTTTCGCCGGGCCCCATGGTGACTTCCTTCTTACCGATGGTGACGATCAGCTTCCCGCTCAGCACCTTGAAGCCTTCGTCCTGGCCGATGTGGATGTGCGCACCGGGGCCTTTGTTGCCGGGACCAAGGCTCAAGGTAGCCTCGCTGCGTTGGCCGTTCGTTCGTTCGCGGGCATCGTTGAAGTGGATGCGCTCGCCGATGGCGTGGAGATCGATGGGGCGTTTCATATTCGGTGCGTTGCTGGCAGGCCGGTGTTGCGTGGCTTCTCCTTGAATTGACGGAACGAAGTCGACGAATCCCGGTCAGCCACAGTGACATTGAACGGGAAGAGGGCCGGCCGGGGTATCGGTCCGTGGCCTCACTATCTTCGTCCTTCACGTCTTTCCGCCATGAACCAGCCCCAGGCCAAGCACTCCGGCTCCCCCGCCCCCGTCGCCAAGACGCAGTCCGCCCCCGCCACCTCCAACAAGGCGGCCACGGAGGTGGATATCGCCTACATCGACGGTGTCGCCTACCCGATCCACAAGGGCGAGACGATGCTGGCCTTCCTCAAGCGGCACAAGGGGCCGAATCCGGTGCCCACGCTGTGCGATGCCCCCAACCTGGAGCCCTTCGGCAGCTGCCGCGTGTGTTCCGTGGAAGTGGCGCTACAGGAGGACGGCCCCAGCAAGGTGATGGCCAGCTGCCACACCCCCGTGGGCAAGGGCATGTACATCACGGTGAACAGCCCGCGCATGGAGCGGCTGCGCAAGAACATCGTGGAGCTGGTGCTCACCGACTACGACACCGAGCGGCTGAAGACGGAGGACCATGGGAAGAACGAGCTCTACAACGTCGTCCAGCAGATCGGTTTCGACATCGACAGCGTGCGCTACCCGAAGGGGAAGAACCACTTGGACACACCGCAGGACACGAGCCATCCCTATATGGTGAGCGACCTCAGCGCGTGCATCAGCTGCTACCGCTGCGTGCGTGCGTGCGATGAGGTGCAGGGCGAGTTCGTGCTCACCATGGCCGGCCGTGGTTTCGACAACCACATCGTGAAAGGCACCAACGAGAGCTTCAAAGACAGCGATTGCGTGAGCTGCGGCGCCTGTGCGCAGGCCTGCCCCACCAGCGCCATCACCGATGTGTTCCGCGCCAAGGAGACCAAAGCCGACAGCGTGGTGCGCACCGTGTGTACGTACTGCGGCGTGGGCTGCAACCTGGAGGTGAAGGTGACCCACCTACGCCAAGGCTCCGGCGGGCAAGAGGTCAAGAAAGTTGTGGCGGGCATCACCGCGCCGTACGATGCAGAGGCGAACCAAGGGCACACCTGCCTCAAAGGCCGCTATGCTTTCAAGTTCTACGACCACCCCGAGCGGCTCCGCTCACCGCTGATCAAGCGCAACGGTGTGTTCGAGGAAGTGAGCTGGGACGAGGCCTACGACTTCATCGTGGACGGTTTCATCCGGATCAGTGAGGAGTACGGCCCCGATGCGCTCGGCGGCGTGAGCAGCTCGCGCTGCCCCAACGAGGAGAACTACCTATTGCAGAAGTTCATCCGCGCGCAGATCGGCACCAACAACATCGACAGCTGCGCGCGGGTATGCCACAGCCCCACGGCCCTCGGCATGCAGAAGACCTTCGGCACCGGCGCGGCCACCAACAGCATCGATGACCTGCGCGACACGCACACCATCATGGTGATCGGGGCCAACCCCACCGATGCGCACCCTGTGACCGGCGCCAAGATCAAGCAGCAGATCATGAAGGGGAAGACCCTGGTCGTGATCGACCCGCGCCGCACCGAGCTGGCCCGTTATGCGCACTACCACCTGCAGCTGAAGCCCGGCACCAACGTGGCCCTGCTGAACATGTTCATGCATACCATCGCGAGCGAGGGACTGGTGAAGCAGGACTTCATCGACACGCGCACCGAGGGCTGGGACGATTTCAAGAAGGAGCTGCTCTCGGTGGACATCGCCGCCATGGAGCGTGAGACCGGCGTGGACCGCAAGCTCGTGCGTGAGGCCGCGATGGCTTACGCGAAGAGCCCCGCCGCCATGAGCTTCCACGGCCTGGGCGTCACCGAGCACTTCCAGGGCACCTTCACCGTGATGCAGATCGCCGACATCGCCATGATGACCGGCAACATCGGTCGCCGCGGCGTGGGCGTGAACCCGCTGCGCGGACAGAACAACGTGCAGGGCGCGGCCGACATGGGCTGCCAGCCGCACCAGGGCGCCGGCTACTTCGCGGTGGACGATCCGCAGTACGCGCAGCTCTACAACGAGTTCTACGGCACGGAGATCCCCAATGTGATCGGCAAGAAGATCCCGCAGATGTACGACGCCATGCTCGCCGGAACCATGAAAGCGTTCTGGGTGGTGGGCGAGGACATGGGCCAGACGGACCCCAACACGATGCACGTGCGCAAGGCCCTCGGCGAGCTGGAGCTCTTCGTGGTGCAGGAGCTCTTCATGACCGAGACCGCCAAGATGGCCCACGTAGTGCTACCCGGCGCCAGCTTCCTGGAGAAGAGCGGCACCTTCACCAACGGCGAGCGCCGCATCCAGCGCGTGAACGCTGTGGTGGACCCCATCGAGGGCACCAAGAGCGACGGCCAGATCACCTGCGACATCATGGAGCGCTATGCGCAGAAGACCGGCAAGCGCAGTGGCAACGCCAACACCGACTACCACCCCAAGTGGGTGCTGGAGGAGATCAGCCGCATCGTGCCCTTCTTCGCCGGGGTGAAGTGGGACGAGCTGGGCGAGAACGGCAAGCAATGGCCCGTGAAGCCCGACGGCACCGACACCAAGATCCTGCACACCGACAGCTTCAAGCGCGGGCTCGGCCACTTCTACTTCAACGCGTGGGAGAAGAGCCCCGAGGTGCGCACCAACGAGAAGGACTACCCCTACATCATCACCACCAACCGCGAGCTGGAGCACTACAACTGCGGCGCCATGACGCGGCGCACCGGCAACGGCGAGATCCTCACCGAGGACGTGCTGCTGATCAACCCCGCCGACGCCCAGCAGAACGGCATCGTCGATGGCGACATGGTCTGCGTGGAAAGCCCGCGCGGCAAGGTGGACATCAAGGCGCGCATCACCGACGAGGTGAAGCCCGGCATCCTCAGCAGCACCTTCCACTTCCCGGAGATCATGCTCAACATCATTACCTCCAGTGTGAGTGATAGCCTTGCCATGTGTCCTGAATACAAGGTGGTAACCTGTCGCATCCGCAAGGCGAAAAAGGCGCACTTGCGGAAGGCGGGGGAGGTGGTGCAGAAGGCTTGATCGATGCGCATCAACATCGATACCTCGGTATTCGGAGGTTGCTTCGAGAGAGAGTTCCAGGAGTGGTCTGTTGGATTGTTCGACCAGATCCGAGCGGGTCGGTACAAGGCGGTCACTCGAACATCAGCGAACACGAATTGAAGCTGGCGCCCGACCATGTACGCATGCTGCTCAAGGAGATGAAGCGGGAACAGCTTGAGCGGATCGACCTATCGGATGAGGCTGAGGCACTGGCTGCGGCGTACATCAAGGAGCGCATAGTCGGAAAGAGTTCGGAATTGGATACCCAGCATATTGCCATCGCGACCCTTGCCCAGGTGGACCTGCTGGTCAGCTGGAACTTCAAGCACATTGTGAACTACAACCGCATCAGGCTATACAACGCTGTAAATTTGAAGCTCGGCTACCGGATGCTCGAGATCCGCAGCCCAAGAGATCTTACGCCATGAAACCCGCGACCCCGAAAAAGGAGCGTTACGATGCCGTGAAGATGGTGCGCGAGATCCGCGAGGCCATGTACCGCGAACGCCATGACCCTGACTTCGATCCGGCCGAGTTCAAACGCATCAAGGCCAAGTGGACCAAGCTGCTCGAGGAACAACTGAAGGCGAAGAAGAAGGCGGCATGACTCAACCCTTCAATTCCGCCGACGCGCAACAGAATGGCATCCTCGACGGCGACATGGTCTGCGTCGAGAGTCCTAGAGGGAAGGTGGATATCAAGGCGCGCATCACCGACGAGGTGAAGCCTGCCGGCCGGCAGGCAGGCCCGGCATCCTCAGCAGCACCTTCCACTTCCCGGAGATCATGCTCAACATCATCACCCGCTCAACCATGCGTTGCTTCGCAGTTCATTGGTTTCGCTGCAGTGTGAGCGATTCACTGGCGATGTGTCCGGAGTACAAGGTGGTGACGTGTAGGATCAGGAAGGCAAGGAAGACGCATATGAGACAAGCGGGAAAAGTGACCATATGAAGACTGTGGCCCGGCTGTCACTTCTGTTCTTGGCCGGTTGGATGGTGGCCACTTCTACGACGGCTCAAACACAACAAGAGCCGCCCAAGTACGCTGGCTTCTGCCCAACATATACGTTCGAGGGAGCCTTGAATGATGGTGCCGGAAATTCGTATCCGATACACCTTGAGCTGCTTTGTCTTCTCGATTCAACACTTGTAGGGCACTACTACTACAAACCCGAGAACGGACAACTGAAACTGGGCGGTCAGCTCCTTGGCGACTCGACGTTCACGCTCGGTGAATGGAACGAGAAGTCCGAGCTGACCGGAATGTTCCGTGGTCACGTCCATCGCTCATTCACGAGTTTGACCGGCTCTTGGGAGAACCCGGATAGAAGCCGCACACTTTCGTTCGACCTGCACCGCTCAATGACCTCCTACTCGGACTATCTGGCAAAGTGGAGGTCATACCCAGACTACGTGGACCTCCACTCCGCCTTATCGACGAAAAGCACCGTGTATCAACTCCACTTGAGGAGTATGGGATTCACAACCCTTCCGGATAGCCTCGCACGGCTGGACCGCCTTCTTTCATTGAGCCTCCTTGACAACAAGTTCGATACTCTCCCTAGCGTCGTGACCCGATTGTTAACGCTGGAAGACCTTTCCCTCGCCGGCAACGAAGGGATCTACCTCGGGACGGACATCGCAAGACTTGGGAACCTGCGCATGCTGATCTTGACCTTCAACGAACTCACATCGCTCGAGCCTGCCATTGGAGAGTTGAACAACCTGTTGTACCTGGACGCAAGTCACAACGCGCTAACAAGCGTTCCGCCGGAGTTTGAGAACCTAAAGCAACTGCAGATCCTTGACCTGTCTTTCAATCCCATCTCGAAAGCAGCGCAAAATCGGATCCGCAACATGCTTCCCAATTGCCTTGTGAAATTCTGACCGGGCGTTTTTACGGCCATTGCATCCTCAGCAGCACCTTCCACTTCCCGGAGATCATGCTGAGTGTGAACACCCGCTCAACCATGCGTTGATCCGCAGTTCATTGGTTTCGCGAGCGTGAGCGACTCACTAGCGATGTGCCCGGAGTACCTTGCTCCGCCGATGCAGCCGCCGCAGCCAAAGCTGCTTTGGCGCAGGAGGCAGCGGCTTCGCGAAGGCGCAGCAAGGTGGTGACGTGCAGGATCCGCAAGGCGAAGAAGGCACATCTGCGCAAGGCCGGTGAAGTAGTTGCGAAGGCTTGACCGAAAGCAGCGTGCCTGCTGGTCGGGAACTCGCGCATGCCCGGTGGAAGCTCCCGGCCCATACGTGAATATCCGCGATCATATTGCTAAATTTCACCCATGATCGCGCGCAAGGAATACGAGGCCGCCGTGCGGAAGGCCCTTCGGCGCAGCCCCGTGGTCATGTTGCTGGGCCCGCGCCAGTGCGGCAAAACGACACTGGCCCGGCAGCTGCTGCACGCCGAGGCACCCACCTTCTTCGATCTGGAGGACCCCGCCGAAGCACGCGCGCTGGCGAGCCCGATGACCGCCTTGCAGGGGCTTGGCGGACTGGTGGTGCTCGACGAAGCCCAACGCCAGCCCGGCCTCTTTCCCGTGCTTCGTGTGCTGGCCGACCGGCCACGCAACAAGGCTCGTTTCCTGGTGCTCGGCAGCGCATCGCCCGAGCTGGGAAGGCAGGCCGCCGAATCGCTCGCGGGTCGCGTCGAGGTGATCGATGTGCGTGGTTTTTCGCTGGGCGAGGTGGGCGCTGCGGCCATGGACAAATTGTGGTCGCGCGGCGGCTTCCCCCGCGCCTTCCTCGCACGCAGCGATGCCGATAGCCTGAGCTGGCGCAAGCAGTTCATCCGCACCTTCCTCGAACGTGACCTCGCTGCCCTCGGCTTCGGCATGTCGCCGCGCATCATGGAGCGCTTCTGGTCCATGATCGCCCATCACCACGGCCAGATCTGGAACGCCTCCCAGGTGGCCGCATCGCTCGGCGTGGCGCCCAACACCGCCAGCAGCTACCTCGACGCGCTCGAACAGACCTTCATGATCCGCCGCCTGCAACCCTGGTTCACCAACCTGGGCAAGCGCGTGGTGAAGAGCCCCAAGATCTATCTCCGCGACAGCGGCGTGCTGCATGCCTTGCTCGGGCTGGGCTCATCAAAAGCGCTGCTCACCCACCCCAAGCTCGGAGCGTCTTGGGAAGGATTCGTCCTGGAGGAAGTGCTCGCGCATTTCCGCCCGCAACAGGCCTGGTTCTATGGCGTGCATGCAGGCTCGGAGCTCGATCTCTTCTTCACGCACAAGGGCAGGGCGCTCGGCTTCGAGATCAAACGCGAGGACGCCCCGCGCATGACCAAGAGCATGCACGTGGCCCTCGCCGACCTCGGCCTGCAAAAGCTCTACGTGATCTATCCGGGATCGCGCAGGTACAGCCTCGCGCCCAAGGTGGAATGCGTGCCTTTGGGCATGCTACTGGACCTTTGAATGAAGCACCTTCCACTTCCCGGAGATCATGCTCAACATCATCACCAGTAGCTTGAGCGATTCACTGGTCCGCCGTACGGCGGATGCCCGGAGTACAAGGTGGTGATCCCGCTGAGGCGGAACAGGCTGTGCAGGATCAGGAAGGCGCGGAAGACGCATCTCCGGAATGCAGATGAGGAGCCCGGAGGGCGGGTCGCGAAAGCGTAGTCCGTTGTTGGGATCGAGGTGAACAGAAGGCGACATCGCATCGGTGTGCGCGGTCGCCGAAGTGTTCAGTGCTTATGTTGAGCATCGCGGCTTGACGGCATTTCCGTCGGGCTGGGCCGTATGAAGAATAGGACCATCACCGTGAAGGGCACCGAGGTAACGGTGACCACCCGCCACGAGCAGGATTACATCTCCCTCACCGATATGGTGAAGAACTTCGAGGGAGCCGGTGCGCTCATCGAGCAATGGCTGAAGAACAAGGACACGGTGCTTTTCCTCGGGGTGTGGGAGCAGCTCAACAACCCCGGTTTTAATTCCCTCGAATTCGAGGGGATTAGAAACGAGTCCGGCCGCAACAGCTTTTTCTTGAGCGCCAAGAAATGGGTGGACCGTACGGGGGGCATCGGGCTGGAAGCAAAGGCCGGTCGCTACGGCGGCACCTTCGCCCACAAGGACATCGCCTTCGAATTCGGGTCCTGGCTCAGTCCAGAGTTCAAGCTGTACCTCATCACAGAGTTCCAGCGCCTGAAGGAAGCGGAGGCCGGTGCGCGATCGCTTGAATGGAACCTGCAACGCACACTCGCCAAGGTGAATTATCGCATCCACACCGATGCCATCAAGGAGCACCTGCTGCCTCCGGTACTGAGCAAGGAACAGATGACCCGCGTGTACAGCAGCGAAGCGGACCTGCTGAACATGGCGCTCTTCGGCATGACCGCCGCCGAGTGGCGCAGCGCCAACCCGAAGCTGCCCGGCAACATGCGCGACCACGCCACATTGGAGCAGCTCGTGGTGCTGTCGAACATGGAGAGCATCAATGCGCTGCTCATCCGCCAGGGCCTGCTCGCACATGAGCGCCTCCGCCAACTGAACGGTGCGGCCATCACGCAAATGAAGTCGCTCATGACCGGGGCTGTCAGGAAGGCATTGGGCGGAAAAGGCAAGCGGACATAGGCGCGCATCACCGATGAGGTGAAGCCGGGGATCCTCAGCAGCACCTTCCACTTTCCGGAGATCATGCTCAACATCATCACCAGCAGCGTGAGCGACTCACTGGCGATGTGCCCCGAGTACAAGGTGGTGAGCTGTCGCATCCGCAAGGCGAAAAAGGCGCACATGCGGAAGGCGGGGGAGGTGATCGAGAAAGTCTAGGCATGGCTCTTCGTGGAAGCATCGCTGCGATACTGAGCATCGGATGGTGCGATGGAGTTGCGCAGTCTGGTATCTGGACTTGGGTCAGTGGTGATACGATACATCAACTCGAACCTGTGATGGGAACTCCGGGAATCCCGGATAGCTTGAATCGTCCCCTCGGCAGCTACGAAGGCGCGCGCTGGACAGGAAAGGATGGAACGTTCTGGTATTGGGAGTCGGGGTACATGTCTTCCATAAACGGTACAGGCTGGGGTGCAGAGCTCTGGCGTTACTACCCGGAACTGGAGGAATGGGCCTGGGTGAAAGGTCCAAACGTTCCCAATTACACGGGCCACTATGGCGTGCAAGGTGTTGAATCCCCGGACAACCTGCCGCCTGCTCGTGGCTTCGGGGCCGCTGCCTGGACGGATACGACGGGGAACCTTTGGCTCTTCGGTGGCACGGCGTACATCGACGATTGGGTATACTACGCTGACCTATGGCGCTTCAACCCAATTACGGAGAACTGGACATGGATGAATGGCACCCAGCAGTCCGGTCAGGCACCAGCTTATGGTATCCAAGGCATTCCTGCCCCAACCAATCATCCGGGTTCACGAAACGAAATGATAGCTACGTGGACGGATCATGAGAACAATCTCTGGTTGTTCGGAGGACAGGCGTTCAACAGCGGGTCAGTAATCGCGGCAGATCTATGGCGGTACTCCATTCAGGAGAACAAGTGGACATGGATGAAAGGGCCATCTTCATTCGGGTCACTAGGGAACTACGGGGTTCAAGGAGTTGAAGAGCCCTTGAACGAGCCGGGGGCTCGGTGGGCGGCCACTACTTGGACCGACAAGGCGGGTGACCTTTGGCTGTTCGGCGGAAGACGGACAAACAACTGGTACGACAATTTGAACGATCTATGGCGATTTCGGATCTCCACGAACAGCTGGACATGGATGAATGGCGCACCGGGTACTGTGTCGGATACCGGAGCCATGGGTGACTTGTGTGAGGAGGACATTCAGTTCTCCCCATCGGGTCGCTTCGAATGCTCTGCTCACTGGACGGACAACCATGGTGACTTGTGGCTTTGGGGCGGCAGAACCGGTGCGTTGGTCCAGAGCGAATCATTCCTGAACGACCTGTGGAAATATGATGTGGGGTCCAATTCTTGGGCGTTAATCGGTCCAGAGCAACCGGCCGATGCCGTTGGGCACTTCGGAGCTAAAGGCGTCCCAAACCCGTGCAACAGGCCTTATGGAGCTATGGGTAACATGGGTTGGTACCGAGCAGAGACGAATGCGATCTATCTGTTCGGTGGACAGCAGTTCAGGCCAGAGCTACCCAGTAGCGCGGCGATAAGGAGCCTCATGTGGCGCATGGAGCTGGACACCAACTGCGTCATTTACGAGTGTCCGTATCTGTGTGATGGACTTACCGTGAACGTGACCGTCTTCCATGGAAGTTCAAGCCCGACCAATGGCAGCGCGACCGTCAGTGTGGAAGATGGCTACTCGCCGTATGTCGCGATCCTCGATGGAGAGGAGGTGCAGCAATGGGACACCCTATTGGGCCTTGCCCCAGGTTCGCATGAATTGATCATCACGGATGCGTTCGGGTGCCCAGGGTCGGCGAGTTTCACGGTGACCGCAGTGATCGATGGCGATGACGACGGCTTCGTTGTTCATCAGGACGGGCCAATGCTGGCCATCGATGTGCTCTACGCTCCGATGCGTCTGACACTGTTCGATGCGATCGGCCGCTTGGTAATGGACCGTCTATTTGAAGTAGGCAGAACCACGGTGGACATCTCCAGGATCGCACAGGGAATCTATTGCCTCAGGAAAGACAGGGAGCGTCCGGCTCTGAAGCTCTTTATTCAGTAGGCTTCCTCAGCAGCACTTTCCACTTCCTGGAGATGATGCTCAACCTCATCACCAGCAGCGTAAGCGACTCACTGGCCATGTGCCCCGAGTACAAGGTGGTGAGCTGCAGGATCAGGAAGGCGCGGAAAACGCATCTGCGCAAGGAAGGCGAGGTGGTGGCGGGGGCTTACTGAGACGGTGACAAAGAAGCGGTCGATCGGCACGATCTGTGGATCGAGCTTGACATGAAGCGAACAGATGCGCGAAGCCTCAGCGATGAGGCGCTGAACGAACGATTGCGGCAGGCGGTGCGCTGCCGCTTGCAAGGTTGCGGGCTGAAAGAGTCTTCCGCGCTGTGCAGCCTTGGGCTGACGGCGGCCAATGATGCTTGGCAACGCTATCAGCGCGGGGGATGGAGAGCCGTTGAGGTATGCCGCAGCGGGCGGCCGCAAGGCAGCGGTCATGATCCTGACGCAAGAGCAGCAGAAGCAGACACTTCGGCTGATCGCTGACAAGATGCCCGATCAATTGAAGTTGCCCTATGCGCTGTGGTCACGCAAGGCCATCGCGCTGTTGATCAAAGAACGCTTCGGCGTAGTGCTGCCCGAACGCACGATGACCGACTACTTGAGCCGTTGGGGCTTCAGCGCACAGAAGCCGATGCGCCGCGCAGCAGAACAGCGGCCCGAACTGGTGCGCAAGTGGCGTGAAGAGGTCTATCCGGCGATCAAGCGCAGGGCCGGTGGAGGGCGCGGACATCCATTGGGGGGATGAGACCGGCCTGCGCAATGATGATGTGCGTGGACGGAGCTTCGCCAAGCGTGGCAAGACGCCGGTGGTGCGTGTGCTGAACAAGCGCTTCGGCCGTTCGATCATCTCCACCATCACCAATCGCGGCCAGATGCGGTGGATGGTCTTCAAGGGCGCCCTTGATGCGGAGATCTTCCAGGATTTCCTCGCACGTTTGATCAAAGGGGCAAAGCGCAAGGTGTTCCTCATCCTGGACAACCTGCCGGTGCATCATGCCAAAGTCCTGCGCCCATGGCTGGAAAAGCACAAGGAGCGCATCGAACTGTTCTTCATGCCGGGCTACTCACCCGAACTCAACCCCGTGGAGGTGGCCAATGCCGACCTGAAGAAGAACGTGACCAGCGCTCCGCCGCCGCGCACCGAGGAGCAACTCGTTGAGAACATCTTGGCCCATTACCGAAGCGTGTCCAAGAAGCCCAAGCACATCAAAAGCTACTTCGGTCACCCCGATGTTCGATATGCCGCATGAAACCGGATCTTCACCACCGGCTCAGTAGGTCATTAGGGCGTGCCCCCGCCTCAAATGCAGGCGGGGTCGCGTGATCCGCTATAGCCGGACTTGTCAGGGCCAGCACCCACGGCGCTGCGGTGGCTTCCTTCGGTCGCCTCCTCGTTGCACGTGGCTGCAAGGCCCTTCCGGCGCCGGGCTGCCGCTGCGCCCGCTCACGCGGAAGCCAGCGAGAACAAAGAGTGCGATCTTTGACCGAGAACATGGATACAATGAAATCCATTATCCAAAGCCCAATGACCGGGAATGAGATGCTCCTGCGCTCTGAACCGCGCATGCTGACCGTCCATGGCCTTGAAGTCGAGATCACGTACTGGTTCTACCGCGATACCGACGGCAAGCAGTACACGGAGACAGAAACGGACGACATGAACTTCACTCAGATCAGGGAGCAGCTCTGGCTGCGGCATGGGGTGCATACCCGAAGCTGACAACCATTACATGGGTTCGAAGTTGAGATGCGAATGTTGGTCAGGCATCAAGTGCCTTGATCACTCTACGCAGTGTGCGAGATTGTCCTAGCCGGGAGAGTTCATGCTCCCAGATGCGAAGTACACGCCAGCCCTTTGCACGTAGCGCACGGTTCACGCGACGGTCACGGACCTTGTTGGTATCCAGTTTCGTTGCCCAGAACTTTCCATTGCCTTTCGGTCGCGTGGCGTGCTTCGGGCATCCATGCCAGAAGCAGCCATCCACGAAGACCGCGAGCTTCTGCTTTGGAAAGACGAAATCCGGGCGGCCGGTGATCGCATAGTGTCGACGCCAACCCGTAATGCCATGCGCTCGGAACAACCTAGCGAGCGCGACTTCCGTGTCCTTGTTGCCTTTGCCCCGGATGCGGGACATCACCTCGGAACGCTTGGCCTTGGTGAAGACGTCGGTCACCTATTGAAGTAGTGCTTGGGCTTCTGATGGAACGGATAGTGCTTTCCCCGAGAAGCCACTGAGATCAATTGTGTAGCTCACTTCATTTACGCCGCTTGGAATT
The DNA here is from genome assembly GCA_016713875.1 of Flavobacteriales bacterium. NCBI lineage: Bacteria > Pseudomonadati > Bacteroidota > Flavobacteriia > Flavobacteriales > Flavobacteriales bacterium. The sequence continues at coordinate 2,717,145 of JADJOI010000003.1, forward strand.
CCGTTCGCGAATGAATCGGCTGTGATCTTGGGAAAATCGTCGGAGACTTCATAGAGCTTGGCATCCACAATGCGCAGCAACAGTAAGCGGTATTCGCTTTCGTAGATCCTGGAATATCCAGACCTGGCCAGCATACTCTCAAAGCGCATCTGGGAGTCAGGGTCCGCTCCAAGTGTTGTCAAGCAGGCATTGACCAAGTCCGGCAGATTAAGTGGTGAGCTTCCATCCTCCCGGACTCGAAGGCCAAAGAGCCAGAGATTGTCTGTGCCAGCCTCAAGCTGATCGATACTATTGATACGGAACAGAGGGCCGCGAACAATAGTGCTACTCTTCACTTCGATCGCGTGCCCAGCCCATTCGAAATCACGTCGCGCTCCAATAGGCCCTCGCCATCTCTTCATCGCTGTGCCTATGCCCACGGCCGGGAACATCCAATGGAGCAGGAACCAGAGTTCTGCGAAAAGGCCAAGCTGTTCCTCCCGACTCATCATACTACGCGGCGCTTGGCTCCAAAATCGCCTCCACTTGCCCAATACCCTGGTCACGGCGGTTGCTGGGTCCGTCGACTGAAGTGCGGCTGCAAGGTCCATTGCGATCAGGTCGAACAGTGGATGACCAGTCGCATCGAGACACTCGATGATGAGATATGCACTAGTCTGTGAGCCTTCCGTAAGCTGCTCGGTGCGAACAGATAACCCGCGGCTTTTTGCATCGGTAAGGGTTTCCTCCCCATCGCGCAGTGCGATCAACAGACACCGCATTCCGGTTCTGCTGATGCCGCCGATAAGCCTCTCGCTTAGATCAGGCGCAACGGGAAGCACACGCCATTGGTCGCGAACCGACTTTGACGCCTCAAGCCGCTCCCAGAAACTTGGGGCTAGACCGGCTATTCGGCGGCTCTCCATGCTACTGTTCCCGTGACATACTCACCATCAACAATCGGCGGGTGCTGCGATGATGGAAACGACAGCGCAAGACCGATCAAGTCGCAAGCTGCTGCTGAGTTGGGCTCGTCAAATAGCGGCCTACGATTTCCTTCAGCCGATGTGAGGTTGTATCCCGAATGCTTGCTTATCGGATAGAGTAGAAGAAGACCGTCAGAAGAAGGCCGCATAGACCGGGCAGCGACATTGATGCCGATCGAACTTGCACGTGCGGCTTCTTCTGCCTGTGTTATCTGTTCAAGTGTAAGCCCAAGAAGCTCTTCCCGTGGCTCGGTAACTACACCTATTGAGTACAAGTCGCTCTTGAGCCGAGTTCTGGATATCTGGTTAATGGGCTTTCCCAATCCCCAATCCACCACTCCCAAAGTGTTCTCGAGCCGCTGCCTTCCTTGGATGGAAACCGTCCAATGTGTCAGCTCGCTTCTTTCCAGTTGTCGTTCGATGTAAGCCGCCAACAACGTAGTGGAAATGGAACGCGCCATCCCATCTACACGGAAGCGACGAATGAAGTCAATAAGCGCGTCACACGACACACGTCTACTGTCGCTCCAGAGAGGACCTTCCGCAGCCCACTTGCTGGGTTTTCCGGCCTCATGCAGGAACTCTCTTACCAAGGCCAGGTTGTCCTCAGAAAGCGACCTCAGATCCTGGGGACGATTGAAAGGAAAGCGGACCGTCTGGACGACTTCGGCCGCGTAAGTCTGGGAAATTGTAACAGCGGTGCTGTGCCGCTGCTTGGCGCGACTTGTCACAAGCATTGCCGGATGGCTTCTAATCCTCATGCCCAACTCAAGCGGAGTGAGCCGCTGCCTCTCGTAGATGGCGATGTCCTCTCTCAACTGATGTTCAACAGCAGCAAGATCATGGAACCAGCTGCTCAGCTCAGGGGTCGTGTGAATTCTCGTGAGATCCGCATAGCCGCTGCGGTATCCGAACCATCTACCCATCTGCATGAGCGTGTCATACATGTTGGTGGTTCGTGCGAAGTAGCTCGTGAGTAGTCCCTCCAAGGTCAGCCCTCGGGCAAGCTTGTTGCCTCCAACAGCAATGGCCTTCAATGTTGGGTCGGCAACGTAGTCGAGTACATCCCCGCGCTCGCTATTCACCTCTCGCACCCGCGTATCTGGATCCAGCACATTCAGAAAAGCAGTGACATGCTCAATGAGCGATTCAAATGGGGTGTCTTCCGCGCCGTTGATCGCGCGGGTCACTGGCTGGAATTCAGCTTCCCAACGGCGCTTGAACTGCGGAAGGATATGGCTGCGTTGATACCTCCATTCATTTCGTAGTTCGCGGAGGTAATTTCTTACCTGCTCGGCAAGTATCCGATGGTCATCTCTCAGATGGCTGGTGTGTATCAGCATCGTTGCGGCCTTCTCACCGGCACCACGCTGTCTTCGTGCCGCGCCCGCCAAAACGAAGTTCATCATCGCATCCGCCAATGACGATGGGAATTGACCGGCATCAAGAGCTGGAATGTCCTGGTCTGGGATCATTCGAACAACATCGAGGCCGGCCTTTTCACTTTCAGTTGCACTATCGAAGCGACCGAAGAACTCCTCAACTCCAAAGTAGCCAGGCCGCTTCTGCAAGGCAATAAAGAAGTCCTTTGGATACAGATCAGCACCGTAGTCCGGATGTGCGACGTTGTCGTGCGGGATCAGGATATTGGCAAACGGGGTTGCCGTGTATGCCACGTAACTCTTCCGCGAGAACTGGTTGAGCACTTGGCGGATGAGCTTATTGATCGTTGTGGGATCCTCATACTCGTCATCCGCACCTGGCGGCTGACTAAGCCTATCACCCCTGGTATCAACACTGGCATTGTCCGCTTCATCATCGATGAGCAACAATGGCAATTCCTGGTGCACTGAAGTTGGGGCCGTCCCGAGCCACCTCAATATTTTCCGAAGCACAGGGCCATTCTTCTTAACGACTAAGAGCACCGGCTGGGAGCCCTGCAGTGCGGCTGCTGAAGCACGCCCCGGGTCGAAATCACCTTCCAAGTCTTCGCTTGTGAACTCATGCCAATGCTTCCCCATCGGCGGGAAGGGTACGGCACCCGAGCGATTGTCGGGGTAGCCGACAAGCTCTCGTTTCAACCGGATCTGCGTTTGCCTACGAAGACCTTTGTCCAATCCGGAGAGGACGATCACCAAACGATAGCCCACGTCCACCGCCTTGGCAATGAGCGCTGTGAAATTTGCTGTCTTACCGCTTTGCACGTAGCCAAGGACAAGACCTCGGATGTCAAACTCCGGCTCTGTTGGATTGCCCAGTTGTGGCAGTATCCGGTCGGTCTCCTCATCCAAGCCCGAGACAGCCGCAGAAGTCCAATCGGTCATTAGCAGGTGCGACCGAAGCGTGGTCCAGTAGTACCAATTGCTTCTCTCGGCGGTATTCAGCCATTCCCCACGGTTGAGGTCTGCGGAGATCATCGGGGCTGACCGCAGGTAGCGCACGCGTTCGCTTGCCAATTGCTCCGTCACGAACTGTCGCAGCGCCTCTGGGATGGCGGGATTGGACAACACTTGGTCCTCGGGCATCCCGGTATCTATCATCACCCTGGCGATCCGGAGCGCGTTGGTTTCCTCGGTGGTCATAGGTCAGGTCTTCTTACGCAGTCTGGCGAACACCTCCTTCAACAGTAGCTGCTCACGTTTGCTCGCAACTGATAACAGCTTCTCAAAGGCTTCGTCTAAGGTGAACAGCCTCTCGATGTTGTTGGCAGCATTGGACTTTGACTTTCCGTTCTGTTCCGGAGCCGGAACATCAGACTTAGGCGATGGCATCGGCTTGCCACCAGGTTTGGTACCACCGCCTTTGCGGTATTCAGTATCAGCTGCCCGCAACACAGGAGCCAGTGCCTTGACAAGGTCGCCACGGATCGATGCGGGCAGCTGCACCCTCATCTTCGCTACATTGATCTTGAATGCTTCATCAAGCTTGGGATCGAACCGGAGCGCAATCCGCGCAAGCTTGGAGTGCTCATCCAGTGTACGAAGGTCCGACCAACCGCCGCTCTGAATAAGCCGATCGGACCGATAGATATAGAATCCCTGTTGCCTGTTCCACTTGTTCGGTCCAGAAGCGCGTTCGTGGGCATCGGTGCTGCTGAACCGGTGTTGATGGGGAAGAACGTATGGATCAAAGATGACCTTACCGGTTGCATCATTGTACTCCACCGGTATCGAACAGCGATCCAGGCGCTGCGTCTTTTCCTTTCTACAAAACGGATCCCACGGCTCCAGAGGGTTTCCATTCAGAGATATGCGAACTCTGGGCTTGGCGGCCTCGCCCGATAGAAATCGATGAAACACCATGGATAGGTGAGTTTCGATCTCGCTGCACATCTGCGCCAGTTGCTTTCTGGCTGACTCACCATACGGATGTTTGTACCCAAGTATTCTGTCAAGCTCATCCCATCTTACGACAGTTCGGAAGCCCTCCTTGAACTTGTCCTTGGTTGTCCAAGGCAACTCGCTCTGTGCTATTGGCAGTATTTCCCAACGATTGGTCTTCCCAATATGCGCAAGGTCCCAACTATAGCTGGTAATCGACCCTGCTCCTTTCGTCTGGCTGCTGACAGTGAGTCTCCGGCATTGGCTCATGGAGGCTGTCTTCATGCCCAAACCGAACTTCCCCAAATCATCCTCTGAGTAGTCCCGCTCAGAACCATATCTCATGGCCTCCTTTAATATCGCCGGGCTCATTCCCGAACCGTTGTCGGCGATCGAGACCCAGGAACTGTCACCATCCCATTCGGCTTGGATGTCGACCTGATTGGCACCGGCTTCGATGCAGTTATCCACCAAGTCCGCCACAGCCGTGGCAAACTCGTAGCCCATGTCGCGCAGGGAGCCTATGAGCCGCCGTGCCGAGGGAATTGATTGTTCTGGTTTCGACATGACTATGGATCACCGGTGTGGGGGCTAGGCCACGTCGAAACTGACGGCGGCCTACTTCTTCGACAACATCTTGCTGATTGCCGAAGCTATACTTTGAGCCATTAGTGGCGGCACCGCATTGCCTACTTGCTTGAAGGCTGCAGTTCTTGGATTCGACTCCTTGATGCCCTCGAAGTAGTAGTCGTCGGGGAAGGATTGAATGCGTGCTGCTTCGCGCACGGAGAGTGACCTGTTCTGCGATTCGTCGGGATGGATGTAGTGGTGCCCATCACGGTTGATGTGGGCCACTACCGTGTGTGCATACTCCTCGTTCGCCGCCACGACCTTGAACCTGTCAAGGAAGCTCGAGGTGTTCTTGTGAGTGCGCAGTGATACCGGCAGGTCCGTGTATCGCAGCCGCTCCTTCCCCTTATTCCAGCGGTCAACAGCGATCTTGTAAATGGTCCTGTCTTGCTTCGTGTGTGGCCGGGCAAAATGCAGGGTCACAACATCAAGCCCGTTCCTTATTGCTGACCGCTTCAGGTACTCAGTGGTTTCGGTGGCGTACCGTCCTGCTTTGATGGAGCCTTGTCCGGGCAGGATGGCCGGCAGATCGCTCAGCAGCTGCTCGACCCGATACGGCGAATTGCGTTGCTCGAAAGTCGGCATGCCTTCGATGCCAAGGTCCTTCCGCCAGCCGATGATGAGAATACGCCTGCGATTCTGAAGTACCCCGAATTCGCGTGCATTCAACGTGTCGTGCTCGAGACTGTAGCCTATCCGCTTGAAATTGGCTTTCATGTCCCTCAAGTACTTGCCACCCTCAGCCGATTCCAGTCCCAACACATTCTCAAAGACGAAGACCCTGGGTTGGTACTTCTTCAAGAACTGTCCGTAGTACTTGTAGAGGTAGTTCCGCTTGTCACCACGCATGCCATTCGCATCGCGTGCCCGTCCAACAACGGAATAGGCCTGGCAGGGTGGTCTACCAACGATGGCATCGACAGCGGCGCCCTTGTTCAGAGCATCGATTGACTTGAAGATACGCTTGATCGACTTGTCATCGATCATTTCATTGATCACCGAGGCAAGCAGCTGTGGCGGAACAGATGCGTACAGCCGATTGCGATCAATGTCGCCACGCAAGTAGGCCTCATACAACGAGGTCTTCCTGTTGGCTTTGAGGTGGTGGTAGGCTATTCGCGTCCGTAGGGTATTGCACGCGGCTCGATCCATTTCCACATGCGCCACCGGCGTGAATCCTGCACGAACGAACCCCTCCGACAAGCCGCCGGCACCAGCGAAGAGGTCTATGAAGCGCATGGTCGCGAAGTTCTCAACTTCTCCTATCGAAGTCGGCCGCTGGTGATCAGGAGTTTTCCACCTTCAATACGAGCGTTACTAGACTGGTCGAGTTCTCGTCCCCCTACTCTGTCATGGGTGTAGAAACCAACCCTGTGCTGTCACCCATTCGAGCCATGATCCCGGCCTTGCAAGCTTCGTAGCAGTAGAGTTCGTCATCTTCCAACCTCCCCGCGTCAAACCGTCGCCAAGCCTCTTCTGCCAGCGGTGCAAGTACCAAGGGCCAACCACTGCGCACATAGTATGGCGCAATCAAGCGTGGCTCGATCAAACGGAACCGGTCGGGGCCATCATCCTCGTAGCTGATCTCCTCGCCGTGAAAGGTGGCCTCATCCGGGTTCAACCCACCATACAGGTAAGAGATCGCGTGCCATGCCTTCATGAACTCATCCAACGGCATGTCCGCGAGCGGCCGGTCCAGTGCAGGAATGAGCCATTGCAGTGCTTCCCGCTCGTCGCTTGGAATGAAGATGATCGAGGTCTCCATGGTTGACGGCTTTTCTGTCGGTGTCCGTTGCACATAATAGGCACATGACGGCCGGGTCCAACTTCTGTTGACAATGATCTCCCAACCCCTTCCCCATCGCAAAGCCGTATGCTCGAGCGCCTCTTCGGTTCTTCCAACAGCGCAACTCCGATTCCCGATTCGTGGACCGGGACTGGCCGGGGCAAGATGCTCGTGGTCATCCCCCTATGCACGGCGCTCACCTCCTGATCACGGTGCGCTTGAAAGCCTCACTGTAGCGCGATTCGGACTTGCGGTTCTTGTTGTGCATGAACTTGCCTTTCATGGCTCACGCTATTGCGTAAACCCATTTCAGGACGGGTCAGAGCCAGGCCAGCCCCGACCGGCAACCCGCACCTGGCCCTTACTCCGTCTTCACGACCTTCTTGCTTCTCGTCCCGTCCTTGAACAGGGCATCAACGAAATACAGCCCGGCGGGGTAAGCGGACAGGTCGATGGTGGTGAGCGATCGGCCGGGCGCCGAGACGATCAGCGCACCCAGCGCGTTGCGGACATGGATCCTATCAGGCGCGATCGCGCTATGGACCTGGATCATGCCCTCGCTCGGATTGGGCGAGATGATCATGTCGGCAGCAACGGTACTTTCTTCGATAGCTGTGCTGAGGCCGCAGCCATCGATCGAGAACGCGGCAGCCGTTGTGGACTGCACGGTGGTCATCCCATCATCGATGGTGAACCGCAGGTAGCAATCGTTCGATGAGACCGCAGGGATCTGCCATTGGTGGGTTCCCGAATTGGGTGCGTCGGACACGATGCTGGTGAACGGACCGAAGGGGCCCGCTATGGAGAGTTCGATATCGACCGTCGCCGTTCCCGGGGAAGGGACCATGCTGGTCCAATGGATGAATTCGGCGGATCCGGGAACAAAGCACTGCCCTCCGTTGGGATCGACCGGTGCGATGGACAGCTGGGTCGCTGGTGTGGATTGCAGGTAAACGCGCAGCCGGTTCCCTCCGCCTGGGCTCGCCCAATAGACGATGTCCGAGTAGCCGTTGTGGTCAAGGTCGGCCACCTTCAAGACATAGCCGGTCGTTTCCGGGATGGGGAGCGTTGCGGCCTGCATCCAGCTACCTGCGCCATCGCCCTCATAAATGGTGATCAGGTTGCTCTTGTACGTCACCACATCAACATGGCCATCCTGGCCCATGTCGCCCAACGCGACCAGAAGTCCGCTCTGCGAGGTGGTTGGAAGGCCCGTGGAGATGTTCACCCATGAACTGGTGGACGGGTCATAGGAGTAAACACGAACGTACTGGCCCAGCGTGATGGCGATATCATCAGCGCCGTCGTGGTTCACATCGGCCACGGCCATCTCGAAATTGAAATCGCCCCATGCGCCGGAGTAGGGCAGGCCATTCTGCATGGGGGCGAAAGCACCGCTCCCGGTGTTCCTCCAGACCTGGTATGGCTGGGTATTGAAGGCGGTATTGTTCACGATGAAGTCGGGCCTGCCATCGCCATCGAAGTCCCCGAAGAGCAGGTCCTCACTTGAATTGTCGAAGCCGGCAGCGGATCCCCCCAACGATGTCCAGGTACCATTCCCGTTGTTCTTGTAGATCCAAGAGCCATCGCAGCAGCCGAAGGAGTTCGCCCCCAGATCGAGCAGCCCGTCGTTGTCCACGTCCGCCAGGTCACACCCGAACAAGCCCCAACTCTGTCCCTGCTCCGCCAGACCGTCGTCCCATGGTGTCCAGTTCGATCCTGTTCCATCCCCGAGCACCACTTCCAGGAACTGATCGCCGAAGTCGGTGGTGCCATAGGCGTGGTGAACACCATAGGCCACATCCATGTCCCCGTCATTGTTCACATCTCCTAGGGCCACACCTCCGTAGCCATGCACGCCCGACATGGTCTTGGTCCAGGCCGTGCCGTTGCCATTGTTCTTGAACACCATGATGCCCATCTCGTTGGCAACGACACCTCCCCAATGGTCGCCGACGGAGATGATGTCCACGTCACCATCCGCATCAATATCACCCAGGGCAAAGACGGTGTTCCCGCTCTCATACACGTCCGCCAGCCCGGTGAGCACCTGTGTATAGGTGTATTGGGCCTTGGAATGGGCCGCGGCCATCGTGATCGCGATGAACAGGAGTGCTGATGCCTTCATGGTCATGGGATCAGTAGGATTTCGTGCAATGTATCGAGGTCATCGCCGTCCGTGGAGATGGAATGATCCAGGGCCATGGCTTCGAAGCCACCCTCCGGCGCTCCATCAACCATGAAGATGGTCTCTTTCACGCGCTTGGCATTGCTTACCAGAAGTAGTGTAGAGTGCTCCGAAGCTACATGAACGGCTCTAACACGCTCCGTGCTTCAGGCCGTCGCAGATTCTTCTCCTCCCAACTCCGCCTTGGTCTGTCCGCTGCCCGCGAGGGCTTGCGAAGCGATCGCGGCCGGCCTTCCTCACGCCAACACCTCCCCAACCCGTCCCGGTATCGCCGCATCGAACTTGGCCCAACTCAGATCGGCATCCGGTTCGCGCACACCGTTCACGCCTTGCAACGGGTTCACTACGGCGTACCACGCGGCGTTGTAGAGGCGCTTCATGAGCAGGCGGCGCAACCAGATGGAGGCGCGTTGTTGGTAAGTGGCGCCCACAAACGCATCGTCCACAGGGAAGTGTGGTTGCTTGAGGCTCTTGCCGCCGCCGCGCGACTTGTCATCATCCTGCATGAAGAAGACGAAGCCCAACCAGGGCGGCCGCGTGCCGATGAGGCCTTGCTCCGCCGCTTCGAGCAGATCCGTCGCGTTGCCGAGGGATTCCTCGGTGCGGTTGTTCATGTTGTTGCCGTAGCTGCCCAGGATGCTCTTGAACTCCACGGCCGCTACGAGCACGCCTTGGTGTACCACCACCACATCCCACTTCTTCTGCGGGCGGTAGAAGCCGGGGATCTGCAGGTTGCCACCACCACAATGCACGCTCTCGGGCGGCATACCCGCATCGATGAAGATCCCGCGCACCAGTTCGGAGAGCGGATCGAGATGACGACCGGAGGTGACACCTGCACGCAAGCCCAGGTCCTTGTTGCCGCCTTCGCGGGCCTTCTTCTCAGCTTTGGAGCGCAGTTTCCACAGCGCCAGCACTTCCTTGCGCGGATCCTTCTTCATCACTTGAAACCGGGCAGTGCGTTCAGTCCGTAAGCCTGCAACGCAGCACGCGTGGCGCCCGCGCGGTCGCGATCACGGAAGGCCTGGCGCAGCGCATCCCGTTGTTCATCGCTGAGGCTTTCGGGCGCGGGCACGCGGATCATGCGCAGGTACTGCGACTGGAAGCGCATGGTGCCGTTGCGCATCTTCACGCCATAGGCGCGCACGAAGAGCTCGGCCACTTCGGAGAGCAGCAGGCCGCCGAGTACTTCGAGGTCCCAGCCCGTACTGGTGATCCAGTAGAGGTTGTGATGCGGGTAGTGCTGCGCATCGAGTACCGGTGAGATGGTGCTGCTCATGTCCTGCAGCACCAGCTTGGGCCGTTCGCGCAAGCCCGCATGCACCTTGTCGATGGTGGCGTACCAACGGTCGGGGCGCTTCTGGGCCACGTGGCGCTTCTTTAGTGCTGGCGCATGTCGTGCGAAATAGGCGCTCAGCTTGGGGTGCGGTGACAAGTCCACCAGTTGGCCGTTCGCGTCCCAAGGGTTCACGAGGTAGTTGCCCTTCCATTGCACACGGCCCGTGGTGATGTCTGCCGAGGTGAGTAGCGGAAGGAGACGCTCAGCTTCCGCACAGTTCGCATCCTCGGTGATGAAGACCTCATCAGCACCAGTGGCGATGCCGATGCCCACTTTGGTGCCGGTGGCCGCATCTTCCAAGGGATGGAAGCGCTCGGCCATGTCCTCCAGAAACGTCAGCACTTCGGGTGAGCCACTGGGCCAGATCTCTTCGGTGCGGAACCAATCGGGCAGCACGCAGGCAGAGAACATCGGGTCGCGCACAGCACCGGGTGTGTCGTGCTCGAACCAGCTTGTTAATCGTGCGCCACCGAGCTCATTCAATTCGGCTTGTGCGTATGCATACAGCACGCGCCCTTGCACGCCGTTGCGGATCATGGTGATCGCAGGATACGCGGACACCGGCGCTGCGAAGGCATCCACACCGTGCATCTCGAACATGGCGTCCACCGCATAGTGCTCGCTGATGAGCTTGCGCAGTTTGCGTCCGTAGGCGTTGTGCTGCCAGCGGTCGGCCACGATGAAGCAGAGACGACCACCGGGTTTCAGCGAGCGCAACCCCTTCTCGATGAAGCCGACGAAGATGTCGGTGCCCATGGTCATGGTGCTCCACAGGCGCATGTAGGTGTTGCGCCGCTCCTCGGGGATCTCTTGTGCCCGGATATAGGGTGGGTTGCCGACCACAAGATCGAAGTCCGCGCCATCGGCAGCGAGCAGGTAGTCGGCGTGGCGGATCCAATGCGCGACGATCTCGTCCACGTTGGTCCAGCCTTCTGCCACTAGCAACTCGGTAATGCGTTCGCGTGCGGCTTGCACGTTGTGGCCTTGCAGTTCGTAGGCGCGGATGGCGTTGCGTGCATCGTGTATGGCGTGACCGTGCGCACGCAGTGAATCCGACAGGCGTTTCACGATGCGTTGCAAGAAGGCACCATCACCGCAGGAGGGCTCCAGCAGGCGCAGCTTCGACAGGTCGCATTCCGCGCGGTAATCGCTGAGGTCGAGCATGAGGTCCACCACCCATGCCTTGGTGAACACGGCCCCGTGGTTGTCGCCCTCCGCGATGGGCGGGTGTGCCGGGACAAGCTCCAAAAGCTCGCTCTGGTCGAGTAGGGATAATTGTGCTACGGACATTCTCGCCGATGACGAGGAGATCTTCAACCTCCGAAGATCAAAGTAACGCCGTCGAGTTCATTGTCAGCGTGTCTGTGGAAAACCGACCATGATCCAACAAACCACACACGGCCTCCTCCTCCCACCCCCGCAGTGGTCTGCGCGCTGCCCGCGAGGGCTTGCGAAGCGATAGCGGACGACCCTGCCGTAGGAACGCACAAGCCCCAGTGCCAGACAGGGGCTATCTCCCGCGCATCATTTACAGGGACCCCGGCAAGGTTCACCATAGCTGCGCACAGCATCCCGTCGATGTCTACGTTTGTCATTCAACCACACAACCGCATGAAGCTGCTTACCCTGCCCAATACCATCGTTCTGCTCTTGTTACTGGCCAGCGGCGCGGCCCATGCACAAGCGCCTACTTGGGCATGGGGCGTTACGCTCGGCGATGCCGATGATGATGAGGTGAACGCGATCGCCTCGGATGCGTCAGGGAATGTGTACGCCGTTGGCACTTTCGAGGGCACTGTGGACTTCGATCCCGGACCGGGCACTTCGTCGTTCACCTCGAACGGCGTGGATGCCTTCATGCTGAAGCTGGACGATACTGGCGCTTTGGTTTGGGCCAAGAGGATCTCAGGCAACGTTCATCAGTGGGCGCAGTGCGTCGCGGTGGATCCCGCAGGCAACGTGTATGTGGCGGGCCAAGTGGGCATCGGACCCATCGATATGGACCCGGGTCCGGGCACGTTCTATTTGGGTTCGGCAGGTAGTTATGACCTCTTCGTGTTGAAGCTCGACAACGCGGGCGACTTCCTTTGGGCCAAGACCATGGGTGGCATCGGCAGTGAGCTGCCGACCGAAATGACCACAGATGCAAGCGGACATGTATACGTGTGTGGCCGCTATACCTCGGCTAACGCAGACTTCGATCCCGGCCCGGCAACGCATATGCTCGTTTCGAACGGTGGGTGGGATGCGTTCGTGTTGGAATTGGACACCGATGGCAACTTCGTCTGGGCGAACGGCGTGGGATCGGATGTGGCGGGCTATATTGAGGAAGCACTCAGCCTTGCGGTGGACGATGACGGCAACGTGTTCGTCACCGGCGTGTTCGCCGATACGGTGGATTTCGATCCGGGTCCTGCGGTGGTTGAGATCGTAGCCGTTGAGCACATGGACATGTTCGTGACCAAGTACAACACCGATGGTGACTTGGTGTGGGCCAGATCGATCGGCGGACCGTACACCCAACAGGGAGGTGCGATCGCGATCGATGCCGATGCGAACATCCTGATCACCGGCGGCTTCTCCAGCGGAACGGATTTCGATCCCAATGCGGGTGTTGTCATCGCCAACGCATGGCTCAGCGATCTGTTCGTGCTGAAGCTGGACAGCGCCACCAACTTCCAATGGGTGCGCACCGTGGGCGAAACGGCCAACCAACACACGTATGGTGATGCGCTTCGCACCGACGCGTACGGGAACATTTTCCTCGCATGCGACTTCACGGGATCCATGGATGCCGATCCGGGACCCGGAACCCTTAACCTGAATTCGGCGGGCGGAAGTGATGTACTGATGATGAAGCTGGATGCTGCGGGTTCAATGCAGTGGATCAGCACCATGCAGGGTTCCGCCGCAGACAAGCCCAGCTCGATGGTCTTGGGCAACACCGGCTCCTTGTATGTGGCGGTCAATTACAACAGCCCGGACCTTGCCTTCGGTGGCATCATGGTGAACAATGCGGGCGGTTCATCCGGAACCCCCGACATGTTGATCGCACGGCTGGACAGCACCGACCTGGCCACGGGACTGGTGGTGATGGATCCCACGCATCCGGAGGTGATGGCCTATCCCGATCCATTCACCGATCAACTCGTGGTGGGCGGTTGCAACACACGCGACGAACTGCGCCTGCTCGACATGTCAGGACGCTGCGTTCTGCATGAGCGCGCGCTGGGAACGAGCACCACGCTCCACACGGCTCTGCTGAAGTCGGGGGTGTACGTTCTGGAACTTGGGCGTGGTACCACAGTGCTGCGATCGAAGGTGGTGAAGGAGTGAGGCGATGGCCGGGCCTGAAATCGCGGTGGTCGCTCGGCTTCATTCCGTTGCACGTTGCGCGCACGCCGGGGAGGTGAACGCTCAGCCCGTGTTTCCAAGTCTTCCAACCCGCAGTGGCGGCAGGATCCTCACGGCCGCACGAACCGCTGCGTGAATTCCGCGTCGCCGCGCCGCGCGTGCAACACGTACACGCCCGCTGGCAGCGTTGCGATGGAGTGTTGCCATGCACCAGCCTGCGATGCGTCGTGGTGCACGGTGCGCCCACTGGCGTCCACGATCCTGAGGTCGATGGGCGTGCCGCTCGCCGGCCACTGCAGCGTGAGCCACGTTCCGTCCACGACCAGTTGCGCTCCGGACGTGAGCAGCTCCGGCGCAACACCGGTCACCGCGAAGCGCGGCGTGAAGCGGTACATCGTATTTACATCCGGGAACCCGAGAAGGGCATCGAAATCGAAGTTCGCCGTGCTGTCCACCGTGATGGCAGCAGGCTGCCCTTCCACCCAGATCTTCTCGTAACAGGTGGAGAAGGAGATCGGCGAATGGAAGATGCCGCAGTTGGGCCCGCTGGTATTGGTGAAGAGCGTGCCGCCGCCGCTGTTGGGGCCGATGTGCACGGTGATGATGCCCGTGGCCTGCTCCAGGCGGATCTGCCAGCTGGCGAAGTTCATCGCCGGTCCGTTGCTCAGGTGCCAGCGGTGCCACTCCACCGTGAGGGTGCGAGCGCCGCTGGGTCCGCTCACCGCGTACCGCACCTCGGTGTTCTGATCATGCACCTCAAGCGTGGTGAAGAGACCATCCACGATCATCAGGTCGTTGTTGTGGTCCACGCGCACGAAACCGAAGTCCCCCACATGCAACGGGTGGTCATCGTCCAGGGTGATGGGCACACCGAAAAGGTGGAACACCTCACCGTCCAGTTCGTTGATGCGGTCGAAGCCGTCGGTGTCGAACGTGCACGTAGCTACCAGGTCCAGCGGCTGGTAGGGGATCGAGGTCTCCTCGAACGCATAGCTCACCTGTGCGCTGAGGTGGCCGGGCAAGAGAGCGTACAGGACGGTGAGGGTGTGGAGCGCGGTGTTGCAACGTGTTCTCATGCCCGGAGGATCGTGTTGGTGTTGATCCACCGGCAAGGTGATGGCCCCTGCTTGCGGTCCGTCCCCTATCGTGGGCAATGGTTGGGAAGGGGTTGTGAGGTGCGATCACCGCATCGCCCCGTGCCGGGTCCGCTGCTTCAGCGCGCCCATGGAGCCCGGGACCGGCGCACGGCGATGGACCTGTCAACCCCGCCGGTCCATGATCACCGGCCCGATCTGGCCCAGCCCTTGTGTTAACCCTGCGTTAACTGCGCATGAAGTTCTGCCCCGATGGTCGGAAGATGCTCAACCACGTTCGACCTTCGAGGGGCCGAACCCATCCCATGAGCACGACCCCGACCACTTTGCAAGCCCCGGCAGGCACGCTGCGCACCACCGGTCACCACCTGAGCCGCACGGGGACCTTGCATGTCCTTCGCGTCGGCAGGATGGTGCAGGAGCTTCCCCCGGGGATGGTCTTCACCGGCAGCGCGTTCTCGCGGGGAGGTCTGGCACGTGCGCTGCGGATCACCTTCGTCCCGACGGGTGCGTTGCCACCGGCCACGTTCGACGAGTCCACGGGGACCATCCACCTGCACTATGCCGACCGCGACCATCCGGAGGTGCGGGCGCTGCTGCAGAGCCGCCGGTCCCGTCTGTGCTACTTCTGGCGCAGCGCGGACGGTCTGCGGAGCCGGGCCTGGTTGTTGATCTCGGGCTAGGGGAGCCGCGTACCCACCGCGCCCCACCACGGCTGGATCTCGTAGCGGAGCCGACCCGCCTTCACGAAGGGACCCTGCCGCAGGTAGCCCTCGGCCTCTTCGCGGGTCTTGCAATCGTAGAGCAGTACCCCCCCGACATCCCGCCTCGTTCTTATCGAAAGGGCCGGCCATCACGATCAGTCTCCGGGCGGCCTGGGCATCCTGGTGCGCCAGATGCTCCTTCTGCAGGGTCGCGGCGGTGAGGCTGTCCAGCGCGGGCCCATCGCCAGTGGTGGACAGCACGAACCAGCACTTCAGCATCCCGCGATGCGGGACAGGTCGTGGTAGGTACTGTCCGCGATGGTGACATCGAAGATGCGTTGCGACCGGGCGGCCAGCGCCGTGCACAGCAGCAGCACTGCCGTGAAGGTCCTCATGACGAACGGTCGGCCTCGGAATGGGCGCGGCGCAGGATGTCCTGGATGAACGGGGTCTTCATCCGCGTATAGGACTCGCGGTCCGCGGGATGCTCGCTCGCGAGCCTATGCTTCAGCGCTTCGTAGTTGCGTGCGCAGAGCGGATGCCTGCGGAGGAAGTCGCGGAAGATCAAGCGATCGGCGGTGGCTTCATCGGGCTCCACCATATGCACGTGGAAGGTGCGCTGTCCCTGGGCGTCGCGTTTGATGAACCAGGCATAGAACGGCGCGCGTTCACCCATGCTGGGGCGCCAGATGAACTCGTAGCCAAGCTCCTGCATGATGGGCACCACCTCACGACGTACCTGGTCCAGGCTGGTCACCTCCACCTGGATGTCGATGATGGGCTTGGCGCTGAGGCCGGGTACCGCGGTACTGCCGATGTGGGCGATGCGCCGGATGATCGCGGGTGGCAGGTGGCGACCGAGGAGCTCCTCTTCGTCCGCATAGCGTGCCGGCCAGGCGGGATCATAGGGCATCACGGCGATGTGCTCCCGGCTGAGCTCCGCGATGCGTTCCGGGGAGATGTTGGCCCCCCCGCTGTTCATGGCTCCGCATAGGAATTGAATCGGCCGTCCCGCAGAAATCCCACGAGCGACAGACCGTTGGCACGGGCCAGCGCCACCGCCAGGGAGCTCGGGGCACCCACGGCGGCCATCAGCGGGATGCCGGCCACCACGCACTTCTGGACGAGCTCGAAGCCCGCGCGGCCGCTCACGAGCAGTTGGCAGCGGTCCAGCGCGATGCTGTCGCGCAGCGCGGCCCCGATCACCTTGTCCACCGCGTTGTGCCGCCCGACGTCCTCACGGAGCAGCAGCAGTGTGCCTGCGCGGTCGAACAGCGCGGCGGCATGGATGCCCCCCGTGTGCCGGAACACGGTCTGGGCGGCCCGCATACGGTCCGGCAGCGCGGTGAGCATGGCCGGATCGACCGGTCCCCACGGGGTGATCGCCCGTCCGCATTGGGCCTGCACGGCCTCGATGCTGCTCTTGCCGCACACTCCGCAGCTGCTGGTGGTGTAGAAGTTGCGCTGCCAGCGCGCGGGGTCCACCACTGAATCGGGACGCAGCTCGGCACGCACCACATTGCCGCGTTCCTCCGCCTTCACATCCTCGCAGTAGGCCACGCGCACCAGGTCGGCCGGAGCCGCGATCAGTCCTTCGGTGAAGAGGAAGCCCAGGGCCAGCTCCGCGTCGTGCCCGGGGGTGCGCATGGTCACGCTCAGTCGGATCTCGCGGCGGTCGTCCAGCGGTCCATGACCCAGCCGGATCTCCAGCGGCTCCTCGGTCACGAGGATGTCCTCTGCCGGGGCGGCCGTGCCGTTCTCAACGCGGGTCAGGTGAACGGGGGCGGCCAGGGGGCGCATGCGGAGCGAACGCAAGGTAGGCTAGCCCCGCGCCTTCCGGAAGCAGCTGTCCAGGTGATCATCCACCATGCCGATGGCCTGCATGTAGGCGTAGACGATGGTGGTGCCCACGAAGGAGAACCCCGCCTTCTTCAGGTCCTTGCTCAGGGCGTCGGAAACGGACGTGCTCGCAGGCACCTGGGCGCTCGTGGCCCAACGGTTCACGACGGTCCGGTGGTCCACATGTTTCCAGAGGAACCCGTCGAACGGACCCTGGCCGCCTTCCATGATGCGCAGCCAGGCCTGCGCGTTCTTGATCGCGCTCTCCACCTTGGCGCGGTTGCGGATGATGCCCTCATCGGCGAGCAGCCGCTCGACATCCTTGGTGCCGTAGCGCGCGATGCGCTCCACGTTCCAGTCGTCGAAGGCCCTGCGGTAGCCCTCGCTGCGGTGCAGGATGGTCTTCCAACTGAGCCCGGCCTGGGCGCCATCCAGCACCAGTTTCGCATAGAGCCTGCGGTCGTCGTGCTCGGGAACGCCCCACACGGTATCGTGGTAGATGATCATGCGTTCGTCGGTGCCGGGCCAGGGGCAGCGGACGGGGGGTATCGTGGTCTTCATGATGGGCCCTGCGAAGGTGCGGACCGCAGGACGGATCCCGACACGGTTCAGTTCTGGCCGTAGGCGATCTCGAGCCACTTGGTCCCGTTCCAGATGAAGGTGATGGTGTCATCGAGGTCCAGCGAACGGCTGATGCCCCCGCCGACCGCCATGTTCGGCCCATCGAGGAAGGAGATGCCGTTGCCACCGGCGGCGGAGCATTCCGCAATGAGCACCTGCCCGGGTGTGAGCCCGCTGCCCAGGATCCTCTGCCGCACACCGGGAGCACCGGTGGATATGAGCCTCAGGTAGCTCAGATCCCCCGGGTTGATGACCAGGCCGTTCGAGGTGATGACGAACGGTGCTGCGAACGGAATGGTGGCGATGGCCCCGTTCACATGCAGCCTCGTTGCCGGAGCGGTGGTACCGACCCCCACCCGGCCGGACGCATCGATCCGCACACGCTCACCGCCGCCGTTCACGAGCTGGATGTTGCGGCTCACCGAGTTGTGGCCGATCTCCAGGCCCACGTCGTTGATCTCGAACGCACCCGTGTACCCACTGGTGCTGTCGGCGCGGAACTCAAATCCGCCGTTGGTGTGGTCGAAGCGGACACGTCCACCGGGTACGTTCACATCCATCCCGTTCGCATTGCCGCCCACGGCGTTCGTGCGTCCGTAGAGCGAGAGGGCCGCACCTTGAGCACCGCTGCCGCTCTGTGGTCCCGGGAACAGGTAGTCCGTGTTGCTCCTGTAGAGCAGGGCACCATTATCAGCGCTGGGTCCGTTCCGGAGCAGCACACGACCGGCCACTTCGAGGCGTTCGGTCGGCGCGGCGGTGCCCAGACCGATGTTCCCGTTCGCCAGCGCACGCATCCGTTCGGTGCTGGAGGTCCGGAACACAAGATCCTCACCATCCGTGGTCCCGATGAAGTTCGTCGCCGGGTTCGTCCCGGCATTCCCGAGGAGACCCCACGCCGTGGCCGTTGCCGGAGCCAGGGCCTGCCAGCTTGCCGTGCCCAGCGCGTCGCTGACCAGCATCCGACCGGCTGCCTGGTTCCCATCCACCATCCTCATGTGGCCGACCACATGAAGACGCTCAGGAGACCCCACGCAGTGGCCGATGCCGAAGTCGCCGTTCGGCTCCACCCGGAAGGCCTCTGTGCCGACCACACAGCCCCCGAGGTCGCCACCCATGTGCAGACCGAAGTCCCCATTGGCCAGCATGCCCATGGATGCGCTGTTCGTGGTGATGCTGTTCTGGAAGGTGATGTTCGCTGCGGAACCGGCCTGGACCGCCTCCAACCGCAGGCTGGGAGCGATGCTGTCGAGCGACGGCTCGAAGCGCACGTGCAGCATGGATGAAGGAGCCGATGTTCCCACCCCGGTATTCCCGTTCTTAAGGATCACCAGCGCGTCGGAGCGCTCGGCCGCATCAACGCCGAAGTCGTTGTTGGCATCGATCGCGTTACCCACCACGAACAGCCGGTCCGTGCTGTCGGCCGAACCGAATCCGCCTGCGCCGCCGGCCGACGGGATGTAGTTCGTAGCACCGATGCCAAGTACGGTCTCGCCGAAAGAGGGTGCGGTGTTGCTGATCCCCGCAGCGGTGCTGAGAGCACCTGATGCGACCGAAAAAAACCCCATCGAGGTGGCGTAGAGCCCGCTTGCTGTCGCGTGAAAGCCCAGGGCCGTGGTGCCGTCGTTCGATGCCAGCGTATTGCTGCCCGTGGCGGACGAACCGCTGCCGGTCGCAGAGGACGAGATCCCGAGTGCCAAAGCGTTGCTCCCAGATGCGATCGAGCTGCTACCGAAAGCCGCGGATTGGATGCCGGAAGCCCGCGTTCCGAAGCCGGTCGCGAAGGAATGAGCGCCCACGTCCGCATCATTCCAGGATGTGAGGCTGGTGAAACCCGCTCGGAAAGCTCCTTTGCGTGGGTTCCAGACAAGACGGGTCGCGGTGCCATCGGGCACCAGCGCCCCTGAACCGACGGAACCGCCAGAGCTCACCAAGCCGTCAGTACCCGGAATGGTCACCGCTCCGGCATCGGCCGTGATCACGCGTCCTGCACCGCCCCCCCGAAGTCGTAAGCTTGATCCAGCGCTCCACCGCCCAGGGGGATCCAGGCGGTCCCATTGTAGAAGTTGAACTCACCGGTCGTGGTGTTGAACACAGGCAGGCTGGTGGCTGGCGATGCGATGGCATTTCGCTCTGCGGTGGTCAGTCGTGGGATGAGCAGCCCGCCTTTCGATACCATCCCGCTCACATCGATGTCCAACAAGGCACTGGCGGATGAAGAAGCCCCTGTGCCGTTGATGCCGATGTTCTGGGCCGTTACCGAAGCGACGGAGGCGGAGAGCACGAGCACGGCCGACAGACGCATGACGTGGATCGTTGGTCCACCAAAGCTCCGGCCATGCGGGATCCCGCGAAATAGAACCTTCGTTGACGATCCGGTCTGCTCAGCGGCCGAAATACCGGTTCACCGCTTCGGTCCGGTTGGTCACATGCATCTTCTTGTAGATGCGGTGGATGCTTTGCTTCACCGTGCCCTCGCTGACACCGAAGAGGTCGGCGATCTCCTTGTACAGGGATCCGCTCGCGAGCAGTTCCAGGACCGCCATGTGCGCTTCATCGAGTTCATGCCGTTCGCCGGCAACCACTGGGGGCGGGAACGCGTGTACACCTACGCCGAAATGCTGGGCCACATCGGCAGCGTGCACAGCGTTGAAAAGCTCACCGATGACCCGCACAGCACGGTGACGGAACCCTTCTGCGGCAGCTGCGACCGCCTGCGCATCACCGCGGAGGGGAGGATGCGCAATTGCCTCTTCGCCCGGGAGGAGACGGACCTGCTCTCGGCCCTGTGCCGCGGCCAGGACAGCGCACCCTTGGTCGAGGCGAACGTGCTGGCGAAGCACGCGATGCTCGGTGGCCTGCCGCCCTTCAAGCCCGAGAAGCAGGAGGAGGTGCTGCACGACCTGAGCGAGCGGCCCATGGTGGCGATCGGGGGCTGGATCATGCGTCCTTGCGACCATGTCCACATGAACACATGGTCGCATGACCACACGCGCTACAGCTCCTGCTCGTAGTAGATCTTGTAGAACTTCCGTCCCTGTTCGTCCACACCACGTTCGATCTTGTTGCGGTCGCCGTGGATGTAGATGTGGAAGTTCTTGTCCAGTTTCAGCACGCTCTTGAACACGCGGGCCTGCTTCTTCACCGCATCGGGGCTGATCGAGAAGCGTTCCTCCAGTTCCACGGCGCGCTCCTCCTGGAAGCGGTCGCCGAATCGCTCGAAGGAGCCGATCACCTCCTCGCTCTGGAACACTTCGCGCGCGAAGCTCCCCCGATCGAACTCGGTGTTGTCCTTGAAGTACTGCACGGACCGGTTGAGCAGGTCGATCTGATCGGCCCTGGGGATCTCGTAGTCCTGGGGCAGCTGCTCGGTGATGAAGGAGCGCGTCATCTCCAGGAGGTTGTTGGTGCTGTTCACATGGTCCTGCCTGGTGCGGAGCCCGGCGAAGGCCTGCTGCCAGAAGCCGTTGCGCGGATCGTCATCGATCACCAGCACGGTATGTTCACCCGGAGTAAAGAGCACCAGCAGGGCTTGGTCCGGCCGTCGGCCGCCCAGTCCGCGCTTGAGCCGCATGCCGATGTTGGCGCCGCTCGCCTTGCTTTCGAGGAAGATCTCCTTGTCATCGTATTTGAGGATGCCCACGGCATCGTGCACGCCGCCGGCCAGTTCCACGGCATGGAAGCGCACCACGAACAGGTCGCCGCCGCGCACCTCATGTTCGGCCGCGGTGTCGATGAGGAGCTTGGCGATGGCCCGGGACACACCGACCAGGTCCTTGCCCTTTTCCGCCTTGGCGCACAGGGCCTGTAGGGCATTGGCGGCCTTTTTGTCCTCGGCGCTGAAGGTGTGCGTGGCGGCCACCGAGGCGAAGGGCTTCAGGAAAAGCCTGCGCAGGAACTCCTGCTCCTCGGGCCCCTGGAGCACCGCGCTCACATCGGTGAGCACGCTGGGCGACCCGTCAGTGCCCACCCGGTGGATCACCAGTTCCTCCACCATCGCCTCCCTGGCGTTGATCATGCGTTGCGCGCCCGGCCTGGTGGCGAAGGCGAGGGGTCGAAGGTATCGGAGGATGACCGCACCGGCCGAAAGCGGAACGGGCCACTGACCGTGCCTGAACGCATGCTCGTGCACCTTGATCACATGCGGAACGAACGGGCAAAGGGCGTCCATCGTCTCTTGCGCGCCCCGCGTTGAGCCGGGTAACGTGATCACCAGCGTGCGTCCGATCATGCCAGCGATGCCCCGGCCCATCATGGCCCAGGGCATCCGGTCCTGGCCATAGCTGCGCGCGGCCTCCATGATCCCGGGCACCTCGCGGTCCAGGATGGGTACGATGGCCTCGGGCGTGCGGTCGCGTGGTGGAAGGCCCGCACCGCCCGTGGTGAGAATGAGGTTGATGCCTTCGTTGGCCCACGCCTTCACCCGCATGGCGATCTGCTCCGGTCCGTCGGGGACGCACGGCATTTCCGGCCAGCTCAACCCCCAGATGCCGAAGGCGCTCCGCAATGGCGATACCGGCCTTGTCCTCCTTCTTCCCGGCGCTCACGCCGTCACTGATCACCAGCACAGCGGCCTTCACCGGCATGTCAAAGCGGTCCTTCCGATCGCTCTTGCCGCCCTTCTTCTCCAGCAGCCGGATGCCCGTGATCATCACGCCCTTGTCGATGGGCTTGAGCATGTCGTAGATGGTGAGCGCGGCCACACTGGCACCGTGCATGGCCTCCACCTCCACGCCGGTGCGGTAGATGGTGCGCACCCGCATGGTGACGACGATCTCCTGCCCGCCAACAGTGAAGGTGCGCTCCGCATGTTCGATGGGCAGCGGATGGCAGTCGGGGATCGGCTCGTGTGTCCTCTTCACCCCGAAGAGGGCCGCCACCCGGGCGCTCTCCAGCACATCACCCTTGGGCACACGCTTTTCCAGAACTGCGACGATCGTCGCAGGATCGCTCACGGTCACCAGGACCGTGGCCGTGGCCTCGCGCAGGGTGGTGGGGCTTGTGGGTGATGTCGATCATGGAACGGGGCCTGTGCTAGAGATCCGTAGGTGGGCCCTGTGGTTCGACGCTACGGTCGACCTTCCAAACATGCGTGGCATCGGACAGGATCTCCTTCCCGAAGATCGGCAGGTCGGCCTTGACGCGGTCCACCACCCAGGCCACAGCATCGCGTGCAGCTACGCGATGAGGCGCACTGGCGAAGACCATGAAACAGAGCTCGCCGGCCTTGAGGGTGCCCAGGCTGTGGTGCACGTGCAGGCAGGTCATCGAGGGCCACATCGCAAAGGCCTCCTCGCGGATCACGGACATGTGCTCCAAGGCCATCTCGCGGTAGGCGCTGTGCTCGATCGCTTCCACCGTGCGCCCTTTGATGGCATCCGCCCGCACCTGGCCCAGGAAGATCCCATGGGCGCCGATGTCGGTGCGCGTGGCATGTTCGGCGATGCTCGTGCCGACGAAGGCCGGGTCGATCGGCCCCTCCACGAAGATGTCGCGCAAGCAATGGGGGTTCTGCTCGGTCATGCGTTCTTGGAAAGCACCTCGGATGGACTCAGATGGACACGGATATCGAAGGTGGTGGACCCCTTGCCAGTGCTCAAGTCATCTGTGTCGATCCGTGTCCAACCGTGGTTCACACTTCCTGGATCATCCCCCGGCGAACGGAGGCAGCACCGCGATCTCTTCGTCCCCCGTGAGCTTGCGATCACCTGGCACGATCTCCCGGTCCACGGTGATCGCATAGCTCAGCGCGGCGAGGCCTTCGATGCGTTCGGCCAGGTGGACCTTCAGCTCGCCGGTGCCGGCCGCGGACAGCTCGAGCGTGCGCGCACCCGCACGTTCCGCGATCAGTCCGAAGAGCAGCACCTCGATGGGCTCAAAGATCGCCCGGCGAGTTGATGTTGCGGAACAGGTCGGCCGGCCAGCCCTCCCGTCCCAGGCTCACCTCCACGGGAGCCACACGCACGCGGCGCATGGCATGGGCGAGCTTCAGGTCGCCGGCGTCCACGGCCTGTACGAACGGCGACAGGCAACGCAGATGGTAGGCCGCGGCCAAAGGCTCCGCACCACCGGCATGCACGGGAACGGCCGCGTCCACCGAGGCATCACAATGGGCCTTCAGGCGGAGGATGAGGCGGTCGTTCACGGCGGGCATATCGCAGGCCAGCGCGATGATGCGACCATAGCGGCTGCGCTCCAGCGCCGTGATCAGGCCGCCCAACGGACCCAGGCCCGGGCGCAGGTCGCCCACGGTGGTGGCATGGGGATGTGCGTGGCGGGTGACATCCCCGATGATGAGCAGTTCGCGGGCGTGCGGACGCAGCAGCTCGACCGCGCGGTCCAGGAGCGTCAACCCGTCCAGCTCGATCAAGGCCTTGTCCGTACCCATTCGGCGGCTGCGACCACCGGCCAGCACCACCCCGGTCCAGGCGCGGTCGTTCATGGCAGCGGACGGATCACACGCACGCGGACGCCAGCATCCAGCCGGGCCTGCGCAGCTTCCAAGTGACAGAGGACCGTGTCACCGATCAGGCCGCCGAGGAGATGCGAGCCTTCATCCGGCAGCAGCTCCACCCGGCCATCGGTCACGCGGGCCGCCCGGAACTCGTCGCGTTCGCCCTTGCGTTCCAGCGGTGCGGCCAACGGAAGAAGGTCCACGTCCGGACCGGGATCCCGGGCACCCTGAAGGGCGCGGAGCACGCTGCGCACATACACCATGAAGAGCACGAGCACCGCGCGGGGATTGCCCGGCAATCCGATCAGTGGAGTACCGCCCAAGGTGGCGAACAACATCGGCTTGCCCGGTTTCTGACGCACGCCATGGAACATGATCGTGCCACCCTCCCGCTCCAGCACGGGCCGGAGCAGGTCGTGCTCGCCGACGGAGGCACCTCCGGTGGTCAGCACCAGGTCGGCTGTGACACACGCACTTCGCAGCGTCCCGCTCAACCGATCGGCATCGTCGTCCACCACGAGGGGTGGCACCGTCAAGCTCACCCCGACCTCCTGGAGAGCGGCCTGAAGCATCAATTCGTTGCTGCTGTGGATGCGCCCTTCGGCAGCGCCCCCCTCGGTGATGAACTCAGCGCCCGTGCGGATCACCGCCACCCGGGGCCTCCGGGTCACGGCCACGGACCGTATCCCGGACGAGGCCAACAGGCCGATGGCCGCAGGGTCCAGGCGGTCGCCAGCGCGCAGGAGACGGTCGCCCGTGCGATAGCCTTCGGCCTTGCGGCGGATGTGGGCGCCGGCATGTGGCGCTTCACCGGTCACACGCATCAGGCCATCCTTCTCGGTGCAGCGTTCCTGCATCACCACGGCCATCGCACCCACCGGGACCTGGGCCCCGGTGAAGATGCGCGCGCATTCGTCAGCGCCGACCGGGTGGGGCAACACCTCGCCGGCGGCCACCGCGCCGATGCGCCTCCACGGACCGGGGCCGGCGCCCACGGCGTAGCCATCCACCGCGCTCATGTCGAACCGCGGAAAGGCATCGGAGGCCCGGACATCCGCGCCCAGGAAGCGGCCCACGGCGTCGGAGAGCGGAACGACCTCCGTAGGCAGCACACGCACCTGCTGCATCAGGATGGCCCGGGCCTGTTGCACATCGATCATGGTAGGAGCAGCTTGGAGGAGGCGATGAGGAGCACGACACCCAGCACCTGGCGCAACCGGATGTCCGGAAGCCCGCGGGCGCCGAGGGTGCTGCCGATCAGCGCACCGGCGAGTGCCGCGAAGAGCCATCCGATGTGCAGACCGGCCGGCGGGCCGGGCGCATGAAGTCCAATGAGCCCGGCGGCGCTGTTCACCAGGATGAAGGGCGCGCTGACGGCGGCAATGCGGTGCGCGTCGCTCCAGCGCAGCAGCAGCAGGGCGGGGCTGAGCAGTACGCCGCCACCGATCCCGACCAGGCCCGAGATCAGCCCGATGCCTGTCCCCAGGACCGGCGCACCCACTGGATGCACAGGGCGCGTGGCCGCGGCCGGCGCACCGAACAGGCCCAACAGGCGCAAGGCCGCCAATAGAAGGCACGCCGCCAGCAGGCCTTCATAGGTCTCCGCCTCCAGGCTGATCCGCGCACCGAGGTAGGCCATGGGCACGGACAACAGCGCGAACGGCAGAAAAAGCCGCCAGGCGAAATGGCCGGCGCGCGCGTACTGTACGGTGGCCACGGCGCTCACCAGCAGGTTGAGCCAGAGCGCGGCGGGGCGCATCTCCTCGGGTGGCTGGCCCATCAACGCCATCAACGCCGGATGACCGCTGGCGCCTCCGTGGCCCACGGACGCAAACAGCAGGGCGATGAGGGCGATGCCAAGGGCGGCTGGCATGGCGGTCAGGTGATGTCGGGAGGGGCGTACCGGCTCCATCGGCCACCGGCGTACAGCTCAAGCACGCCGTTCTCCACGGGGCGGCCGGCCATCAGGTCACCCGCTCGCTGCTGCATCCGGGCTCCCGTGGCCTCCAGCACATCAAGCGGCACACTGCGCATGTCGCACTCGTCCTGGCCGGGCCCTGGTCCTCCACCGAACACGTGTGCACGGGTGATCGACGGATCGCCTGAGCCATCGGGTGCATGCAACAGCAACACCTGGCCTTCGTTCTGATGCACGGCTCCGCTCACCAGCGGGATGCACAACTTCGAGCAGACCTGATCGATCATGGCCCGTACATGCACGTCGTCGGTACAGTCGGCCACGATGGTGTGCGCCTCCACCAGCACCGGGAGCGTAGAGGCGTCGGCGAAGGCGTCCACCACCTCGATCACGGTCCCTGGCATCGCCTGGCGCAACCATGCAGCGGCCACCGCCACCTTGGGTCGGCCCACATCCACCGGTGCGAAGAGCGGCTGACGCTCCAGGTCGCGGGGCTCCACGCGGTCGCCGTCCACCAAGGTGAGGAGGCGGAGGGGCAACCGGGCACAGCGCTCGAGCAGGGCGTTGCCCAAACCGCCGACACCGAGGACCAGAAGAGAGGAACGCAGCGGGGCTGTGCTGGCGCGCATGCCGCCAAAGTACAGCGTTGGGGCCGGTAGCGAACGAACGAGCCCCCGGCTGTGCCGGGGGCTCGTTCGTTCGCGCGTCATGACGATCAGCGCACCGTCAGCCGCGTGACCTGCTGGCGGTCCGCCGAAGCCAGGCGCACGAGATATGGGCCGGAGGCCAGGTCGCTGACATCGAAGGTGAGGCGTCCGCCTAGGCCCGCACCGCCGACGGTGCGCACCACACGGCCGCTGAGGTCGGACAGTTCCACGGTGACACGGCCTTCGCTCGCCGGGAAGACCACGGTCACCGACTCATCGGCCGGGTTGGGCATCAGCTGAAGGGTGGCGTCGGCGACGTTCTCCTCCAGACCGACGGAGCTCACGGTGACGATCGCCTCGGTGCGCGGGCTGGCGCACTCCACACCGAAGGCCTCCACCTGCCAGTCGTAGAAGAAGTAGTAGTACTGCAGGGCGTTCTGCCCTCCGACGTTCGTGCCGGTGATGGCGCCGAGCGTGCCCAGGGCGTAAGGGTACTGGGGATTGCTGCCGAGGCCATCACGCCACATGTTCGGGGTACCCACACAGCGCAAGGCGTAGTTGCCCGGGCCAGGCACTTCGAGCCCCAGGGTCACCACCTGGGTCCCGGTGGGGATGTTCGGCGTGGCGCTGGCCACGGTGCTGTTGTCGCTCATGTCGATCACCGAGATGGTGCGCACACCGGCCGTGTTGGAGTACACCTTCACGCTGTTGATGGTGAAGCGCTCGTACGCGTCGAAGAGCAGGTAGAACCCGTCGTTCTGGTGGTACTGACCGCTGGTGGTGTTGTCCACCCGACCGCCGCTGGCCGTTCCACCTCCGAAGGTGTTCAGGTCCTCGGCCCAGAAGCCGGTGGTGCTGTTCACGAAAGGCGTGGTCCACATGTTGCCTGTGCCCAAAGCGGTGCCGCCGGTAGGCAGGTCGTACCAGGTGATCGCGGCGCCTGTGGCACTGATGTCAGCAGTGCCCGGCCCCAGGATCGTGGCGCCGGTCGTGGCCGGTGCGTCAGGGGTATCGATGACCTCCAGGTCGACCGGGGCGGATGTGAAGTTCCCGCACAGGCCTGCCACGGTGACGGTGATCGGACCATCGATGGTGGCCTGCACGGTCTGCGTGGTGGCCCCGTTGCTCCACGTGTAGCCGTTCGCCGGCGAACAGGTCAGTTCCACCGAGCCGCCCTCGCAAAAGGTCGTCTCGCCGTTCACCGTCACCGTCGGGGTCTCGTCGGGGTTCTCGGTCACGGTGACCGAGGCCTGGCTCCAGCAGCCGGTACCGTCATCGATCGTCACCGTGTAGGTGCCGCCGGTGTTGACATCGATGCTCTGGGTGGTGGCGGTGGTGCTCCACGTGTACTGGAAGCCGGGGTTCGCCGAGAGGGTCAATGGGGTGCCGCCGGCGCACACGACCAGGTCCCCACCAGCGGTGATCTCGGCCACGGGAGCAATGCAGATGCCTTCGAGCAAGGTGATCGCCTGATCGGCATCGATGTCGGTGTAGCTGTCGACCTCTCCGCTGGGCCACTGCACCACCAGGCTGTCCACTTCGGTGATGGCGCCGAGGCCGAAGTGCAGGGTGGCGCTGTTCACCACGCCGTAGCTCTCGCCGCTGCGCACCTCGCGGACCTGGATGCCCCACGGGCCCCAGATCTTCACCTTGGCACCGATGGCCTCCTTGTTGCTCTGCACGCCCACCAGATCGATGTCGAGCCAGTGGTTGCCGTTCGGCGTGTTCATCCAGAGCCGGTCGGGGAAGCTAGGGTCGCCGTCCACGTAGGCATCGCCGTAGCTGGCGTACACATCCGTGAACCCGTCCTCATTGAGGTCGCCGAACGCGAAGCTCAGCATGTTCTTGCCGGCCGGGAACATGGTGGGGACCTCCGAGAACGTGCCATCGCCATTGCCCTTGAAGTAGTAGTCCGCGGAACCGGTCATGATGTCCAGCCAGCCGTCGTTGTCCAGATCGCGGAACAGGCCCTGCAGGAAGAAGCCGGTGTAATTCTCCAGGCCGCTGCCAGCGGTGACGTTCACGTAGTTGTTCGTGCCATCGTTCTCGAACAGCATCAGGGTGGTGCTGTGCGTGGTGCTGAAGGCATCGAGATCGCCGTCGTTGTCGTAGTCACCGAAGTCGGTGGTCCACACCTGTTCGCGGTTCTGCAGGCCATGGACGACGGCCATATCGGTGTAGTTGTTGTTGCCGTCGTTCACGAAGAGGCGGTCCCAGCGGCGCGGGTCGGTCGGGCTGTTCACCCCTTGGCGGCAGTGGCTGATGTGCAGGTCGATGTCGCCGTCGTCATCGAAGTCGGTGAACAGACTGGCATAGTTGCCGCTCATGTCCGAAGCGGGCGTGGTGTTCCAGTTGATGAAGTTGGCGTCGTACAGCAGGTTGCCCGAACCATCGTTGATCCAGATGTTGTTCGGACCCACGTCGTTGCAGGCGTACAGGTCCGCCCACCCATCGCCGTTCATGTCGGCGATGCTCACACCTTGGTGGAAGATGGTGGGACCGTTCAGGTCCACCAGCTGGGATACACCGCGTGAGGTGATGCGCAGGTAGCGGGTGACGGACACGCCGCTCATGATGTCCTTGTGTCCGCTGCGGTCCATGTCGGCGATGGCCCAGCCCCATTGGTTGCTGCCGTCCACCACGCCGTAGTCGATCGTGGTGAAGGAGTGGTCGGGGTTCTGGTACAGGATGTACACGTGCTTGCTCATGTCGAGCTGCACGATGTCGTCCAGCCCGTCGAAGTCCATGTCCACCACCGCCATGCACCCACCGCTGCTCGCGCTGTGCGACAGGTTGGTCGACTGGTTGGTGAACACGGGCTGCGCAACAAGCCCGGTCGCGGACAACAGAAGCGCTGCCGCGGAAGCGTAACGGTGGAACATGGGATGGTTCGGGGTTGGGTGGTTCGGTCCTTGCAGAACGTCCAAAGCTAGGCGGCTAGGCCACACCGGACAACTGATCATCGCCAGGTCCTTTGGATCCTGCCTCCGGTTCGAGCGCGCGCTCCCACGCCTCCGTTTGCCGGCGGATGCTCTCCTGGTGGACGGCGTTCATGAAGGCCTCCACGAAACCCGCACTGAGGCCGGACCGGCGGCCCAGGTCGTGCTGTGCGGCCATGATGCGCTCCCAGCGCTCGGGCTGGAGGATGGCAACGTTCCGTTCCTGCTTGTACATGCCGATCCGCTCGGCGATGTCCAAGCGCTCAGCGAGCTTTTGGGCGATATCCGCATCCAGTTGGTCGATCTGATCGCGTAGTTCGTCCAACAGATCCCGAAGACGTGGATCCGGTGCGGCCTCCCGGTGGACAAGCGCACCGAGCAGGGTACCCAAGGCCGCGGGCGTCACCTGCTGGTCCCCATCGCTAAGGGCATGCGCAGGATCGGGATGCGCTTCCACCATCAACCCGCTGAAATTGAGGTCCAGTGCCTGTTGGGCCACATCAGCTAGGCGGTCGGGCCGGCCGGCGATGTGGCTGGGATCGCACAGCATGGGCAGTCCCGGGCAGGCGGCCATCAGGCGGATGGGGAACTCCCACATCGGGGTGTTGCGGAAGGGTGTATGGCCCGACCAGCTGAAGCCGCGGTGCACGGCGGCCATGCGGCGGATGCCGGCACGGTGCAGCCTCTCCAGCGCACCCACCCACAAGGGCAGGTCCGGGTTGATGGGGTTCTTCACCAGCACGGGTACATCCACGCCGGCGAGGGCGTCGGCGATGGCCTGCACGCTGAAGGGGTTCGGTGTGGTCCGGGCGCCGATCCACAGCAGGTCGATCCCGGCGTTGAGCGCGGCCTCCACATGGTCTGGTGTGGCCACCTCCGTGGCCACCAGCAACCCGGTGGCATCGGCGGCCGAACGCAGCCAACGCAGTGCTGGTTCACCGGCGCCTTCGAAGGCACCGGGCCGGGTGCGGGGCTTCCACACCCCCGCCCGCAGCACGCGCACGCCGGGGGCATGCCCTCGGATGCCCTCGGCCACGGCCATCACCTGCTCGGGGCTTTCGGCGCTGCACGGTCCCGCGATGTGAAGTGGACGCACCAGGTCCAGGCCCCATTGGTCCAGGGGAAGCGGGTCCAGTTCAGGCGTCAGGCGGCTCATGCGGCAAAAGTAGACCGCCAAGGCCGGGACATTGTTCGCCGCATGGACCGGAGGCCCGGTCAGTCCTTGACCATGTTGTACAGCGCGCTGAGGTCGGGCGTGAGGATCACTTCGATGCGGCGGTTCTTCGACTTGTCGGCTGGATCCACGGGAACATACTCGCTGCGCCCCGCCGCTGTGATGCGCCGCGCTTCGATGGCGCTGGCCTCCTGTAGGATGCGCACCACGCTGGTGGCCCGCTCCACGCTGAGCTCCCAGTTGTCCTTGTACGTACTGCCGGGCAGGATCTTGTCCGTATCGGTGTGGCCTTCCACCAGGATGCTGATGTCACGGTCGGCCTCGATGGCCTTGGCCAGCTTCACCAAGGCTTCGCGCCCTTGCTTGTCCACCGTGGCGCTGCCGCTGGGGAACAGCAGCTTGTTCTCCAGGCTCACGTGGATCCGCCCATCGCGCTGCTCCACGGTGAGGCCCTTGCCCTCGAACCCGGTGAGTGCGCGGCTCACGCGGTCCTTGAGGTCGCGCATGGCGGCGTCCTTGCGGTCCAGTTCAACCTGTAGTTCGGACAGCCGCGCCTCGCGCTCGGCCAGGCGTTTGCTGCTGCGGGCGATGGAATCCTCCTTGTTCTGCAGGTCCAGGCGCAAGGCCTCCAGGTCGGTGAGCAGCTTGCGGTTCTCGCTGCGGTCGCCGGCCAGCAGCTTGTTGTACTTGTCCAACAGCTCGTCGTTCAGCGCGTTGATCTTGTCGTACTGCTGCTGCATCTTCCGCAGGGAGGTGCCCAGGGTGGTGGTATCCTGTTCCAGCAGCTTCACACGGCGTTTCAGGTCGCTCATCTCGCTGGCCTGTGCGTCCAGGGTGGCCTGTGCGTCGCGCGCCTTCGCCAGCGCCGCCTCGGACTCCGAGCGCATCGCATCCATGGAGGTCTGCAGTTCCTCGTACTTGCGTTGTGGCACGCAGGCGGTGAACAACAGGGCGATGAACAAGGCGCACGGGGCGATGGAACGGAGCTTCATGATGTTACCTTTCGGTTCGCACAAAGGTCCCGACCCCGGTGCGCGCCACCGACCGTTGCGCAACCTTTTTTGTGAACACGCCGTTCATCGATCGAGTCATGGCCCAATCCCAGCTGCCCAAGGACTGGATCCTGATCCCGACGATCGACCGGGAGCTGAAGCACTACACCCTGTTGGCCTACCTGCAGTGGGTCCGGAAGCGGTTCGCCGAACGCAAACTGTATCCCTATCTGCTGGACGTGGCCGACCACCTGAACGGCCTGCTGGAATTGCAGAAGCGCGCGGAGGACCTTCGGGCCACCATGCCGCGTGACATCACCGGGCTTGACCCGCGCACGGGCACCGTGGCCTATGCTCCGTTGCCCGAGCCGACGGGGGCGCTGGGGGTGATCGATGAGGTGATCGACGATGCCGTTCCGGAGCTGCGCGACCACCTGGCCCAAGGCAGCGATCTGCGGGAGCGCATCCGCGAGCACATCCAGTTCGGGCCGGTGGGCGTGCTTCCGCTCGATCCGCGCGCGGGCTACCTGCTCCTGCGCCAGGGCCGTGAGGCGCGCATCTACACCTACTCGGTCTCGTTGCTCCGCGACGCGGATGTCGACCTGCATTGGCGCAGCGTGGTGACGCACTTCGTGGGCAGCCGCCCGCTGGGCTTGCACACCACCTACGAAGTGATCCGCGCGGAGCTGATCGCCCATCGACCGCAACTGCCGGTGCCGGCCACCTTCGGGTTCGAGTGCGACTGGGAGGTGCCGCATATCGAGACCTACCTGCCGCTGGCCAAGCAGCTGGTGCACCGCTTCATCGCGGCGACCCGCTCGACGGACCGGTTCACCGGGTGACGCCCGGGTCGGACCACACGCGGCCCAGGTCGCGCAGGTCCATGGCGTTCAGGGGCATGTCGCGCACATCGGGGCGCAGCAAGCGGATGGTGCGTTCGTGGTAGAGCGGGGTCACCGGCGCATCGGCCATGGCCGTGTTCTCCGCCTCGGCGAAGAGCTTCATGCGCCGGGCGTCGTCCACGGTGCGCTGCGCCTCGGCGAACAGCGAATCGAAGCGCGGATCGGCGTAGCGCGTGGTGTTCAGGTAGGTGGGCAGGGCGGTATCGGCCTGGGCGTTCTTGCCATAGAGCAGGGAGAGGAAGTTCTCGGCGTCCGGCAGGTCGGCCACCCAGCCCTCGCGCCAGAAGCGTGCGCGGCCCCGCTCGATGGACGAGTAGTGCTGGTCCATGGGCAGCACCGACAGGATGAGAGGCACGCCCAGATGGCGTTGCAGCATGTCCTGCACGGCCTCAGCGACCTGGATGTAGCCGAAACCCGGGCTCGCGTTCAGGACCACCTGCGGGAATCCCTTCCCGCCGGGAAAGCCCGCCTCCGCCAGCAGCGCCCGTGCCGCTTCGGGGTCGAACCGATGACCGTCGACGGCGGAATACGGATACCCGGACAGACCAGGCGCCACCAGGCCATGCTCCGCGGGCACGGCCAATCCGCCCAGCACGCTGTCCACCAGGAAATGCCGATCGATCGCCAGGCTGAAGGCCCGGCGCACCCGAAGATCGACAAAGGGGTCCGCCTTCAGGTTGAAGCCGTAGAACTGCACGGCGGAACCCGGAACGGACTGGAGCACGAAGCGCTTGCGACCGGAGGCCTCCATGGAATCCTTGATGATGCCCAGCCGCTCCACCGGGAGTTCGGTGAGGCAGGACAGGCGGCCGGCCAGGAACGCCTCGAGCTCCTTGTTCTTGTCCGGGTCGAGGGTGATGCGCACCGCGTCCAGGAAAGGCAGCGGGTTGCCGTGCTCGTCGCGGTCCCAATGGTCGGGGTCGCGCTCCAGGACGAAGGCCTCGGCGGGTGAATAGGTGCGCAGCTTGAACGGCCCGGTGCCGATGGCGTGCGCGATCAGGTCATCACCATAGGACTCGACCAGCTGCCTGGGGTAGATCCAGCAGCCCTGATGGGCCAGCACCTGCAGAAAGCCCGCGTTGGGGTGTGCCAGCTTGATGCGGAAGGTATGGGGGTCGACCACCTCGAGGCCGGCGATGGGCGCCTCCCGATCGCCACCGGCGGCGGTGTTGGCATAGTGGGTATTGGCCCCCAGGACCTTGTCCTGGAAGAGCCAGAACATCCGGTTCTCCGGGTCGGCCGTGCAGAGGGCGCGGAAACAGTACAGCACATCCTCGGCGTCCACGAGCCGGACATCCTCGGAGGTCAACGCCGCATCGGGGTGGAAGCGCACGTCCTTGCGCAGATACAGGGTGAAGGTGGTGGCGTCGGCATCCACCTCCCAGCGTTCGGCCAGGCAGGGCAGCACCTTCAGGTCCACGGGGTCGAACCGCACCAGGCCCTGGTAGATCTGCGCCGCGATGCGGTGCTCGGCCGCTTGGGAGATATGGAGCGGGAAGATGTTGCGCACCCCGCCGGCCTCGTTCATGTTGAAGACCCCGCCGTACCGCTTACCGCCTTGCACGCGCCGCAGGCCATCCCCTCCGTCGCCGCCGCAGGCGATCAGCAAAGCCAGGGCCGCGGTGCACAACAGCCATGGGTTCCGTGCGTTCTCCAAGGTCACCGGCCAAATGTACCCGGCCCCCCGGCGGAAGCTCGGAGGCCGCCGGTCCGCTCATCAACGATCGGATCTTGATGGGCACCGGATGCGTGGACCGGCTGGGTAATTTTCCGCCCTTGGGGCGCAACCCTTCCTCCTCCGCACCACGTCCGGCCCGGCCCCGGATGACCGTGCTCCTGCCCCTTCTCCTGGTGCTGGTGCCGGCGTACCAGGTCCTGGCCCAGGGTCCTGGCGATAACCGGCGTGCTCGCCGGATCGTGCTCACCGGCGACACCATCGCGCTGGACACCCTGAGCATCGCCCCGGGCAGCCTGTCGCTGTGGCGGGACGGAAGCCCGTTGCCCGATCACATCTTTACCCTCGATCCGTACAGCGCACGGCTGTGGGTGAACGACGGCGCGGTGGGCGACACGCTCATCGCCCGGTACCGGGTGTGGCCGCTGCTCTTCGCGGCGGAGCGCCGCCACAAGGACCGGCTCCGGCTGCTGAGCGAGGACCCCGACCGGCGCGACCCGTTCAAGTACGAGGCCCCGTCGCAGCGCGAGGACCTCTTCGGCAACGCCGGCCTGAACAAGAGCGGCAGCATCTCCCGCGGCATCCTGTTCGGCAACAACCAGGACCTGTCGGTGAACTCGTCGCTGAACCTGGAGCTCAGCGGCCGCATCACGGACCGCATCCAGGTGCAGGCCTCGATCACCGACAACAACATCCCCATCCAGGCCGAAGGCAACACCTTGGAGCTGCAGGATTTCGACCAGGTGTTCATCAAGCTCTTCGAGGAGAACTGGGAGCTCATCGCGGGGGACTTCGTGCTGCAGCGCCCGAACAGCCACTTCCTGACCTACTTGAAGAAATCGAAAGGCCTCTCCTTCAACACCCGGAGCAAAGGCGCGAAGGCCGTCAACGCCTTGGGCACCTCGGTGGCCATCTCCAAGGGCAAGTTCGCGCGGAACGTGATCCAGGGCGTCGAGGGCGTACAGGGCCCATATCGGCTGCGCGGCGATGCCGGCGAGACCTTCATCATCATCCTGTCCGGCACCGAACGCGTGTTCATCGATGGCCAGTTGCTGGTGCGCGGCCAAGAGAACGACTACGTCATCGACTACAACACCGCCGAGCTCACCTTCACCGCGCGGCGCCTGATCACCAAGGACCGCCGCATCACCGTGGAGTTCCAATACTCCGACCGCAACTACATGCGCACGCTGGTGCGCCTGGACGACTCCTGGACGCGCGGTCGCACCACCCTGCGCCTCAACGTGTTCAGCGAACAGGACCACAAGGGGCAGCCGCTGCAGCAGGACCTCACGGATGAGGAGCAACGGGCGCTCGCTGAAGCAGGGGACGATCCGCTGGCCGCCGTGGTGCCCGGTGTGGACACCGTGGCCTTCGTCGCCGACCAGGTGCTGTACAAGGCGGTGGACTCCCTGGGCTACAGCCCGGTGTACGTGTACAGCACCTCGCCTGACAGCGCGCGCTACCGCATCACCTTCTCCACCGTGGGCGCGGGGCTGGG
The DNA here is from genome assembly GCA_016713875.1 of Flavobacteriales bacterium. Lineage (NCBI taxonomy): Bacteria > Pseudomonadati > Bacteroidota > Flavobacteriia > Flavobacteriales > Flavobacteriales bacterium. Next base: position 2,753,184 of record JADJOI010000003.1, read on the forward strand.
CGATTATGTGCAGCAGGAGTTCACCCCTAACGGCCGGGTGTACCGCTGGGTGGCGCCGGACACGGTGGGCGGCGTTATCGTCAGGCGCGGCGACCACGCCCCGGTGCGCGTGCTGGTCCCTCCACGATCGCAACAGGTGGTGACCCTGGGCGCGGACCACAGCACGGCCGGCGGGTTGCGGCTGAGCACCGAACTGGCCTACGGTCGATACGACCGCAACACCTTCAGCGACCGCGATGCGGTCGACGACCAGGCCTTCGCTGCGCGGGTGAAGGCGGACCAGGCGATCCCCCTGCGGGCCGCTGACAGCACATGGGCGCTGGAACTGGGCCTGGAGACGGAGGCCCTCACCGCCTCCTTCACCCCGGTGGAACGATACCGCGCGGTGGAGTTCGAGCGCAACTGGAACGCCCTGGGCCGGCCGCTGGACGGCGACCAACTGCTGGCCGGCTTGGGCGTGGGGTTCCGGGCGGGCAAGGCCGGAAGGCTGCGCTACGTGATCAACACCTTTCAGGTGCGCGACCGGTATGCCGGTTGGCGCCACGACCTGATCAGCGACCTGCACCCCGGGCGCTTCGACCTCACCGGTACCGCCAGCCTGCTGACCACCACCGACCCGGTGCGCACCGAGTTCCTGCGGCACAAGGCCCGCCTGGCCCGTCGCTTGCGCTGGTTCACCGTAGGCATGCAGGACGAGCATGAACGCAACCGCTTCCGGGCGGACACGGGCACCGCGCTGCTGGCCGGCAGTTACCAATTCTACGACTGGGAGGCCTTCATCCAGAGCCGCGACACGGCCCGGACCACCTTCCGCGTGGGCGGTGGCCAGCGCTACGACCAGGGCCTTCGGAACGGCGGGCTGGCCCGCAGCACCGTGGCCACCGCAGGCACGGCCACCCTGGGCGTGGGCCGCGATGCGCGACACCGCCTGGCCACCACCTTCACCTACCGGCAGCTGCGCATCGTGGACAGCACCCTCACCGCGCAACGGCCCGAGGACACCTACCTGATGCGCATCGACCACGACCTCACCCTGGGCAAGGGCGTGGCGGTGTGGGACCTGTTCTATGAACTGGGTTCGGGGCTGGAGCAGCAGCGCGAGTTCCTCTACGTGGAGGTGCCCGCCGGACAAGGCCTGTACATCTGGAACGACTACAACGGCAACGGCCTCAAAGAGCTCAACGAATTCGAACAGGCCAACTTCGGCTACGAGGCCAACTACGCGCGGGTGTTCGTGCCCAGCAACACCTACTCGCGCACCTTCAGCAACCAGCTGAGCGCCTCGCTGGACCTGCGGCCCGCGGTGGCCTGGGGCGGGCGCAAGAGGATGCGGGGCTTCCTGGCGCGCTTCTCGGACCTGGCCTCCTTCCGCAGCGACCGCAAGACCAGCACGGCCGACCTGGGGCAGGCGCTCGACCCCTTCCGCATCGACCCGGCGGACACGCTGCTGACGGCCTTCACCAGTTCGCTGCGCAACACGCTCTTCTACGACCGCACGAGCCCCAAGTGGAGCGTGGACCACACCTTCCAGAGCGACCGCACCAAGACGCTGCTGCTGAACGGGTTCGAATCACGCCTGCGCGAACTGAACCAGGTGCGCCTGCGCTGGAACGCCACCCAGCAATGGACCGCCGACCTGGAGGCGGAGGCGGGCCGGGTGGCCAACGCCTCCGACCTGCTCAGCGGTCGCACCTACAGCATCCGGCAGTACACCACGCGGCCCCGCATCACCTGGCGGCCCAACACCGACCTGCGCGCGGCCTTGAGCTACCGCTACACGGACAAGCTGAACCGCGAGGAGCTGGGCGGCGAGGCCGCCACCGTGCAGAACCTGGGGCTGGAAGCCCGCTGGAACACGGCCGGCAAAGGCAGCATCCAGTTGAACCTGGACCTTGTGGACATCCGGTACGATGGCGATCCCAACACCAGCCTGGGCAACGAGATGCTGGGCGGCCTGAAGGTGGGCACCAACTGGACCTGGAGCCTCAGCATCCAGCGGCGGCTGAACCAGAACCTGCAGGTGGACATCACCTACAACGGCCGCAAGAGCGAGAACACCCCCACCGTGCACGTGGGCGGCGCGCAGATCCGCGCCTTCTTCTGACGAGCGATCGTCGCCTACTTCAGGTCGAAGGTGGCACGGCCCACCTTGCCGCCGCCTTCGTACACCTCCACGATGTACTGGCCGGTGCGCATCTCGCCGCTTGCGGTCCAGAACATGCAGGCATCCACCGGCACGCCCTGGTAGTTCACCTCGCGTTTCACGCTGAACTCGCCCTCCACGCCATCGAACTGGAAGCGGTTGTTGGACTCGCTGGCCGGCAGCACGTGCCCGTCCGGACTGATGATGCGCATGTAGAGCGTCTTATCCCCCGCACGGGCCACGCGGTTCTCCCCGAGGGTGAAGCAGCACTTCACCATCTCGGCCTTTTTGGCCCGGTCGGTGTCCGTCTGCTTGCCGTTGTTGCGCAGCATCACCGCACCGGCGCTGATGGTGGTGGCCGTCAGCACCGAGCCTTTGGCGATGAGCGCCTGTTGTTCGGCGGTCTGTTGCTCCAACGCGTCCTTCTGGCCCTTCACGGTGCCGAGCTCCTGCGTCAGGTTGGCCTTGTCGGCGGTGAGCTGCAGGTTCACCTGGTTCAGCGAGTCGATGGTGGCCACATAACCCTTCATGATCTTGCGCAGCGTGGCCGCCTCCTTCTGGGCCTTGGCCAGGCTGTAGTTGCCCTTCTTCACCTGATCGAGCAGGTTCTCGATCTGCTGCTTCTGGGCGTCCATCTCCACGCGCAGCTGCTCGTTCTCGGTCTCCAGCGTATCGTACTGGGCCAGCATGTCCTCCAGCATGCGCGTCACGTTCTCCTTCTCACTGGTCACCTTCACCACCTCGCCCTGGGTGGCCTCCTCCTGACGCTTGCTCTGCATCAACAGGTAGAGCATCACCACGTTGCTGATGAGAAGGAGCACCACCAGCGCCAGCAGGGCGACGTTGGAACGGGGCTTGGTCGGCTGGGGGGTGTTTCCGGTCTGGTCCATGGGGGTTCGGGCTCGGGCCGCTAAATTACCCCCGTGCATCGTGGCCTTCAGGGCATTCGATGGCAATTATCAACACGTCGACCGGGATGGGCCCACAAGCGACGACGGGGATCGGACAGTGGCTGCTCGACGCTGCGGAGCTCTTCCTTCCCCGCCGCTGCAGCGCCTGCGACCGCCCGTTGATGACGCATGAAAAGGCCGTATGCCTTCCCTGCGTGCTGGACCTGCCGCGCACCGGCATGCACCTGCAGGCGGACAATCGTGTGGAACGGCTGTTCCACGGCAAGGTGGTGGTGGAGGCCGCCGCGGCCCTGCTGCAGTTCAATCGTCGCGGCCGCACCCAGCGCATGCTGCACCGCTTGAAGTACCAGGGCGACAGGGCCGTGGGGCTGGAACTGGGCCGGTGGATGGCCGAAGCCCTGCGCGCCAGCCCCCGCTTCGCCACGGTGGACCACGTGCTGGCCGTGCCGCTGCACCCCCACCGGCTCCGCGAGCGCGGCTATAACCAGAGCCAGGTGCTCGTGGACGGCTTCCAAGAGCTGTGGCCCCTGCGCACGCCGGACCAGGGACTGATGCGCGTGGTGCGTACGAGCACCCAGACGCGCAAAGGCCGCTGGGAGCGCTGGACCAACGTGAAGGAGGCCTTTGAGCTGGGTGAAACGCGTTCGCTGGCCGGTGCCCATGTGCTGATGGTGGACGATGTGATCACCACCGGCGCCACCCTCGAGGGCTGCATCCGCGCCCTGTTGCGGGTGCCCGACCTGCGGGTGAGCGTGTGCACGGCGGCGACGGCGTAACTGACTCACCATTCAGGCCGGATACGAATCGAAGTTACTGGAGTAACGAACCGAAAACAAACGCAAACTGCGACATACGGCCATAACCAGGCCATTTTCGCACCAAGGCGGTCAATTGAATTCGAGAAGGTTCCGCAAATCCATGCGTTCACTACAAAACCAATTGTTACCGTGACAATCAGAAGTATCACTTGATGATTTCCACGAAAGAGCAGTGCACCTACTACAGCTATTAACCAAGACGCATATAAAACAATATCACACCAGCTCAATCTCCACCACCAATATTCCGGGCGCAACCTTCCGCTATACTGTTTGCTATTTAGGTAGGCCTGCTGCATAGAAGGTACATATCCGAAAATCCCCTTTGCCAAGTCCGTCTCAACGCCAAATATACCGAGGCCATCACCAGGAGCGTTTAAGAATAGCTGGCGTCGAGTAGCCATCAAAGATCCTATTATATGCAACCGTAAATATTTACCATCCAAGATTGTTCGCAGTATTATCGCATCACACTCATCCCGTAGATGTTCAAAACCACCCAGTTTCTGCACCGGTCCCTTTTCGCTCCACACAAAGTCATACCCGTGACCTGGTAACGAATCTTTAAATGCACAAAGTTTATACTGAACGTTCACACACTCCTCGTCCAGAAAAGGTTTCAGCACCCCGTTCTCAGACATTGCACCTACTGCAAATATTGAGCGGGACTTTGCCATCGAAGATCCCATGGTCAACAAGGTCAATATCGAAAGGCACATCAACAATAATATCCGCACGCGGTGCTCCCGATGTACGATGCCACCCGATATCGGTAAACTACAGACCAACAGGAAAAGACCGATAATCACGCTATACAAAGGGTGTGACAAATGCATGCAACACGAAACCAAATTGACAAAAAATACAAACACCAGTTCCCATTTTTCAACCGCTTCCATTGCAACAATCACCCACGTCACTAGAAGTAATGGAGTGAATATATCCGGCATTATCATAGACGCCGTCCAGCTCGCAGTGCTGCCAAATGTGACGACCGCGCATGCGATCAAATGTACTCGTGGCGAATATACACTAATGCAATGACTTCCCATTCTATAGAGCGCATAACTCACTAGTGCGCTCTGGGTCAGGATAACAGGCCAAAGAGAGAATCCTCCTAGACTCATTAAGTACAACCATACACCGTAAGCAATAGGCCTATCGAACGGAGTCTCCCAATTAAATCCTGATGTAAGATAGGTTGCGGTATCTGAATAGACCAAAGGAAAACCATTCCATATCGCTATCGAAGACAATATGAATCCGCCAAAGATAACAATGAAAGACGTCCTCACCATTGGGGAAAGTCCGGAGCGCGCGCCTATTTCTTTCCTTTGGCTTGACCTGGCCATTCTCACCATCTCATATCACTTGATTTGAATCTTAGTAATTCTTTCAACTCCATCAACAAATACATGTACGGCGTATATACCTGGCCCCCAGTTACTGCAATTTACCTCCGGGGAAGAACTAAGGTCACCAACATGACTCCATTTAATGGTTCCCAAAGCATCCTGAATCAAGACTCCGCTAATTCGGGCAACCACATCAATATCAGCAACTGCACTAATGGTGAACCCAGTAGTGGCTGGCACAGGGGTGAGCTCTACCTCTAATTCGTCTGGTATATAGGGCGTTGATTCGTCACACGCTCCGACTTGACAATTATCCCGAATAGTATACCGCGCTTCACTTACACCACATGGATTCTGGGCCTGGACAACCACCTCATAACAGTAGTCCCCATGATCCTTCAAACAAAAGCGAGACTCACCAGACCACGGCCACGAATGCCAATGCTCTTGACAGGTGAGCGGGGGAAGTGTGCATGAATAACCATAAATCTCACCCCCCGGAACCACCTCCGGACGCATTGGCAGAAAAACACGCGTTTGTTCTTCATCGTATATGAAAACTCGGTACGGCCGCGGTACTGAATTAAGGACTGAATAAACCGGCGGGTTATTACTTCCAACAACGTATTCGTTATAATACGCAATTGGCGGATAGAAGCTCGTATAACTGGATATCGTGCTCGGCTGAATTGGCTCTGCGTTCCAAATCTCCGGTTCAATGCACCAATAACCACTACCATCATCATCGCAGTCCATATCCAAATGATAATCTGATAAACTAATGGTTGGCAATCCACCATACAGTGGTATTCCCTTTTGAGTAGAACCACACGGATTTTCATTGTCCACGACAGTCAGAACAACTGTTGAAGCTTCGTAGTATGCGTCAAACTGAATCCGGGCACTAGAGTTATCGGTTGCAACGAACGAATATCCCGGACCTGACACGGACCACTGAATTGGATCGCCATGAACTCCAGTAAGGTTATAGGTTACCTGCTGACCAATTGAGCAGAATGCATCGGATGAAGCAGCTATGGCTAGCGTATTGGCCAATCCACAAACATTAGTTAACTCTGGCTCAATTTGATTCATATTCTGGAATACACGAATGTAATCAATATCCATATCAAACGAAAATCCCGTAGGATAGCTGTTCTCGGGCCCACAGAAACCACCATCAGACATGCCTAGTGAGGCCAATACATTTAATTCCGAATCGTCGGCAGGAAAACAACCTCGCGTATAAGGACCATTCAGAATACAATCATCGTTATCTGTGATTTCATCCCATCTACAACGCCTATGAATTTCAACTCCATCGAAAAACCAAATCACAAAATTTTCTGACCATTCAACCCCATATGTATGAAAACTCCCTGAAATATCGGGAACGGAAGCATCATAAGTATCATGTTGGGTCGGATTATCTTCATTGCGATGTATCGAGCACTTCATTACAGTATATTCACCCCCGCAGAATTCGAATACATCGATTTCGTTTCCACCATCTCCAAAAAGCCAAAACGAAGGAATAGCACCTTGAGGCAAATTCAATTTACATCTAATCTCAAATTTACCCTGATTGAAAGTGAATGGTTGTTTGGAGAATAGAATACCCGATTTCCACAAACTCGGTTGTCCGTACCATGTATTGAATTCCTTAGTAGCGCGAATCGTGGCGACACCATCGTTCACGAAGATTTGCTCGTCCCGATAAATAACTCCATGAGCTGCTCGGCAAGCTTCGCATGCATCACTGCCGTCAGAGGAGAAGGGCTGCCAAGTGGTCCATTTATCTGTATTCAGACTGTTTCCACGAAAATCGTCCTCAAAGACGAGAACCCAATCATTCGTATAATCACATAAATTCTCGTTATTCGCCCATAGAATTTGAGAGTAACACGATTGAAAAAACAGTAAGAGTGCAAAGCAAATAAAGAACAGGCGATGTAAAATTGTATTTACATTTTTTGTTCTAAAAATCTGATTCGGCCAAAGCCGTATATTTCGGGTTGTCATGCTATCAAGTAATCTCGCCGGTCCAAATACCCATTGCGCTAGGAGACCGAGCGAACGTTTAAGCCGTTGGGTGCCTCTCATGTAACTCGCGTTAGTCGATGACTACGCTGGTGACAAGTATAGTACTTTCCACGGCAAGGTGGTGGAGGAGGCCGCCGCGGCCCTGCTGCAGTTCAACCGTCTAGGCCGCACCCAGCGCATGCTGCACCGCTTGAAGTACCAGGGCGACCGAGCCGTGGGGCTGGAACTGGGCCGGTGGATGGCCGAAGCCCTGCGCGCCAGCCCCCGCTTCGCCACGGTGGACCACGTGCTGGCCGTGCCGCTGCACCCCCACCGGCTCCGCGAGCGCGGCTACAACCAGAGCCAGGTGCTGGTCGACGGCTTCCGCGAGCTGTGGCCCCTGCGCATGCCCGACCAGGGATTGATGCGCGTGATGCGCACCACCACCCAGACCCGCAAAGGCCGCTGGGAGCGCTGGACCAACGTGAAGGAGGCCTTCGAGCTGGGTGAAACGCGTTCGCTGGCCGGTGCCCATGTGCTGATGGTGGACGATGTGATCACCACCGGCGCCACCCTCGAGGGCTGCATCCGCGCCCTGTTGCGGGTGCCCGACCTGCGGGTGAGCGTGTGCACGGCGGCGACGGCGTGATGGGGTCATCACCTCACCCCACCGATACCTTTGCCCCCCTTCCGCCCCCCATGGAGACCACGCTTTCGCTGCCGGCCACCACCGACCGTGTGGCGTTATATGCCGCGCTGATGCCCCAATTGCGCGCGCTGCTGGCCGAGGAGCGCGACCCCATCGCGGCCATGGCCAACGTGAGCGCCGCCCTGCACCAGGCTTTCGGCTGGCATTGGGTGGGCTTTTACCGCGTGATGGGGGCCGAGCTCGTGCTGGGCCCGTTCCAGGGGCCTGTGGCCTGCATGCGGATCGGCTTCGGCAAGGGCGTGTGCGGCGCGGCATGGGAGCAGGAGCGCACCCTGGTGGTGCCCGACGTGGAGCTTTTCCCCGGGCACATCGCCTGCAGTCCCCTAAGCCGGTCGGAGATCGTGGTGCCCCTGCGCGACCGCCACGGGCACATGGCCGCCGTGCTCGACATCGACAGCAACGCCCTCAACGACTTCAGCGCGGTGGACGCCCACGCGCTGGCGCAGGTGGGCGCCCTGCTGGAACCCCTGTTCGAATGAGCCGGCGCACGGCGACGGCCCTGTTGGTGACGCTGACGGCCTGCGCCCAGGTGCGCGACCCCACTGGCGGTCCCAAGGACGAGATCCCTCCGCAGCTCGTGGACGCCTCGCCGCCGAGCGGCTCCACCGGCTTCATGGGCGGGACCATCGTCCTGCGGTTCGACGAGCGGATCGACCTGCGCAAGGTGCGCGAGAACCTGGTGGTGTCACCACCGCTGGACATCCCGCCGGAGGTGACGCGCACGGGTCCCCGCGAGGTGCGGATCGACCTGCCCGGCCCGCTGCTGCCGAACACCACCTATGTGATCAATCTGGGCCAGGCCGTGGTGGACCTCACCGAGGGCAACGCCGCCGAGGAGCTCGTACACGTGCTGAGCACCGGTGATGCGGTGGACAGCTTGGATCTGACCGGTCTGGTGCGCCACGCCTACACCGGTGCGCCGGAGAAGGCCGTGCAGGTGCTGCTGTATCCCGAAGGCGACACCGCCGCCTTCACCACCGGCCGCCCACGCTACATCGCCCGCAGCAATGCGGAGGGCCGTTTCCGGCTGCGCTACCTGGCCGGCGGCCGGTACGCGCTGCGCGCCCTGCGCGACATGAACGGCAACCTGCGCTACGACCTGCCCGGGGAGGAGATCGCCTTCGACCCTGCGGTGGTGGTGCTGCCGGGCGACAGCGCCCCGCACGCGCTGGAGCTGTATCGCGAGCCCGGTCTCCAGGCCCAGGTGATGGACGACCGGGTGCTGCCGGAAGGCGCGCTGCAGCTGGTCTTCAGCAAGCCCGTGGACAGCCTGCGCCTCCGCACCCTCGCGGTCGGACAGGAAGGCGGTCCGCGACCCGATTGGCTGCTGGAATGGGGCGGTGGGCGGGATACGGTGCTCGCCTGGCCCTCGGACACCACCCTGCTGCACGGGGTGCGGGTGATCCTGCGGCCGGACAGCGCCCCGGCGGACACGGTGACCTACCGCCGGCCGCCGCGCCTCACGTTCAACCTGATGCTGCGGGCCGGCGGGGCAGGGCCGAAGGGGGTGCCCCTGCGGGCCTCCCGGCCCATCGATCGGGTGGATCCCGACCGCGTGGTGGCCACCGGGCCGGGTGCCGACAGCATCCGGTTCGTGGTGGAACGCGATACGGCCGACCGGCGGTTGTTGTGGATCCGGCCGTTGTCCGGATCTCGGGGCTCCATCCTGCTGAAGCCCAAGGCGATACACGACCTTTACGGCGGGTGGAACGACAGCATCACGGTGGCCCTGTCGGCCCCCGACCCGGCCACGCTGGGGAGCTTGAAGCTCACCTTCGAGGGGGACCCAGGGGTGGCCCTGATCGCCCTGCTGCAGGATGGCCAAGGGCGGGCCGTGCGCCGGCAGCCGCTGCAAGCGGGCGTCCGCAGCGTGCAGTGGGCCAGCCTTCCGCCCGGGAGCTACAGCATCCGGGTGGTGCGGGACGGCAACGGCAACGGCCGCTGGGACCCTGGGCGGTGGCGCACCGGCCTGCTTCCTGAGCCGGTGCTGACGCATCCGGAGCCGGTGAACGTGCGTGCCGGCTGGGACCTGGAGGTGAACTGGAGCCTGCCCTAAGGGTGGTGCGAAGTACCTCGAACGGATGGCGTGCTTAGGTATCGTTCGTTCAGGCCAGGCGCCGCGAAGCGAGGATACTGGAGCGAAGTATCCGGCTGAGCGGCAACGAAGGTTGGACGAACGAGAGCAAGCACAGTGCGGGAGGTCCGTGGGTCGGCGCTGCCGCCGGAACGGGGTGCTTCGTACCACCCCCAAGGAGTTCTTTTGACGCTGGCAACGTCCGGGGCATCCTTCGCGTCATGTAGTCGGTCCACGAGCGGCTGTGCACGACCGGTTCCCGATCCCCGCGGTACCTTTCAGCACCGATCGACCTTTGTGACCGAACGAACCTGACGACCATGATGCGATCCTTTCTGCGCGCGCTGCCCGTGATGGCGGTGCTCAGCCTGGGCCAGGCCCACGGCCAGGGTGTGGTGCCCACGATGGGCAAGGAGTTCTGGCTCGGCTTCATGCAGAACTACCAGGGCAACCCCACGCAGAGCCTGGACATCTTCATCAGCTCGCCTGTGGCCACGGTCGGCGTGGTGACCATGCCGCTCGTGGGGTGGTCGCAGGCCTTCAACGTCGTGCCAAACGTCACCACCACGGTGACCATCCCGATCCCCACGGCGATGCACTACCAGTCGGACATCATCGACAACAAGTCGGTGCTGGTGCAGACGCAGGACACCGTGGCGGTCTTCGCCATCAACTTCGAGCAGTACACGGCGGACGGCACCACGGTGTACCCCGTGCAATCCCTGGGCACGGAGTACCGCATCCACGCCTACGGCGGGCTGTCGGGGGTGGCCGGGCTGGCCTCCGAGTTCCTGATCGTGTCCACCCAGGATGATACCGAGGTGGAGATCACGACCACAGTGAACACCGAGGGCGGGCACGTGGCCGGGGTGCCTTGGACAGTGCAGCTGGATTCAGGGCAGACCTACCAGGTGAAGGCCGCCGGCACGAATTTCACGGACGATTTCACGGGCTCGACGATCATCGGCACAGCGCAGAGCGGAAGTTGCAGGCCCTTCTCGGTCTTCAGCGGGTCGGTGTGCACCAACATCCCCCAGGGCTGTTATGCCTGCGACCACGTATGCGAGCAGAACCTGCCGCGGAACGTGTGGGGCCGCAAGTACTTCTCGGTCCCCTATTCCACCACCACGGGGTACACGTACCGGATCCTGGCCGACCAGAACGGGACGGCGGTGACCGTGAACGGCGGCCCGCCCATCAACCTGAACGCCGGACAGTTCACGGAGGTGAACGCCTTCGGGCAGGCGGCCTGCTTCGAGGGCAACGTGCCCTTCAGCGTGGCGCAGCTCATGGAGGGCATCACGTGCAGCAACAATGGCGACCCCGCGCTGCTGATCCTCAACGCCGAGGAGCAGCAGATCGACAACATCACCTTCAGCACGGTGTCGTCCACGGTGATCACGAACCACTACCTGAACATCATCACCGAGACGGCGAACATCAACCAGGTGTCGCTGGACGGTGTGTTGGTGCCGGCGGCCAGCTTCACGGCGTATCCCGCCTGCCCCACTTCGGCCTACGCGAGCGTGCCCCTCTCACAGGGCAGCCATACCCTCACCTGCCCCGGCGGTCTATCGGCGTATGTGTACGGCATGGGCAGCGCGGAGAGCTATGCGTACTCGGTGGGTTCCTTCACCCCCTTGCCGCCGATCAACATCGACTCGGTGTTCTGCGGGGTGGACAGCACGGGCACGCTCACCCTGGCCCCGCCCAACCCGCTCTTCAACCCGTTCTGGACGGTGATCTCGGACCCCACGGACACCCTGCACTACGGCTTCTCCTACACCTTCACCCCACCCGGCAGCGACGTGTACGTGGTCACCGGTTATGAGAACCTGAGCCAGTGCGAGGAGCAGTACTTCTTCAGCGTGGAGGTGGACACACCACCGCTGCTGACCCCTTCGGCGAATGGCGTGCCTTCTCCCGCCTCCATCACCATCTGCGAGTATGAAACGGTGCAGTTGAACGTGGATGTGGACCCGCCGGGCACCTACCTCTACAACTGGTGGCCCGATCCGCAGTTGAACGATGGCTCCCTGCAGAACCCGATCGCCACCCCCACGCAGAGCGGCTGGTTCTACGTGAGCGTAAGCACCCTGAACGGATGTGCGGTGAGCCTGGACAGCGTGTACATCGACGTCATCCAGGGAGACATCCTCCTGTACGAGGCCAGCACGGCCGTGGACGCCCTGTGCCAGGGCGATTCGTCGCAGCTCGATCTGCAGGTGCATCAGATCATCGCCGAGGACCCCTTCGACATGGTCTTCACCGCGATGTGGAGCTCGATCCAGGGCGGCACCATCAGCAATGCGTGCGGCTCGGTGTTCGGCGATGCGCTTTACTTCGACGGGGTGAACCCCCGCCAGGCCACCACGAGCGCCATGAACGTGATCAACGGCGGCAGCGTGAGCTTCGCCATCAAGATCGGTGCGGCCGCCCCGCCCTGCGATGACGCGGACCCCGGGGAGGACGTGGTTCTGGAGTACTCGACGAACGGCGGGGGTGCATGGACGGTGATGACCACCCTGTGGGAATACCTGTACCCGAACTTCACCACGGTGAGCGCGCCGATACCCCCGGCCGCGCAAACGGGCGCCACCCTGTTCCGCTGGCGGCAGTTGAACAGCAGTGGACCGGGTAACGACAACTGGAGCCTGGACAATGTGGCCATCGGCGCCCAGAGCACCACCGGCCTCACCATCAACTGGTCGCCCGCGGCCACGCTCAGCGCAGCGAACATCACCAACCCCATGTCGTACCCCACGACCACGGGCTGGTACTATGTGCAAAGCACCCTTACCGGTACCCAGTGCAGCTACCAGGATTCGGTGTACATCGAGGTGGGCGCGCCGTTCAGCATCGCCATGACACCGGACACCGCGATCTGCGACCTGGGCGGCATCCAGCTGGACGCCGCACCCAGCTCGGGCACGAACCACACCTGGACGTGGACGCCGAACAACGGCACGCTGTCGGCCACGTTCGTGCAGTCGCCGATCGCCACGCCGGCCAGCACCACGGAGTACTTCGTGACGGTGACCACGGGCCAGGGCTGTGTGGCCACGGACAGTGTGACCATCACGGTGAACCAGCTCCTGGGCCTCACCATCACCACACCGGACGACGACCTCTGCCAGGGGGAGAGCACCCTGCTGGACGCCACGATCGCGGGCAACACCACGAACCTGGTGTACAGCTGGACTCCGGCGGGATCGCTGAACGACGCCGCGATCCAGGACCCGACGGCCACGCCGCTGACCACCACGACGTATGTGCTGGCCGTCACCGACACCATCAGCGGCTGCGTGCTCACGGAGGACATCGACATCACGGTGAGCACGGCCTACGTGGTGACCGCCACCGCGGACACCTCGTTGTGCGACCCGGTCGGCTTCATCCTGGACGTGCAGCACAACGTACCGGGCGGAACCATCAGCTGGACGCCAACGAACCAGTTGGTGGGCGCCAATACGGCCAACCCGGTGATCACCTTCGATTCCACGGCGCAGTACATCGTGGTGGTTCAGGACGCCCTGGGCTGTTCTGCGCGCGACACGGTGAACATCAACGTGCCCTTCGACGACCTCACCTTCATCTCAGACTCGTCCTTGTGCGCCGGACAGAGCATGGTGATCGACGCGGGCTATCCGGGAAGCACGTATGCCTGGAGCACCAACGCCACCACACAGACCATCACGGTGTCCACGGCCGGAGCGTACACCGTGGTGATCACCGATACGCTGGGCTGTCAGGCCACCTTCACCACGAACGTGACGGTGGACCCCCTGCCGGTGATCGTGCTGGGACCGGACACCTCGCTCTGCATCGGCCAGAACTGGACGCTGGACGCCGGCAACCCCGGCAGCCAATTCCTCTGGAACACCACGGCCATCACCCAGGCCATCACGGTGACCACGGATGACCAGTATTGGGTGGAAGTGACGGATGGGAACGATTGCGTGAACAGGGACAGCATCAACGTGGTGTTCGACCCGCTGCCGGTGATCGACCTGCGCGACACCACCGTGTGCATCAGCGAAACGATCACCCTGGACGCCGGGAACCCGGGCAGCAGCTACCTCTGGAGCACGAACGAGACCACCCAGAGCATCCAGGTGGACAGTGTGAGCGCGACCTACTCGGTGGTGGTGACCACTCCGACGTGGTGCGTCGATTCCGCTGATGCGGTGATCGACATCGTCGCCTTCCCCATCGTGGACCTCGGCCCGGATACGGCGCTGTGCGACACCGACACCATGGAACTGAACGCGGGCAACCCGGGTCAGGCCTTCATCTGGAGCAACGGGGCCACCACGCAGACCACCTTCGTCACCACCACGCAGGACGTGTGGGTGGACGTCTTCAATGGGTACTGCACCACCCGCGACACCGTGGAGGTGGTCTTCAACCCGCTGCCGAACATCATCACGGAGGAGGAGCAGATCATCTGCCTGGACTACTGGCCGAAGAAGACCCTGTTGGACGCCGGGAACCCCGGTTGCACCTATCTGTGGAGCACCGATGAGGAGACCCAGACCATCGAAGTGAACACGTACGGCTGGTACATCGTGGACATCACGACCCCACTGAACTGCACCATCACCGACTCGATCGAGGTGGTGGAATACTGTCCGCCACAGTGTTTCGTACCGAACAGCTTCACACCGGACGGCGACGGGGTGAACGACCTCTTCATGCCGAGCGGGTACAACATCGCCACCATGGAGATGAAGATCTTCGACCGCTGGGGCGAGGAGGTCTTCGCGGGCAAGGATGCGGAGGTGGGTTGGGACGGCAAGCGTAATGGCACCGAGGTCCAGGACGGGGTGTACGTGTGGAAGCTGAAGTACCGCTTCATCGAGGATGTGAACGGCATGATCGGAGCGGAAAAAGAGAGCGTGGGCCATGTGACGCTGATCCGCTGACGGTCGACGATCATCACTGCGAAGGGCCGGGGTTCTCCCGGCCCTTCGTCTTTACAGGGCGGGAACCTTGGGCAGGGGATCGCGTATGCACGGCGCGAACCACCCCGCTCTTCGGTGGCATGACCTCCCTGAACCCCATCCTGCGCATCGGTCCGACACTGCTCGGAGCCCTGTCCATCCTATGGATGGGCAGCGCCTCGGCCCAGGTGAACGGCCCGATGCCGACCCTCGGCACGGAGCTGTGGACCGGCTTCATGCAGAACGCCTACGGCGCCCAGGAGACCCGGTTGTACATCAGTGCCCCTACCGCGACCAGTGGCACGGTGAGCATTCCGCAGACCGGCTGGAGCCTGGCCTTCAGTGTTCCGGCCAACGGCGTGGTCCTGGTGAACGTGCCCACCACCGCCGAACACGTCGGTTCCGAGTCCGTGACCGGCAAGGGGGTACGCATCGTCGCCGCCGCTCCGGTGGCCGTTACGGCCGTCAGTTACCAGAGCTACACCCACGATGGTGCCCAGGTGCTCCCGGTGGAGGCCTTGGGCACGGACTACTTCGTGGAGGCCTACCGCGGGCTCCCGGGCTTCAACGAGTTCTACAAGAGCGAACTGCTCATCGTGGCCACCACCGATGACACGGAGGTGGAGATCACCCCTAGCGTGAACACGGCCGGCGGGCGTCCCCCCGGTGTCCCCTTCACGGTGACGCTGGATCAGGGACAGACCTACCAGGTGCAATCGGCCCTTTCATCGCTCGACCTCACCGGCACCCGCGTGCGCGCCACAGCGGCGAGCGGGCCCTGCCGACCCTTCGCGGTGCTGAGCGGCAGCATGTGCGCCAACGTGCCCGTGGGCTGTCCGGCCTGCGACCACCTGGTGGAGCAGATGATCCCGCTGGAGCGCTGGGGCACCGAGTTCCACACCTTCCTCCCGAGCGGCATCGCCAATGCGACGGTGCGGGTGCTCGCCGGCCAAAACGGCACGAGCGTCACCGTGAACGGGGGTGCGCCCATCCCGCTCAGCGCGGGCCAATCACACCAGATCAACGGACTGGCGGGCACCGCCTGCATCAACGCCACGGCACCGGTCTCGGTGGTCGTCATTTACGAAGGGTACAACTGCGCCAACGCCGGTGACCCGTCGATGGTGGTGATCGAGCCGGATGACCGCACCACCACCTCTACCACGTTCAGCACGGTGAGCTCGCCGCAGATCACCGGCCACCGGGTGGAGCTGGTGGTGCCCACCGCCGTGGTGGGCCAGGTGGCCATCGATGGCACCGCGGTCCCTGCGGCCGGCTTCACGGCCTTCGCCACGTGCCCCACCTGGTCGCATGCCAGCCGCACGATCACCGCAGGCACGCACCGCGTCACCGCTCCGCAGGGCATTCATGTGTACGCCACCGGTTTCGGCACGGGCGAGAGCTACGCGTTCAACGCCAACGCCACGGTGGTTCCGGTGGTGGTGCAGGACTCACTGCTGTGCGTGAACGGCCCGGTGACGCTCACCTCGCCGGAGCCCATGGACAACCCGCAATGGGAGGCCGCCAGCGCACCGGGATTGGTCCTCGCCAACGGGCTGAGCTACACCTTCACCCCCACCACGAACGATACCTATACGGTATCGGGAACTGCCCCAGGCTCCACCTGTCCGCTGGACTTCACCTTCCATGTGGGCATCCAGGTACCCGTGAACGTGGTGGCCACCGCCAACGGAGCCAACGCCACGACCATCTGCCAATATCAGCCCGTGCAGCTCGGCGCACAGCCCAACCTGGACCCCAACGCCTACACGCTCAGCTGGACCCCGGCCGCCTTGGTGAGCAACCCTGCCATCCCCGATCCGGTGGCCTACCCGATGACCACCACGTGGTTCAAGCTGAACGTGACCAGTCCGCTGGGCTGTGGAAGCGCGACGGACAGCGTGCTCGTGCAGGTGACGCCGAACACCGTGCACAGTGTGGAGGCCACCACGGCCGACAGCATCATCTGCCTCGGCGAAGCGGTACAACTGGGCACGCGCACGCAGCGGGTGATCGGGTTCGATCCGTTGGATAATGGTACATCGTCGCTGTGGGCCCAGGTCCAGGGCGGTAGTGTGAGCGGCACCTGTGGCGCGGTCAACGGCAACGCGCTGCTGTTCAATGCCGCAGGCGCTCGCCAGGCCCGCACCAATGCGCTCAACGTTCCGCAAGGTGGCAGTCTGATCTTCAGTCTGATGATCTCCGCCGGCACCGCGCCCTGCGACGGCGCTGAGCCGGGCGAGGACGTGGTGGTGGAGTACAGCCTGAACGGCGTGGCCTGGACGGTGTTCCACACGCTGAACGAGTCGCAGTATCCGGCCTTCACCCCGATCACGCTCGCCATCCCGCCCGCCGCCTGGTCGGCCGCCACGCACTTCCGCTGGCGCCAGCTGGCCAACAGCGGGGCCGCGCAGGACGTGTGGGCGCTTGACAACATCACCCTGACCCGCGTGGACAACACGGGGGTGCCGCTGATCTGGTCGCCCGGCGCCACGCTCAACGACCCAACTAGTGCGAGCCCCATGGCCACGCCGCTGGCCGACACCTGGTACACCGTGCAGGCCACCAGCGGGACGGGCTGCACCTTCAGCGATCCCGTGTTCGTGCAGGTGGCCCCGGCCTTCAGCATCAACGCCGGCAACGACGTGCTCCTGTGCGGAAGCGGTCAGGCCCAGCTTCAGGCCACCGCCAGTTCGGGCCAGGGCATTCAATGGAGCTGGACCCCGAACAATGGCAGCCTGAACAACAACAGCATCTCCGGGCCTGTCGCCAGCCCAACGGCCACGACGACCTATACGGCATCGGCCACC
Organism: Flavobacteriales bacterium; assembly: GCA_016713875.1. NCBI lineage: Bacteria > Pseudomonadati > Bacteroidota > Flavobacteriia > Flavobacteriales > Flavobacteriales bacterium. The sequence continues at coordinate 2,770,969 of JADJOI010000003.1, forward strand.
AACAACATCGGGTGCACGGCGAACGATGCGGTGACGGTCACGGTGGGTCCGCAGTTGGGCCTCGTTCTCAGCGCGAGCGACCTCACGCTCTGCCAGGGCGAGAGCAGCCAACTGAACGCTGTCATCCAGGGCACCGGCACCCTGCAGCTCGTGTGGAACAACGCCGGCAGCCTCAGCAGCGCCACGTCACCCACGCCAGTGGCCACCCCGAGCACCACCACCACCTACACGGCGACCCTTACCGACACACAGACCGGCTGCAGCACGCAGGCCTCGATCACCATCGCCGTGACCACGGCCTACACCATCGCCGCCACGGAGGACACCACGCTGTGCAATGCGCTCGGGTTCCAGCTCGATGTGCAGCACAACGTGCCCGCACCGTTCAGCATCGCCTGGACCCCCGCCTTCCTGCTCAACTCCGGGAACATCGCCTCCCCGACGGTGATGGCGGACACCACCATGCTCTTCCAGGTGACCATCACCGATGCGAACGGGTGTTCCGTGACGGACTCCGTGCGCATCATCGATGCGTTCGACAGCATGGTGAACCCGGTGAACATCGCGGGCTGTGCCGGGCAAAGCCTGGTGCTCGACGCCGGCTTCCCTGGAAGCAGCTACGACTGGACGCATGGTCCGACGACGCAGACGGTGACGGTGAACGCGACAGGCACCTACGTGGTGGAGATCACCGACGCGCAGGGCTGCCAGACCACCAAGACCTTCAACGTACTGCTGAACGCGCTGCCCACGCTCGACCTGGGTCCGGATAGCCTGCTCTGCGGCGTCACATCCTATCTGATCCAAGCCAACAGCCCTGGCAATACGGTGGTGTGGGGGAATGGAAGCACCGGCCAGCAGTTCCTGGCCACCGGGAACGGCACCTACACCGCCACCGCGACAAGTCCCCAGGGCTGCGTGAGCACGGATGCGGTCACGCTCAACTTCGCACCGATGCCCGTGGACCAGCTGCAGGACGTCACCGCATGCGCCACCACCCCGGTGACGCTGAACGCGGGCAATGCCGGCAGCAGTTACCTGTGGAGCACCAGCGCGACGGGCCAGTCGATCACGGTGACCGCAAGCGGGCCATACAGCGTGGTGGTGACGAACCCCCAGGGCTGTAGCGGGACCTTTGATGCCCTGGTCACGCTGGTGGCCCCACCAGTGGTCGACCTGGGTCCGGACACCACCGTATGCACCGGCACGGGCATGGTCCTGGATGCCGGGAACCCCGGCAGCACCTACCTGTGGAGCACCGGAGCCATCGGGCAGTCCATTGTTCCGATGCAAAGCGGCATCTACGGGGTCATCGTCACCAACACGGCCTGCCAGGCATCGGACAGCGTGACGCTCACCGTGCTATCCGGGCCGGTGGATGCACTGGTCGATGTCACGGAGTGCACCGGGGAAGCCGTGTTGCTCGATGCGGGCAACCCTGGTTCCACCTACGCCTGGAGCACCAGCGCCATCACGCGAACGATCGCGCCCACTGCGGCCGGTACCTACACAGTGCTCGTGACGACGCCTCAGGGTTGCAGCGCGTCGTTCAGCGCGGAGGTGACCTTCGTGCCCTGGCCCGTGGTGGACCTCGGTCCGGACACGGCGCTCTGCCAAGGGGACGTATTGACGCTCGATGCCGGGAACCCGGGGACGACGTACGCCTGGAGCACGGGGGCGGTCACGCGCACCATCGATGTGGTCCAGAACGGCACCTACAGCGTCACGGTGGACAATGGCCATTGCAGCGCGAGCGACGCGGTGGTGGCCGGGTTCAATCCGCGGCCAAGCAGCCTGCCCGTGCACCAGATCTTCACCTGCCTCGACGAGGAGCCGCACTTCGTGGTGATCGATGCCGGCAATCCGGGTTCCAGCTTCGGTTGGAGCTCCGGGCAGACCTCGCAGATCATCCTGGCCGGCGCCTACGGCTGGTACTTCGTGGACATCACCAACACGTTCAACTGCGGGCTGCGCGATTCAGTGAAGGTGAATGAGTTCTGCCCCGCAAGCATCTATGTGCCCAACACCTTCACCCCCAATGCCGACGGCATCAACGACAGTTGGGGCCCGGTGGGTAAGAACGTGGCCACCCTGGAGCTCATCGTGTTCGACCGCTGGGGCGGGGTGCTCTGGCAGACCAATGATCCAACGGACCAATGGGATGGCACGGCGCATGGCGCCGAGGTGCCCAACGAGGTCTACGTATGGAAGATGCGGTACCGTTTCGTGGACGATGAGCAGGGGGGTGTGGGGATGGAGCAGGAGCGCATGGGCCACGTGACCATCATCCGCTAGCGGCTCACAGGCGCAGTTCGAAGTCATCGGCCTCCATCGCCACGGGGAACCTGGCGCGGAAGTCCTCAAGGCCCGCACGGTCGAGCGTGGTCGTCAGGACCCCTTCCAAGGACGGCTCCACGGCGGCCAGCGCGGCACCGCGGGGATCGATCACCACGCTGTCCCCGCTGTAGTGGATGCCCTTTCCGTCCATGCCCACCCGGTTGACCCCGGCCACATAGCACTGGTTCTCGATGGCGCGTGCGATGAGCAGCTGGCTCCAGGGGAAGCGGCGGGCCTCGGGCCAGTTCGCCACGTAAAGGGCCGCATCATAGTCTCCGCGGTTCCTGGCGAACACCGGAAAGCGCAGGTCGAAACAGATCTGCAGGAGGATGCGCCAGCCGCGCCATTCGACCACCACCCGTTCCTTGCCTGCACTGTAGTGCTCCGTTTCGTTGGCGAACCGGAAGAGATGGCGCTTATCGTAGGTGGCGACCTGTCCCTCCGGTGTCACGAACAGCCCGCGGTTGAAGCAGTTTCCCGCCTCCTGGATGATCACGCTGCCATAAAGGGCTGCGTCCAAGGCATTGGTCTGTTCACGCATCCAACGAACCGTGGCGCCGTCCATGGTCTCGGCCAGCTCCGCGCTGCGCATGCTGAAGCCGGTGGTGAACATCTCGGGCAGCACGATGAGGTCGGTCACGCCGCGGAGCGGGGCCATGACCTCCTGGAACTGGGAACGGTTGGCTGCCGCATCCTCCCAGTGGAGCATGCGTTGCACGAGGGTGATCTTCAGATCTCGCATAGCTTGTCGATGGCCTCGTCCAGGGTCTCATCCCGCTTGGCGAAGCAGAAGCGGAGGATCCGCTGGCCCGGCGGCGGTTCCTTGTAGAAGGGAGAAAGGGGGATGGCGGCCACTCCGAACTCACGCGTCAACCGCTTGGCGAACTCCGTGTCCGGTTCATCGCTGATGGCGCTGTAGTCGGCGAGCTGGAAGTAGCTGCCCTCGCAGGCCAGGGGCTCGAAGCGCGAAGCGTGCAGGCCGATGAGGAAACGGTCGCGCTTGGCCTCATAGAACGACGATACCCCTTCGTAGTGGACGGGGTCCTTCAGGTACGCGGCCAGGGCGTGCTGTACGGGCGTGCTGGCGCTGAACACGTTGAACTGGTGCACCTTGCGGAACTCGGCCATCAGCGCCTTCGGGGCCAGCACGTAGCCCATCTTCCAGCCGGTGGCGTGGAACACCTTGCCGAAGCTGAACACCACGAAGGCCCGCTCGCGCAGCTCGGGGTAACGCACCACCGAGGCATGTGCCTCGTTCTCGTACACCAGGTGCTCGTACACCTCGTCGCTCAGGAGAAGGATGTCGGTGCCCCGCAGCATGCCGGCGATGCGGCGCATGTCGGCATCGCGCAGGATGGTGCCCGCCGGGTTGTGCGGCGTGTTGATCATGAGCATGCGCGTGCGGGGCGTGATCGCCGCCTGCACCGCATCGGCATCGAACCGCATGTCGCTGCCCAGCCGCACATGCACCGCCCTGCCGCCGAACAGCTCCACCGCAGGCGCGTAGCAGTCGTAGGCCGGATCCACGATGATCACCTCATCGCCGGGGTGCACCACAGCACCCAGCGCGGTGAAGATGGCCTGTGTGCCGCCGGCCGTCACGGCCACCTCGGTCTCCGGATCGTACTGAAAGCCGTACAGCCGCTGCACCTTGGCGGCGATCGCCTCACGCAGGGCGGGCACGCCGGGCATGGGCGCGTACTGGTTGTGGCCGTCGCGCATGGCCTTCTCCACCAGCTCGATCAGCGTCTCGTCGATGGGGAAATCGGGGAAGCCCTGGCTGAGGTTGATGGCGCCGCACTCCTGCGCGAGCTTGCTCATCACCGTGAAGATGGTGGTGCCGACGTGGGGGAGCTTGGAGGTGATCCGCACGCCCCGAAACTACTGCGCGCTTCGTGTATGTACGCCAATTGGCACCGTATGTATATTTGATGCACGATGAAGACCAAGGTCACGCTCAGCCTGAACAAGCGGACAGTGGCGCTGTTGCGAAAAGCGGGTGCGCGCAGAGCTCAACCGATGAGCGCCATCGTGGATGAACTGGTGGAGGCGTTGGATCGGACGGAGGCTGGCAAGGATGAGGTCCCCGCCTGGCTGAGCGAGATGGGAACCTGGCTTTCCGGAAAGATCACGGAGAAGGACCTTGAGGATGATCCCCGGCTGGCCTACGCATACGGTTACAAGCCCAAGGTGAAGCGGACAAGGAAGCGGGCATGAAGCTGTTCGTTGACACCAACGTGCTCTTCGACCTTTTCGAGGCAGAGCGCCCCAACCACAAGGCCTCGCTCCTGCTGTTCGCCCGCTGCACCGCCGGGCGGGTGAGGATCTCCATCGCCCCGGTTTCTGTGATGACGTTGCTGTATTCGCTCCGCAAGTATGGCCTGCGGATGGACATGGTCGTCTCCAGGCTGAATGCCTTGCTACCGCATCTTGACATCGCGCACATCGGGCTGCCCGAGCTGCTGGCCGGGATCAACAGCGGCTGGAGGGACCTGGAGGATGCCATCCAGTTCCAGGCTGCGCTGAACGCCGGGGACGTGGATGCCATTGTAAGCAACGACCGCGATTTCAAGCAGCAGGATATGATCCCGGTGTTCACCCCGGTGCAAGCACTAAAGCAGGTGAAGTGATCCGGCCCTACTGGGATCGATGGCGCCACACTCCGTTGCCAGTCTGAGCATCACGGCGAACATGGTGGTGCCCACATGGGGCAGTTTGCTCTGGATCGCCATGCGCGACGAAACTAAGCTGCGTCCATGTTGTCTCCTATCCGACAACTCTTCTCTGAATGCACCGCCTAGCTTTGGCAAAAGACCGATATACCCCAACTCCGCTACCTCCTCCTCTGCTTCGGGCTAGCGGCGTTCAGCCCACATTCTTCCGCGCAGACCGTGGAAGAGTTGCGCTGTGACACGGCCACGCTCCATGCCCTCTTCATTGCATCGGTGAAGGAGACACGCAACAAGCTGTATGGCGATATGGGACCGAACCTGGTCAGGGCCACCGCCCTGCCGGCCAGGTCAGGAACGGAACAGGACAGCTGCATCAGGGAGTGCGTGACGTTCCTCGAATGGCCACAAGCCTGGACCGATGCACTGGGGCTCACCACCGTCCCGATCTACAGCGCTGTGGACCAACGCGTCTTCCTCAGGCGCCCCGTCTTCACCTCGGCCAAGATCTGTGCCGTGCCCTATTCCATCACCCCGACCGAATGGGGCGGTTGGAGCGGCTTCCTGGAATTCCGGAAGCGTGGGCAGCACTGGCGCTTCAAGCGCGAGAGGACCACGGGCGTGAGCTGTGGTTCTTTCTAGCTCAAGCGAAAGGGCCATCGATGACCGCCCTTCGTGCATTTTCCTGAACGAATGCACTACTCCTTCGTCACCGTGGCCGCCAGGTACTCCCTGTTCAGCCGAGCGATGTGTTCCAGGCTGATCTGTTTGGGGCATTCCACCTCGCAGGCACCGGTGTTGCTGCAGTTGCCGAAACCTTCCTTGTCCATCTGCTCCACCATGGCCAGTGCGCGGCGCTTGGCCTCGGGACGGCCCTGGGGTAGCAGGGAGAGCTGGCTCACCTTCGCTGCCACGAACAGCATGGCGCTGCCGTTGGGGCAGGTGGCCACGCAGGCGCCGCAGCCGATGCACGTCGCGGCGTCGAAGGCCTTGTCGGCATCGTCCTTCGGGATGGGCAGCGCGTTGCCGTCCACCAGGTTGCCGCTGGTGTTGATGCTGACGAAGCCGCCGGCCGCCTGGATGCGGTCGAAGGCGCCGCGATCGGTGGCGAGGTCCTTGATCACCGGGAACGGCTGTGCGCGCCAGGGTTCCACATGGATGGTGTCGCCATCCTTGAAGCGGCGCATGTGCAGCTGGCAGGTGGTGATGCCGCGTGCCGGGCCGTGGGCCTCGCCATTGATGAAGAGGCTGCACATGCCACAGATGCCCTCGCGGCAATCGTGGTCGAAGGCGATCGGGTCCTTGTCCTCGCGCACGAGCTGATCGTTCAACACGTCGAGCATCTCCAGGAACGACATGTCCGGGGAAACGTCGTTCACGGGGTAGGTCTCCATCCGACCCTTGTCGTTCGGACCGGACTGCCTCCAGATCTTGAGGGTGAGCTTCATGTTGCCCATCACTTGTAGCTGCGTTGCGTCAATTTCACTTCCTCGAACGAGAGCGCTTCCTTGTGCAGGTTGGCCTTTCCGGCTTCGCCGGTCCACTCCCAAGCGGCCACATAGGCGTAGTTGGCATCATCGCGCAGGGCCTCCCCTTCCGGTGTCTGGTACTCCTCGCGGAAGTGACCACCGCAGCTTTCGTTGCGGTTCAAGGCGTCCATGCACATCAGCTCGCCCAGCTCCAGGAAGTCGGCCACGCGGCCGGCCTTCTCCAGTTCCTGGTTGAACGCGTTCGCCTTTCCGGTCACCCGCACATCCTTCCAGAACTCCTCGCGGATCTGGCGGATCTCGGCGATCGCCTCCTTCAGGCCCTTCTCGTTGCGTGCCATGCCGCACTTGTCCCACATCACCTTGCCCAGGCGGCGGTGGAAGTCGTCCACGGGCTTCGTGCCCTTGTTGTTGAGCAGGTGGTCGATCCGGCCCTTGATCTCCTTCTCGGCGGCCTCGAACTCGGGGCGCTTGGTGTCGATGGGACCGGTCCGGATATCATCGGCCAGGTAATCGCCCACGGTGTAGGGGATCACGAAGTAGCCGTCAGCCAACCCTTGCATCAGCGCGGAAGCTCCGAGGCGGTTCGCACCATGGTCGCTGAAGTTGGCCTCGCCCAGCGCGAAAAGACCGGGGACCGTGGTCTGCAGGTTGTAGTCCACCCACAGGCCGCCCATGGTGTAGTGCACGGCAGGGTAGATCTTCATCGCATGGTCGTAGGGGTTCTCGCCGACGATGTTCTCGTACATGTCGAAGAGGTTCCCGTACTTCTCGCTCACTACGGCGCGGCCCAGCTCGGTGATCTTCTCCTTGCTCGGCTTCTCGATCTTCTGGATGTTCGCCTGCTGCTTGCCGTAACGCTCGATGGCCGCACCGAAGTCCAGGTACACGGCCTCGCCGGTCTGGTTCACCCCGAAGCCCGCATCGCAACGCTCCTTCGCGGCGCGGCTGGCCACGTCACGCGGCACCAGGTTGCCGAAGGCCGGATAGCGGCGCTCCAGGTAGTAGTCGCGGTCCGCCTCGGGGATGTCGCTGCCCTTCTTCTTCCCTTCGCGGATGGCCTTGGCGTCCTCCAGCTTGGCAGGCACCCAGATGCGGCCATCGTTCCGGAGCGACTCGCTCATCAGCGTGAGCTTGCTCTGGTGCGTACCGCTCACCGGGATGCACGTGGGGTGGATCTGCGTGTAGCAGGGGTTGCCGAAGAAGGCCCCGCGCTTGTGCGCCTTCCAAGCGGCGGTGACGTTGCAACCCATGGCGTTCGTGCTCAGGAAGAACACGTTGCCGTAGCCGCCGGTGCAGATCAGCACGGCGTGTGCGCCGTGGCGTTCGATCTCACCGGTCACCAGGTTGCGGGCGATGATACCGCGCGCCTTGCCGTCGACCACGACCACATCGAGCATCTCGTGGCGGTCGAACATCTGCACCGCGCCCTTGCCCACCTGGCGCATGAGCGCGCTGTAGGCACCGAGCAGCAGCTGCTGGCCGGTCTGCCCGCGGGCGTAGAAGGTGCGGCTCACCTGCACACCACCGAAGGAGCGGTTGTCCAGCAGTCCGCCGTAGTCGCGGGCGAAGGGCACGCCCTGGGCCACGCACTGGTCGATGATGTTCGCGCTGACCTCGGCCAGGCGGTACACGTTCGCTTCACGGGCGCGGTAGTCGCCACCCTTCACGGTGTCGTAGAACAGCCGATAGGTGCTGTCCCCGTCGTTCATGTAGTTCTTGGCGGCGTTGATGCCCCCCTGCGCGGCGATGCTGTGGGCGCGGCGCGCGCTGTCCTGGAAGCAGAAGGCCTTCACGTTGTAGCCCATCTCCGCCAGCGAGGCGGCCGCGGCACCACCGGCCAGGCCCGTGCCCACCACGATGATGTCGATGCGGCGCTTGTTGGCCGGTGCCACGATGCGGATGTGCCCCTTGTGGTCGGTCCACTTCTTGTCGATAGGACCGGGGGGGATCTTGCTGTCGAGGGTGCTCATGGAATGCGATGAGGTCGTGGGAACGGATCAACCGGGGAACGCGAACATCCACACAGGGATGAGGGCGAACAGGACGGGGATGACCACGCCGAAGAAGACCCCTACGTTCTTGGTGATCGGGGTGTAGTGCGGGTGGTTCAGCCCGAGTGTCTGGAAGGCGCTCTGGAAGCCGTGCAGGAGGTGGAAGGCGAGCACGGCCATGGAGGCGACGTACAGCACCACGTACACGGGCTCCCGATAGGCCTCGGCCACCACGGTGAACAGGTCGGTGTTGCCCTCGCTGTCCAGCGGCAGACCGCCCCAGTGCATGCGGTACCAGAAGTGCTTCATGTGCAGCACGATGAAGACCAGCAGCAGGCTGCCCAGCAGGGCCATCTGTCCGCTGTACCAGGTGCGGTTGGCCGCGGCGTTCTCCTTCACATAGCGAACGGGGCGGGCCTTGCGGTTCTGCACCGCCAGCAGGATGCCATCGAAGGCGTGGAACAGGATGCTGAAGTACAGCAGGTAGCTCACGACCTTGATCACCGGGAAGGTGGTCATGAACTTGGCGTAGGCATTGAACTTGAGGCGGCCCTCCGGACTGGCGTCCAGCAACTGCAGGTTGCCGGCCAGGTGGATCACCAGGAACAGGCAAAGGAAAAGGCCCGTGAGGGCCATCCAGTATTTCTTCGTGAGGGAGGAGCCGAGGAGGGCGGAGCGTGCCATGGTGTCCAGTGAACAGCGAACGGTGTGGTCGCGTTCGCGGCGGCGAAGGTAGGCGGCCTAGCCGAAATCCTAAGCTGCTGAGGATCAGGTCTCCGGATAGGCCTTCCGCGTGGCGGCGATCGACTTCTTGATCATGCTCCGAAGCACCTTCAGCTCGATGTCGGCCAGGCGCTTCACGTATACACAGGCTTTCGCGGCCCTGTGCTTGCCCAGCTTGGCCAACGTGGCCGGGTCCTGGGCTTCCGGCCGAGGTAGATGACCAGCTCGATCTTCCGTGGGCTGAAGGCCGCCAGGGGTGCACTGCCGGAATGGCCGCTGGCGTAGGTGTAGTGGTAGGTGCCGAAGCCGATGATGGACGGTCCGTACATGTGCGGCTCCTCGCCGGTGAGCTCCTGCATCAGGGCCATGAGCACGCGACTGTCATCGCGCATCTCCTCCTTGGGGTGGGTATCGATGAAGGCGGAGGCGCTGGCGGCGGTGCGGTGGGTCTTGTTGGGGGTGGGCATGGAGGCGAAGTTAATGCTGCCGAAACGCTTGATTGCCAGTTGCTTTGGCAGCTTTGAAGGTCTTACTTGGCAAGAAGCGTGACCCAAATAATGTCACACTCTATGACATCCATTATGTACCATAATTAATTGATATACAGTATACCGGACAATAATGAGCTATTTTTGACACCATGCGCGACCTTACTAGGGAATACCCCCAAATGACCTTCCGGCGGCAATGGGACGTGACCCCGGACATGAAGTTCCTGCTTGGCCAGTGCGAAGCGTTCGTGAAGGCCATCAAGCATACGCCACTGCTACCCGAAGACTATCGCCGACTGCTCCAGGTCTCCATGATCAAAGGGGCGCAAGCGACTACCGCCATTGAGGGCAATACGCTCAGCGAAGAAGAGGTGAAGCAGGTGGCCTCGGGATCGAAACTGCCGCCAAGCAAAGGCTACCTCGAACAGGAAGTGAGGAACATCATCGATGCGTTCAACGAACTGCTGAAGGAGGTGGTGTACGACGATCGCGTACAGCTCATTGACCGGGAGCTACTGCTCCGCTTCCATCGGCTCGTGGGGAAGGACCTCGGTGAGCACTTCGCCGCCATTCCGGGGCGTTTCCGAGAGAACCAAGTGGTGGTGGGCACCTACCGCTGTCCCGCACCGGGGCATGTGGAGGACCTGGTGAGCAACCTCTGCACCTGGATGCGGCAAGAGTTCCACTTCGGCCAGAGCGAACAGCAATTCTGGGAAGTGGTGCTACAAGCGATCGTGGCACACGTGTACGTGGAATGGATCCATCCCTTCGGTGATGGCCATGGGCGCACCGGCCGACTGGTGGAGTTCTACATCATGCTGCGCGGCGGCAACCCGAACATCGCCTCGCACATCCTGAGCAACCACTATAACCAGACGCGCACTGAATACTACCGCCAGTTGCAGGTCGCTGGCACCGAGCGCTCGCTCACCAAGTTCATCGAATACGCATTGCTCGGCCTGCGCGATGGATTGGAACAAACGCTGGGCACCATACAGAAAAGCCAGTTCGACATCACCTGGCAGAAGATGGTGTACGACGAGTTCGACAAGGTGAAAGAGTGGCAGGACCCGATGTTCAAGCGTCGCCGTCGTCTTGCGCTCGACTTCCCAAAGGACCGCACGCTGAAGCTGGAGGAGATCCCGCACATCAACACCACACTCGCCATGCTCTACGCCAAGATGTCGCCGCGCACCATACAGCGCGACCTGAGCGAACTGGTGATCATGGAACTGGTGGCGAAGGATGGCGATGGGTACCGTGCGCGGGTGGAGCGGTTGAGGATGTATGTGCCGCATAGTAAGAGGAGGCAATAATGAATGAGAGTGTAACATTCGAAGCGATACACGGGAACAGGTGGGAGATGTACATTTTCCGTGAGCAGTGCGAGATGCTTGAGGGAGGAACACAACACAAGTAAGAATGACCAATACCACCAACGCAAAGGCCCTTGTCAGGGAATACGGCCAAATCGTCGACGACACTCATGGTGCATGTTTGGACTTCGGCGCCGCCCGAATATCCTACCTCGCGCAATTGAACACTATGAACGTCACGCGGGTGCCGGGTGCCCGAGTTCACTTTGGGAATGAAGATCCGAACGTGCTCGAAAGAGAGGGTAGCTGGGCCAGCGCAACGGCACATAGTGTTTTAGCCACAGAACTCATCGCAAGAAATCAACCTGGAGCGGCCAATGAGACGCTGTCAGGCAACATGTGCTTGGTCTACATCTATCAGATGTGGGAGGATGAATACCGCGAGCGCATTGCGCAGGAACTTGGATACACCACTAAGAACGAACTCAAGGTGCCCGTGATGGGAGACATTCGACAATACCGTATGTCCATCGTCCACAACAAAGGCATCGCCATTACCGCTTGCGACAATTGCCAAGTACTGAAGTGGTTCACAGCACGCTCACGTATTTCGATTACTGCCGATATGCTTTGGCACGCGAAGCTTGAAATCACCAAGGCATTGAGCGCTCTTACCGGCCTATAGCCATTGCTTGAAGCGTTGCGGAGAAAGTTCACCTTCGCTTTAGCAGCGAAGAGAAGGCGATGCACGACGTACCCTTGTATCTACTCGTTCGGTCAGCACCACACGCCACCATGGAACCCATCCCCTACTTCTTCGAATCGATAGACCGCAATGCAATCCTGGTTCGCCCCAAGCAGCCCTACTACGACTGGTCACGCACCGCCTTCGCTGATGGCAAGGGCGCCAGCGAGCGGGACGAATGCAACATCTATCTGATCCGGGAGATGGGCAGTAACGCGGATGTGGAGCGTTGGGTCAAGAAACACTTCGACGAGCTATTCGTGAACGAACTGAACGATTGGTGTACGGACGAGGAGCGCTGGCCCAAGGACAGGACCTACAAGATGTTCGCGGCATGGTTCGAGGTGGAAGTGCATTCCATGGTGCTCGATCTGGAGGAAGGTCCGGTGACCAAGGAGTAGGTTACAGATCAAGGTCTGGGCATTTCGCGTTAGGGACAGAAGTGGAAAGCCCGGAGCCGTCTTCGGCGAGGACTTGGAACGCATGGCCCGACGGCGAGTCTTCGAGCCGGAACGCCCTAATACTAGACACAAGTCTCAAGTTCCAAGTCACAAGGCCGCTACACCTTGTTGCGTGAGCCTGCTCCTTGTGTCTTGAGTCTTGATCCTACCTTCGCCCTATGCGTTACACCCCGCTCTCAGCATCAACCTACCGCGAGCACCGCGCCCGCTTCCGCCAGCACCTGGAGAAAGGCGGCCTGGCCATCTTCCACAGCAACGATATCATGCCCACGAGCGCCGATGGGCACATGCCGTTCAAGCAGGCCAGCGACATCTTCTACCTCAGCGGAATGGACCAGGAGGAGACGATCCTGCTGCTCTTCCCCGATGCGGTGGACCCGAAGGACCGCGAGATCCTCTTCGTGCGCGAAACGAGCGAGCTGATCGCGATCTGGGAAGGCGCCAAATTCTCGCAGAAGGAAGCGAGCGAGTTGAGCGGCATCGCGACCGTACTGTGGACCACAAGCTACGAGGCGACGATCAAGCGCTTGGTGCCGCAGTGCGAGCACCTGGTCCTGAACAGCAACGAGCACCTGCGCCAGGGGAACGAGGTGGAGACGCGCGAGGAGCGCAAGAACAAGGAGACGCGCGCGCAATTCCCGCTGCACAGCGTGAAGCGCAGCGCACCGATCATGCACCGCATCCGCAGCCGCAAGACGAAGGAGGAAGTGGCGCAGATCCAGCGTGCGATCGCGATCACGGGCAAGGCCTTCGAGCGCGTGTGCGGTTTCGTGAAACCCGGTGTGAAGGAGTATGAGATCGAGGCGGAGATCACGCACGAGTTCGTTCGCAACGGTTCGCGCGGGCATGCCTACACGCCCATCATCGCCAGCGGCTACAACGCCTGCGTGCTGCACTACATCACCAATGACATGGTGTGCAATGATGGCGATGTGATCCTGATGGACTTCGGCTGTGAGTACGGCGGCTACGCGAGCGACCTGACGCGTTGCATTCCCGTGAACGGCCGCTTCACCGACCGCCAGCGCGCGGTGTACAACGCGGTGCTGCGGGTGAAGAACGAGGCCACCCAACTGCTGCGCCCCGGCACCCTGCTGGCCGACTACCACAAGGAAGTGGGGAAGATCATGGAGCGCGAGCTGATCGGCCTGGGCCTGCTCGACAAGACCGACGTGGCCAAGCAGGATCCCGAGCGGCCGTTGTACAAGAAGTACTTCATGCACGGCACAAGTCACTTCCTGGGCCTCGACGTGCACGACGTCGGCCTCTGGAACGAAATGATCCAGCCGGACATGGTCTTCACCGTGGAGCCGGGCATCTACATCCGCGAGGAGAAGCTGGGCATCCGCTTGGAGAACGACATCCTCGTGACCCGCGATAACCCGATCGACCTCTTCGCAGAGATCCCCGTGGAGGCGGAGGCGGTGGAGGAGCTGATGAGCCGGAAGAAGGCGTTCGCGTAGGCTTCGGACCTGGATCAAGCGGATGCTTCGTGCGCATTGTGCGGGGACTCCCCATGACGAGGGCGATCCAGCCTCCACCGGGTGTGGGAGCAGGAAGCAAGCAGCAGCCCCGGACCGAGGTCCGGGGCTGCCTGCGATCGCTGCATGCGCGCCTACTGCTTCACGAACCGGCCCGTGTGCCGGGCGCGAGGGGTCGTGACCACGCAGGTATATACTCCTGCTGCGAGGGATCCAATGCCGATCCGTTCCGAGCCGGAGGTGACGCGCTGCTCCTGCGCGATGCGTCCGAACGCATCATGGATGGTGAGGCGGGCGCCGATCAGTTCGGGGGATGCCCGTAATTCCACCATGGAGCCCGCCGGCACTGGAAAAAGCTCCAGGTCGTGCTGCACCGGAGGCGCCTCGGCCAGACCCACGGTGGAGGCCAGGCAGGGCACATCGGTGGCGAGACCATCGCAGAACCCGTTCGCCGAGGCGAAGGCCCGGATGCTGTCCACCCGGGCCTGAAGGGCCTCCACGCTGCTGAACAGCCCCCCCGGGCTGGCACCGGCATGGATGAAGGCCAGCACGATGCGATGAACGGCGCCCGGTTGCAGGGTGATAGGGCCCATGGATCCCATGCCGCGGCGATCGAACGGGGCATTGCCGGCCGTCACTTCATTCCAGGCCGGCTGTGGTACACCGTCCGTGCCCAGCCCCAAGGGGTCGGAATCACCCGGATAGACGAAGCGGGCGGGGATGGTGCCCCCATACCCATTGCCACCATAGGTCAACGGCAGGCCATCCCTCCAGAACCCGCGCATCAAGTTGTGGTATTCCGCACAGGTCGTGGGGTCCCCGGTCGCACCACCGGAGTTCTCGAAGCGCATGAAGTGACCCAGGCCGTGGCGTTCGTTGTCGATGATCCCGTCCCCGGACCCGAACCCATTGAACGCCACCAGGGCGGAGTCCTGCACGTGGTCCGTTCCGTCGGGATCGCAGTGCAACCCGCAGAGGACCGAGACACCGAAGGCCGGCGGTTGAGGGCCGTAGCCCAGGTGGCCATTGCACGGCTCATCAAGAGCATCCCCGTTGTACACATACCAGAGGCTTCGCCCTACGTCACAGCCCAGATAGTCGTCATCCGCACAACCCAGATCAAGGTCCGTGAAGAGCCCCAGGTGGAAGTCGGAGAGCGTGAGCGTGCCGCGGTTGATGATGCGATACTGCACGAACACGGTATTGGCCAGCGCCGCATCGGGACCGGAATAGGCGAATGCCGTGGTCTGCACTTCCACACCCACAGGCAGGCACCCGGATTCCGTATGAGGGGCCAGCTTCTCGTTGAAGATGAAGTACAGGGCCCCATCGCCGGGGCTGCAGGGTGCATCGCAGTCGGACAGGGCATAGGCCCCGTCGCCATTGGCATCCAGGAAGGGTGCCAAGACGTAGGCCTGGCCGGCCTGCACATCACCATGGGCGGGCCAATCGGTGAAGTCCTGGGGGATCTGGTAGCCGGGGTACACGACGGCCTCGTCGCATCCGGGATCGTTCACGCATGCGCAGTAGGCCTGATACAGACCGACATCGGCCGAGGTCACTTTCCATACCCGGTCGTACTGGGCGGACACGGTCGAGGTGATGCTGGCCGACCCATCCGTGGTCAACGGACCCGGGAACCAATCCGAACCGACCTGACCGAAGCGAACAGCGGCACCCCGTAGCTGGTTGCCCGCGTCGTACCCGCCCATCCAGAGGTGGGCGGCAAAGAGGGCGTGCACACCGCTGCCCGCGGGCACTTCAAAGTTCGGTTGGCCGATCCCAGGGGACAGCCCGATCATGCCGTCGGCGTGGAAGCGGGCGTGGATGTTGTTGACGTCGAGCACGGCGAAGCCCTGGCCAAGGATCACCTCCGGCAGAAAGGCCAGCGCAGCGCAACAGAGTGAATGAGGGGTTCTCATGCGCAAGGTGCCACGGATGGTACCGCAGCTCCACCTAAACTACCGCCGGGTCCGCGCGGCCGTCGTGCCCTACAAGGAACGGTCGGCGGGGCCGAACGAATGACCAGCGTGATATACCGGTCCGGCAGGGACGGAACGATCACGGGACGCTCCCTCTGGACCGGGATCACAGATACAAGCATAGGCACACCATGCGCCAGGCACACTGCCCGTGAACGTTCGAATGGAGGAGGCGTCCGGCGGGACGGATGCGGTGAAGGCGCTGATGAATGCGAAGAAGGTGGTGGCGTGAGCGCTCCGGCTTCGGCCCAGCAACGCATCGTCCGTATCCTCGGCCGCACGCTGCAGGTGCTGCACGTGGTGCTCCTGCTGTTCCTCGTGTACCAGATCGTGGCAGCCCATACCGTGCCTTCCCAAAGTGAGTGGCTCACTGCCGATGCATTTGTGCCCGGTATGATCCTCGGGATCCTGCTCTACGCCTTCTGCTTCCTGGTCACGCAATGGGTGATCATGTTCGCTCGCCACCGCCTGGCCGCGCTGAGGTTGGTCCCCATCGCCGCGCCGACGCTCGCTCCTTACGCGCTGCTCCTGCTGGAGTCCATCCGCACGATGGGAACCTGAGCGCGGCACGTTACCGGCGTCATCCGGTCCGGCCTGCGCCGACCGGCGAATCAATGGCTGAACGATCAGCCGCCCTCCTCGGGTGCCGAGGGCAGCAGGATGAAGACGACCTCGACCGGTCCACCGATCGTGGTGTCGCTCTGGAAGGGGACATGGGCCATACCGTTGCGATCGATGCGCAACACATTGCCCACGATGGTGAGGGCCCGGTAGACGGGGATGAGGGCGGGAACGGCGGGCATCAGACGGCGCGTCGCAGGTGGATCGGCCTCACCGTGCTGACGTCGCCATCAAGCACCATCAGGAAGTACTCCTCGCCGTCCAGGTCGGTGATGCGCACCCGGGTGACGGGACCACTGACATCGCCCGTCTTCACGATGCGACCGCTGGGGTCCACGATGTCGAACAGGGCGTCCTGGGAAGCGGGATCATAGTCGAACATCAGCAGGCGCTCGAGCTGGTCGATGCGCACGCGGATCTCGTGGGGGGCGGTGTGCTGGGCCATGGGCCGGTTCTTCGCGCCGTTGTACGCCACGACCGGCCAATGGGTTCCCGAAGAGCGCCGGAGGGCCGGCCCGCCACCCGGCGGACCGACCCTCCACACCAAAACCTGACATGAGCACTGCGCGGTTCAACTGCCCTGGTCCGAGAAGATCCAGAGCCTGCTGTTGGAGTTCGTGGAAGCCATGGCAACAAGGGGTTTGCGTTCGATCGGGACCCCAACCTACAGCGCTCCTCGCCCGATCGACAGCCCGAACCGGGCAACGGTGGCCACGGAGTGGAGAACGGTCGCTCCGGTGGCACCGCTATTTTCGCCGTCATGGGGTCGCGGCAGGTGCGGGCATTGATCGTGGACGACGAGGAGCCGGCCCGGGAGAACCTCCGGTTGATGCTCGAGGACCTCTGCCCGGAGGTGGTGGTGGCGGGAACGGCCGATGGACCGGCGAAGGCGCGCGAACGCATCGCGGAGCTGGACCCCGACCTGCTCTTCCTGGACATCCGCATGCCCAGCGGCACGGAGGGTCTCGACCTACTGGCCGAGCTCCGCGACCTGCGTGCGCTCGTCATCTTCGTCACCGCCTTCAAGGACTACGCGCTGCAGGCCTTCCACACCCATGCGGTGGACTACCTGTTGAAGCCGATCGACCCCGATGAGCTGCGCACGGCGATGATGAAGGCCCTCGCGCGGGTGCGCGAGCAGCATGAACGACCGGCAGAGGCCCAGGCATACCGCGAGCGGTTGAACGACGCAGTGCGTGAGGCCGCCCTGCCCGCAGGCCGGATCGTGATCGACCACGCCAAAGGCTTCAAGCTCTTCGACCCACGCACCATCAGCCACCTGGAGGCCGAGGGCAACTGCACGCAGCTGCACTTCAGCGATGGCACGCGCTACCTGGACACCCGCACCCTGCGCGTGTACGAGCAGCTGTTGGACCCGGCCCAGTTCCTGCGTGTGCACCGTTCACACATCGTGAACCTGGAGCACCTGCGCGAGTACCTGCGCGACGACGGCCATTGGGCCGTGCTCCGCGACGGACGACGGGTGCCGATCGCACGCGAGCGCGTGGCCGAGTTCCTCGACCGGGTCCGCTGACGGTCCACACGACCGGGATGACGGTCCGCTCGATCGCACGCACCGGTCAGGCGAAAGGCCCGAAAGCCACCGCGGACCGCCCTAGCTTGAGCCCACCAAACCCATCGGCCATGCGTGTACTGATCGTGGACGACGAACCCGACGCCCGGGAGAACCTGCGGATGATGCTGGAGGAGCACTGCCCCGATCTGATCGTGGTGGGCTCGGCCGGAAGCGCCCAGGAGGCGCGCGAGCTGATCGCGATGGAACATCCTCAGGCGCTGTTCCTGGACATCAAGATGCCGGGTGAGGATGGTTTCGCCCTGCTTCGCTCCCTGCAAGGCCAGGAGCTGCCAGTGGTCTTCACCACCGCTTACGACGAATATGCGCTGCAGGCCTTCAGGGAGAACGCCCTCGACTACCTGGAGAAACCGATCGACGTGGAGGAGCTCAAGCGGGCGTCTTCGAAGCTTCGTCGAATGACGTCGGATCCCACGGCCGCACCGCAACAGACCGGGGCCATCGCGGCGTTGCTGCTCGACCCCGCATCACCCTTGAGCAAGCGCATGGCCGTGCCCGGACGCGATGGGCTCACCCTGCTGAAACACGAGGATATCCTCTACCTGGAAGCCAGCGACAGCTACACCACCATCCATACCCGCGACGGCAAGCGGCAGATCAGCAGCAAGCACATCCGGGTGTTCGAGAACAACCTCGACCCGAAGCGCTTCTTCCGCGTCCACAAATCGTACATCATCAACCTGGAGCACCTGCGCGCCTTCAGCCGCGGTGAGGGCAACATGGCCGTGCTGGACAACGGGGCGATGATCCCCGTATCGCGCCGCAAGATGCCTGACTTCCTCGCCCTGATCCCCACCTTCTGATGCGGTGCACGGGCTGGCTGCTTGGCCTGCTGCTCGGGTCCGCGGGCCTGCTGAAGGCGCAGCAGTTCGGGTTCATCCATTACACCACGCGGGACGGCCTCGCCCAGAGCCAGGTGCGCACGATCGCACAGGACGGGCAGGGCTTCCTGTGGATCGGTACGCTGGGCGGGGTCAGCCGCTTCGATGGCAGCGGTTTCCGCAACCACGCGCTGCGTCAAGGGTTGCCGGACGCGCAGGTCAACGCCCTGTTGCCCCGTTCGGACGGTTCGATGTGGTGCGGCACCGGTGGAGGGCTCGTCAGCTTCCGGAACGGGATGGAGGTGGCCCCCATCCCGCTGCCCGGCCTGGATCGACCACGCATCACCGCCCTGGCCACTGACGCGAATGGGCGTGTGCTCATCGGCGTGGAGGATGTTGGGGTCCTGGTACACAAGGACGGACTGATCAGTGTGCTTGAGGGATTCCCCACCGACACCGCAGGCACGGTACGTTCACTCCTCTGCCTGGCGGACGGCACCGTATACATCGGCCTGCGCAACGGTCTCCTGCGCTGCGCCGATGGCCGGTGTTCGGCCGTGACCCTGGGAAGCGAGGACCGCTCCAACGTGAGCAGCATGGCCGTGGGCACCGATGGCACCTTGTGGGTGGCCACCTTCGGCCAGGGGGTCTTCGCACTGCGTCCGAACGGCACCGTGGAGGAGATCGATGAGACCGACGGCCTGTTGCAGAACAACGTGCGCAGCGTGACGGTCGATCGACAGGGCCGCGTGTGGCTGGCCAGCAAGTTCGGCGTCAACATCATCGACGGCGGACGCATCCGTGCGCTCACGGTGAACCAAGGGATGCCGAACGACAACATCTGGTGCGTATCGGTGGATGACCACGGCGACCTGTGGTTGGGGACGGACGGGGCGGGCATCCTGCGATGGACCGGCGACCGCTTTGTCACCTACACCCAACGCGATGGCCTGTGCAGCGATCAGGTGATGTGCCTGGTGGCCGATAGCGCGAACGACCTGTGGCTGGGCACCTACGGCAACGGCATCTGCCGGATGGACGGCATGGCGTTGGTGAGCACCCTGGACGGCCTGCCGAACAACACGGTCTGGACCGGACTGCGCCGCCGGGACAACAGCCTGTGGTTCGGCACCAGTGACGGATTGTGCAGGCTGCGCAATGGTGTGGTGGTGCCGTTGCCGGATAGCTTGTCGCTGCGTGATGAGCGTGTGGTGGCCCTGCACGAGGATGCAGATGGCACGCTGTGGTGCGGCGCACGCGAAGGGCTCTTCTCGATCCGCGAGGGCCGGCTGCAACGTGAACCCGGCCCGCCTGGCACACAGCTACGTTCGATCCGGGACCTGCATCGCGACCGCGAAGGACGGCTGTGGGCGGCCCATGAGGTCGGAGTGGCCCGTTGGAGCACGAACGGATGGACCACCTGGACCGCAGGCCAGGAGCTTCCCACAGGCGCGGTGTACAGCCTGGCGGAGGACCACAGCGGACGCGTCTGGGCCGGTACCGCCGACGGGCTGGTGTGCTTCACCGGATCGGGTCCCCGTGTGCTCCGGCTCGCCGCGGACTTCGGGTCCAACTACATCGACCTGGTGCGGGTCTCGGCCGACGGGCGGCTCTGGGTGGGCACCAACAATGGCCTTTTCCAGGTCGGACCGGACAGTCTGCTCAACAACGGGAGCGGGGTGACGCACTACACCACCAGTGATGGGCTCCTCAGCCTGGAGTGCAACCTGAACGCATCGCACCTCGACACCAAGGGGCGGTTGCTCTTCGGCACTTCACGCGGCCTGGTGGTGCACCTGCCGGCTGTCGAGCACACCCCGACGGCGGAGGTCATCCCGCTCCACATCACCGGGCTGCGCTGGTTCCTTCGCCCTTCCGGCTGGGAGGGCCGGTCCGCAGGGACCGACACGCTTACAGGACTTCCCACAGGACTCCTGCTCCCCTACGAACGCAACCACCTCACGTTCGATTATGCCGGCATCAGCCTGAGCGCGCCAGAGCAGGTGGTCTACCGCTATCGTCTACTGGGCCATGACAATGACTGGTTGCCGGAAACGGACGTGCGCTCTGCGAGCTTCAGCAATCTACCGCATGGGCACTACGTGTTCCAGGTGATGGCCAAGGGGCGCAATGGCCTGTGGAGCGCGCCGAAGGAATATGCCTTCGATGTACAACCCCCGTTCTGGGCCCGTTGGTGGTTCTTCGCGCTCACCGGGGCCGTGGTGATCGGTTCGGTGGGCGGTGTGGCCCGGTACCGGTCATTGCAGCGCCGTCGCCAGGAACGCACCCGCCAGTTGATGCTGCGCTCGCGGATGCTCCAACTTGAACAGCAGGCGCTGAACGCGAACATGAACCGGCACTTCATCTTCAACGCCCTCAACAGCATCCAGTATCACATCAACAAGCAGGACCGGGCCACGGCCAACCGCTACCTCACGAGCTTCGCCAAGCTCATCCGCAAGAACCTGGACGCCAGCCAGAGCGATACCACCAGTCTGGCCGAGGAGCTCGAACGGCTGGAGCTGTATCTCGTTCTGGAGCACATGCGCTTCAAGGACCGGTTCCGCTATGTGCTGACGGTGGAGCCCGGGGTGGACACGCTCCACGTTCGGCTGCCGGCCATGATGTTGCAGCCCTACGTGGAGAACAGCATCTGGCACGGCATCCTGCCCACCGAGCGCCAGGGCCAGGTCACCATCCGGGTTTCGCCGGGCGGGCCCGGCCGTGTACGGGTCACGATCGCGGACGACGGGCTGGGCATCGAGCAGAGCAAGGCCCGCAAACAGGACGGGGACCACATCTCCAGGGGGATCGAGATCACCAAGGGGCGGGCCGATGTGCTGCGGAACCTGCAGGTGACCGACATCCGGATCACGGGACCCGAGCAGGTGCAGGGGCCTGATGGTAAGGTCCACGGCACCCAGGTCACGATCGACCTGCCCGGCAACGGTCCATCACCCCGTCCCGAAACCGATTTGCGATCGGGTCCTGGGCACCCTATCTTTGGAACCTGATGGTCCGGAACCTCATCGCCTGCCTGTTGATGGTCGTTGCGCTCGCCGCGTGCACCAAGGAGCAGGTCATGCCCACGGGCCAACTCACCCAGGGCGAGGACAAGCGCATGCAGGAGGAGCCGAGCGGCAGCATGGCCGGAGCCGCTGCGGCGGGAAAAGGAGAGCCTGAAGGTCAGGGCGCCATCGTTCGGTCCGGTGATCTGGACGAACAGGGTGGCGGAGGGGATGACGGCGACATCTCCGATGACGGGGATGAGGATGCCGATGGCGAGCGGAACAAGAAGAAGAACAACGGAACGACCGGCAACTGACCGTTCGGACCGCGAATGATCGACGCCCTGGCCTGGTCCAGGGCGTTGTCGTTCCGGGCCGATACTGCCGGTGCCCGAAGCAGGCAGGCCGTTCCTCGCGGCCGGGCACCCTGGGCGATGGATGCCCTCTAGCTTTCCATTGTTCACCCCCATCACCATGTCCAGGAAAGCATCCGATCAGGTCCACCGGCTGATCCGCTCCATGGACGCGGCCGAGAAGCGGTACTTCAAGCTCTATGCGGGGCGGCACCTGATCCAGGGGCAGAGCAACCATCTGCTCCTGTTCAGCGCCATCGCCGCGATGGAGGAATACGATGAGGAGGCGCTCTTGCGGCGATTCAAGGGGCGCGGGTTCACTGCGCGCTTCGCCATCGCCAAGCAGCGCCTGCACAACACCATCCTGGAGAGCCTCTCGGCCTATCACGCCCATTCCTCCGTGGACGCCAGGCTCCGCCGCCGCATGCACGAGGTGGAGGTCCTTTACCAGCGTGCGCTGTACGTGGATGCTGAACGGCACCTGGCAGGTGTGGAGCGCCTTGCCGCCAAGCATGAGAAGTTCCACGTCCTCGCCGAGGTCCACGTGTGGCAGCGCCGCCTGCTTGAGCGGACGCACTACCAAGGCGTGACCGCGGCCACGCTCGATGACCAGCGCCAGCGGGCCGCACGGCTGCTTGCACGGATGACGGAGCTCGACGCGCTGTGGGACCTGAAAAGCGAAGTGTATCTGACGCTTTATGGGGAAGGTCAGGCCCGGAGCACGGCGCAAGTGGAGCGGGTGCGGGCGATCATGGCGCGTCCGGGCCGTCCGCTGGTGGATGCCCATGGCTCGGCCCAGGCACGCTACCTGCACCACCATCTGGAGGCCGTGGCCGGCTTCGCCACCGGCGACCTTGAGGCCAGCCGCGCACACCTCCTTGCGAACCGGGACCTGCTCGAGGCCGAGCGGCACACCTTTATCGACGAACCCTGCCGTTTGCTGGCGGTCTTGAGCAACCTGGCGTACGTCTGCACGCGCATCGGACGCTTCGACGAGGCAAATGAGCACCTCCGCGCCTATCGCCTGGCCCCCGCCGCCTGGCGCATGCCGGAGACCGAGGATCTGGAGATGAAGCTCTTCGCCACGGGAACCTCCCTGGAGCTCAGCATCCATTGCGCCAGCGGGGAGTTCGAGCACGCACTCGCGATGGTTCCCACCGTGGAGCGCGGTCTGGAGCGGCACGGTGAGGCGCTGGGGGCGTTGCGGCGCGCCGGGTGCATGTTCCAGGTGGCCGTCGCCCACTTCGGAGGAGGCCGCCCGACGGAGGCCCTGCGGTGGTGCCATCGCCTGCTGAACGAGACCCACCAGGACCAAGGTGGCATCGTGTCCTATGCGCGGTTGCTCGAGCTGATGCTCCGGCTGGAGACCGATGACAAGGAGCTGCTTCCCTATGCCCTGCGGAACACGGAGCGTTACCTGAAAGGCCGTGCACGCACCCATCGGTTCGAACAGGTCTTCCTACGCCTGGTCCGCGACCTGCTCAAGCCGTTGGAACCACGTCACCAACGCGCGGCCTTCCAGCGCTTTCACGACGATCTCGCGCAGCTCGCAGGCGAGCCGTTGGAACAGCCTGCCTTCGAGCATCTGGACCCGTTGACCTGGGCGGAGAGCCATCTGACGGGGAAGGCCTATGGTGGGCTCGTGCGGGAGCGCGCACGGGAGAAGAACAAGGCGGCCTGATGCCGGAGCGCCACCGGCGCATCCGCCCTTGCTCCAGATCCGCGAGCCTGGGCGTACGGGTCCCATATGCATGGGCAACCTTCATACAGGCTTGCCGGTCATCCAATGGATCCCGTACCCATGAGAGCACCGTCCATCCTCGGCCTCCAGGCCGCACTCCTCGCCCTATCCGCATCGGCCCAACAGCCGGACTGGCTCGTGAGCTGGCCGGTGAACTGGAACCTGAACCCGAGCATGCCCCGGCACGTGCTCGCCTCCTCACCCGGCGGTCAACTGATGACCGCGCGCCTCGATGGAGCGGTGCAGAGCTTCGGCATGGACGTGTTCGGCAGTGTGGTGGTGCATGGGCTGGACCCCGGCATCGGGCAGCCGCTCTGGTCCTGTGGGCTGTTCCCCAACGCCACGGCTGACCGCGGCGCGGTCGATGACGGGGGCAACGTGTACGTGGCGGGGCGGTTCATGGATGATATGGCTTTGTGTGATGGGTCCATCCTCGGGCATACGGGAACCGGTCTTGATGTGGACCTCTTCCTGATGAAGTTCGACCCCTCCGGCATGCTGATCTGGAAGCGGAACATCTCGGTCGACCAGCCGGACGCCACCATGATGGCCGCCCTGGCGATCGACCCGAACGGCGACCTCTGGTACGCCACCAGCGATTTCATCCTGACCCGCATCAACCGGGTGGACGCTGCGGGCAACGATGCGGAGCAGCGCCTGATCGACGGGGGCAAGACCATCGGCGGCATGAGCTTCGACCCGTGGGGCGGCCTGTATGTGAGCGGGGGTACCGACAACGGCGGGTTCGCGTTCGGTGGCCTCACCCCGACATTGCCCATCAACGAGCCCTACCTCATGTTCCTGTGCCGCTTCAAGCCCGATGGCGCTGGTGACTGGGTGCAGTTCGCACACGATGTCACCTTCCAGTTCCCCGTGGTGGAGGCCGATGCCTTCGGGCACGCCTATGTCGCCGGCAGCATCCTGGACGCAACCGTTTGGGGCGGTCTTCCGGTGAACGGTGCCGAATGGGTCTCGGCGATGTTCCTGGCCAAAGCGGACAGTACCGGCCAGTTCCTCTGGACCGTGGAGAGCGATACGGCAGGCGGTCCCATCACCGGCGACGTGGAAGCCGGTGTGCGTGGCTGTCTGGCCGTGGACGGCGCTGGTAACCCATACCTCACAGGGTCCGTGCGCGGACAGGTGGACTGGGGCAATGGCGTGGTGAGCGATGCCATCAGCCTGGGCCTGCATGCACAGACCATCGTGGCCTTCGACGCCAACGGCCTTCCGCAATGGGTCGCCAACAGTCAGTCCACGGGAACACTGACCACGCAAACGATCACTGGCACCACGAACGGCACCCTCTACTTCAGCGACCATACGCACGATGTGTTCGGTTTTCCGCCCCACCAAGCGGGATCAAGTGGCGCACAGTCCTGCATCCTGGGCCGCATCAGCAACACATCCACCGGTGTACCGGATCTGAACGGGACCAGGGAGATCACCGCACACCCCTCGCCCTTCACCGACGCGTTCGCCCTTTCACCAAAGCCCAGCGGGCAAAGCGTGGTGCGTGTCTTCGATGCGAACGGCCGCCTGGTGCACAACGGATCCTACCGCACGGGCCTGGGGCAGGATTGGCCGGCAGGACTTTACGCCGTGGAGGTACGCAGCGGTGCAGGGCGCAGCGTGGTGCGCGTGGTGAAGGAGTGAGCTAGTCCTTCTTCAAAAAGGCATCCCAGCCCTGGGCCGTGAGCTCGTGCTCTCCACCCTGCTTGTCCACCAGGCGATAGCCGCTGGTGGCATCGGTCATGTGTCCCACCACGGTGAGGTTCGGGTTGCCCTTGATGGCCTCGAAGTCGGCCTGGCGGATGGTGAAGAGCAGCTCGTAGTCCTCGCCGCCGCTGAGCGCGCACAAGGTGGGATCGAGGTTGAAGTCGCGGGCCGTGTTGTAGGTCGCCGGGTCGATCGGCAGCTTCTCATCGTAGATGCGGACGCCCACCCCGGAGCTCCGGGCGATGTGCAGGGCCTCGCTCGCCAGCCCGTCGCTGATATCGATCATGGCCGTGGGTTTCACGCCGAGCTGCTTGAGCAGTGCGACGATGTCCTTGCGGGCCTCGGGCTTCAATTGGCGCTCCAGGATGTAGTCATGGCCGGCGAGATCGGGTTGGGCACCGGTCTCCGTGAACACCGCCTTCTCCCGCTCCAGCACCTGCAAGCCCATGTAGGCGCCGCCGAGATCGCCGCTCACCACCAGCAGGTCGTGCTCGCCGGCACCGCTACGGTACACCAGTTCTTCAGGAAGTGCGGCGCCGATGGCCGTCACCGCGATCACCAGTCCGCTTCGGCTGCTGGAGGTGTCGCCGCCCACCAGGTCAACGCCGTACTGCCGGCAAGCCATCAGCATGCCTTCATACAGCTCATCAACAGCCTCCACCGGGAAGCGGTTGCTAAGCGCCAGCGCCACGGTCACCTGCCTCGGCTCCGCGTTCATGGCATACACGTCGCTCAGGTTCACCACGATGGCCTTGTAGCCTAAGTGCTTCAGCGGCATGTAGGCCAGATCGAAGTGCACCCCCTCCACCAGCATGTCGGTGGTCACCACTTGATGCAGCCCTGATGGGTCGATCACCGCAGCATCATCGCCGATACCCTTCACGGACGAAGGCTGCGTGAGCTGCACCCGGGAGGCCAGGCGGTCGATGAGGCCGAATTCGCCCAGGGCGGAGAGCTCGGTGCGGGTGGTGGTGTCGCTCATGGGTGCGGTACGGGCCCCAAAAGTACCCGCGAACCTGCGGTGCCGTCGGAATGTTCCCTTTGGGCCCTTTGCCAAGCGCAAAGGCCGATCTACCTTTGCTCTGCAACTTGTTTAGACTCAATCTAAATAAGACTCAATCATGATCAAGGTCTCCGAACCCGCCAAGGCCGAAGTCACCAAGCTCCTCAGCATGGAAGGCCGCGGCCCCAACCACTTCGTGCGCGTGGGCGTGAAGGGCGGTGGCTGCAGCGGCCTGATGTACGATCTGATCTTCGATGACCAGATGAAGGAGGGCGACAAGGTCTTCGAGGACAACGGCGTGAAGGTGGTGGTGGATAAGAAGAGCCTCCTCTACCTGTTGGGCACCACCCTCGATTTCAGCGGTGGCCTCAACGGCAAGGGCTTCCAATTCGTGAACCCCAACGCCAGCCGGACCTGTGGGTGCGGGGAGAGTTTCTCGATCTGAGTTCACCACAGAGGCACAGAGAGCACAGAGGAAATCCAAATGACAAAGTCCACACGAGCAGCACGATCGAATAGGGAATTCGCATTCTCTGTGTCCTCCGTGCCTCTGTGGTGAATCATTCATGGCACAGGACACCGACGATATCCTCCGCGAGGTCACCGAAAAGGAATACGCCTACGGTTTCGTCACGGACATCGAGAGCGAGAAGGCGCCCAAGGGCCTGAACGAGGACATCGTGCGCTTCATCAGCGCGAAGAAGAACGAGCCGGAGTGGATGCTGGAGTGGAGGCTCGAAGCCTACCGCCTGTGGCTGAAGATGGAGGAACCCGAATGGGCGCATGTGCACTACCCCAAGATCGACTACCAGAACGCTTACTACTACAGCGCGCCGAAGAAGAAGCCGCAGCTCAACAGCCTCGACGAGGCCGACCCCGAGCTGGTGAAGACCTTCGAGAAGCTGGGCATTTCGCTCGAAGAGCAGAAGCGGTTGGTGGGCGTGGCGGTGGATGTGGTGTTCGATAGCGTGAGCGTGAAGACCACCTTCCGCGAAACACTGAAGGAGAAGGGCATCATCTTCTGCAGCTTCAGCGATGCTGTGCAGGAGCACCCCGACCTGATCAAGAAGTACCTCGGCAGTGTGGTGCCGCGTACAGACAACTACTTCGCTGCGCTCAACAGCGCGGTCTTCAGCGACGGCAGCTTTTGCTACATCCCGCCGGGCGTGCGCTGTCCCATGGAGCTCAGCACCTACTTCCGCATCAACGAGGCCATGACCGGCCAGTTCGAGCGCACCTTGCTGATCGCCGATGAGGGCGCGTACGTGAGCTACCTCGAAGGCTGCACCGCACCGATCCGCGACGAGCACCAACTGCACGCCGCCGTGGTGGAACTGGTGGCCTTGAAGGACGCGGAGATCAAGTACAGCACCGTCCAGAACTGGTACCCCGGCGACAAGGAGGGCAAGGGCGGCATCTACAACTTCGTCACCAAGCGCGGCCTCTGCCTGGGCGAGCGCAGCAAGATCAGCTGGACGCAGGTGGAGACCGGCAGCGCCATCACCTGGAAGTATCCCAGCTGCGTGCTGAAGGGCGACAATAGCATCGGCGAGTTCTACAGCGTGGCAGTGACCAACAACCGCCAGCAGGCCGACACCGGCACCAAGATGGTCCACATCGGCAAGGGCACGAAAAGCACGATCATCAGCAAGGGCATCAGCGCCGGCCTCAGCAACAACAGCTACAGGGGCCTGGTGAAGATCGGCCGGGGCGCGAAGGGCGCGCGCAACTTCAGCCAGTGCGATTCACTGCTGCTCGGCGACCGCTGTGGTGCGCACACCTTCCCTTACATCGAAAGCGAGAACCAGAGCGCGATGGTGGAGCACGAGGCCACCACGAGCAAGATCGGCGAGGACCAGATCTTCTACCTCAACCAGCGGGGCATCGAGACGGAGAAGGCGGTCTCGCTGATAGTAAACGGCTATTGCAAGGAAGTCCTGAATCAGCTTCCCATGGAGTTCGCGGTCGAAGCGCAGAAGCTCTTGGCGGTAAGCCTTGAAGGATCTGTAGGATAGGGAGTTGGGCGTGCCCCCGTCCCAAATGCGGCCGGGGTCGCGTGCTGCGCTGTAGTTGCCTTGGTTCAGCGGGTATGGCTGCGGCTCCGGTGGCTTCCTTCGGTCGCCTCCTCGCTCGCGCCATGCCTGCGCTTCACCTTCGGCAAGCTGCCGCTTCGCCGGCTCACGCTGGTTCGACAAGAAGTTATCAACCGGATTTGGTATTCCGGAAGGGGGGGGGTATCTCTGCGTGCTGTTGGCTTGTGCGGTTAACGATGGTATCCATTGTAGTGCCATGAAGATTGACGGATTGGTGGTATGGGGCTGCTTGCTGCTGGCGGGGCAGGTGCAGGCACAGGTGGTGAATGATTCGTGCCCTAGTGCGCAGGATCTGGATCTCATCATTTTCAGCCCATCATGCTATGTCTCAGGTTCTCCTGCGCAATTGGTGGTTGATTCCACGGATCTCGCTGTTCCCAATTTCCCTTACCCGTCCCATCCTGGACCGTGTTTCGGTTATTCGGCGGTACCAAATGTGCCCGCCAACGATCGTTGGTACAGGTTCTTGCTATCCAGCAACCATTCTGTGGACTACACATGCACGGCACAGGATTCTCTTCAGTTGAGTTGGTGGCAGGGCTACGACTGCGCATATCTGATACCGCTGGATTGCTCCACCTTGCTTCCAGGCGAGACGATACAACGGTCACGTCCTGGCGCGTATCATCCGGGTATCGACACCCTCTACTTGCAGGTAGCGAGCACATCGGTAAGTTCCAGTGCGCGATATGAGTTGTGTTACAGGGAGGAATGGGGAACGGGCCCGATCACCTATGGTACTACCACGCCAACGCCTGTCCTTTGCTTGGATCATGCGATGAACATCGTCTCCGCCAGTGATGCGTTCACTGCCGATGGACAGGTGCAGGTGACCGTAGTAGCTGGGAATGGGGCATTCAACATCCTATGGGACGATGGCAATACTGACTTTCTGCGCGTTGGCCTGTTGACCGGAAGCTATCCCTACGTGATCGGTGATGCCAACAACTGCCAACTGCACGATACCGCTTTCGTGCAATTCAATGGTTCCACTGGGCTGTCGTCCAATTCATTGAGTGAAGTGGTGGATCTCGCTTGGGATGATGGCTGGCTGTACTGCACTGTTCGAGACCAAGCGTTAGCTGGACGGGTTGTACTGATGGACGCGCTGGGAAGGGTCTTGTTCAGCTCGAACATCACTGTTGGAAGACAGCGCTTGCTCTCTTCTGGATCCATCTCCTCCCCGCTCTGTCTGTTGATCATTACCAAACCGGATGGATCGTTACGGATGGTCCATAGAACTCTCGTTCCAATCACTCCTTGATCCACACCACATGAACGCCTTCCCCAAGAAACTCATCACAGTGGCCTTGTTTTGTAGCATCGCACCTGCGATCCAAGCTCAGCCCGGTGACACCAGTTTCTTTGCCTTCGATCGTTTTGGCAGGCGGTTCACAGCGGACCAGTTGATCATGGCGGACCCGACCCTGTCCTTTATGGGTGGTGGTGGCTGCACCACAGCGGGCATTTTCAACCTTGACTTTTCACAAGATCCCGGATTCACGCCAGCCCGGCAGGCTGTTGCGTGCCAAGTGTTCTCCGATCTATCGGCGCTATTGGTCGCTGCGGACGACCCGTACACCAACGCCCCTAACCCAGGAGCATTCGTGAACATCCAGTTCAGGGATTTCACCGCGCTCCTTCCGCCACCACCACCGAATGCACTTGCTGCGGCATCGGCGTACTTCAGTTGGTTGGATACCCCGCAAGACGAACCAAACCTTCACAGTATCCACGACGACTACAGGCCGGTCTCGTTGATGAACGGTGTATTGGATGGGCAAGTTTGGAACACCATCAATGGTGGGTTTGACGCATGGTTCTGCACGCGTCGATTCAAAGTCATCAACACCCCTCAGGCCCTTGCTCACGGCTTCGTGGTCGTGAACTGGAACGCGCCCAACCCATGGTTCCTGGGCCCAACCCTTCCTGTGCCAGTCGGGCAGTATGACCTCTACACGGTGCTGGCGCACGAGGCCATGCACATGCTGGGCTTTGCTTCTGGGATGGACGCGAACCTCGATTGCGTCTTTGGCGGCTCAGAATACGTATTCCGGTTCGACACTCATGTATCGCAGAGCGGTTCTGATCTTGTGATCGACCCGGTGCTTTGTGATGGCACCTCGTGGACGAGTAATCTCTCCGGCTCCTTCAATACGACCCCTGGCAACTGCACGACGGAGGTAGTCGGAACCCCGATCTACGCACCTGCCACCTTTGAACCTGGAAGCAGCCTGAGCCACTTCGATGGCACGTGCAATGGCGGTGTGCCCTTCCTGATGCATCCGAACGTGAACAATCCAGCTGGGCAGTCGAGGATACCTCTCCAACCGGAGGTCGATGTGCTTTGCGCGATCGATTACCGCACGAACGTGCAATATGGCGTTTCGGGTTCAGGATGGGATGGCACGGTGGATACTCGCGCGCCATGCGGATCACGATTGGCTGGGGTTGATGACATTTGGATCGATCACATTACGCGCGACTACTACAAGATCCCACAAGGCGGGACCATCACGATCGACAACTTCCTCGACAATGATGAGGACATGGCAACCGGGTCCGGCGAGCCGTTGGGGTTCGACTGCTTGGAGGCGATCGAAGGAGGCACGATCACAGCGCAGTTCAACTTCCCGGACCCGAATCCGCGCTTCACCTTCGTTGCGGATCCAGGATTCGTTGGCTGGGGCCGGGCGAGCTATCGGCCGAAGAACTTTGTTGACGGGCGCACTGGCAACATCACGCATGTGTTCATTCACATTTGGCCAGCGTCTGCCTGTGATGTGGCGGATTGCAACATTGTGAATGGTGGCGGTTTTGAGAGCGTTGCATTCAGAAATGGAAATATCGCACCTCACGATTCTTACAACCAGGGTGCTGATAACTCCCCAGATCTGTTTGCGTTTGAACCCAATGGGTTCCCCCTTTCCACGATCGGGCTACGACCACCTGGTTGGTACAATTTTAATAGCCTGACATTCCCCATTCCAGCATTTGGACATTGCGTAAACCCTGCGGAGGCATATCCCCCTTCATGGAACGGTGCGCCGACCAACATTCGTTATGGCGAAGTGGTATGCAACACACTGCCAGGCAACTTGGGCCGCGAGGGCATGTTGTTCGAACTGTGCAAACCTTTGGTGCCCGGCTATACATATTCCTTGGAGTACCAAGCGAAGAATGGTGGGTCTTGTTCTGGTGATTGGCAGTTCTACGGTTTCCAGGATCGACCGTGCAATCCGACACAGGGCGTCACCTCATTCACACTGCCAAACCCATGCGGCGGAGCGCCAGCTCCAACGCTGATACCACATCCGCCAGCTCCTGTTTCAACGACTTGGGGGTTGGTCATCGAGAATTTCACATACGGCGCAGCCTTTCAGTCCAACTTCTTGGTGGCAAGGTCTCCGGTCACCACATCCACTTCCTTTTTAGCCATCGACGATTTGGTCATTCGTCCCCAGATAACCGCCGACGCCACGATCCTTCCCTCCTGCATCGGCCAAGCCACAGGCTCTATTGCGCTCGATATCCACTACTACCCCGGCAGCTATTCGATTCTGTGGAACAATGGCGCCACCACCGGCACAAACAGCAACTTGGCCGCAGGCACTTACACCGTTACGATCACGGACACTGAATTGGGTTGCGCTTCGTTCACAGAGACCTTCACCGTCGGCTCCGCTCCCTGCGGCGACCCTTTCACCCTCACCAAGACCGTGGCGCCCATGCCCACCTACGCCTACGCGCCGGTCTTTTTCACCATCGAGGCGTGCAACACAACGGCCAACGCGGAGGCCGTCACGCTCACTGAACAGTTCCCGGCAGGCTTCGTCATGACGGGGTCCACCCCATCGTTGAGCTGGCCGAACGTCTCTGTCACGCTGCCGGCTGGCGGTTGCGAGACGTATGTGATCAACGGCTACTTCACCACCATAGGTCCCGATCAGAACTGCGTGACCTTGGATCCCGTGGGTACTGGCGATGACGTACAAGCCTGTGTGCAAACAGATATCCTGGAAGGTTGTCCTATGATAGTTTATGGCAACGGGGGTTGCGATCCGGGCAGCGTGGTGGATATGTGCTTGGGGGTGCATACCGTGATACCCACCGTTACTCAGGTCAGCTACTACATCATCTACCCGGATCACCTCGTACCTCCCCCTCCCGGTGCGCTGACCTCCCCCACGATCACCAGCGCACTGCCGATCCTCAGCGCGAACATCGGCTCACCACAAACCACTGGTGGCTGGCCTCCGGGTTACTTGGCCGTACTCGTCACAGTCGACTTTACTGTACCGATCGATATCGCCCCGCCGACCTATGAGTTCTTCTGCATCGATTTCACGGTCGGCACAGGCGGCGTGCCACCCGGCATCAATGCAGATTGGACATGGGCAAGCACGACAACGGTGGGCGGCGGGCTAGGATGGAACAATGTCACTATCACTACGAATGGTACGCCCGTGGAGCTTTGGACCCAAGCTTACCTGATCCAGTATAATGGCTGCCCGGGTCTTCTCATGCCTGACGCTTCCTTTACCATTGACCAGGTCCTCTGCACGGGGGAAGTGAGCGTGACCGGCGCCCTCACCGATCCTGCAGCCGTGCATAGCTGGACCTGGGGCGACAACCGCACTACGCCTATCAACGGTGCGCCCACCTACACCTACAACTACTTCTCAACCATCACCGACAACCAAGGCTGGCCGGTGAACCCGCCGATCGTCCCTGCCCCACCTGGCACCTACACCATCACCCATACAGTGGTTCTGAACGGAGTAGCTGCATCAAGTACGCAACAAGTAACCGTGGAACCCTGCTGCCAAGCCAACACGGTGATCCCCGACGGCTCGCTGGCCAGCACGGTGGGCACTGTCTTCTCCGGAACGGTCGACATTCAAGGTCAGTTCTTCGTGGACGACGATGTGCTCTTCCAGAACTGCCAAGTGTTCATGGAACCCGGCGCAGAGATCATCGTGCAGGGCGGCTGGACCCTCGACATCGAGAACAGTTCCTTCACGGCCTGCAACGGCGTGATGTGGAAGTCGATCACGGCGGAGAATGGTTCAACGGTGCGGATCCGTGGCTCATACATGGACGATGCGGAAAGCACGGTCGCCGCGTTGGACGGCTCGGTGATCTGGGTGGATGAGACCCAGTTCCACAACAACCGTGTGGGCATCGGCATACCGGATGTAGGCGGCACTTACAACAACGTGGCCTGCTGGGTGAGCAACAGCACCTTTTACAGCGCGGGCCCCATGCCACAGCCGTATCAAGGGCAGGCCTCGGCGGTCGGCAGCCAGGGCTTCGCAGCGGTGGATGTCCACAATACCTCGCTGGACTTCACCGGCGGCAACAACCTGATCCACAGCCTGAGCAACGGCATCGTGGGCCACAGCAGCGACCTGACCGTGGCCGAGTGCCAGATGCTGAACATCCAGCCGGATGCCACCTACGCGTACACCGGTAACGGATCGGGCATCTACGCGAACGGCCTCTTGGGTTGGAACACCTTGAAGCAACAAGGCTATGGCATGAACAGCAGCCTGCCCAGCTTCAACGGTTGCCGCTGGGGTATCTACACCGAATACATGAACGTGCGCAGCACGGACAACCGTATGATGGATATGGGCACCGCATACCGCGTGGACCGCAGCGGGTACCGCGAAGTGGATATCCTGGAGAACCAGGTACACACCCGCTACAATGGCATCGAACTACGGGCCAACGACGGTGCGGCGCATATCTTGGTCGAAGGCAACGACATCACTTTCGGCAATGACCCGAGTTGTACGGCATGCAAAGGCTGGACAGCCATCCGAGTGACCGAGGGGAACTACGTGGCCCCCGACTCGCGCATCCAGAACAACACCATCCACTTCCTGCCGCAATACGCCTCTCGCTTCGGCATCGGCCTTTTCGCGGCGGACCGCTGGATCGTGGCGGAGAACGACCTGAGCCTGGTCAACAACGCATTCAACAGGACCGGCATCTGGCTGAACGGCTGCCGGGCCACGGAGGTGAGCTGCAATACGGTGAGCAGCAGTGACAATGCCTACCCGGTGGATGCGCAGGCCGCCATCCGCAACGTGATGGGCCGCGAGCCGCTGATCAGCTGCAACGAGATGGACCGCACGGCCAACGGCATCCTGTTCAACGGCGTGGCCTACAACACCGATGTGCGTGGCAACCAATTCCACAACCACAACTGGCCGCTACACCTGGACGCAACGGCCATCATCGATGCACAAACCTTGAAGGGAAACCTCTGGGACCCAAGCGCCATAACGCCGGTATGGGGGGCGTGGTATGAGGTGAGTAATTGGCAGGCGATAAACTACCAG
The DNA here is from genome assembly GCA_016713875.1 of Flavobacteriales bacterium. Classification (NCBI taxonomy): domain Bacteria; kingdom Pseudomonadati; phylum Bacteroidota; class Flavobacteriia; order Flavobacteriales; species Flavobacteriales bacterium. The sequence continues at coordinate 2,805,955 of JADJOI010000003.1, forward strand.
TTCCTCTACAACCCTGCGCTCATTGGAATCGGCACTACGACCCCACCATCATGGTCGCCTCCAAGTTGGTTCGCCTACGATCCGGGTCCGAACTACGATTGCGCGGACCACCACGGAATGCACTATTGCAGCCAGTTCGGTGGCGAACGTTGCAAGGACTGCATCCGCGAATTGGACGAGAAGATCGCCAGTGACAGCTTGGAGAACAACCCCTACACCGAAGAGACTAAATGGATGCTCTCAGCTGATCTTTACAAGAAGCTGGACGACAGTCCCGCCCTCCTAGACAGCCTGCCCGAACTGGATGCCTTCTACACCGCGCTGCAAGGCAGCACCACGGCGGCTTTCAAAGCGATCGCGGACGACCATCTCGCGTTATACGACCTGGACAGCAGCGTGGTGGCCCAACTGCAAGCCAACCAGGTGCAGATCGATGCGTTGATGAGCCTTGTGAAGGACGGCATGGAGCAACTGGGCGACAGCACGCTCACGCCGGCGCAACGGCAAGGCATCCTTGTTGGCCTGAGCGGTTACCGGCAGAGCATCAACAGCCTAGCCGCCTGGAACGCCTCCGCCTTGCAACTGGCCAGCACCACGAAAGTGCTGACCGCCGAAGGGGTGAAGACGGCGAACGCCAGCATCACCACCTCGGAATTGATCGAAACCAACGAGAAGGCGGTGAACGAAGTGTACCTCGCCACCGTCGGCAAGGATGTGGACAGTTTCACGACCACCCAAGCCGATGACCTGTTCGCGATCGCGAACCAATGCCCCATGGTGGGAGGCAATGCGGTGTTCAAGGCGCGATCGCTGTATTGGCTCATTGACGACAGCTACGACTTCGATGACCAAGCACTCTGTCTCCAACACGGTATCATCGTGAAGAGCCTGGCCACTCTGCCGATCAATGCGGTCACCGTGGTGCCTAACCCCGCCGTTGACGAGGCCACCTTGGTGCTCGACCATGAACTGGACGAGCCCGGAAGCTTCGTTGTGTACGATGCCGTGGGAGCCGTGGTGATGCGTCAGGTTGTCCCGATCGAGATGCCCCGATTGGCGTTCAGCACAGCCTCGCTGGCACCAGCCTTGTACCACTATCAGGTGCGTGGGCCATCGGGCATCATTGGTGTCGGAAAGCTCACGATCGTTCGATGATGTTCTTCCACAACTTGAAGCGCCGCGTGAATACCAGGAAGGCCGTTCATGCGGCGCTTTCGTTTTCAGTTCTTTTCGACCCGGCCACCAGCGCGGGACAAGGCTTAACGAACTTGTGGAACGGTGGATACGCCAGCTGGGCGCCCCCACCTTCAGGTGGCGTGGACCTCAATTTCCAAAGTGGAAGTTTGTTGATCACGACTGTGTCACGGGATGCCGATTTTCAACGCACTTCAAGCAATATGTCTGGCCCCGATGGCACCTTGCTCTTTAGCACAAATGGGCGGATGGTTGCTAATTCTCTGGGCGCCGTTGTGCTGAACGGCGATGGACTGAATCCTGGCAACTACGCTGACAACAGCCCATACGGTCTGCTGATCTCCCAAGGTGTACTCCTGCTGCCCAGACCAGACCATCCAGACATCTACTATCTGCTCCACATGACCATCGACAATAGCGTGGACATCAATGCGGAGCACCTGCTTCTCACGACCGTTGACATGAGTCTGGATGGGGGCTTGGGTGCTGTGGTGAGCAAGAACGTTTCGATCCTCGACGATGAGATCAGCCTGGGGCACTTGACAGCGGTACGGCATGCGAACGGCCGCGATTGGTGGGCCTTCTGCCGTAAGTTGAACACCAATACCTTCTATCGCTACTTGATCACCCCAGCAGGCATCAACTTGGACGGCACCCAGTCCATTGGCGATCTCAGTATCTGGGCTACTGGGCAAGTATGTTTCTCGCCCGATGGCAGCAAATTCGCCTATTACTGGCGGGATATTGGTCTGGAGTTGTTTGAGTTCGACCGATGCACGGGGTTGTTCTCAGCCCCGTCATCGGTCACCTACACAGATGGCGAATTAGGAGTAGGAGCCGCCTTTTCACCGAACGGTCGGTTCCTGTACATCACCGATGTGTTCAACGTGTACCAGTACGATACCGAGGCACCGGATCTGGCTGCGTCGGAATTACAAATTGCCGAATGGGACAGCACCTATTCCCCGATGCCGCCTTTCGCCACGTTGTTCGATATCGCCCAACTGGCGCCCGATGGCAAGATCTACATCGGCACGGGCAACAGCACGGACAAGCTGCATGTGATCCACTCGCCGGATTCAGCGGGGTTGGCCTGCAACATCGAACAGCATGGCATCGCCCTTCCGCGCTACTTCAGCAACTCGCTACCCAACCACCCCAACTACCACTTGGGGCCAGTGGATGGCAGCGTGTGCGATAGTTTGGGGATCAACAATGGTATGGCAGAGGCTGCTTTGCAGGAATCATTGCGGGCCTTTCCCAACCCAAGCGCTGGTGCGTTCACATTGAACTATCCATCCATTGGCCAGGTCGGGCTGTTGGAAGTACACGACCTATCAGGCCGCATGATACTCCAAGAGAGAATAGCACCCTGGAGCCAAATGCATGCGATCGAACTCGGTCACGGATCGGAAGGGTTGTACAATTGTCGAATAAGCTGGGGCGTGCGTTCGGCATCAACCCGCATTATGATCGTTGAGCCATGAACCCACGCTTGATGCTCTTCCTGCTGATGCTTTGCCCGTTGACGGCCTTTGCACAAGCTCCCATCACGACGAATACTGACAGCTCGGCGACCGCGCTCGAATGGAACGCGCCCACACGGGCCGTCCTGCTGGCCAACAAGCCCGAGCGCTTCACCCAGGCGGTGTGGCTGGAGATGATGCGGAAGCCGCTGAACAGGAGCTTGTACCCCTTGCGGGTAACGCGGGAGATGCTGGATACACTGGATACGAAAGCGTTGGATATGCGCTTCCGATATGAGATGACCCCATAGGTGGCGCACATTGTGCCCATGGACAAGCGCTGCGTTGAGCGTAAGTCTTGGCGTTGGGCCAATTGAACCGCCGGGTAGTTCGGCTTGTTCTTCGATCACCTTGGCTGCTCACCTACAACAGCCTACCTTTGCGCCACATTCCCAGTTTAGAATCGTTCTAAACAAGACCGCATGCTTAAGATAATCAACCTCCACGCCAACATCGACGGCAAGGAGATCCTCAAAGGCCTCAACCTGGAAGTGAAGGCCGGCGAAGTGCACGCCATCATGGGCCCCAACGGATCGGGCAAGAGCACCCTCGCGAACGTCCTCGCTGGACGAGAGGAATATGAAGTGACCGGAGGCTCCGTGACCTACCTCGGTGAGGACCTGCAGGAACTGGCACCGGAGGAGCGCGCCTGGAAAGGCATCTTCCTCGCCTTCCAATACCCGGTGGAGATCCCCGGCGTGAGCAACATGACCTTCCTGCGCACGGCCCTGAACGAGACGCGCAAGGCCAACGGCCTGGAGGAGCTCGGCGGCAAGGACTTCCTGGCCCTGGTGCGCGAACGCGCCAAGTTCGTGGAGATGGACGCCGACCTTATGAACCGCAACCTCAACGTGGGCTTCAGCGGCGGCGAGAAGAAGCGCAACGAGATCTTCCAGATGGCGATGCTCGAACCCAAGCTCGGCATCCTCGACGAGACCGATAGCGGCCTCGACATCGACGCGCTGCGCATCGTGGCCGGCGGTGTGAACAAGCTGCGCTCCAAGGACAACGCCTTCGTGGTGGTGACGCACTACCAACGCCTGCTGGACTACATCGTGCCCGACGTGGTACATGTGATGGCGGATGGCCGCATCATCAAGAGCGGTCCGAAGGAGCTGGCACTGGAGCTGGAGGAAAAGGGCTATGACTGGGTGAAGGAGCACGCGTGATGAGCACGATGACCGCCACCGACCCCAAGGCTACCGTGCTTCCACTGCTCGAGGGAAGCACCTGGCCCGGAGCGCCCGAAGCCCTCGCTCTGGTGCACGCACTGCCTGTGCCCACCAGCAAGACCGAAGCGTGGAAGTACACCCGCGTGGCCAAGCTGTTCAATCAACCGTACACCACGCCGAAGGGTGATGCGACCGTCACACTTCCGGATCGCCTTCCGTTCGACACCACTCGCGTCGTCTTCGTGAACGGCCACTTCCGCGCGGACCTGAGCGATGACCTCAAAGGCCAGAAGGGACTGGTGATCGACAGCCTGAAGCACCACCTGGCGCACGGTCCGGTGAAGGCCCATTACGGACAGGTCGCGCCGATCAGCGATCGCCTCTTCACGGCGATGAACACCGCTGCCCCCACCGACGGCCTGATCATCCTCGCCACGAAAGGCACGAAGACGAGCAAGCCGCTCCACGTGCTCCACATCACCACCGATGGCGGTCAGCTGATCCAGCCGCGCGATCTGTTCATGCTGCACGAAGGCGCGAATGTGGAGGTGATCATTGAGCACATCGCGCAGGGGAATGCCTCCACCTCCCTCATCAACGGCATCCGCGAAAGCGTGATCGGCGAAAACGCGAACCTCACGATCCACCTGCTGCAGAACGAAGCTAATGGTCCTTCACACATCGGTCTCGATGGCGTGACGATCGGCACGAAAGGTCATTTCAGCATCAGCACCACGACACTGGATGGCGCGCTGATCCGCAATGAGGTGAAGGTGTCGCTGGCCGGTCCGGAGGCGCACGCCGAACTGAACGGCGTGTACCTGCTCAACGGCACCACGCACTGCGACAACCACACGTACATCGGTCATGATGTTCCGGACTGTACCAGCGACGAGCTCTACAAGGGCATCGTGGCCGGCAAAGGCACCAGCGTGTTCAACGGCAAGGTGTACGTGAAGCAGGACGCCCAGCGCACCCGCGCCTATCAGAGCAACGCGAACATCCTGCAAGGCGATGACGCCCGCGTCTTCACCAAGCCCGAGCTGGAGATCTACGCCGACGACGTGAAGTGCAGCCACGGATGCACGATCGGTCGCCTGGACGAGAAGGGCCTGTTCTACCTGCGTTCGCGCGGCGTGAGTGAGGCTGAAGCGCGGCGCATGTTGTCGCATGCATTCATGACGGACGTGCTGGAGCGGATCACGAACGAGGATTGGCGGAAGCATCTCGCTTACTTGATCGACGCAAAACTGGAAACGCTTTAATGCTTCACAACAGAGGCACAGAGGACACAGAGAAAGACAAATGAAGAATCCGCTTTCGCATTCCTCTGTGCTCTCTGTGCCTCTGTGGTGAACCGCATTCCATGAGCACCTCACCCCCCCCTGCGGTGAAACGCGCCTTCGACGTCGTAGAGATCCGTGCGCAGTTCCCGATCCTGAAGGAACTGGTGCATGGCAAGCCGCTGGTGTACTTCGACAACGCCGCGACCAGCCAGAAGCCGCGCCGCGTGATCAAGGCCGAGAGCGCGTACTACGCCACGATCAACGCCAACGTGCACCGCGGTGTGCACACATTGAGCACGAAGGCCACCGAGGCCCAGGAGGCTTCTCGGGATATCATCCGCAGGCACATCAACGCCAAGCATGTCCACGAGGTGATCTTCACCAGCGGCACAACGGCAAGCTTGAACCTCGCTGCGTTCAGCCTGGGGCAGTTGCTACTGAACTCGCCTTCGCGAAGCGCTTCGGCGAGCGAGGAAAAGCCCGAAGTACTGATCAGTGGGATGGAGCACCACAGCAACATCGTGCCCTGGCAGCTGGCTTGCGAGCGGCATGGCGCCACGCTGAAGGTGATCCCGATCACGGACAGCGGAGAATTGGACCTGAAGCAAGTGCCGTTCTCCGAGAAGACCCGCATACTTGCGATCAGCCATGTGAGCAACACACTGGGCACGATCAACCCCGTGAAGGAGCTGATCGCCGATGCGAAAAAGCGCGGCATCATCACCGTGGTGGATGGCGCGCAAGCGATCGCGCATCTGGACGTGGATGTGCAAGACCTCGGCTGCGACCTCTACGCGTTCAGCGGGCACAAGGCCTATGGTCCCACAGGCACGGGTGTGCTCTACGGCCGCGAGGAGCTGCTGGAGCGCATGCCCCCTTGGCAGGGTGGCGGCGAGATGATCGACGTGGTCACCTTCGAGAAGACGACCTACGCCAAGCTGCCCTTCAAGTTCGAGGCGGGCACGCCGCACATCGCGGGCATCATCGGGCTAGGCGAGGCGATCCGCTGGATGGAGGACTACGACAAGATCGCCATGGCCGCGCATGAGCACCTGTTGTTGGAGCATGCGACCAAGGAGCTGCTCACCATCGATGGCCTGCGCATCATCGGCACAGCCACAGAGAAGGTGGGCGTGATCAGCTTCGTCATCGAGGGCGTTCACCACTACGACCTCGGCACCCTGCTCGACCAGCAGGGCATCGCCGTGCGCACGGGCCACCACTGCACACAGCCGCTGATGGAGCGCTTCGGTGTGAGCGGAACGACGCGGGCGAGCTTCGCCTGCTTCAATACGATCACCGAGGTGGATGCGCTGGTGGCTGGGGTGAAGAAAGGAGTGAAGATGCTGCGATGAAGAGTGTTCTATTCATAGCGTGCGCAAGCTTGCTGCTTATTGGCTGCGCTCAGTCAGACACAGCTCGAACTACAGCTTCGGCGAACTTTCCAGATTCCGTTTGGGTGACTCGTGCCTCACAGGATAGCAGCATTCAGGCAACGGTGTACTACTGGCGGGATTCCCAAGCAAACTTCCTGGCTGCTGAGCGATGGTGTCTTGGTTTCGAGAAGAACGGCACCAAGTGGTTCATCGACTACGACCTGGGGGAAGGGAAGGGTTCATACGAGGGTGGGGTGTTCGACATGGAATGGCTTGATCGCAATCGCGTTATTATCCATCGGCGCATTGATGATCGTGATGCCAACGTTGTCTTCGATCTGTCGTCAAACAAGTTCAGCCCGGCTGAATGACCGACATGTCTTCCATCGCCCAAGACCAACAAGAAGTGGTGGACGAGTTCGCCATGTTCTCGGACTGGCAGGACCGCTACGAGCACCTGATCGAGCTGGGCAAGGACCTGCCGCTGATCGCGCCGGAGCACAAGACCGACGACAACCTGGTGCGCGGCTGCCAGAGCCGGGTATGGCTGAGCGCGGAACACAAGGACGGCCTCGTCCACTTCACTGCCGACAGCGACGCCATGATCACCAAGGGCATTGTGGCGCTACTGGTACGCGTTTACAACGACCGCACGCCGCAGGAGATCCTCGGCGCCTCCACGGAGTTCATCGACCAGATCGGCCTGCGCGCGCACCTGAGCCCGAACCGTGCGAACGGGTTGAGCGCGATGATCGATCAGATGAAACGCTACGCCCTCGCATACTCTTCCAAGTCATGACTCCCGAAGAAAAGCAGCACCTGGAGGACCGCGTCATCGACATGCTCAAGAGCGTGTATGACCCGGAGATCCCGGTCGATATCTACGAGCTTGGCCTGATCTACGAGGTGAACATCAGTGACGAAGCGCACGTGGGCATCAAGATGACCTTGACCAGCCCCGCCTGCCCCGTGGCCGAAAGCCTGCCCAACGAGGTGGAGCAGAAAGTGGCCGGTGTGCAGGGGGTCAGTGGCGCGAAGGTGGAGATCACCTTCGAGCCGCCGTGGGACCGGACGATGATGAGCGAGGCGGCGCAATTGGAACTGGGGTTCATGTGAGGTCGGCCGCAAAGGCGCAAAGACGCAAGGAATTACAGTCGCAGTTGACGCAGATGGCACAGATAAAAGCGAATGGGGCTGACAGGTTGGCCACAACCTGGCTACAGGGCACCTGTAGCGTCGACCCATCGGGTCGACCTACCAGCCTTACCCTTGGTCATTGACCGCAATTGGGATCAGGCCATGTCAGACCCCATCATCAACAAAGTCGCCTCCTCCGGCATCATCACCCTCGATCTGGAGGAGCTGTACCCGGCCGGCGAGCGCATGGTCTTCGACCTGAAGCCGCTGCTGTGGCAGGAGATCGCGTTGAAAGAGGAGGACCTGCGCGCCTTCTGCAAAGAGCACGACTGGTCGCAGTACATGGACAAGTTCGTGAGCGTGCATTGTTCCGCCGACGCGATCATCCCGACGTGGGCGTACATGCTCGTAGCAACCCACCTGCAGCCCTTCGCGGTCTTCGTCTCGCAGGGCGATGCCGACCAGCTGGAACGCGCCGTGTTCACCCGCTTCGTGCAGCAGTTGGATGTGGAGCCCTACCGCAATGCCCGCGTGGTGGTGAAGGGCTGTAGCAAGTTGCCCGTGCCGCTGAACGCCTACGTGGAGTTGAGCGCCAAGCTGCTTCCCGTGGTGAAGAGCCTGATGTTCGGCGAGCCGTGCAGTACCGTGCCGCTATACAAGGCGCCGAAGGCCTAGGCACTACCTTCGGGACATGCGGACGTTCCTCCTGGTCACCGTCGTCTTCCTGGAGTTCGCGGCGCACGCGCAAGGGGTTCCCCGCAACGCGCAGGGCACACCGGTGACCGGGGGCGCGGCGCCGACCACCGCATCCGCGGACACCACCGGGATCCGCAGCGAGCACGGCTGGTACCTGACACCGCACGGCACCCTGCGCGTGCTGGTGCTCTTCGCCGAGGTGGTGTACGACAAGGATCCGGGACGCGACCCGCAGCCCGACGGGGCGGCGCACTGGCCGAAGGGCCGGCTGCCACTGTGGAAGGACGACGTGTTCGATCCGCATGCGCGCCCGGTGCCCCAGGCGATGGTGACGCGCTACTACCACGACATCAGCCTGGGCCGGTACACGGTGCTGGGCGACCACGTGGACCAGCTGCTGCGCCTTCGCCAGAGCGAGCACGGCGAGCTGCGCAACGCCAACGACCTGAGCAAGGCCGCCGTGGCCGAGGCCAACAAGCTGGGCGCCCTGCGCACGGCGCACCGCCTGTCGGTGGCGGACTTCGACCTCTGGAAGGACGGCCGGATCCCCGGAGCCGCAAAAGAGGCCGGTCCGGACAGCCCGCACAGCTACGACCACGTGATGCTGATCCTGCGCAACAGCGGGCTGACGCACGGCCAGGGCAGCACCGACCCGGGCAGCAGCGGCGCCTTGTACGGCGTCGAAAGCGACACCCAGAGCCGCTTCGGCGGCATGAACGCCCTGCCCTTCGAGATCCTGAAGCACGAGTTCAACCACCTGCTGCTGGGCGGTAACAACTTCCACAGCGGCGGGGGTAACGCTGCGCATTTCCAGAGCCACTTCATCGCCCTTCAGGGTGGCCACAGCATGATGGGCGCGGCCAGCAGTGCGCTGCTCACGTGCAGTGGCTGGGACCGCGACCGGCTGGGCTGGCGGGCCGATGACGCTCCGCACCGCATCAACGCACGCACGCCGGACGGGCGGTGGGCCGACGGTGATCTGGACCCGGGGGTCGGGGACACGGGCGTGTTCGTGCTACGCGACTTCGTGACCAGCGGCGATGCGCTCCGCATCCGGCTGCCCTACCTGCCCGAAGGTGTCCACCCGCAATGGCTCTGGCTGGAGAACCACCTCGGCCACGCCCGCAACGGCAGCCCCACGGACCGCTTCCACTGGGAGGCGGACAACCGCTGCATCGCACCGGTGGAGCCCGGCCTGTTCGCCATGGTGCAGGTGGCGCATGAGGTGCGCGCGGGCAAGGACATCTACCAGGGCCACGCCGACTACCTGCGCGCGGTGCCCGCCACCGGCCTCTTCGACCTGGAGCTGCGCGGCGATACGCTGCTCACGGACTGTCCCTTCAATGGAGGCCGGAGCATGCCCTTCTTCGCGAACAGCCGTGCGGCGAACCCCCTGAGCGGCGGCCACGAGCTGGAGCTGCCTGTGTATGACCGCGATGGCGACGGCCGGCTCGACCGCCGCGAGCATTACATCCCCGGCACACGCGTCGTGGACGGCCGCGTGACCGCAGAGGCCGTGTTCTTCGGCCGCCCCGAGCAGGCCTTCCGGATGAACGGGAACCGTGCGCTCGGCCTGGCCACCAACCCCGGTACCGCCAATCTGATGACCCTGGTGAGCGCGGGCGGCAAGGCGCTCCACAAGGGGGGTGCCCCGGACGCACGGCTGGTGGTGCTGAACGGCCTTCGCGTGGAGCTGCTGACCCAGGCTGCGGACGGCGCGGCCACGGTGCGCGTGCGCACCGATGACAACGTGGTGGACCGGGAGGTGCGCTGGTGCGCCGACAGCATCGTCCTGCCACCGCTCCGCGGCCGCGGCGGTGCGGGCCTCACCGTGGAGGCGGGCGCCCGCCTGTTGCTCGACCGCGCAGGCACGCCCACGCGCGTGGACCGTCCCGAGGAGGCCGATGGCCGCATCTGGTTCAGCGCGCCGACGCGCTTCGTGGTGACCCCGGGAGCGACACTGCTGGTGCGCTCCTCCGCGTCGCTGGAGCTCCTGCGGGCCAGTGAACTGCACGTGCTCCCCGGTGCCACGCTCCGCTTGGAACCGGGCGCCCGGGTGCAGCTGGACCGCAGCTCGCGCATCGTGCTTCATGGCGACGCCGTGCTCGACCTGCCCGCGGAAGAACGCCAGCGCCTGGAAAAGCGCGGTCGGGTCGAACGCCGGTGACGCTCAGTAGGCGCGCACGTTCTTGCCCTGCCGCCAGTTGATGAAGGCCCGGAGGGCCACGCGATCGCCGCCCGGTGTGGGGTAGTCGCCCGTGAAATACCAATCGCCCAGATGTCCCGGACAGGCCGCGTGCAGGCCCTCGATGGTCTGGAAGAGGATGCGCACCTCGGCGTTGATCCCGGGCGGGGTGAGCAGCTCGGTGATCTTGGCGCTGATGCGGTCGGCGGTGAAGGGGCGATAAATGTCCTTCACGTGGTTCACCATGCCGCCCAGCGGCTTGTCCACGTCGGCCATGCAGCGCTCGTACACATCGTCGATGATGTTCTCCTGCTTGGTCTCCTTCAGCAGGGCGATGGCCGCCTGGAAGGCCACCAGGTCGCCGAGCTTGGCCATGTCGATGCCGTAGCAATCGGGGTAGCGGATCTGCGGGGCGCTGCTGGCCACCACGATGCGCCGGGGCCCGAGGCGGTCCAGCATGCGCAGGATGCTCTGCCGCAGGGTGGTGCCGCGCACGATGCTGTCATCGAGCACCACCAGGCTGTCCACACCCGGACGCACGGTGCCGTAGGTGATGTCGTACACGTGCGCCACAAGGTCGTCGCGGGCGTCGTCGCCCGTGATGAAGGTGCGCAGCTTGGCGTCCTTGATGGCCACCTTCTCCATGCGGGGGCGCAGGGCGAGGATGCGGGCCAGCGCGTCGGGGTCGGGTGTGGGGCCGAGCTCCAGTATGCGGCGGGCCTTGATGCGGTCCAGTTCGTCCTCCAGGCCGCGCACCATGCCGAAGCACGCCACCTCGGCCGTGTTGGGGATGAAGGAGAGCACGGTATGCTCCAGGTCGTGGTCCACGGCCTCCAGGATGGCCGGGCAGAGGGAGCGGCCCAGGGCGATGCGCTCGCGGTACACGTCGCGGTCGCTGCCGCGGCTGAAGTAGATGCGTTCGAAGGAACAGGAACGCTTTTCGCGCGGTTCGCGCACCAGGTGCTCCCCGTAGCTGCCGTCCTTGCGGATGATGAGCGCATGGCCGGGGGTGAGCTCGTGCACGGCCTCGGTGGGCACGTGGAAGGCCGTCTGGATGGCGGGGCGTTCGCTGGCCACCACCACCACGTCCGCGTCCGCGTACCAGAAGGCGGGCCGGATGCCATTGGGGTCGCGCAGCACGAAGGCATCGCCGTGGCCGATCATGCCGGCCAGGGCATATCCGCCATCGAAGTCGAGCGCACTGTTCACCAGGATCTGCCGCACATCAAGTTTCTCGGCGACCACCTGTGTGATCTGCCGGTCGTTGTAGCCCAGCTGGCGGTGGATCTGCGCGAGCCGGTCGTTCTCCACGTCCAGGAAGTGACCGATCTTCTCCAGCACCGTCATGGTGTCGCTGCGCTCCTTGGGGTGCTGGCCGATGCTGACGAGCAGGTTGAACAGCTCGTCCACATTGGTCATGTTGAAGTTGCCGGCCACCACCAGGTTGCGCGTGATCCAGTTGTTGAGGCGCCGGCGGGGGTGGCAGTTCTCCAGGCTGTCGCGGCCGAAGGTGGCGTAGCGCAGGTGGCCCAGCAGCACCTCGCCCATGAAGGGCACATGGGCCTTCAGCCATTCGGTGTCATCGGGCCTGGCTCCCGGCAGCCGCAGGGCATCCTCATGGCCCTTCTGGATCCGGCCGAAGATCTTCTGGATGGCCTGCTTGTCGGTGCTGCGCTCACGGTCGATGTAGGCCGTGCCTGGCAGGGGGTCCAGCTTGATGGAGGCCACGCCCGCCCCGTCCTGGCCACGGTTGTGCTGTTTCTCCATGAGGAGGAACATGCGCTGGAGGCCATAGAAGGCGGTGCCGTGGCGTTCGGCGTAGTGGGCCAGCGGCTTGCGGAGGCGGATGAGCGCGATGCCGCACTCGTGCTGGAGGACGTCGCTCATCGGCGGCGGGCCGGCCGGGAGAGGGACCGGAGCGCAAAGGTACGCCGACCCGTCCGGCCGTTTCCCCGTCCATCGCCTCCCCTGCCCGTTCCAAGCAACTTCCGGGGCCCCGGGCCTGTCTACCCAGCGTAATTTCGGAACGTGCACCGCCCCTCCCGGTCCATCGGTCTGGCCCTCGGCCTGTTGCTCGCCTGCGGCGTGTGGGGTTCCAATGGGGTCACCTTCACGGAGAACCGCGGCCAGTGGCCGTCGCAGGTGCTCTTCCGGGCCCACATCCCCGGCGGCGCGCTCTTCGTGGAGCGCGGGGCCCTCACCTTCGTGCTGGCGGAAGGGGGGGAACAGCACCGGCATGGCCATGCGGAGGAGGGTCATGCGCACAAGGCCCTCCCCTACCGCGAGCACGCCTACCGGGTGACCTTCGAGGGTGCGACGGGCGGTGTGGGCGAGGGAGTGCGGCCGCTGGGGCATCGCGAGAACCACTTCATCGGCAACGACCCCGCGCAGTGGGGCGCGGATTGCGGGGTGTACCCCGAGGTGTGGGTCAAGGACCTCTACCCCGGCATCGACCTGCGGGTGGACGGCCGCAACGGGCTGAAGTACGACCTGCTGGTATCCCCCGGCTCGGACCCGGACCTCATCCGCATGCGGTACCAGGGGCAGGACGGGCTGGCGATCGAGCAGGGGCGACTGGTGGTGCGTACCAGCGCCGGCACGGTGGTGGAAGAGGCGCCCATCGCCTTCGGGCCCAGCGGGGCCATCGCCTGCCGCTACCGCTTGAAGGGCGACCGGTTGGGCTTCGAGCTGCCGGACGGCCACGACGACCATGGTCTCCTGGTGATCGACCCCACGCTCACCTTCGCGAGCTACTCGGGCAGCACGGCGGACAACTTCGGGTTCACCGCCACCTACGATGCATCGGGCAACCTGTATGGAGGAGGCATCGTGTTCGGCTTCGGGTACCCGGTGACGTTGGGGGCCCTACAGCCAGGGTTGGCGGGCGGCACCATCGACGTGGGCATCAGCAAGTGGGACGCCACCGGAAGCACGCTGCTGTGGAGCACCTATCTGGGCGGGATCCAGAACGAATCGCCGCATAGCCTTGTGGTGAACGATGCGGGTGAGCTGTTCGTTCTGGGAAGCACGGGATCGAGCGACTTCCCCACCACGGCGGGTTGCTTCGACAACAGCTTCGGCGGAGGCCCCTCGCTGAACTTCACCATCGGCTACGGATACAACCACTTCTTCGGCGTGGACGCCTTCGTGGCGCGGTTGAGCGCGGCCGGCAATGCGCTGCTGGGCTCCACTTACGTGGGTGGGGCCGGGGCCGACGGCATCAACAACGACGGCGCGCTGGCCTACAACTATGGCGATTCGTTCCGGGGCGAGATCGCCCTGGACCCCAACGGGAACCCGGTGGTGGCCACCAGCACGGAGACCGCGGGGATGCCGGTGACGCCGGGTGCGCCGCAGCCAGGCTTCGGGGGCGGCACGCAGGACGGCTACGTGTTCCGGTTGAACGCCGGCCTGACCACCCTGCTCTGGGCCACTTACGTGGGCGGCACCGGTGACGACAGTGCGTTCGGCGTGCAGTTCGACAGCAATGGCGAGGTGTTCGTCACCGGGGGCACCACCAGCACCGACCTGCCGATGGCCGGCACGCCCTACGACGGCAGCCACAACGGCAGCGTGGACGGCTACATCATGCGATACAGCGCCACGGGCAACGCCCTGCTGGGCTCCACGTACCTGGGCACAGCGGCGTACGACCAGAGCTATTTCGTGCAGCTGGACACGGATGACGAGGTGTATGTCGTGGGGCAGACGCGCGGCAACTATCCGGTGACCCCGGGAAAGTATGCCAACCCGGGCAGCAGCCAGTTCATCCACAAGTTCAACCACGCGCTCAGCGGGTCGCTGTGGAGCACGCGCATCGGCAATGGCAGCGGCACGGAGGACATCGCGCCCTCGGCCTTCCTGGTGAGCGACTGCGGGCAGATCTACTTCTCCGGTTGGGGGGGCGCGGTGAACAACAACGGGGTTCCGAACACGAGCACCACCACCGGGCTGCCCACCACGTCAGGCGCGTTCCAGACCAGTACGGACGGCAGCGACTTCCACCTGATGGTGCTGGAGCCCGATGCCATCGGCCTGAACTACGCCACCTTTTTCGGAGGCAACCTCAGTTCGGAGCATGTGGACGGAGGCACCAGCCGCTTCGACAAGAACGGGAACGTGTACCAGGCGGTATGCGCCGGCTGCGGCGGCAACAGCGACTTCCCCACCACGCCGGGCGCCTGGAGCAACACGAACAACAACCCCAACTGCAACCTCGGGGTGTTCAAGTTCGCCTTGTCGCAGACCCTGGCGGTGATCGCCATCGATGGGCCGCAGTTCGTGTGCCACCCCGGGCAGGTGCAGTTCGACAACCTGAGCAACGGCGGCAACACGTACACCTGGTCCTTCGGTGACGGTGCCACGAGCACCGACTTCGAACCCTCGCACACCTATGGCGCTCCAGGCACCTACACGGTGATGATGGTGCTGGAGGACAGCCTGGACTGCACTCCGCCGGACACGGCCTATGTGACCATCGAGGTGGTTGACCCCCTCGATGCGGCGGTGGACAGTGTGCCTCCTGTGTGCGCGGGTGCCAGCGTGCAGCTGCAGGCCAGCGGCGGCACCAGCTACGTGTGGAGCCCCGGCACCGGCCTCAACAGCACCACGGTGCCCGACCCGGTGTGCACCCCGGTGGTCACGACCACCTATCAGGTGCTGGTGACCGACCAGTGCGGCACCGACACGGCCTTCGTGGAGGTCGAAGTGGACGACCCGGCCGGCTTCGCGGGGCCCGACGCGGTGATGTGCGTGGGCGATGCGGTGACGATCAGCGCCAGCGGGGGCGCCACCTACAGCTGGAGCCCGGCCAACTTCGTGAACGACCCCACGAGCGCCACACCTCTGGCCTCTCCGCCGGACACCACGCTCTTCACCATCACCATCGTGACGGCCGATGGCTGCGTGGGCGTCGACTCGGTCCTGGTGACGGTGCAGTTCACTCCACCCGATCCGATCTCTGCGGACACCGTCGTGTGCGAGGGTGGCAGCGTGCAGCTGCAAGTGAGCGGGGGCGACAGCTACGCGTGGATCCCAGCGCCCGGCCTTACAACGCTCAGTGTTCCCGATCCCGTGGTGACCCCGCCGGTGACCACGGACTATGTGGTGCTGGTGAGCAACACCTGCGGCACCACGCCGGACACGGTGACCGTGCTGGTGGTGGTGCCGATGGCCGATGCGTGGCCGGACACGCTCGTGTGCCCCAACGCGCCGGTCCCCCTCTTCGCCAGCGGAGGGGTGACCTACGTATGGAGCCCGTCGCAGGGCCTGGACAACGACACCAGCGCCACGCCCATCGCCACGGTGGGCACACCCACGGTGTTCTCGGTGATCAGCACGGACGCCTACGGCTGCAGTGACACGGCGCAGGTGCGGATCGATCTGCTGCCCCAACCCGTGGTGAACGCGGGCCCCGATGTGTCGATCGACTACGGGGACGCCACCACCTTGTTCGCCGTCGGTGAGGGGGTGTTCCTCTGGAGCCCTGAGCTCTTCGTGGAGGGGACCAACGGTGCGTTGCTCACGGTGCGCCCGGAGACCAGCACGCTGTACACCGTGCAGATGACGGACAGCAACGGCTGCCTGGCCACGGACCAGGTGCTGGTGATCATCGACGGCTCGCTGTACGTGCCGAACACCTTCACCCCCAACGAGGACGGCATCAACGACACCTTCTTCGCGCTGGGTAAGGAGATCGACACCTTCCGGATGATGGTGTTCAACCGGTGGGGTGAGATGATCTTCGAGACGGACGTGCTGACGGGCCGCTGGGACGGGACGTACAACGGCGTAGGCTCACCGATCGACACCTACGTCTGGCGCGTGGACTACACGGAGCTGAACGGCGAGGACCACATCCTTTACGGGCACGTGAACCTGGTGCGCTAGCTGCCCGGCACGAACCGCTGTCGGGGCAGGTCGAGCCAGCTCAGGGCGGCACCGCTCAACAACATCTCCTTGCGCGCATCGTCCCAGGGCATGCTGCGGATCATGGACCCGGGCTCGAGCTCACCGAGCGGGAAGGGATAGTCCGTGCCCAGGGCCACGCGTTCCGCGCCCAGCATGTCCACCACGAGCTTCAGGATCGCCGGATCGTGCACCAGGGCGTCGATCCAGAAGCGACCGAGGTAGGCCTTGGGCGGAACCTGGTTGTCCACGGCGCACAGGTCGGGGCGCACCTCGAAGCCGTGCTGGATGCGTCCGAGCGTGGCTGGAAAGCTGCCGCCGCCATGCGCAAAGGCCACGCGCAGCCGAGGTAGCCGCTCCAACAGCCCGCTGAAGATCATGGAGGTGATGGCGAGGGTGGTCTCCGCGGGCATGCCCACCAGCCAGGGCAGCCAGTATTTGTCCATGCGTTCCTTGCCCAGCATGTCCCATGGGTGAACGAACACGGCCATGCCGAGGGCCTCACACGCCTGGAAGATCTCGAGGAATCGCGGGTCGCCCAGGTTGATCCCTTCGACATGCGTGCCGATCTGGATCCCGCTGAGGCCGATGGCCCGGCAGCGCTCCAGTTCCTGCACGGCCAGCGCGGTGTCCTGCATGGGCACGGTGCCCAGGCCCACGAAGCGGTGCGGCCAGCGGTCCACGATGCCGGCGATGTGGTCATTGAGGAAGCGCGAGAGCTCCAGGGCGTCCTGCGGCCGGGCCCAGTAGCTGAACATCACCGGCACGGTGCTCAGCACCTGGGCATGCACGCGGTGACCGCCGCACTCGTCCAGCCGCACCAAGGGGTCCCAGCAATTGGCCTGCACCTCGCGGAAGAACTTGTCATCCATCATCATGCGTGCGCAGCCCGGGCGATGATGATCCAGGTGGATGAAGCCCTTGTAGCCGAAGCGGGCCCCGAAATCCGGGATGTGCTCCGGCAGGATGTGCGTGTGGACGTCGATGGCCAGCAGCTCGGCCATCAGGAGAAGCGCGGATCGGTGGCCATCACATGACCGCAGTTCCGGCAGGTGCGCAGGTCCTCGCTCGCGTAGAACTCCCTGAAGCGCGGCAGGAAGTCCACCTCGATGTTGTGCAGTACGAAGCGGTACTCATGCAACAGGGTGTTGCACTTCTCGCAGTACCACTGCAATCCGTCCTCCAGTTCCCGGTCATCGCGCTTGCATTCGATCACCAGGCCCACGGTATTGGGACCTCGACGGGGCTGGTGCGGCACGTTCGCGGGCAGCAGGAACATCTCGCCTTCCCGGATGGGGATGGTGACGGCCTTTCCGTCCTCCTGGATGCCCACCTCGATGTCGCCCTCCACCTGGTAGAAGAGCTCCTCGGTCTGGTTGAAATGGTAATCCTTGCGCGCGTTGGGGCCGCCGACGATCATGACGATGTAGTCACCGGCGTCCGCATAGAGATTCTTGTTACCGACCGGCGGCTTGAGCAGCGCTCGGTTGTCGGCGATCCATTGCTTGAGGTTGAACGGTCGGCGGACGGCCATGGCGGTGGTTTGTTCCGCCGCAAGTTAGGACCGCCCGGGGGGATGGCCCCGATCAGCGTTCGCGCTTCTCGACCCGACCGGCCATCAACAGCAAGGCGCCGTTGGTGCGCTGCATGCCCATGGTCCATTCGGGGTCCTGGGCGAACACTCCGGCACGTTCATCGTAGCGGATGCGGGCAAAGGGGAAATCGAGCTCGTCGGTGCTCACCCCGTTGTACTTCGCCTCGGCCAGCATGCCGATGTCCATCACCAGGGGTTCGAAGAACAGGTCATCGGGGGCTTTGGGGAAGTGCGTATCGATCTGCACCCGCTTGGGCACGAAGCCGGCCTTGCGGAACTCGATGCTGAAGCTGCGGTTCAACGCCAGGCCCAGGGCGAACTTGCCGCTCTTGTCGGTGGTGATCGCACCGACACGCTCATTGTCGCGATAGGTGATCACTTCGCAGCCCTCCAGCTTGTTCTCGCCATCGGTGATGCGGCCCGTGATGGGCAGCACCACCTCATCCTGGCCGGACTGCGCGGTCGCCGATCCGGTGGACAACAGGGCGGAAAGCAGGAACACGACCGCGTGGGTCCGGTGCGGTCGGCGGATGCGGAAAAGGACAGGGGTCATGGGCCCCTGATACGCGCACCGTGTCCCTGCGGTTGCGGACGGTCAGCGCACCACGCGATGCACCACCGGGGGTCGGCCCTCGCGCTCCAAACGCACCAGCAAGGCCCCTCGGGCAGCATCACCCAGCGCTATCCGCGTGTTGGCGCCACCAGGCGCCCAACTGCGGTGCAGGTGTCGACCGACAGCGTCCAGCACGGTGACCCAGGCGCCCTGGGCCGTCCCGATCAGCAGATCCTCCCGGTCCATCCACGCGGCATTGGTGTCCTGTTGCGGACCGTCGATGCCCGTGCAAAGCTCCACGAACAGCTCCACGAAGTTGGTGCTCAGCTCCAGGCAGGCCCCGTCGCTGGTCAGGTCGCGAATGGACAGGCCGCTCTCCAGGCCGAACAGGGATCCATCCCAGCTTACGGCGTGGATCCGATAGGGCGCATCGCGCAGGGTATCGGCCTCCAGCACACCCCCTGGAAGCTCGGCGATGATGTTGTCGCTCTCATCGCACAACACCAGGATCACCGGTGCAGTGCCCTGCGAGAAGCTCACGAAGGTGAACGGATCGGAGAACCCGTCCTTGCAGATGGTGACGGCGGTGTCCCCCAGGTCCGTCTTCACGATGTTGCCGTCGCAGAGCAGCGGCGGCATGGCCGCGCTGAGGCAGATGCCGAAAGTGCCCGCCGCGCCGAAGTCGGTGTTGGTGAAGACCCGGATGCGGTAGTTCGTACCGGGCGTGGTGGGGACGGCGAACTCGAAGAGCGGCCAGACACCGCAGACGAACGCACTGGCCAGGCAGCTGTCCGGCATCACCTCGCTGCCCCAGTCGGTCATGGTGCCGGGCAGCAGGCGCAGGAACACCTCGCTATGGATGTCGCTGTTGAAGCTGTACCACACATCCGGAAAGGAGAGGCCGTTGCCATCGCAGACGGGCAGATCACCGCCCCAGGTGGCCTGCCCATTGTCGCCCGGTACGGCGAGCAGCGGACACTCCAGCAGATCGTTGATGGGCAGCGGCTGCGGAAAGGCGCAGCTATCGTTCGCGGGGATCTGGGCGGCCAGCGGCAGCACGAGGGCAGCGGCGGCAAGCAGGGTCAGGATGCGGGCCATGGGACGGGATAGGACCCGCCAAGGTAGCTTGGATCCGACAACGGACTACCGGACCGTGATCCGGCGCTGCCAACTGCCGTTGGTCGTCTCGCAGCGCAGGACGTAGCCGCCGGGCGCGACTCCGGACAGATCCACCCGGCTCACCTCGCCAGTGGCCAGGCTCCGCTGACCGGACAGCATGACCCGACCCATCAGGTCGGTCAGGCTGAGACGCACCGGGCCTGTGGGACCGGACCAGCGCACATCGACGAACCCCTGGGCGGGATCCGGATACACCGTGATCGGGTCCTCGACCACCGTGGCATCCACCGCCGTGGTGATGTCCGCGCCGATGCAGAGCAGGAAGTCGCCGCCGGGCCCGATGTCCGAGTTGGACATCACCCGCACATAGTGGGGCTGGTTGGGCGTGGTGTTCACCGTGACCGCGCCCGTCGGGGAGAGCACACAGGCCACCTCGGCACCACCACACCCCTCGTACACGGCCAGGGCCGCATTGCTCATGGTGAGGTTCTCCAACGTGATCTGCACCTGGGTGTTCACGCCCGGCTCGAAGATGTACCACACGTCCTGATAGCCGTTCTGCGAGAGAGCGCATGTGGGATCGTTGAAGGACAAGGTCGCGCCAGTGGTATATCCGTCGGTGGAACTGGCCGGGCAGTCCTGCAGCGGCAGTACCGCGATGTAGGCCGCGCTGGCACACTCATCGTTGGACGGGGGCGCCGGACAGGCGGTGGCCGACACGGTGAGGACATAATCACCGGTGGAGCCCGATCCGAAGCTCCCCACGGGGATGTAGTAGGTGCCCGGAGCAAGGCCCACGAAGACCATTTCGACATTGGTGTCCACGCAGGTGAAATCCGCCTGTGCCGTGAACAGGATCTGGTCGGCCGGGCAGGTCGTGGTGAGCGCCGGGTACACCTCGTCGAAGGCGGGCGTGGAACCGCAGTACGTGATGGTCACGTTGGCGCAATCGCCCAGGGTGAAGGCATGCCACACCTTGGGGACCCCATCGTTGAGCAAGCTCGTGGTGGCGGCATCGGCAAGCGTCGTGGCGCCCGTGTTGTTCCCCGTGAACGTGATCGTGCCTCCCGAGGCCAGCGGGTCGGCCGTGACCGTGGCACAGAGGTCGTTCGCCGGGGCCGTTCCACCGCCCTGCACACAGATGGTGAAGGTGGGGCCGGACGGCTGCCCGCCGTACCAATCATAGACGCGCACGAAGTAGGTGTTCCCGACGGTCAGGTTGCTGAGCAGCACGGTCTCCGTGGCGCCCAGTGCGCCCTGGTCGGAGCAGGCGATGTTCGTGGTGGCTCCGCAGCTGCCCTCCAGCACATCGATCACGGCGTTGAAGCCCAGGGAGGGCTCCACCACGACCGAATGCTCGGTGGTCGTGGCCTCGAAACTGAACCACACATCATCGTTGGCATCGCCGGTGAACCCACCGCATACGATCGCCGGAAGCGAGCCGGTGGCACCCAGGGTGGTACCATTGACCGGCGTGCAACCGGCATCGGGCACCAGAACGATCGCCCCACTGCACTCATCGTTGGCCGGAGGCGGGGTGGTGCAGGTCTGCCCCGTGAAGGTCAAGGTGTACGGGCCGGTGGAACCCGGTTCGTTGATCACGGGGAAATAGTACGTGCCCGCCGGCAGGTTCGGGAAGACGATGGTGAGGTTGCCATCACCGCAGGTGACGAACTCGAACACGCCCGTGTTCACGATGTTGGTGATAGGGCAGCCGATCACCAGGTTGATGAACGAATTGGGGAACGCAGGCGTGGTCCCGCACAGGTCCACCGTAACGTCCATGCACTGGCTCAGGCTGAAGGCCTCCCACACCTGGGCCGCCCCGAACCCCACCTCATCGGTGGAGCCCGAGCTGTCGCCGTTGCGCACCGCGGGCACGCCAGGCGAGAGGGCCACCACGGTGGCGCCCGTGCACAGGTCGTTCACCGGCGCGCCACCACCCTGGGCGGACAAGTGCGGGGCGTGTGCCAGCAGAAGGGCGGACAGGGCCGCGGGAGCGATGCGGTGGAGCATAGGACTCAGGTTAAGCGGTCAATGGATCACGAAACGCTGTTCGGTGCGGGCCACTGGCGTGGTGGCGCGCAGGGTATAGGCGCCGGGGGCCAGTCGTTCGAGCTGCAGGCTGTGCGAGCTGCCTTGGGCGATGCGGGCCCGCTCGGCGTGCACGGCGCGGCCGGCCATGTCCAGCACCTCTAGGGTGAAGGCCGCCTCCGTGCCCGGGTTCCGTACGTTCAGCACGCCCGCCGTCGGGTTCGGGAACAGCCCCAACGCCGCGGTCTCCGATGCGCTCAGGCCGGTGTTGATGCAGTTGACACCGTCCACCGTGATGCTGTAGGGTCCGATGGCATTGTTGTTGGCGTCGAGCACCACGGGCAGCAGGTAGGTGCCGGCGGCCAGCTGGTAGAAATAGTAGGTGAGGTTCTGGTCGCCGCAGGCCGTATCGTTGAAGGTGCTGAAGTACACCACCGAGTCAGCCGGGCAGCTGGTGGCCAGGAAACCGAAGGCGTTCGTCCAAGCGGGGTTCAGTCCGCAATAGCTCACCGTCACATCCATGCAGCTATCGGTGCTGAAGGCGTGCCACACCACCGGGGCCAGGCTGAAGGGGCTGCCGCTCTCCCAGTCGCCCGTGGAGGTGGCACCCGTGTTGTCACCGGTGAAGGTGAGCGGGGCACCGGGCTCCAGGGCCTCGGGCACCGCGGTGGCGCAGTTGTCGTTCGGCGGGGTGTTGCTGCCCGCGCAGGCCACGGCGGTCACCTGCAGGCTGTAAGGGCCGATCGCGTTGTTGTTCGCATCGCGCACCACCGGCAGCAGGTAGGTGCCTGCGGCCAGCTCCTCGAAGATGTAGGTCAGGTTCCCGTCACCGCAGGCAGTGGTGTTGAAGGTGCTGAACAGCACGATGGAGTCGGCGGGGCAGCCGGTGGCCAGAAAGCCGAAGGCATTGGTCCAGGCAGGGTTCAGGCCGCAATAGCTCACCGTCACCGTGGCGCATTCCACCGTGGTGAACTTGTGCCACACCACGGGAGCCCCGGCGAAGGGGCTCGTCTGCACGAAGTCCGCCGTGGGCGTGGCGTTCGTATTGTCCCCCGTGAAGGTGAGGGTGTCATCCACGTTCAGGGCCACCGCGATGGCGTCCGCGCAGAAATCGAAGAAGGCCGGAGGCGTGGAGCACTCGGTGGCCAGCACATCGATGCTGTAGATGCCCACCGCATTGTTGTTGGCATCCAGCAGCACCGGGATATGGTAGGTGCCCGCAGCAAGGTCGGCGTACACATAGGTCCGGTTGCCGTCCGCGCAGGTGGTGTCGTTGAACGTGCTGAAGTAGACCAGCGAGTCGGCGGGGCAATCGGTGGCCAGGAAGCCGAAGCTGTTCTCCCACACGGGGCTCTGTCCGCAATAGCGCACTTCCACGGTGGCGCAGGTGGTGGTGGTGAAGGCGTGCCACACCACCGGGGCTCCAGCGAAGGGCGAACCCTGGGTGAAGTCGTTGGTGGCCGTGGCGTTGGTGTTGTCACCGGTGAAGGTGAGGGTGTCGCCCACGGCGAGGGCATCGGCGGTCACCTGGGCGCACTGGTCGTTGGGCGGGGCCTGCGAACCGCCACAGGCCTCGGCCGACACATTGATCACATACGGACCGAAGGCGCTCCCTGTGGCCGTCCATACCGGATAGAGGTAGGTGCCGGCCGGCAGGTTGTTGAAGCTCATGGTCGGGTTGCCGTCCCCGCAGCTGGTGTACTCGTAGAGCTGGGTCACCACCAGAGCGTTCGTGGCCGGGCACGTGGTGGCCAGCACGTTCCAGAAGTCCACGAACACAGAGGGCGAGCCGCAGTAGTCGATGGTGATGTCCGCACAGGCCGTGGTGGTGAAGGCATGCCACATCACCGGGATGCCGAAGCTCTCCAGCACCGAACCGGGGGCGAAATCGCCGGTGATGGTGGCGTTGGAATTGTCGCCGGTCCAGCTCAGCGTGCCCCCGATGGCGAGCGGGTCGGCGACCACCTGTGAGCAATCATCCACCCCTTGGGCGGTGCTGCGGGTGAGGCCCAGAAGGGCGACGGCGGCGATGCAGGTGCTACGGAGCAGGGCGGAGTGAAAGGTCATGCGCAGGGGTTCGATGGGTTCACATGGATGGACCGGCAAAGATGTTCCGCCCGGATGAAGCTGATGTGAATTGGGGCAGCCGGTTATCAACAGGGGGCGGCGCATGGCACAAGGCTCCGGCTACCTTTGGCCGCACCCCGATCCCTGCCCGGAATGTCCACCGACCCGCTCCAAGGTCAACGTGCGCTGGTCTGCGGCGCCACGCAGGGCATCGGCCGTGCGGTGGCCATGGCGCTCGCCGGCGAGGGCGCGCGCGTCACCGCGCTGGCGCGCAAGGCCGAGGCGCTGGCCCAGGTGGTGGCGGCCCTGCCGGGTGAAGGACATCGGGCCCTGCCGGCCGACCTCTCGGAGACGGCCTCGTTGGAGCAGGCGGTGGGCAAGGCCTTGGCCGACGGACCCTTCACCATCCTGGTGAACAATGCGGGGGGGCCGCCCCCGGGTCCGGCGCATCGTGCGGCGGTGCCCGAGTTCGAGCAGGCCTTCCGGCTGCACCTCTTCGCCTTCCACAGCCTGGTGCGGCTGGTCCTTCCCGGCATGCGCGAGGCGGGCCACGGGCGCATCGTCAACATCATCAGCACCAGTGTGAAGCAGCCCTTGCCCGACCTGGGGGTGAGCAATACGGTGCGGGCGTCGGTGGCCAACTGGGCCAAGACGCTGGCCAACGAGCTGGGCCCGTGGAACATCACCGTGAACAACGTGCTTCCCGGGGCCACCGCCACCGAGCGGTTGGAGGCGATCATCCGGGCCAAGGCCGAGCGCACCGGGGCGAGCGAAGAGGAGGTGGCCGCGCACATGCGCGCAGAGGTGCCCCTGCGCCGCTTCGCCCGTCCGGAAGAGGTGGCGGCGGCGGTGGCCTTCCTGGCCGGACCGGGCGGTTCTTACATCTCGGGCATCAACCTGCCGGTGGACGGCGGGCGCACGGCCTGCCTCTGATCAGGCCTGTTCCCGTGCGGCCAGGCGGAAGCCCTGGCCGTGGATGTTGATGATCTCCACCTCCGGATCCTCGCGCAGGTGCTTGCGCAACTTGGCGATGTACACGTCCATGCTGCGGCCGTTGAAGTAATTGTCGTCGCCCCAGATCTCGCGCAGGGCCTGGCGACGCTCGAGCAGGCCATTGCGGTGCAGGCAGAGCAGGCGCAGCAGCTCGCTCTCCTTGGTGGTGAGCTTGCGTTCCTCCTCACCGCGCCGGAGCAGCTGCTTGCGCACGTCGAAGGTGTAGCTGCCGATGGTGTGGTGCTGCGGCTGCTCGGTGCCCAGGCCGAGGCCGGCGCTGCGCCGCAGCACGGCCTGCACACGCAGCACCAGCTCCTCCATGCTGAACGGTTTGGTGAGGTAGTCATCCGCCCCGGCCTGGAACCCCTGGATGGTGTCCTGCTTCATGCTCTTGGCGGTGAGGAAGATGATGGGCACCTGGGTGTCGGACCGGCGGATCTCGCGCGCCAGGGTGAAGCCGTCCTTCACCGGCATCATCACGTCCAGCAGCAGCAGGTCGTACCGTTCCCGGGCCTCGGTGGAAGAGCGGAAGGCCTTGAGGCCGGCCTCGCCATCGGCGCGCAGGTCCACTTCGAATCCCTTTACGCGCAGGTACTCGGCCAGGAGCGTGCCGAGGTTGGGGTCATCCTCGACCACCAGGAGCTTGGGTGTCGGAGCCATGTTCAAAGGGAAGGGTGATGGTGAAGGTGCTGCCCTGGCCGGGTTCGCTGGCCACCTGGATGCGGCCGCCATGGCGCTGCAGCACGGCGTGCACGTAGCTGAGGCCCAGGCCGAAGCCCTTCACGTTGTGGATGTTGCCGGTGGGCACGCGGTAGAGCTTGTCGAAGATGCGTCGCTGTTCCCCGCGCGGGATCCCGATGCCGTTGTCCTGCACCTCCACCTCGATGCCGTGGTGGTCGCTGCGGGTGCGCACTTGGATGCGGGGTTCGCGGGCGGCGTACTTGATGCCGTTGTCGATCAGGTTCTGCAGCACGTTGGTCAGGTGGATGCGGTCGCCCTGCAGGCGGTGCAGCGCCGCGCCGAACGCCACCTCGATGCCTCCGCCGCGCCGTTCGGCCTGGATGCGCATGTTGCGCACCACATCGTCGATCAGCGCGTGCAGGTCCAGGTCCACCGGGCGCAGACGCATCTGGCCGCTGTCCTGCAGGGCGCTCTGCAGCACGTTCTCCACGAGCACACCGAGGCGCTTGTTCTCCTCGCGGATCATGTTCACGAAGGTGCGCGTCTGCTGCTCGGTGTGCGGCATGGAGGGGTCGTTGAGCGCCTCACAGGCCAGGGCGATGGTGCTGATCGGGGTCTTCAGCTCGTGGGTGAGGTTGTTCACCAGGTCGTTCTTGATGTCGCTGATCCGTTTCTGGCGATGCACGGTGCGCAGGGTGATGACGAAGACGGCCACGATCACCAGCAGGAAGGTGGCGGACAGCAGCAGCATGGGACGGATGGCGGCGCGCACCACGCGCTCCTGGCCGGGCACCAGCACATGCAGTTTCAACCGTGTGCCCGGAGCACCGCTGCGGAAGAGCGGAACGGTGTGGGGAGAGGCCGCGAGCGCGGCGGTGTCGGCGCCGGGCGAGGCCATCACCACAGCACCGGCCGGATCGAGGATGGCGTAGTGGGTGGGGCCCGCGATGCCTCGGAGCCGGAGCTCCTCGCCCAGGAGCGAGTCGAGCACCGGCGCGGGCACGCACTCCTCCACCGGGCGCGCCTCGCCCGGTGCGATGAGGCCGCGCAGCATGTCGGCCACCACATCGTCCGATCCGGCGGGCTCGCCGATCATCGCCAGGCTGTCGGTGGACCGCAGGCGGTCCAGCCCCTCGCTCGCGCGCAGGCGGTCCATCGCCTCGCGGCGCTCCAGGCGTTCGCCCACGGCGATCAGGGCGTCATCGAGGCTGCGGCCCAGCTGCACGTCCTTCAGGTCCATCGACTCACCGATCCACCGCACCTGGATCACCACCAGGCCGACGAGCGCGAGGGTGATGGTCAGCGCGAGCCCCAGGATCGACCGCTCGTTCACGGTCCGAAACTACCCGGGCCCTCCGCGCGCCGGCGAGGCACTTAACGTTCTTTAACGGCGATCAACGTGTCGTTAACGTTCGACGGGGCGTTCACCGTGTACGTTCGCAGCATCGAACGCCGCCCCATGCGTCGCACCACCGCCACCCAGCTCTTCTGCCTCGGGCTCGCCATCGCCGGCGTCACATGGGCCCAGGCCGCGTCGCCCTTCCGCTACCCCGCGCAGCGCAAGCCCGCCGCTCCGGCGACCACCACCACGGGAAGCGTGGTGCGCCCGGTCCCGGCCGTGGAACACCTGGCCTGCCTGCCGTCCACCGCATTCACGAAGCTTGTCATCGAGTAGGTTCGTTCAATGACAGCGCAACAAGGGGCTGGAAGGCTTCCACATCGTGGGGGCCTTTCGGCTTTTCAGGGGGCAAGGGGGCGGCCCCTGTACCTTCGGCGCGAGCCATGGAGACCATCCTGAACCACATTGGCGGCCGCTTCACGGCCGCACACAGCGGCGCCACCCTGCCGGTGCACGCACCGGCCACGGGCGAGGTGTTCGCCGCCGCCCCGGACAGCGATGCCCGCGACGTGGACGATGCGGTGGCGGCCGCGCAGACCGCGCTGCCCGCCTGGTGGGCATTGGGGCGCGAAGGGCGCAGCAACGCCCTGCTGCGCGTGGCGGCGCGCGTGGAGCGCGACCTGGAACGCTTCGCACAGGCCGAATCGCGGGACAACGGCAAACCGGTCCATCTGGCGCGCGAAGTGGACATCCCGCGTGCGGTGGCCAACCTGCGCTTCTTCGCCACGGCGATCCTGCATCAGCAGAGCGAGGCCCACCTGATGGACGAGGTGGCGCTGAACTACACCGACCGGCAGCCCGTGGGCGTGGCCGGTTGCATCAGTCCCTGGAACCTGCCGTTGTACCTCTTCACGTGGAAGGTGGCCCCGGCCCTGGCCGCGGGATGCACCGTGGTGGCCAAGCCCTCGGAGGTGACGCCCCTCACCGCGCACCTGCTGGCGGAAGCCTGCGCGGCGGAGGAGCTGCCCCCGGGGGTGCTGAACATCGTGCATGGCCTGGGCGCCAAGGTGGGCGCGGCCATCAGTGCGCATCCGGGCATTCCGGCCATCTCGTTCACGGGCGGCACACGCACCGGCGCCGAGATCGCCCGCACCGCGGCACCCCTGTTCAAGAAGCTCAGCCTGGAGCTGGGCGGCAAGAACCCGGTGCTGGTGTTCGACGACTGCGACTTCGAACGCACGCTCGACACCACCGTGCGCTCCTCCTTCCGCAACCAGGGGCAGATCTGCCTGTGCGGCTCGCGCATCCTGGTGGCGCGCGGCCTCTACGACCGGTTCAAGGCGGCCTTCGTGGCACGCACCGAGGCCCTGCGGGTGGGCGATCCCGCGGATCCGGCGACGGACCTGGGGGCCCTGGTGTCCGCTCCGCACCTGGAGAAAGTGCTCGGCCACGTGGACCTGGCGCGGGCCGAGGGCGGCACCGTGCTGTGCGGCGGAGAGCGTGTGCAGCTGCCCGGTGCGCTCGCCGGCGGCTGGTACATGCGCCCCACGGTGATCGAAGGGCTGGGTCCGCAATGCCGCACCAACCAGGAGGAGATCTTCGGGCCCGTGGTGACGCTGCAGCCCTTCGACACCGAGGCGGAGGCCCTGGCCCTGGCCAACGCCACGCCCTACGGGCTGGCCGGCGTGGTGTGGACGCGGGACGTGCAGCGGGCGCACCGCGTGGCGCGCGGCATCCAGGCGGGCATCGTGTGGGTGAACTGCTGGATGGTGCGCGACCTGCGCACGCCCTTCGGAGGCACCAAGCAGAGCGGTGTGGGGCGCGAGGGCGGCTGGGAGGCGCTGCGCTTCTTCACCGAGGCACGGAACGTGTGCGTGCGCTGGTGATCGCCGAGCCGTCCCGGGACCGGTCCTTCATGCCGTTGGTGAAGAACCAGCCGAAGCGGCGGTCGAACCAGGCCTCGAAGCGCTCCAGCGCGTGGAACAGGGTGGCGAGCATCGATCGTGCGGTGTTGCTCATGGATAACACCGAAGGCGGGCAGGAATTGTGCCAGGGGACCGTGCGGCACCGCGAACGGTGCGAACGTGTTCAGGAACGGGCCTCCACCCAGACCAGGGTCCGGTCGGCGTCCAGCGCCCATCGGTCGGCGGTGAGGCCCCCAGTGGCGCGCATGGCCATTTCCAGCAGACCGGCGCCGGCGGGATCCCCGCCCTGCAGGGCGGCGCGGTAGCGGCGTTTGAGGTGGAAGGCCGAACCGCCGCGCACCCCGCCCACGATCGCCTCCAAGCGCTCGGCCTCCCCGGGCGGGACCTCCGAACCCACCAGCACGCTCCATCCGCCCGCTCCCTGGCGGTGCACGGACAGCAGCACGGGCCCGCTGCGGTGATCAGCGCTGTCGTCGATGTACTGGGTGGCGGCCAGCAGGCAGGCGTGCAGGGGCTCTCCGCCCAGACCGGTCTCCTGCACCAGGCCCAGCAGCGCGTTCAGCAAGGCCGGCGCCGGCTCGCCGAGCATGGCGGCCACCACCCGATGCGCCTCCTGCGCATGGCAGGCATCGGCCACCCGGTCGAAGGACCATGGTGCCGCATCGCCAAGGAGCACCTGGAGCATGAAGCGGTGCACGCCGGCTTCCAGGGGTTCCAGGGCATGGCCGAGGTCGCGGCCGCTACGGCGCGCCATCTCGATGAGGCCCAGGCCGGCACCGCCTTTGGCCGATGCGGCATTGGCCTGCAGCCCGCGCAGAAAGAGGTCCTTGAGCGTGTCGGCATCCTTGCCGAGCACGCCGTGGAGCGCCGAGCGCAACGCAGGCAGGTCGGCATCGGCCACCGGGTTGCAGGTGATCACCTGCTGCCCCGAAGGGACCGCGCCGAAGAGGAAGCTGCTCCGCAGCTGCATACCGTCGGCCGGCGGTCGATGGCGGATGATGTTCTGGAAGGCCTCCACCAGCACGAAGGCCAGGCGCGCCCGGGCGCCCTTGGACAGGCCCTGACGTTCGGCCACGGCCTCGGCCAGCTCGATCAGACGTGCGGTCTGTGCGTCGCGGAAGGGATCGCCGAGCAGGAGGGCAAAAGTGCCGCTGGACAAGGCCTTGTACAGGCTGAACGCATGAGGGACCTCCATCGGCCGAAGCGTTCAAAGATAGCCGCGTGCCCGGACGAGCCTCGGAGCGCGGATAACTTGCGCCCCCATGCGGCCGGACGAACGCAAGGATGTGCTGGAACAGGCCCGGCTGCACGTGCGGCGCCACTTCAGCAAGCACATCGGCGCGCGCTTCACCTTCCACGACCTCGACCACACGCTGGCGGTGACGCGCACGGCGTTGGAGATCGGGCGGGCGCACCGCCTGCCCGAAGCGGACCTGTGGACCCTGGAGCTGGCGGCGCTGTTCCACGACGCGGGCTATGCGCAGGCCTATGCGGGCCACGAGCGCGTAAGCGCACGGCTGGCGGCGGCCTTCCTGAAGGAACAGGGCGTGCCGGCCGCTCAGGTGCGCCGGGTGGTGGCGTTGATCGCGGCCACCCGCGTGGGCGCCCGGCCGCGCAGCCTCCTGCAGCGCATCCTGCGCGATGCCGACAGCGCCAAGGCTGGGCAGGTGGACTTCGAGGAGCACAGCGAGCGGTTGAAGCAGGAGCTGCAGGCGGTGACCGCACGGTCCGTGAAGCGCGGCGAATGGGAACGTGAGAATCTGGCCTACCTGGAAGGTCACCGCTTCCACACGCCCTATGCCGAGCGGCGCTTCGGAGCGCAAAAGCGCATGAACCTCGGCCTGGCGCGCCAGCGCGTGCACCAGGGCCGGCTGCCCGCACCGCGGGTGCTGCACGATCCGTACTTCGACCGGGACCTCAGCTGGCTGGCCTTCAACGACCGGGTGCTGCAGGAGGCCAGCGACCCACGTGTGCCGTTGTTGGAGCGCATCAAGTTCCTGGCGATCTACAGCAGCAACCTGGACGAGTTCTACCGCGTGCGGGTGGCCTCGCTGCGATCGCTGGCCAAGCTGGGCCGGCGCGACCGCACGGCGCTGGGCGTGGCCACCGAAGCACTGATCGCCCGCATCAACCGAACGGCCCTTCGCCAGCAGAAACAGTTCGGCCGCCTCTACCGGCGCACCCTGCTGCCCGCCCTGGGGAGGCACGGCATCCGGCTGCTGCAGGAGGACCGGCTGGACAAGCGCCAGCAGGCCTTCGCCCGCGCGTTCTTCAGCACCCGCGTGACACCGCTGCTGCACACCGCCGAGGTGCGCGACGGCAACGCGCTCTTCATCGAGGACCGCAAGCTGTACCTGGTGTGCCGGCTACGGCCCGTGGGCAAGGGCAAACGCCGCGAACGGCTCGTGCTGGTGAACGTGCCCAGCGATGCGGTGGGCCGCTTCATCACGCTCCCGGCCGCGCGTGGACGCACCGCCCTGATCTTCTTGGACGATGTGATGCGCCTGGGCCTGCGCGACCATTTCGCCGGTCATGAGCTGGTGGACAGCTACGCCATCAAGCTGAGCCGCGACGCGGAGCTCTACCTGGAGGAGGAGTTCGGCGAACGTGTGGTGGACAAGGTGTGGCGCAGCCTGCGCAAACGGTCCACCGGCGTGCCCAGCCGCTTTCTGTACGACGAGCGCATGCCACCGGCGCTGCGCAAGGCGATGCGCTCGCTGCTGGGCTTGAAGGGACCCGACCTGGTGGCCGGCGGGCGCTACCACAACTTCAGCGACCTCATGGGCCTGCCCGTGGAGGGCCATGCGGCGCTGCGCGATCCGCAGCGTGCGCCCCTCCCCCGCCCCGGGGCCGCTGCCCGTCGACGGCTCTTCGACCGCATCGCGCAACGCGACCTGCTGCTGCACTTCCCCTACCACGACTTCGGGGTGGTGGTGGACTGGCTGCGGCAGGCCGCCCGCGACCGGCAGGTGCGCAGCATCGCCCTCACGCTCTACCGCGTGGCCGAACGATCCCAGGTGTGCGAGGCGCTCATCGAGGCGCTGCGCGCGGGCAAGCAGGTCACCGTGTTCGTGGAGGTGCAGGCGCGCTTCGACGAACGCACCAACCTGCACTGGGGCGAACAGCTGGAGGCCGCCGGCGCGCGCGTGCTCTACAGCTACGAGGGGCTGAAGGTGCACGGCAAGCTGGGCCTCATCGAACGGCGCGAAGGCCGCGTGCTGAAGCGCTACGCCTACCTGGGCACCGGCAACTTCCACGAGCGCACCGCGCGGCTCTACGCGGATTGTGCGCTGTTGACGGCCGACACCGAGCTGTGCCGCGAGGTGAGCGAAGTGTTCCGGCACCTGGAGGACCGGCGTCATGTGCCCCAGCTGCGGCAGCTCCTGATGGCGCCCGCCGGGCTGCGCAGCGGCCTGGAGGCCCTCATCGACCGCGAGATCGAACAGGCGCGTTCGGGCAAGCCCTCCGGCATCCTGTTGAAGCTGAACAGCCTGGAGGACCGGGCGATGATCGGCAAGCTGTACGACGCCTCCCGCGCCGGGGTGCCCGTCCGCCTCATCGTGCGCGGCATCTGCTGCCTGGTGCCGGGCGTGGCAGGCACCAGCGACCGCATCGCGGCCATCAGCATCGTGGACCGCTACCTGGAGCATGCACGGGCCTATGTGTTCCACGCCCAGGGCCGACACGTGCTGTACCTGGCCAGCGCCGACCTGATGGAGCGCAACCTGGACCGCCGCGTGGAGGTGGCCTTCCCCCTGCGCGACCCCGAAGCGAAGGCCGAGGTGCTGCGCATGCTGGACCTGCAATGGGCGGACAGCATGAAGGCGCGCGTGATCGACGCGCAGCAGGAGAACCGGTACCGCAAGCCCCCGCGCGGGACCAAGGCCGTGCGGGCGCAGGAGGACTTCCGCGCTTGGCTGGCCACCGCCGATCGGCCCCGGGGTGCTCGGTAGGTGCCTACACCGGCAATTGCGACGGCACGATCACCGCGGGGGTGCGGAGGCGGCGGAGCACCTGTTCGGCCCGGCTGCCCCACACGGCATCGCCCAGGCTGTCGTGCCCTTCGGTGGCCATGGCCACCAGGTCCACGGCGAGGCGGTCGGTGGCGGCCACGATGGCATCCACCACATCGCCGTCGGCGTGCTGGTGGACGAAGGTGGCCCGGCCGTTGAGGCGGTCGTGGAGGTCGGCCGGTAGGGTGGCCTCGCCCACCGTCAGGGTGTGCACCTCCACCCGGCCCACGCCGCAGCGCTGCAGCAGGTCGTGCAGGGCGATGCCGGCGGTGCGGGCCAGGGCCGGCGGTCCCACGGGCAACAGCACGCGGTGCAGGGCCACGCGCCCCTTGTCGGGCAGCACGAAGCCGGGCACCCCTGCGGGCAGCACCAAGGCGGGCACGCGGGACTTGCGCATCAGCCCCTCGGCCACGGAGGCCTTCAGCAGACGTTCGGTGCCGGTGCGCTGGCCGGTGCCCAGCACGAGCCACTGGGCGGGATGCCGGATGAGGTGGTCCAGGCAGGCGGCCACTGGATCGCCCTCGGCACTGATCACCTTGCGCACCGCGAGGCGCAGGGCGCTGAGGCCCTCCTCGTCCTCGGGGTGCCGCAGCAGGCCCCACTCCACCAACGCCTGGCGCACGCCGGGCAGGTCGCTGCGGTGGGCCTCACCGTCGGTGACGTGCAGGATGGTGAGCTTGCCGGGGGCCGCCACGGCCAGGCGCAACGCGTGCCGGAAGGCGGTGGCCCCGGCCTCGGTCAGGTCCGTGGGGTGGAAGATGTGCGTCATCGGCGGAGGGCTCTGCAAGATGGGACGCAGAAGCGGATGGAACGTTGCCGATGGACAGGATGAGCCGTTCCCGAACGGAAAAGGCGGCCCATGGGACCGCCTTGTGTGGAGAATACCGGAGCCGGACCGGTGACCTTCCCGCACGCCGTGCGGGACGCTCTGACCACGGAGCAGTGATCCCCAGAAGGCCAAGGTCCGCGAACGGAAAAGGCGGCCCTTGGGACCGCCTTGTGTGGAGAATACCGGAGCCGGACCGGTGACCTTCCCGCACGCCGTGCGGGACGCTCTGACCACGGAGCAGTGATCCCCAGAAGGCCAAGGTCCGCGAACGGAAAAGGCGGCCCGAGGGACCGCCTTGTGTGGAGAATACCGGAGCCGGACCGGTGACCTTCCCGCACGCCATGCGGGACGCTCTGACCACGGAGCAGTGATCCCCAGAAGGCCAAGGCCCGTGAACGGAAAAGGCGGCCCGAGGGACCGCCTTGTGCGGAGAATACCGGAGTCGGACCGGTGACCTTCCCGCACGCCATGCGGGACGCTCTGACCACGGAGCAGTGATCCCCAGAAGGCCAAGGTCCGCGAACGGAAAAGGCGGCCCTTGGGACCGCCTTGTGTGGAGAATACCGGAGCCGGACCGGTGACCTTCCCGCACGCCGTGCGGGACGCTCTGACCACGGAGCAGTGATCCCCAGAAGGCCAAGGCCCGTGAACGGAAAAGGCGGCCCTTGGGACCGCCTTGTGTGGAGAATACCGGAGCCGGACCGGTGACCTTCCCGCACGCCATGCGGGACGCTCTGACCACGGAGCAGTGATCCCCAGAAGGCCAAGGTCCGCGAACGGAAAAGGCGGCCCTTGGGACCGCCTTGTGTGGAGAATACCGGAGCCGGACCGGTGACCTTCCCGCACGCCATGCGGGACGCTCTGACCACGGAGCAGTGATCCCCAGAAGGCCAAGGCCCGCGAACGGAAAAGGCGGCCCTTGGGACCCCCGCGAACGGAAAAGGCGGCCCGAGGGACCGCCTTGTGTGGAGAATACCGGAGCCGGACCGGTGACCTTCCCGCACGCCATGCGGGACGCTCTGACCACGGAGCAGTGATCCCCAGAAGGCCAAGGCCCGCGAACGGAAAAGGCGGCCCGAGGGACCGCCTTGTGTGGAGAATACCGGAGCCGGACCGGTGACCTTCCCGCACGCCATGCGGGACGCTCTGACCACGGAGCAGTGATCCCCAGAAGGCCAAGGTCCGCGAACGGAAAAGGCGGCCCGAGGGACCGCCTTGTGTGGAGAATACCGGAGTCGGACCGGTGACCTTCCCGCACGCCATGCGGGACGCTCTGACCACGGAGCAGTGATCCCCAGAAGGCCAAGGCCCGCGAACGGAAAAGGCGGCCCGAGGGACCGCCTTGTGTGGAGAATACCGGAGTCGAACCGGTGACCTCTTGCATGCCATGCAAGCGCTCTGGCCAGCTGAGCTAATTCCCCAAAATGACACCCGTTCCTGCGAACGGGACGCAAATGTAACACACGCGGTCGGACCTCAGCACACCTTTGCGCATGCCCCTTTCCGGCTCCCTGATCGAGCGGCTGTGCGAGCGGCTGAGCCGCCAGGTGGGGGAATACGTGGACATCGAGCACAGCGAGCCGGTGGGCGGCGGCAGCATCTGCGCGGCCTACCGGCTGCACAGCACCGCCGGGCGATGGTTCGTGAAGGTGCTCGACGCCGAAAAGCACCCCGACCTGTTCGCCGGCGAGGCGGACGGGCTGCAGCGGCTGGCAAGGGCCGGCGCCCTGCGCGTGCCGAAGGTGGTGGGCCTCGGCGAGGACCATGACGAGGCCTACCTGCTGCTGGAGCACATCGACACGGGGCCGCGCCGTGCGGCGTTCTGGGAGGCGCTGGGCCGCGGGCTGGCCGCGCTGCACGGCCACAGCGCGCCCCGCTTCGGCCTGGAGCGCGACAACCACATCGGCCTGCTGCCCCAAGTGAACACGCGCGAAGCGGACTGGCCCGGCTTCCTGGTGCGCCACCGGCTGGAGCCGCTGGTGCGGCAGGCGCGCGACCGCCGTCGGCTGGACCCGGCCACCGTGCAGCGCTTCGACCGGCTGTACCCGCGCCTGGAGGGGCTCTTCCCCGCCGAGCCGCCTGCCCTGCTGCACGGCGACCTGTGGAACGGCAACGTGCTGTGCGCGTCCGATGGCGCGCAGGTGCTGATCGACCCGGCCGTGCACTACGGGCACCGCGAGATGGACCTGGCCATGGCGCGGCTCTTCGGCGGCTTCGAGGAGGCCTTCTTCGCCGCCTACCAGGCGGAATATCCGCTGGAGCCCGGCTGGGAGGAGCGTGTTCCGCTCTGCCAGCTCTACCCGCTGCTGGTGCACGTCCTGCTCTTCGACGGTGGCTATGCGGCGCAGGTGCAGACGGCGCTGCGGCGGTTCACGTGAGGGGCCGGACACGCCCTGCGGCATCGGGTGTTCGACAGGAGACACTATCGTACCAGCTGTTCTTGTCCGCCTCGGGTAGACTGCTACGCATCCCTCTGGGCTGCTCACAGTGACAGTGCTGGCGGTGCGGGGCGCGCTGCGGATCCTGTGCACCGTCGCGCCCCCCGGCCCCCTGATCATGCGTCCGGTCCATCCGATCGGCTAACTTGGACGATCGGAGATCGCTGCTCGTCGACAACGAACGATCATTCATCATGAAGCACTGGACCCTCCTCCTCTTCCTCCTTGCGCTTCACCAGCAGGCCGCCGCGCAGGCCGGCGCGGTGGACCTCAGCTTCAACCCGACGGACGCTGGTCATGGGTTCGGGGACGGTCCCACCTACACCGTGGGCGCGGTGCTGCCGCTACCGGGTGGCGGCGCGGTGATCGCCGGGAACTTCACGCTGGTGGACGGTGTGGCGCGCACGGGCATCGCGCGGTTGCAGGCGGATGGTACGCTGGACCCCGCGTTCGATCCCGGGGCTGGCATCCAGTTCAGCATCTACGGCCGCAAACTGCTGCGGCTGCAACCCGATGGGAAGATCCTCGTCGCTGGCATCTTCAGTTCGGTGAACGGCACCCCGCGCAATAGCATCGCACGCCTAAACTCGGATGGAAGCCTGGACACCAGCTTCGATCCGGGCGCAGGGCTCAACGGCGAGCCCCGCGATATGGAGCTGCAAGCCGATGGCAAGGTGTTGGTGATCGGCGGCTTCACCACCTATGCCGACGTGGCCCGCGAAGGCCTGGTGCGGATCCACCCGGATGGCAGCCTGGACACGGGCTTCACCTTGGGAAGTGGATTTCAGCAGCTCTTATGGACCTCGGGGCGCGGAGGCCTGGAAGTGCGTCCGGATGGACGCATCCTGGTGGGCGGCTCCTTCAGCGGATACGGAGGCCACTCCTCGCCACATGTGGTGCAGCTGCTGCCCACCGGCGCGCCCGACCCCGGCTTCGTGGCCAGTATGGCCGGGGTACCGGCGCAGCACCTGTTGTTACTGCCTGACGGCAAAGTGGTGGTGAACGGCGGTCGACGCCTCAACGCGGATGGCAGCCACGATCCCACCTTCTCCATCGGCGTGGGATTCAGTGCGATGTATGGTCCTGGCGAGATGAGGGATATGGTGCGTCAACCGGACGGGCGGCTGGTGGCGGTGGGCTGCTTCGACCACTTCAACGGCACCGTGCGTCGCAACATCGTGCGGCTGTTGCCCGATGGAGGAGTGGACAGCAGCTTCGATCCCGGATTGGAGATCCTGGGCTGGACGTGCTTGGAAGCGGTGGCCGTGCAGGCCGATGGCCGTATTTGGGCCGGAGGTGAAGTGCCCTCGCTTTCGCAGAAGCCTTCTTCCGGCCTTGCGCGTTTGATGCCGGACGGCACGCCGGACCATGACTTCAACCCGGGCACCGGGGTGATGGGTTCGGTGCGGTGCATGGTGCAACGGCCCGATGGCCGCCTGGTCGCCGGGGGATCCTTCACGTACATCAACGGCATCCCGACCACTAACCTGGTGGGCCTGCTGCCCGATGGGACAGTGGACCCGTCCTTCCAAGCCGATCCTGATCCGGACCAGTACGTGGAGTGCCTGGCGCTGCAAGCCGACGGCAAGGTGTTGGTGGGCGGGTCCTTCACCACCTTCGAAGGGCTGTCGGCCCGCGGTTTGGTGCGCCTGAACAGCGACGGTAGCATGGACACCGGGTTCAACGCCGGGTTCACGGGCTACCAAGGGGTGAGTTCCGTGGCGGTGCAGCCGGACGGACGAATCCTGGTGAGCCGCAGCCATGGCAACTTGCCCATGGTGAGGCTCATGCCTGACGGGACCCCGGACCCGAGCTTCACCGCGCCCGCGTTCACCGCCCAAGCCATCCTGGTCATGCCCGATGGGCGCATCCTGGTGGGTGGATTCAACGTTGGTGGCGCATACGACAAGGCCATCCAGCGGTTGATGGCGGACGGTACGCCCGACCCCAGCTTCGCACCACCCACTCCGGCGTTCGGTGCTTCGTTGTTGGCCGCGCCCATCGTGTATACCCTGCATTTGGAAGCGAACGGGCACATCCTGGCGGGCGGAAGCTTCACCCGCTTCAACAACGTACCCCGTCAGGGGCTCGTGCGGTTGACGCCCAGCGGTACGCTGGACCTGGGGTTCGTGCCTTCAACCACCAGCTGGGTCGTGTCCGCCATGCAGGTACAGGCCGACGGTCGTATCCTGGTGGTCAGTGGAACCACCTTGCAGCGGTTGCTGGCCACCGGGATCGTCGACCCGAGCTTCGCACCAAGCGTGTTCAGTGTGCAAGGCAACTACGTGGACCCCAGCAGTGGTCTCGTGCGCTCGCTCCTGTTGCGCCCTGATGGGCGGGTGGTGGTCGGCGGCACCTTCACGGCCGTGAACGGCACCGGCCGCAACCGGCTGGCACGTTTGCTGGGCAACGGTACCGCGGAGGTGCGCGTATCCCCGCGTGCATGGTTGGGCGGCGCCTATGACGGAGGCACGGACCTGCACCGCGACGACCTGCGGCAGCAGGGGCTTCTGCCCCTTGGCGAACCGTACACCATACTGGGCTATTCGCACACCAGCGGCGGCGGTGGCGAGCTGATCGCACCGGGGGTTCTGGCCATCACCGGCGACAAGGCCGTGGTGGACTGGGTGGTGGCCGAACTGCGCGATCCGCTTGCCCCGCATCAAGTGCTGGCCAGCCGCAGCGCTTTATTGTTGCGTGATGGTCATGTGGTGGACGTGGACGGGCTGAGCCCTGTGCACTTCGCCGCGGCCCCTGGCACCTACCACGTGGCGCTGCGCCACCGCAACCACCTGGGCGTGATGGCCGCCACCCCGCTGCTGCTCGGCGCGGAACCGGTGACGTTGGACCTCCGCGCCAGCACCACGGCCACGTACGGCGTCGAAGCTCGGCGTCCGTGCGGGACGTGGCGATGCCTTTGGCCGGGCGATGTCACCGGCGACGGGCTGGTGAAGTACGCCGGCAGCGGCAACGATCGCGATCCCGTGCTGAGCACCATCGGCGGCCTGGTGCCGACCTCGGTGCTGAGCGGGGTGTACCTGCGTGCGGACGTGAACCTGGACGGCGCGGTGAAGTATACCGGCGGTGGCAACGATCGCGACGAGGTGCTGCAGACCATCGGCGGGGCCGTGCCCACCGCGGTGCGCCCTGCGCAGCTCCCGTAGATCGGCCGACCGGACCGAGCGCTGCCCATCCGGCCGGAAGCCCTTCACCCCGTTGCCCGCGGCCAGGTACACCACGAAGCGGAAACCTCCCCGTACCCCTCCTTGTGCGGAGCAGCGAGCGATCGCTGCTCAGGAGGGGACTTGATCTCGTCCGCCGAGGGGAGACTGCCGCGCGGGCGAAGGCCCGCTCGCAGTGATGGTGCGGAGGGGTGAGGTACAAGTACCGGTCATTTCCAACCCGTCATCGCGGGCCGGGCTCTGCCGGCGAAGCGATCGCCCCCTCCCCGCCCCTTACGGCCTGTAGCCCTTCACCCCGTCGCCCTCGGCCAGGTAGACCGCGTTGGTGAAGCCGTCCACCTCGTAGCGGGGCTCCTTTTCGGTGCCGAGGGAGACGCTGCCGGCCTCGCTGCCGTTGCTGCGGCGCAGGGCCTTCAGGACGTTCGCGCCTTTGCCTTCAGTGGTCATCACGAAGTGCAGCTCGGCGGTGGTGGTGCTGGCGGTGAAGCGGGCGTTGGCCTCCTGGAAGAAGCGTGCGGCGGCTCCCACGGCGGCGTTGGCGCCTTCTCCATAGACCTGGCTGACGGCTGCCGTGACATCGCGCGCAGCCGCACTGCCCGCATCCGTCACCTGGATGCTCTGGCTGACCGCACCGAACGCCGCGCTGGTGTAGCTGTACGCTGCAGCGGCATAGATGGCCCGCACAGCGCTGGCGTATTTCAGCCCACGCACCAGGCCGGTCTCGCGCGGGGCGGGCAGATAGGTGCGGTACACGAGCGTACCGTCCGTGCGCAGCAGCGCCAGGTTCTGGTCGCTGCTCAGCACCAGGCCATCGGCGGAGCCCTCCAGTGCGGTGGGCTTCTCCCTGCCTTCGAAGGTCACGGGAGCCGAGCCCAGTGCGCGCGCCGTTCCGCCCGCTTCGGCCACGCTGTACAACAGCCCATCCTTGGTGTTGAACACGAAGGTGGCGCCCTCGTGTACGGCCACCAGGCCGGCACCGCCTTGCAGCGGCTGTTCCAGGCGGCTGAGGCCGGTGGCCCGGTCGATCAGGTCCACCTCCTGTTCGGTGGCCACCAGCACATCGCCGCCGAGCAGGCGCACGCTGCGCACCACGCCGTCCAGCTTCACGGGCTTCTTCCACCGCTCGGTGCCGCTGGCGTCCACCAGGGTCACCACACCGTCGCCGCTGCCGCTGGTGAGCAGGGTGCCGTCCTCCAGTTCCACCGCACCGGCCAGGATGCCCTTCACGCTGATGCCCTTGCCGTTCTTGCCCCATTTGCCGGCGCCGGTGGCGTAGTCCAGCAGGTCCACACTGCGGGTGTCGCCGGCGCCCACCAGCAGGCCCTGCTTCAGGGGCACCAGCGTACCGAGCTTCTGTTGCATCTGCAGGGGCGCGCTCCACGCGTAGCTGCCATCGTCGATGCGGAAGGCGTTCACGAAGGTCTTGTGGGTCACCGTCACGGTCTTCTTGCCCTGGCTGTCGGTGCTCTCCTTGCGCTGTTCGGTCTGCATGCCCATGAAGCCGAGGCCGGGCGCATGGGGGGTGGTGATGAAGACGCCGGTGAGGCCGGGCACGTTGATGTTGGCGCCACCCTTGTCCAGCAGGGCGGCCAGGCCGCTCATCTTCTCGAAGGCGGGGTCGGGGCTCCTCTTCCACAGCTCGGCGCCGGTGCGCGCGTCCAGCTTGTAGGCGAAGAAGAGGGTGCTGAGCAGGATGGCATCGGGGCCGGCGCTGTTGCAGGCGGTGAGGCGGCTGAAGCGGTCGTCCTTGGTCCAGCGCACGGCGCCGGTGCCCATGTCCACGCAGGCCATGGCGGCGGTCTTGTCCGGCTTCTGGCCCACCACCACGATGGCGTTGTTCTCATACAGGAAGTACGTGCTGGTGACATTGCTGATGCCGGCGGCATCGCTGCTGAAGGCCACCGTGCCGCTGAAGGGTTCAAGCACGAAGAGGGCTTCGGGACGGCCTTGGGGGGCCACGGCGATGAAGGGGCTGCGCTCCACCTCGCGATAGCCGCCCTCGGGCGCTGCGGCGAGCTCCTTCACGGTCCAGGCCACGGCGCCGGTGGCGGGATCCACGCCCTTGAGGCCTTCGGCGGTGGCCACCACAAGGGCGCCGGCGCTGGTGGTGCGCATCCAGAGCACGGCGCCTGTGGCGGCGGTCCAGGCCGGGCTCAGCTGGGCGGAGGCCGCGGCGGTGAGCGTGAGGAGGAACAAGCTTGCGGTGGAGCGGAACGTGTGCAGCATGGCCGATGGGTTGAGCGGGGGTTTGGCAAAGGTCGTGCCTGGGGGCGGTGAACGCGGAGCGGGGCGAAGGCTCACGCAGAGGCGCAGAGGGCGCGGAGCGGTCCTCGGAGCATGTGGTCACATGGATCCCAAGCCCCCTCCTGAGCAGCGATCGCTCGCTGCGGGTGCATAAGCAGGGGTACGGGGTGGTTCCGATCCGCATGCGATCCCGGCATGCCTGAGTTGCCACCTCCCCCAACTTTGTCCGCCATAGCACAGCGACGGCGGACCCCTCCTTGTTCGGCGCGTGGAGCGTTCCACGCGCAGGAGGGGGGTTCATCCGATCAAGTCCCCTCCTGAGCAGCGATCGCTCGCTGCGGGTGCATAAGCAGGGGTACGGGGTGGTTTCGATCCGCATGCGATCCCGGCATGCCTGAGTTGCCACCTCCCCCAACTTTGTCCGCCATAGCACAGCGACGGCGGACCCCTCCTTGTTCGGCGCGTGGAGCGTTCCACGCGCAGGAGGGGGGTTCATCCGATCAAGTCCCCTCCTGAGCAGCGATCGCTCGCTGCGGGTGCACAAGGAGGGGCGCGGGGAGGTTTCGATCCGATGAAGATCCGGGCATGCCTGAGCTGATACCTCCCCCAACTTTGTCCGCCATAGCACAGCGACGGCGGACCCCTCCTTGCCCGGCGCGTGGAGCGTTCCACGCGCAGGAGGGGGGTTCATCCGATCAAGTCCCCTCCTGAGCAGCGATCGCTCGCTGCGGGTGCACAAGGAGGGGCACGGGGAGGTTTCGATCCGATGAAGATCCAGGAATGCCTGAGTTGCCACCTCCCCCAAACCCCTCCTTGTTCGGCGCGTGGAGCGTTCCACGCGCAGGAGGGGGGTTCATTGCGTCAGGCCCCTGCTTGCCCGGCGCATGGCGCGCCCCACGCGCAGGAGGGCGTTCACGGCGCTAAACGTCCCTGAGCAACGGCATCTCCACCTCCACGCGGGTGCCGGTGGGCCGGTCCACATAGCGGAAGCCGGCGTGCCCGCCGTGCTGTTTCTGCACCAGGTCCAGGCGGCTGCGGGTGATGGCCGTGCCCAGCGAGGTCTTCTTCGTGGGCTGCTCGGTGTGCTGCGCCTTGGGGGCGTTGCGGCCCACGCCATCGTCCTCGATGATCCACAGCAACTGGGTGCCGCGCGGTTCCACCGCCAGGGTGATGTGGCCCTTGCCCTCCATGTGCGTGACGCCGTGCCAGATGGCGTTCTCCACGAAGGGCTGCACCACCAGCGGAGGCACCTGCACCTCCTGCGGGTCGATGTCGGGATGCACGCGGATGGTGAAGTCGAACTTCTCCTGTAGGCGTCGGCGCTCCAGGTCCATGTAGCCGCGCAGGGTCTCCAGGTCGTCGTGCAGGGGCACGGTGGCGTGGCGGCTGTTCTCCAGCACGCTGCGCATCACGCGGGCGAAGCGGGTGAGGTAGCTGGAGGCGTCGTCGGGCTCGTTGCGCTGGATGAAGGCGTTGATGGAGTTGAGGGCGTTGAAGATGAAGTGGGGGTTCATCTGGCTGCGCAGGGCCTGGGTCTCCAGGTGGGCGGCCTCCTTCTCGAAGCGTTCGCGGCGGCGCTTGCGGTCGAGCCGGTAGAGGAGCACGCCGCCGCCGATGAGCACAAGCGCCACCAGGCCGAGCAGCCGCATGCGATCGTGGGCCTGGGCGGCCTCCAGGCGGGCCACCTGGGCGCCGAGGCGCTCGCGTTCGATCGCCGCCGCGCTGGCGATGCTGTCGGCCACGATGCGTTCGCGCATGTCCGTCTCGATCTGCCGTTTCAGCAGGCCCAGGCGGAACTGCTGCCGGTCCAGCGAGTCGGCGCTGGCCAGGTGAAGCTCATGCATGGCCAGGGCGTTGCGGGTGTCGCCGCGCCGCTTGTGCACGTCGTAGAGCAGCAGGCTGGCGCGGGCCACGAGCGCGAGGTCGCCACGCTCACGCGCGGTGCGCAGGGCCGCCTCTCCGCTCCGCAGCGCCTGGTCCGTTCGTCCGGTGGCCAGAGCCACTTCCCCGTGCTCCACACCCGCATCGATGCCGCTGAGCCCGGCGGTGCGCACCAGGGCCTCACTCGCAGACAAGTAGGCCAGGGCGCTGTCCATGCGCCCCAAGGCGCGATGGGCGCGGCCCAGATCGAGCAGCAGCTCGGCGCGCCGCGGGGTGAGGCCGCCGAGCGCCGCGGGGTCGAGGGCGTACGGACCGGCGCCTCCGGCCAGCCGCAGCCCTTCCTCCAGCGGGGCCAGCGCTTCGCGGGCGGCACCACGCTGCAGGTGGAAGCGACCGAGGCGATCGCGGAACCGGGCGATGTCCGCCGGATTGCCGCGGGCCTCGGCCTTGGCCGCACCGGCATCGATGAGCTCGCGCAGCGGGGCCTCCTGGGCGGTGAGCGCGTAGGTGGTGATGAGCAGGTCGATGGCGCCGATGGCGCCGGCCGCATCGCCCAGCGTGTCGAAGGCGGCATGCGCCGAGCGGGCCTTGTCGAAGGCGGCGGTGAGCCCCACGCGGGCCATGGCGCGGGCGATGCCCAATTCGGCATAGGCGGCATCGCGGCCATCGCCCAGTGCGCGGTCGATGGCCACGATGCGCTCACCGGTGCGGATGGCGCCGCGCAGCTCGCCGCGGTCGATCAGCAGCGCCATCTCCTCGTGCAACAGGCGGCGAAGGCCCAGGCTGTCGCGGGCGGTGAGGGCCCGGGCGGCGGCGCGCTCCAACACGGCACGCGCACTGTCCATCCGCCCCGCAGAGCTCCACTGCTGGGCGAGCAGGGCCTGCAGTTCCACCTGCCGTGGGCGCAGCGTGGGATGGGCGTCCGCCGCGTCGATCGCGGCCTCGAAGGCGGCCACGGCCTGGCGCGAGCGTCCGGCCCGGCGATGGATGGTGGCCTCCAGCACGGCCAGTTCGCACAGCAGGCTGTCCGCGGTGCGCACGGCGTCGCCCGTCGCGGAGGAGCGCGCCAGCTGCAGGTCCGTGCGCAGCGATGCCGCCCCCCGCAGGGTCTGTTCGTCATCGGGGCCCTGGTGCAGCACGCGGAGGCGCGCGCGCAGTTCGCGGCCTGGATCGTCCTGCGCGAACGCCGCTACCCGGATGAGCAGAACAAGGGCGACGAGGACGTGGCGGGCCATGGCGGCACGAAGATCGATGGGGATGGGCCACGCCGCACGCCCCCGCTCCATCATTCGGCGGTGCCGTAGTTTAGGCTCCTCCTCCGCCATGCGCTTCCGCCCCCTCCTGCCGCTGCTCGCCCTCCTCGGCGCTCCCGGCGCGGCCTTGTCCCAGCAGACCGTGGTGCGCACGGACGGCAGCCAGCTGCACGGCCAGGTGCAACGCGTGGCCCCGGACCGCATCGAGCTGCTCGTCACCAGCGGCCTGCGCAAGGGCCCCAGTTCGGTGCCGTGCAGCGAGGTGCTGTGCGTGGTGGACGGTGCGCTCACCGTGCACACCCGCCCCTGCGG
This sequence comes from Flavobacteriales bacterium, assembly GCA_016713875.1. NCBI lineage: Bacteria > Pseudomonadati > Bacteroidota > Flavobacteriia > Flavobacteriales > Flavobacteriales bacterium. The sequence continues at coordinate 2,850,891 of JADJOI010000003.1, forward strand.
GGAGGCGCTCTCTGCGTTCGCCCAGGGCGGCGCGGCGTGCAATGCCCTGGTGCGCGCGGACCAGCAGGTGCTGAAGGGCACCATCGTGCGGTGGGACGACGACCGCCTGACGATCCGCACGGCGGCGGGCGATGTGAACGTGCCGCGCAGCGAACTGGCCGGGGTGCTCTCCCCCGGGCTGGTGGAGTTCACGGCGCCGGCCGACCGGCTGAAGGGGCTGCTGGCCGATGCCGGGGTGGTGAGCGCGATCAACGATGCCTCGCGCTGCCCGCCGGCGGCCGAACCGCGCACGGTGCGGTATTCCGAGAAGTGGATCGCACCGCGCTTCGAGCGCACGGTGAGCGAGAGCGGCAAGGCCGAGCTCGACTTCGTCTACTTCAAGGACGTGGCCCTGGAGAAGACGCGCCGCCTCAGCGGCTACATCGCCCAGATCACCAACAAGGAGCTCTCGGCCATCGTGAAGGACAAGGCGGTGGAGCAGGCCATCGGGCTGTTCGAGCGGCCGGACAACCTGGTGCATGTGAGCAACGTGGCCTCGGGCAGCTCCAAGGCCCACCCCGCGCACAAGTACCTCAGCACCCACCTGCGCTACCTGAAGTACGATGCCGTCACCATCGAGTGGGCCGACATCCAGTACGTGAGCGATTTCGAGCTGCAGCCGGACGGCAGCTACACCGCCGTGGTCTCCCTGCAGCAGCGCTTCCAGGGCATGGTGGACGGGCAGGTGTACTACAGCGACATCACCAACAAGAACATCCAGATCAAGCTGCGCACCTACGAGAAGGTGGTGGAGGGCCGCACCGAGCGGCTCTGGGACGTGTTCCTGGGCGACATCGGGGTGGTGAGCACCATGGCCGAATGATGCGCCGCCTCACCCTGCCCGCCCTCCTGCTGGCGCTCGCCCCGGCCGCCGCGCAAACACCCGACCAGCAGTACGAGCTGTGCGTGAAGCAGTTCAACGAGTTCCGCGACCGCTTCAACGGCCGCTACGCCGGCGCCGTGCCCGAAGGGGTGGCCGCGCCCGACCGGCGCACCCTGCTGCACAGCCTGATGGCCTCGACCCTCGACGAGGGCACGCGCGAAGCCTTCGTGAACGACGTGCTGGCCCGCGGGGCCGCTTCGGAACTGGAGCTGGACGGCACCCCCTGGCTGGCCCATGTGGTCTGCCACACCTGGAGCAGCGGCGACACCGCCGCGGTGGGCTTCTGGCTGGTGCGCGAGCAGGTGGGCGCCGCCCGCAAGTGGTCCATCCTGGGCACGGACCTGGCGCGCGTCGCACCGGGCACGCAGCTCTATATCGATTCCAAGAGCCACGAGTACGGCTTCATCGACCTGCTGCGCATCGATGACGAAGGCCGTCCCGGCGTGTACCCCTACATCGGCCCGCCGGGCATCTCGGCGCTCTTCGAGCTGCAGGAGGCCCTCTTGCGGGGCGGGCTCCGCATCCTGGCCATCGAGCGGGTGACGATGCATCTGCTACAGGTGCCGGGCTGGACGCTGCAGGTGGAGTACCGGCCACCACCGCTCCGCGCCAGGGACTTCACGCCGAGCGGCTGGAACGTGGTGCGCGCCGAGCGCATGAGCGACGGCGACAAACTTCAGTACCTCTGGAAGCATGTGCTGGGCCTGTGACCGCGCGATGCGCCTGCTGGTGATCGCGGTGCTCATCGCCGGCACCACACCGGCGCGCGCGATCACCGGTGATACGCTCTCCCTGCAGGACAAGGGCCTGATCAACGCGCACGCGGAGAGCCTCTTCAAGCGGTTCATCGCCCTGCTGGACAACGTGGCCGGCATGGACGCTGCGGACGATGAGAGCGCCTTGCTCGTGCAACAGTTGATCGGCAACGCGTGCGAACCGGGCCGCGACCGCATGTTCCTGGGCACGCAGGTGCGCATCGAGGACAACGTGGACCCGGCCAACGATGCCCGCACCGCCGGCCGCGACCGCCCGCTCACCGAGTACATGAACGACCTGTTGCTCTACTTCCAGAGCACGGACCCCCTGGGCACCGCGGTGGAGGCCCGCCTACTGAAGAAACGTGAACCGGCCATCACCGACCAGGCCTTCACGCAGGTGCTCTATGAACTGCGTTTTCTGGGGCGCAACAGCTCCAGCTCACGCACCTATGAACGCCACCTGCGCGTGCTGGAGCTCGTGGCCGAGCGGCGGCCGGGCGGCGGATGGGACGTGGCGATCGCGGCGGACAACTTCTTCGCGCAGGGCTCGGCCTTCGCCGAGGCGTTGCTGGAGCAGGACATCGACTCGCTGGCGCGCGCCGGACGCGGCGACCTCGCCGACCTGAGCCGCGCCCTGGCCGAGTACCGCGGCTCCTTCGACCAGGCCCTGCGCCGCGATGAAGAGGAACGCACCCAACGGCGGAAGGCCTACGCGGAGGCGGTTTCCGCCGGGCGCGGCTTCCTGGACCGGGGCGACCACGAGAACGCGATGAACCTCTTCGAGCAGGCCCGCACGCTGGACCCGCTCGCCGTGGAGCCCCTGGTGCTGCTCAACGAGGTGAAGCGTGCCGCCGAGCGCAAGCGCCTGAAGGACGAGGCCGAGGTGGCCGCCGCCATCGAGGAGGGTGGAGCGCTCACCGCCCTGCGCTGTTACGAGCGGGCCATCGCCGCCTTCGAGCGGGCGGACCGCGTGAAGCCCGGCGACGCCACGGTGAAGGCCCGCATCGACGGCCTCCGCGCCCTCACCGCCAAGCAGGCCGAGCGCGAGAAGCTCTTCCGCATGGGCGAGCTGGACAAGGCGCTGGCCGAGGTGCAGGCCGCCCGCACCGGTGCGGGGCGCAGCGACGATCCCGACCTGACCCTGCTGCACGCGCGCATTCTCATCGCCCGCAAACAATCCGGCCAGGCGCTGCAGCTCCTCGGCGCCCTGTTGGAGCGCATGCCCGACCATGTGCCCGCACGCGACCTGCGGGCCTCGCTGCTGGAGCGGAGCGCCGTGCCCGCCGACCGGCAGACCGCCGCCGGCGACCTCTACACGCTGCGGCTGAAGGACCGCTGGCAGCCCGGCTACGACCATCGCCTGGCCCTGCTGCTGTGCCAGGACCAGGGCAAGTGCACCGAAGCCATCGCCCTGCTCCAGGAGACCCGCGCACGCTGGCCCTTCGACCTGGAGACGCGCTACCAGCAGGGCGTCATCCACCTGATGGCCGCGCGGCCGCGCGAAGCGCTGGACCGCCTGGCCGAGGCGCTCGCCATCGATGAGGGCTGCGCGCGCTGCCACGTGGAGAAGGGCCTGGCCCTGTTCGACCTCGACAGCATCGCCGCTGGCGAGCGCAGCCTGGACCGCGGCCGATCGATCGGGGTGGACGAGCCCCAGCGCCAGGTGCTGCACCAACGCGCCGACCATCACCTGGAGAAGGCGCACGAATTGCAGGCGCTCAACGCCTACGCCGAAGCGGACCGCCATTTCCGGGTGGCCTGTGCGCTGCGCGACGACCAGCCGGACCTGCGCCTGGAGAAGGCCCGCAACCTCATGCGCATCGATCGCTTCGCGGAGGCCATCCACGACCTCGACGTGTACATCGCCCGCTCCGTGACCCCGTTCGTCGGCATCCTGGAACGCGGGAACTGTCAGCTGGGCCTGGGCGAACACGCGAAGGCCATGGCCGACTTCGATGTGATCCTGCGCAACAACGTGGAGCGCATGAAGCACCCGGCGATGCTGGGCAAGGCACGCGCGTACTACGCCATGGGCGATGCGGCCAATGCCGAGAGCCTGCTGAAGGCCGTGCTGAAGGAGGAGCGGCGCAACGCCGAGGTGCTGTCCATGCTGTCGCGCATCGCCCGCACCTCGGGCCGGCTTTCGGAGGCGAAGGACCTGGGCGAGCAGGCCGTGGATGCCGACAAGGACAACGCGTCCCTGCATTTCGAGCTGGGGCTGGTGTATCAGGCCCTGCGTAGCGACGAGGCCGCGGTGAAGTGCTTCGACCGCTCCATCCAGCTAGGCATGGACAAGGCCGAGGCGAAGAAGCAGATGGGCCGCGCGGCGATGCTCGCGGGCAACCTCAAGGAGGCCGTGCCGCAGTTCGACGAGAGCCTGCGCATCCGCGACGATGTGGAGGCCGCCCGCTGGCGGGCCGAGTGTCTGCGCCGCACCGGCGATGCCCGCCAGGCCCTCGAGCAGCTCAACCTGGTGGTCGAGAAGAACCCCGCCCTGAAGAACGATGTCACCATCCTCGCGGACCTGGCCTACCTCTACGTGCTGAACGACATGCTGCCGCTCGCCCGCGACCACATCGACCGCGCGCAGGCCGCCGACCCGCTGTACCGCTATACGCAGCTGGTGAAAGCCTGCTACCTGCACCGCACGGGGCAGACCGAGGATGCGGCCACGCTGGTGCGCAGCCTGGTGAACGGCGGCGAGGTGAAGGAGGAGGACCTGCGCAGGATGGATGTGCTCAAGGAGGTATTGTCCTCCAAAGCCTACCGCAGTGGCAGCCGCTGAACCGACCTTCGACCGCGCCGCGCTCGAGGCGGCACGCACCCAGCTCCGTTCGTTCACCCAGCGCATCGTGCGGGTGGACGATGCGGTCATGGACCGGCTGATGAGCGCGCTGGTGCCCGCCACCCTGGCGAAGGGCTCCGTGCTGCTGCAGGACGGGGAGGTCTGTGAGCATGTCTGGTTCATCGGCCAGGGGCTCGTGCGCGCCTACTTCCTGAAGGACGGCGAGGAGGTGACCCAGCAGTTCTTCTTCGAGGGGAGCTACACCACCGACTACGAGAGCTTCCTCACCCAGCGGCCCACCCGGCTGCACCTGCAGGCGTTGGAGCCCACCCTGCTGCTGGCCCTGAACAGGGAGGCCATGCAGCGCCTGTACGCGGCCGACCCCGGCGCCGAGCGCATGGGGCGGCGCATCGCCGAGGAGATCTTCCTGGCCGTCTCGCGCCGCAACCGGTCCTTCCTACTGGAGAGCGCCGAACAACGCTACCTCGACCTCTTGCGCGAGCGCCCCAAGGTGATGCAGCGCGTGCCGCAACGCCACATCGCCTCCTACCTGGGGGTGAAGCCCGAGAGCCTCAGCCGCATCCGCGCACGCGTGGCCCGCACGGGCCGCTGATCGTCCTTCGGTCCGGACGTTCATCCGGGGGATCCGACCGCTCCTCCAGCCCGTGTATTCTTAACCGAGGTCAACGCGTCGCACGGCCGTCACCGACCTCCTTTGCACCCGAACCGCCCCGCCATGCACCCGCTCATCGTCCTTCCCCTGCTCCTGTCGATCCTTGTTCCCGCCTTGCACAATGCCGCTCACGCACAGGCCACGCAGACCGTCCGCGGTCGCGTGCTGGACCAGGAGAGCGGCTACCCGCTGTTCATGGCCAACGTGGTGGTGGCCGGAAGCCAGCCCACCCTGGGCACCAACACCGATGAGGAAGGCCGCTTCACCCTGGCCGCCGTGCCCCTGGGGCGCGCGGTGCTGCAGGTGGCCGCCATGGGCTATCAGCCGTTGACCACCGCCCCGCTGCTGGTGGTGGCCGGCAAGGAGCTGGTGCTCGACCTGGAACTGACCCCCAGCGTGGAACAGCTGCAGGAGGTCACCATCCGCGCCGCGGACCAGGACCGCACAGCGCTCAACAACGAGATGGCGGTGCTGAGCGCGCGCACCTTCGACTCGGAGCTGAGCCAGCGCTTCGCGGGCAGCCGGGGCGATCCCGCGCGCATGGCCACCAACTTCGCCGGGGTGAGCGGGGCCAACGACGGCCGCAACGACATCATCATCCGCGGCAACTCGCCGGCCGGGCTGCTCTGGCGGCTGGAAGGGGTGGACATCCCGAGCCCCAACCACTTCAGCTCCTTCGGCAGCACCGGTGGCCCGGTGAGCATCCTCAACAACAACGTGCTGGCCAAGAGCGACTTCATGACGAGCGCCTTCCCGGCGAGCTACGGCAATGCCCTCAGCGGCGCGTTCGACCTCTTCATGCGCAGCGGCAACGATGAGCAGCACGAGTTCCTCGGGCAGCTCGGCTTCAACGGCTTCGAGCTGGGCGCCGAGGGGCCCATCAGCCGCCGCTCGCGGGCAAGCTACCTGGTGAACTACCGCTACAGCACCTTGCAGGCCTTCCAGGCCATCGGCCTCGACTTCGGCACCGGCAGCGCCGTGCCCAAGTACCAGGACGTGAGCTTCAAGCTGGACCTGCCGACGGCCAAGGCCGGTCGCTTCACCCTGTTCGGCCTCGGTGGCATCAGCGGGGTGGACCTGCTGGGGCGCGAGACCGACCTCAGCGAGGCCAACGAGAACGAGCTGTACGGCTCGGCGGAGCGCGACATCTACAACCGGTCGCGCACCGGGGTGGTCGGGGCCTCGCACACGTACTTCTTCGACCCCAACACGAGCTACCGCCTGGTGGTGGCCGCCACCCATCAACTGGAGGAGAACACCGCCGACTCGCTCACCTGGGGCGATGCCACGAACGGCTATCCCCTATTGGACACCGATCCGGTGTACGAACAACGCGGCGAGCAGAACACCGTCCAGATGCACTTCGTGCTCCGCCGCCGCTTCGGGGCTCGGGACAACGTGCACGTCGGCGTGCTGGCCAACCGCTCGTCCGCCGCGTTCGGCGAACGCTACTTCGCGCAGACCCCGCTCGGCGGGCGCTGGCTGCAGTACAAGGATGGCGACGCGTCGAGCACGTTGTACCAGGCGTACGCCACCTGGAAGCACAGCTTCACGGACCGGCTGTCCACCACCGTCGGGCTGCACGGCCAGCTGTTCGACCTCAACGGCAGCACGGCGGTGGAACCGCGCTTCGGGCTGAACTACCGGGCCGGCGAGCGGGGCACCTTCGGCCTGGGCTATGGACTGCACGGCCAGACCCAGACCCTGCCCGTGTACTACACCACGGAGCGCGATGGCACCGACGGCGGCAACAAGGGGCTGGACCTGACGCGCAGCCACCATGCCGTGGCCAGCTACGAGCATCGTTTCGGTCAGTTCATTCGGCTGCGGAGCGAAGCATACTACCAGTACATCTTCGGCGTCCCGGTGGAGTCCGTGCCCAGCACCTTCAGCCTGTTGAACACCGGCGCCGACTTCGGCACGCCGGACGCCACGCAGCTGGTGAACAAGGGCCTGGGCCGCAACTACGGCGTGGAGCTCACCGCCGAACGGGTGTACGACCAGGGCTTCTACGCACTGGTGACGGCCTCGCTGTTCCGCAGCGGATACACCGGCAGCGACGGGGTGTGGCGTTCGTCGGCCTTCGACGGCAACTATGTGTTCAACGCGCTGGCCGGCAAGGAATGGAAGCTGGGCAAGGGCAACAGCCACATCGTGGTGGACCTGAAGGCGACCTATGCCGGTGGGCGGCGCTACACGCCGATCGACCTGGACGCCTCCATCGCTGCGGGCGAGCAGGTGCTGATCGAGGAGCGTACGAACAGCGAGCGTTACCTCGATTACTTCCGCACCGACCTGAAACTGATGTACCGCCGTTCGGGCCGGAAGGCCACCCACGAGGCGGGCATCGACCTGCAGAACGTCACCGGCCGGCGCAACATCCACACGCAGTACTATGATGACCGCACGGGGCGGATCGCTACGGAGTACCAGCTGGGCTTATTCCCGATCCCGATGTACCGGGTGCTGTTCTGATCCATCGCCACGCAACGCGAAAGGGCGCCCGAAGGCGCCCTTTTCCGCTTGTCAGCGATCCGGTTCATCGGGCGCTCGTGGCCTCGGCGTGCAGGTCCGTCACCGACAGGTCCCGTTCGATGTGGAGGATGATCGGCACGATGGTCCCGTCGTTCTCGGTGAAGGCGATGGCACCTACCGGACCCGTATAGCACAGCTGCATCTCGTCGGGCTGGCGCTCCAGCTCCAGGTCGAAGGCCACACGCACCGTGCGGGCGAACAGGCCGCTGGCCTCGGGCACCCCGTGGGTGTCGATGCTCACTTCCTTGGTGATGTGGCCGGGGCTTTCGAGCGTCAGCGTCACGCGCTCGTTCACCGGGATGTGGAAGCTGTAAGCGCCGTTGCGGCCCAGCACCACGTCCATGGTCTCGTGGCCGTCGCTCACGGTCATGCGCACCGGGTGCAGGTCCTGGTCGGGCATGCGCACATCGCCGGTGAAGGTGACGAAGGTCTGTGCGCCGGCGGCGATGCTCAGGGTGATGCAGGCGGCGATGAGGGTGGCCTGGATCAGGGTGCGGCGGATGTGGGGCTGGAGGGTCATGGCTTGGTCGTTTTGGGGTTTTCCGTGTCGTTGGTGGGTCAAAGCAAGCCCCGGGGGCAGGGGGTGCGTGAGCCCCGGCGAGCAGGTGGCGGGGGTCGGGGCGTAAGTGGCGGGTAGGGGTGGCGCAGCGGGCGAGCGGTCCGCACGGCACAGCTGTCCTGAGCGGGGCGCGCGTTCAGCCTTCGCCCGGGTCGCCGATGCGCAGGCGCGCCTTCAAGGCATCGCGGTGCGTGCGCCCCACGGGCACGCGGTGGGGCCCCACCAGCACCTGTCCGTCGTGCAGCGCGGTCACGCGATCGATGTTCACCAGGTAGGACCGGTGCACGCGGGCGAAGGTCTGCGGGCCCAGTCGCTCGAGCATGTGGGCCAGGGTGGCCACGAGCACATGCCGGCGCTCGGCGGTATGCAGGATCACGTAGTTGTCATCGGCTTCGGCAAAGAGCACCTCGCCGACGGGAAGGCGCAACAGGCGGCCCTTGTCGCGCACGAAGAGGTCCGCGGCCCCGGTGTGGGCGTTCCGCGTAAGGGCCACGGCCAGTTGGGCGCGCACATCCTCCTCATCGAACGGCTTGCGGATGAAGCCCGCCGGTCGCGTCCGGCCCATGTGGGCGAGGGTCTCGGCGTCGGTGTGCGAGGTGACGTACAGGAAGGGGATGCCCCGTTGTTGCAGCCGTTCGGCCACCGCGAAGCCATCGGGGCCTTCGCCCAGGCGGATGTCCAGCATCACCAGATCGGGCGCGGCCGTGTTCAGCATGTGCAGGGCCTCGGCGGCATCGCGGGCGCGTCCGTTGACGGCATGCCCCAGTTCGCCGAGCATGCTGGCCAGGTCCTCGGCGATGAAGGGTTCGTCCTCCACGATCAACACGTGCAGCATGGGCTATCGGCTTCGGGACGGCAGGTGAAGGCGCAGCTGCACGGTGGTGCCCGGTCCGCTGCGCACGTGTTGTTCGGCCTTCAGCTTCTCGGCGAAGGTGCGCACGAGCACCAGTCCAGAGCCATCGCCGCCCGCAGGGAGGGGATCGGGCAGGCCCACACCGTTATCGGCGACGTAGAGGACCAGGGCGCCCTGCTCCTCATGCAAGCTCACGGTGATGCGACCGGGGCGCCCAGCGGGGAAGGCATGCTTGAGCGCATTGGTGATGAGCTCGTTGATGACCAGGCCGAGCGGGATGGCCGTGTCCACGTCGAGCCACAGGGGTTCCACGTCCAGGTGGAGCGTCACGCGGTGCTCCTCCACGGCATGGCTGCGTCGCAGGCCCTGCGCGAGGCGTTCCACGTAGGGCGCCATCTCGATGCCCTGCACCCCGTCGTGCTGGTAGAGGTCCTGGTGGATGAGGCTCATGCTGCGGATGCGATCGAGGCCGTCGCGCACGGCCATGCGGGCGGCGGGGTCCTTGATGGCACGGAGCTGCACGCGCAGCAGGCCGCTCACGATCTGCAGGTTGTTCTTCACCCGGTGATGGATCTCGCGCACCAGGAGGCTCTTGGCGTGCAGGGCCTCCTCCACGATGCGCGTGCGGTCGGCCAGGGCGATCCGGTGGCGGCGTTCGCGGCGCAGCACGGACCACAGGGCCAGCACGATGACGGCCAGCAGCAGCACGGCGGCGGCGATGAGGATGAGCTGTGCGCGCTGGCGGGCGATCACGGCTCCGCGGTGCTCGAGCTCGGCCTTGGAGAGCGCATCGCTGGCGCGCCGTTCGAGGGCCAGGATGGCGGCGGCATCGGACCGCTCGTCCAACGTGTCCTTCCACTGGATGTGCTGACGGAGCTGGGCCAGCGCGCTGTCGGGTCGCCCGTGGGCGGCTTCCAGGTCGGCGAGCGCCTCATGCACCTTGGCGCGCTCCAGCACAAAGCCACCGGACGTGGCGAGCGATAGGGCCCGGCGCAGCAGGCTGTCGGCCTCGGCGTGCTGGCCATGTGCGAGGGACCATCGGCCCGAGCGGAGCAGCAGGCGGATGAGGATCAGGGGTGCGGGAGTGCGTGCCGAGGCGGTGTCGGCGGAACGAAAGAGATCCACGGCTTGTTCGGTGCGGCCGGACCGGAGGATCGCGCCGGCCTCGTCGAGCCTGACCTCGCGGGCATGGTGGGCCATGCCGTAGCGTTCGAGGGCCGCGGCCGATCGCTGGTAGTAGAGCGCGGCGCTGTCGTGCCGTCCCATCACCTGGAGGACCTGGGCCAGCTCCCCCTCCACCCGGGCGGCCCATTCGCGCTCACCACCCTGCTCCAGATCGGCAAGGGCGCGTTCGAACGCGGAACGCGCCTCGCTCCAGTGCCGGGCATCGGCCAGGATGCCGGCGATGTTGGCCTGCACCATGCCGGCCTCCCCGACAAGGCCTTCGGCGCGGTATGCGGCCAGCGAGCGCTGGAAGTGCGGCAGCGCCTGCAGTCCGTTCCCGCGCACATAGAGCGCCTGGCCGAGCATGGCCTGCGCCTGAGCGCGCTGCCGTGCGGAACCAACGGCTTCGGCAAGTGCGGCGAAGGCCTCGGCGTGCGCGGAGGCCCGGGCGGGCGTGTGGAACACCTCGGCGTGGAAGAGCGCGCGCAGGACGGGCAGCCGCGAACTGTCCTGCGGAAGGCCGACGAGCACACGCTCCAGGCTGTCCACCTGCGCGGAAAGCGAGGTGGCCAGCACCAGGGCGACCAACAGCGGACGGAAGCGCCCTCCTGTGCGGATGGCCCGCCACATCCCGGGCATCTACGGCAGCTGTTCGGTGCGGGTGCCGGTGGGCAGCGGCGGCCCGATGGTCGTCAGGATCGGGTCGCGGTCATTGCCCGCTCCGGTGTATTTGACCACCCCGTCCATGGTGCCGTCCTCGGACCAGTACCCGCTGACGGTGGCGGTGGGCACGATGCCGCCGATGCGTACCAGGATGGCATCGCGGTCATTGGCACCGCCGGTGTACTTCACCGTGTTGTCGAAGCGGGTGTTGTTGGGCCAGAGCACCGCGGTGCCGTTCACGTCGTTCCGCGCATCGGTGCCGAACACGGGGGTGCCCGGCAGCGTGAGGTCGATGGTGAGCGGTGTGTTGCCCAGGACCACCGGTGCCGCGGTCATCACGCCCAAGTGGTTGCGGTGGCGGAGCGCCACATGGTAGTTGCCCGGGAAGCGACAGAAGCCGACAGGCGCCACGCCGTCCACCCCCACCACATCGCCATCGCGCTGCAACAGAGCGGCCCTGCTGGCGAGCACCTGGGTGGGGTCCACCGCATCGCGCAGCTCCACCAGCACCCAGTCCACGATGGCGCTGGAGAGCGTCCAGCCCAGCACCAGCGGGGTGGTGACGGCGGGCTGCTCGAGGGTGAAGCCCATGGCCGTGTAGGGTTCGCTCAGCGGGAGAAGGCCCAGCACACGGAGCTGGTCGGACATGGGCAGGAAGTCGGCGGGGGTGTGCACCGCGCCGAGGATGGCCTTGAGGCGGACGAAGACGCCTGCGCAGTCGGGCTTCTCGAACTGGGCGGTGAACGCATCGGTGGACCCCGCCGACACGAGCAGCAGGGTGTTGGCCCCCGGATCCGCATCGAAGGTGCCCAGGAAGATGCCGGTGACGTGGATGCGGCCATCGGTGCCGACGGCCACGCCGCGGCCGACGTCATTCTGCGCGCCGCCCAGGTTGAACCCTTGGAGGAAGTTCCCTGCGGCGGAATAGCTGGCCACGAACACGTCGCCGGCCCCGTTGGAGGCGATGGTGGTCACCCCCGGGCCGGGGTCCAGGTCGAGCGGGTTCCCGGTGGTGTTGCCGAAGGTGCCGGTGACATGGACGGCCCCCTGCGCGTCCACGTCCACGTCGAAGCCTTCGTTGAGGAAGCTCTTGAGCATGAAGGCCCAGGCGAAGGTGCCGTCACCGTTCAGCTTGGCCACGAAGGCGGGTTCGCTGAAGTCGCCGGCGAGGGGGAAGCTGCCGGCCCCGGGGTCGAAGTCGGTGCTGCTGCTGATCCGGCCGGTGAGCACGGGACCGCCGTCCGGGCCCACATCCACGGCCTGCGCGCGTTCGCTGCCCGTACCACTGTAGCTGCCGGCCCAGAGCACGGTGCCGCCGGAGGAGACCTTCATCACGAAGGCATCCTCGATGCCGGCGCTGGTGCGCGACAGGGTGCCCGGGCCGGGATCGAAGTCGACCGTGTTGCGGAACTCGCCGCACACGAACACATCATCCACGGCATCGGCGGCCACCCCGAAGGCCTGGTCGTTGCCGGTGCCGCCCACGGCGAAGCCCCAGACGAACTGGCCGGCCGGATCGAGCTTCAGCACGAAGGCGTCCTGCTGGCCGCTGCCACCGGCAGTGGCCACACCGGGCCCGGGGTCCAGGTCCCCGGTCGAGCCCAGCACGCCGCAGACCAGCACCCGGTCGCTGGCATCCACGCTGATGTCGTGGCCCACATCGTTGCCATTGCCCCCGATGAGGTGGCCCCAGAGGTAGGCGCCCTGCGGGTCCAGCTTCACGACGAACACGTCGAACGAGGTGTTGGCGCTGGTGCGCAGGTCCACGCCGGGTCCGGGGTCCAGGTCCACCGTTCCGCTGGCGCGGCCGGTGACGTACACCTCGCCCTGTGCGGTGGTCGCCACCCCGAAGGCCCAGTCGGCGCCGCCCGCCCCGATGGAGCCTCCCCAGAGGAAACCACCGGCACTGTCGAGGGCCTGCACGAACACGTCGTTGCTTCCGTTGCTGGCGACGTTGAAGGTGCCTGGACCGGGGTCGAGGTCCACCGTCAGGGTGAAGTAGCCCACGGTGATCACCATGCCGTTGAGGCCGGTGGCCACATCGTAGGCGAAGTCGGCCTGGGTGGAACCGAGGGCGTGGGCCCACATGGGGGCCTGACCATGGGCCTGGGCGGCGAACACGAGGCCCGTCGCCAGAAGGAGGTTGCGCAGGTGCATGGAAGCTGGTGGCTGAACGGCTCCGAACGTAGGCACAGCCCAGGCCGGCTCCAAGCCGATCGGGGCGAACGACCGATCCGTGAGGGCCACTGGCGAGCGAAGCATGCGGAGGAGCGGGCCGTGCGCGGGCCTGGACGTACTGTGTGCCATGGCCGATGGGACGCTCGACCCGTTGCAGCGGCCGATCCTCACTGGAGCAGGATACGCAGGGTGCTCCGTTCACCGTCCGCGTGCTCCACGAAGAGGGTGTAGCAACCCCGGTCCAGGCCGCCCAGCTGGTCGATCCCCGGCGACGATGAGCGATCCCGCACCATGCGGCCGGCGGCATCGAAAAGGGCGATGCGCGAACCCGTGGTGAGTCCGCTCACCTGCAGCTGGTCAGTGGCCGGATTCGGGTAAACGGAAAGTCCCTCAGCGGCCGGACCGCTCACCCCGGTGGTGAGGTCGACCACCACGGTCACGGTCAGGGTGAGCAGGCAACCGTTCGCGTCGGTGACGCCCACGGTGTAGGTGCCGCCGCTGGTGATGAGGATGGTCGGTGTGGTTTCGCCGGTGCTCCAATCGTAGGTGGCGAAGGACGCGTCCAGGCCAAGGGTGTAGGGCAGATCGGTGTCCAGGATGGTGATGGTCGGAAGCACCGCGTCGCCGGTATACGTGAACTCATCGGCGCCCATGTCGCAGACCGGATTACCCCGGGCGTCGCCATCGATGTCGCTGGCCACGACGAAGAAGTACGCGCCGGCAAGGTCGTTGGTGCAGCCATTGAGGTGGAGATCGGGTTGAAGCGGGAAGACAGGGTCGATGTCGGTATCTCCCGCTCCCAGGCCCGTCCCGTTCTGATGCGCGACGATGTCCGGATACTGGCTGCCGCCCACGCTGCTCAGGGTGGGGCCTGTGGTGAACAGGCAGTTGTGGTCCTCGGCGGCCATGTTGCCGGCCAGCGGAACGAAATAGGCGTAGCCCCCGGCGTTGTTCGCGAAGATGTTGTTGCGCACCTGGGCGTCCTGACCATCGGCAAAGGGGCTCACATGGTAGAAGGCATGGCTCTGGAAGGGGCTGCCGGCAGCCACCAGCACGCTGTTGTGCACGATCTTCATATCCCAGAGATTGTAGACCGCCATGCCCCACACATCGCCCGGCGCGCTGCAGTACACCATGTTGTTGCTGATCATGTTGCCGGTGGTGTTCTGCGTATTGCCCGCCTCGATGCCCGTGCAACCGCCGGTGGTGGCGATGGCCCGCACATCGTTTCGGCGGATCTGGCTGCCACCGTCGAAGAAGGTGGTGCGGATGCCCGTGAAGAAGTTGCCGTGCGAGGTGGTGATCCGGTTGTCCCCGATCTGACCGACCGCATTGTGGACGGTGATCCCCGTGGCATACTGGTCCTCGAACAGGTTATCGGTGATGATGAGGCCTTGCGAGCGGGCGCCGCCGGAACCTTCGAAGTCGAGCTCGATGGCCGCATAACCATTGCGGAAGATGTTGCCGCTGATCACAACGTCCTGCGGGTTGTCGATCGCGCCGAGCACGTTCTGGCCACAGTAGATGATGTTGCGCTCGAAGCCGCTGTTCTGGTCGGGCTCCGTGCTTCCCTCGAAGACGCACTGGGTGATGTTGATGATCTGGCATGCGCCGGAGAACAGGATCACGCGGGCGAACCAGGTGTTCAACGGCCTGAAGGTGAGCGCTTGGAGCACCACCCCGTCCGTATCCTCCAGCCTGAAGATGAAGTTGTCCGTGGATCCGAGCGCGTCGTGCTCCAGGATCACATCATCGGCGTCGTTGGTCTCGCTCCTGAAGGTGATGAAGCCCGGCGTGCCGCTGATGGCACCCAGGTCATACTGGCCGGTGTAGGTGCCGGGGCGGATGCTGAACGTGACATTGCCGGTGGCGCCCAGCGCGTTCAGGTCGTTCACGGCATCGGTCAGTGTCGCGTAGTCGGGATTGAGGCCGCCCACGGTGAGCGTGCCGGTGAGCTGGGCGCTCAGGTTCAGGGCCCATGCGGAGAGGAGCAGGGTGGAAAGGTGTTTCATGGCATCGAGGGTGTTCTGACGAGGCGATCATCCGCACCAGCAAGGTACCGAAGCCCACCGGATCGACCGATATGGCCGTGTTCCCATGCGGAGCCCGGCCGCACATGCTCCCCCACCACGCGGATGACCCGGTCCGAGAGGGTGTGAACGGGGTTCACGCAACGGACGTTCTCTGCGCGAACATCATCATTCTCCGTTGTTGGTGGGCCGCTGATGGGGTGAACGACCAAGGAGATCGTGTGAACGCCAGTGCCGTACGCCGGCCGGCACGTGCGCCTGGGGCGGATGGCCGATCTTCACCGCCATGGACAACATCTTCGACCGCGCCGTGTGCGAGGCGTACATCGCCCGGATCAACACCCTCGAAAAGGATACACGTCCGCAATGGGGCAGGATGAACGCCGCGCAGATGCTGGCGCACGTGAGCAGACCGTATGAGATGGTGTGCGACCCGAACCACTCCGCCACGCATAAGCGGCCCAATGGGTTCGTGCGCTTTCTGCTGAAGCGCTTTCTGAAACCGATCGTGGTGGGCCCGAAGCCCTATGCGAAGAACTCACGCACGGCCCCTTCGTTCGTGGTGGCGGACGAGCGCGTGTTGGAGACCGAGCGCAAGCGCCTCATCGGCTACATCGGCCAGGTGCAGGCGTGGGGAACAACGCACTTCGACGGCAAGGACAACCACAGCTTCGGGGTGATGACCGCGCAGGAGTGGAACAACCTCTTCGCGAAGCACCTGGAGCACCACCTGCGGCAGTTCGGGGTGTGATGACCAGGTTCGACCCGGAGGCCCACGCACAGGTCGGTGCGCAGCTTGCGGATCCGCTCGGCCAGGCGGTCACCACCGGGACGCATCGGGCCGATGCCGATGCCAGCGCACACGGAGCTCCTCCTTGTGGGTCTTTCCGACAGGCAGGACGAGCTCGCCCAGATGGGCCTCCCGTTCGCTCAATCCGGTGATCCGCCGCACATCCACCAGGTAGCGGCGGTGGATGCGGACGAAGGACGACGAGGGCAGGCGCTCCGCCATGCTGGTGAGGGAGCAGGCCATCACGTAGCGGCGCTCGGCGGTGTGAACGACCACGTAGTTGTTGTCGGCCTCCACATAGCGGATCTCCTGCACGGGCACCTTCACCCGGCGGCCCCTGTCGCGCACGAAGAGCACATCGGAGGCCTGGGATCCCTGTTGTTGGACTTCGCCGGGCGGAGTTCCCGCATCGCCCTGTGCGGCGTGGCGTGCGAGGGCGATCTCGATCTGGGTGCGCAGGTCGTCCTCGTCGAACGGCTTGATGATGAAGCCGGCAGGCCGGGTGGCCTTCACACGGTCGAGGGTGCGCTGGTCGGTGTGGCCGGTGATGAAGACGAAGGGCACCCGCTCCACCGTGTTGATGCGTTCGGCGATGTGGACGCCATCGCGCCCCTTGCCCAGGTTGATGTCCAGCAGCACCAGCTGGGGCCGATGGACGGCGACGGCGCGAAGCGCACCCACGGCATCGGGGCAGGTGGCCACCACGATGTGGCCCAGATCGGTCAACAACGCACCGAGGTCCGCGGCGATCACCGCATCATCCTCCACGATCACCAGGCGAACGGCGTCCATCAGGCACGAGCGAAGTTGCGTACGGCGAAGCGCACGGTGGTTCCCCCATCGCTGCGCACGGACCAATCAGCGCCCAGCGTCCCGGCGAAGGTGGCCAGGATGCCGGTGCCCGATAGGCACTGCGTATCGCCCGCACCGGTGCGGCCGCCGGCCTCGTACCCCACCCCGTTGTCGCGCACCTCCAGAACGAGCATGTCGCCCTGGTCGTGCAGCACGATGGCAAGCGTGCCGCCATGCGCGTGCCGCCCGGCGGTGGACGGGAAGGCGTGCTTGAGGGCGTTGGTGATGAGCTCGTTGAGGATGAGGCCCAGCGGCACGGCGCTGTCCACCTGCAAGCGCACGGGTCGCACATCCAGCGCCAGCGTGATGCGCTGGTCCATGGCATGGCTGCGGAGCAGTCCCCGGGCCAGCTTCCCGATGTAGGCGTCCATGTTCACACCGGTCAGGGCCGTATCACGATACAGATCCTGATGGACAAGGGCCAGGCTCTTGACGCGCATCATGGCCTCATGCAAGGCGGCGCGGGTGCCCTGATCGGACTCTTCGCGGGCCTGCAGCCGCAACAGGCTGCCCACGGTCTGCATGTTGTTCTTCACGCGGTGGTGCAGTTCGTGGAGCAGCAGCTCCTTCTCCTTGAGGGCGGCACCGATCACCGCGTTCCTGTCGGCCAGCTGATCGCTCGTGCGCTTCTTCAAGCGGTAGGCGCGCCAGGATAGAAGAGCGGCCAGGAGCAACAGCACCGCTGCGGCGGCGATGACGCGGATGAGCGTGGTGCGCCGGGCGAGCAGGGCCTGCTGATGGGCGAGGGCCACATCCTTGCGTTCGCTGTCGAAGCGCTCCTGCACCTCCACGATGGCCCGTGCACGTTCGGCGGAGAACAGGCTGTCCTTCCACTGGATATGCAGCCGCAGATAGGACAAGGCGCTGTCCGGTCCGCCGGCGCGTTCGTAGAGCCTGGAGAGGGCCAGCGACAGATCGGCGAGCTCCTGGCGGAACGCACTGCGGTCGGCGATCCGGAGCGCCTCCAGGAAGAGGGGACGCGCCTCCTCATCGCGCCCCATGCGGACCAGGGCACGGGCGCGACCGGACAGGATGCTGCACCGGGCGAAGTCATTCTCCGATGCGCCCAGCAGGGCGAGGGCATCGCGGTAGAACGCCTCCGCGAGCGAGTCGTGATGAAGGCCCTGGACGAGGCGGGCCTGTTCGAGGCGGGCCATGGCGGCATGCTCGCGGGCATCGATACCGGCGAGCACATCCGCAGCACGACCATAGAGGGCCTGCGCGCTGTCGGTCACCCCCATCCGTTCATACACCTCGGCCAACCCGAAGGCGGCACCCATCTCCCAGGTCACATCGCCCACCTCGCGATAGGCCGCCATCGAAGCGCGATAGGCCTCGATCGCCTTCTCCAGGCGGCCCTCGTCGGTGTACAGGCTGCCGATGTTCGATCGCGTGGCCGCCACCGAACGCCGGTTGCCCGACCGCTCGAACCGCTTCAGGGCTTCCTGGAAACAGGCCAGCGCCGGGGCATACGCGCCTTTCAGGTGATGGGCACGACCCATGAGGTTCAGCGCCCTGGCGCTTCGCCAGCCCGCACCGAGCTCCTCCGCGAGGTCGAACAACCGCTGTCCGTAGTGCAGCGCCGAGTCCGGCTCCTTGAAGAGGTAGGCGCTCGTCAGCCGGTCGAGGAGGACGAGCCGGATCGTGTCCACCGTCTGCCCGTTCAGCGCCGCACGCAGGCTGTCCACCTGGGCCCGGACCGGCCCACCGATCAGGAGAAGAAGGAGGATGAGCGATGCGCGCACGTGGCCAAGTTCGACAGGAGCGCCTTTCCGGAGCGGTCGGGCCGGTCACGGAAGCTGCTGTGCCCGGGTGGCCGTGGGTACAGCGCCGCCGATGGTGAGCAGGACGCGATCGCGGTCGTTGCCGGCCCCGGCGTACTTCACGGTGCCGTCCATGTTCACATCCTCAGGCCAGTAGCCGTTGAGGATCGCGGTGGGCACAAGCCCGCCGATGCGCACGAGGATGGGGTCGCGGTCGTTGTTGGTACCGGTGTACTTCACCACCCCGTCGTAGCGCACATTGCCCTGCCAGAGCAGCTCCGCACCGCCCACCGCATGCCGGGCGTCGGTCCCGAAGACCGCCGTGGTCCCCAGGCCGAGGTCGATGCTCAGGGGGGTGCCCGAGAGGACATGGTCCGCCGCGGTCATCACGCCCAGGTGGTTGCGGTGGCGCACGGCCACCTTGTAGGGCACATCATCCTGATCGCAGAACAACACCGGGGAGGTGCCGTCCACGTCGACCACATCACCGTCGCGTTGCAGCAGGGCCGACCGAGCGTCGACCACCGTGGCGGGCTGCACCGGATCGCGCAGCTCCACCAGCACCCAGTCCACGATCGCATCGGGGCCGGTGACGGCGAGCATGCCCGGAGCCGTGGTGAGCGCGCCGGAGGGAGCGTGGCCCATCGCCGTGTAGGGTTCCTGGAGCGGCAGGTGACCCAGGGCCCGCAGTGGGTCGGCCATCAGTCCGGTGCCGATGTCGTACGGGCCTTCGAGCAGCACCTTCAGGGCGAGCAGCCCCTGCCGGCATCCGGGCTGGGCGTACTTCGCAACGAACCCATGCTGGCCCGGTCCTGTGATGGTGGTGGTGCCGGTGCCGGGGTCCATGTCGACACTGGTGTTGAACTCACCCCCCACCACCACCTCGGCCGATGGCCCGACCGCGATGGCGCGTCCGTGATCGATGGAGCTTCCGCCGACGGCGAAGCCCCAGCGCAAGCTGCCCGTGGCGGTATAGCTGGCGGCGAAGACGTCGGTGCTGGCCACGGAGGTCAGCACCGTGCTGCCCGGACCGGGATCGATGTCCATCGGCGAACCCACGCGCCCGGTGACGTGCACATGGCCCGCTGGATCGACCGCCACATCGTCGCAGGTCTCCAGCGTGCTGCCGGTACCGGCCAGGTGCACGGCCCATTGGAACACGCCGCTGCCATCCAGCTTCACCAGCACACCGTCCATGGAACCCACCGGGGTGATCGTGACGGTGGCGGGCCCGGGGTCCACATCGATGTCCCCTTCGAGATCGCCGGTGATGTAGCAGGCGCCGCTGAGGTCCGTGGCGATCCGGTTGGCGCGGTCGACGAGGGCACCACCGATCCGGCCCGCCCAGTCCAGTGCCCCGCCGGAGGTGAGCTTCAGCACGAACATGTCCAGATCACCGGCGGAGGAGAGCGCAGCCGTGCCCGGGCCGGGGTCGAAGTCCACCGTCCCTTGGAACTGTCCGGTGACGAACACCGCTCCGGACGGATCGGTGGCGATGCCGTTCCCGGTGTCGGTGCCCGCTCCACCAAGGCCATGGGCCCACAGCAGGTTCCCCGAGGGATCGAGCTTCAGCACGAACACATCCTGGAAGCCGGTGGTCGCGGTGGTCTGCACGCCGGGACCCGGGTCCAGGTCCACCGTTCCGGAGAAGAAGCCGGTGACCAGCACGTTGCCGGCATCATCCACGGCCACGGCCCGGCCTTCGTCGGCGATGGTGCCCCCCAGCTGCCGGGCCCAGAGGAGGGTGCCGGTCGGTGCGTACTTCACCACGAACGCATCGGTGGACACACCGGCGGTGAGGGAGCTGACACCAGCACCCAGATCCACGTCCACGCTGCCGCGGAACAGACCGGTGACGATCACGTTATTGCTCGCATCGGTGGTCACGGACCGGGCCTCATCCACCGAGACGCTTCCGAAGGAACCACCCCAGAGGAAATCGCCCGCGGCGTCGACCTTGCGGATGAAGACATCCAGGTCGCTCACCGAGGAGACCGTGAAGACACCGGGACCGGGATCGAGGTCCATCGACAGGCTGAAGGTGCCCACGGTGAGCACGTGGCCGGCGTCATCCACGGCCACGCTGAAGGTGCGGTCCGCGGAATTGCCCCCGATGGCATGGGCCCACTCAAGGGTCTGGGCAGTGATCCTGACAGGACCGACGACTGCGACGGTGACGAGGAGGAGGCATGCTCTCATGGGCACAGGGTTGATCGGACCGGCAACCTAGCTCAACGGGGCCTACGGCCGATCGTCCTCCGGGCGAACGTCGGTGGGATCCGTGTGAACGGTCCGGCTCAGGACCAGGTGCCCAGCTGCTCCCCCGCCCGTGCCCGCTCCATGCGCTTCGGCGCTTTGCGGTGAGGGCTCAATCGCCAGTCCACACCGGTATGAAGCGGCCACCCATCCACACGTAGGTCACCGCCGACTTCTCGAAGTGGATCACGGACAACACGGGCTGCGCGGAATGGAACGGTGAAGGGATCTCCTCCGCATCGCTGCCCAGGTGGTCGATCTCCCCCGCCGGCCCGATCAGGAGACCGAAGTCGATGGTGTCCAACGCCGCTTCGCTGCCTTCGATCACCAGCACCGTATCCGCACCGCTGACCCGATCGACCCAGATGGCCTGCCTTCTTCCCGGACCGCTGCCCGGCTCCTCGACCACCACCGCCCTATCCACCGCACCATCACCGTCCAGGTCGGCCTCGCGCATGGCGAGCGTTCCCATGCTATCACGGTAGTTCGTCCACCAGTAAGCGGACCAGCGCGTGGTATCCGGCACCACCCACGGCGTGGGCGGCACGATGGTGGGAACCGTGATGGTCACGGTATCACGCGTTGCGCCAGCCAGCGTATCAGCGTCGGTCACAGTGTTCGTTGAACGGTCCGGTGCACCGCAGGCGGCCAGCACCACCGAGGTGGCGCACATCAGCTGCTTCACCATGTGCTGAGCTTTTCGCCGGCGAGCAAGTGCTCCACGCGCTTCATCACCTCCGGCGTGAGCAGGTCCTGCGCCTCCACCGCTTTCAGGTTCTCCTCCAGCTGCGCCACCTTGCTCGCCCCGAGCATCACCGTGCTGACGCGCGGGTTCTTCAGGCACCAGGCGATGGCGAACACCGGCAGCGAGAGCCCGAGCTCCTGCGCGATGCCCTTGAGCTCCTCCACCTTCTTCAGGCGGGCCTGGTTCAGTTCACGTTCCTTCAACCACTCGAGCCCGGCCATCCGCAACCGTGAGGAGGCGTCGCCTTCCAGCGTGTGCTTGCCACTGAGGATGCCGCTGGCCAGCGGACTCCAGATGGTAGTGCCCAGACCCACGGTGTCGTACAGGTCGGCGAACTCCTCCTCCACCTTGGCGCGGTGGAACAGGTTGTACTGCGGCTGCTCCATGGTGGGGCCGATCAGGTGGTGCGCCTGCGCGAAGGCGTGGGCCTCCTGGATCTCCGCGGCGCTCCACTCGCTGGTGCCCCAGTACATCACCTTGCCCTGCAGGATCAGCTGGTGCATCGTCCACACCGTTTCGCCGATGGGCGTGGCCGGATCGGGCCGGTGGCAGAAATAGAGGTCCAGATGATCGACCTGCAACCGCTTCAAGGCCGCATGGCAGGCCTCCACCACGTGCTTGCGGTGCAGGCCCACCTGCGTGGGCAGCTTGCCGCCGGCCCCGAAGAAGACCTTGCTGCTCACCGTCCACGTGTCGCGCGGCCATTCCATCTTCCGCAGGATGCGGCCCATCACGCGCTCGCTCTCGCCACGCGCATAGATCTCGGCGTTGTCGAAGAAGTTGATGCCCTTGTCGTAGGCGAGCTTCATCAGCGCCTCGGCGGTGTCGTCGGTGATCTGTTTACCGAAGGTGAGCCAGGAGCCCAGCGAGAGCTCGGAGAGTTGCAGGCCGGCGTGGCCGAGGCGGCGGTGGCGCATGGTGATCCCGTGGGGTTGGTGCAAAGATCGTCCACCGTGCCGTGGACCGGCAGTGGAAAACCCATGCCCCCGGAGCAAAGACCTAAGGCGGACCGAACACAGGCTTCACACACGCACTGCATCTTCGTCCGAACCAATGCGCGCTCCGACCTGTTCGTTCATCGGATCGCTCGAGCAGAGAGGTCGGTGTGTGCCGGGCCCGGGAGGGCAAAAGCGGTGACGGCACCGCAGGCGCATGCAGCGGAAGTGAACGACGAGGCCCCGGGGACGGGGCCTCGCCGCTTTGGCGGCTGCGGGGCGGCGTCCCATCTTCGCACCATGTCCAGCATCTCCAGCAACAAAGCCCCCGAGCCCGTCGGCCATTACCCCCATGCCCGCCGCGTGGGCGACCTGCTCTTCCTGAGCGGCGTGGGCCCGCGCGAACGCGGCACCAGGAAGATCCCCGGGGTTGAACTGAACGCCGATGGCACGATCACTTCGTACGACATCGAGACGCAGGTGCGCAGCGTGTTCCAGAACGTGCGCTGGATCCTCGAGGACAGCGGCAGCAGCTGGGAGAAGATCGTGGACGTGACGGTCTACCTCACCAACATGAAGGACGACTTCCCCACGTACAACCGGCTGTGGAAGGAGTACTTCGAGAAGGACCCTCCGTGCAGGACGACGTTGGAGATCAATTGCCTGCCCACGCCGATCGCCATTGAGCTGAAGGTGATCGCGACGGTGTGAAGACCTGGCTTTGAAGCATGATCACCGACCTGATCAACAAGGACCGACAGGGCTTCCTGGATCTGTGCAAACGCTGCCAGGTGGGCTCGCTCTATGCCTTCGGGTCGAGCACTCGGGACGATTTTCGGGACGACAGCGACGTGGACGTGCTGGTGGATGTGAAACCCTTGGATGACCTGGAGGCCGGCGGCGCTCTGCTCGACTTGTGGGACGGCCTTGAGGCCTTCTTTCAACGTCCGGTGGATCTGCTGACGCGGGGATCCCTCCGCAACCCCTACCTCATCGCGGAGATCGAACGGACCAAGATCCTCATCTACGATGGACGTAGCGAAGAAGTATTGGTCTGACGTGCTGTCCGCGATCGAGGAGATCGATGCGTTCACCGGAGACATCGATGGTATGAACGGCTATCACGCCGATCGGCGAACCAAATGGGCTGAGGAACGCGGCCTGGCCATCACCGGGGAGGCCATTCACCACTTGCGCAGACTTGGAGCGGAAGGTCTTCCCCCCGATGCGGACCGGATCGTGGCCATGCGGAACCGGCTGATCCACTCGTATGACAATGTGGATGACAAGATCGTGTGGCACGTGATCAAGGTGCATCTGCCGGCACTGAAAGCCGCAGCGGTAGGCAAATTGCAAGATCCGACCGTCGAATGAAGCGCAGGACGATCAACTGCCCGCCCACGCCGATCGCCATTGATCTGAAGGTGATCGCGACCATCTAGTACAAAGCATGGACCGCTCCGAGATCAACAACGAACTACAGCAACACCATCAGGCGTTCATTGCGCGCGTGTCCGGCCTACCCATGCACACGCGCGCGGCGTCGCGCAATGGCAAGTGGACCCCCGCTCAGCACCTTGAGCATATCCTCCGCGGGGTGCGTCCGGTCGCCCTCGCAGTACGCTTGCCGAGGTGGTTGCTGCGCTGGTGGTTCGGGAAGCCGAACCGGCCGCCCCGGGACTACGATGCGATCGTGGCGCGCTACACGGAGAAACTGGCTGCCGGGGGAAGAGCGTTCGGCGTCTTTGTTCCGCCTGCCGTCCCCGCGACCAAGGTGGAACGCATCGCCGGATCGCTACGGAAGACCGTGCATTCGCTGACCCGGTGCGTGGATGGCTGGTCCGAGCATGATCTGGATACCGTGCTGCTGCCCCATCCGCTGCTCGGCAAAGTGACGGTGCGTGAGATGCTCTACTTCACCATCTACCATGTGCGGCACCACCAGGCCTTGGTGGAGCGGGATACGGCCTGAGGCCATACGCGCCACTGAACGCGCGAGCGCACCGACGACCGGGCCCCTCAACGCCATCCGAAGAAGAGCATCAGCAGCAATACCCCGATCAGGTCCATCCACACGCCGGTCTTCACCATCTGGCGCATGGGGATGCGACCGGTCCCGAAGACGATGGTCTGCATGGGCGAGGCCACGGGCAGCATGAAGCCCAGGCTCGCGCCCAATGCGGCGGGCCACAGGATGCTCTGCGCATCCATACCCCAGCGCTCGGCCATGGCAGCGAGGATCGGCAATGTGAGGCTCGCCGTGGCCGTGTTGCTGCCCAGCTCGCTGAGCAGGCACACGATCAATGTGGTGGCACCGATCAACAGCATCATGGGCAGGGAGCCGAGGCCCGCCATGGCTTCGCCGATGATGTTGCTGAGGCCCGTGCTTTCAACGCCAGCTGCGAGCGCGAAGCCGCCGCCGATGAGCAGCAGCACGCCCCAGGGCACGCGCTGCTCGGCGAAGGTCCACGACATGAGCGATCGGCCTTCTTCATGTGTGGCATAGGCATCGTGCGGTCGCCGCATGCGCTTGCTCGCGGGCAGGAGGAAGAGCAGCACCGCTCCCATCACCGCAACAGCGGCATCGCTCACCTCCTTCAGCGCGGCAGCGCGATCGCGCCAACCGGTGAAGAGCACGTTGTCTCCTTGCCTCAGCGAATCGCCTGTCATCCAGAGCAAGGCCACCAAGGCGAACACGCTTCCAGCGAGCCACTCATCGCGCGAAGCCCGGCCCAGTGCCTTCAAGCGTTCGCGCACCGCATCGGCGCCGCCGAGCGAATCGCCCTTCAGCTTGAAGACGATGCGCGTGAGCAAAAGCCACGCGACCGCGAGGAAGATGATCGCAAGCGGAAGGCCCGTGGCCATCCATTGGCCAAAACCGACGCTGGCCTGGTCGGGATACAGCTGCTTCCACAGCGCGATGAAGACGAGGTTCGGCGGCGTTCCCACCGGTGTGGCCATACCACCCACCGTTGCGCCATAGGCCACACCGAGCAACAACGGCACCGTGAGGCGCTTGCGCGCATCGGAGGGTGCGTCCTCATCGTCGACCAGGCTCAATGCGATGGGCAGCATCACCAGTGTGGCCGCGGTGCTGTTGATCCACATGCTCAGCAGCGCGCAGGTCACCATCACGCCCAGCACGAGGCGCTCCGAGCTGCTGCCCACGCGGGCCATGATGCCCAGGGCGATACGCCGGTGCAGACCGCAGCGTTCGATGCCCAAGGCGATGATGAAGCCACCGAGGAAGAGGAAGATGATCTCCTTGCCGTAGTGCGCTGCGGTGCCGGGAACGGGATCGATGCCAAGCAGCGGGAAGAGGATGAGCGGCAGAATGGACGTGACCGGGATGGGCACCGCCTCGCTGATCCACCACAGGGCCATCCAGGCCACGAGGCCCGCCATGGCCGCGGGCTGACCGCCGAAAGACCGCATCAGGACAAAGACCAGCAGGGCCAGAGCGGGACCGGCAAGCAGGAGCAGGAAGCGGCGCATATGGGAGCGGCCGTCCCGGCGGGACGGCCGCTCCAAGGTATCATCCGCCCGCGATCGGGCGGTGTCTCCGCCGATGAGGATCGGCGGATCGTGCCGGGTGCGGTGTGGGTCGCTCCCGAAAGGCGAAGGCCCCGCTCCCGGGACCTTCGTGTTGTGGATCGCGTTCAGTTCCTCATGCCAGCGCCGCGCCAGCACTGCCGATCTCAGCCTTTTCCTCCAGTGCGCGCAGGCGCTCGCGCTTCTCCGCGCGCTTGTACTTCCACCGCGTGAGCAGCAGGTACATGCTGGGCACGATGGCCAGGGTGAGGAAGGTGGCGAAGGTGAGCCCGAAGATCACCGCCCAGCTCATGGGGCCCCAGAACACGGTGTTGTCGCCGCCAAGGCTGAACTGCGGATCGAGAGCGGTGAAGAGCGTGAAGAAGTTGATGTTGAAGCCGATGGCCAATGGGATGAGGCCCAGCACGGTGGTCACGGCAGTGAGGATCACCGGACGCAGACGGCGCGCACCGGCCTCCACCACCGCGCGGCGCAGCTCCTCGCGCGGCAGGCGGCCCTCTTCGGCGACGCCCAGCTCGGCCTTGCGGCGGCTGATGAGCAGGTTCATGAAGTCGATGAGCACGATGGCGTTGTTCACCACCACGCCCGCCAGGCTGATCAGGCCGATCATGGTCATCATGATGATGAAGTCCATGCGGAAGATGATGAGGCCCAGGAGCACGCCGATCAGCGAGAAGAGCACGCTGGTCATGATGATCGCCGGGTTGCTGGCGCTGTTGAACTGCAGCACGATGATGAGGAAGACCAGGAAGACGGCCATGAGCAGCGCGGTGCTGAGGAAGTTCATCTCCTTGGCCTGCTCCTCCATCTGACCGGCGAAGACGTAGGTGTAGCGCGGGTCCTTATCGTAGCCCGCCAGCCCGGCCTTGATCTGGTCCACCACCTCGGTGGGGTTGAAGCCCACGAGCAAGTTGCTCTGCACGCTCACCACGCGGTCCAGTTCCTGGCGCTTCACCGAGCTGAAGGTGCTGGTGCGGCCGGCGGTGGCCACGGCGCTGATAGGCACCTGGCGGATCTGGCCGTTGGTCTGGTCGCGGAAGGTGACGCGCATGTTCATGAGCGCATCGGCATCGTAGCGGTACTCGTCCTTCAGACGCAGCACCACGTCGTAATCGTCCTCGCCTTCCTTGTAGGTGCTCACCTCCTTGCCGTAGAGCGCGGTGCGGATGGCATCGCCGATGGCGTAGGTGCTCACGTTGAAGCGGCGCGCTTTGCTACGGTCCACTTCCAAGGGCATCTCGGGCTTGCCCTGCTCGATGTCGATCTTCAGCTCCTCCACGCCACGCACGCCAAGCTCATCGATGTGCTTCTTCAGGCGCGTGGCCTCAGCGATCATCTCCTCGATGCCGCCGCCGCGGATCTCGATGTTCACGGGCTTGCCCTGCGGCGGGCCGTCGGCGTTCTTCTCCACGGTCAGCACCGCGCCGGGCACCGGGTCGATGCCCTTGCGCAGCTCGTCCATCACGGCGGTGCTGCTGATGCCTTTGCGGTCGGCGAACTTCACGAAGCTCACCTGGATGCGCGCCTTGTGCGGCGTGGGCAACAGGCTGGGCCCTTGCGCGGGATCGCTGGTGCCCTCGCCCACCTGCGCGATCACGCTGCTGATGAGGAAGTTCTCCGCGCCGTCCTTGTACGCGGGCTTGTCGAGGATGGACAGCACCTGCTGCTCCACGATGCGCGCCACGCTGTCGGTCTTGGCGATATCGGTGCCGATGGGCTCCTCGATGTAGATGTTCACGTACTGCGGATCGCCGATGGGGAAGAACTCCACCTTGGGTGGGAACACGCCCATGAGCAGGAACGAGAAGATGAGCAGGCCGAAGGTGCCCAGCAGGTACCACAGCGGCTTGCGGCCGGTGAGGATGCGGTCGAGGCGGCGCTTGTACCACTCCTCGAACTTCGGCCAGGTGCGCTCCTGGAAGCGCTTGGTCTGCGGGAAGAGCCAGTAGAGGTTGAGCAGCACCATCAGGCCCGCCGCGAAGAGCAGATTGCCGATGGTGAACACGGCGGTGCTACCGCCGAAGTGGCCGGCCAGCGAGAGCACCAGGCCGGGCACCAGGAAGCGCAGGGCCAGGCGCCACGACCTGCGCGCAGTGGGCTCATGCTCCTTCACCTTCATGTACAATGCGGCCAGCACCGGATTGATGATGATGCCTACGAAGAGCGAGCTGCTCAGCACGATCATGAGCGTGATGGGCAGGAACTTCATGAACTCGCCCATGATGCCCGGCCAGAAGAGCAGCGGCAGGAACACGGCCACGGTGGTGGCGGTGCTGCCGATGATGGGCCAGGCCACCTCGCCGATGCCGGCCTTCGCGGCACGCGATGCCGAGTATCCCTCGCTCATGAGCCGGTAGGTGTTCTCGATCACCACGATGCCGTTGTCCACCAGCATGCCCAGCGCGAGCACCAGGCTGAAGAGCACCATCATGTTGAGGGTGACGCCATAGATGTTGAGCAGGAAGATGCTCAGCAGCATGCTCATCGGGATGGCGATGCCCACGAAGAGGGCGTTGCGCAGGCCGAGGAAGAAGAGCAGTACGCCCACCACCAGCACCACGCCGAAGATGATGGAGTTCTCCAGCTCGTCCACCTGCGTGCGGGTCTGGTCGCTCTGGTCGCCGGTGATGGTGATGGTGAGGTCGCTGGGGAAGCGCGTGGCCTTCATGTGCGCGAGCAAATGGTTCACGCTGTCGCTCACCACCAGCAGGTTCTCGCCGGCGCGCTTCAGCACGTCGAGCATCACCACGGGTTTGCCGAACTCGCGGGCGTAGCTCTTGGGCTCCTCGTAGGTGAAGTCCACATCGGCGATCTCGCCGATGCGCACGATGTCGAGCTTCTCCTGCTTCACGATGATGGAGCGCACCTGGTCCATGTCGGTGAACTGGCCATCGACGGTGACGGTGCGGCGCATGCCGTCGATCAGCACCTCGCCGCCGCTCACGCTCACGTTCTCGCTGCGGATGGCGTTGGCCACATCATCGAAGCTCACCTCGCGGCTCTCCATGGCGTGCAGGTCCAGGGCCACGCGCACCTCCTTCTTCGGCACGCCGCGGATATCCACCTTGCTCACACCGGGCTGGTCCTCGATGGCGTCCTCCAATTCCTCCGCCCATTCATTGAGCTGCTCCAGGCTGTAGTCGCCGCTGAGGTTGATGTACATCACCGGCACCAGCTCGCTGAAGTTCATCTCGAAGATGTTCGGCTCGGCGGGCAGGTCATTGGGGAAGTCGGGGTCGCCCATGGCCTTGTCCACGGCGTCCTTCACCTTGCGCAGCGCCTCGGTGGGCGTCACGTTGAAGTTGAACTTCACCTGGATGTTGCTGAAGCCCTGCACGCTGGTGCTGTTGATCTCATCGACGCCGCTGATGGACTTGATCTCCTTCTCCAGCGGGCGCGTGATGAGCTTCTCCATGTCATTGGGCGCGTTGCCGGGGTAGGCGGTGCCCACGTAGATCTCCGGCGTGATCACCTCCGGGAAGGCCTCGCGCGGCATGGCCAGGTAGGCCATGAGGCCGGTGAGGGCGATGAGCACGGTGACCACCAGCACGGTGACCTTGTTGTCCACCGCCCAGCTGCTCCAGCTGAACTCCTTGTCCTTGTGTGCCATGTTCTGCGTTTCCATGCGGAGGTGGGATCAGGCGCCTTTGCGCACGCTCACGCGCTGCTGGTCCACGATCAGGCGCGCGCCCTCGTCGATGAGGCGCTCGTTGCCCTGCAGGCCGCCGGTGCTGTCGCGGGCCACCATCACGTTGCCCTGATAGGTCATCAGCGGTTTCACGAAGCGCTTGTGCGCCACGCCGGTGCCGTTGTCCTCGTCGAGCACGAACACGTAGCTCTCGCCCTTGCTGTTCTCCATCACCATGCGGCTGGGCAGCACGATGGCGCCTTCCTGCGCCATGTCGCGGATGCTCACGCTGGCCAGCTGGTTCGGGCGCAGCCTCACGCCATCGGGCGCTTTCAGCGAGACCTTGAAGGTGCGGTTGTTCGGGTTCACGTACTGGCCCACATGCTCCACCGTGGCGGTGAAGGCATCGGCGGTGCCGCTCAGGCGAACGTTCACGGGATCACCGCTCTTCACGCTGTTCAGGTAGGCCTCGGCCACGTCGCACTCGATGCTCGCACGGCCCAGGGCCACCACGCGCGCCACGGGCATCATCGGGTTGGCCATGTCGCCCACGTTGGGGAAGATCTCATCCACCACGCCATCGAAGGGCGCCATGATCTGCGCGCTGTTCCACTGCTCGCGCAGCCCGGCGATGCTCGCGTCCAGCGCTTCCTTGTTGCTCCTGGCCTGCAGGTACTGGATCTCACTGCCGATCTTCTGTCCCCACAGCTTGCTCTGGCGCTCGTACACTTCGTTGGCGAGCTTCAGGTTCGCTTCGAGCTGGTCGATCTGCTTGCTCAGCGCGTCGGTGTCGATGTCCACGATGCGCTGGCCCTTGCGCACGTTCATGCCGGGCCTCACCAAGATGGCGCGCACCGTTCCGCCCAGGGTGGTGTGGAGCAGCGCGTTCTGATCGGCCTTCACGGTGCCGTGCACCTGCACTTCATGCGCGAATGCGCCGAGCGCGAGGTCGTGCACGGTGACGCTGGTAAGGGCGCGCTGCAGGCTGCTGTCATTCGCCACGAGCCAGGCCTGTGCCTCCTTGATCAGTTCGCCGGTGGCGGCATGGTTGGCCTTCAGGCTGTCGAGCTCCTGGTGTTTGCGGCCCACATCACCGGTGGCCGGGGCGGCGCCGCAGGCGGCGATCAGGGCCGCCAGGGTCATCAACACGATCGTCTGTTTCATGGGGGTCGGTGCCCGGTGGGGCGATGCGGGGTTGCGGATCAGTAGAGGTCGAGGCTGCGGCGCAGGTCCACACGGGCCATCAGCAGTTCGGCCAGGCGTTGCACGTAGAGCTGCTGGGCCTGCAGGTATTGGCTTTGGTCCTGGTTGAGCTCGAAGCTGCTGGCCAGGCCGTTGGTGAACTTGATGCTGGTGCGGTCGAAGATGCGCCTGGCCAGGTCCAGGCTGGCGAGCTCGCTGCGGTAGCTCTCCTCGGCGGCGAGGGCCTTCTCGGAGCGCTCCTCGGCCTCGGCCAGCAGACGCTGTTCGGTGGCCTTCAGGTTCACGCGCGTCTGCTCCAGGGTGATGTTGGCCTGCTTCACCTTGTTGCCGCGCATGCCGCTGCTCCAGATGGGCACCGTGAGGTTCACGCCCCAGAGCGTGGCCGGGAACCAGTCGGTCTCGATGGGCCCGTTGGTGCCGAAGCTCTGCCGCTGGTGGCTCAGGAAGCCGTACAGCTTGGGCATGTAGGCCGCCTTCTGGTTGCGCACGTCCATGGTCTGCAGCCGCACCAGGGTGTTGGCCAGCTGGTGGTCGATGTGGGTGTTGAGGTCGATGGCGCGCGTCACCAGGTTCTTCTCGTCGGTGTCGTCCACGATGGTGCGCAGGTCGTCGGTGAGCTCCAGGGGCGTGTCGGCGGCCAGGCCGAGCACGAGGCGCAGGTAGGCCAGGGCCACGCTTTCCTGCTGGGCGAAGCTGCGGGCGCGGTCGCGGGCGCTGGCCAGGGCGATGGCGAGGCGGTCGGTGTCGGTGTTCTCCATGAAACCCACCTGCACCATGCCTTCGGCCTCGCGCAGGCTCTTCTCCAGCACGGGCACGCTTTCGGCGGCCAAGCGGGCGCCTTCGCGGGCGGCCAGCGCGCCCAGATAGGCCTTGGCGGCCTGGGCCATGGCGTCGGCGCGGGCCTTCTCCAGCTCCTGCTCGCTCTGGATCTTCAGCTCGCGAGTGGCCTCCAGGCCCACGAGGTAGCTGCCGTCGAACAGTAGCTGGCTCAACTGGGCGGCGCCCGTCACCGTCCAGGGCACGCCGAACTGCACCTCGAGGAACTCCGGTTCGCCGCCGAAGAAGTTGGGCACCACGCTGGTGGGCACGTCGATGTAGTTGTTCAGTCCGCCGGTGACCTCCACCTGGGGCAGGCCGATGGCGAGCACTTCCTTCACGCGGGCCCGGGCCTTGGCGGCGGCCAGTTCGCTGTTCTGCACGGCGTAGCTCTGGCGGGCGGCCAGGTCCAGGGCCTGCTTCAGGCTGATGCCCATGGGGCCCTGGGCCGCCGCGGGCGGGTGCAAGGCGGCGAGGGTGCAGGCGAGGACCAGAAGGGTGGGCAGGGTTCTCATCAGGCGCGTTCTTTCTTGGCTTTCTTCTCCAGGTAGGCGATGCCTTTCTTGCTGGCGATGCCGCGGATGTGGTACTCCAGGTGCTTCCACAGCACATCGGGCAGGCTGAAGCGCTCCGGGGGGAACACCCGGCCGTCCCAGGTGGAATCGATGCGGGCGATATACAGGCGGGTGATCACCTCCACGTCCAGGTCCTCCCGGTAGAAGCCCTCGATCACCCCCTTTCGCAGGTTGGTGGACACACAGGTGGTGATGTCCTCCTGCTCGCGATGCTCCATGATGTCCCAGGCCCGCGGATGGTACTTCTGCAGGTCGAACTGCACACTGGGGTGCATGTGGCCGATCTGGCCCACGATGAAGCGGGTGATCTCCTCGTTCTCGTCGATCGCGTTCAGCCCGCGCCGGCAGATGGCGTTGATGCTGTCGCGGTGGAAGTCGCAGGTCATGGCCACCGCCTGCTCCACCAGGTCGTTCTTGTCGGTGAAGTGCTCGTACAGCGTCTTCTTGCTGACGCGCAACTGGGTGGCTACCTCGTCCATGGTCATGCTCTTGATGCCCAGGCGCATGAACAGCTTGAGGGCCTGTTCGAGGAGTTCGCGCTTCTTGGCGTCCATGACGAGGTGTTCGGAAGGGGCGCAAACGTACAGCACACCGGAAACGTTTTGCAACACGTTTTGTTTCCAACGTGATGGGCGGTTGATCCGCGGGGATGAACGGCCGGAGGCGGATGGCCTGAGGCTGGCAGATGGAGGCAGCGGCAGGGCGACCGGACGGCCACGGTGGGCCCGACCTCACGCAGAGGGGCACAGGGCGCCGAGCAGTGGGCCGCTGCAGGCGCTAAGCGGGTGGCCGGTGGCCGGAGGCGGGTGGCGGAAAGCGGGAGGGTCCAGGACACCTCAGGGCAACTGGTCGTGCCGGACGCTGGTCGGCACACTTCCGCCTGTATTCACCAGCAACGGGTCACGGTCGTTCAGCGAGCCGGTGTATTTCACCACACCGTTCATCGTGTTGTCCGCATTGAAGTAGCCGATCGCCGTGTTCGTCGGTACACTGCCACCGATGGCCAACAGGATGGGGTCGCGGTCATTGTTGGAGCACGTGTACTTGATCGTACCATCGAAATTGGTGTCTCCGGACCAAAGCAGACCATAGAACAGTCCCGACCAGACCGCATCGGTGCCCTAGGTGTCCGCTCCGCCGGCCGCGAAGTCCGCCAGGGTGTT
The DNA here is from genome assembly GCA_016713875.1 of Flavobacteriales bacterium. Lineage (NCBI taxonomy): Bacteria > Pseudomonadati > Bacteroidota > Flavobacteriia > Flavobacteriales > Flavobacteriales bacterium. Next base: position 2,884,289 of record JADJOI010000003.1, read on the forward strand.
CTGCCCGAAGGCTCCGGGGTTGGCGGTCATGGCGCCCAAGTGATTGCGATGGCGGATGGCGATGTGGCAGGTACCGTCCGGGTCCGGGCCGAAGGGCCGGAGCGGAGCCTGTGTGTGGTCCACGACCAGGCCATCGCAACGCAACAACGCCGAGCGCGAGGCCACGATGAGCGACGGATCCGTGGGGTCCCGCGGTTCCACCACCACCCAATCCATGACACCGGTCGCACCAAGGCCTCCATGGATCGCTGTGCTGACCGTTTCCCCACCTCCTCCACGGCTGTGCACCTAGCCCATCGCCGTGCAGGGCTCCTGCAGCGGTATCGCCTGGATCTGCGAGAGATTGTTGCCCATCAGCCTGCTCCCCGCATCGAACGGGCCTTGCAGGAACGCACGGATGCGCAGGGAGGGCGTGACCTTCACGCGGGCGAAGTGCCGCACCGCGCGCCCTCCGACCTCCGTGAACCGCCCACCCATCAGCAGGTCCCCATCCGCCAAAGCGATCAGTTCGTTGGCCGCATTGTTCACCACCAAGGCCGCGGACGCGATGCCCTGCCGACCGGGTCGAAGGCCCTGAGCTCCGTCTGAGAACCTGTTTGCAATACCCGCATTTGGCTGCGCGTTGGTCTTTTACGACCATACTTCGCCGCGAGAACAGCCACGTAGCTCCGGCTATGCTCCTATTCTCGCGTCTCGTCTGGTCGCCAAATCCTCAGCGCTCGCTTCAAAAGGGGGTATTGCAAACAGGTTCTGAGTGTCCGCCGCGTTGCGGTCCACCAGGCTGATGGTGCGACCTGTGAAGGCCAGCACTGCTCCATCGGCCCGGTCAAGGCTGGTCAGGTTGCTCCGGGCGAGCCCATCCACCGCCGAGAAGTCACCACCGACCACAACACCATAGAGGGCGAACGCCAAGGCATGTACGGCCCATTGGGACCGGTATCCCACGCGGTGGACAGCTGACGCGTGCTGGTGCTGTACACCGCGAGGCGACCACGTGGCTGGCCGGAAGCCTGCGTGAAGTCCCCGCCGACGAAGAGGTCATCGGTGATCCATCAGGTGGTGTCCAGCTCGAAGGACTGGGCACGTGTGAACGTTGCGAATGCAAGGACAACGACCGTGCAGAGGACCTTGGTGCACCTGCGCTCTTGTTTGATCCCGCGAAGCTCAGGGCTGCATGGGCAGGTGGGAATAACCCGTTCGGGTCGACCGGCACCCGGCCTACGGAAGCTGGTCGGAGCGAGTGCTGCTGGGTGTGGTGCCACCGATGCTCAGCAGGACCCTATCGCGATCGTTCTTGTTCCCCGTGTACTTCACCAGTCCGTCCATGTTCACGTCGCTTGCACTGTACACGCCGCTCAGGATGCTGTTCGGCGAAAGGCCTCCAACGCTCACCAAGATGGGATCGCGGTCATTGGCGGCCCCCGTATACTTGATAGTGCCATCGAAATTCACATCACCGCTCCACAATGTGGCGACACTGCCATTGGTCATGCGGGCATTGTTCCCAAAGACGGGCGTGGCGGGCAAGGAGAAGTCGATGAACGGACTGGTGGAGAAGTCGACCGGTTGTGCGGTCATCACCCCCAGGTGATTGCGGTGGCGTACGGCCACGTAGTACGAGCCGTTGGGGTCCGGGGTGAACGTGGGCAGTTGGGCCCAGTTGCTCGATCGTATGATCCCGTTCGTCAGCAGCAGTCCACTGAGCGAGGCGACAACGTTCGCGGCATCCAATGGGTCGCGGTATTCCACCAGTACCCAATCCACCACTTCGGCGCCCGCGCTCCCTGACAGCGATGCGGTGTAGATACTGGCGGGAGCCACCTCTCCTCCACCATCACCACTGTGCACATAACCCAGCGACGTGTACGGTTCAACGAGCGGAAGGATCGCTCCATCCCGCAGGGGATTCTCCATGCCGCCATTCTGGAAGGGTCCATCCAACATGACGCGGATCGTGTTGCACGGCTCGGCGCGCAGATGAACAACGCTGTTGATCGGCTCAAAGGGGTTCCCCACCATGAACAGGTCCCCGTTCCGCGCTCTGATGATATCCAACGCCCACATGCTGGGGACTGCCTGTGCCGCGAGCTGAATCCCGGTGCGGGCATCATGGATAGCTGCAAAATTGGCCGCCGTGTAAAAGCGGCCATCGTACGCCGTTGCGCATGGATAACCCGATATGGTGTATGGTGCGGCTGCACCGGTGCCGGCATCCAATATCATATTGGTGTTCAGGGGAAAGCCCAGATCATCATTCAACCCACTGATGAAAAGCTTGCCATCCGTCTTGGCCAATTGCCAGGCACTGCCCGGTTGGGCAAAATCCACCGCAAGGGGCAGCACGGAGGCGGTGGACACTTTGATGGAACCCACCCGCTCGCGCGGTTGTCCACCAATGGAAGCAATATGCCCACACACGAAAAGCGTGTCGTTGTCCAGGAGAATGTCCTCGGGCTCGTCCTCCGTGCCGAGAGGTACGGCCCATGGAAGCGTGGCCGCGCCGCTGATGGAGATCGCGGCCAAGTGCTCTCGCGGCTGGCCGGCAATGAACCGGAATGAACCACAAACGAACAGCGTGTCGCCCTGCAAGGCCATGTCGGTCACATGGACCGTATCCGGCGATACCATCCATGGGAGCGCACTTGCTGTGACCGGGTCGATCGCCGCAAGGCCCACGCGACCGGCGCCACCGATCAGGGTGAAATCACCACCGGCGTACACGGCACCTGTTCCTGCTCGCTCCAGTGCATGCACTGCCCCATTGGCTTGTGGTGCCCAAGACGTTGGCAGACCGGTTTGCCGATCGAAAGCGGCGAGGTTGCGACGCGAAAGCCCGCCGCCGCGCTTGAATACGCCACCGATGAAGAGCTTGCTTCCTTGGGTTGCCATGGCCATCACCGTGTTCTCTGTCGCCGAAGACCAATCCGTGATGATAGGCAACCCTGAGCTCGGCACAGCGAAGGCCGCGAGCCGTTGCCGACCCGAACCATCCACCAACGTGAAATCACCGCCCGCATAGAGCGTGTTGTTGGCAACAGCGAGACAGTGCACGTCGCCGTTCAACTCTCTGCTCCAGCTATGCAGAACGCCGCTCGCATTCACCAAAGCGATGTGGTTGCGGGCCGTCGCGGACACCGTGGTGAAATCGCCGCCGAAGAAGACGTTGGTGCCGGAGAGGGCCATCGCGCGCACGATGCCGTTCGCATTGGGGTTCCAGGCTTGCGGTGTGTTGGAGGTGGGCGGGAAGGCCGCGATGCGGTTGCGGGCAGTGAGCAGATTGACCAAGGTGAACGCACCACCGACATAGACCACCGTGGGCGTGGCCACGATGCAATGCACCGTACCATTGGCGTTCGGTGTCCAGCTCGTGAGCGCATGGTTGCTCACGGTGAAGGATGCCCCACGAGGCCGGGCAGCACCGTTCACTGTATTGAAGTCACCGCCAACGTAGAGCCTGCCGCTGTTCAATGACATGCAGTACACCGTGCCATTGCTCGTGCCTGCTGCCCATGTCACGTTCGCTCCGGTGGAAAGGCGCACGGCCGCGAGGTTGTTGCCAGCGCCGCAGCGTTCACGGTACTGAATTGACCGCCCAGGTAGAGGGTGTCCCCCTTCAGGGCCAAGGCGAGCACATCTCCGTTCACCACTGGGCTCCACGGCGAAAGGCTCCCATCGGCAAGTATGCGCGCGAGGTGCTGCCGGGGTTGTCCTCCGATGTTGGTGAAAGCGCCACCGATGATCCAGCCACCCGAACCATCGGGCACCACGCACAGCACCGTACTGTCCGGAATGGGAAAGCCATCGGTCGCAAAGCCGCTTGTCGCATTCAGCTCCACGCCGTAGGGTACAGGGGTTGGTGGCGATACCCTGTCGAACGCGCCTCCTACCAGGATACGGCCCGCCACCGTGTCCTCATTCACGCAAAGCCCCAGCCCATAATCCAAATGCCAGAACGCGGGGTCGATGCTGAGGTTCTGCGCGTTCAGCAGGAGGCCGAACAAACTGAACACTACGCCGAGAGCGATGCGCTTCTGTATCATGGGTGATGGATGGATCCGTCAAAGCTCCAGTGCCTGATGTTCATGTGGAATAACCCGTTCGGGTTGATCGCATGGCGTCACCCTCGCGGGTTATTGTTCAGTCTGCGGCCTCTTTCGCTCCTTTGCTGCATGACCATCTGCCACCGCGTGTTCGTGTGCACCCTTGCCGTGTGGGCAGGCCTGGTCGGAACAAACGCGCAGGAGAACCCCGCCCGCCTCGACTCCATTGTGCCTTTGCTGGATCCCGCGAAAAAGGACACCATGCAACTCACCATGCTCATCTGGGCATGTGAATCGTGGACAACCTCGCCGAAAGCCTACCCATACCTCGAACGCCTCGACGCGCTGAGCACCGAACTGCTTGCGCAGGATCATCCGCGCGTAAAAGCGCGCGCCCGACACGCACGCGGCGCCTACCACTTCTTCACGGGCTACCACGCCAAGTTCGAGCGCAATGTCCCCTTGGCGCTCTCGTCCTTCCAACAGGCCATTCGCGACTTCGAAGAAGGCGATCACCAGCATGCGGTGGGCGAGTGCTTGGACGCGCTGGGACTGGTCTATGGCCTTGCCGGCGCGAAAGACAAAGCGGAACAAGGGTTCCGCGATGAGTTGCGCATAGTCCGGGCGATCGGGCACCACTTCCTTCAGAACCAAGCGTTGGTGCACCTCGCGGGCATCCACGCTGATCGCGGCGAATACGACATCGCTTGGACCTGTCTCGACTCATGTGTGCGTGGCACGCCCGGCGATTCGTGCCTCGTCCTGAACGAACGTGCGCGCATCCGTAGCATTCAAGAGAGACGTGCCGATGCGATGGCCTTGCTGGAGCGCAGCCTGCAAGTGGCAGGTCGGTCGAGCAACGCATGGGATTCGTTACCGGCGATCACTCCGCTCATCCGGCTACATTACAAGGAGGGCCAGTATGGCAAGGGGCTCTCGATGGCCTTGATGTGCGCGAGGCTTGCCGAGCGCATGGGCGACGCCACGGCCCAATGCGGCTGCATCAACCTGGTCGGGGACGGTTACCGCTTTTCCGGCGATCCATTGAACGCGGCGAGGTGGTACGAGCTGGGGCTTGCATTGGCGGAGCGAATCGGCAACGTTGGGGTGGCGCGCGAGCTGGGCGATGAAGGCTCCATGCTCTACGCTTCGAGCGGACTGAAGGAGGTCTACAAACTGCAAGGCCGCACCGCCGATGCACTGCGCATGACCGAACGGTGGTCGGTCCTCAAGGACAGTGTGCAACGCATGAACGGGCGCGAAGAAGTGCTCAGCGCCCGATTCCTCGAAGAAGCGCTGCGCGATAGCCTGGAGCAAGTTGCCAAGGAGCGCGCCCAAGCACTTGAAGTGGCGCAGCAGCAGCAACGCGACCGATCGAAGCTCTACGTGATCATCGGCGTATGCATCACTGCCCTGGTGGTGGCCTTGGCCTTTTGGAGCCGCGCACGTTATATGCGTCGTGCCAATGCGGCCATCCTCAACGCACAGCAGAAACTCGTAGAGAGCGAACGGGCGCGTGAGGCCAGTGAGGTGCGCACCCGGATCGCCCGCGACGTGCATGATCAACTGGGCAGCGACCTTACCAAGCTTGTGCTACTTAGCACCGAGGCCAAGGAAGTTGCGAATTCCGATACGACCGACCTGCAAGACATCACCGGCGATATCGAGCGCATCGCCGGAGAGGCCAACCGCTCCCTCGGCGACATCGTCTGGTCCATCGACCCGCACCACGATTCGCTCGCGGGTCTTACGGAACGTGTTCGTTCGCATTGCGAACGCATGCTCAAGTGGAGCAAGGTGGAGCACACCATCGATTGCGCGCATGAAGGCCCCGACCGGTCGCTCGACCCCGCCACCAAGCGCGACATCTACCTCATGCTGCGCGAGGCCCTGAACAATGCGGTCAAGTACGCCAAGGCGAAGCACATCCATGTGCGCTTCCATTCATCGGCAACGCAGGTCGAGTTCGAAGTGAAGGACGATGGCGTGGGCATGGAGGCAAGTGCACGAAATGGCCATGGTCTGAACAACCTGCACCATCGGGCCGAACGGCTGGGAGGACAACTGACCGCAGGCAGTGCTCCTCGTTCAGGAACAGTGATCACCTTCGAAGCGGCTTTGGAACCTGTTGCGCATGTGTAGGCGATCCCGAACATTTTCTGCCACCATCGCTTCGTGCCTTGCTCTATTGGCCACAGGACACACGGGGCTGGATTCGTTGAGAGCCCTTGCGTTCGACCGCACCACGCCGGACAGCCTCCGCTTCACCGCCTTTTACGACCTCGTGTGGGACGGCTACCTGTTCTCCGACCCTGACAGCGCTTACATACTTGCGACATCGTTACGCCGCGAGGCGCGCGCGAAGAACAACAAGGTCTTCGAGGCACGGGCAAGCGAGCTGTTCGCTGCGGTGTGGTACGTGCGAGGCGACATGCGCACAGCCCTGCTGCACTACGACACGGCCCTTGCCCTGCACAAGCGCAATATGGATCATGACGGTCAGGCTGATGTTCTCACGAACATGGCAAGCATGCTCTCGTACTTGGGCGACCTCGACTCAGCACTCGCGCTCTACAACGAAGGGCTCGCGCTCCATGAACGTTTACGGGACAGCGCGGGCATCGCCACCGACCTCAACGCCCTCGGCCGTGTGCAAATGCTCCGCGGCGATCACGCGCGAGCGGTGGAATTGTACATGCGCAGCTTGAGCATCCAAGAGCAACTGGGCAACAAGCGCGGGATCTGCACCTCGCTTGCGAACCTCGGTGGTCTGTACCTCAATCAAAGCGATTGGAAGGAAGCGCTCGACCACTACAGGCGTGCTGCCACCATCGCCGAAGAACTCGACGATAAACACCAGCTCGGCAAACAGCTGGAGGAGATCGGTTCTTGCTTGGAGGAACTCGGTGACACGGCACAGGCCATGCGCGTGCTGAGGCGCAGCGAAGCTGTGCGGATGCGTATCGACGACCGCCATGGGCTCGTGAACGTCCGCAACCGGATCGCCGGGCTTCTGGTGGAACAGGGGCGCTATTCTGATGCACTCGAATTCTACAACAGTGCCGAGGCCATGGCCCGCACTGAGGACCTACCATGGGGTTTGGGCAACGCACTGGTGGGCATAAGTCACGTTCTGTTATTGACCGCCCATCCGGAGAAAGCACTGCGTGCCGCATTGGCCGCCGACAGCGCCGCGCTGATCGCCGAGGAATTGAACCTGCGGCGCGACGCGGCGGAAGTGAAGTACGCTGCGCTCAAGGACTTGGGGCGATGGCAGGAAGCCTTGTCCGTGCACGAGCGGATCGTGCAGCTCAGCGACAGCATCATGCGCGAGGAGAACCAGCGTGAAGTGCTGCGCAACGGATACCGTTACGCTTACGAGAAACAAGCCGAACGAGACAGCCTGGACCATGCCTTGGCCATGTTCCGTGCCGAGTCCTCACATCGCCAACAGCGCAGCACACTAGGGTGGCTGCTCGCCTTGCTAAGCCTGGTCGCCATCTCGATCGCCTTGCGCGTGCGATACGTGAGCCGGGCCAAGCGTGCGTTGGAGGACGCGCAGGTCAGGCTCGTCGAGAGCGAGCGCGCCCGCGAGGCCAGCGAGGTGCGCACCCGCATCGCCCGCGATGTGCATGATCAGCTCGGCAGCGACCTCACCAAGCTGGTGCTCCTGAGCACCGAGGCGAAAGAAGTGGCGCAGACCAATACGACCGGCATGCAGGACATCGCCAACGACATCGAGCGCATCGCCGGTGAAGCCAACCGCTCCTTGGGCGACATCGTCTGGTCCATCGATCCGCACCACGATTCGCTCGCGGGTCTTACCGAACGTGTTCGTGCGCATTGCGAACGCATGCTCAAGTGGAGCAAGGTGGAGCACACCATCGATTGCGTGCACGAAGGCCCTGACCGGTCGCTCGACCCCGCCACCAAGCGGGACATCTACCTCATGCTGCGCGAGGCGCTGAACAACGCCATCAAATACGCACAAGCCAAGCACATCAGCGTGCGCTTCCGCACTTCGTCCGTACGGGTGGAGTTCGAGGTGAAGGATGATGGTGTGGGTATGGATCCCGCGAACTCGAACGGCCATGGCCTGGAGAACCTGCGGCAGCGCGCGGAACGGATCGGTGGCACAATATCGGTGAACAGTTTGCCCGGCATGGGGGCATGTGTGGAGTTCAATTGGGCAATGGCAACGCAGTAACCGCATTAACCAATGAGGGTTATTTAATATTGACTGACGAGCTGCCATCTTCGCTACACGGCGAGTGAGTTGGATTATTGTGAACCCATGCGCCAATCCCATTTGACTAATTTCTGGATGAGGCCGGTAACTGTCGTTCCACCCATTCTGAACCGCGCACATGCATGCGGCCCGCCATCGGCTGGGGAGGGCTCCCGCCCTAGGCATCCTTTGAGAACTCCTAAGCACAATTGGCAGCAACAGCGTTGGCGCAAACTCTTGAGACCGGCGCTGTTCGCATGGCTCCTCGGCGTGCTCTGCCCTGGTCTTGCCGCTCAAGATGTGGATCAGGTCTGGGTAGATTCCATGAAGGCTCTGCTCGACACAAACCGCATGGACACCGTGCAGCTCGCACTGAACGCGGAATTGGGGAACTACCTCTCCAACTCTAGACTGCACGAACCCTATTTGCAACGAGCGTCCGCACTCGCAGCGAAATTACATGATCACCCTTCCGAGAAGGTGCGTCGAAAGGCCATGCGCACCGAGGCCAGGATATGGAACATACGTGGAGTGATACATTGGGAGGATCAGCGGTACGGCGAGGCGGTCCACTGCTATGAGCGATTCCGGGAACTGGCTGTGCTGATGAAGGACACAGCCTATCGGATCCTGGCCGCAAATAATATTGGACTGTTGCTGAACTCGATGGATCTACCCGATAAGGCAATGCCGGTGTACAAGGGCGCATTGCTATTGTCACAGCGATCCAACCATCCGTACATGACCCCCATTTTGCTCGGAAGGGTCGGACTGTGCTACATGCAGATTGGGGATACGGTCCGCGCGGAGAGCCATCTGGTGGCGGCGATCGGGACCGCGACCGAAGGTTTTGCCAGTGTGCCTGCGAGAGTCGCACTCGCCTCATTGCGCATTCGGCAAAGAAGGCCGACCGATGCGGTTCCGCTGGTGGACAGTATCCGCTCCTTCGCAAGGAACAATGAGTTGGACGGACCCAACTGGCTAGGCGATGCATACTACCTCCGCGCTCGGATCGACACCACTTTGGAGGACTTCGAACGGGCGCTTCTACAGCTCGATACCTGCATCAAGCGAACCACGGAGATGAACATCGCACACGGCTGCGTTGCGTGCCTGTTGATGCGCGCTCAACTTCTCGATCGCCTTGGGGATCTCAAGCGGGAGGAAGCCGACCTGTTACAGATCCTTGAACTCGCTCAAGGGAGGACCCTGCTGCTCGAGCGTTCCATGGCTGCCCAACGCCTGAAGTCACTGTACGCCCGACAGGGGCGAATACGTGACGAGCTGCGCATGACCGAACAACTGAAAGACCTCGGGGACACCCTCCATGCGATTGATGCTGAGAAGGCCCTCATGGCTATGGACTTCAACGCAGCCATTCGGGAGGATAGCTTGTCCTTCCTCGCACAGCAGGGTGCAGCTGCGAAGAAGCATGCCAACGAACTGGGCAAGGAACAGAACCGACGCACTTGGTTGATGGCCGCGCTCCTGTTCGCAGCCGGTGCCGCAACCGCCATCTGGAACAGGACCAAAATCCTGCGTCGTGCGAACCAAGCGATCCTCGAGGCACAGTCCAGACTTTTAGCTAGCGAGCGTGCCCGCGAGGCCAGCGAGGTGCGCACACGTATCGCCCGCGATGTGCACGACCAGCTCGGCAGTGATCTTACCAAGCTCGTTATGCTCAGTACCGAAGCGAAGGTGGTTGCACAAGGCGAACCAAGTGGTTTGTCTTCCATAGCAAATGACATCGAGCGCATCGCCGGGGAAGCCAATCGCTCGTTGGGCGACATCGTTTGGTCCATCGACCCACACCATGACTCACTTGCTGGTTTAACGGAACGTGTCCGCGCGCATTGCGAACGCATGCTCAAGTGGAGCAAGGTGGATCACACCATCGATTGCGTACATGAAGGCCCTGACCGGTCGCTCGACCCCGCCACCAAGCGGGACATCTACCTCATGTTGCGCGAAGCGTTGAACAACGCGATCAAGTACGCAAAGGCCGGGCACATCCATGTACGCTTCCACACATCGGCAGCACAGGTCGAGTTCGAAGTGAAGGACGATGGCGTGGGTATGCTGACCGCCGGAACGAAAGGCCATGGACTGCCCAATATGCGGAGCCGGGCGCAGCGTGTGAACGGAGAGATCCAGGTGGAAAGCAGCCCTGGAGCGGGCACCCGGGTCCGCTTCCAAACACCGCTTCCGGGCTGATCGGACGGCCTGGCTATCTTGCGGCACATGGCCGCCACCATCCGCACCGCTATCGTCGAGGACGATGATGAGCTCCGGGAGCTGATCCGTCGCCGCATCGAGCGCAGTGGTGATATGCAGGTGGTTCGCGTTTTCGAAAGTGGTGATGATTACCTGGCCAAACTCGATGAGCTGGATGTGCAGGTGGTGCTCATGGACATCAACATGGAGGGCCGCAACGGGATCGACACCGTGCGTGAGGCGAAGCGCATGAAGCCCGAGGTGCAATACCTCATGCTCACTATCTTCGAGAACCCGACGTACATCTTCGAAGCGCTATGCGCCGGTGCCACGGGCTACTTACTGAAGAGCACTCCGGCCGAAGAACTCCTGGATGCCGTGCGTGATATCCGCAAGGGAGGCTCGCCTATGAACAGCGCGATCGCGCGCTTGGTGGTGAACAGCTTCCAGAAGGAGAGCACGCAACGCATCAACGACGAGAAGCTGAGCGAGCGCGAAAAGCAGGTGCTGGATGGCCTTGCCGCCGGACTGCAGTACAAGGAGATCGGCGCCAAACTGGAACTGAGCACCGAGACCATCCGTGTTCACGTGCGGCGCATCTACAGCAAGTTGCAGGTGGGCGGAAAGATGGAGGCGATCCGGAAAGTTTTTCCGGGGCCATGAGCTGCTGCCACGCGGCTTAACCCGACCGGGTTATTGATGGGCTCTTCGTGCAACGCGTGTTTTGCCGTGGTCAAAACAATCGACAGCACCATGCGACACACTACCCTTTCGCTTCTTTCCCTTCTCGCCCTCGGCACCTTCGCACAATCCGGCTCCCTGGATCCCACCTTTGGGAACAACGGCAAAGTACTGGTGCCAAGCCTCGGCTTCGGGTTCAATGACCAGTCCAGAACGGCGGTCGTACTTCCGGACGATAGGATCCTTGTAGCTGGTTGGAGCAACAATGGCACACATTTCAACAGTGTTCTCCTGCGGTTCAACGCCGATGGTTCACCTGATGAGACCTTCGGGACCAATGGGCTGGTGGAGCACGACCTGGCCGCTGGCGGCGAGTTCATCCGCTCCGCAGTGCTCGACGCACAAGGCCGCCTGGTGGTCGGGGGCAAATTATTCTACGATGCGGCCGAGACCAACGGCGACATGTTCGTGGCGCGCTTCCTCGCGGATGGGACGTTGGATGCCAGTTTCAATGGAACCGGCCTGCTGGTTCGCGACATTCATAACACGCCGGATGCCGAGACGGCTTACGAGGTTATGGTTCAGCCGGATGGAAAGCTGATCCTTTGTGGGCACACGGGTCCTGATCCTGAGTCCACCGAGATCGTTGTGGAGCGCTACCTGGACAATGGCGGGATGGATCCCACGTTCGGCGGCGATGGCTCCATTCTGGTGTTTCTCGCGGACGCTACGAAGGAGCAAGTGCGAGGTGCCGTACTGGGTCCTGGCGGTGACATTTATTTCTGCGGGTATGCTACGCTCACTGGCGAGACCCATCAGTCGCTTTTGCTGGGCCACCTTGATGCGAACGGGAACGCACCGTCCAATTTCGGGAATGCCAATGGGCACTCATGGATATCGGAGATCGGCTCAGACCTGATCGCGCGCGCAGTGGCGTTGACACCCGACGGGGGCTTGGTGGTGGCTGGCGTAAAGCAGACGACCGGAACAACTCAAGCACGTATCATCCACACGTTCGATGGTAATGGTAATGCGATCACGAACATATACGAGGACAACACGGTTGGCACAGATGCTTGGAACTGCCTGCTTGTGCAGAACAACGGCGCGATCATCAGCGGAGGAGATGTGGCCGATGGAGCGACCTCTCGCGATTGGAATGTGGAACGGCACAACGCGGACTTGAGCTTTGACCCACTGTTCGCCACCACGAACTACGATGAGGACGGTGAGGAGGAAACCTGCTACGATCTGGAGTTCACCAACGACAGTTCCATCATCGGGATCGGAAACGCCGAAGTGGCCGGCCTTACGCGCATCGTACTCCTAAAATACCTCAACGACAATTCATCCAGCATCACCGATGGCGATCCCGGTAGTCAGGCCACGGTGTTCCCGAATCCGGTGGCCGATCGGACGGTGCTCACGTTCGCTCATGGAGCACCAAAGGTCGCAACCCTATCACTGATGGACGCGCAAGGACATCTGGTGCGGAACTGGTCTGGACGCGTGATCGGCAAAGACCAAGTGGAACTGGACCTCTCCGGTCTGATACCGGGTGTGTACGGAATGCGAACGAACGAACCCGGGTCGTGGACCACACTGCGCATTGTGAAACAATGAGAAGCCCTGCTCTGATCGCTCTTGGCCTGATCATGGCCAGCGGGGCATCGGCCCAGCATGTGCTGATCTCCGCAGGAGGTGCAGGCACTGGCGCAAACATTGAGGTGGCCTGGACCCTTGGCGAGTCACTCATCGCTACAGGGACCAGTGCAAGCACGATCGCCACACAAGGCTTCCATCAACCTCCTGGCGAATTCAGCACTGCGGTCGTGCCTGTAAGCGCCAATGCCGACTGGCAGCTCTTTCCCAACCCTACGCGCAGGCTGTTGCATTTCACCACCACATCATCTGAAGTGCATCACGCGGTGGTGCTGGACGCGGTTGGCCAACACGTTGGCACCTGGTCCATCACCGGGCCGACCAATACATGGTCCGTTGATCACCTTGCTAGCGGAACCTACCGACTTCGGGTGGTGGACCGGAACAACAATGAACTGCACACGCTTTCCTTCATCGTGACCCCATGATCAAGCGACTTTCCTCCTTGATGTGTGCGCTGTTGACCTGCACGGTCCTGGTCGCGCAATCACCGCAGAGCTTCAGCTACCAGGCCATCGTGCGCGATGGTAGCGGTGTGGTGCAAGCCAACACCCCAACAGCCATCGAACTGTCGCTCATCCAAGGGGCCATCAACGGACCGGTGATCTACAGCGAGGAACACACGGCCACTACAAACAGTTTCGGCTTGGTGAACCTAGCCTTCGGGCAAGGCACACCGGTGAACGGCTCTTGGGCTGCCGTGGACTGGAGCAACGGACCTTGGTTCGCGCGTACGCGTGTGAACGGTGTCACCATCAGCACGACCGAACTGCTTAGCGTGCCTTACGCACTCTTCGCCGAGACCAGCAATACGCCCGGCCCGGTCGGTCCTGCTGGACCACAGGGACCACAAGGCGCGCAGGGCGCAACAGGACCAGTTGGGCCAACAGGTGCCCAAGGACCGCAAGGCATCGCTGGCCCCACCGGAGCTGCAGGCGCAACAGGTCCTCAAGGGCCGGCAGGGCCTATTGGACCACAAGGAGCTGCCGGTGCGGATGGTGCGTTGAACGCGTGGGGACTTTACGGGAATGCAGGCACGGACCCCGACACGAATTTCATCGGGACCACCGACAATAGCGCGGTCGTCTTCAAATTCTACAATACGCGCGCTGGATATTTGGGAAGCTCCACAGTATCCTTCGGCTATCAATCCTCTATCGCGAATTATGGCGGTTCACGTGGTAGCGCGTTCGGTGTCGAAACATTGCGCAACACTGTATTCGGCCAAGACAACTCCGCATTAGGTTACCGGGCTCTCAGGCAGAACACATCGGGGGACAGGAACACCGCCATCGGCTCCTTCGCACTTGAGTCCAACACCCTTGGCTCCTCGAATACCGCTGTGGGGAACGTTGCACTCACCAACAATACCACTGGATCACATAACACGGTCCTAGGGGACTCGACAATGGTCTACAACACAACTGGCAACCAGAACGTAGCCGTCGGAAGCAACAGCTTGGAAGCGAACACCACCGGGTTCCGCAACATAGCCATCGGAGAGAATGCACTGAACGACAATACCACCGGAGAGTACAATGTCACGATCGGATACGCCGCTGCCAGTGCTTCTTCTTCATCCGACCAGAACGTTTCCATCGGAGCTTTCGCCTTCGCTGATGGCGGCTCTAGCCAAAACGTGGCCATTGGGCAGAATGCACTTTATACATCGGCTTCGGTCGGATTCAATACTGCGGTAGGTTACAAAGCACTGTCGGAGTACAATTTCGGATACTGTACAGCCGTCGGCGCGAACGCTGGTGATTTCACCTATAGCGGAAGTTATTCCACGTACCTGGGTTACAGGGCCTACGCTTTGGCGGACGCATATGAGAATGCTATGGGCCTGGGTTACAATGCTCGACCCACTGCGAGCAACACCGTGCACGTCGGCAACACGAGTATTCAAAGCATCAAGGGCCAGGTCGGTTTCAGCACCTATTCCGACTCACGCTATAAGAAGAACATCGCCGAGGATGTACGTGGTCTTGACTTCATCCTGAAGCTGCGACCGGTCACCTACAACTTGGCCGCGCATCAACTGTCCGCCCACTTGAAAGAGGACATGCGCCGCGACAGCAGCGGTGCCATCGTGTACTCCACCAGCCCGGAAGACCAACAGGGCCGCGACGAGCAGGAGCGCATCCGCTACACGGGTTTCCTGGCCCAAGAGGTGGAGGCGGCAGCAAAGTCGGCGGGCTTCGACTTCAGCGGGGTGGACAAGCCGAAGAACGCCAATGACCTCTACAGCCTGCGCTATGCGGAATTCGTGGTGCCCTTGGTAAAGGCCGTGCAGGAACAGCAAGCCATCATCGAACGGCTGGAAAAACGCATCGCAGTGCTGGAAGGGCGCTAACCCGAACGGGTTATTGAAGCCCAGCATACCACACGGTTGCTTTGGGGGTATCATGTTGTCATGCTCTTCCTGTCCGTTCTGCCGGTATTTGCGAGGGACGTTCCTGCTCGGGTTCTTGTTAGCCTTGCTCCATGCCGACGCCCAGAACATCGGCATCAATGTGAACGGGGCTTCGCCTCATCCATCGGCTTTGCTTGACATCGATGCCGGAGCGATCGTTGGCACCAAGAGAGGGCTTTTGATACCGCGCGTGACCACGGCTGAACGGATCGCCATTGCTGCTCCCGCTACGGGTCTCGTCGTGTACGATACTTCCACGAACTCCTTTTGGTACTACAACAGCGCGGCATGGACACCATTGCTCGGCACCGCTACGGGCTGGGGCACCACGGGCAATGCAGGCATGGTGCTCGGCACCAACTTCCTCGGCACCACGGACAATGTGCCCTTCGAGGTGCGGGTGAACGATGAGCGCGCAGGCTTCCTTTCTCCGGGTGGCACCGCCACCTCATGGGGCCATCGGGCCTTGATGGTGAATACCGGCACCGGCAATACGGCCCTTGGGAAGAACGCCCTGGCAGGAAATACCACGGCCAACAACAACACCGCCGTGGGCAACCAGGCGCTCGCCACCAACGCCACCGGGGGCCAGAACACGGCTCTGGGCAGCCAGGCCTTGAACACCAATCTCAGCACGAGCAACAACACGGCCGTTGGTTTTCGTGCGCTGAACGTGACGGTGTCCAGTGACAACACCGCCGTCGGCTCGGAAGCGTTGCTTTTCAATGGGATCGGCACCGACAACACCGCTGTAGGCAGCGACGCGCTACGGGTGAATGTGCTTGGATCACAGAACACCGCAGTAGGAAGCAGTGCGCTCTATACGAACACCGCAGCGGGCAACACGGCCATGGGCGCCACCGCACTCTACGCGAACACCACAGGCATCTATAACGTGGCGGTGGGCGCCGAAGCGCTCGAGGACAACACCTCCGGAGGCGATAACACAGCCATCGGGGCCTTCGCCCTTTGGAACAACACGGTGGGCGTGAACAACACAGCGATCGGGTTCCAAGCCATGGGGATCAACTCCACGGTAACGGCCGACTACAACACCGCGGTGGGTTACCAGGCCGCGATCGGGCTCACGAACCAGAACTACAACACGTGCGTCGGCTACCAGGCGGGCCTCTTGGGCCTGGGCACGGGCACGCTGATCGGTGCTGGCATCGTACAGAACGCCGCAGGCTACACCAACGCGACCGCGCTGGGGTACAGCACCACCCTGGATGGCAGCAATCGCGTGCGCCTGGGAAATACCGCGATCACCAGCATCGGTGGATATGCGGGCTGGACCACCCTGCCCAGCGATGCGCGTTACAAGCGCAACGTACGCGAGGACGTCAGTGGGCTTGATTTCATCCTCCGGCTGCGACCGGTCACCTACAGCGTGGATGTGGAGAAGATCGTCGCTGACCTCGGTGAGGACTTCACGGCGGACCCACTGGGCAACCGCCTGCTGCGCGAACAGGTACCGGAGATCCTCGCGGCGCGGAAAGAGAAAGCGCTGATACGATACACGGGATTCATCGCCCAGGAAGTGGATTCGGCCGCTAAGGCCGTGGGCTATGATTTCAGTGGGGTGGACAAGGTGACCAATAGCGATCGCATGCTCGGTCTGCGTTATGCGGAGTTCGTGGTGCCTTTGGTGAAGGCCGTGCAGGAACAGAACCGGGTCATTGAAGAGCAACGTGTGCTCATTCAGCAACTGATGAAGCGCTTGAACGCCATCGAACGCAGGATCACGAAGTGATGCCTCCTATCAACGCACGCTGGAGCACGACCGCAGTGCTCATCTTATCCATGCTGATCGCAGTGGGCCAACCAGTGGACATCCCTCCCCCGCCTGATCGCGCGAGCGGCACTGACAGTGCTTACTTCAACGACCAGTACAACTGGATCTGGGACAACTTCCTCTACACACGTCCGGATACCGCGTTCCAGTTGGCCGAGGCAATGTATCGGGAAGCCGTTGCGCCAGGCCTGGAGGTCTGGGCGGCCAAGGCTTTGGACCTGCAAGGCATCACCTGGTACGTGCGTGGCCAACCCTTGAAAGCCGCGGAGTACAGCAGTAGGACCATACCGATCTACGAGGCCTTGAACGATCGGCAGGCGCTCGCATCCACCTTGGGCAACACGGGGGCTTTCCTCATGCGCGGAAGCCTGTATGATTCCGCGTTGGTCGTGCTGCGGCATGCGCTGAGCGTGCAGGAGGAACTGCACGACACCGTGGGCATGGCCAACACGCACAATAGCATGGGTAGTGTCCATCAGGAGCGCGGAGACCTGCATCGTGCGCTGGATGCGTATCGCCTGGCGTTGAAGCATGCGGAAGCCTTTGGCGACAGTGCCGCTACCGCTAATGTGGAAGGCAACCTCGGTACCGTATATGCCAAACAGAAGGAGTTCGACAAGGCACTTCTCCACTTCGAAATGTCGCGCAACATCCTCAGTCGGTTGAACGAGATGAACAACCTGGTGATCGCGTTGCTGAACATCGGCGGGGTGCACAGTGAACTGAACGATACCACGCGCGCGTTGGCCAGCCTCCGCGAAGCATTTGAGCTGGCCGAACGAAGCGGTGACGAGCGCAACATGGCTTCAGCCCAGATCAACATCGGTGAGTTGTACGGCAAGGCGGGCCAGCACGAACGGGCATTGGCCGCATTCCAGGAGGGCCTGCGACGTACGGAAGTAAGCCAGGATCCTTGGGTGCGAAGCCAATTGCTCATGAACGCGGGTGCTGCCCTGTTCGAGCTGGGGCGCGTGCAGGAAGCTGCGGAACGAGGTGAAGAAGCCCTGGCCTTGGCCCGGCGCGAAGGCATCATCATTCCCATGCGGGATGCCGCCGAACTGCTTGCAAAGGTGTACCGGAAACAAGGGCGTTTCGAGCAAGCCCTCGAAACCCAACTGTTGTTCACCCAACTGCGCGACAGCTTGGTGAACGAGGAGAACGAGCGCGCTGTGATCGGCTTCGACCTTCGCCGGAACTACGAACGCCAAGCGCTCACCGATAGCCTGCAACATGCTTCGGAAACGGCGCTCCAGGTCAAGGAGATCCAGAAACAGAAGGTGATCCGGAACGGCTTCGTGGGCGGTTTCGCCTTGGTCGCCCTGTTCGCTGCGGTCTTCTTCCTGCAGCGCAACCGGATCAGCAAGGAGAAAGCGCGCAGCGAGGAGCTCCTCTTGAACATCCTGCCGGAGGAGGTCGCCGAAGAGCTGAAGGCCAAAGGCGAAGCGCAAGCCGTGCAGATCGATCAGGTCACCGTGCTCTTCACTGATTTCAAAGGCTTCACTTCGCTCAGTGAGAACCTCACGCCGCGCGAACTGGTGCGCGACCTGAACGAGTGCTTCAGTGCGTTCGACAGGATCACGACGAAGTACGGCATCGAGAAGATCAAGACCATCGGTGATGCATACATGGCGGCAGGCGGACTGCCCGTGGCCAACGACACCCATGCGCTGGATGTGATCCATGCTGCATTGGAGATGCGCGATTTCATCGCCGAGGGCAAAGCGCGGAAGATAGCGGCAGGCCGGCCTTTCTTCGAGGTACGCATCGGCGTCCATACCGGGCCGGTGGTCGCGGGGATCGTGGGCGTGAAGAAGTTCCAGTACGATATCTGGGGCGACACGGTGAACACGGCGAGCAGGATGGAGTCCTCGGGCGAAGTGGGAAGAGTCAATATTAGCGCGGCCACGTATGCGCTGGTCCGCGACCAGGGGGCCTCCGCCGGGGGGCTGTTCCAGTTCCAGCCGCGCGGCAAGGTGCAGGCCAAGGGCAAGGGCGAAATGGAGATGTACTTCGTGGAAAAGCGGGGTTGAGCCCTGCTTGCCATCTTTGCCGTGGTTCGGAAGCCGATCGTCAGCAGCGCATTGTCTGATCATCTGATCTTCTGAGCATCCGATAGGCATGACCTCCATAGAAGACGTACTTGACAGCGAGTCCCTCACCGGCACCACGCTCACCGTGGCCGGCTGGGTACGCACCTTCCGCAACGACCGCTTCATCGCGCTCAACGACGGCAGCACCATCCGCAACCTGCAGTGCGTGATCGACCAGGAGCAGGTGGATGCGGCCACCCGTGCACGCTTCACCACCAGCGCCGCGGTGCGGTGCACCGGGTTGATCGTGGAGAGCAAGGGCAGCGGTCAGCGCGTGGAGATGCAGGTGACGAGCGTGGAGGTGCTCGGTGACAGCGATGCGGAGAAGTACCCGATCCAACCGAAGAAGCACAGCCTGGAGTTCCTGCGCGAACAGGCCCACCTGCGCTTCCGCACCAACACGTACAGCGCGGTGTTCCGCATCCGGCACCAGGTGAGCTTCGGCATACACGAGTACTTCGACCAGCAGGGGTACAACTACTTCCACGCGCCGATCATCACCGCGAGCGATGCGGAGGGCGCTGGCGAGATGTTCCGCGTGAGCACGCTGGACGCCAACAGTCCCCCGCGTCACGAGAACGGCAGCGTGGACTTCCGCGAGGACTTCTTCGGCCGCGAAGCGCGCCTTACCGTGAGCGGTCAGTTGCAGGCGGAGCTCGCCGCGCTGGCCCTGGGCAAGGTCTACACCTTCGGGCCCACGTTCCGCGCGGAGAACAGCAATACGGCGCGCCACCTGGCCGAGTTCTGGATGATCGAGCCCGAGGCGGCCTTCATGGACCTGAAGGGCGACATGGACCTGGCTGAAGGCCTGTGCAAGCACCTCATCGCCCGTGTGCTGAAGAACAGCATGGACGACCTGCAGTTCCTGGATGCGCGCCTGAAGGAAGAGGAGGCCACGAAGCCGAAGGAACAGCGCGCTGAGATGGGCCTGATCGACCGCCTGAAGTTCGTGCTCGACAACCCCTTCGAGCGGATCACCTACACCGACGCGATCGAGATCCTGCTGCGCAGCAAGCCGCACCAGAAAGGGCAGTTCCAGTTCCCCGTGGAATGGGGCATCGACCTCCAGAGCGAGCACGAGCGCTACCTGGTGGAGAAGCACTTCAAGAAGCCGGTGATCGTCACAGGCTATCCCGGCAAGATCAAGGCTTTCTATATGCGCACCAACAGCCCCGGCGATTTCGGCTACTGCGACAAAGGCACCACCGTGGCCGCCATGGACGTGCTCTTCCCCGGCATCGGCGAGATCATCGGTGGCAGCCAGCGCGAGGAACGACTGGATGTGCTGGAGGCGCGCATGAAGGAGATGAACGTACCGGCCGAAGAACTCTGGTGGTACCTGGACACGCGCCGCTTCGGCACGGTGCCGCACGCGGGCTTCGGGCTGGGCCTGGAGCGCTTCGTGCTCTTCGTGACGGGCATGGGGAATATCCGGGATGTGATCCCGTTCCCACGGACGCCGAAGTCAGCTGAATTCTAGCGGTCATTTCCAACCCGTCATCGCGGGCCGGGCCCTGCCGGCGAAGCGATCTCCCATCGCATCGGTGGATCTCGTCCGGCTAGGGGAGATCGCCACGGCGCCCTTGCGGGCCGCCTCGCGATGACGGTACAGAGGGGGGTGGTTCACGTACCGATCATCTCCAACCCGACCTCGCGAGCCGGGCCCTGCCGGCGAAGCGATCTCCCATCGCCGTGGTGGATCTCGTCCGGCTAGGGGAGATCGCCACGGCGGCCTTGCGGGCCGCCTCGCGATGACGGTGCGGAGGGGTGAGGTGCAAGTACGTGTCATTTCCAAACCGTCATCGCGAGGTCCGCGCAGCGGCTGAAGCGATCTCCCCTCGCTGTGGTGGATCTCCAGCACCGATGTCCTAGCTTGGTGGAATGGAACGCGGCGGCTGGGTCTACATCCTCACCAACCGGCCTTACGGTGTG
The DNA here is from genome assembly GCA_016713875.1 of Flavobacteriales bacterium. Lineage (NCBI taxonomy): Bacteria > Pseudomonadati > Bacteroidota > Flavobacteriia > Flavobacteriales > Flavobacteriales bacterium. The sequence continues at coordinate 2,905,347 of JADJOI010000003.1, forward strand.
CTTTACGTGGGCGTGACCGCCCACCTTTCGGCCCGGATCATTGAGCACAGGGAAAAGGTCGACCCCAGGAGCTTCACCGCGCGGTACGGGCTGTTCCGGTTGGTATACACGGAAGGTTTCGATGACATCACTGCGGCGATCGATCGGGAGAAGCAATTGAAGGCGGGGTCACGGGCGCGGAAAATCGCGTTGATCGAACGGGTGAATCCGGAGTGGGTGGATCTGGTCGGGACGATCGGGGAGGACTGAACACGACCCCCACCCGTCCTCGCGAGCCGGGCCCTGCCGGCGAAGCGATCTCCCATCGCCGTGGTGAATCTCGTCCGGCTAGGGGAGCACGCCATGGCGGCCTTGCGGGCCGCCTCGCGATGACGGTGCGGAGGGGTGAGGGTCAAGTACCGGTCATTTCCGAACCGTCATCGCGAGCCGGGCCCTGCCGGCGAAGCGATCTCCCATCGCAGCGGTGGATCGCGTCCGGCTAGGGGAGATCGCCACGGCGGCCTGGCGGGCCGCCTCGCGATGACGGTGCGGAGGGGTGAGGGTCACGTACCGATCATTTCCAACCCGTCGTCCCGAGCCGGGCTCTGCCGGATGAACGCCCCTCCTGCGCGTGGAACGCTCCACGCGCCGGGCAAGGAGGGGCCGGGAACGCCAGGCTCGCCTGCACCGCGAGCGCAGGTCCATGCACCGCGCTTCCACCAAGCAAACAACCCCGGGACAGGCCCGGGGCTGCATGCAGAAGAGGAAGGATGGGTGCGGGATCAGGCCGCCTTGGCCGTCACCACCTCGCTGGCGGGGCCTTCGCCCACACGGCCCAGCGCCGTCACCCGAAAGTTGAAGAACGTGTTGGCGGCCAGGTCGGACACGGTGTGCCGCGTCTTGCTGCTCACGCCCACCACCTGCCAATTGGCCAGCACGGCGGGGTCGCCGCTGCACATGTACACCTGGTACATGCGCGCGCCACGCACCCGCTGCCAGCGCAGGTCCAGTCGGCCTTCGTAGGAGCTCATGCGGGCGTTCAGCTCCTGGGGAGCTTCCAGCTTGTCGATCGGCTCCGGGCGCTTGGCCAGCTCGAACCCACTGCTCACGGCCTTGTCCACGTCGCCGCCCGCTGCGCTGTTCACGTATCGGGCCAGCTTGGTGAGCAGGTCGCGCAGGGTGCGCACCGCTTCGTTCTTCTTGGCGATGTCCGCATGCGCACCGCTCTCGGCAGCCGCCAGTGCGGATACCAGTTGCGTGCGCGCAGCGGTCACTTCCACCAGCGTGGGCGTCGGTGTCGGGAAATTCGCGTTCCCCGTCATCTCCGTTTCCACGTATTCGCTCTTGGCCACCACCTGGGCGGGCTTCAAGCGCGTCAATCCGGCTTTGATGAGTTTCATCGTTGCTTGCGTTCTGGTTGTCCTGGGGTTCCGGGTCCTTTGGTTGACGCTGGTCTCGGCGGCGGCCCGCAGGCCGGGTGTCACTGACCGGGCCCTTGTACCCCGGGGGCCGGCCCAAGGTGTTGCGGTCCGCTGTTGATAACCCCATCTGCCCCGTTGCAGCCCTCGCCCCGCCTGCCTTTCCCGCAAGCACCGGCCCCGCTCGATTTAACACTTGGCGGCCATGGCCGACCGGAAACGCTGCGCATCCCCGCCGGAAAAGTGCACGCGTTCGTCGCGCGGATGAGCACTTCCGCCGCGCGGATGGGCATCCATGCCCCCCGCATGCGCACCTCCGCCGCTTGCCTGCGCATCCACGCCGCAGGGTTGCGCATCCTGTTCAGGGAAGTGCGCACCTCAGCGGCGCGGATGCGCGACCGAACGATCCGGATGGGCATCCGCGCCGCTGAAGCGGGCATCCCGGCCGCATCGGTGCGCGTCCGATCCGCGGGCATGCGCCACTCCGCCGCGCGGATGGGCATCGGCGCCACGCGGATGTTCACTTCCGCCGCGCGCATGCGCGCCTGGCGGGACCGACCGGTAGTTCACCGGCGGCGGTGAAGAACTGCCGGGGCCGCACCCCTCACCTGCCCCACGCCGCTCCGTTCACCGCGAAAAGCACCGCCATGCCCCTGCCCGCCGCCCTTGGCCTGGAGCTGCCCTGCCCCGCCGTGCTGCGCGAGGGCGCCCAGGTGCTGCTGTTCCAACGCGGCCAGCTGCTGGCCCTGGGGCAGCCCTGCCCCGCCCGCCTGCTGGCACCCCGCCATCTGCGCCGCGAGGTGGAGGCCCTGCTGCGCCAGCATGTGCAGCGCGCCCAGGCCGAGGCCGCCCGCCTTCGCGCCCGCCAGCCCTTCCACGCCCACCAGCTGCTGGCCGCCGCCCAGGGCTGGGCCCGCCGCATGCGCCGCGCCCACTGCACCCCGCACCGCCTGTGCCGTGCGCGCCCTCTTCATTTTCCTCGCCTTCACCCTGGGTCCCTCCCTCTTCGCCCAGCCCGAACCGTGCACGGCCACACTGGACAACATCCGGGACCTGATCGGCGAGGTGGTCGTGTTCTGCGGCACCCCCGACCAGGTGACCGCGCCGAAGGGGGTGAAGGGCGCGCCGGTCTATTTCAACTTCGGCGGCCGCTACCCGGAGCACCGCTTCTCGGTGGTGATCTGGGAGGATGTACACATGGGCACCGAAGGGAAGATCCTGGGGCGCTACCAGGGCAAGCCCCTGCGCATCCGGGGTTGGGTGAAGGAACACGAAGGGCGGCCGGTGATCGAGTTGAAGGAGTTGAAGGATCTGCGGGTGCAGTGAGGCGGGCCAGGGGCAGGACCAAGAGCCAAGGACCAAGGACCTGAACCCAAACCCCCCAGCACCCACCCCCCCGCCCGCCGCCTCCGGCCGGCCTGACCACCGGCTGGCCTGCAGACCCACAGGCCTTTCCGCTCCGCGGCCTTTTTCGCTCCAGCCGGGGTGCGCACCCGGTGCGCGAGCTCGTGGTGGTGGACGCCGGTGGGGCTCGTGGTGGCCAAAGCGGACTCATCGGATCCCCGATGCTTTAGCGAATGCGGGCCGGGGCAGGGTGGAACGCAGCACGAACTCGCGTTCCCGGTCGGCGAGGCGGTGGGTGCCGGAGGGCGTGGTGTTCGCGAAAGCGTTCTGGACCGGTAGGACGATGAGCAGGAAGAGGAACGCGGCGGTTTTCTGGTTGTGATGCGCCAAACCAATTCGCCGGCCTCCGGCACAAAGTTGAGCGCGATGCATCCAATGATCGATCGCCGCATGCAACTGACGATGACATATTGTACACAGGAACAGAGAGTTACCAAGCCGGATCGGTTCTGAAATGCCGCCAATGCTGCCGTCCGCCTAATTTCACTCACCAACCTCCATTGTATGGTTTCCCGACAAGGCCATTCTGTGAAACATGTTCACGAGGGCATCGTCGCTTCAACCCGGGTGCAAGTCCATTCACACGGTCCGGCATTGATCGGTGTGGTTGTAGCCCTTCTCCTATCGTGCATGGGTTTGAGGTGCACGGCACAATCAGCGACGAGAAAGGATAGCCTCCAGTCTGCATGGGAGAACAAGGCCCTTGCAGATACCCTTCGGATGAAGGCCTTGGATGACCTAATCTGGGAGAACCATATGGATGGGCAACCAGACAGTGCTATCGCCCTTGCCCAAGACCTGCTGACCTTCTCCAAGACCTGCACGAACCTGAGCTGGAGAGCAACGGTGATGAACACGATGGGGTCGGCCTTCACACAGGGATCAAGGGGTGTTCTGGCCTTAGGCTACTTTGCCGAGGCGGCGCGGCTGCGCAACGAGCTGCGTGACTTCAAGGGGGTAGCGAGTTCGCTCAACAATATGTGCTCGGTAAGCAAGGACCTTGGCAACTATGCTACCGCCATTGAGCTCGGCGAGCACAGCCTGCGCCTATATCGCTCACTCACCGACAGCACAGGAATATCCGCCGTCCTTTCAAATCTCGGCGTCGCTCTGCAGTTGAACGGAGAATATGAGAGCGCCATCGAGCGGTACTTCGAAGCCTTGAGGATCGCGGAGTTGCTGCACATTGACGCGCTCATCGCGAACGCGCTTCTGAACATCAGTATGGTACAAAGCGATCAGGGGAATGCCCAAGCGGTGATCGCCGCCTCGGAACGGGTATTGCCAATGTTCCAGAGGGCAGGGGACCTTAGGTCCGTGGCGGGCGTACTTGGCAATCTAGGCAAAGCTCATATGCAGCTTGGATACGGGAGCCTTGCCGAACCTCTTTTCCGGCGGTCATACGCAATTTTCGATTCTTTGAGTTGGACGACCGGCATCGCACTTTCACTCAACAATTTGGCGGAGCTCGCGCGTAAGGCTGGCCGGCTGGAACAAGCGGCTTCGGACCTTAGACGATCTGAGGCATTGCTCGGCGAGATCGGCGACATACAGCTGAGATCGAGCGCACTGACGAACCTTTCTTGGACCTATCTGGAGATGGGTGACATACACAGGGCGTTGGAGAGCGCCAAGTTGGCTTTAGAACTCGCTGATGGGGCCGGTTCTGTTACCGACCAGCGCAACGCCCATCAAGTGATGCAAGAAGCTCACGAACGAAATGGAAGCTGGAAAGAAGCCCTCACCGAGCATCGAGCCTATGTTGCTTTGAGGGACAGCATACTGGACCAAAAGAACCAGAATGCCCTGGTGCGAAGTGAGACAGAGCATCAGTACCGCTTGCGACTGCTCACAGACAGTCTCGCACACATGCGAACCGTCGCGGTGAAGGAGGAGGCGATAAAACGTCAGCGGCAGAACATGACCTGGGTCATTAGCGGAGGGAGCTTCATTCTAGTGGGCACCTTCCTGGTCTATTACTTGGATCGGCGGCACCGCCGGGCACGGTTCGATCGCGACGCCGCCATCATGAAGAACAATCTGTTGCGTACCCAACTGGACCCGCACTTCATCACCAATGCGTTACAGTCCATCAACGCCTTCGTGGTGGGCAACGACCGGGTGGCCGCATCGAAGTACCTGGTGAAATTCGCCGAGCTGATGCGCACGGTCCTGAACAACTCGCGCAACGAATGGGTGGGCTTACAGAACGATATGGACACCTTGAAGAAGTACGCAGAGTTGGAGGAGATGGGGGCGGGTGGCCGGTTCACCTGCGAGTTCCGCGTGGCGGCGGAGCTGGAGGGTGCGCGGCTGAACGTGCCGCCATTTCTGGCGCAGCCCTTCGTGGAGAACGCCATTCGCCATGCCTTTCCACCGGATGGGCCGACCGGCCACCTGGAGGTTGCGATCACCGAGCGGGACAAGCATCTGGTCTGGACGATCACGGACGATGGCGCCGGCATGCCGACGGAGCTCACGGACGTGGACGGCGGCGAGAGCGGCGGCGCGCATGGCACGTCCATCACGGCCGACCGGCTGAAGCTGCTGGTCGTGAAGGAGGGGGAGCGGGCTGATTTCCGCTATCTCCCTGTGCAGCGTGGAACGTGCGTGGAACTGGTGCTCCCCATGCGCCTGCTGGCGCTCGCTGCGCAAGGACAGGGGTTCGCGACCATGAACTGAACAGAACACCATGAACAGGAGACGCAGTGCGGTCATCGTGGATGACAATGCGGCAGCGCGAGTTCTGTTGAAGCACTACCTAACGGAGGGTCATCCGGACATCACCATCGTTGGTGAAGCCGGTTCCCTGGCGCAGGGGATCCGCCAGGTGCGTGAAACACGGCCTGACGTGCTCTTCCTTGATGTGGAGTTGAAGAAGGTGAAAGGCAAAGTGGTGGAAAGCGGATTCGACCTTCTGAAGGAGATCGAGCCGCTGCGACCAACAGTGATCTTCACGACAGGTTTTGAAGGGTATGCCGTGCGGGCGATCCGGTTCAGCGCGTTCGACTATCTCGTGAAGCCCTTCGATGCCGACCAGCTGGCTGAGGTGCTGGCACGCCTGGACAAGGAAGTGGATGATGCAGCACGGCCCGACCACCCCTCATTGCATGCCAATCTTCAGCCCCACGATGGGATCTCGCTGCCCGTGGTACTGAAGGGAGGCGGGGTTTCCCTGGAGCTGGTGAAGAAGGCACGGATCATCCATGCGCAGCCCGTTGCGCGCGGGCAGAACACCTTGGTGGAACTGGAGGGCAGGGAAGAGGTGGTGGTGACGCGGACACTGGGCCAGCTGGAGAGCCTGCTCACGCCGGAGGACCACTTCCTGCGCATCCACGATTCGCACCTGGTGAACTTCAACTACGTGCAGCGCTATGTGCGCGGTGAGCCGGGCTATGTGGTGGTGACGGTGCGGAAGGAAGGGAAACCCATCCCGGTGAGCCGGACGATGAAGCCGGATGTGGTGGCGATGCTGGATCGCTGGTTCCCGCTGCCGCCCTCGTCCAGGTAGGATCCGGGCAGTGGGCCACCTCTGGACCCAAGTGCGGCTGCGAGTTGCGCGGCCGAACCTGCGAGTTGCTGTTTCCGGGCCTGGAAAGCCCTGCTCATGGTGTCGTTTCGTCCCGGGCCACAAGGTCCGAGGAACCGAAACAAGCAACGCCATGAAAGACCAGCAGCTCCAACTCGTACGCAAGATCCCCAGCCTGCCGCAGGAGGTTCTCTGCAACTTGTTCCCCTGGTTGAACATTGTCCGGGACAGGGTGATCAAACCCAGGCTGAAGGCTACTCCGGGTATACAGGTGGTGCGGTTCGCAAAGACCGCGTCGTGTGCACCGATGGCCCGTGCCCTGTTCGTGGTCTCCTTGATCTGTGCCACCAGTGCCTTACGTGCCACCCATTTCCTCGGCGGCGATATCGGGCACCAGTGCCTGGGTGGCGGCCTGTATGCGATCACTCTGCACCTCTATCGGGACTGCGCCGGGGCGACGGTGGGCGCACTGCAAACCGTGAACGCGCAGAGCGCGTGCGGTACGATGAGTGTTCCCTTGAACCAGACCTCCTTTCAACAGGTGACCCCGCCCTGCGCGCTAGGGAACAATGCGTGCAATGGGGGGCAGTTTCCCGGAACAGAGGAGTATGTCTTCACCGGAACGGTCCAATTGCCTGGAACATGCAGCATGTGGACGCTCAGTTGGGAAGCTTGCTGCCGGAACAATGCGATCACGAACCTGCAGAACCCCGGCACGCTCAGCTTGCACGTGGAGTCGGAGATCCATCAAGCGAACACGGTGTGCAATACGAGTGTGGGGTTCTCTGCCGATCCCGCACCCTATGTATGCGCCGGGCAGCCGGTGCATTACAACATGGGCGCGTTCGATGCGGACGGAGACTCGCTCGCGTTCGCTTTCGTCGCGGCAGAGCAAGGTGCATCCACCCCGGTTCCCTACCTGCCACCTGCGACCTCAGGCGTGCCGATCACAGGCATGACCCTGGATGCCGTCACCGGCCAGATCAGCTTCACGCCGGCGAGCACCGGGAGCTTTGTTGTGGCCATTCAGGTGAGCGAATACAATGCGATCGGGCAGGTGGTCGGGGTCACGGTGCGGGACTTCGAGTTCATCGTGGTGGCATGCAGCAACCAAGTGCCCTCGCTGCCGGTCGCCGCGGACATGGACCTCGGGCCGGCCATCGCCCAAGGGGGTGCCTCCCTTGCGGTGTGCCATGGGGACCTGCTGGACCTGAGCATACCGTTCAGCGATCCGGACGCGAGCGATGCGCTCACTCTGACCTCGAACGTGGCCCAGGTCTTGCCGGGATCGACCTTCACGCAGGCGGGAACCAATCCGGCCGTGGCGGCCATCCATTGGTCCCCGCTCCCCGGGATGACCGGTACGTACACCTTCATCATCGCCTCAACGGATGATGGGTGCCCTGTCCCCAGTGCATCGACCATCACGTTGACGATCATCGTGAACGATGCGATCGCGGTGAGCTTGTCGCCCGATACCGCCATCTGCGAAGAGGGCACGGCTGTGCTCTCGGCCCTGGGCAATGGCGGCACGGGGAGCATCACGTATGCCTGGAACCATGGCCCGACCATCGCAGGTCCGATCAATGTTCAACCCACAGTGAGCACATACTTTGCGCTTACGGTCTCGGATATGCTCGGCTGTTGGATCACCGACTCTGTGCATGTCGTCGTGCATCCGCTGCCCGACGTGCTGGTCACGGTCCAGGATACGATGCGCTGTGGACCTGGTGAGCTGGTGTTCACGAACGCGACACCACCGGACATGGTAGGCAGCACCGCGCTGTGGGATCTCGGGGATGGCACGCTGGCGGTGAACGAGTTGCACATGCTGTCCCATTTCTACGATCTGGTCAGCTGTTTCGATGTGAACCTGATGGTGATCTCTCCACAGAACTGCGCCGCTGATTCCACCTTCGAGGATCTGGTATGTGTCAGGCCGCTCCCCGAACCGGCGTTCGCGTTCGGGCCACAGCCCACCGATGTGCTCTGGCCGCGGATCCTGTTCGAGGATCGAACCGTGGCCACCACGCCATGGCTTGCCTGGTATTGGTCCTTCGGGAATGGGGATAGCTTGGGGTGGAGCCAAGAGCAGCATCCGGAGTTCACCTTCCCGGATGCCGCGCCGGGGATCTATCCGGTCACCCTTACCGTTACCAATGCCTACGGTTGCTCGGCGAGCGTGATGCATCCGGTGGTGATCGATGGCGTGACGCAGGTCTTTGTCCCGAACTCCTTCACGCCGGATGGCGACGGGCTAAACGATGTGTTCATGGCCGTCGCGGAAGGCCTGGATCCGGAGAGGTTCCAGCTCGACATTTTCGATCGATGGGGAAGCGTGCTCTTCTCGACCAACGATGCCTTGGTGGGTTGGAACGGCAGGCACATGAACGCGGGTGGCGAGTTGCCGACAGGGCCTTATGCATGGCGCATGGTGTACCACAGCGACCACACGGCCGGAGCCACCGAGATGAACGGGCTGGTCACGTTGCTGCGGTGATGGGCAATGGACTCGCCTTCCATAGAACGGATCCGCTGCGGTCGCATGCTCAGGAGATCCCGTCCCTCGAAGGGAGATCGCCATAGCGGCCTTGCGGGCCGCCTCGCGAAGGCGATCCGGAGGGGTGAGGGCCACGGTCCGGTCAGTTCCAACCCGTCGTCGCGGGCCGGGCACTGCCGGAATGAAATCCCCTCCTGCGCGTGGAACGCACCACGCGCCGGGCAAGGAGGGGCTGGGGGAGGTGGCCCCTCAGGCACGCCAGTTCCCGAAGGGTCGAAACCTCCCCGGTCCCCTCCTTGTGCCGAGCGAGCGATCGCTGCTCAGGAGGGGGCTTGATCGCATGAGATCTATCCGTCCCTGGTAAAAACCGAGCGCGGGGTGAGGTCGCTGAACCGGATAGGCACTCGCTCGTTCGTGGTCCAGCACCCGAGCCGCCGCCACTTGCTCGCTGTCCGCGCCAGTTGCTCGGCCGACCGCGCCAGTTGCTCAAGCGTCAACTCTAAGCTGAAGGATGGTGGATAGCCTTGAGATACGGATCCCGGCCATCGTGCCCAACACTGAAGGACGTCGTGAGGTCATCGCAGGGGGGCGCGACCCAAGCGCATCGACCAGTTCCATCCGGAGCTGCTGCACATCGGATACCTCCGACCATTCTGCGGCTGGCTCACGCGAACCGCCGCCGCTGTTCCCCAAAGGGAATGTCACTGGATGATAACCCGACGACGAGCCGTGGAATACACCCTTCGATCAACACCACTGAACCATGCGCTACAACTCCTCCCGCACCTTGATCCCGCTTCTTGCCATCGCTTACACCCCACAGCTGGTGAGCGCGCAATACGAGGACGACGCACGATACGAGATCCACGCACCGAGCCCCCAGGCCACGATCGAGGTAGCGAACGCGGCGGTCGTATCGCCCGTCCACCAAACCCCTCCGGCGTGTGTCGTCCTTCCGGCCGCTCCGGCCCCTGCGAACGGTGGCAACTACTCCCTTCAGTTCCTGGGTGGCATCAATCCCAAGGACCCCGTGCTGGATTCCATCAAGCAGGTGAAGAACGCCCTGACCGCGGATGCAGGGGCGACGGACCACCGGAGCGGAGGCTTCGGCGGGGTGAAGGCCGATACACCCGACCTCGGCTACAGCTTCGATTCCAATACGCAATCCTACTCATGGCCCATGGACAACAGCCTGGCCATTTCGGACCAGGATGTCATCGTGGCCGCGAGCAATGGCGGAGTGATGATCCATCGATATGATGGCACACTGCTGGCCTCCTACGACTGGACGCAGTTCGCAGGAGAGCCCTGTTTCGACCCGAGAGTGTTCTATGATGCCGTGGACAATAGGTTCGTAATGGTCGCCCTGCATGGGAACACGCCCGCAACGTCGAAGCTCAAGGTCATGTTCTCCCCTTCGATCGACCCCGTGCAACCCTGGTACATCTACGACATCACCGCGGCCAGCGTGGCCAACTACATCGGTACAGGGAAGTGGTTCGACTACCCCACCCTGGGAATATCCGAAGATGAAGTGTTCGTTTCGGTGGATGTGCGCAACAGCGGCTTCGTGGAGAACGTGGTCTTCCAGATGGACCACTCGGACGGGTATGCAGGCAGCCCCATGAACTGGGTGATCTGGACGGGGATCTCGAACAGTCCCTTTTCGACCTACCACCTCACCGCCGCCCCTAACGGCTGGTCAGGCCGCATGAGCAAAGGGCAGTACTTCGTGCTCTCCGCATCAGGCGGAGGCAGCAGCGTCCGCATCTTCAGGATAACCGAGAAGATCGGCAACGATCCGGTGATGAACAGCTGGACCGTGGGCACCTCCGCGTACTCGGTGCCGGCGGATGCGCACATGCCCGGAACGGCCAAACGCCTGGACATCGGATCATGCGCCGTACGGGGAGCATACTACCTGAGCGGCTATCTGCACATGGTGCTCAGCACGGAGAATTCCGCTTCGGTGGCCAAGATCCGCTATGTACGCGTGGCCACCTCCGGCTGGACCGCGCAGAGCAGCACGTTCAACTCCTCTGCGGACAATTACCTGGCGTATCCCACGGTGATCCCGTACAACAACGCGGACCATGGTGGCGCGAACACCAACGCCATCATCGGCTTCCTGATCAGCAACAATACCAACAAGTACCCCTCGATCTCGGTGGTCAACTGCGACGAGAACATGACCTGGTCGGGTTCGATCGGCGTTCGTTCAGGGACCACCTACATCGACTACACCACGGACAACACACAGCGCTGGGGGGACTACATCGGCATGTGCCGGGAGCACATCGTGGGGGACGAACCCAGGGTCTGGATCGCAGGCGCCTATGCCGTGAGCGGCCATGTGTATCGCGCGCGTATCGCACAGGTAGGCCTGGGCACGGTGACAGGAGTGGATGAACCTGTGGCCAGCACACCCTTTGCGGAAGGAGCGCTGTTCCCGAACCCCGCCCACGGCCTGGTGAACCTCGATCTCGTCTACGACTCGAACGAGCAGTTGGTGGTGGACCTGATGGCTCCGGACGGCACCATCGTGAAGTCCATCTACCAAGGCATACCCCGCACCGGCCGGAACCGGATCACCTTCGACAGTGCCGACCTGACACCGGGAATGTATGTACTCGTGGCCCGCACGACCAGCAGCCTGCTCGGCTCCCACCGGTTCATTGTCCAGTAGCCCCGTCTCCCGTGTGCTCGGAGCGGGATCGTGACCGCGCGATGAGCGGTTCCTACGACCACATCGGCGCGAAACACGGCCCCGAGTATGAGCTGGAGGCCCTGCTCGCGGGCGAAGGCACGGTGGTGGTGGGCCTGCGCAACCAGGTGATCGCCAGCACGCCGCGCTTCACCCCGCGGGCCCTGATGCTGCGCATCACCGGCCACCTGAGCAGCGCGCACTGAACCGAACGGGCACTTGGGCGTTCCCTGTGGCGAACCGTCCCAGCGCCGTGCCGCTCGCGAACTTCGGTCCGGGCGTAGGGCGCTTCGTGCTCTTCGTCGCTGGTATTCGGGATCCGCCGTACGGCGGATGATCCCCTTCCTCCGGACATCGAAGAGCGCGGAGTTCTGAGGGGGTTCACCGCAAAGACGCTAAGAGCGCCAAGGCGCAGGCCTTCACTCTGATCACTCCCTGATCACCGTTGTGCGGAAAAGAATGCCGCCATGCATATCCATTACCTGCACATTGTACACCCCTGCCGCAAGCGGGGTCAGATCAAGCTCCATGGCGGCAGGCATGGTCAGTACGACGGCCCCGCGCAGATCGATCACCCGCATGGTACGTGCAGCGGGTGGCACACCGGTGAAGCGGATCGGCCCCTCAGTGGGGTTCGGGAATATGGTTTGTGGACTGGTGCCGGTGTGCGGCAGGCTTGCGATCAGCGTATCACCATTCACGCGGGCGATGCGGTTGCGTCCAAAACCGTTGTATTGAGTGAACCCTCCCCCGATGATGACCTTACTATCTGGCTGCAGAGTGATGGTGTGCACAGGACCGCTAGCCCCTGAGCCCGGGTCATACGTGGTATCCAAACTTCCGTCCGGCTCCAGTCGGGCGATGCGGTTCCGCGATGTGCCATCGTAAGTGGTGAAGTCACCTCCAATAAGGATCCTTCCATCGGGCTGCAGGACGACTGTCCGGACAACAAGGTCCGCACCCGTTCCTGGATCAAAGGTGGTATCCAAACTGCCATCGGCATTGAGCCGGGCGATGTGGTTGCGCGGCATGCCATCGTATTGATCGAACCAACCCCCTATGATGATCTTACCGTCCTGCTGCAAGGCGGCAATGAGGACAGTGCCATGCGCGCCTGTTCCCGGATCGAATGAAGCATCCAAAGCCCCGTTGGGGCTGAGCCGTGCGATGTGACTGCGCCACGTACCGTTATACATGAAGAACGACCCTCCAATAATGACCTTCCCGTCCGTTTGCAAGGCGGTAGTGTGGATCTCGTAGTTCGAACCCGACCCAGGGTTGAAAGCATGGTCCAAACTGCCATCGGCGTTCAGGCGGGCGATATGGCCGCGAGCGGACCCGTTGAACGAAGTGAAACTTCCACCGATGATGATCCCGCCGTCGGGCTGCAGCGCCGAGGTGTAGACGCTGCTGGGCGCACCACCACCCGGATCGAAGAGCGTATCCAAACTGCCATCGGCGTTCAGGCGGGCGATATGACCGCAAGCGGACCCGTTGAACAAAGTGAATTCACCCCCGATGAAGATCTTTCCATCCGGCTGCAGTGTGGTTGTGTGGATCCCGTAGTTCGCACCAGTGCCAGGGTGGAAGGTGCTATCCAAAGCACCATTGGTGCCTAGGCGCGCGATGGAATTGTGCCAAGTGCCGTTGTAGGAGGTGAACGCCCCTCCGATCACGATCCTGCCGTCGGGTTGTAAAGCGGTGGTGTAGAGGTCGTTGTTCGCTCCTGTTCCAGGATTGAATGTGCCATCCAAGGCACCATCCGCCTGGAGTCGTGCGATACGATTACGCCCTGTGCCATTGTACAATGTAAAGTCTCCCCCAGTGATGATCCTGCCATCAGACCGCAAGGCGGAGGACCGGACCGCAGTGCTCAAGGTGGCCCCTGTTCCGGGGTCGAAGGAGATATCCAAACTGCCATCGGCTTGTAGCCGGGCAATGCCTTTGCGAGGCGCACCGCCATACGAAAAGAAGTATCCACCGATGATGATCCTGCCATCGGGTTGCAGTACAGTGGTCAGAACACTGGCGTCCGCCCCTGTACCGGGGTTGAAGCTGGTATCCAAACTGCCATCGGTATGGAGCCGTGCAACGTGACCTCGCGACGCACCGTTGTAGGAAGTGAACCATCCCACAATGATGATCCTACCGTCGGGCTGCACAGCGGCATCTTCCACGGGATGGTCCGTCCCTGCACCGGGGTTGAAAAGCGTATCCAAGGTGCCGTCGGCATTGAGCCGGGCTATACGGTTACGCCCAGTTCCGTTGTACGAAGTGAAGTAACCCCCAATAATGATCTTCCCATCGGGTTGCAGGGTGGTGGCGTCAACACTGTTGCCCGCACCCGATCCCGGGTCAAAGGACGCGTCCAAACTGCCATCCGCTTGGAGCCGCGCGATGCGGTTGCGTCCAACACCCTCGTACGTGGTGAACCACCCCCCGATGATGATCTTCCCATCGGGTCGCAGGGCGGCAGTTAGAATAGGACCGTCCGCTCCCGCTCCTGGATCGAACGAGGTATCCAGGCTGCCATCCGGATGGAGACGGGCGATATAGTTGCGCGCTACTCCGTTGAACGATGTGAAGTCCCCAGCGATGATGACCTTGCCGTCGGGCTGTATGAGCGTGGTGTTCACGAAGTCGTCCGCCCCGGAACCAGGGTTGAACGTGGTGTCCAAGCTGCCATCGGGATGAAGCCGGGCAATATGGCCCAGCAACGTTCCATTGTAGGAAGTGAACTCGCCTCCGACAATGATCCTTCCATCAGGTTGCAGGTTGATGGTCTTCACTCGACCGTCGGCACCATCCCCATTACCAAAGCCGATATCCGCAGGGTTGAACGTCGTGTCGTTGGTGCCGGACTGGGCTACACTTGTCCCTGGTGCCAGCATACGAATGAGCACGGTGCCGAGAATGGCTATCGTGCGGATCAGTGACATGCTGGTAAGGTATGGATCGACATGCCGAATTACCGAAAGCGCGACCAACGGTGCCATGCCGAACATGAATTCTCCTTGGCCGGTGGCCGGTCCTGGTTCAGCTCGGACACGCTAGATCGTCAAAACCCGGCCGAGGTGCCAGGGTTTCACCTGGTGAGCGAAGGCTGAGCGGCCTATCACCCTGAACCTGTCGAAGGGTTAGGCCGAGTTACCCATTCCAGGGCCCTGCAGTAGGCCGTTGAACCGCAAGCCATGCCCCGCACCGCCCGATTACTCCAATCCTCCGAACATTCTTCGCGTCCTTCGCGTCTCTTCCGGCGAACCGACCCCCATGAAGATCTACCACCTCGCCAACTGCGGCACCTGCCAGCGCATCCTGAAGGAGGTGCCCAAGCTCAAGCGCTTCGCCCTACAGGACATCAAGACGGAAGCGATCACACCGGCACAGCTCGACGCGCTGAAGAAGATGACCGGCAGTTACGAGGCGCTCTTCAGTCGCGTGGCCCTGAAGTACCGCGCGCTCGGCCTGAACACGATGACGCTCACCGAGAAGGACTACCGCAGATACATCCTGCAGGAGTACACCTTCCTGAAGCGGCCGGTGGTGGTGATCGGCGACCAGCTCTTCATCGGCAACGCGCCGAAGACCGTGAAGGCGATGGTGGAGGCGACGGCGAAGGCGAAGTAGGCGGGGCGCAAGGCGGCGGCGAAGTGGACGGGCGGGTGCGGCCAACGCCCGGGCCCTCCTGTACTTTTGCCCCGCGATGTTGAAGCAAGGCCTTTTCCAGAAGCTGCAGCAGAAGCTGAGCCCCCAGCAGATCCAGCTGATGAAGCTGCTGCAGGTGCCCACCGCCGAGCTGGAGCAGCGCATCAAGCAGGAGATCGAGGAGAACCCCGCGCTGGAGGAGGGCGAGGACGGTGCGGACGAGGAGATGCCCACCGAGGAGCAGGCCATCGCTGAGAACGAGGACAGTGGCAGCGAGGGCGAGGAACAGGGCGCCGACGACCGGGACGAGATCGACCTGAGCGATTACTTCCCGGACGACGACACGCCGGACTACAAGCTGCAGGTGAACAACCGCAGCGCCGACGATGAGGAGCGGGAGGTGCCGCTGGCCGGGGGCACGTCCTTCCAGGAGGCCTTGATGCAGCAGCTCGCCCTGCGCGACATCGACGAGCGCACCGAGCTGCTGGGGCAGCACCTCATCGGCAACCTGGACGAGGACGGCTACCTGCGCCGCGACCTGCCCAGCATCGTCAACGACCTGGCCTTCACGCAGAACGTGAGCACCGACCCCGCGGAGCTGGAGCGGGTGTTGCGCGAAGTGCAGGCCCTGGACCCCGCCGGCATCGGCGCGCGCGACCTGCGCGAGTGCCTGCTGCTGCAGCTGGAGCGGCTCCCGCGTGAGGTGGACAGCATCACCGCCCGCGAGGTGATCGCCAAGCACTTCGAGGCCTTCAGCAAGAAGCACTACGACCGCATCGTGGAGCGCATGGAGATCACCGAGGAGGACCTGAAGGCCGCCGTGGACGTGATCGTGCACCTGAACCCCAAGCCCGGCAACACCGCACGCGACACGGCCAAGCCCACACAGGAGATCGTGCCCGATTTCCAGGTGCTGTCCATCGATGGGCAGCTGGAGCTGACCCTCAACGGGCGCAATGCGCCGGAGCTGCGCATCAGCCGGCAGTACCGCGACATGATCGCCGAGTACCAGCGGCACAAGAAGGACAAGGAGCAGCGCGAGGCCCTGCAGTTCATCAAGCAGAAGCTCGACGCGGCCAAGTGGTTCATCGACGCCATCAAGCAGCGGCAGAACACCCTGCTGGTCACCATGGAGGCCATCATGGAGCACCAGCGCGACTACTTCCTCACCGGCGACGAGACCAAGCTGCGGCCCATGATCCTGAAGGACATCGCCGAGAAGGTGCACCTGGACATCAGCACCGTGAGCCGCGTGGCCAACAGCAAGTACGTGCAGACCAACTACGGCACGCTGCCCCTGAAGTACTTTTTCAGCGAGAGCCTCAGCACCGATAGCGGCGAGGAGGTGAGCACCCGCGAGGTGAAGAAGATCCTGCAGGACGCCATCGACGCCGAGGAGAAGCGCAAGCCGTTGACGGACGACGAGCTGACCGCACTGCTCAAGGAGAAGGGCTACAACATCGCCCGTCGCACCGTGGCCAAATACCGCGAGCAGCTCAACATCCCGGTCGCGCGGTTGAGGAAGGAGCTATGAGCGGCGAGTTCCGAGCAGCGAGTGGCGCGTGGAATGCCGCCCTGAGCAGGGTCAAAGGGCGCATTTCCACTCGCCACTCGGAACTCGCCGCTCACCCCTGACCCCATGCGTGCCCTCGCCCAGGCCCTTTCCGTCATCCTGCACCCGGTGGTGATGCCACTGCTCACCCTGGTGCTGGCCTTCCGCCTCGACCCGCACATCAGCTTCTTCCTGCCGGCGCCGGTGCAGTGGTTCACCTTCGGCATGGTGGCGGTGATGACCGTGGTGTTCCCCGTGTCCAGCGCGGTGCTCCTCTGGCGCAGCGGCGCCATCAGCGGCCTCACCATGCCGCTGCGCGAGGAGCGCATCGTGCCCCTGCTGATGACGATGCTCTACCTGGGCATGTGCCTGTACCTGCTGCACCGGGGACCGCACCATCCGGCCACTTACGCGCTGTTCACCGGTGTGCTGCTGGCGGTGGCCGTCACCCTGGCGGTCACCCTGCGTTGGCGGATCAGCGCGCACATGGTCGGCATCGGCGGCCTGCTCGGCGGCCTCAGCGGCCTGCAGATGCTGCACGGCACCTTCGCACCCCTGGAGCTGGCGGTGCTCATCGTGTTGGCGGGTGCGCTGGGCTCGGCGCGGCTGCTGGTGGGCGGCCATACCGCGGGCCAGGTGGTGGCGGGCACGGCGGTCGGCTTCCTCTGCACGTGGACCTGCGTGGTGCTCGGGATCCAGCTCTAGCCGTGGCCCTCAGCCCCAGCGGCGCAGGCGGTGCCCGCGGAGGGCGTACCACCCGATGAACAGGTAGCACGGCACCAGCAGCGCGTAGGCCAGGCGGTCGCCCAGCACGGGCGCCTCGGCGGGGCCCACCAGCAGGCCGTAGACCTTGGGGAGCAGCGCCCCGCCGGCGATGGCCATGATCAGCAGGGCCGAAGCGGTCTTGGTGTGCCGGCCCACCCCTTCGATCGCCAGCGGCCAGATCGCCGGCCACATCAGCGCGTTGGCCAGGCCCAGCAGCGCCACGCACAGCACGCTCACATACCCGGTGGTGAGCACCACCAGCAGGCTCATCGCCACCCCGGTGACGGCCGATGCGGTGAGCGCCGCGGCCTGCGACAGCAGGCGGGGGATGGTGGCGATGCCCACCAGGTAGCCCACCACCATGGCGCTCAGCGTGAACCCGGGGAAGTACTTGGCGCGGTCCAGCGGAATGCCCTGGCTCTGGCCATAGGTGGCGATCGTGTCCGCCGCGATCACCTCCACCCCCACGTACAGGAAGAGCGCCAGCACGCCCAACACCAGCTGCGGATAGGCCAGCACGCTCGCGTGGCCCGCGGCCTTATCGGCCTGTGTGGCCTCCTCCTCCGAGGCGATCTCCGGCAGCGGCGACCAGCGCACGAGCACCGCCAGCACCACCAGCACCACGGCCATCACGGTATAGGGCATCACCACGCGATCGCTCAGCGCCGCGAGCTCCCCGGCCCGCGCGGCATCGTCCAGGCCCGCCAGCCGCGCGATCAGCGCGTCGGCGTCCTTCAGCACGATGGCGGCGAGCACCACCGGCCCGAGCACGCCGGCCACCTTGTTGCAGATGCCCATGATGCTCATCCGCTTCGCTGCGCTCTCCAGAGGCCCCACGATGGTGACATAGGGGTTCACAGCGGTCTGCAGCAGGGTGAGGCCGGAGCCGATGACGAACAGGCCGGTGAGGAAGAGCCCGTAGGCGCGCGCGCCCGCCGCGGGAATGAACAGCACCGCGCCGACCGCCATCACCAGCAGGCCCGTGATCATGCCGCCCTTGAAACCGGTGCGCTTGAGCACCCACGACGAGGGCAGCGCCATCACCGTGTAGGCCAGGTAGAAGGCCATGGTGACCCAGAAGGCCTGGTCGAGCGTGAGCTCACAGGCGATCTTCAGGTAGGGGATCAGCACGCTGTTGAGCCAGGTGACCGCGCCGAAGACGGCATAGAACACGCCGAGCAGGACGACGAGCCGGGTGGCGTTGCGGGGGTGCGACATGGGATGGGGACTGAACGCGAAGGTGCTCGGCCCTCGGCGCACACCGGCATCGGTCCATGATCACTTGTCCACCACCCGGGACGGATAACCGCTCAACCGCGGTCGCGATCGGCCAGGGTCTGCTGCCAGCGCCACGCGTCGGCGAGGGCGTCGTGCAGGGTGCGCTCCGCCTTCCAGCCAAGGCCGGCGCTGGCCTTGCGTGGGTCGGCATGGACCTCGGGCACGTCGCCCGCCCGCCGCGGACCGAGCAGGTGCGGCAGCGGCCGGCCGATGACCGCTTCCAGCCCGCGCACCACCTCCAGCACACTGCTGCCCCGGCCGGTGCCCAGGTTGAACACCTCGCAGGTCGCCTCCGTCCGCGCGTCGGCCCAGGCCATGGCCGTCACATGGGCCTGTGCCAGGTCCACCACATGGATGTAGTCCCGGACGCAGGAGCCATCGGGCGTGGGATAGTCCGTGCCGTGAATGACCAGCCGATCGCGGAGCCCGGCGGCCACCTGCGTGGCGAAGGGCACCAGGTTGTTGGGCACCCCGAGCGGCAGTTCGCCAATGCAGGCACTGGGGTGCGCACCGATGGGGTTGAAGTAGCGCAGCAGCACCACGCGCCAGCCCGGATCGCTCGCCACCAGATCGCGCAGCATCCGCTCGCCCATCACCTTCGTGGCGCCGTAGGGCGATAGGGCGTTGTGGTCGGGCGCATCCTCTCCCACGGGAAGCCGGTCGGGCTGTCCGTACACCGTGCACGAACTGGAGAACACCAGCGTGCGCACCGCGTGCTCGTGCATCACCTGCAGCAGGGCCACCAGCGAGCCGACGTTGTTGGCGTAGTACTTCAGCGGGTCCTGCACGCTCTCCCCCACGGCCTTGTCGGCGGCGAAGTGAATGACCCCATGCACCGGCCCTTCCGCGCGGAACACCGCATCCAGCGCGCGGCGGTCGGTGCAATCCACCCGGTGGAGGACGGGACGGCGGCCGATGAGCTTCGCCAGGCCATCGAGCACGGCCTCCTCGGAGTTGCGCAGGTCATCCACCAGCACGGGCACATGCCCGGCCGCGGCCAGTTCCACCACGGTATGCGATCCGATGTAGCCCGCGCCACCGGTGACGATCACCTTGCCCATGGGGCGCAAGATAGCCGCGCCCGCCGCCGCACCTTTGGCGCGCCATGTCCATGCATCGTCCACGCATCAGCACGCTCACGATCGCCGCGCTCATGCTCGCGCTCTCCGTGCTGCAGGTCCGCTGGGCGTGGATCGGCGACACCGGCCATGCGTGGGATCGCCTGATACGCAGCGACGTGCGCGGCTACTATGGCTATCTGCTGGCGGTGTTCATCCGCGGTGACCTGGGGCACGAGCCGCCCGACCCCACGTATGTGCACCACACACCGGACGGCACGTTGAACAAGTACTTCGCCGGCACGGCGGTGATGATGGCGCCGTGGTTCGCGGCGGGCCATGCGGTGGCGCTGTGGAGCGCCGATGCCCCCAAGGACGGACGTAGCGGATGGGAGCACATGGCCATCGGGCTCGGCGGCCTGGTCCATGTGCTGCTGGGGCTGCTGCTGCTGCGCGCGTTGCTCGCCGGCCTCGGTGTGCGCGACCCGGTGATCGCCTGGGTGCTGGCCGCCACCGTGCTCGCCACACCACTGCTGCCGTACGCCACGATGCAGCCGGGCTGGTCGCACGTGCACTCGTTCCTGGCCTTCGCCGCCTTCCTGTTCCTGGTGCACCGGCTGGCGGACGATGGCCGCATGCGCTGGCTGATCCTGCTCGGCCCGGTGTTCGGTCTCATCGTGCTCATCCGGCCGGTGAACGGGCTGGTGCTGCTGGCCGTGCCCATCGTGGCCGGGCACAACACACGGGCGATGATCCGCCGCGTGCTGCGGCGTCCCCTGCACCTGGTCACGGCTCTCGCCGCGTTCGCTGCCGTAGTGGGCATCCAGCCGCTGCTCTGGCATGCGCAGACCGGCCACTGGGTGGAATGGGGCTACCGGGGCGAGGGCTTCCATTGGGACCGACCGGAGGTCCTTCGCGTCCTGTTCGGCTTCCGGCGCGGTCTGTTCCTCTACGCCCCGGTGTTGCTGTTCGCCATGGCGGCGTTGTTCGCGCTTCGGCGTCGCGCGCCGGTCGTGGCGTGGTCGGGCCTGATCTACTTCGCGGTGAACACCTACGTGATCGCCAGCTGGTGGATCTGGTACTACGGCAGCGGCTTCGGCAGCCGGGTGTTCATCGAACACTTGGCCGTGCTTGCCGTCCCCTGGGCCCTGGCGCTGCACCACGCCGGCCGCCGGTCGTGGATCGTGGCGCGCGCGTGGATGCTGGGCTGCATCCTGCTCCATGGGTTCCAATACTGGCAGTACCACCACCTCATCCTCCACCACGAGAACATGGACCGCCACACGTACGCCTGGGCCTTCGGCCGCACGGCGCCGGCGGACAGGGACCGGCTCGGCGGCAACTACCAGGCCCCGCCCTTCCATCCGAACGGGATGAGCATGGTGTTGAGGGCTTACACCAACCTCGAAGAGCCCTCCCCGCACTGGATCGGCGGCCGCATCGAGCCGCGGGCGGAGGCCGTGAGCGGACGGCACGTCTGCGTGTACGACGGCGATGGGTCCGGCATCACGTTCATCGCCCCGGGCGGCACCCTGCCCATCGGACGCGCGCTGCAGCTCGAGGTGACGGCCATGCGCTATGAGGAGCGCGCAGGCGATTCGTTCACCATGCAGGGCGAAGCGATCATCCTTGGGCCCGACGGCCTGGTCGTGTTCGAGGAGCCCTTCCGGATGAACCCCCTTCCCGGCGAGAGCGACAGCACATGGGCCCGCCTTTGCTACGCCATCCCGCTGCCACCGCTGCAGTACGGTGAGGAGGTGCGGTTCCGGTTCAGGGACCCGGCCCGTGAAGCCCGCGTGCTGCTGGACGACCTGCGCATCAAGGTCTTCGCGGTGGAACCGTATTGACCGGTGCGGCACGGTGGTGGGCTGTGCCCAACGAAGCACGCAACGCGTGCGAAGGTGGGCCCAGCAGGATTTGAACCTGCGACCAAGGGATTATGAGTCCCCTGCTCTGACCGCTGAGCTATGGGCCCCGATGGCGCGCGAAGGTACAGGCGCCCCCCGGCTCCGCATCCGGCCGATGAATACCTTGCTGCAATGTCCTTCCGAGCACCGTGGTCCGTCCGGATGCTGGTCCTGCTCGGGCTGTTATTGGCGGCCGCTTCCGTGCGGTGGAGGATCATCGGGGATGACGGCCACGGGTGGAAGGACATCATCATCAGCGATGGCGCCGGCTACCATGCCTACTGGAGCATGGTACTGGAACCCGGCTGGCGTCCGGCCGCCGAGGCCCGCCCGGACCATGTGGTCCCCGCAGGGAACGCGATGGTGATCAAATACATGGTGGGGACATCGCTGATGCAGGCCCCGATGGTGCTCATGGCCCATTCGATCGGCCTGGCGCTCGGCGCCACACCCGATGCCCGGGCGTTCCGATATCAGATCGCCGTGGCGATCGGAGGCATCCTGTGGACCTTCATCGGTCTGGTCGCACTGCGGGCCCTGTTGCTGCGCATGGGGTTCGAGGACCGGGCGGTGGCGCTCTCCCTGCTCATCATCCTTGCCGGGACGGGACTGGTGCAGCACGCTGTGATGTCACCCGGGATGTCCCATCCGTGTTCGTTCGCGGCCGTGGCGCTGCTCCTGCTGAGCGTGCACCGCGCCTGGCACGAGGTCAGTGTGCGTTGGACCATCGTTGCAGCGGGTCTGTTCGCGGTCGTCCTGCTGATCCGACCGGTGAACGGGATCGTGTTGTTGGCCGTCCCGGCACTTGTGTCCGAGGGCGCGGTCTCACCGTTGCGCTGGTGGCATGCGGCCGGGCGTCGGGCGCTGCTTCCCGGCGCGGTCCTGTTCGTGGCCATGCTCTCCCTGCAACCCCTGGTGTGGTACCTGCAGAGCGGGACATGCTTCGTTCGCCCATACGGCGGCGAGGGATTCCATTGGTTGCGGCCGCAGCTCTGGAAGAGCCTCTTCGGAGCGCAGAAGGGGCTGTTCTTCCACTGGCCGCTGCTGCTGCTGGGCCTGCCAGGGGCCGTGATCCTCTGGCGAAGGTCGCCCATGGCCGGTGCGGCCCTTACCATGCACGGCATGGCCATGGTCCACCTCACCAGCGCCTGGTGGAGCTGGGAATACGGGGACAGTTACGGACCTCGTCCCTACCTGGACCACCTGCCCGTTGCGGCCGTTCCCATGACGACCTTACTGGGTTCGTTCACGCGTCGGGCGGCACGCATCCTCTGGTGGTCATTGCTTCCGTTCATCGCCCTGCAGCTGTTCCACGCGTGGCAATACACCGTGGGTATCATCCATCCCTTCAACATGGACCTGGAGAAATGGCGAGCGATCCGTTTGCGCACCGATGCGAGCTGGCGCGGTGCGCTCGGCGGCGATCTGGAACCACCCCCCTACGCGCCCTGTGGGATGGAGCTGGTGATGCGCACGAGCGCGCACGGGGGAAAGGTCGCGCCTCCCTGGGAGGAGAATGCCGCCACTCGGCCCGAGGGCCCTGGAGGGAACACCTTTCTGGTCGACAGCGACCATCCGTTCGGCCCGACCCTACGCGTGGGACCTGCCGAACTGCCGACGGGTCAAGCGTTCCACATCGAAGCCTCCCTTCGACGCGGGGAGCCGCGACCCGGGAGCGGTCAGGACGCGCTGGTAGTGACCACCCTGGGGCGCCCGGGGTCTGCACGCGAGCACTATGCGTTCCGACTGAACGATGTGCCGTTCGCTGGAACATGGCGCCGATGGCGCTATGCCTACCGCATGCCGGCCGCCCGGCCGGGCGAACAACTGTCGTGGTATGTTTGGCAGCCGGGCAACGGGGAGATCCTGCTGGACAGCATCTCGATCCGGATCACGGCCGTGCGACCATGCGAGTGAACCGTTCGGGCAACAACGAGAGACGCAACGTGCCGGTGCGGGCCGCTGCGATGTACGCCGGAAGCGCTCTGGGATGAGCCGCGCGATCGATACCGTGCTTCTCGACCTCGGCGGAGTGCTCATCGACGTGGACTACCACCGCACGGCCGAGGCCTTCAATGCGCTGGGCTTCGACGGGTTCGAGGCCTTCTACAGCAAGGCGCAACAGGACCATCTCTTCGACGGCTTCGAGGTGGGGGCCTTATCCCCCGCGGAGTTCCGCGCGCGGATCCAGGGCCTGCACGGCGGGGGCATCACCGTGGAGCAGGTGGATGCGTGCTGGAACGCCATGCTGGGCCGGATCCCACAAGAGCGCATCACCCTGCTGCGGCAGCTTCGCGAACGCTACCGCCTGTTGTTGCTCAGCAACACCAACGCCATCCACGTGCCGGCCTTCCAGCGCCTCATTGCTGCGGACAACGGCATCGCCGACTTCCGCACGCTCTTCGACGGGGCCTACTACAGCTGCGAGATCGGCCTGCGCAAGCCGGATGCGGCCGCTTTCCAACATGTGCTGGAGCATCACGGCGCCGACCCGGCGCGCACGCTCTTCATCGACGACAGCATCCAGCACGTCGTCGGAGCGCGCGCCGCAGCGTTGCGCGCCGAGCACCTCGACCTGACGCGGGAGGATGTGAGCGCCCTGGTGGCACGGCTGGGGCTGCTGGCCTAAGCCGCCCTCAAGGCTGCTTCTTCGTCCGCTTCGTCTTGGGCAGGGGCAGCACCTCCGCCATGCGCAGCAGGAGCCCGGCCAGTCGGTCGTCGCCGGTGATCAGGTCCTCCGGCACCAGGAAGTACGCCTTGGAGCCGGGATAGGCGGGCGCCTGCTCACAACGGCCTTCCAACGCGGCGCTCTCCGGCATGATCTTCACGAAGAGCTGGTCGTCGCAGATGAAGGCCACCGGCTTGCCGTCGGCATAAAGTGCGAACTCCCCGAACATCGCCCGCACCGTGAAGCGCTCCGGATGGCCGAGGTGGTGCAGGATGAAGGTCGCCGTCTCCTTGCGCGTGGCCATGCTCAGCGCGCTTCCTGGGTCAGCTCCACCAGCACGCCGTTCGCGTCCCGGGGGTGCACGAAGCACACCAGCTTGTTGTCGGCGCCGGGCTTGGGCTCGTCGCTCAACAGCGTGAAGCCTTCGGCCTTCAACCGGGCCATCTCCACACGGATGTCGTCCACCTCGAAGGCCACGTGATGGATGCCCTCGCCGCGCTTCTCGATGGCCTTGGCGATGGGGCCGTCGGGGCGCGTGCTCTCCAGCAGCTCGATCTTGTTGGGGCCCACCAGGAAGAAGCTGGTGATGACGCCTTCGCGCTCCACGGCTTCGCGTTTGTACGGGGCCACGCCCAGCAACCGGGTGTAGACCGCCTCCGCGGCGTCCAGGTCCTTCACGGCGATGCCGAGGTGCTCGATGCGGATCATGCGGCAAGGTTAGCCGCAAAGACGCAAAGCCGCCAAGAGCGAGCATGAGAAAGCCCTCCGGGTCGCGGAGGGCTTTCGAAGAGGTCCGGAGGCGATCAGCGCTTGATGAAGGTCTCCCCCATCTTGCTGTCGTAGTTGAGGTAGTACAGGTCCTTCTTCAGGGCGGTGATGTCGATCTTGTTGGCGTACCCGCGCTTCACGATGTTGCCGTACTGGTCGTAGATCTCATACAGCGTGGCGGCCGAGAAGAGGATCTCCTCCTTGGGCTTGGGCGGGCTCCAGGTGACCACGGCCACCGAGGGGTCCGTGAACTTCGCCGCTTCGCTGTACCGGCTGCGCTTGGTCATGTCCACCTGCTTCACGCGGAAGGTGTTCTCCCCGCTGTGGGGCGTCACTTTGAACTCATAGCGGTGCTCACCGGGCGTGCCGATGCCCATCACCTCGCCCACCTTCACCCACTTGTTCCAGCGCTTCTGTTCCACCACGTAGGGCAGCTCGCCGGTCTCGTTGGTCGCGGTCCAGGTGTACAGGCCTTCCGGCGAGACGGCCTGCTGCACGATGTCGAAGGTGCTCTTGGGCTTCAGCACCTCGGGGTTCAGCACCACGGGGGTGCATCCGTCCTTGTGCTTGATCTTCACGGTGATGGGATCGCCGAGCTTCAGTCCGAAATTGCCGAGGTCCACCTCGAAGGCGCTGGAATTGATCTCGTCCGTGGCGATCTGGTCGTTCACGGTGACCTCGAAGACGCAGAAGCCCACCCCAGCCTCGGAGAAGGGGTTCTGCACGAAGAGGTTCTTGCCCTGATAGCGACCTTCCACAACGATGACGCCTGCCAAGGAGGGCAGACAGACCAAAGCGGCCAGGGAGAGGAGGGCGGTGCGCATGTCCGTGCGGGTCTGAAGAGCTGGCAATGATACGAAGTCCGGCGCGTTCCGGTCCTCCGCGGCCTGTTTACGGCGTCAGGGGCAGGGGGTTACCCTGGTCATCCGGCGGGTGCTGCGGCCACGGCGGTCAGCATCCGGCGCACGTCCTGTTCGGTGAACCGCCCCTGGGGGTCATCGCCCACCTCGAAGATCCGTCCCGCCACCCGCAGCACCTTCACGAAATGCACGAACACCAGGTCCTGGTCGGGATATCTGCTGCGGTACATCAGGTGGTCGGGGCCCTCCTCCACCACCTCGTGCTTCAACAACATGTCACGGTCCAGCGCGGCCTTCACCCGGGCCAGGTCCCCCTCGGCCTCCACGATGTCCAGGCCGAAGTGCTCCCCGGCCCGCACCTCCAGGATGCCGGCCTGCTCGTTCCAGCGCACCTGCGGGGCTTGTCCACCGAGCACCTGGGCGTCCGGCGGGGTCACCCACAGCGGAACATCATGCGCCGAAAGGTCGATCGCGGGCGGCGCCTGGGCGCTGTCGGCCGTGGCAGGAGGTTCATCGCCACCCGCCTTGGTGCCTCCGCCACAGGCGGCCAGCAGGAGCGGAGCGAGCAGGAGGAAGGTGCGGATGAGCTTCATGCCCCAAAACTACCGGGGCGGCACTTGGAGGTGCCGCCCCGAGGGTCTTGTTCTGTCACCGATCGGTTGTGGACCGCACTAGGGGATCTGCTCGCTCCGGGTGGCCGTGGGCACTGTGCCACCGATGTTCACCAGGATGGGGTCGCGGTCATTGGCCGCGCCGGCATACTTCACCTGGCCGTTCAGGTTCACATCCTCCGGATGGTAGCCGTTGACCACTGCGGTGGGCACCGTGCCCCCGATCCGGACCAGGATAGGGTCGCGGTCGTTGCTGCCGCCGGCATACTTCGCCTGTTTGTTGAACGTGACATCGCCGGCCCAGAGGGCACGGATGCTCCCCACGGTCTTGCGCGCATCGGTGCCGAAGGTGCCAGTGGCCGGGGCCGTCAGGTCCACGGTGGTGGCCGTGCCGCTCAGGGCCAGCGCCGGGGTGGCCATGGCGCCCAGGTGGTTCCGGTGGCGCACGGCCACGAAGTAGTCTCCGGCCGCCAGGGCGAAGCTCACGGGCGAGGTGCCATCCACGGCCACCACGTCACCATCGCGCTGCACCAAGGCCGCCTTGCTGGCCACCACGGACGCGCCGTTCAAGCTGTTGCGCAGCTCCACCACCACCCAATCCACGATGGCGTTGGCACCGGTCACTGCCAGCACGGGGGCCGTGGTGGCTCCGCTCGGTGCACCGATGAAGGGGTAGCCCAAGGCCGTGTACGGCTCGGTGAGCGGCACCAGGCCGGCCGCGCGCAGGTCATCGTTCATCAGGCCCGTGCCGGTGTTGTAGGCGCCCTCCAGGAAGACCTTCGCCGCCACCTTCACGTCGGCTGCGATCAGGGTGGGGATCAGGCACCAGCTGTTGAGCGTGCCCTCGTCCTGTGTGGCCACATCCTGCACGCGCAGGATCCAGTTGCCCTGGAACACCTGGCCGTTGAACGCCGCGAGGGACTGGGCCGGCACCACGAACAGGTTGCTCATCGGGCAGGTGACGCCTACGTTGCCGTTCGATCCTGTCTGATCGAACTCCACCACGATGTTGTCGCTGTTGGTGCAAAGTCCACTGTTGATGAGGTTCACCACGGTGCCGACCGGGCTCTCCAACGACAGCCGCAGGTCCGACGTGTAGGTGTGTGTGACGTTCACGAACACGTTGAGGTCGCTCAGGGTGGCGCCACCCTGAGCGGGCACGGTGATGGTGTTGCTCACCGTCGCATTATCCACGATGGTCGTGGTGCCCGTGCTGTTGAAGGTGGTGCAGCCGGCGCCCGGCGCGTTGCAGTTGGCCACCACGCCGGTGTAGGTCACCGTGCACTGGCTGAACTGGTCGTGCACCAGCACCACCGATACCGCGCTGCCGCTGGTGTAGGGGCCGTAGGGGCCGAAGACCCCGGGAGCGGTGGCGTTGCCCACGGTGACCGGAGGGTTGGGCCCCCCGCCGTCCGGATCGATCTGCAGGGTGACACTGGACGCGCTACCGAGGCTGGTGAGGTTGATGCTCACGTTGTACTGGCCGAGGTTGATGCACGGGGTGCTCAGGGTGGCCGCCGGCGGCGTGCACAGTGGCGGGGTGAACGAGAAGTTGAAGATGCGCGTGGACCAGGCCGAGGCCGGGTTGTACTGGGCCGTGCCCCAGAAACTGCCGTTGGCCGGGTCGACATCGAGCGAGTTGTAGTCGCCATACCGGTTGCTGCCGTTGGGGGAGGTCCCCGCGACGATGGTGGTCTCCGCGAAGGTCATCTGCCCCAGCGGGTCGCTGGCGCTGCGGCCCGTGTAGCGGATCCCCGGGAACACCGATCCGGAGCTCACGTTGTAGGCCAGGCCGATGTCGCCCGCAGCGTTGATGGAGATGCAGCCCATCCAGCGGCTGGTGGCGTCCGGCGAATAGGTGCCCTGCTGGTGGATGCCCCAAGGGTTGGCGATGCCGCCACTGCGGCGCAGTTCATACCAGCGCACACCCGCCCGGTCCGTGGTGGTGACGTCGGTGACGTGGTTGCACACGATGGTCTCGTGCGTACCGAAGTTGCGGTACTGCGCCCTGTTCATGATCACCTCGCGCAGCGGGTCCAGGTTGGTGTTCGAGCTGGGCTGATCGACGCACGAGAAGGAGGTGTAGCCGCACAGTTCGGTGTCGAACGGATCGGTGAGCATCAACTGGGGTCCGGCCAGGACACTGTTGGCCGGGGTGGTGAAGTCCAGCGTCAGGGTCCATAGCTCCAGCCGGTCCGCAGGGATGCTCGCGGTCCAGCCGTCATCGGCCATGCGCATCACCATGGCCGGGGCGTTGGCCGGAGGGGCGGTGCCGCCTTCGAACGTGATGGGCGTGGTGGCCTGAAAGCCGATCGTGGGATAGTCCGGCGTGGTGAACCGTTGCGAGGTGGCGGACAGACCGGCAAGCATCCGGTTGCGGTCCAGGGCGTAGATGGGACAGCCCGTGCCCTCGTTGCTGGTCACGATGTAGGCCGTGGGCCAGACGCCGTACTTCGGATAGTCCGGGAAGCTCGGCGCGGTGAAGCTGTACGCGTACCAGGTGCCCAGCGGGTCGGCCGTGGTGGACACGCACATCACCAGCCGGTTGCCGCTGGAGGAGAACTCGCTCATCAGCCAGCGGTCGGCCAGCGCATCGTACAGCACGATCGGATCGCCCGCGCCGCTGTAGCTGGTGATGCCCCCGATGGCGTTGATGAAGTTGTCCAGGTAGGTCTGCGCGCCGAGCGGGTTGCCGCTCTTGTCATAGATGCGGAAGTAGGCGCCGGAGCTTCCGTTGATCATCTGGATCACATGGTTGGGGCCCACCTCCAGGCAGGGATCGCTGGGGCTGACGCCCGTATTGCCGATCCCGTTGATGGTGAGGTCCAGTGCACGACCCGAGGTGCGGCCGCCCTGCTGGCGCTGCCAGGCGGGATCCTCCCCGAGGGGCAGCGCTTTGCTGTTCACACGTTGGTGCAGCCGGGCTTCCTTCGTGCCCTTCGGCTCCGGCTTCACCAGCCAGCCGTTGGCGTCGCGCACCACCTCATCCGGGAACGCACGGGTGGGGTCCCAATCGCGGAAGGCCATCGTCTCGCCCAGGAACTCCAACGGGAGCACCTCGGCGTTGTGCAGCTCCACGAACTCCTGGGCCGGGACCACCGGGCCAAGAAGGAGAAGGGTCAACGGCAGGATGGAGCGAAACTTCATGGGCAACGGATCGGGATGAGCGGTGAACGAAGGCGCAAAGGTCCGGAACCCGGCCATGCAGCGCAACCATGGGGCACAGTGTCCCGTTCGGTCGGTGGAAGGGATCGACGGACCGCGGATCACGGTCGATGGGCCTGCGGCGATCGTCGCTTCACTCCGACACGAGCACGCGCGAGCCCTCACTGTGGCCTCCGAACTCCGGGGCGTACATGCAGGTGGCTGAAGCGATGCCCTGGCTGAAGTCCCCGGCATGGGTGGCGCGCAGCGCGTAGCTGAACACATGGGTGCCTGCGGGCAGACGGTCGATGAACAGGTCCATCGCCGCGTCGCGGATGCTCTGGTAATAGCCCAGCCCGCTCTGGTACCGGTAGCCGCTCAAGGCCTCCACCGGTTCCAGGCCCGCCGCACGCAGGTCCTTCACCTGCACGAAGTCCAGCGGGCGATCGGTGCGCAGCACCAGCCGCACCACGACCTTGTCACCGGGCCGCACCGCCACGCCGGGGGCCAGCTCCACCAGCTCCGGTCCACGGGCCCCGGGCCGCTCCAGCATCACCTGCCGGGTGAGGTGGAAGGGCGGGCTGCCACCGCCCAGGTCCGGTGGCGTCACGCGGTCCATGCGCTCGAAGTACTGCCAGTACAACGCGCCCCACGAGGGCCGGTCGGCGCGCTCGGTGATGGTCACCTCGCCCAGGACGGGCTTCACCTCCTCCCCGGACCAGGTGCGCTCAAAGGTGCCCGTGCCGGCCTCGCGGTGCTGGGCGCCCACCACCTGGCCGCCCACGCGGATCTCCGGGCCTGCGCCCTCCTCGACCCAGGCATCGCCGGTGAGCAGCAGGGCGTGGCAGGCCTCCGCCGTGGCCGTGGTGGTGCCCCAGTCGGTGGTGCGCTTCATCTGCAGCAGGTGCATCCGAAGGGCGTTCACGCTGGCCGCATCCCCGGCCACCTCGTGGAAGGCCTCGATCATGCGCGCATGCGTCTCCGACGGGAAGGCCCACGGATCGACCCCGCGGCGGAAGTCCTTCCAATACATGCCCAGCTCATCGCTCATCACGGCGCGCTGGCGCAGACTCACCACGATGCGGGCCGCCGCCTCATGCCGGTCGAAGCGGTGCAGCACCAGGGCCAGCAGCGCCTGATCGTGCAGCGCGCGGTCCGTCCATCCGGCCTGGGCACGTTCGAGCAGCCATTGCACCACGCCGCCCACAGCGCCATCCAGCGACCGCTGACGGAAAAAGCTGCGGGCATAGAGGTAATGCAGGTCGCCGTGGTCGGGCCGGTACGCCGCGAAGGCCGCCTTGTCCAGCTCGCGCTGTAGCCGCCGGTGCTCGCGGACGACTTCGCCATCGAGCCAGTCCACCGCACGGTTCAGCATCTGGTGCACGGGGCCATCGGCGCGTGGATCGGCGGCACCGACGCGGTCCAGGTGGCCCATGCCGGCCAGCACATGCTGCGTCACCCAGCGGCTGGGCTCCATGCCGGCCCACCAGGGCCAGGCCCCGTTGGGCAGTTGCATCTGCCTCAGACGGCCCAGGGCCTCGTCCTCCTCACGCGCCATCCGGTCCAAGTCGAAGAGCAGGGCGATGCGCTGCCGTCGTGTGCGGTCG
The DNA here is from genome assembly GCA_016713875.1 of Flavobacteriales bacterium. Lineage (NCBI taxonomy): Bacteria > Pseudomonadati > Bacteroidota > Flavobacteriia > Flavobacteriales > Flavobacteriales bacterium. The sequence continues at coordinate 2,936,744 of JADJOI010000003.1, forward strand.
TCGCGGGCCTCCACCACCCAGGGGGTTTCGGCCAGCAGCACCTGCTTCAGGTCGGTGTTGCGCTCCAGGGCACTGGCGAAGGCATCCGGACCGGCCTGGCGCCACCGCTCGAAGACGCCGCGGATCGCCGGGCGCTCAGCCACCACATGCGCGGCGAGGCGGTTCGCGTAATACCGGCTGAAGAGCTGCTCGGCGCATTCGTGCGGGAACTCCATCAGATAGGGCAGCGCCTGCACGGCCAGCCACGCGGGGTTCGGCGTGTACTGCAACCGCAGCTGGTGGTTGCGGCGGGTGCTCGTGCGGTCGTTCGGTGTTGCGTTCACCAACTTGTTCAGCGTGAAGGTGCGCGTCCCGGGGCCCGACATCCACAGCGGCAGGCGCTCGGTCACCAGCACCTGGTCGGTGAGCACCGGCAGCACACGCTCCTCCCCGTCCGCCGCCACGACTGTGCTCCGCGGACCCGGACGGCTGGCGGCCGTGATGCGCACGCCCACCGCGTCGACGCCTTCCGGAACGGCGATGCTCCAGGCCACCACAGCGCTTTCGCCCTGCGCGGCGATGAAGACCTGCTCGGGCGCGTCGATCCCGAAGGCCTTGTCCAGCGGGGCGTTGGTGGCGGGGTCGAAGAGCGCCAGGCGCGCGAGGCCCTCGGCGCGGCCGGGCTCGGTGACGTTCACCTTGGCGGTGAGCACCATGCGGTCGCCGGCGCGCAGGAAGCGCGGCAGGTTGGGCACCACCATCACGGGCTTCACGGTGCGCAGGCTCCGCGCCAGCTGCGCCAGCTGCAGGTCGGCCGTGTGGGCCAGGCCCAACAGGTTCCACCGCGTCAGCGCATCGGGCACGGTGAAGCGCAGCACCACGCTGCCGTCCCGGTCCGTCAGCAGGTCGGGCAGGAAGAAGGCCGTCTCGCGCAGGTCGCTGCGTAACGGAGGTGGTGCATCGTTCGGGGCTGTTCCCGACGCACCTGCGGACGGAGGCGCGGGTTGACCATTCTGTGCGATCATGCCCCCGGTGACATCGTTATAGTTCGCCGGCACGCCACCGGTCACCACTTCCGCTTCCTCCATTTCATCTGTGGTCGTAGCAAGGGCGTCACTATCCCGATCAAATCGTCTCATCCGATACTGTACGACCTCGACTTGGGCCATATCCGCCCATCCATAATGCCCCGTGAACCCGTGGGTCTCGAGCTGCGGATAGATGCGAACCACGCCCGTTGGGGAGATGAACGGTCGCCACACTTCGCGTCCGCCATCGGTGCCGAAGGGGGTGGTGCCCTGCCAGCCCAGGCGCGCGTCGGTGCGCGGGTGCACGTCCAGCGCCCAGCCATGCGGAACGAAGTGGTCGAGCGAGGCGTCGTACAACGTGGCCAACAGCTGGGCGGCCACGGCGTCGCCCTTCGCACCGCGGATCTTCAAGCGCCACTCCTCCTGGTCGCCGGGCTGTAGCTTGTCGCGGAAGCACATCCACTCCACCTGCAGGTCCTTGTTGGTCCACGGCACCTCGATGGCGAGGGTGCGGGCGTGCACACGACCGCGCTCCACGCACAGCAGGTGCACGGCGAAGCCGCCGCGGTCGTCCTCGCGCACGGGCAGCTCCACGCGCTGCTGGCCGCGGCTCAGTGTCAGGCGGCGGCTCACCGCCTTCACGCCGTCGCGCTCCACCTCCATCAGCACGCGGGCATCCGGCAGCGCCGAGCTCAGCAGCAGCACCGCCTTCTCGCCGGGTTCGCAGCGGCCCTTCACCAGCTCCGCATGAAAGGCGTCGGCCATGAAGCCGGTGTGCTGCACCTCCGCATCGTACAGCGTCACCACCGAGCGCACACGCACCGTGTCGCCGCCCTCATCGCGCGCCTTCAGCTCGATGCGGTAGGTGCCCACGTCCCAGGTGCGCGCGGCGGGCAGGGCCAGCGCACGTCCGTTGGCGCGGTGGCCGGTGCGCTCGTACACGGCCTCCTCCGCGGGCCAGGTGAGCGGGTCGGCCTCCTGTCCGAAGGCTTCCTCCGGGAAGCGCTGCACGAAAGCCTCCCGTTCCAGCACGGAACGGTCGGGGCGCGGCAGCAGGCGTTCGCGATAGGGCACCTGCGGGGCGCGCAGGCGATGCACGCGGACGTCCACAGGCACGTCCACCTCCTGGCCGTTGAGGTTGCGCACGCGCAGGTCGAGGCTGTCGAGCGCGCTGCGGTCCACCGCCTCGCCGAGGCGCAGGTCGATGGCGATCCGTCGGTATGCCAGGTCGAAGGCCGTGGATCCCTGCTGCACCTCGCCGGAACGGTCGGTGACCACGGCCTCCGCGGCGAAGTGGAAGGTGGGATCCGCATCGCGCGGGAAGGCCGGATCGGCCGGTGCGGTGAAGCGGGCGGTGAAGCGGCCCTGGGCGTCGCAGGTGGCGGTTCCGGTGGCCACCTGGGTGGAACGGCCCCACGGCAGACCGCGCCAACCCCAGCCGCACCACCACGGCATGCGGGGCGTGCGCTGCACGGTCCAGCGTACGGTGGCGCCGTCGAGCGGAACACCCGCGTAGCTGGCCACGGTGCCGCTCAGTTCCACGTCGCCGTTCAGGCGCGGTTGTCCGGCCACGGGATCGAAGCGCACCTCGAAAGTGGGCCGCTTGTACTCCTCCACGCGCACTTGCGCCGAACCGTGCGCCTCTTCGATGCGCATCGCACCGGTGAGCACGCCCACGGGTGCGGTGAAGCGCGCCACGCACGAGCCGTAGGCGTCCGTGGTGTACGGCACCGTGTCCACCACTTCACCGTTGACATCGAGGAAGCGGAGCACACCGCGGTGACCTGCACGCACCACCACGTCATCACCGCGCTTCACGGTAACGATGCCCTTCACGTGGACCTCCTGCCCCGGTCGGTAGATGGCGCGGTCGGTGAACAGGAAGGTGCGCACGCTATCGCCCGGCGGTGGCTCGCCGTTCCACCAGCGGTATCCCGCATCGGCCATCCAGCGGTCGTCGCCCTGCTCCAGCACCAGCATCTGGCGGCCGTTGGCCGGCGCGATGTCCGGGGCGGGGCGCCCCTCGGCATCGGTCACCGCCTCGCCGAGCTTCACGAGTTGATCAGCCCCGGCGCGCTGGCCGTAGAGGCTCACCTTCACCCCGGCGAGGGGCTGGCCGCTCCAGCGGTCCATCACCAGCAGGTCCTGTGCTTCGTCACTGCTGCGCTGCGCCAACGCGAAGCGGGTGACCTGAATGTGCGTGTACGCGATGCGGTCCTTGCCGGCGGCGAAGCGGGCGCTGTCGCTCACCAGCACGGCGTAGCGCCCGGCCGGCAACGCGTCCACCGGCAGGTCCACGCGGTGTGGGTTCAGGTCGCCATCGTCCGGTAGGTCCAATGTCCAGCTGCGCACTGGGCGCTGCTGCAGCAGCCATTCCTGGTGATCGCGCGACCAACGGCGATCGCGCCCGGGTTCCTGCGGGTCCTTCACCACGCGCAGCCACACCCTCGGCGTGTTGCGGTAGCGCAGGCTCAGCAGCAGGTCACGACCCGGCATGGCGGCCTCTTCGCTGCGGAGGTCCAGCTCGCGATCGCGCAGCTGCGCCCGCAGCACGGCGGCGTTGCGCGCACCGGTGGAGCGCGGGAAACGGGCGATGGCCTCGTCGCACAGGGCGAGGGCGGTGCGGCGTTCGTCGCGGTGGGCATCGCTCACCAGCGGGTCATAGCGGTCGGCCCGTTCCGCGTTCCAGGTGGCGATGGCCAGCGTCACCTCGCTCCAGCAGCTGTCATCGGGCACGCGTGAACGCAGGGTATGCAGCGCTTCGAGGTAGAGCGAGTCGGCGTTGGGCAGGGTGCTGTGGGCGCTCACATGGGCCAGCCGGCCGAGCGTGGCGTCCACCAGGGCATCGGGGTGGTCGTCGCTCTGGTGGGCGCGCTCCAGGCGCTGGTACAGCCGCAGGGCCTGCAGGCCCCAGGCGCCGCTGTCGGCGTGGTGGAACGGCCCGAAGAAGAAGGCGTCGAACAGGGCGAAGTGGCGCGGGTCGTTCAACTGGAAGGCGTCCGCCGGCTCGGCCAGACGGGTCTCCGGGTTCCGCAGGAGGTCCAAGGCGCGGTGGCCCAGCAGGTCGAAGAGCGTGGGGCGCAGGGCCAGGGCGCCGGGTTCCGCGGTGCCGGAGGCGGTGGGCACGGTGCGCAGCAGCCCACGCAGGTCGGCGGTGGCGAAGGCCTTCAGGCTGTCCAGCGGTTCCAGCGAGCGATGCACGTGCCGCAGGATGTGGTCCATGTAGGTGGCCTGCGACCAGGTCTCCGGGTCGTCCGGGTCATCGGCGGTGCGGCCGCGTTCCAGCACCCGCCAGCGGTCGTCGCTGTAGGCGTTCCACCAGGCCTCGGCGAGGGCGCTATGCAGAAGGGGCACCAGCGGAAGCGGAGCGCCCGCTGTAGCGAGGCTGTCGGTGGTGCGGTCCAGGTCCTGGAGCACCTGCAAGCGATCCGTGCCGGTGATCTGCCGGAGATAGGCGCGGCGCATGTGCGCGGCGAACTGCAGGAGCGCATCACCCGAGCCCTGGGCCTCGGCGAGCAGCCCATCGGTGGCGGTGAGCGCATCGGCGTAGCGCCCGTCGCGCATCAGGGAGTCCACCTGCGCCCAGCGCGGATCGGGGCCGGTGGTGCTGCCGCGCAGGTTGCTGCGGCCGCTGTGGCACGCCGGCAGCAGGGCGATCAGGAGGACGGGGACGAGCTGGAGCAGCGTGCGCACGGAGGCCATCGACCACGCGGCCCCGCTGGTGCGGCGCCGCGGCGCACAAAGGTGGCGATGGAACGCGGTGGGATGATCGACCTCGCTACGGCTGCACCAGCACCCGGGCCTGTCCGCGCCGATCGCCAGTGCGGCCACGCAGGGTGATGAGGCCTCTGCCGGCACACCGCACCTCCACGGCCCCTGCTCCGTCCAGCGACCATTGCACCCCGACGGATCGACCGAGCGCATCCACCGCCTCAAGCTCACGCAGGTCGTTCAGCCCGGGACCGCGCAACGTGAACTGGCCTTGGTTGGGGTTGGGGGCGGCGGACCAGAACAAGGGTCGGTCGGGTCCTCCGCCCACGCTTTGCGGCAGGGCGAAGCAGGTGTCCCGTGGTGCGTTCAGCGGCCATTTGCCGATGAAGTTCATCAACGGCCCGCTCATGAAGCCGAAGAGATGCTCTCCAGTAGCGGCATAGAGCGTGTCGGCCGAGGCGGCGATGCGGCCCAGGATGGGGCCCGGCCCGCCCATCACGCACACCTGTTGCCCGTCGTACTCCAACAGCGCGTAGGCACTATCGAGACCGTTGGCCACGAAGGTGCCCGTGTAGTACAACTTGCCATTGGCCACCAGCAGATCGCGCCCGTACGCCACGTGGGTGATCTGCGGGAAAGGGTCGAGCCATTGGGCGCCATCCCAGGCGAGGAGCGCGTTGGCGGGGTTGCCGGCCGAGGCAGCGATATCGCCACACACCCAGAGCAGGTCGTCGTACACCAGCATATCGGTCATGAAGGGGTCGCCGGCCACACCGGGTCCCAGCTCCTCCCAGGTGCTGCCGGTGTACCGGGCCACATCGGTGGCACCGTTCACCGTCCAGAAATTGCCTGCCACGTGCACCTGGCCTTGGTACCGGCAGGCAGCTGCGGTATACCCATAGAAGGGCTCATCCGGGTCGTATTGTCGCCATTGCCCGCCGTCCCATGTGAGCCAGTTGCTCATAACAGGAGCCCCGGTAATCTCGCAAGGACCGAATAAGTGCAGCTCATTGTCGAGTGTATCCAATCGAAGGGGTAGGCACGACCCAGTGGTTCCGGATGGAATACCCATGCTATTCCATTCACCATTCTTCCATTGAGCCACCCATTGGGTGCCGGGGACTGAATCCATGAGTTGAAATCCCCCAGCAACGACCACGGAGGTATCAGTGACGAACAATGCTTTAGCCAAATGCCCTCCGCCGGGTATCGAAACTCCAGCTCCAAGGGATTCCCAAGACGAACCATTCCAAAATCCCACACCATTAAGAAGAAGTCCATCAAATTCAGCTTGTGTCATTTTTCCAGCTACGAAAACACCGCCGTAAGCCTCGGAGTATCCCATGTCAAAAACACCTCCGCTCTGGAAACCCCTTCCAACCGATTGCCATTGCGCGTCGGCGCTCAAGCGAAGTACGAACGCAGTAAATAGGAAACAGGACCTATTCATGGCCGGACGATCACGGTTCGCTTGGCATCGAACCGAGGTTCTCATGCACAAGGTAGAAAGCGGATCGGCACCACGTCCCCCCTACGCGAACCGTGCGAGGTCCACCTCCGGATCCAGCGCCGAGCCGTCGAGCAGGTGGTCCAAGAGATGCTGCGCGCACCAGGGGGCCAGCAGCACGCCTTTGGAGCCCAATCCGTTCAGCACGGCCTGGTGGGGGGCGATACGGCCCAGCAGGGGGCGGCGGTCGCTGGCCGTGGGCCGCACGCCGGACCAGTGGTCCACCACTTGGAAGGCCTCGGCCTCTTCGGGCTCCAGCGGTGTGCGCAACAGCAGCTTGTGCAGGCGGCGTAGCAGGTCGGCGCGGCCGGTAGCGGTAGGCCCGCTCCATACATCGTCCCAGTCGTAGGTGCTGCCCACGCGGTAGTCGTCGCCGCCCAAGGGGAGGATGAAGCCGCCGCGATGCACCAGCACGCCAAGGTCCAGGCCGGGCAGGCGCACGGTGAGGCGTTCGCCGCGCACGGGCACCAAGCCTTGGAGCTGCGCGAAGGGGCCCGCGCACCACACGATCATCGGAGCGGTATGGCCGAAGAGGTCCACCCCGCCTGGAATAGCGCGCACATCAATGGCTTCCACGCGGCGCTCCTCCAGCACGCCTTGTTCGCGCCACAGCGCGCGCCAGGCGGTGAGCAGCCCGGCCACGTCGACCCAGGCGGCACGCTTCACCTGTCCGTGGCCGTAGGGCTGGTCCACGCGTTGCAGGCCGGGGTCGGTGCAGGTCTCAATGCTGAGGTAGTGGCCCACCTCGGGGTCGTTCATGCGCACACGCCATTCGCCGGCCTCCTTGGCGCTGGGGAAGACCTTCACCAGCGGCACGGGGTGCCAGCACTCACGGCCGAGGTGCAGACCAGCTTCGCGGTAGAAGGCTCCCGCGATGGGCAGCAGTTCGGGGGCGCGCCAGCTGAGCAGGGTACGGCGCAGGGCCACGGGGTTCACCAGCCCGGCGGCCACCCAGGAGGCGCGGCCCTCGCGGGGCTCGTCCAGCAAGCGCACGCGCAGGCCGCGGCGCAGGGCGGTCTCGGCAAGCACCGATCCGGCCAGACCCTGGCCGACGATGATGAGGTCGTGGGAGAAGGAGGCGGACAAGGACACAAAGATGGGGCATCACGCCGCCATCAAGCGCTGCATGCGTTCGATGAGCACCTCGTTGTCGCAGGGCTTCTGCACCAGGTCGTCGGCGCCTGCGCTGCGCACGGCAGCGATCAGGTGCGGCTGCTCGTAGGCGGTGAGCACCAGTACGGGCACGGTGATGCCGCGGGCGCGCAGGTCCTCCACCACCGCCAGACCGTCCAGGTGCGGCAGGCCGATGTCCACCACGATCAGGTCGGGCAGGCCGCCCTGCAGCAGGGCGTCGAGGCCGCGGGCGTCGGCCAGGGCGCTCACCCGCCAGCCATTGCGCAGCATGCGGTGGGTGAGCAGGGTCCTCACCAGGGGATCGTCCTCGAGCAGCACGACATGGGGCATCGCAGCGGGGTCTTGTGCCCGGTGCTACGCGACGGGGTGGGCGGGTGTTACAAGCGGCCGGTGAGCCACTTCACCACGTCGTTGCCGTTGGCGAACAGGATGAGGCCGAGCAGCAGCACCATGCCCACCATCTGGGCCACCTCCAGCACCTTCTGGTTGGGCGTTCGGCGGAACACCATCTCGTAGAGGAGGAACACCACGTGTCCCCCGTCGAGCGCGGGAATGGGCAGGATGTTCATGAAGGCCAGGATGATGCTCAGGAAGGCGGTCATGTTCCAGAACACCTGCCAGTCCCAGGCGGGGCTGAACAGGCCGCCGATGGAGCCGAAGCCGCCCATCTGCTTCACGCCGCTGGCGCTGAAGAGCAGCTTCAGGGAGCTCACGTAGCCGCCCAGCGTGTTCCAACCGTAGGCGATGCCGGCGGGGATGGACTCCAGCAGGCCGTAGCGCTCCTTGGCGAAGGTGAAGTAGGCCTCGGGCGGACGGTTGCCCACGCCGATCAGGCCCTGGTCGCTCACTAGCACGGGCAGCTGCAAAGTGTCGCTGCCCCGCAGTACGCCAATGGTGGCCTGCTGCCCTTTCAACTCACCCACCGCCTCACGGAACTGGGCGAACCAAGGGGTGGACGCGCCGTTCACGGCGATCAGGCGGTCACCCTTGCGCAGCTCGCTGTCCTTGGCGGTGCCATCGGGCAGGATGCTGTCCACGAAGAAGGGCACGCAGGGGGTGAAGAGCGTCTTCTCGTTGCGGTCCAGGATGCGGTCGGCCACATCGGTGCTCAGGGTGATGTCGGTGGTGCGGCCCTGGCGATCGATGGTGAGGGTGCGGGCCTCGTCGATGAGGATGGCCTTGCCGAGCTCCTCGATGGACCGCACCGCGTGGCCTTCCACGGCGATGATGCGGTCGCCGTCGGCCATGCCCTGTTCCTTGATCACGCTGCTGGGGTGCAGGCCGTAGGTGGCGTTCTCCAGCGGGAGGTAATCGCGGCCCCAGGTGAAGAGCACGGCGATGTAGATGAGCATGCCCAGGAGCAGGTTGACGGTGACGCCGCCCACCATGATGATCAGGCGCTGCCAGGCCGGCTTGGCGCGGAACTCCCACGGCTGGGGCGCCTGCGCCATCTGCTCGCGGTCCATGCTCTCGTCGATCATGCCGCTGATCTTCACGTAGCCGCCCAGGGGGATCCAGCCGATGCCGAAGACCGTGTCGCCCACCTGGCGCTTCCACAGGGCGAACTTCCAATCGAAGAAGAGGAAGAACTTCTCCACGCGGGTGCCGAAGAGGCGTGCGGGCACGAAGTGGCCCAGCTCGTGGAGCGTCACCAGGATGCTGAGGCTCAGGATGAGCTGGCCGGCCTTGATCAGGAATTCCATGCGGGGCTTGCCCAGGTGCGGGCGCTGCGGCGGGTCTCGTCATCGGAGGCCACCAGGTCCTCCATCGTGGGCCGCGGTACAAAGGTCGCCTTTGCGAGCCTTTCCTCGATCAGGTCGCTCATCTCCAGGAAGCCGATGCGGTCCTGGAGGAAGAGCTCCACGGCGATCTCGTTGGCGGCATTGAGCACGCAGGGCGCATTGCCGCCGCGCTGCAGGGCGTCCAGGGCCAGGGCCAGGTTGCGGAAGGTGCCCAGGTCGGGCGGCTCGAAGGTGAGCGCGGGGTACTGCGCGAAGTCGAAGCGCGGCCACGACGTGTCCAGCCGGGCGGGATAGGCCATGGCGTACTGGATGGGCAGCTTCATGTCCGGCAGGCCCAGCTGGGCCTTCAGGCTGCCGTCGCGGAACTGCACCAGGCTGTGCACGATGCTCTGGGGGTGCACCACGATCTCCACCTGGTCCGGACGCAGGTTGAACAGCCACTTTGCCTCAATGGCCTCCAGGCCCTTGTTCATCAGGCTGGCGCTGTCGATCGTGATCTTGGCGCCCATGTCCCAGTTGGGGTGCTTGAGCGCCTGCGCCTTGGTGACGGTGGCGAGCTGATCGCGCGTGCGGCCGCGGAAGGGACCGCCGCTGGCCGTGAGAACGACCTTTTCGATCGGGTTCTGCCACTCGCCCACCAGGCACTGGAAGATGGCGCTGTGCTCGCTGTCCACCGGCAGGATGTTGACGCCTTTGGCACGGGCCGCGGCGGTGACGAGCTCCCCGGCCACCACCAAGGTCTCCTTGTTGGCCAGCGCGATGGGCTTGCCGGCCTCGATCGCCGCGAGCGTGGGGCGCAGCCCGGCGTAGCCCACCATGGCGGTGAGCACCATGTCGATGTCGGCCATGGCCACGGCCTGCGCGATGGCCTCCTCACCGCCGTACACCTTGATGCCGTGTGGGAACAAGGCGTCCTTCACCCGGGCGAGCCGGGTGGTGTCGCCGATCACCACCGCGTTGGGGCGGAAGGCCAGCGCCTGCTCGATCAGCAGGTCGCTGTTGCGGCCGGCCGTGAGCAGCTCCACGGCGAAGCGGGCGGATTGCTCGCGCACCACCTCCAGGGCCTGCGTGCCGATGCTGCCCGTGCTGCCCAGGATCGCGATCCGTTTCTTCATCGGTGTGATCTCCGCAGCCGCCATGGGCACATCAGCACATGGGCACATGGTCTCCTGCGGGGCGCAAAGATCGGGCTTGGGCGCTGCCGGTGCATGCGCGACCTTTGGGAAAAACCCACGCATGCGCCCGGCCCTCCTCGCCCTGTTCATCACGCTCCTGATCGGCGGCCTGCGGGGGCAGGATGCCGCCTACCTGGCGCAGTTCGACGCGTTCCAGAAGGCCAGCGGCACCGAGGCGATGCAGCGCAGCGCCATGGAGGCCATGCTCGACCTGCAGGAGCAGGACCCGAGCTCGGACAAGGAGTTCCTCAAGCGCTTCCGCAAGGAGGTGATCGCGCGACTGGGCGAGCTCAACGCGGAGATCGCCGTGCTGTACCACGAGCGCTTCAGCCTGGAGGAGCTGCAGGAGATGACGCGTTTCCACGAAACGCCGCTGGGCCGCAAGCTGGCGCGCGAGAACCCGTCGTTGGTGGAGGGCTCCACCCGCATTGGTGCGGCCTGGGGCGAGCGTGTGGCGAACGATGTCCTTCAGGGCATGCGGTGATCCTCACCGCCCCGCCGCCGCGCGCCGCAGCCTGTCATTGATGGCGCGGCCCAGGCCTTCCTCGGGGAACCGTTCGGCGACGATGACCTGGCAATCGCTGGTGTCCAGCTCGCGCAGCACAGCGAAGAGGTGCCGGGCGGCGGCGGACAGGTCGCCCTCGGGCGAGAGCACCTCGCAGCGGTGGGCGTGGTGCTCATGGCGGAAGCTGATGACGCCCACGGCCCGCCCGGCGAACCGGCGCAGGAGCGCCGGCACATCGCCCACATGCACCGGTTTGCGGGGGGCGTAGTGGCTCTCCAGCATGCCCGGGGCTTGAAGCTTGGCGGACGGGGAGGGTGCGTGCACCTCGCCCACCACCGCCTCGATGGACTCCAGGGCGATGCCGCCCGGACGGAACAGCACCCAGCGGCCCTGGGCATCCCGGCCCAGGATGGTGCTCTCCACGCCCACGGTGCAGGCCCCGCCGTCGAGGATGTAAGGAATGCGCCCACCGAGCTGGTCCATGACGTGCTGCGCCGTGGTGGGGCTCACGTAGCCGAAGGGGTTGGCGCTGGGTGCCGCCAACGGCGTGTCCAGTTCGTTCAACAGCGCGCGCGTCATGGCGTGGGCCGGCATGCGTACGGCGACGGTGTCCAGGCCGCTGGTCACCAGGTCGGGCACGGCCGGGCGCTTGTGCAGCACCAAGGTGAGCGGCCCGGGCCAGAAGCGCGTGATGAGGGCCTCCGCCTCGGCGGGCACCTCGGCCACCCGGTCCAGCTGTTCACGGTCGCGCACGTGCACGATGAGCGGATCGAAGGCCGGCCGCTGCTTGGCGCTGAAGATGGTGAGCACGGCCTCCTCGTTGAAGGCGTCCGCGGCCAGTCCGTACACGGTCTCCGTGGGGATGGCCACCACGGCCCCCTGCTTCAACAGAAGTGCGGCATGGGCCACATCGGTACCGATCGTGGTCGTCATCGTGGCGCGAAGTTCCGCACGGTCCGGGGAACCGACCGCCGCGTTCGTTGTTCCTTCGTTCGACAAGCCCCGGACCCATGACCATCCGTCAACTCCTTGGTTCCCTTCTTGCGTGCAGCACGCTCGCGGCGCAGGCCCAGGTGCCGGACGACTACCTGCAGTTCAATGCACAACGCGAGCGTACGAGCGGCACGAGCATGCTGGTACTGGGCGGCTGGGCGGTGGGTAACATGGTGGCGGGCGGCATCGGCATGGCCACCACACCATCGGGCAGCGAAGCGTTCCACTTCCACCAGATGAACGCCGCCTGGAACGTGGTGAACCTCGGGATCGCGGTGCCCGCTTACCTGGGCGCCCGCAAGCGCCTGCGCGCTCCCTCGACGCTCGACATCCCGCGCACCTTCGACGCCCAGCGCAAGGTGGAGGCCGTGTACCTGATCAACACCGGGCTCGACCTGGTCTACATGGGTGCCGGCCTGTGGCTGTGGGAGAACGGGCGCGGCGATCCCACGGCGAAGCGCAGCGAGATGTTCCAGGGCTTCGGCACGTCGTTGTTGCTGCAGGGCGGTTTCCTGTTCGTGTACGACCTGGCCAACTACATCGTGCATGCCCGCCATTGGAAACGCTCACGCGCCGGGCTGTGGCAGCACCTGCAGTTCAACGGCACCAGCATCCGCTACGCGTTCTGAGCGCCCCCCCGGTCACAGGCCGAACCTTCGGGGCGCCTCCACCGACCACAGCCCCGGTGGCGCGTTACCTTGCCCGCACCCACCATGATCCGCGCACTTCTTCTGGCCGCTGCTGTGGCCCTGTCGCCCGCTTCGGCACATGCACAACGCAAGCCGGCGCGCCCCGCGACCGACACGCTGAAGGCCGACCAGCTCAGCGGCCTCACGTTCCGCTCCATCGGCCCCGCTTTCATGAGCGGCCGCATCGCCGATGTGGTGAGCCACCCCACCAAGCCAGGCACCTGGTACGTGGCCGTGGGCTCCGGCGGTGTGTGGAAGACCGTGAACGCGGGCACGACCTGGACACCCTTGTTCGATGGACAGGCCAGCTATTCCATCGGCTGCATCACGTTGGACCCGCAGGACCCCGAGGTGGTGTGGGTGGGCACCGGCGAGAACGTCGCTGGCCGCCACGTGGGCTTCGGCGACGGCGTGTACCGCAGCGCCGACGGCGGGAAGACCTGGAAGCACATGGGGCTGAAGACCAGCGAGCACATCAGCCGCATCGTGGTGCACCCCACCGACCCCAATACTGTTTGGGTGGCCGCGCAAGGCCCCCTGTGGACCAAAGGCGGGGAGCGCGGGGTGTACCGCACCACCGATGGCGGAAAGACCTGGAAGCGCACGCTCGGCGATGAGGCGTGGGTGGGCGCCACCGACCTGGTGATGGACCCGCGCGACCCGAAGCGGCTGTACGCGGCCACCTGGCAGCGCCACCGCACCGTGGCCGGCTACATGGGCGGCGGTCCGGGCTCCGCCATCCACCGCAGCACCGACGGCGGCGAAACGTGGACCAAGCTCGAGGGCGGGTTGCCCGGCGGCAACCTGGGCAAGATCGGCCTCGCCCTGTCGCCGCAAAGACCGGACGTGCTCTACGCCGCCATCGAGCTCGACCGCCGCACCGGCGCCGTGTACCGCAGCGCCGATCGTGGCGCCAGTTGGACGAAGATGTCCGACGCGGTGAGCGGTGGCACCGGCCCGCACTACTACCAGGAGCTCTACACCTGCCCCCACCAGTTCGACCGGCTCTACCTGGTGAGCAACACCACCCAGACCTCCGACGATGGCGGCAAGACCTTCCGCGGCCTGAACGTGGATACACGCCATGTGGACGATCACGTGGTGGTGTTCCACAAGGATGACCCGGAATACCTGCTGTTCGGCTGCGACGGCGGGCTGTACGAGACCTTCGATCGCGGCGGCACCTGGCGCCACATCGGCAACCTGCCGGTGACCCAGTTCTACAAGGTGGCCGTGGACGATGAGCTGCCCTTCTACACCGTGTACGGTGGCACGCAGGACAACAACACCCAGGGCGGGCCTTCGCGCACGGACAACGAGCACGGCATCCGCAGCAGCGATTGGAGCGTGATCATCGGCGGCGATGGTCACCAGCCCGCCACCGAGCCCGGCAACCCCGACATCGTGTACGGCCAGTGGCAGCAGGGCAACCTGATGCGCCACGACCGCCGCACCGGCGAGAACGTGTACATCCGTCCGCAGGCCGCGCCCGGTGAGCCGTGGGAGCGCAGCAACTGGGACGCGCCCATCGTGGTGAGCCCGCACGACCCCGCCACGCTCTACTTCGGCACCTACCGCGTGTGGCGCAGCACCGACCGCGGCGACAGCTGGACCGCGCTCTCCGGCGACCTCACCAGCGGCACCGAACGCATACGCACCAACTTCTACGGCACCACGCAGGGCTGGGACAATCCGTGGGACCTCTACGCGATGTCGGAGTACGCCACCATCACCTCGCTCGCCGTGTCGCCCGTGCAGAAGGGCCTCCTCTACGCGGGCACCGATGATGGTGCCATCCAAGTGACCGAAGATGAAGGGAAGAGCTGGCGGCGTGTGCCCTTCAGCGCGCTGCCCGGCCTGCCCGCCACGGCCTTCGTCAACGACATCAAGGCCGACCTCTTCGATGCCGGCACCGTGTACGCCGCGTTCGACGACCACAAGAACGGCGTGTACAAACCCTTCCTCTACCGCAGCGCAGACAAGGGCCGCACGTGGATCAGCATCACCGGCGACCTGCCGCAGCGCACGCTCGTGTGGCGCGTGGTGCAGGACGATGCAAAGCGCGATCTCCTCTTCCTCGGCACGGAGTTCGGCGTGTACGTCACCACCGATGGCGGCAAGCGCTGGTTCCAATTGAAGGGCGGGCTGCCTAACATCCCTGTGCGCGACCTGGCGATCCATCGGCGCGAGCACGACCTGGTGGTGGCCACCTTCGGGCGCGGCTTCTACATCCTCGACGACTACCGCGCCCTGCGCGAACTGAACGACGCCATGCGCACCGCCGAGGCCACGCTCTTCGAACCGCGCAGCGCGCTATGGTACAGCCAGCGCTCTCCTCTTGGCGGTGGGCGCGCGGGATCCATGGGCGATGCGTTCTTCACCGCGCCCAACCCGCCCTTCGGCGCCGAGCTCACCTACCACCTGAAGGAAGCCTACAAGAGCCGGAAGGATGTGCGCAAGGAGCTCGAGCAAGAGAGCACCAAGGCGAAACAGCCGCTCAGCGTGCCCGCGTGGGACTCGCTGGAGGCCGAGCTGCGAGCGCAGGACCCCAAGGTGTGGCTGGTGGTCACTGATGCCGCGGGCAATGTGGTGCGGCGTGTGGAGGCCAGCAACGCGAAGGGCTTCCAGCGCGTGGTGTGGGACCTGCGCGCCGACGCGCGCGCACCGGTGACGCCCGGCAATGCCGACGGCTCCCCCGCTGGAAGCCTGGTGGCCCCGGGCCTCTATGGCGCGCAGCTGTTCAAGCAAGTGAATGGTGCGCTCACGGCGATCTCGGCGCGCGTGGACGTGCGTGTGGAACCGTTGATGAAGGGCACGCTACCCGGTGCCGCTCCGGAGGCCGTGGCGGAATACGCACGCGTCATGGAGGAGCTCTATGCGCGCAACGAGCGCATGGAGCAACGCTTCCAGGCCGTGCAGGAACGCGGCCGTCTGTTGCTCGCCGCATACACGCGGGCACCGCGCACCGACGAGGCGCTGCACCGCGAGCTGCTCGCCTTGCGCGACAGCCTTCAGGCGATCGACCTCGACCTGAACGGCAGCAGGGCGCGCAGCATGGTCGGCGAGGAACGCTTCACCCCGGGGCTGCGGGACTTCCTCGGCAACGCGGGCAACGGCGGTTCGGCCCTCACCTACGGTCCCACGGCCACGCACCACGCCAGCCGCGGACATGCCGAGAGGCTCCTCGCGGACCTGGAGCGTAGGGTGAACGAAGCATCCGCCAAGGCCGATGTCTTCGAGACGCGCGTGCAGGCGCTGGGCGCGCCGGCCTTGAAGGAGCGATAGGGCCGACTGAACGGAACGCATGGCCGCTTGCGCGGGTCAGGCTCATCGGGGGATCGTCCGGCGGAAGAGCAGCAGGTCGGCATGCCCGAACCAGCCCATGAAGCGGTATCCGCTGAGGTC
Source organism: Flavobacteriales bacterium (assembly GCA_016713875.1). Classification (NCBI taxonomy): domain Bacteria; kingdom Pseudomonadati; phylum Bacteroidota; class Flavobacteriia; order Flavobacteriales; species Flavobacteriales bacterium. The sequence goes on from JADJOI010000003.1 coordinate 2,952,612, forward strand.
GGCCTGGGCCGCCAGCGTATCGTTCAGCACCAGGTAGTCCTCGGTATGGGAGGGGCCTTCCCGGTGGGCGGGTTCGAGGGGGATGCGCTTCGTCACCCGGTAGAAGTTGATCGTGGGCTCCAGCACCCAGGCATGTCCGATGCGCGCGGTCTCCTGTGCGGCCGGTCTTCCATCAAGGTCGGCTCGGATCACGTCCATGATGCGCTCCGTGTCCATGTCATACTGCCATTCGACGCTGCTGTTCACGGACGACAGCCCGATGAAGCTCGCGACCTGGACCAGAGCCGCCGCAGTGAGCATCGCTCCGGACCACAGCGCCCATCGCCCGGCGACGCGCCCACTGCACGACGCACCCAGGCAAAGCAGCAGCAACGGATAGAGGAACTTGCTGAACCGCGCCTTCGGGTATGGCGTGTCCAGCAGCGCATGCTGGACGACCATCACCAGCACGGTGGCCAGAAGCACGCCCCATGGCCAGAGGATGAGGTCGTCCGTGGTCGTTCCTGCTCCCGTTCGGCGGAAGGTCCGGACCGCAACCAGGAACATCGCGCACATGAGCAGCAGGAAGAGGATCCAGAGGCCTTGCACCGCCCACCCTACCACGGCCACGGTCGGCAGTGCGGTATGGACGAGTGAGCTGAAGGTGTCGTGCACGAACCCGTTCCCTCCGCCGAACTCGAAGGAGTTGTCGTTCATCACCTTCCGCAGCGGTTCCCGGAGCAGTATCACGGATACGAGCGTCAACGCGGCATGCACGACCAGCATGCGGCGGCGGATCCGCTTCCGTTCGAGGTCCGATGCGATGCTCCACAGCGCGGCGACGGGCAGCACGGTCACCATGGCCAGCGCCACCTGAGCGGTGACGAAGCTGCTGAGCACCATCAGCACGAGCGCCGCGTGGAGCAGGGCCACGTGCAACGGCCTGTATGTCTCCAGGGAGCGCCAGCCGTGATGGAGGGCCATGAGCAGGCACCCGTACGACAGCCCATACCCCCGGGCCAGGGCGAACAGTTCCATGAAATGGGCCCCGTAGCAGAGGAGGAGGTACGTGAGCAGGCCGACGACCGGGCCAAGGCGACGCGCGAGCAGCGCGGCATACACCAGGTACACGACCAGCGCGAGCAGGTTGGGCAGCCGAAGCGCCAGCTCGCTGTCGCCGAAGAGCCCCTCGGAACCCTTCATGAGGATGCTGTTCAGCATGTGGTTGTTGGTGTACGACTCCCGATGCTCAAGGAGGTCCTTCATCGGCAGGTGCACGTAACGGGCCCAGGTGACGCTCTCATCGTGGGTGAAGGAACTGAAGTGTGCCTTGGCGACCGTGAAGAGCAGTACACCGAGGGCGGAGGCCACCATGAGCGGAAGAGCCCAGTGCCCTACCCTGGACATGATCGCGGTGATCACCCGGGGGAGGACCCATTGCGGATTCACCGTGCCATCTTCCATCGGTCCCCGGTCATCGAACGCGTTCAGCCCAGCCCTTCCACGTACCGCCGGTCGTTGGCCAGGCGAGGCACCTTGCTCTGCGCGTCGTTCATGCCGCGCGCCTTCATCCAGGCGGCGAACGCTCCGCGCGGAAGCGAACGCACCACCAACGGGCGCAGGACCTTGCCGTTGATGAGGTCCTTGTAGTACGGGTTGCGCTTCCGCAGCGCCTCGTCCATCGCTGCGCTGAAGCGGCCCATGTCCGACGGAGGTGCGGCGAACTCGATGTGCCATTCGTGGTAGGGCAGCCCTTCGGATGGCGCAAGCTGCGGCGCCACGGTGAACTCGGCCACCTCGCAGGGCACGGCGGCGATCGCGTCCTTCAGCGCGCCCTCCACCTCCTCGGCGATCACGTGCTCGCCGAAGGCACTGGTGAAGTGCTTGGTGCGGCCGGTGACCTTGATGCGCGGCGGCGCGAGCGAGGTGAACCTCACCGTGTCACCGATCTCGTAGCCCCAGAGGCCCGCGTTCGTGTACAGCACCAGCGCGTATTGCGTGTTCAGCTCCACCTCGGCGATGGAACGCGGTCGGCGGTCGTGGCCGTGCATGGGCACGAAGCCGAAGTAGATGCCGTTGTCGAGCACCAGCAACAGGCCGTCGTCGTTGTCCTTGTCCTGGTAGGCGATGAAGCCTTCGCTCGCGGGGAAGAGCTCCACGCCGGGCACGGTGCCGCCGATCAGCGCCTCCATGCGGCTGCGGTAGGGCGAATAGTTGACACCGCCGTACACGAAGAGCGAGAAGTGGGGGAACACCTCCTTCACCGTGGCCTTGCCGGTGCGCGCCAGCAGCCGCTCGAAGTACATCTGCACCCAGGCGGGGATGCCGCTGATCAACCGCATGTCGGCCTGCATGGTCTCGCCCACGATGGCCTCCACCTTCGTCTCCCAATCGGCGATGCTGTTGGTGGCGAAGCTGGGCATGCGGTTCTTCAGCAGGTAGCGCGGCACGTGGTTGGCCACGATGCCACTGAGGCGACCGGTGGGGATGAGGCCCTTGCGGTCGAGCACGGGGCTGCCCTGCAGGAAGATCATCTTCCCGTCCACGAAGTCGGCGCGGCCGCTGTGCGCGATGTAGGCGAGCAGGGCCCGCCGCGCGCTGCCGATGTGGTTGGGCAGTGAATGCTGTGTGATGGGGATGTACTTCGCGCCGCTGGTGGTGCCGCTGGTCTTGCAGAGGTAGAGCGGCAGGCCAGGCCACAGCACGTCCTTTTCACCCGCCACGATGCGGTCGATGTACGGCCGGAAGCCTTCGTAGTCGCGCAGCGGAACGGCCTGCACAAGGCCCGCGTGGTCATGGACCTGGTGCAGCTTGTGGTCGCGCCCGAAGGCCGTGGCACCACCGAACCGCACCAGCTGCCGCAGCACCCCGAGCTGGGTGGCGGCCGGGTCCAAGGCGCGGCGCATCACCGCGTTGGTCACGGAACGGGCGTACGGCCCGGCGATGGCGGACTTGAGGCTCATGGCCAGGGCCGGCGGGTGTTCCGGTTTCGGACCTGCACGGGAACGCCCACCCGGGTCATCACTTGAACAGCATGTAGGACTGCGGGTCGATGGCCTCCCCGTTCAACCAAAGCTCGAAATGGAGGTGCGGGCCGGTGCTGAGCTCCCCGCTATCGCCCACGATGGCGATGGCCTCGCCGGCCTTCACCTTGTCACCCGCCTTCTTCAGCAGCACGCTGTTGTGCTTGTACACGCTCACCAGGTCGCCGCGGTGCTGGACGTGCAGCACATGGCCGCCATCGCTTGTCCAGCTGGCCAGGGTCACGGTGCCATCGAGGCAGGCCTTCACCGCTTCATCCGCCTTGGTGACCACGTCGATGCCGAAATGGCCCTGCGCCCGGTCGAAGGTGCTGGTGACGATGCCCCGGAGCGGCGGGAAGAAGAAGACGCCGGCCAGGGCGCGACGCTCACCCGCCTGACCCGAGGCCTCGGACAGCGCATAGGCCTCCTCCTCCTTGACCTTGAGGCGGAGCAGGCTGTCCTTCAGGCCAGGTCGCAGATCCTCCGCGGAGGGCACTTGCTGCACGGGGCGGAGGCGGAAACTGGTGTCCGCGGCCACTTCGCCGCGGAGCACGCGCTGCAGGTTGGCGATGTACAGGGCCTGTTCCTCCAGGCGCTGGTCCAGTGAATCGGCCAGCAGGGTGCTGCGGTAGGCGTTGAGCTTGGTCTCCTGGTCCGAATAGCCCGGGATGTACCGCTTGAGCGGGGTGAGCACGATGATGGCCGCCACCATCAGGCCATGCAGGGTGAAGGCCGCGATGGCCAGCAGCAACACGTTGAGCCGCGACAACCGGATGCTGAACCGCTCCTCGAAGGTGCGATCGTTGATGAGCAGCAGCCGGTACTTGCTCTTCAGCTTGCGCAGCACCTGCTTGCGCGGACGGGGAGCGGTGGGCTCGGCCATGTCGGACAAATATCGGCGTGACCACGAACGGTCGGTACCTTCCACGCCGCGATGGACCCGTCAAGGAAAGCCCTGGTCCTGATCACAGCGGGGGTGTGCGCGTTGTTGCTGCTCCCCGGTCTGGTGCGTGAGGGCATGTTCATGGACGGCATGCTGTACACCGTGGTGGCCCACAACGAGGCCCGGGGCATCGGCACCTTCTGGCAGCCGCGCTTCAGCCAGCTGGGCCTGGCGAACATGGACACCTTCCACGAGCATCCGCCGCTGGCGTTCGGCCTGCAGGCGCTCTGGTTCCGGGCATTGGGCAGCGCCTTCTGGGTGGAGCGCGCCTACGCGCTGATCGCCGCCCTGCTGATGGTGGCGCTGCTGCTCGGCCTGTGGCGCGAGCTCACGCGCGATGCTCCCCGCCTACGCGGCCTGGGGGCCTGGCCCGTGCTCCTGTGGGGCATCGTGCCGCAGGTGTTCTGGTGCGTTCACAACAACATGCTGGAGAACACCATGGGCCTGTTCACGACAGGCGCACTGTGGTGTGCGTTGCGCGGGATGCGAACGGGCACCGTGACGTTGGCGGTGGCCTCGGGCCTCCTCGTGTTCCTCGCGTCGTTCACCAAGGGCGTCCCCGGGCTCTTCCCGCTCGGCGCTCCGTTCCTCTGGTGGCCGTTCGCCCGGCAGGGCGGCGTGCGCAAGCCGGTGTTGTTCACCCTGGTGCCCGCGGCCGTGCTGGCGCTGGTGTACCTTCTCCTCTGGCAATGGCCCGAGGCTCGCGCCAACCTGGAGACCTATGTGGAGGCACGCCTCTTGCACCGGATCGCCGCCAAGCCCACCGTGGAGCACCGCTGGCAGATCCTGCTCGACCTGTTCCACTCGCAGCTCGGGCCGCTGTTGCTGGCCGGGGCCCTGGTCCTTTGGTCCGCACGCGATGCTCCCGCGTCGAACACCCGGCGTCCTGCGCTCGCCCTATTGGCCATCGGGTTGTCCGGGGTGGCCCCGATGATGCTCACCCTGGTCCAGAAGTCGTTCTACAGCGTACCGGCCTTCCCGCCCATCGCCCTGGGCCTCGCGCTGTGGAGCGCGCCGGCACTTGAACGGTGGTCGGACCGCCTGGCCCGGCACCCTGGGCTGACCCGCGGGCTCTCCATCGCGGGCGGAAGCGTCCTGGCGGCCACCCTGGTGGCCTCGGGGGTGCTCTGGGGCCGCCCAGGGCGCGATGCGGACATGCTGCACGACGTGGCCCGCATCGGCGCGACCGTGCCACGGGGCACGCTCATCAGCTGTGCCCCCGAGCTCTGGGAGCAGTGGAACCTGCAAGGCTATCTGCTTCGTTACCACGACATCTCCATGGACCCGGGCGGCCGGCCGCACACCTGGACCCTCAGCCCCGCGGGAGGCGACCTGCCAGAGGGTTATGCCCCGCTCAACGTGGAGCTCCGCACCCTGCGCCTGGCCGTTCGCACCGGCGGGTCGGGGGCGATGAAATAACTTCGCCCGTTCGCAGTTGATGCTCCCGTGAAGCGGATCCCCGTCCACCAAGCCGCCCTTGTCGTGCTTCTGGCCCTGCTGGCCGGGGGGTGTTCCAAGGAGAAGGACCGCTTCCTGAACAGGGCCTACCACCGCCTCACCTCGCGGGACAACGGCTGGTTCAACGCCAACGAGAAGCTCAAGGAGACCGTCGCCGGGATCGAAAAGTCCTACCTCGACGACTACGACAAGGTGCTGCCCCTGTTCGTCTACGGCACCGAGGAACAGTCCAAGGGCGCCGGCGGCGACCTGGAGAAGTGCATCGAGAAGTGCTCGCTGGTGATCGAGCGGCACAACATGGACATCAAGGGCAAGCAGCGCAATAGCTGGATCGACGACGCCTACTTCGTCATCGGCCGCAGCTACTTCTACAAGAGGGCCTGGTTCGATGCCCAGCGCACCTTCGACTACATCGGCCGGCGGTTCAAGGATCAGAACCGGCAATACGAGGCCAAGGTGTGGCTGGCGCGCACCCTGATGGAGACCGAGCAGTACGCCCGGGCCCAGAGCACGCTGGACGAGGTGAAGGAGGTGAAGGAGCTGCCCAAGCGCTTTCCGCACGATGAGCTGGCCGCCGTGCAGGCCGACCTGGACCTGCGGCGGGGGAAGGTGGACGACGCCATCATGAACCTGGAGCGGGCCGTGGACATCACCAAGGACCGGCAGCGGCGGGTGCGGTGGACCTTCATCCTGGCGCAACTGTACCAGGTGAAGGGCATGGACGACCGTTCGATCGCCGCCTACAAGCAGGTGACCCGGATGAACCCGCCCTACGAGCTGGCCTTCCACGCCCAGGTGTTCCAAGCGCTGGCCTTCGACCGCGGCGATAGCAAGGCCTTGCGCAAGATGCTCAACCGCATGCTGCGTGATGAGAAGCACGAGGATCATTTCGACATGATCCACTACGCACTGGCCGACATCGACCTCAAGGAGAACAAGGACAGCAGTGCCATCGCCCACCTGAAGCGCAGCGCGTACGTCAGCACGAACGACACGCGCCAGAAGGCCAAGACCTGGTTGCGTCTGGCCGATCTGTACTTCGACGACCGCGCCTACCCGGACGCGCAGCTCTACTACGACAGCACGAGCACCTTGCTGGCCGAGGAACACCCCCGCTACGAGGAGGTGTTCACGCGTGCGGAGGTGCTCGGCGAGCTGGTGGAGCAGCTCAACATCATCGCGCGGGAGGACAGCCTGCAGAAGCTGGCGGGCATGGACCCCGAGGAGCGAGAGAAGGCCATCAAGCGCCTGATCCGCGACCGAGAAAAGGCCGAGAGCGAGAAGGAAGCCGCAGAGCGCGAGGCTCGGGAGGCCGAGGCGTCGGGAACGGCCGCCCCCGCACGCCCCGCCACCCCGGCCGGTGGTGGATCCGGCGCCTGGTACTTCTACAACCCCCAGCAGCTCGGCCGCGGCCTCTCGGAGTTCAAGAAGAAATGGGGCAACCGCCCCCTGGAGGACGATTGGCGTCGCCGCGACAAGGGCGGGTCGGCCGTGGCCGAGGAAGAGCCGGAGGAGGCCACCGAGGAGACCGCCGAAGGGAAGGACGGCGAAGGCGAGGACGGCGAGCCCGAATGGAAGGACCCCGGGTTCTACCTCAAGGACCTGCCCACCAGCGACACCGCCCTGGCCGCCTCCAACGCGATGATCTGCGAGGCCATGTACCGCAGCGGCATGATCTACAAGGAGAAGCTCAAGGACACCGACAACGCCATCGAGAGCTTCGAGACGCTGATCAACCGGTCCGAGGAGTGCCGGTTCACCCCGGAAAGCCACTACCAGATGTACCGCATCTACCTGGCCCGGGAGAAGAGCGGCAGCTTCATCGACTTCGGAGGCAGCACCTCGCAGGCCTATGCCAACATCATCCTGGAGCGGTGGCCGGACAGTGAGTTCGCCCGGCTGGTGCGCGATCCGTCGCTGCTGGAGGGCGGTGAGGCCCGCCGCAAGGTGGAGGCCGCCGAATACGATCAGCTCTACCGCGAGTTCCGCCAGCGCAACTACCTGCTGGTGATCGGCACCTGCAACCAGGTGATCGCCAACGAACCCCGCAACCACCTGCTGGGCAAATACCACCTGCTCAAGGCCATGGCCATTGGTGGCACCCGCGAGCTCTCGGCCTTCCGCACGGCGCTGCACGAGGTGAAGGACAAGTTCCCCGCCACCGAGGAGGCCAAGGCCGCCGAGGACCTGCTGGCCGTGCTGGACCGGCAGGCCACCTCGGAAGGGGCGCCCGCAGGGCAGGAGAAAGCCCCCACGAACGCCAGTTCCTTCAAGGTGGACCAAGGCCCGCACTACATCGCGCTCATCCATCCGAACAGTGCGGGGGACATCACCACGGTGAAGACCAGGATCAGCGATTTCAACAGGCGCTACTTCCCGGGTCGCAACATCCTCATCGAGAGCACCATCCTGGACACCGAGCAACAGGTGGTGGTGCTGCGCCTGTTCGACGACAAGGCCGCGGCGATGGCGTACTACCAGCAGTTCCTTTCCGATGTGGGCATGCTGAGCGGCATCAACGACCAGGGCCACCCCATCTTCGCCATCAGCCCCGACAACTACGCACAGTTGTACAAGAACAAGGACGTGGACGCCTATGCGGCCTTCTTCACTCAGAACTACCTGCCCAAGCAATAGGCTTCGACCGGCGGCTTGGCCGGATCGTGCCCGCCATTAACTTTGTCCCTGACGATCAGGAACCTGTACGCGATGGCCCTTTTCCAACCCGATAAAAAGTCCGAGCCCATGAACAAGGCCGCCGAGCCGGTGAACGCCGGCAAGATCAACAGCATCATGGAGGGCACCTCCATCGAAGGCGAGATCCGCAGCGACAGCAACCTGCGCATCGATGGCCGCGTGAAGGGCACCATCAACGTGCGCGGCCGGCTCATCGTGGGCCAGACCGGCGTGATCGAGGGCGAGGTGAGCTGCCAGAGCTCCGACATCGAGGGCACGCTGGTGGGCAAGGTCAACTGCCAGGACCTGCTGAGCCTGAAGGCCACCGCCAAACTGCAGGGCGACATCAACACCAAGAAGCTGGCGATCGAGCCGGGGGCCGTGTTCACCGGGAACTGCAGCATGGCGGGCGGCGTGGTGAAGGAGATGGACCCCGTGCGCTTGCGCACCGAGACCGCCCGTCCGGAGGTGGCCTCCGCGCAGGTCGTCCGTTGATCGTTCATCGCTGATGACCCAGGGGCGCGGCGCTTCCCCCGTGCTGCCGGTGCTGCTGTTCACCGCCGCTTGCGGCGCCTGTACCGCGCTCGTCCTGTTCCTGGCCGGGCTACCCTGGCACTGGGGCTACGCAGCGGCCCTGGCCTATCTGGGCGCGGTGACCCTGTTGCTCCATCTCTGGCAGGAGCGGGCGATGGTGGCGGACCCCCAAGGCTTCGTGCGGCGCTTCATGGCGGGCCTCACCCTGAAGATGTTCGTGAGCATCGTGGCGGTGGCCGTGGTGCTGCTCACCCTTCCGCGCGCGGAGGCCGTGCCGCTGGCGCTGGCCTTCGCCCTCCTCTACCTGGCCTTCCTGGGCTTCAGCACCGGGCGCCTGGTCAACCTCTCGCGCCGCCGGCCCGCACCGTGATGGCCACAGCCCCAAGGCAACGGCGTTCCGACGAGGCGCGCAAAGGGGTCAACGCCTACCTTCGCTACAGTGCGCTCGGGCTGCAGATGGCCGGCATCATCCTGCTGGCCATCTGGGCCGGGCGTTGGCTCGATGGCCGGGTCGACGCCGGCTTCCCCGCCTTCACGCTGGTGTTCGCCCTGCTCGGGATCGCCGGGGCCATGGTCTTCCTCTTCAAGGAGACCCGGCGCTGAGGATCGCCGTCGGATGAATTGCCGCGGATCGCTACCTTCGCGGCCGCAAACGGGGACGGTCCCCCACGCCTGATGTCGCTGAAACCCTTGCTGCGCCACGCTTTCCTGATCCTGGCCGCCCTGCTCATGGGCCGCTCCGCCGCGCAGCACAGTACCTCCGACAGCACCGCCCACCACACGGCGGTCACCACCTCCGGTGCGCATGACGCCGCGTCCGCGCAGGACCACGGGGCGAAGGAGAAGTTCAACGCCGGCAAGCTCATCATGGACCACATCGGCGATGAGCATGGCTGGCATCTCTGGGGCCACACGAGCCTGCCGCTGCCGGTGATCCTGTACAACAGCGAGCGCGGTCTCAGCCTCTTCAGCAGCGGCCGCTTCGACCATGGCCACAGGACCTACGGCGGCTATGCGCTGCACGAAGGGCAGGTGGTGGCGGTGGATGCGCCGGACGGAACGGATGCGCACCACGCCCCGGTGAACGAACGGCTCACGGCCGCCACGGTGGACCTGAGCATCACCAAGAACGTGGCCACGCTGCTCCTCGTGTCGGCCCTTCTGCTCTGGGTCTTCATCAGTGTGGCCCGGGCCTACACCCGCCGCGCCGGACAGGCCCCCACGGGCTTGCAGAACCTGGTGGAACCGATCATCCTGTTCGTGCGGGACGATCTGGCGAAGAGCGCCATCGGGCACAAGTACGAGAAATACCTGCCCTACCTGCTCACCGCTTTCTTCTTCATCTTCTTCAGCAACCTTCTGGGCCTGGTGCCCTTTTTCCCAGGCGGCGCCAACCTCACGGGCAACATCGCCGTCACGGTCGTGCTGGCGGTGATGACCTTCCTGATCGTCACCTTCAGCGGCAACAAGCATTACTGGCACCACATCTTCGCCATGCCGGGGGTGCCGGGCTGGGTGCTGGCGATCCTCACGCCGGTGGAGATCCTGGGCATGTTCCTGAAGCCCTTCGTGCTGGCCATCCGACTGTTCGCCAACATCACGGCGGGCCACATCATCGCCCTGAGCTTCTTCAGCCTGATCTTCGTCTTCGGCGAAACGAGCGCGGGTGCCGGCTACGGCGTGGCCATCGGATCGTGGCTGTTCACCGTGTTCATGTTCATGCTCGAGCTCCTGGTGGCCTTCATCCAGGCGTACGTCTTCACCTTCCTGTCGGCCATGTACATCGGTGCCGCCGTCGAGGAGCCCCATCATCACTAGAAACCCGAACTCCCTTAAACCCGCATTCCCATGTTCCTCTCCGTTCTCCTCGATCTCGGCGTTGGTTACGGTATCGCCGCCCTCGGCGCCGGTCTGGCCGCCCTCGGTGCCGGTGTGGGCATCGGCCGCATCGGTGGCGACGCCGTGCAGGCCATGGCCCGCCAGCCGGAAGCCATGAACGATCTGCGTGCCAACATGATCCTCACCGCCGCGCTCGTGGAAGGCGCCGCCTTCTTCGCCATGGTGGTGGGCCTGCTGGTGGTGCTGAAGGAGATGCCGGCCGCCGTCTAAGGCACGCGCCCGCACCTTCTCTCGTCCAACCCCCGAACCCGCAGCCATGCTTTTCCTGGCCAGCCTTATGGACCCGCCCATCGGCCTCATCTTCTGGATGACGCTGACCTTCGTGACGGTCCTGTTCCTCCTCGCCAAGTTCGCCTGGAAGCCCATCCTCAACGGGCTGAAGGAGCGCGAGTCGTCCATCGCCGATGCGCTGAACGAGGCCAAGCGGGCCCGGGAGGAGATGGCCTCACTGAGCGCGAAGAACGAGGAGCTGATGCGCCAGGCCCGGGAGGAGCGCGAGCTGCTGCTGAAGGAGGCGCGCGACGTCCGCGACCGCGAGATCGCCGAGGCCAAGGGCAAGGCCAAGGCCGAGGCCGACGCCCTGCTGACGCGGGCCCGCGCCGACATCCAGAACGAGAAGAACGCCGCCCTCACCGAGATGAAGAACCAGGTGGCCGAGCTGAGCATCCTGGTGGCGGAGCGCATCCTTCGGGAGAAGCTCGCCGACACCAAGGCCCAGCAGGCCCTGGTGGACAAGGTGATGGCCGAAGCCCAGCTACGCCGCTCATGAACATCGCCCCGGTCGCCTACCGCTACGCGCGCTCCGTGATGGAGCTGGCCCGGGAGAAGGGGCAGCTGGACGGGGTGCAGGGCGACATGCGCCTGGTGGCCGCCACTTGCGCGGCCAGCCGCGACCTGCAGGTGCTGCTGAAGAGCCCCGTGGTGAAGCCCGATGCGAAGGGCCGCATCCTCGAGAAGGTCTTCGGCGACAAGGTGGGGCCTGTCACCACCAGCTTCATGGGCATCCTGGTGCGCAAGGGCCGCGAGGTGCTGCTGCCCCATGTGGCCGAAGCGTTCAACGAGCTGTACAAGCAGCACATGGGCATCGTCACCGTGGAGGTGACCAGTGCCGTGCCGCTGAATGACAAGGCCCGGGCGCAGGTGCGCGATCTGGCCGAAGCCCGGCATCCCGGCCGCACCATCGACCTGCAGGAAAAGGTGGACGCCGCGCTGATCGGCGGCCTCACCATCCGCATCGGCGACGAGCAGGTGGACGGCACGGTGAGCCGCCGCCTGGCCGACCTGCGCCGCGAATTCTCCAAGAACCCGTACATCCCCGCGATCTAACGCCCTAGACCCCTCCCCCGCCAAGGCGATGGCGGAACTGACATGGCCGAAGTGAAACCCGCCGAAGTATCGGCGATCCTCAAGCAAGAACTCGCCGGCTTCCGCTCGGAGGCCGAGCTCGAAGAGGTCGGTACCGTCCTGCAGGTCGGCGACGGCATCGCCCGCATCTACGGACTGAAGGGCGTGCAGAGCGGTGAGCTGATCGAGTTCACCAGCGGGCTGCGCGGCATCGTGCTCAACCTCGAGGAGGACAACGTGGGCGCCGTGCTGCTGGGCCCGAGCGTGGGCATCAAGGAGGGCGACACCGTGAAGCGCACCAAGCGCATCGCCAGCATCCGCGTGGGCGAGCAGATGGTGGGCCGCGTGGTGAACACCCTCGGCGAACCCATCGACGGCAAGGGCCCCATCGGCGGCGAGCTGTTCGAGATGCCCCTGGAGCGCCGCGCCCCGGGCGTCATCTTCCGCGAACCGGTGAAGGAGCCGCTGCAGACGGGCATCAAGGCCGTGGACGCCATGATCCCCATCGGCCGTGGCCAGCGCGAACTGATCATCGGCGACCGCCAGACCGGCAAGAGCACGGTGGCCATCGACACCATCATCAACCAGAAGGAGTTCTTCGAGGCGGGCAAGCCGGTGTACTGCATCTACGTGGCCATCGGCCAGAAGGGCAGCACCGTGGCGGGCACCGTGAAGACCCTGGAGGAGAACGGCGCCATGGCCTACACCACCGTGGTGGCCGCCAACGCCAGCGACCCCGCTCCGATGCAGTTCTTCGCGCCCTTCACCGGCGCGGCCATCGGCGAGTACTTCCGCGACACAGGCCGCCCCGCGCTGATCGTGTACGATGATCTCTCCAAGCAGGCCGTGGCGTATCGCGAGGTGTCGCTGCTGCTGCGCCGCCCGCCGGGTCGTGAGGCCTACCCGGGCGACGTGTTCTACCTGCACAGCCGCCTGCTGGAGCGCGCCGCCAAGATCACCGCCGACGACAAGGTGGCCGCGCAGATGAACGACCTGCCCGAGAGCCTCAAGGGCAAGGTGAAGGGCGGTGGATCGCTCACCGCGCTGCCGATCATCGAAACGCAGGCCGGCGACGTGTCCGCCTACATCCCGACCAACGTGATCTCCATCACCGACGGGCAGATCTTCCTGGAGAGCAACCTGTTCCTGAGCGGCGTGCGCCCCGCCATCAACGTGGGCATCAGCGTGAGCCGCGTGGGCGGCAACGCGCAGATCAAGAGCATGAAGAAGGTGGCCGGCACCCTGAAGCTCGACCAGGCGCAGTACCGCGAGCTGGAGGCCTTCAGCAAGTTCGGCTCGGACCTGGACGCCGCCACCAAGAGCGTGCTCGACAAAGGCGCGCGCAACGTGGAGATCCTCAAGCAGGGGCAGAACAGCCCCATGCGCGTGGAGGAGCAGATCGCCATCATCTACTGCGGCACCAAGGGCCTGCTCAGCAAGGTGCCGGTGAAGAACGTCAAGCAGTTCGAGGCCGAGTTCATCACCATGCTGCGCAACAAGCACAGCGATGTGCTGGCCGCGCTGAAAAAGGGCGATTACAACGACCAGATCACCGGCACGCTGGAGAAGGTGGCGGCCGACCTGGTGAAGAGTTTGGATAATTGATGGAATTCCGTTGAGCCGCGGAGTCTGGAGTCGTGAGTCCCCAAGGACCACGACCCCGAACGCGAGACTCTCGGACTCAAACGACTCCCCAGAATGCCCAGCCTGAAGGAGGTACGCAGCCGGATCGTCTCGGTGAACAGCACCAAGCAGATCACCGCCGCCATGAAGATGGTGAGCGCTGCGAAGCTGCGCCGTGCACAGGACGCCATCCTGCGCATGCGGCCCTACGCCGAGAAGCTGCAGGCCATCCTGGGCAACGTGAGCGCCACGCTGGACGCCAGCGAGGGCCGCTACGCCCAGCAGCGCGAGGTGAAGCGCACCCTGGTGGTGGCCATCACGAGCAACCGCGGTCTGGCCGGCGCCTTCAATACGCAGGTGACGCGTGTGGTGCGCCGCCAGGCTCAGGAGGCCGGGCATGAGGTGCACGTGCTCGCCGTGGGCAAGAAGGCCATGGACGCCTTCCGCCGCACGCCGCTGAACCGGCCCGAGCTGCCGCAGGACCTGGCCGGCCTGTTCGACGGCCTGAGCTTCGACAAGACCGCCCCCGTGGCCGAGCTGATCATGCAGCGCTTCACGGACGGCACCTACGATCGGGTGATGCTGGTGTACAACCGCTTCAAGAACGCCGCCACCCAGGTGGTCACCACCGAGCAGTTCCTGCCGGTGCTGCCCGCGGCGGCGCCCGGCGATGCGAAGGCCGCCACCGGGGAGTACATCATGGAGCCCGACCGGCGCACCATCGTGGAGGAGATCATCCCCAAGAGCCTGAAGATCCAGCTCTACAAAGCGCTGCTGGACAGCTTCGCGGCGGAGCATGGTGCGCGCATGACGGCCATGCACAAGGCCACCGATAACGCGGACTCCCTGCTGAAGGACCTGAAGCTGACCTACAACAAGGCGCGCCAGGCCTCCATCACCAACGAGATCCTGGAGATCGTGGGCGGGGCCGAAGCCCTGAAGGGATAAGGCGTCGCAGACCGGAGCTTCACGCGCGGAACAAGAGCGCCGGGGGCCGGACCATGGAGCGCATCCTTGGCGCTTCCATACCTTCAACGAATGGAACGGCGCAGGGCACATCGGATCGGTCCGATCAGCCTGCTGCTTTGCGCGCTACTGCCCGCTTGTCGGCACACCGGATTGGAAGCGCCCAAGCCGGGTCCGGGATCCGCTTCGGACATCCTCTTCCTCGACCCCGAGCCCGATCCGTTCACCTCGGCCCCATGGTGGGGCCCGGTCCGCATCGACCTCGACCAGGACTCGGTGGTCGCCGAGGGTCGGTGGAGCCCGCCTCGTCCACGGGCCCTGCTCGAGCAACGCCTTTTTTCGAGATGAACCGTTACCTTCACGTGAGCCCGCGCCGACCCTCGACCTTGGGATGCGATCAACGTGTTCCGGGGTCGACCAACGGTACACCGGATCACACCGCTCGCATCACCCCAAGCTCCGGCACCATGTTCCGCACACTGACCCTTGGCCCGGCGGTGCTCTTCTGCGCCGTCATCGCCGCCCAGCCGGGCAGCATCGACCACAGCTTCAACGCGACCGACATAGGTTTCGGCCACGGCGATGGCGCGCGTCTTGCAGTCCATGCCACCGTTCTCCAGCCGGACGGGAAGATCCTAATCGCCGGCAAATTCACCACCTACAATGGCACGGCCCGGAACCGGATCGCCCGGCTGAACGTTGACGGCAGTTTGGACACCACGTTCGATCCCGGAACGGGATCAAGCGGCACGGTGTACTGTCTCGCCATGCAACCCGACGGGAAAGTCTTGATCGGGGGCTACTTCAGCAGCTACAACGGCACTTTGCGGAATAACATCGCCCGGATCAACAATGACGGCAGCTTGGATACCACCTTCGACCCGGGATCGGGACCGAACGAGGTGGTCCGGTCCATCACTGTACAGCCCGATGGAAAGATCCTGATTGGAGGGGTTTTCACGAGCTACGACGGCACACCGACCAACTACATCACCCGCGTGAACGCGGACGGCAGCCTGGATACATCCTTCAACATTGGCACGGGAGCGGACATTCTGATCACGTCCATTGTCCTGCAACCCGATGGAAAGATCTTGGTCGGAGGATGGTTCAACAGCTTCAACGGGTCGCCGATCGACTTCTTCGCCCGCCTGAACGCCGATGGCACGTTGGATGCCGGTTTCGATACCGGCACGGGACCGAGCTCCACGATCTCGTCCATCGCCGTGCAAGCCGATGGGAGGATCATCATCGTGGGCGACTTCGCCAACTACAACGGTGTGGGGCGCAATCGCATCGCCCGCGTGAACGCTGATGGTAGCTTGGATACCTCCTTCGACCCTGGGGCCGGAGCGAACAACGATGTCGAAACCGTCGCTCTCCAGGCGGATGGCAAGGTCCTGATCGGGGGCTGGTTCACCGACTACAACGGCGTGGGGCCCGACCGCCTCGCACGTTTGGAAGCGGATGGCGACATGGATGCCTCGTTCAACCCCGGCGCAGGTCCGAACGCCACAGTGTGGTCCATCGTAGTGCAACCCGATGGAAAGAGCTTGGTGGGGGATGATTTTTCCTATGATAATCTCACAGGGCACAATCACGTCTCCCGACGGAACATCGATGGTAGCATCGATCTCTCGTTCAACCCAGGCACAGGAACGAACGGGTCGGTCTATTCCTTTGCGGTACAGCCCGATGGGAAGATCCTGATCGCGGGCGATTTCACCAGTTTCAATGGCGTCGCACGCATCCGAGTCGCACGCCTGCACGCGGATGGATCGCTGGATGCCTCTTTCGACCCGGGTAGCGGGCCGAACGACTGGGTATCGGCGGTCATCGTGCAGCCCGATGGGCAGATCCTGATCGGGGGGGACTTCACCACCTACAACGGCACCCCGATCAGCCGCATCGCCCGCCTGAACACGGACGGCAGTTTGGACCTCTCCTTCAACCCCGGCACCGGAGCGGACGATCGAATACGCGCCATCACGCTACAGCCCGACGGAAAGATCCTGATCGGGGGGGGGTTCACCACCTACAACGGCACTCCGATCAACCACATCGGTCGCCTCAACGCGGATGGCAGCCTGGATGTCACCTTCACCCCCGGAGCCGGGGCGAGCAGTTGGGTCCGCTCCACTGCGCTTCAACCCGATGGCAAGATCCTGATCGGCGGCTATTTCGACAGCTACAACGGGACTCCACGCAGCCGGTTCGCCCGGCTGAACGCCGATGGCAGCCTCGACACCTCCTTCGATCCCGGGACCGCGGTGAATGGATTCGTGTACTCCGTTTTCTTTCAACCTGATGGTCGCATCCTGATCGGGGGGTTTTTCAGTACCTACGACGGCATGTGGCGCGAGAATCTGGCCCGCGTGAATTCCGACGGTAGCTTGGACCTCTCCTTCGACCCGGGCGCAGGAGCGGATGATGCTGTCTGGGGCTTCGACCTTCAACCGGATGGAGGGATCCTGGTCGGTGACGAGTTCATCAGTTACGACGGTACCGGGCGCAACCGCGTGGCACGGTTGAACGGGGATATCGGCACAAGTTCGGACGAACATCCAGGACCCAGCCCTGTCCTCCGCGTGTTCCCGAACCCGACCACCGGCCTTGTCCACATCGACCACTCGGTCGTCGGCCCTACCGAGCTGATCGTGATGGACTGCTATGGTCGGGTGGTATGGACCCGCGACCTGCGGTCCAGCGGGTCGCCCTGTGTGCTTGATCTTCAGGGGCTCGCCGCAGGGGTCTACCACCTCGAGGTGCGGTCCGCCGACCCCCCTGCGCGGTCCACCGTGCTGCTCCACCGGTAAGGTCCAGCCCGTGTGACGAAGCAGAGGGCACCCTCCAGCATCCAGGGCTCTTCTCGTAGTGGACCCCGCCTGGCCGGGAGCGCTCAACGGACCGACCAACTGCGCCCGGACGTCGACCAGCCGTCGTTCCGTGTCGTCGGAGCTTGACAGGAAGGTCCGGATCCCGGAACCTTTGTCGAACAATTCCGACCCGCCTCCGTAGGAGCGTGCGCGACCGTGCACCCATGAGCCATCGTCCGATCACCCTGTTGCTGGTGTTGCTGGTGGGGCGTGTGAACGCCCAGACCGGACCGGGCGGGGTGGGCACGGCGGCCAACAACGTGCTGTGGCTGAGCGCCGATGCCGGGGTGAACACGACCGGTGCCGCGGTGAACAGCTGGAACGACCGCTCGGGCAACAACAACCACGCGGCCTTCCAGGTCGGCCAGCCCACGCGACGGCCCGCGCTGGTGGCGGCCTCGCAGAACGGCTACCCCAGCATCGACTTCGACGGGGTGGACGACGAGCTGCTCGTGAACGATGCGGCCTCGCTCGACCTCAACGGTTGGGACTTCTTCCTGGTGAACGCCGTGGACGCCGCCAAGGACAACAACGCGTGGTTCACCAAGAGCAGCAGCACCACCTGCAACTACGGCTGGTGGAGCACCGCCACCAATGCGATGCGGATGCCGATCTACGACATCTTCACGCTGTTCAGCGCGCCCACCACGGTGGCCAACGTCACCGGCCCGGCCTTCACGATGGAGCAGTACACCAACAACGTGATCCTGGGGCTCTTCCCTTCGCGCACGGTGTACCGCAATGGCGTGAGCATCTACACCGACGTGAACCTGTTGCAGCTGCCACAGCAGAACAACCAACCCCTGCGGATCGGCAATGCGTCGGGCGCCGCAGGGTGGAACCTGGACGGCGACATCGCGGAGCTGGTCTTCTACAACAGCCGGGTGAACAGCGCACAGCGCATCATCATCAGCAACTACCTCGCGGCCAAGTACGGCCTGACCCTGGGCGCGAACGAGGTGTACCGCATGGACGATCCCGGCTCGAACGACTTCGACCACGAGGTGGCCGGCATCGGGCGGATCGATGGCAGCAACCAGCACACGAGCGCCCGCGGCAGCAGCGTTGTGCACATCCACTCTCCGAGCAATCTGGGCAACAACGAGTTCCTCATGTGGGGTCACAACAACGACATCCTGGGCACCTGGGGGTCGGTGGACCTGCCCGTGGGGATCCAGGGGCGCTGGTTCCGGGTGTGGCGCGTGAGCGAACTGAGCCCCACGGGCGCGGCCGTGGACGTGGGCAGCGTGACGATGGACTTCGACCTGAACGCCTTCAGCCCCATCGTGACCTCGGACATCCGGCTTTTAGTGGACACGGACAACGACGGGGTGTTCGCGGACGAGACGCCCATCGGACCTCCAACGGCCATCGGCGGCGGCCTGTACCGCTTCAGCGGCATCACCCAGCTGGTCGACCAGCGCCGCTTCACGCTCGGCACGATCAACACCAGCGCCACGCCCTTGCCGGTGGAGCTCATCGCGTTCGAGGCACAGGCGCGTGCCCCGCAAGGCATCGAGCTCCGATGGAGCACGGCCACCGAACGGAACAATGCCCATTTCGACCTGTTGCGCTCCCCGGACGCCGCCACCTGGCAGACCCTGACCCGTGTGGATGGCGCCGGGAACAGCCAGGAACGGCAGGACTACGCATGGTGGGACCACGATCCGCTGAGCGGGATCAACTACTACATGCTGCGCCAAGTGGACACCGATGGCACGGTGACGGACCTGCCGAAGCGGTCCGCGTGGTGGGCCGCATCGAACGGGTTGGTGATCTTCCCCAACCCCACCGATGGCCGCGTGGACGTGCTCATCGACCAAGCCGCGCCCGCGGCGCTGGAGGTGATGGACCCGCAAGGCCGTGTGGTGTGGATGAGCGCCGGACCGGTGTCCGGGCGCGTGGACCTGGACCTCACCGGTCTGCCGCCGGCCACCTACACGCTGCGTTGCACGCAGGGTGCGCAGGTGCGTGTGGCGCGCGTGGTCCTGCAGCGGTGAGGCGAGCCGTACTTTGGCGCGGGCCTTGTGCCCCACGGAGCGCATGCGCCGGACCCTTCTCCCTCTCGCGGCCGGGCTGCTCCTGTGCGTGCTGCCCTGGTGGGTCCCCGGACCTTCGGAGGACAGCACGCTCGACCGTCGCGCCGAACGCCTGCAGCGCCGCATCACTGCGGCCGATGCCGAATTGCAAGCGCAGGTGGAGCACCTGGCCGCGGAGATCGCCCACGTACCCATCGAACAGGTGGCCACCGCGCAGGGGGCCCGGCTGGTGGACCTGGCGGAACGCCACGGCATCGAGCTCTATGTGCTGCGGAACGATCGCCTGGTCTGGTGGACCGGACGGTCACCGGTGGAGCGGAGCGCCTTGGTGCATAACCTGGCCGGCCACCTGCGCCTGCCGGACGGCATCTACCTGCATCGCGCTATCGCACAAGCCGATGTGGAGGTGCACGGACTTCGGCAGGTGTGGTACGCACCGCCCATCGAGAACCGCTACCTCGAACGCGGCTTTCATCCCGGACTGGAGGCGCCGGCCGGCGTGTGGGCGGAGGCCGGGCCTGGCGTGGGTCCGGTGATCCGCGACGGACGCGAGGCCGTCATGTTCCGCGCGGTCACCGGCGGTGGCGATGCACAGGGCGCGGGCTGGCCCCTGGCCCGGTCCCTCGCCGTGGTCCTGGGCATGGTGCTCGTGGTGGTGGCGGGCTGGCGTCTGGCCGAACAGCTCCGACGTTCGGCTGGCGCATGGGCCGGCGCCCTGATCTTCCTGGCGCTGTTGGGGGCGCTGCGGTGGATGGGCATCGCCGTGGGCACGCTGCCCGACCAGGGAGGCTTCACCCTCTTCGACCCCGGCCTGTACGCCAGCTCGGCCTGGCTGCGCTCGTTGGGCGACCTGCTCGTGCAGTCCATCCTGTTGCTCCTGGCCGCGGTGCACGTGCACGCTGCGTTCGGACGAGAGCGCCTGCCGACGGGTCTGGTCGGACGCGTGAGCGCCGTGGCCCTGCCGCTGGGTCTGTTGCTGCTAGGCGATGAGCTCACGGCCGTCGTGTACGGGCTGGTGAGCGACAGCCGGATCGAACTGGACCTGCGCCACATTGAGTCCTTCGATCGGTACAGCCTGCTGGCCCTCGCTGCGGTGGCCCTGCTGTTCGCGGCCTGGTGCCTGGTGGCCGACCTGTGGTCCCGCCTCGTCCGGGAAGAGCCCTTCGCACGAAGCGCCGTAGCGCTGGCGCTCGCCTTCGGCCTGCTCACGACCGTCCGGTTGCTGCACCCGCCACAAAGCCTGTTGGAGGCCGCGTGGCCACTGCCCCTGCTGCTGCTCGCCCTGGCGGTGCGCGATCGCAGGCCCGGCTTCACCGAGGCCGTGCTGGCCCTCGCGGTCATCGCCGCGCTGACCGCACAGGTGATCGCCACGGCGGTGGAGGCCCGGGAGGAGCGCACCCGCCAGGCCGTGGCCGAGCGCCTGCTCACCCAAGAGGATCCCGTGGTGGAGCTGCTGTTCCGCGAAGTGGCCCCCAGCCTGCGCACTGACCCGGCACTGTACCGTCTGCTCACCGACACGGCGGCCTGCACGGCGGCCGACCTGGACCGCACCGTTCGGCAGGAGCGCTTCACCGGCTACTGGGAGCGCTACGATGTGCGGCTCTTCGCCTACGGCACGGACGGGCGGCTGCGCTGTGCCACCGACGCCGCCCTGCCCACCGCCGGTGCAGGTCCGCTCACCGAAGGGCTGCGGGTGCTTGCCGCGGCGGACATGCCCGACCTGCATCAGTCCCCCGATGAGTCCGGACGCACCTACCGGCATGCCCGCTTGGCCGTGATGCCCGCGGACACCCTGGAGCCCGCCCAACTGGTCCTGGAGCTCCATCCCCGCCTAGTGCCCGAAGGCCTCGGCTTCCCGGAGTTGCTGCTGGCCGGCCGCGACCCGTTGGACCAGCGCGTGGAGCGCTATGAGCGGGGCAGGTACGAGGGCGGCCAGTTGGTGGAGCAGGTGGGCGCGGGGCGCCTTCCGGTGCTGTGGGACAGCCTGCGCACCGTGCCGGACGCGCACGCCTACGGCGACCCGGCGCGCTCCCTGGTGGTGCTGCGCGTGCCGCCCACCAGCTGGTTGGACAGCGCCACGGGCTTCAGCTACCTATTCGCCTTCCTGAGCCTGATGCTGGCCGCGGCCATCGTGGTTCGCGCGTTGGTGCGCAACCACGGCCTGCCCGTGCTCACCATCTCCGGCAAGGTCCGCCTGGCCCTGGTGGGCTTCACGCTTCTGGGGTTGGTGTTCTTCGGGCTCGGGGCGCGTCGCCTGCTGGAGCGCTCCTACGAGGAACGCAGCACGGCGGCGCTGCTGGAGAAGACCCGCAGCGTACATGCCGACCTGCAGCGTCGGCTGGATGGCGTGGGCCCCTTGAAGGGCAGCACCGACGCCTACCTGGACCATCTGCTCGGGCGTTTGAGCAACGTGTTCTTCACCGACATCCATGTGTACCGGCGCGATGGAAGGCTTCTGTCCTCATCGCGCCCGCAGCTCTTCAACGCCGGCCTGCTGGGCCGCCGCATGGACCCCGCGGCCTACCTGGAACTGGTGCTGGGCGGCGCCAACGCTTACGTGCACGACGAGTCCCTGGGCAAGGCCCTGCACCGCACCGCGTACATGCCGCTGCGCGACGACGAGGGCGTGCTGCTCGGTTACCTGGGCCTGCCCTCCTTCGCCGATCAGGCGCAGCAGGACCGCGAACGCGCCTCGGTGCTCGTGGCCGTGGTGAACCTGTTCGTGCTGCTCTTCGCCCTGAGCGTGGGCGTGGCCGTGTTCATCAGCAACTGGACCACACGCCCGCTGGACCGCCTGAAGGAGAGCCTGGCCCGCGTGGCCCTCACCGGCGCCAACGTGCCCCTGCGGTACCGGGGCGAGGATGAGGTGGGCCGCCTGGTGGAGGTGTACAACCGCAAGGTGGAGGAGCTGCGCGCCAGTGCCGAGAAACTGGCGCGCAGCGAACGCGAGAGCGCCTGGAGGGAGATGGCGCGACAGGTGGCGCACGAGATCAAGAACCCGCTCACGCCCATGAAGCTCAGCATCCAGCAGTTCCAGCGCAGCTGGGACCCCGCGGCACCCGATGCCCGGGTGAAGCTCGAGAAGCTGAGCACCGGCCTGGTGCAGCAGATCGATGCGCTGAGCGGGGTGGCCAGCGCCTTCAGCCAGTTCGCGCAGATGCCCGCCGCACGTCCCGAACGCCTCGACCTGCGCGAGGTGGTGCGCGCGGCGGTGGAGGTGTTCCACGCCACCCCCGGCACGTCGATCGTGGTGCACGATGCGCCCGAGCTCATCGTGGAGGCCGACCGCGAGCACATGCTTCGCGTGCTGAACAACCTGCTGAAGAACGCCGTGCAGGCCATCCCCGAAGGACGCGAGGGCCGCATCGAGGTGAGCGCGCGGAAGGTGGACGACCGCGCGGTGCTGGAGGTCCGCGACAACGGGGCCGGGATCCCCGCCGAGGTGCGCGAGCGCATCTTCACCCCCAGCTTCACCACCAAGAGCAGCGGCATGGGCCTGGGCCTGGCCCTGGTGAAGCGCATGGTGGAGCAGGCGGGCGGCCGGGTGTGGTTCGAGAGCGCGGAGGGGGAAGGTGCGCGGTTCGTCGTGGAGCTGCCGGTGCACCGCTAGGCCGGTACATTTGGCCTCGTCATCCCGGCCCGACCCGGGATCGCGCCTGATGAGCATGAGCTACAGCAACCTCCTGGTGGCCGATGCCGACGGCATCCGCACCATCACCATCCACCGCCCCGACCAGCTCAACGCGCTGAACCGCGCCACCATCGACGAGCTGGACCGCGCGCTGAACGAGGCCGAGGCCGACCGGAGTGTGCGCGTGCTCATCCTCACCGGCAGCGGGCCCAAGGCCTTCGTGGCCGGCGCGGACATCAAGGAATTCGCCCACTTCAGTATCGAGGAGGGACGCGCGCTGAGCGCCGATGGCCAGCGCAAGCTCTTCGACCATGTGGAGCGCCTGAACAAGCCCGTGATCGCTGCGGTGAACGGCTTCGCCCTTGGCGGTGGATTGGAACTGGCGATGGGCTGCCACCTTCGCGTGGCGAGCGACAACGCCAAGCTCGGTCTGCCCGAAACGAGCCTCGGCGTGATCCCCGGCTACGGCGGCACGCAGCGCCTCGCCCGCCTGGTGGGCAAGGGCAAGGCCATGGAAATGATCTTCACAGCTGGCATGATCAAAGCCGATGAGGCGCTGCTATGGGGACTGGTGAACCACGTTGTAGCACAAGACCAGCTGCTGGCGAAATGCAACGAGCTGGCCACCGCGATCATGAAGAACAGCCCCAGCGCCCTGGCCTCCGCCATCCGCGCAGTGAACGCTGGCTATGAGCCGGGAGCGAACGGCATGCAACGCGAGATCGAGGAGTTCGGCAAGTGCTTCGGCACGGCGGACTTCAAAGAGGGCACAACCGCGTTCATGGAAAAGCGGAAGGCGAATTTTACGGGGGCGTGATCCACAGATGACGCAGATGGCACCGATGAATGCAGGCATTCATCCCACTGTTGGCATCCGTGTCCATCCGTGGTTGAACTGACCCCATGAGCGTCCTCCGCAAACTCGCCGGGCAAACGGCCATCTACGGGCTCAGCAGCATCGTCGCGCGCTTCCTCAACTTCCTGCTCACGCCGCTGTACACCAGCAAGGGCGTCTTCGCCCCGGAGGAATTCGGCATCATCACCTCGCTCTACGCCTGGGCCGCCTTCGTGAACGTGGTGCTCACCTTCGGGATGGAGACGACCTTCTTCCGCTTCGCGCACCGCAAGGAGCTGGACCCGAAGCGCGCCTACGCCACCGCCTTCTTCTCCGTGGCGGGCCTCGCGCTCTTCTTCACGCTGGTGTGCGCGCTCTTCCCCGATGCCATCGCCAGCGGCATCCGCTACCCGGAGCAAGGCCAGCTGGTGCTGATGCTCGCCCTCGCGCTGGGCCTCGACGCCATGACCGCACTGCCCATGGCGCGTCTGCGCAACGAGGGCCGTCCGTGGCGCTTCGTGTCCGTGAACCTGCTGAACGTGGTCGTCACCATCGCGCTCAGCCTGTACTTCTTCGCCTACGCCAAGCCGCACGATCCGAGCATCGGAGTTGGGCATGTGTTCCTCATCAACCTGATCGCCAGCGCGGTGAAGTTCCTGGTGCTGGTGCCGCAGTGGCCACGGTTAGGTGCATTCGACAAGACCTTGTTGCGCCCCATGCTCGTCTTCGCGGCACCACTCGCCATCGCGGGCCTCGCCGGCATGGTGAACGAGACCGCCGACCGTGCCGTGCTGAAGTACCTGCTGCCCGCCGACATCGCCGATGAGCAGATCGGCATCTACGGCGCGTGCTACAAGCTGGCCGTGCTCATCACGCTCTTCATCCAGGCCTTCCGTATGGGCGCCGAGCCCTTCTTCTTCAGCCACGCCAAGGAGAAGAACAGCGCGGCCACCTTCGCCCGCATCATGAACGTGTTCGTGGCGGTGTGCATGAGCGCCTTCCTGCTGGTGATGCTCTTCCTCGACCTCTTCAAGTGGTTCATCCCGAACGAGGCCTACCACGCGGGCCTGCGCGTGGTGCCCATCCTGATGCTCGCCAACGTGTTCCTCGGCATCTACTACAATCAGAGCGTGTGGTACAAGCTCACCGACCGCACGCGCGCGGGCAGTACCATCAGCATCGTGGGCGCCGCGATCACACTTGTGTGCCTCTTCGCGCTGATCCCAAGCATGGGCTACATGGGCGCGGCCTGGGCCACCCTGATCTGCTACGCGAGCATGGCAGCGATCAGCTACGCGTGGGGGCAGAAGCACTATCCGGTGCCGTACAACGTGACGCGCGTGCTGGGGTACATGGCGGGGGCGGCGGTGCTGTGGTATATTTCACTGCTCATGAGCATACACCGAGGCGATATCATCCTCGTGAGGGTTCTGTTCTTGACCGGATTCCTTGCGCTCGTCTGGCGGCTAGAGCGTACTTCGATCCAATCCTAGCGCTTGCGACGCTTGGTCTTGGGTGGCTTCCACCCGATCGGCTTTAGTACTGGGTCAACAAATGTGATTGTCTTCTCCTTCACCAAAATGCCGATCTGCTGACACTCCTGATATCCGGCCTGCTCAACACGGATGGCGTAGGATGCTGGTTCAACCGGTTCGAAATGATACCTCCCGTCACTTGCGGACGCGGTCTCCTTCACGATTCTGCCAAGGCTGTCCAAAAGAGTCACGCTAGCCCCGACGATGGGCTCCTTCGTCACCTCTTTCACCGTTCCACGCAGAGCGGATAGCTGGCCAAGCGATGGGGCCGCCAGTAACGATGCCAGTACGAAACAAATCGCGTTTCCGGTCTTGGGGATTCGCTTTATGGTCATTGCTAATCGTTCCCAATAGCCTCAAGCACCTCCTTCACGATCTTCGGATGCAATGACTTCCCTGCATGGAAGGGCAGAACCACGCGGACATTCCCCTTCATGTAGATCCGATGCCCACCGCTGCTGCGAACCCACTCGAACCCTGCTCTAAAGAGGAGTTTCTCCGCCTCCTTCGCTGTGAGAACTACTTGCTTAGCCAACGCTTACCGGCATTGACGTGGTGAAGACGCGTCGCTTGGCAATGCGCTTGATCTCGGCCGGACGCAGCGTACTCCAATACAAGTCGATTGCCTCCTTGATGTTCTTCATCACCTCATCGAGGCTATCGCCTTGGGTGTGGCACCCCTTCAGCTCTGGCACGTAGGCGAAGTAGCCGTCCTTGTCGTGCTCGATGATGACTTGTAGTGTGTGGTTCATGGTCGATGAGCAAATGTAGCCCGACGCCCCACCTTTGCCGCACCATGTCCAACATGATCGCAGCGGTTACCGAGGTCCGCATCACCAACAAAGGCAAGCACCCCCTGCCGCAGTACGCCACGCCGCACAGCGCCGGCCTGGACCTGCGCGCCAACCTGGAGACCCCGATCGTGCTGGCCCCCGGCCAACGCGCGCTGATCCCCACCGGCCTGTACCTGGAACTGCCCGAGGGCACCGAGGCCCAGGTGCGCCCCCGCAGCGGCCTGGCCTTCAAGCACGGCATCACAGTGCTCAACAGCCCCGGCACCATCGATGCCGATTACCGCGGCGAGGTGGGCGTGCTGCTGGTCAACCACGGGCACGAGCCCTTCACGGTGAACGACGGCGAGCGGGTGGCCCAATTGGTGGTGGCGGCGTACGTCAGGGTCGCATTCGCGGAAGTTGATGACCTTCGCGGCTCGGATCGCGGGACGGGCGGCTTCGGCCATACCGGGGTCCGCTGAGCAGAGAAGCCGAATGAAGATCATCGTCCCCATGGCGGGCATGGGCAAGCGGATGCGTCCGCACACCCACACCACCGCCAAGCCCCTGCTGCCCATCGCGGGCAAGCCCATTGTGCAACGTCTCGTGGAGGACCTGGCCGCCGTGGCCGGGGAGCCCGTGGAGGAGGTGGCCTACATCGTGCACCCCAGCTTCGGCGCCAAGGTGGAGCAGGGCCTGGTGGCCATCGCCGAAGCGATCGGGGCCAAGGGCAGCATCCACTACCAGGAAGTGGCGCACGGCACCGCCCATGCCATCCTCTGCGCCGAGAGCGCCTTGAGCGGCCGCATCATCGTGGCCTTCGCCGACACCCTCTTCCGCGCGCAGCTGGAATTGGACAAGGACTGCGACGGCGTGATCTGGGTGAACAAGGTGGACGACCCGCGCCCCTTCGGCGTGGTGAAGCGCGACGACCAGGGCATCATCACCGAATTCGTGGAGAAGCCCCAGGTGTTCGTGAGCGATCTCGCGATCATCGGCATCTACTACTTCGCCGATGGCGGGCGCCTCCGCACCGAGATGCAATACCTCATCGACAACGACATCAAGGAGAAGGGCGAGTACCAGCTCACCAACGCCATGGAGAACATGAAGCGCAAGGGCGCTCGTTTCAAGGCCGGCGCGGTGGACGTGTGGATGGACTGCGGGAACAAGAACGCCATGGTGGACACCAACACCAAGGTGCTGGGCTTCATGAAGGACGACCCCGCCCTGGTGAGCAAGAGCATGAAGGCGGTGAACAGCGTGGTGATCCCGCCCTGCTTCATCGGCGACGGCGTGGAGCTGGCGAACAGCATCGTGGGCCCGAACGTGAGCGTCGAGGAGGGGGCCCGCATCAGCGGCAGCGTGGTGCGCGACTCGATCCTGCGGGGCGGGGTGCGTGTACAGGACGCGGTGATCGCCAACAGCATGATCGGCGAACGCGCGAGCGTGACCGGCCGTGCCATGGACCTGAGCCTGGGCGACGACGCCACCGCTGGGTGAACGGGCGCCGGATGTGCGACCTTTGTACCCCTCGGCGGGATCGATGTCCCCGGCTATCTTGAGCCGACCAAGCCGCATCCGCCCCTCCCCGAACCGACCCTGCATGCGCCATCCCCTCCCGCTCCTGAGCCTGCTGCTGGTGCTGGTCACGGCTTGCGGGGGCACGCGGCAGGCCACCGTCGCCCCGCCGGCCGGCGGCCACGCGGAGCCCGGCGACCACACGCAGGCCAGCGACCAGCGCGCCCGGGTGATGCGCCTGTTCATGGACGCCTCGCAGGCCCGGTTGAACGGCCAGCCCGGCAAGGCCACCGCCCTCTTCGAGCAGTGCATCAAGCTGGACCCCGCCAACCACGCCGCCATGTTCGAGATGGCCAAGCTGCTGCACATGCAGCAGCGGCCCACCGAAGCGCTCGCCTGGGCGAAGAAGGCGCAGTCCGGCGACCCGGACAACATCTGGTATCGGTTCCTGCTGGCCGACCTCTACGGGCAGTACGGTCAGTTGGACCGATCGGCCGAGACCTTCCAAGGCATCGTGGACCGCTGGCCCGAGCGGCATGAGGTCCGCTTCCAACTGGCGCACACCCTGGCCATGGCGGGCCGCACGGATGAGGCGCGCAAGGTGTTCAAGGACATCCGCACGCATCTGGGCAATGGCGAGGAGGTGGTGACGCAGGAGTACGGCATGCTGGCCAACGCCGGCAGGCTGCAGGAGGCGCGGGAGGTGCTGGAGACCGCCTTGAAGGACGACCCGGACAACGTGGCCTATCTGGGCATGCTGGCCGAGCTGTGCGACGAGATGGGCGAGGGCGAGAAGGCCCTGGAGCTGTACCGCCGCGTGCTGGAGGCCGACCCGGACGACAGCATGACGCGGCTGGCCCTGGCCGAGCACTACTACGCCAAGGGCGATATGGACCCCGCCTTCGAGCAGCTGGGGCTGGCCTTCGGCGACCCCGACCTGGACGTGGACCCCAAGATGCAGGTGTTGCTCGGATTCTTCGAGATGAGCACCGGTGGCACCGACGACAACAAGGACCTGGTGCGGCGGGCCTACACGCTGATCGACGTGCTGGAGCGCACGCACCCCGAAAGCGGCAAGCCCAGCACCATCCGCGGCGATTTCCTGATGCGGGACGGGCGCATCCCGGAGGCGCGCGATGCGTTCCGCAAGGCCCTGGTGCATGAGAAGGACAAGTTCCCCATCTGGATGCAGGTGCTGCAGATGGACCTGCAGGCCGGCGACCACGCGGCGCTGCGCGATGACGCCCAGACCGCCGCCGAGCTCTTTCCCACCAGCCCCGAACCGTGGCTCTACCTGGGCATCGCCCAGTCCCAGTTGAAGGCCTACGACCCGGCCATCGAGGCACTGGTGACGGGCCGCGACCTGGTGGTGGACAACGACCCCTTGCTGGCCTCGTTCTGGACCAGCCTGGGCGACACCTACCACAGCGCGGGTCGGCACGACCGCAGCGACGAGGCTTTCGACCAGGCCCTGCGCCTGGACCCGCGCAACGCCACCACGCTGAACAACTACGCCTACTACCTGAGCCTGCGCGGCGAGAAGTTGGAGCGAGCCCGGGAGATGAGCGAGCAGAGCAACAAGCTGGCCCCGGGCCAGACCTCCTTCGAGGACACCTTCGCCTGGGTGCTGCACCGCATGGGCCGCCATGCCGAGGCGCGCACCTGGATCGAGAAGGCCCTGGCCAGCGGCGGCGCCACCAGCGGCGAGGTGGTGGAGCACTACGGCGACATCCTCTATGCCTTGGGCGACCGCGCCGGTGCGGTGGAGCAGTGGCGCAAGGCGCTGGCGCTGGGCGGTGCCAGTGAGGCCATCGGCAGCAAGGTGAGCTCCGGTCGGCCCGCCGAATGAACCTGCGGCCCATGACCCGGCCCGCCGCCCGTCCCCTCCGCTGCATCCTCGGCCTTCTCCTGCTCCTTGGCCCGGGCTGTCGTCCGGTGAAGCAGGTGTTCCAGGCGGACCGTGAGCTGCCCCTGCGGTCGGCGGAGAAGGTGGTGGAGAACGCGCTCGCCGCCCTGCCGGCCGATGTGCATTACTTCAGCGCCAAGGCCGATGTGGACCTGGTGATGCCCGATGCGTCCCGCTCCTTCCGCAGTGCCGTGCGCCTGGTGACCGACAGCGCGCTGTGGGTGAGCATCACTCCGGCGCTGGGCATCGAGGTGGCCCGTGCGCTGGTGACGGTGGACAGCGTGAAGGTGCTCGACCGCCTGAAGGACACCTATTTCGTGGGCGGTCGCGACAATGCCTGGGCGCGGTTCGGCATCGATCCGGACCTGGACCTGTTGCAGCAGGCGCTGCTGGGGCGGCCCATCGGGCTGGACCCTCGGGAGAAGTACCGCGTCGACCGCGAGGATGGACACTATGTGCTCACAAGCCGGGAGAAGCGCCGCTTCGTGCGGGCCGCGGAGGACATCCTGCCCGGGGACACGCTGGCCGACGACCGCGACATGAAGGAGCGGCGCCTGGAGCGCACCCTGCGCAAAGCGGGCGAGCGCGAGGCCGTCGTGTTCCGCTACTGGGTGGAGCCCGATAGCTTCCGGGTGGTGCGTGTGCTGGTGAGCGACCTGGCACGCGATCAACACGCCGATGTGCGTTATGCGGAGGTCGGCACGGGCGAAGCGCCACCCTTCCCCCACCGCATCTCCCTTTCTTTGTCCGACCCGGTCCGCCATGCCTCAGGCACCCTGCAGCTCACCCGCATCGACACCATCGGTCCGCTCCAGCTCCCCTTCCGGGTGCCGGAGAAGTTCGTCCCGATGGAGTAGGCGCCTGCTCGCCGGCCTGCTGCTGCTGCTGCTGCTGGTGCCCGGTGCGGCGCAGGACCGCAAGAAGCTGGAGAAGAAGCGCGATGCGCTGGACAAGCAGATCCGCACCACCAACACCCTGTTGGAGCAGGCGCGCAAGGAACAGCAGAGCGCCGAACGGCAGCTGCAGCTCCTGGACCAGCAACTTCGGACGCGCCAGGAGCTGATCGCCACGCTGGGCGGCGAGGTGCGCGAGGCCGACCAACGCATCGCCGAGGACGAGGCGGTGGTGAAGGCCCTGGAGGAGGACCTGGGCGTGCTGCGCGGCGAATACGGCCGCATGCTGCACTATGCCTACCGCAACCGCAGCGCCTACGACCGCCTCAGCTACCTCTTCGCCGCCGAGAGCTTCCAGCAGGCCTGGAAGCGCAGCCGCTACCTGGACCAGCTGGCCGAGCACCGCCGCCGGCAGGTGGAGCAGATCACCGCCACCCAGGCCGACCTGGAGGCCCGCATCGCCCGCCTGCGCGACCTGCGCAGTGAGAAGACGTCCCTGCTCGGCGAGCAACAGCAGGAACGTGCGCGGCTGGACCGCGACAAGGACGGTCGCGAGACCACCCTCGCGCAGCTGCGCAAGGAGGAGAGCCGGTTGAAGAGCACGCTTCGCAAGCAGGAAGGCCAGCGACGCGACCTGGACGCCGCCATCCGCAAGGCCATCGAGGCCGAACTGAAGCCCAAGGCCGGCGGCACCACCAGCAAGGGCGGCAAGCTCGACCTCACACTGACCCCCGAAGCGCGGGAGCTGAACGCCGACTTCGAGAAGAACAAGGGGCGGCTGCCGTGGCCCGTGGCCAAGGGCGTCATCACCAGCCGCTTCGGCAAGCAGCCGCACCCGGTGCTCAAGGGCATCGTCATCGAGAACAACGGCATCGACATCACCACCGAGAAGGGCGCCTCGGTCCGGGCCTTGTTCCGCGGGGAGGTGAGCAGTGTGATCGTGATCCCCGGGGCGGGCAAGGCCGTCATCGTCACCCACGGGGCCTACCGCACGGTGTACAGCAACCTGCGCGACGTGGCGGTGGCCAAGGGCCAGAAGGTGGACACCAAGCAGGCGGTGGGCACGGTGCTCAGCGAAGAGGGTACGGCCGTGGCGCACGTGGAGATCTGGAAGGTGACGGCCGAGGGCCTGGTGAAGGTGGACCCCTCGCCCTGGCTCGCACAGCCCTGAGGGGAAGCCCCGATCGGGCTACTTTTGTGGCGGCCAGCGCCCCACACCACCGGACGCCCGCCCAACGACCATGAAACTCGGCATGTGGGAGATCATCCTCATCGTTCTGGCGCTGCTGTTGTTGTTCGGCGGCAAGAAGATCCCCGAACTGATGCGCGGGCTGGGCAAGGGCATGAAGGAGTTCAAGGACGCGCAGAAAGGAGACGCGCCCTCGGACGAGAAGCGCTGAGCCTGCCGATCCGCTGATGCGCCCCACCCGCACCCTGCGTGAGGCCCGGGAGGCCATGGCCTCGGGGACCACGGTGCGCGCCCTCACCGAGGCGGCGCTCGCCGAGGCCCGGCGGCAGGCCCACCTCAACGCCTTTCTGGAGCTCTTCGAGGAGAGCGCGCTGGCGCAGGCCGACCGGGTGGATGCCGCGGTGCGCCAAGGCACGGCCGGACCGCTCGCCGGGCTGATGCTCAGCATCAAGGACAACATCTGCTACAAGGACCACCGAGTGGGGGCCTCCAGCCGCATCCTGGAGGGCTTCACGAGCCTCTACAGCGCCACGGTGGTGGAACGGCTGTTGGCGGCCGGCGCGGTGATCATCGGCCGCACCAACTGCGACGAGTTCGCCATGGGCAGCAGCAACGAGAACAGCGCCTACGGGCCGGTGGCCAACCCGCTGGACCCCACGCGGGTGCCGGGCGGCTCCAGCGGTGGCGCCGCGGCCAGCGTGGCCGCCGGCATCGTGCATGCGGCCTTGGGCAGCGACACGGGCGGCAGCATCCGGCAGCCCGCCTCCTTCACCGGCACGGTGGGGCTGAAGCCCACCTACGGCCGGGTGAGCCGCTACGGCCTCATCGCCTTCGCCAGCAGCTTCGACCAGATCGGGCCCTTCGCCCGCACGGTGGAGGATGCCACGGCGGTGTACAACGCCATGGCCGGGCAGGACCCGCTGGACAGCACCACCAGCGCCCGGCCCTCCCCGCCCGTCACGCTGCGCGATCCCGGCACCCTGCGCATCGCCTACTACCGCGAATGCGTGGAGCGCCCCGGGGTGGCCCCGGCGGTGCGCGAGGCGATGACCGCCCTGGTGGAGCGCCTGCAGGCCGAAGGCCACCGGGTGGAACCCGCCGAACTGCCCCTGCTGGACCACCAGGTGCCCACGTACTACATCATCGCCACGGCCGAGGCCAGCAGCAACCTGGCCCGCTTCGACGGCATCCACTACGGGCACCGCAGCAAGGCCGCCAAAGGGGTGGAGGAGACCTACCGCCTGAGCCGCAGCGAGGGCTTCGGCCCGGAGGTGCAGCGTCGGATCCTGCTGGGCACCTTCGTGCTGAGCGCCGGTTACTACGACGCGTACTACGCCCAGGCCCAACGCGTACGCCGGCTGATCCGCGATGCCACCCTGCGCACCCTGGCCGACCACGACCTGATCCTACTGCCCACCTGCCCCATCACCGCGTTCGAGCAGGGGGCGTTGACCGCCGACCCCATCGCCATGTATCTGCAGGACATCTTCACGGTACAGGCCAACCTGGCGGGCAACCCGGCCATCAGCGTGCCGCTGGGCACCGATGGCCAGGGCCTGCCGTTCGGGGCGCAGCTCATGGCCGCCCCTTTTAGGGAGGAGGTGCTCCTGCGGGCCGCAGCCCACCTGCTGCCCGCCTGACCGGCACGGGGTTATCCACACCCTGTTGGATCGGGGGCGATCCGCTACATTTGCCCTTCGTTTTCCGAACGGGCACCGCCGTGCAAGCGCTCAAGGACCACTCCATCGAATTCGTCGGGCTGAAGGACGGCCTGCACGACTTCCGGTTCGTGCTGGACGATGCCTTCTTCGCCGCCGCGGCCGACGAGGAGCTGCATGGCGGGGCCTGCACGGTGGACGTCAAGCTGGACAAGAACCCCAACCTGCTGGTGGCCGATCTGCACATCGCGGGCACCGTGCGCATGGACTGCGACCACTGCAACGCCCCGCTGGACCAGCCTGTGGACGGCAAGCTCCGGCAGGTGTACCACCTCAACGGCCGGCAGCGCTTCGACGGGGACGACGACGTGATCGGCCTGGACCCGGCGGACCATGCGATCCAGCTGAGCCACCCCATGTACGAGTGCCTGCGGCTGGCACTGCCGGCCCGGCGCGTGCACGCCCCGGGCGGGTGCGACCCGGCCGTGGACTCCATCCTGAACGAACAGCACGCAGGCCCGGCGGGGAACGACCCGCGCTGGTCCGCGCTCAACGCCTTGAAAGACAACCGCTGACCTGAACTCCTGAGCCATGCCCAATCCGAAGCGACGCCATTCCAAGACCCGCACCATGAAGCGGCGCACCCACCAGCGCGCCGGCACCCCCACGGTGAGCAAGGACCCCAACACGGGTGAGATGCACCTGCGCCACCGCGCCTACAAGGTGGGCGAGGACCTGTACTACCGCGGCAAGGTGGTGGTGAGCGGCACGGCCGCCGAGTGAACCCACCGGTGAGCTTTCTTCGCGCCTTCCGGCCACGATGAGGATCGGACTGGACATCATGGGCAGCGACCATGGGCCCGAAGTGCCCATGAAGGGAGCCGTCATGGCCGCCCGCGAGCTGCCGGCCGACGTGCAGCTGGTGCTGATCGGCGACCCGGAGGCCATCGCCGCCGGGCTGGCCCGTGAGGGCGTGGACCCCGCGCGCTTCGAGGTGGTGGCCAGCCACAACGACATCACCATGCAGGACAGCGCCACCAAGGCGCTGCAGTCGAAGCCGGAGAGCAGCATCAGCCTGGGCTTCGGGCTGATGAAGGCCGGCCGGCTGGACGCCTTCGCCAGCACGGGCAACACCGGCGCCATGCTGGTGGGCGCCGTGCTGAGCGTGAAACCGATCCCGGGCATCATCCGCCCGTGCATCCCCAGTGTGGTGCCCAAAGAGAACGGACAGTACGGGATCATGCTCGACGTGGGGGCCAATGCCGACTGCAAGCCGGACGTCCTCACCCAGTTCGGGCTGCTGGGCCACCTGCTGGCCAAGCACGTGTACCACATCGACGAACCCAAGGTGGCCCTGCTCAACATCGGCGAGGAGGACAAGAAGGGCAACGCCACCGCCCTGGCCGCCTACGGCCTGATGAAGGAGCAGACGCAGTACACCTTCATCGGCAACGTGGAAGGGCGCGACCTCTTCAACGACAAGGCCGACGTGATGGTCACCGACGGCTTCACGGGCAACATCGTGCTGAAGGCGGTGGAAGCCTTCCACGACCTGCTGAAGCTGCGCGGGGTGCACGAGCCCTTCTTCGACCGGTTCGACTACGAGAACTACGGCGGCCTGCCCGTGCTGGGCGTGAACGGCAACGTCATCATCGGCCACGGCATCAGCAACGAGGTCACCATCAAGAACATGGTCCTGTTCACCCGCGACGTGGTGGAGAGCCGCTTGAACGACCGCATCCGCGAAGCGCTGGTATGAGCCGCCGCATCACCGCCGCCGTCACCGCCGTGCATGGCTGGGTGCCCGACCGGGTGCTGAGCAACCACGACCTGGAGCACATGGTGGACACCAACGATGCGTGGATCACCGAACGGACGGGCATCAAGGAGCGGCGCATCATGGACCGAGGGGTGGGCACCTCGGAGGTCGGGGTGCGGAGCGTGCAGGCCATCTGTGAGAAGCGGGGGATCGACCCCAAGGAGATCGACCTGCTGATCTGCGCCACGGTGACGCCGGACCACCAGTTCCCGGCCACGGCGAACATCATCTGCGACCGGATCGGCGCGAAGAACGCCTGGGGCTTCGACCTGATGGCGGCCTGCAGCGGCTTCCTCTACGGCCTTACGGTCGCAGCCCAGTTCATCGAATCGGGTAAATACCGCAAGGTGGTGGTGGTGGGCGCCGACAAGATGAGCAGCATCATCGACTACCAGGACCGGGCCACCTGCATCATCTTCGGGGATGGCGGGGGTGCGGTGCTGCTGGAACCCAATGAGGAGGGCCTCGGGATCCTGGACAGCGCATTGCACGCCGATGGCTCGGGCTGCCAGTTCCTGCACCAGAAGGCGGGCGGCTCGGTGAAGCCCGCCACCATCCGCACGGTGGAGGCGCGCGAGCACAACGTGTTCCAGGAGGGCAAGTCCGTGTTCAAGTTCGCCGTCACCAACATGGCCGACGTGAGCGCCCAGGTGATGGAGCGCAACGGGCTCACCGCGGCGGACATCACCTGGCTGGTGCCGCACCAGGCCAACCTGCGCATCATCGACGCCACGGCGCGCCGCAT
Source organism: Flavobacteriales bacterium (assembly GCA_016713875.1). Taxonomy (NCBI): domain Bacteria; kingdom Pseudomonadati; phylum Bacteroidota; class Flavobacteriia; order Flavobacteriales; species Flavobacteriales bacterium. The sequence continues at coordinate 2,988,477 of JADJOI010000003.1, forward strand.
GGGCTTGGACGACAGCAAGGTGATGATCAACATCGGGCGGTACGGCAACACCACGGCGGGCACGCTGCCCCTGTGCCTGTGGGAATGGGAGCCCCGATTGAAGAAGGGTGACAACCTGATCCTCAGCGCCTTCGGTGGCGGATTCACCTGGGGGGCGGTGTACCTGAAATGGGCCTACGGGGGGTGAACCCCGGGACGTGATACATTGGCGGTCCTTTGGCGGCCGACCGACCGCCGGAACGGCTGAACGAACAATGAGCGAACCGATGAACCTAGCGCAGATCCAGGAGCTGATCAAGTTCGTCGCCAAGAGCGGCGTAAGCGAGGTGGAGATCGAGCAGAAGGACTTCAAGATCACGATCAAGACCCCGGCGGGCAGGAAGGAGGTGCAGGTGATCGCCGCACCGGCCCCGGTCTATGCGCCACCCGCTCCGGTGGCGGCCGCTCCGGTGGCAGCCCCGGCCCCACCCCCAGCAGCGCCGGCCCCCGCCAAGGAGGAAAGCCGCTACGTGACGGTGAAGGCGCCCATGATCGGCACCTTCTACCGCGCTGCGGGCCCTGGCAAACCGGTGTTCGTCAACGTGGGCGACAGCATCGAGAAGGGCAAGCCCATCTGCATCATCGAGGCCATGAAGCTCTTCAACGAGATCGAGAGCGACGTTTCCGGCAAGATCGTGAAGGTGCTGGTGGACGATGCCAAGCCCGTGGAGTACGATCAGCCACTGTTCCTTGTCGATCCGTCTTAGCCTATTCACCACAGAGGCACAGAGAGCACGGAGGAATGCCAGAAAGGCACGCAGGCACCCCCTCAGCTCAGTCGGCCGTGGTGATGTTCGACTTCTCCGTGTCCTCCGTGCCTCTGTGTTGAACCAGACCGGAAGCATCCCATGTTCAAGAAGATCCTCATCGCCAACCGCGGCGAGATCGCCCTCCGCGTGATCCGCACTTGCCGCGAGATGGGCATCAAGACGGTGGCGGTCTATTCCACCGCCGACAAGGAAAGCCTGCATGTGCGCTTCGCCGACGAGGCCGTCTGCATCGGCCCGGCCGTGAGCAAGGAGAGCTACCTGAACATGCCGCGCATCATCGCGGCCGCCGAGATCACCAACGCCGATGCCATCCACCCCGGCTACGGCTTCCTGAGCGAGAACGCCAAGTTCAGCAAGCTCTGCCAGAAGCACGGCATCAAGTTCATCGGTGCCACGCCCGAGCAGATCGAGGCCATGGGCGACAAGGCCACCGCGAAGGCCACCATGATCAAGGCCGGCGTACCGGTGGTGCCGGGCACCGAGGGACTTGTCACCGACATCGCCGTGGCCAAGAAAGAGGCCAAGCGCATCGGCTACCCGGTGATCCTGAAGGCCACGGCCGGCGGCGGCGGCAAGGGCATGCGCCTGGTGTGGAAGGAGGAGGAGTTCCAGGACGCCTTCGAGAAGGCGAGCCAGGAGGCGGGTGCCGCCTTCGGCAACCCGGGCATGTACATGGAGAAGTACATCCTGGAGCCGCGCCACATCGAGATCCAGATCGCCGGCGACCAGTACGGCACCTTCTGCCACATGAGCGAGCGCGACTGCAGCATCCAGCGCCGCCACCAGAAGCTCGTGGAGGAGACGCCCAGCCCCTTCATGACCAAGGCGCTGCGCAAGAAGATGGGCGAGGCCGCCATCAAGGCCGCCGCGAGCGTGAACTACGAGGGCGTGGGCACCGTGGAGTTCCTGGTGGACAAGGACCGGAACTTCTACTTCATGGAGATGAACACCCGGATCCAGGTGGAGCACACCATCACCGAGGAGGTGATCGACTACGACCTGATCCGCGAGCAGATCAAGATCGCCGCCGGCATCCCCATCAGCGGCCTCAACTACGAGCCCACGCGCTGCAGCATCCAGTGCCGCATCAACGCGGAGGACCCCTTCAACAACTTCCGGCCCACGCCCGGCAAGATCACCAGCTACCACAGCCCGGGCGGCCACGGGGTGCGGGTGGACACGCACGTTTACGCCGGCTACACCATCCCGCCGAACTACGACAGCATGATCGGCAAGCTGATCGTGAGCGCGCAGACGCGGGAGGAGGCCATCACCAAGATGGAGCGGGCCCTGAGCGAGTACGTGATCGAGGGGGTGCACACCACCATCCCCTTCCACCTGCAGCTGATGCAGAACGAGAAGTTCCGCGCCGGGGAGTTCACCACCAAGTTCCTGGAGGACTTCGAGATCAAGCGGCCGGGCTGAGGGGTGAGAGGACCGGCCGTTCCGGCACCGGCAACGGGCATCCGCAGCGTGGGCGGGCGGCCTACCTTCACAGCATGCGGTGGCCTCTGCCGATCGTCCTGCTCCTGCTGTCCATGGCGCTGCGCGCCCAAGAGGCGGCCACCGACCGGGTGGAGCCCGCCACCATCACCATCGGACCGGGCCTGGGCTTGGACTTCGGCGGGTTGGGCGCACAGCTCAGCGGGCGTCCTCTGCCGATGCTGAACCTGCTGCTGGGCGTGGGCTACAACCTGAACGGGGCGGGCATCAACGCCGGCGCGGCCTGGCGCATGCTGCCGAAGAAGCGGTTCTGCCCGTATCTGGTGGGGTTGTACGGCTACAACGGGGTGATCAACATCCGGAACGATGAGGAGTACACGAAGACGTACTACGGTCCGTCGGCGGGTTTGGGGCTCGAGATCCATCCGCGGCGGCGCAGCGGACACCTGCAGCTGGCGGTGTTCCTGCCGTTCCGCTCGGCGGAGTTCAACGACGATCTGGAGCGCGTGAAGGCCGACCCGGTGGTGGACCTGCGCGCCGAGCCCCTACCGGTCGCCTTTTCCCTGGGCTACCACTTCGGCCTCTGAGCCGGGCCGGGACAGGCGCCGGGCGGTGAGGCCATGGGCCGTGGCCTGCACCAGCAGCGCGCGCGTTGCGCCCAGTTCGTGGAGCACCTGGACCGCCTCAGCTTCGTCGGCCACGGGGCGGGTATTGCGGCGGGCGTACCACTGCAGCTGCGGCTCCGAGGGGATGCCTTGCAGCAGCACCACCTCGTCCGGCCGCGCGAGGTGGGCGATCACGCGGCCCTGCTCCCAGGCCATGGCGTAAGGAGTACCGGTGGACCGGCCATCGCCGGGGCGGTTGAGCCGGGTGTAGGCCAGCACGCCCAGCAGCACGGTGGCGGCCAGGGGCCACAGGAGCCGTGCCGGTCGCTCGCGGGCGAAGGCCACCAGCGCCCATGCCGCGGCGGTGCACAGCGCGAAGCCCGGCTTCAGCAGGGCGAACTCGTGGATGGCGTAGCGCGTGAACACCAGCAGGTACAGCGCCGCGGGCAGGAGGGTCGATACAAGTACGGTCCGCAGGGGCCGCCAGCGCGGCCGGGCGAGCAGGACGGTGCCCGCCAGCAGCAACAGCAGCGGCCCCCAGGCGGTGAGGAGGTTGCGGCCCATGTGGGCCAGGCCGTCGCCCACACCGGCCGACGCCTCCCCCGGCATCACGCCCCGCTCGGCGTAGCGATGGAGGTAGTAGGCCCACAGGTCATCGGCACCCACCACCGAGGCGTAGAGGCCCAGGCACAGCCCGGTGACCACGGCGGCCACGGCGACCAGGGCCAGGGCGGCCCGCCCCCACGCGGCCTCCCCCTCTTTCCTCCAGCGCAGCAGGAACAGACCGGCCAAAACGGGCACCACGAAGGCGGCCACCCACTCGGTGGCGGCCAGGGTGGCTGTGGCGGCCAGCAGCGGCAGGGCCCACCGCCAGGACGGCCGTGGAGCGCGCCACAGGCCGGCGAAGGCGTGCAGGCACCAGGCCCAGGGCAGCTGCGCGGCCATGTCGCTCATATACACGTTGCCGTGGTACCACAGTGGCGCCGGCATCAGCAGGTAGAGGGTGGCGGCCACCACGCCGAGCGTCCAGCGCCGCGGGTCGGGGGCCTGCATGCGCGCGAGGAAGGCCGCGAGCAGCCAGGCGGTGAGGGCGTGCAGGAGGAGGTTGACGAGCTGTAGGGCCAGGGCGGTGGGCGCGGTGCCCGACAGCGCGAACACGGCGGCCGGGGCCCAGTAGGCCAGGGGCAGGTGCGAGAGGTAGTAGTAGATGCCGTCGGCCTCGGTGAGGTCGTAGTGCAGGCCGGTGACCCCGCGGTCGCCAGGGTGGGGCCAAGTGACCGCCGGGCAGCCATGGTGGCGCAGGAACCCGTCCTGCCGCCACACTTCCTGCACGATGAGGACCAGGGCGGTGCAGAACTCGTGGTTCTTGCTCAATGGCCGGTCCAGCTGCGGCAGGCGGACCAGCACGCTGAGGGCGAAGGCGGCGAGCAGCGCGAACGCGGCGGTACGAGGCACCCGCCGAAACTAGGTGTTGGCCTGCACCCTCTCCCCATCAGCATCGCCAATGGAACGACCACCCACCCTCCTCGCGCGGCCAGCACGGTCTCCACTTCAGCCTTGGCCCGCATGGTCGCGCTTGCGGATGATGAAGTTGCCCTTGGCCTCGCCCCGTTCGTGTTCGGCCGGCGGGTTCAGCTCGATGTCGCGCAGGAAGCTCTTCAAGCGCTCCCACGGGCTCAGGGCCAGGAACTCCCGCTCGCGCCGGGCGTTGCTCTCCTCCTTGGTCTCGAAGCGGATCTCGGGCTTGCCGGGCTCGGCCATGGTCCCGAAGGTATGGCGGACCGGGGGCGGGCCTCAGGGCTCCAGCCCCACGATCTTGCCGTCCTTCATCACCCACACCTTGGTGCCGTGCATCCTGGCCACGCGGCGGGCTTCCTTGGCGGAACGCTTCAGGGCGCGGGTGATCGTGGCGAAGTAGTCGTCCGCTTCAGTCTTTTGCTTGGCCCTGCTCATGGGTGGCGCTGGATCAGGATCGGCGTAGCTCCAGAGTTCTCAAACATGGCCCATTTGTCGGCCAGCGGTTTGTAGGATAGCTCAAAGTTATGCAGGCCGCGGAAAAAGCGCCGACGGACATCAGCCTCAGGCACATGATGACCACCCTGCTTGACGCGATGCGCCACGCGCTTCACGGCCAGTTCCGGGGTTTTCAGCCGCAGGAAAATGACCTCCACGTCATACCCCTGTTGCTTCAGGCGCTTCAGCCGTTCCACGTAGGTGAGTCCGCTCAAGGTACTTTCCAAAGCGAAGGACTCGCCAGCCGCTGAAAGTCGGTCCAGTTCCTGGAGCAGCAAGCGTCCAGCCGCTCTTGCCGCACGTTCCGGCTTCAGTGGGGAAAGACCGGCCGCGATCGAGTCGGCATTGACGAAATTCTCGATGCCCGCATCTTGAAGGAGGTAGTTCCGTGCGAACGTGGTCTTCCCCGCCCCATTGGGCCCTGCAATGATGATGCAACGGGGCTGGGGCTTGGCACGCTTGGCCATGCCTCAAAACTACGCGCCCACCCGCACCTGCTTCTTCACCCCCTTCTCCCCCAACATCTCCTTCGCCGCCGCGACCAAGGCCTTGTCGTCGAAGCCGCACTCGGCATAGAGCTCGGGCTGGGTGCCGTGCTCGATCCAGCGGTCGGGGATGCCCAGGCGTTTGACGTGGGCGCTGTAGCCGTGGTCGCCCATGAACTCCAGCACCGCGCTGCCCATGCCGCCCTGGATGGCGTGGTCCTCGATGGTGATCACCTGCTTGAACTTGGCGAACACCTCGTGCAGCAGCAGCTCGTCGATGGGCTTCACGAAGCGCATGTCGTAGTGTGCCACACTGTATCCCTCGGCCTCCAGCGCATCGATGCCCTTGGCGGCGATGTTGCCGATGTGGCCGATGCTCAGCACCGCGAGATCCGTGCCGGAGCGGAGCTTGCGGCCGGTGCCCACCTTGATCGCCTTGAAGGGCGTCTTCCACTCGGTCATCACCCCTTCGCCGCGCGGGTAGCGGATGCTGAAGGGGCCCTGGTCCGGCAGCTGGGCGGTGTACATCAGGTCGCGCAGCTCCTCCTCGTTCATCGGCGCGCTCACCACCATGTTGGGGATGCAGCGGAAGTAGGCCAGGTCGAAGTTGCCGTGGTGGGTGGGGCCGTCGGCGCCGGCCAGGCCGCCGCGGTCCAGGCAGAACACCACGTTGAGCTTCTGTAGCGCCACATCGTGCACCACCTGGTCGTAGGCGCGTTGCATGAAGGAGCTGTAGATGTTGCAGAAGGGCACCAGGCCCTGCGTGGCCATGCCCGCGCTGAAGGTGACGGCGTGCTGCTCGGCGATGCCCACGTCGAAGGCACGGTCGGGCATGGCCTTCATCATGATGTTGAGCGAGCAGCCGGTGGGCATGGCGGGCGTCACGCCCACGATCTTCGGGTTCTTCTCGGCCAGCTCCACGATGCTGTGGCCGAAGACGTCCTGGTACTTGGGCGGCTGGGGGCTCTTGGGCACCACCTTGATGATCTCGCCGGTCTCCTTGTTGAAGAGCCCCGGCGCGTGCCACACGGTGGCGTTGCCGGCCTCGGCGGGGGCGTAGCCCTTGCCCTTCACGGTGATGGTGTGCAGGATCTTGGGGCCGGGGATGTCGCGCAGGTCGCGCATCACCTTCACCAGGCGCTCCACATCGTGGCCGTCCACCGGGCCGAAGTAGCGGAAGTTGAGGCTCTCGAACAGGTTGCTCTGCTTGAGCAGGGCGCTCTTCACGGCGTTCTCCACCTTCTGCACGATGGCCTGGGCGTTGGGCCCGAACTTGCTGATGCGGCCCAGCAGGTTCCACACCTCGTCCTTCACCTTGTTGTAGGTGTGGCTGGTGGCGATGTCGGTGAGGTACTCCTTCAAGGCACCGACGTTGGGGTCGATGCTCATGCAGTTGTCGTTGAGCACCACCAGCATGTCGGTGCCCGCGCCGCCGGCGTGGTTGAGGGCCTCGAAGGCCTGGCCGGCGGTCATGGCGCCATCGCCGATCACGGCCACCACCTGCCGGTCGGCCTCCCCCTTCAAGCGGCTGGCCACGGCCATGCCGAGCGCGCCGCCGATGGAGGTGCTGCTGTGGCCCACGCCGAAGGTGTCGTACGGGCTTTCGCTGCGCTTGGGGAAACCGCTGAGGCCCTTATGGATGCGGTTGGTGTGGAACACCTTGCGCCGGCCGGTGAGGATCTTGTGCCCGTAGGCCTGGTGCCCCACGTCCCACACCAGCTGGTCGTAGGGTGTGTTGAACACGTAGTGCAGGGCCACGGTGAGCTCCACCACGCCCAGGCTGGCGCCGAAGTGGCCGCCCTTGACGCTGACCACGTCGATGATGAAGCGGCGCAGCTCGTCGCACACCTGCTCCAGCTGGGGCTCGGGCAGGGTGCGCAGGTCGGCCGGGAGCTCGATGCGCTCGAGCAGGGGGTAGGTGCCGGGGGGCTGTTCCACGCGGTGGGGGCGATGGGGAAGCAACAAATGTAGCGGAAGGGCTGTTCGCGGGCCGGACCATGAACGGCATGCTGTGGGCGATCCGTATGCGCGGGGGTGGTGGTGCGTGGGACCGCTCCATACATTAGCGCCCGCTCGACGGAACCCTCCGGCGCCCCACGGATGTCGAACCCCCAGGATTACCTGCCCATCGCGCTGCAGACGCTGATCGCCGTCGGCTTCGTGGTCACCACCCTGCTGCTCACCGGCAAGATCGGTCCCAAGCGGGCCGGCAAGCACAAGGAGGAGAACTTCGAGTGCGGCATCGAGCAGTACGGCAACGCGCGCAGTCCGTTCTCGGTGAAGTACTTCCTGATCGCCATCTTGTTCGTGCTGTTCGACGTGGAGATCATCTTCCTGTATCCCTGGGCCGTGAACTTCAAGGACCTGGGGATCGTTGGCTTCGTGGAAATGGTCCTCTTCATCTTCTTTGTGGTGGCCGGCCTGTTCTACGTGATCCGCAAGGGGGCCCTGGAGTGGGACCGATGAACCTTCAGCCATGAAGCAGGACGACATCGCCCCCCGCCCCGCCCTCGGCAAGCCCACCATCGTGCCCTCCCCCGAAGGCCATTCGGGTCCGGGGTTCATGACCGTATCGCTGGAGAAGGCGGTCGGCATGGCGCGCAAGAACAGCATCTGGCCGCTGCCCTTCGCCACCAGCTGCTGTGGCATCGAGTTCATGGCCACCATGGGGGCCAACTACGACCTGGCGCGGTTCGGCATGGAACGGCTCAGCTTCAGCCCGCGGCAGAGCGACCTGCTGATGGTGATGGGCACCATCGCCAAGAAGATGGCGCCCATCCTGCGCGACGTGTACACGCAGATGGCCGAGCCCAAATGGGTGCTGAGCGTGGGCGCCTGCGCCAGCAGCGGCGGCATCTTCGACACCTATAGTGTGCTGCAGGGCATCGACCGGGTGATCCCCGTGGACGTGTACGTGCCGGGCTGCCCCCCGCGCCCCGAACAGATCATCGACGGCATCCTGAAGATCCAGGAGCTGGTGGGCCAGGAGGGCATGCGCCGCCGCTACAGCAAGGAGTACGAGGAGCTGTTGAAGAAGTACAAGATCGATTGAGCGTGCCCGCCTTCACGATACAGGCCGAACGGGATCAGCTGGTGGTGGACCGGCTGCGGGCCGCCTTCCCGGACGGGGTGGTGGCCGACAAGCAGTTCCACGACATGCGCTGCATCACGGTGCGCAAGGACGTGCTGCATCCGGCGCTGCGACTGCTGCGCGACGAGCTGGACTTCAACTTCCTCACCACCCTGTGCGGCATGCACCATCCCGGCGGCGATGGAGAAGAGGAGCGCCTGGGCCTGGTGGTGCACCTCAACAGCTTCCGCCACCGTCACCGCATCCGCCTGAAGGCGCACACGGCGATGAAGGACCCGGTGTTCCCCACCTTCACCGACCTGTGGCCCACCACCAACTGGATGGAGCGCGAGGCCTGGGATTTCTTCGGGATCTCCTTCACGGGCCACCCCAACCTGAAGCGCATCCTCAACATGGAGGACTTCCCGGCCTTCCCGCTGCGCAAGGACTATCCGCTGGAGGACCCCACGCGCGAGGACAAGGACAACAGCATGTTCGGCCGATGAGCACCCCGATGCGTCCCGACCACTGGCAGCACGACCTGGTGAAGGCCGACGAGCACAAGGAGCTCAACGTGCTGAACCTGGGCCCCACCCACCCGGCCACGCACGGCATCTTCCAGAACGTGCTGACGATGGACGGCGAGTACATCCAGAGCGCCGAACAGACCATTGGGTACATCCACCGGGCCTTCGAGAAGCTGGCCGAGCGCCGGCCCTTCTACCAGATCACCACGCTCACCGACCGGTTGAACTACTGCAGCTCGCCCATCAACAACATGGGCTGGCACATGACGGTGGAGAAGCTGCTGGGGATCCAGACCCCCGAGCGGGTGGACTACCTCCGCGTCATCGCCATGGAGCTGTCGCGGATCGCCGACCACATCATCTGCAACGCGGTGATCGGGGTGGACACCGGGGCGCTCACCGGCTTCACGTACATCTTTCAGGACCGCGAGCTCATCTACGACATCTTCGAGGAGATCTGCGGAGCGCGGCTCACCACCAACATGGGCCGCATCGGGGGCTTCGAACGCGACTTCCCCGAGGCGGCCTGGCGCAAGATCCGGCACTTCCTGGAGCACTTTCCCAAAAAGCTCAAGGAGTTCGAGAGCCTGCTCGCGCGCAACCGCATCTTCATGGACCGCACCATCGGCTGCGGCGCCTTCCCGCTGGACCGTGCGCTGGCCTACGGCTTCACCGGTCCCAACCTGCGCGCCTGCGGGCTGGACCACGACGTGCGGGTGATGGACCCGTACTGCAGCTACGAGAAGTTCGACTTCACCATCCCCATCGGCACCGGCGGCGACACCTACGACCGCTTCATGGTGCGGCAGAGCGAGATGTGGGAGAGCCTCTCCATCATCCGCCAGGCCGTGGAGAAGTGCGACCGCCTGGCCGACAAGACCACCTACAAGGCCGACGTGCCCGAGTGGGTGCTGCCGCCCAAGGAGGAGGTCTACAACGAGATGGAGGCCCTCATCTACCACTTCAAGATCGTGATGGGCGAGAGCGAGGTGCCGGTGGGCGAGGTGTACCACTGCGTGGAGGGCGGCAACGGCGAGCTGGGCTTCTACCTGGTGAGCGACGGCGGACGCACCCCCTTCCGCCTTCATTTCCGCCGCCCCTGCTTCATCTACTACCAGGCCTTCCCCGAGATGGTGAAGGGCGCCATGCTGAGCGACGCGATCCTCACCATGAGCAGCATGAACGTGATCGCGGGAGAACTGGACGCATAGGCCCATGCACCGCAACGACGCAGCGGTCGCAACGGAACCGCAACGGACCGTGGAGGAGAACGATCTCGCTACCCGGGTGCTCGACGCGGCGTTCAAGGTCCATCGCGCATTGGGCCCCGGCCTTCTGGAAAGCGCATACGTGCATTGCCTGCTCCATGAACTGAAGATGACCAGACTCTCGGTCCTTCATCAACATCCGCTGCCCTTGCGTTACGGCGATGTACAGTTGGATGCGGGCTATCGGTTGGACCTGTGGGTGGAGAACAGGCTGATCGTCGAGGTGAAAGCGGTCGAAGAGCTTCACCCGATCCACACGGCCCAGTTGCTCACCTACCTGAAGCTCACGGGCAACCGGCTCGGATTGCTGATCAACTTCAACGAGATCCTGCTGAGGGACGGTGTCCGCAGGATCGCCAATGGAATGCCACAATGAAGCTGCGTTCGTCGTTGCGACCGCTGCGCCGCTGCGGTGAAAGAACAGGCTCTTCCGGCCGGACCTCGAATACTTATTTTGTCGCATAGATGTCCGTCCGCCTCACGCCAGTCACCACCACCGAAGGCGTGGCCCCGTTCGCCTTCAACGAGGCCGCGCTGGCCGAGTGCCGCGCCATCATGGCCCGCTATCCGGAGGGCCACACCAAGAGCGCGCTGATCCCCATCCTGCACATCGCCCAGGCCGGCAACGACGGCTGGCTGAGCGTGCCCGCGATGGACGCGGTGGCCGCCCTGATGGGCATCCGCCCGATCGAGGTGTACGAGGTGGCCAGCTTCTACAGCATGTTCAACCTGCGCCCGGTGGGCCGGCATGTGCTGGAGATCTGCCGCACCACCCCGTGCATGCTGCGCGGCGGCGACGCGCTCATCGCCCATGCGGAGAAGCGGCTCGGCATCCACGCGGGGGAGACCACCAAGGACGGGCTCTTCACCCTGAAGGCCGTGGAATGCCTGGGCAGCTGCGGCACCGCGCCCATGCTGCAGTGCGGCGCGAAGTACCACGAGGACCTCACCCCGGAGGCGTTCGACGCGCTGATCGAGCAGCTACGCTCGACCACCCTCCGCAGCAACTACACCGACCGCTGACCATGGGCCGCAAGCTCCTGCTCGAACACGAGAACGTCCCGGGGATCGCGGGGCTGGAGGTGTACCGCGCCAAAGGCGGCTACCGCAGCGTGGAGAAGGCCCTGCGCACCATGAGCCCCGAGGCGGTGGTGGAAGAGGTGAAGAAGAGCGGCCTGCGAGGTCGCGGTGGTGCGGGTTTCCCCACGGGCATGAAATGGAGCTTCCTGGCCAAGCCGCCCGGCGTGCCCCGCTACCTGGTGGTGAACGCCGACGAGAGCGAACCCGGCACCTTCAAGGACCGCTACCTGATGGAGCGGATCCCGCACCTTCTGATCGAAGGCATGATCACCTCCAGCTTCGCGCTGGGGGCGAACCTCGCCTTCATCTACATCCGCGGCGAGTACTTCTTTGTGACCCGCATCCTGGAGCGGGCCATCGATGAGGCGCGCGCCGCCGGCTGGCTCGGCAGGAACATCCTGGGCACCGGCTATGATCTGGAGATCCATGTGCACGTGGGGGCTGGAGCCTACATCTGCGGGGAGGAGACGGCCCTGCTGGAGAGCCTGGAGGGCAAGCGCGGCAACCCGCGGATCAAGCCGCCCTTCCCGGCGGTGAAGGGCCTGTACGAGTGCCCCACCGTGGTGAACAACGTGGAGACGATCGCGGCCGTGGTGCCCATCGTGAACGACGGCGGCGAGGAGTACGCCAAGATCGGCGTGGGCCGCAGCACCGGCACCAAGCTCATCAGCGCGGGCGGCAACATCCGGCGGCCCGGGGTGTACGAGATCGAGCTGGGGGTGAGCTGCGACGAGTTCATCAACAGCGACCAGTGGTGCGGCGGGGTGGACGGCCGGGCCTTCAAGGCGGTGGTGCCGGGCGGCAGCAGCGTGCCCATCGTGCCCTACGAGCTCTTCCTGCGCACGGCCACCGGGGAGGCCCGCCTGATGACCTACGAGAGCCTGAGCGACGGGGGCTTCGCCACCGGCACCATGCTCGGTTCCGGCGGGTTCTACGCCTACAATGACGCGCAGTGCATCGTGCGCAGCACCTGGAACCACACGCGCTTCTACCACCACGAGAGCTGCGGCCAGTGCAGCCCCTGCCGCGAGGGCACCGGGTGGATGGAGAAGGTGCTGCACCGTATCGAGCACGGTGAGGGCCGCCGGGAGGACATCGACCTGCTGTGGGACATCCAGCGCCGCATCGAGGGCAACACCATCTGCCCGCTGGGCGATGCCGCCGCCTGGCCCGTGGCCAGCGCCATCCGCCACTTCCGCGATGAGTTCGAGTTCCACGTGCGCCACCCCCAGAAGGTGAAGGACCCGCGGCACTTCGAGAAGGAACCGTTCGTGCGCACGCCCAAGCCCGCAGCCGTCTAAGCCATGCCGAAGGTCACCATCGACAACATCGAGATCGAGGTCCCCCGAGGGCACCACGATCCTGCAGGCCGCCCGCATGATCGGCGAGCGCGACAAAGCGCACCGCCATGTGGTGCCGCCCACGATGTGCTACTACAGCAAGCTGAAGACCAGCGGCGGCTATTGCCGCACCTGCATCGTGAAGGTGACCAAGGGCAGCGACAAGGACCCGCGCCCGATGCCCAAGCCGGTGGCCAGCTGCCGCACGGCGGTGATGGACGGCATGGTGGTGGAGAACACCACCAACCCCGACCTGCTCGACGCGCGCAAGGGCGTCACCGAGTTCCTGCTGATCAACCACCCGCTGGACTGCCCCATCTGTGACCAGGCGGGCGAGTGCCACCTGCAGGACCTGGGCTACGAGCATGGCCTGAGCAAGAGCCGCTACGCCTTCGAGCGCCGCACCTTCGAGCCCATCGACATCGGCGACACCATCAAGCTGCACATGAACCGCTGCATCCTGTGCTACCGGTGCGTGAAGGTGGCCGAGCAGCTCACCGACGGACGGGTGCACGGGGTGATCAACCGCGGCGACGTGGCCGAGATCAGCACCTACATCCAGGAGGCCGTCGACAACGACTTCAGCGGCAACATGATCGACGTGTGCCCGGTGGGCGCGCTCACCGACCGCACCTTCCGCTTCGCGAGCCGCGTGTGGTACACCAAGCCGATGGACGCGCACCGTGACTGCCCCACGTGCAGCGGTCGTGTGGTGCTGTGGATGAAGGGGGACGAGGTGCTGCGTGTCACCGGCCGCAAGGACCAATGGGGCGAGGTGGAGGAGTTCATCTGCAACGGCTGCCGCTTCGACCACAAGGATGTGAAGCACTGGACGGTGGAGGGCCCGCGTGCGGTGGACCGCCACAGTGTGATCGGCGCCAACCATTATGAGCTGGCGCAGAAGCAGAAGCTCCTCACCAAGGCCGCCCCGGACAGCACGCCCGTGGGCCGCCCCAACGAACTCCCCGGCCGATGATCGCCATCGTGATCTTCCTGGTGGCGCTGCTGCTGGTCACCCTCGGGGTGGCCGCCTATGCCACCTATGCCGAGCGCAAGGTGGCAGCCTTCATGCAGGACCGGATCGGCCCGGACCGGGCCGGGCCCTTCGGCCTGCTGCAACCCATCGCCGACGGGGTGAAGATGATCATGAAGGAGGACTTCATGCCGGCCTCGGCCAACCGCTGGCTCTTCTTCCTGGGCCCGGCCATCGCCATGACCACCGCGCTGCTCACCGGGGTGGTGATCCCCTGGGGCGGCACCCTGGACCTGGGCGGCACCGCCTTCAAGCTGCAGGTGGCCGACCCGGACATCGGCATCCTCTACGTGTTCGCCATGGTGAGCATCGGGGTGTACGGCATCATGCTCGGCGGCTGGGCCAGCAACAACAAGTACGCCCTGTACGGCGCCATCCGCGCCGCCAGCCAGATGGTGAGCTACGAACTGGCCATGGGCATGAGCATCGTGGCCCTGGTGATCCTCACCGGCAGCCTGAGCCTGAACGACATCGTGGAACAGCAGCGCGCGGGGCTGTGGAACATCGTGTACCAGCCGCTGGGCTTCCTGCTGTTCGTGATCTGCGCCTTCGCCGAGTGCAACCGCGCGCCGTTCGACCTGCCGGAGTGCGAAACGGAGCTCGTGGGCGGCTACCACACCGAGTACAGCTCCATGAAGCTGGGCTTCTACCTCTTCGCCGAGTACGTCAATATGTTCATCAGCAGCGCGGTGATCAGCACGCTGTTCTTCGGCGGCTACGATGTGCCCTTCCTGGACGGGCTGGGGCTGCCGCAGAACGTGACGGTGGTGCTGGGCACGGTGGCGCTCTTCCTGAAGATCACCTTCTTCATCTTCCTGTTCATGTGGGTGCGGTGGACACTGCCGCGCTTCCGCTACGACCAGCTGATGAACCTGGGCTGGAAGAGCCTCATCCCCCTGGCGATCCTCAACGTGCTGCTCACCGGCGTGGGCTATTACCTGAAGAACGGCATCTGAGCCATGGCGACCCCGATCACCCAGCCGCTGACCAAGCGCTCCCAGGTGGTGAGCCAGAAGCGGATGACGCTGATGGAGCGCATCTACCTGCCGGCCATCATCAAGGGCATGGGCATCACGCTCAAGCACTTCTTCCGGCTGCGGAAGGCCACGGTGAAGTACCCCGAGCAGCTGCGTCCGATGAGCCCGGTGTACCGCGGCATGCACGTGCTGAAGCGGGACGAGCAGGGCCGCGAGCGCTGCACGGCCTGCGGCCTGTGCGCGGTGGCCTGCCCGGCGGAGGCCATCACCATGGTGGCCGCCGAGCGCAGGAAGGGCGACGAGAGGCTGTATCGCGAGGAGAAGTACGCCGAGGTGTACGAGATCAACATGCTGCGCTGCATCTTCTGCGGCGACTGCGAGGACGCCTGCCCCAAGGAGGCCATCTTCCTCACCGACCGGCTGGTGCCCACGGACTACACGCGCGGCACCTTCGTGTACGGCAAGCAATGGCTGGTGGAGCCGCTGGACCCCGCCCTGCGCGTGGATGTGAGCAAGCGGCAGCCCAAGGCGGTGGCCGAATTCAAGAAAGACCGCAACTTCGCGCACAATCGCTGAGGCCCACGCCGGCATGCTCACCCTCTTCACCCTCTTCGCGGCGATCTCGGTGCTGAGCGCCCTGGTGGTGGTGGCCGCGCGCAGCCCGGTCAACAGCGTCATCGCCCTCATCGTCTGCTTCCTGAGCATCGCCGGCCACTACATCCTGCTGAACGCCCAGTTCCTGGCGGTGGTGCACATCATCGTGTACACCGGCGCCATCATGGTGCTGTTCCTGTTCGTCATCATGCTGCTCAACCTCAACCGGTCCACCGAACCGCAGAAGTCCCTGGCCACCCGCGTGGCGGCCGTGGTGGCGGGCGGGCTGGTGCTGCTGACCCTGCTGGCGGCCGTGCGCCAGGGCATCAGCGTGGAGCCTGCGCGTGACTTCGACATCGGCACGGGCCTGGTGCGCAGCGTGGGCCGCAGCCTGTTCAACGAGTTCCTCCTGCCCTTCGAGGTGAGCAGCGTGCTGTTCCTGAGCGCCATGGTGGGCGCCGTGATGCTGGGGCGGAGGGAGAAGAACCCGCAGGCCGCATGAACGAGGTGGTGAGCGCGATCCGGCTGGTGCCCCTGGAGCACTACGTGATGCTCAGCTTCGCGCTGTTCAGCATCGGGCTGGCGGGCGTGCTGTTCCGGCGCAACACCATCATCATCCTGATGTGCCTGGAGCTGATGTTCAACAGTGTGAACCTGCTGCTGACGGCCTTCAGCGCGCACCACAGCGATCCGGGCGGGCAGGTGTTCGTCTTCTTCATCAT
The DNA here is from genome assembly GCA_016713875.1 of Flavobacteriales bacterium. NCBI lineage: Bacteria > Pseudomonadati > Bacteroidota > Flavobacteriia > Flavobacteriales > Flavobacteriales bacterium. Next base: position 3,004,443 of record JADJOI010000003.1, read on the forward strand.
GCTGGTGGCGGCGGCGGAGGTCACCGTGGGCCTGGCCATCCTGGTGATGATGAAGCGGAACGTGGACAGCGTGGACATCGACCAACTCAACCGCCTGCGATGGTGAGCGCGCAGCTGCTGGCCCCCCTGGTACCCGCCCTGCCCCTGGCCGGCGCGGTGATCATCGCCGCACTGCGCCGCCGGCTCAGCGGGCATGCCGCCGGCCTGCTGGCCACGGCCCTCATCGGGGGCGCCTTCCTGTGCAGCGTGTTGCTGTTCCTGGGCTTCGACCCGGCGGGCGGGGCGCAGGTGGCGCACCTCTTCGACTGGATCCGCGTGGCCGACATGCGCATCGGCCTGGCCTTCCAGGTGGACGCCCTGAGCCTGACGATGATGCTGATCGTGACGGGGGTGGGCACGCTCATCCACCTCTACAGCATCGGCTACATGCACGACGACCCTCGGCAGAGCACCTTCTTCGCCCTGCTGAACCTGTTCACCTTCGCCATGCTGCTGCTGGTGATGGGCGCCAACTATGCGGTGACCTTCATCGGCTGGGAAGGCGTGGGTCTGTGCAGCTACCTGCTGATCGGCTTCTGGTACACCAACCCGGCCTACAACTACGCGGCCCGCAAGGCCTTCGTGATGAACCGGGTCGGGGATGTGGGCTTCGTGCTCGGCCTGGCCCTGGTGTTCCAGGTCTTCGGCACGCTGGACTACACCACGGTGATGGAGCGCGCGGACGGCTTCGCCACGGGCGCCCCGGCCCTCACGGCGATCACCCTGCTGCTCTTCGTGGGCGCCATCGGCAAGAGCGCGCAGCTGCCGCTGTTCACCTGGCTGCCGGACGCGATGGCGGGCCCCACGCCGGTGAGCGCGCTGATCCACGCGGCCACCATGGTCACCGCCGGCATCTTCCTGCTGGTGCGCAGCAGCGCGTTGTTCGTGCTGGCGCCGCTCACGCAGGACGTGGTGCTGGTCACCGGGCTGGTGACGGCCCTGTGCGCCGCCACCATCGGGGTGTTCCAGAACGACATCAAGAAGGTGCTCGCCTACTCCACGGTGAGCCAGCTGGGCTACATGTTCGTGGCGCTGGGCCTGGGGGCCTTCAGCGCGGGCCTCTTCCACGTCACCACGCACGCCTTCTTCAAGGCACTGCTCTTCCTGGGCGCAGGCAGCGTGATCCACGCCCTGGGCGGCGAGCAGGACATCCGGCGCATGGGCGGGCTGCGCACCGCCACCCCGTCCACCTACCGCACCTTCCTGGTGGGCACGCTGGCCATCGCTGGCATCTTCCCCCTCAGCGGCTTCTTCAGCAAGGACGCCATCCTCGCCCACGCCTATCAGCACAGCCCGTGGATCTACGCCCTGCTGGTGGCCGGTGCGGTGCTCACCACCTACTACATGTTCCGCCTGCTCTTCCTGGTGTTCTTCGGCAGCTACCGCGGCCAGGCCCACCCGCACGAGAGCCCCGCGGTGATGACCGCACCGCTGTGGGTGCTGGCCGTGCTGAGCGTGGTGGGCGGGGCGCTGAACCTGCCCCATGTGTTCGGCGGGCACGAGCCCATGAAGCACTTCCTGGCCACCGCCGCATCGGGCGTGGGCCTGGAGCACCTGCACCTGAGCGCCCTGCTCGAATGGTCGCTCATGGGCTTCAGCACGGCGCTGGTGCTGCTCACCATCTGGATCGCCTACGGCCGCTTCGCGAAGCAGGCGACGCTGGACCCCGAGGCCGATGCCCTGCCCGTGCCGCAGCGCTGGGCCGCGCGCAAGTGGTACCTGGACGAGCTGTATGAACGCCTGTTCGAGAAGCCTTACGGCTGGCTGAGCACCAACCTCTCCGCCTTGATCGAGCAGCGCGTGATGCAGCCACTGATGGTGGGCGTGGGCGGCACCGCCGAGCGCATCGGTGAACTGCTGCGCCGCGTGCAGACCGGCAACCTGAGCACCTACCTGTTCGCCATGGTGGCGGGCCTCCTCCTCTTCCTGTTCCTCACCCTCAACGGCCTGTGATGCTGCTCGCCGCGCTGCTGCTGCTCCCCTTCGTCACCGCCACCCTGCTGCTGGTGGCGCGCCCCGAAGCGCAGGCGCGCATGCTGGCCATGGTCAGCACGCTGGTGACCGCCGTGGTGGTGCTGCTCATCTGGGCCGGATATCCGGGCACCTCCGTCACGGTAGTGGATCGGGATTGGGCGCCGGCGATCGGCCTGCGGCTGGTGCTGGGCTACGATGGCATCGCGCTGCTGATGCTGGTGCTCACGGGCCTCATCTTCCCCTTCATCATCGGTGCGGGCTTCAAGCAGCAGTTGGACCGTCCCGCCACGGTGAACGCCCTGCTGCTGTACGCGCAGAGCTTCCTGTTCGGCGTGTTCGCCGCGCAGAACGCCTTCCTGTTCTACATCTTCTACGAACTGGCGCTGGTACCCGTGTTCTTCCTGCTGCTGTTCTGGGGCGGCGAGCACCGGCGCACCATCACCGTGCGCTTCTTCCTGTACACCCTGCTGGGCGGCCTCAGCCTGCTGTTCGGCCTGGCCTGGTGCGTGCTGCAGACGCCCGCCCCGTACAGCGCCGACTTCACGGCGTTACACGCCCTGCGCCTTGGCACCGATGTGCAGCTATGGCTCTTCTGGGCGCTCTTCCTGGCCTTCGCCATCAAGCTGCCGATCTTCCCCTTCCACAGCTGGCAGCCGGACACCTACACGATGGCGCCGCTGCAGGGCACCATGGTGCTGGGCGGGGTGATGCTGAAGATGGGCCTCTACGGGATCCTTCGTTTCGTGATGCCGATCGTCCCCGAGGGCGTGCTGTTCTGGCGCGACCTGGTGATCTGGCTCAGCATCGGTGGCGCGCTGTATGCCGGGGCCATCGCCTTCCGCCAGCGCGAGCTGAAGCGGCTGGTGGCCTGGAGCTCCCTGAGCCACGTGGGCCTGCTGTGCGCCGGCCTGTTCGCGTGGAACAGCTACGGGGTGAGCGGGGCGCTCTACCAGGCCCTGGCCCACGCGGTGCTGCTCGTGGGCCTGCTCTACATCGTGGGCGCCGTCACCGCCCGCACCGGCACCGGCGACCTGGGGGCCATGGGCGGCCTGAAGCTGCGCACCCCGCGCCTGGCCGCGCTCTTCCTGCTGGTACTGCTGAACGCCGTGGCCCTGCCGCTCACCCAGAGCTTCGTGGGCGAATGGCTGATGTTCAACGGGCTGTGGCAGCACAATGGATGGATGGCCTTCGCAGCGGCCTGCACCATCGTGCTGGGCGCCATCTACATGCTGTGGGCCTATCAGCAGGTGATGCTCGGTCCCGACAGCGGCCGGCCGGCGCTGGCCGACGCCGACCGCGACGACCACCTCTACCTGGTGCCGCTGATCGCCATCAGCCTGGTGCTGGGCGTGTACCCCGGCCCCGTGCTGGACCTGCTGGAGGCCCCCGTGCAACAGATGCTCAACACCCTCACCGCCCTGAACTGAGATGAGCGCGTTGATCCTGACCTCGGTGCTGGGCGTGCTGCTGCTCTACCTCGGCGTGTTCGGCCACAAGCGGCTGCTGGCCCCTGTGGCCGTGCTGGGCCTGCTGGGCGCCATCGGCGTATCGGCCACCGGCTGGTGGATGGACGTACCCCTGTTCTCCCACATGGTGCGGTTCGACAGCGCCGCCGCGGCCTTCAACATGGCCATGACCGGCCTCACCATCCTGCTCTTCCTCTTCGGTGTGGACTACTATGCCCGCATGGAGCGCGACGTGGCGGAGCATTACGCGCTGATGGTCTTCTCCCTCACGGGCGCCTTCCTGCTCACCAGCTACACGAACCTGCTCGTCCTCTTCCTGGGCATCGAGGTGCTCAGCATCCCGCTGTACATCCTGGCGGGCGGCAAGAAAAGCAGCTACCGCAGCGGCGAGGCGAGCTTCAAGTACTTCCTGCTGGGCTCCTTCGCCACGGCCCTGTTCCTGATGGGCATCGCGCTGGTGTACGGCGTCACCGCCAGCTTCGACCTGGGCCGCATCCAGGAGGTGGCCGTGGCGCAGGGTGCGGCGCCCACGCCCCTCTTCCTGCTGGGCCTCTTCTTCATCACCATCGGCCTGTCGTTCAAGGTGGCGGCCGTGCCCTTCCACTTCTGGAGCCCCGACGTGTACGAAGGCGCCCCCACGCTGGTCACCGCCTTCATGGCCACGGTGGTGAAGATGGCCGCCTTCGCCGGTTTCCTCCGCCTGGTGCAGTTCACCGCCCTGCCGCCCACGCTCGCCACCGCCCTCCTGGTGATGACGGTGCTCACCCTCTTCATCGGCAACATCGTGGCGCTGCGGCAGACCAACTTCAAGCGCCTGATGGCATACAGCAGCGTGGCCCACACCGGCTTCCTGCTGCTGGTGGTGCTGGGCCACACGGCCGCCAGCACGAGCACCCTCTTCTACTACACCTTCACCTACGGCCTGGCCACGGTGGGCCTCTTCGTGGTGATGACGCTGGTGAAGCGGGCGGCCAACGGCAGTGAGGAGGTGCGGAGCTTCCGCGGCCTCTATCAGGCGCGGCCCTGGCTGGCGATCACCGCGCTGCTGCTCTTGTTGAGCCTGGCGGGCATCCCGCTCACGGCCGGCTTCGTGGCCAAGTACCAGGTGTTCCTGCTGGCGCTGCAGGCCGGCTTCCTCAAGACCACCGTCCTCGCCGTCGCCATGGCCCTGGTGGGCATCGCCTACTACATCGTGGTGGTGCGCGAGGCCTTCACAGCGGACGAGCAGCCGCTGGAGGTGCAGGTGACCCCGCTCAACGGCCTGGTGGTGCTGCTCTGCGGCATCGCCGTGGTGGCGCTGGGGGTGTGGCCGATCCAGTTGCCGTAGGGGGAGCGGACCTACGCTCCAGGGTATGCCGGTCACCGACCCTCGACCCTACCCCCGCCCGAAGCGTTCCCGGTACGCCTTCTCCAATCCCTCCCGGTGCTCCGGCGCCGCGATGCCGATCAAGGCCTGCGCGCGCTGCTGCAGGTTCCGGCCGTAGAGGTAGGCCACGCCATGCTCGGTGACCACGTAGTGCACATGGGCGCGGGTGGTGACCACCCCGGCGCCTTGCTTCAGGAAGGGCACGATCTTGCTGGCGCCCTTGCCGGTGGTGCTGCACAGGGCGATGATCGGCTTGCCGCCCTCGCTCAGCGCAGCGCCACGCATGAAATCCATCTGGCCGCCCACCCCACTGAACTGATAGGTGCCGATGCTGTCCGCGCACACCTGACCGGTGAGGTCCACCTCGATGGCGCTGTTGATGGCCACCACCTTGGGATTCTCGCGGATCACCTTGCCATCGTTGACGTACTGCGCATCGAGGAAGGTGAAGAAGGGGTTGTCGTCCACCAGGTCGTAGAGGCGGCGCGTGCCGAAGGCGAAGGCGGTGGCCACCTTGCCGCGGTGCTTCTTCTTGTACTTGTTGGTGATGACGCCGCGCTCCACCAGGTCGATGATGCCGTTGGAGCACATCTCGGTGTGGATGCCGAGGTCCTTGTGGCCGCCGAGCGCGCCGAGGATGGCGTCGGGGATGGCACCGATGCCCAGCTGGAGCGTGCTGCCATCTTCGATCATGGCGCTGACGAGCTCTGCCACGCGCCGCTCCCTCGGGCCGATCTGCGCGGCGTAGTCCACCTCGGGCAGCAGGTCGTTCACCTCCACCAGTGCGGCGAACCGGCTGATGTGCACGTGGCCGTCTCCGAGGGTGCGCGGCATGTTCGGGTTCACCTGCGCGATCACGGTGCGGGCGTTGCGCACGGCACTGCGGGCCACGTCCACGCTCACCCCCAGCGAGCAGAATCCATGGCGGTCGGGCGGCGACACCTGCACCAGGGCCACATCCAGCGGGAGGATCCCACGATCGAAGAGGCGCGGGATCTCGCTGAGGAAGACCGGCACATAATCCCCATGGGGGCCGTCCACCATGCTGCGCATGTTGGCGCTCACGAACAGGGAGTTCAGGAAGAAGGGCCCTTGCACCTCGGGCCGGTCGAAGCCGAGGTCGCCGAATGTGCTGATGGCGGTGAGCTCCACGTCACGCAGCTCGGCGTGGCGATCGAGCAGCGACCGCACCAGGCGTACGGGCGTGGCGGCACTGCCGTGGATGAAGACGCGGTCGCCGCTGTGTACCAGGCGCACGGCCTCGGTGGCGGACATCCACGGGAGGGACATGCCACAAAGGTCGGGGTGCGCAGTGGTCTGCGGGCCGGATGACGGCCAAACGGGGTCTCCACGGTCGCTCGCGGTTCCAAGGATGGGAGTTCACTTGCTCTTTCATTTATTTTCCATGGAATATATTTGCAGGCGAAATGAACGAAGCCCTCTGGAGCGCTGTTCCAGGATCGGGACCGACCACGACAGCACCATGGACCGCAAGGACTTCCTCCGCAAGAGCCTCATGGGCACGGGCATGCTCGTGAGCGGCACGGCCGCTGCGCAGCTGATGCAGAACGACATCGATGAACTGAGACCCCTGGAGCCGGTGGGCTTCGACCACCTGCCCCCAACACCCCCCGAACGCATGGGCAACATGGTCCTGCACCGCGCCGGCGACCGCGGCACCGCCGACCACGGCTGGCTGAAGGCCAACTTCAGCTTCAGCTTCGCCAACTGGTACGACCCCACCCGCATGCACTTCGGCGTGCTGCGCGTGATGAACGACGACATCATTGCCGCGGGCAAGGGCTTCAGCACCCACCCGCACGACAACATGGAGATCATCACGATCCCCCTGAATGGCGCGCTACAGCACAAGGACAGCATGGGCAACACCAGCATCATCCACGCGGGTGAAGTGCAGGTGATGAGCGCCGGCACGGGGATCCTGCACAGCGAGTTCAACCCCTACGGAGACCGTGATGCGAACACGCTGCAGATCTGGCTCTTCCCGAAGAGGCGGCAGGTGACCCCGCGCTACCAGCAGATGACGCTGGACCCGAAGGACCGCGTGAACCAGTGGCAGCAGGTGCTGAGCCCCGACCCGGATGATGCGGGCGTGTGGATCCATCAGGACGCCTGGTTCCACATCGGCAAGTTCGACGCGGCGAAGACGACCACCTACGACGTGAAGCGCACCGGCAACGGCGTGTACGCCTTCGTGATCGAGGGCAGCGCCACCGTCAATGGCCAGCAGCTGGGCAAGCGCGATGCGCTGGGCGTGTGGGACACCGCCACGCTGAACATCGAAGCGGGCCCCACCGGCGCGGAGATCCTGCTCCAGGATGTGCCGATGCAATTATCCTGACGCGATCGCCACGGGATCGTACGGGCGCATCATGATGCGCCCTCTGCAACCAAAAAACAACCACCTCAACAACCATGGAAACAGCCACTGCGACCACCACCAAGTGGGCCATCGACCCCAGCCACTCCGAGATCCAGTTCAAGGTGAAGCACCTCATGATCAGCACGGTCACCGGGAGCTTCAAGGAATTCGGCGCCGACGTGGAGCTGGAAGGCGATGACCTCAGCAACGCCCAAGTGAGCTTCTGGGCCAACACCGCCAGCATCTTCACCAACGACGAGAAGCGCGACGGCCACCTGCGCAGCGGCGACTTCTTCGACAGTGAGAAGTTCCCCAAGCTGAGCTTCACGAGCACGCGCATTGAAGGCAGTGGGAACACCTGGAAGGTGACGGGCGACCTCACCATCAAGGACGTGACCCGGCCCGTGACGCTGGACGTGGCGTGGAGCGGCCAGGCCAAGGACCCCTGGGGCAACGCCAAGGCCGGCCTGAGCCTGAGCGGAAAACTGGATCGCAAGGAGTTCGGCCTCACGTGGAACGCGGCGCTGGAGGCCGGCGGAGTGCTGGTGAGCGACGAGGTCCGCATCGTGGCGGAGGTGCAGCTGGCCAAGCAGGGCTGAGCCCGACGCACGCCCACGGGGTGAAGGGCCTGCTCCACAAAGGGCGGGCCTTTCGCGTGGAACGGCCGAACGATCCGCATCTTGCGGCATGGCCGCTCCGCTGACCACCCCCGAGATCCTCGACCTGCGACGCGCACTGCCCCGCACCACGGGCCCGGAGCGAGGCCGGATGCTGGAGGCCGCGATGGCCCGCCACCCGCGCTCTTCGACCGCCCTCAAGGAATGGCACGACCTGCTGCTCTTCCTCCTGGCCCACCCGGCGGATCAGGCGGAACATGACCAGGCCATGGTCGCCCTGTCGCGCGTGATGGAGCGCACACGGTCCGGCGGCCCGGGCCCCGGCCTCACGAACAGTGGCGTGGCGGGCACCCCCATCCAGGGCATCTACAGCCTGTCGCTCGTGCGGTGGATGCTCTCGCGATGGAGCGCGCACATGCGCCGGGTGGCCACGGACGCGACGCTGGATGATCTACGCGAGACCCTGCGCCCCCTGCTGCCCCAGGCCGAGCAGGAATCCGTGGACCGGCCGGTGGAGGATAGCACCGAGCTGATGGCCGCGCTTTTCAGCCCCGATCCGCACCGACAGCTATCCGCGCTGGTCAACATCCTGGACGGGCTGCCTGCTCCCGAAGCGCTGCGCGAGGCGCTGTGGAGCCGGATGCTGATCACCGTGGCCGTGGACGGCCCCCCGGGCTGCGACCTGACCACGGCCCGCGCACCGGCGGCGGCGCCCTTCTGCCATCCGCACGGGCTGAGCAAGGGGGTGGACCTCCGCGCCGTGCTGGACAGCCCGGTGCCGCCACCGCTGCGGCTCACCGCGGCGCAGCAGAAGGACCTCGTGGACACGGCACGCACCGTGCTGGCCGTGCAGGAGCGCGAGACCGACCCGGTGACCTGGGCCGGCGCGGTGGAGCTCTTCGACCTCGGCCGGGGCTTGCGCATCGCGCTCTTCCACCTGGATGCCGCGCATCGGCTGCCCTTCGACAGCTATGTGGGCTTCATGGCCTTCCGCAACGGCGTGGCCCTCGCCTACGGGGGCGCTTGGATCTTCCCGGGCCGCAGCAAGGTGGGCATCAACGTGTTCCCCGCCGTGCGCGGGGGCGAGAGCGCCTGGTTCTTCGCCCAGTTGCTTCGCCTGTACCACCAGCGCTTCGGCGTGGCCTGCTTCGAGGCCGAGAACTACCAGTTGGGCCACGACAACCCGGACGGGCTGAAGAGCGGCGCCTACTGGTTCTACTACCGGCTCGGCTTCCGCCCGATGACACGGCCACTGCAACGCCTGGCGGAGCGGGAGTTCAGCAAGCTCGCCTCGCGCAAGGGCCATCAGGTGCCGCTGAAGCTGCTGAAGGACCTCGTTGCCGAAGGAATGGAACTCCCGGTGGGCGCGCAGAACGGACCCGTACTGGACACCGCCTCGCTGTCCGCAGCCCTGCCGGTGCGTGTGGCGGGCCTGCACGGCGGCGACCGTGTGCGGGCGATGCGGTGTGCGCTGGAGCGGCTCTGCCGCTGCCTGCCGGTGGGGGACCTGAGCACATGGACCGCGGACGAGCGGACGGCGCTGTACCTGTGGGCGTTGCCGCTGGACCTGATCGACGACCTGGAGCGCTGGAGCCTGCCGGAGCGCCGGGCCCTGGTGGCACTGGTGAAGGCCAAGGGCGAAGCCACGGAGACCCGCCATCAGCTGCTGCTGCGGAAGCACGCGCGCCTGCGTGCCGCCTGGGCGACGGTGGCCCGGTGACCGATGTCACTGTTCCGGTGGTGCCTCCGTGCCCAGCTTGGTGGTCCCAAACCCAAGGGCCATGGCGAACGCTCACTACGACGTGCTGATCATCGGCGGAGGTACGGCCGGCATCATGACGGCCGCACAACTGCACCGCAAGGACAGAAAGCTGCGCATCGCCATCCTGGACCCCGCCCGGGACCACTGGTACCAGCCCGCCTGGACGCTGGTGGCGGCGGGCACCTTCGCCATGAAGGACACCCGGCGCGAGGAGGCCACCGTGGTGCCCGAGGGCGTGGACCTGATCCGCGAGGCCGCCGCCTCATTCGAACCGGACGCGAACACGGTGCGCACCACCAACGGCAGAGGCTACACATACGGCCATCTCGTGGTGTGTCCGGGCATCAAGCTCGACCTCGACGCGCTGCCCGGCCTGCGCGAGGCCCTGGCCACCGATGTGGTGTGCAGCAACTACATCGACCCGGAGAAGACGCGGCGCGTGATGGAGGACTTCACGGGCGGTGTGGCCGTGTTCACGCAACCCGCCACGCCGATCAAGTGCGGTGGCGCGCCGCAAAAGGCCGCCTACCTGGCCGACGAGTTCTTCCGCAAGCGCGGTGTGCGCGACCGCACCAAGCTCGTCTTCGCCACCCCGGGCTCGGTGATCTTCGGCGTGCAGCCCTTCCGCGCGGCGCTGGAGGACGTGGTGCGCAAGAAGGAGATCATCCTCAAGACCTTCTACAACCCGATCCGCATCGATCCGGAGAAGCAGGAGATCCACTTCAAGTGGAGCAAGCCCGGCGACAACCACTGCGTGCTCACCGAGGAGCAAGGCCTACCGGAGAAGATCGAGGGGGAGAGCACCATCGTGATGCGGTACGACATGCTGCATCTGGCGCCTCCGCAAAGCGCGCCCGACGTCGTGCGGAACTCGCCCCTGGCCTACGCCGACGGGCCGAACAAGGGCTGGTTGGAGGTGGACATCCACACCCTGCAGCACAAGCGGTACCCCAACATCTTCGGCCTGGGCGATGTGGCGGCGCTGCCCACGGCCAAGACGGGTGCGGCCATCCGCAAGCAGGCCCCGGTGGTGGTGGCGAACATCCTACAGCGCATCAAGGACGGCGCGTTGAGCACCGAACAGTACAGCGGCTACAGCAGCTGTCCGCTCGTGACAGGATACGGGAAGATGCTCCTTGCCGAGTTCAAGTACGACAACGTGCGGGACAGCGACCCGCTGCTGAGCCGGTTCTTCGACACCAGCAAGCCCTTATGGAGCATGTGGGTGCTGAAGAAGTACCTGCTGCCCTGGCTGTACTGGAACCGGATGCTGAAGGGGACCATGTGAGGTCCGTTCCGGGGCCGACCGGCTATCTTCGCAGCCCGTTCGAAAGCCCTGATGGACAAGCGTTTTCCGCAGTACGACGAGCTCGACCTGCCCAAGGTCGCCGAGGAGGTATTGACCCAGTGGGAGGCCGAGGACACCTTCGGCCGCAGCCTGGAACTGCGCAAGGATGCGCCGCCCTTCGTGTTCTATGAAGGCCCACCCAGCGCCAATGGACTTCCCGGCATCCACCACGTGATGGCGCGTGCCATCAAGGACATCTTCTGCCGCTACCAGACGCAGAAGGGCCACCGCGTGGACCGCAAGGCCGGCTGGGACACGCACGGCCTGCCCATCGAACTGGGCGTGGAGAAGGAGCTCGGAATCACCAAGGAGGACATCGGCAAGAGCATCTCCATCGAGGAGTACAACGCCGCGTGCAAGAAGGCCGTGATGCGCTACACCGATGTGTGGAACGACCTCACCAAGCGCATCGGCTTCTGGCTCGACCTGGACAAGCCTTATGTCACCTACCACACCAAGTACATCGAGAGCGTGTGGCACCTGCTGAAGCAGCTCCACGACCAGGACCTGCTGTACAAGGGCTACACCATCCAACCTTATTCGCCCGCAGCAGGCACGGGCCTCTCCAGCCACGAGCTCAACCAGCCCGGCACCTACAAGCCGGTGAAGGACACCAGCGTGGTGGCGCAGTTCAAGGTGAAGCGCGATGCGAACAGCGAGTGGCTCTTCAAGGACGCCTTCGGCGACGTGTTCATCCTCGCGTGGACGACCACACCCTGGACCCTGCCCAGCAACTGCGCGCTCACCGTGGGCCCCAAGCTGGACTATGTGCGCGTGAAGACCTTCAACCCCTACACGCACGCGCCGCAGACGGTGGTGCTCGCGAGGGCGCGGTTGAACACCTACTTTAAGGAGGACCACAAAGACGCCTGCTTCGACGACCACAAGAAGGATGGCAAGAACATCCCGTGGAGCATCGATGGTGAGTTCTATGGCCACCAGCTCGAAGGCGTGCGCTATGAGCAACTGCTGCCCTATGCCACACCCGAGGGCGGCGATGCGTTCAAGGTGATTAGCGGCGACTTCGTGACCACAGAGGATGGTACCGGTGTGGTACATACGGCGCCCACATTTGGTGCGGACGATGCGCGGGTAGCAAGAGAACACAGTATCGCACCGATGCTCGTGCCCCCGGTTGAACCCGTGACCGAGTTCGTTCTCGGCCCGACCGGGTATTTCGCATTGCCTTTCTCTGGCTCCACCTTCTATCAAGCATTCGTTTCTGGCGCGACCGTCTCAAACATCGCCCAATCGGGAAGCTTGAGTCAGCCTGAAAAAGTCACACTAACAACCTACTGGAACAAGGCTCAACAACGGCCTCTCAATCATGAGGAAATCGTGCAGGTGATCAGCCTCACAAAGCCTCATGCCCAAGAGCTAATTGGCGAACAGTGGAATAAAGCCAGAGAGGGTAAACTTGTTCCTCTCGTTGACTTGCAGGGTCGTTTCAATTGGGCGGTTCGAGACTTCGCAGGCGAGTACGTGAAAGCCGAGTACTACACCGCTGAAGAACTGGTCGCCGAGGCCGAGAAGCAGGGCCGCGACAAGTACCTCAGCGTCGATGAGCGCATCGCCATCAAGCTGAAGACGGAGGGCCGCGCCTTCAAGGTGGAGAAGGTCGAGCACAACTACCCGCACTGCTGGCGCACCGACAAGCCCGTGCTCTACTACCCGCTCGATAGCTGGTTCGTGCGTGTGACCGCGAAGAAGGACCGCCTGATCGCGCTGAACAAGACCATCACCTGGAAGCCCGAAAGCACGGGCACGGGCCGCTTCGGCAATTGGCTGGAGAACCTGCAGGACTGGAACCTGTCGAGATCACGCTACTGGGGCATCCCGTTGCCCATCTGGCGCACCGCCGATGGCGATGAAGAGCTGTGCATCGGTTCGCTGAAGCAATTGAAGGAGGAGGTCGCCAAGTCTTTGAAAGCAGGCGTGATGAAGGAGGATCCATACGCTGCGTTCAAAGTCGATGACATGAGCGACGCCAACTACGACACGGTGGACCTGCACCGTCCTTACGTGGACCACATCGTGCTCGTATCGCCCAGCGGCAAACCCATGCACCGCGAGACGGACCTCATCGATGTGTGGTTCGACAGCGGCGCCATGCCCTACGCGCAGTGGCACTACCCCTTTGAGAACGAGGCCACCTTCAAGGAGAAGTTCCCCGCTGCGTTCATCGCGGAAGGTGTCGATCAGACGCGCGGCTGGTTCTACACCCTGCACGCCATCGCCACGCTCACGCAGGACAGCGTGGCCTACAGGACCGTGGTGAGCAACGGCCTGGTGCTGGACAAGGTGGGGCAGAAGATGAGCAAGCGCCTGGGCAACGCGGTGGACCCCTTCAAGACCCTGGACCAGTACGGCGCCGATGCCGTGCGCTGGTACATGATCAGCAACGCCTCGCCGTGGGACAACCTGAAGTTCGACGCCGAAGGCATCACCGAGGTGCAGCGCAAGTTCTTCCGCGCGCTCTTCAACACCTACACCTTCTTCGCGCTCTACGCCAACATCGACGGCTACGACGGTACCCGTGAAGCCGCGTTCACCGAGAGCGACCGCTGGATCCTCTCACGCCTCAACAGCGTGCTGAAGCTGGCCGATGCGAGCTACGCGGACTACGAGCCCACCATCGCTGCGCGAGCCATCCAGGACTTCGTGGTGGAGGACCTCAGCAACTGGTACGTGCGCCTCAACCGTCGCCGCTTCTGGAAGGGCGAGCTGGGCGCCGATAAGAACGCTGCGTTCCGGACCCTGCACCGCTGCCTTGAAGTGGTGGCGATGCTCAGCGCGCCCATCGCACCGTTCTTCAGCGACCGCCTGTACCGCGACCTGAAGGGATCGAGCGTTCACCTCAGCGATTGGCCGAAACCTGACGAGTCGCTCATCGACACTGAACTCGAGCAGCGCACCGCGCTCGCGCAGAAGCTCACCTCGCTGGTGCTGAGCATCCGCAAGAAGGAGGGGCACCGCGTGCGTCAGCCACTGCAGAAGATGCTGGTGCCGGTGACCGATACCGCCATGCGCACGCGCCTCGAGGCCATCCGCGACCTCGTGCTGAGCGAAGTGAACGTGAAGGAGCTGGTGATCCTCGATGCGAGCGAGAGCAAGCTCAGCAAGAGGATCAAGCCTGATTTCAAGAAGCTCGGTGCCCGCATGGGCAAGCTGATGAAGAGCGTGGCCGCTGCGGTGAACGCCTTCGACCAGGCGCAGATCGCCTCGCTTGAAGCCAACGGCCGCATGCCGTTGAACGTGGAGGGCCAGGAGGTGGAGCTCCTGCGCGACGACGTGGAGATCACGGCCGAGAACGTGCCGGGCCTCAGTGTGGCCAGCGATGGATCGCTCACCGTGGCACTGGACATCACACTGACGGAGGAGCTGATCAGCGAGGGCATCGCCCGCGAGCTGGTGAGCCGGATCCAGACCCTGCGCAAGGAAAGCGGATTCGAGGTGACGGACCGCATCGAGGTCCGGATCGGGGCGGGTGCGGAGGGTCCGGTCTCCGGGGCCGTGATGCGCCACGGCGCCTACATCGGCGCCGAGGTTCTTTCCTTAACCCCTGTGGATCAGCTACTTGGCGACCCCGATGGCCTGGCCGGTGCGGTGGTGCACCCAGTGGACCTGGAGGATGGGGTGGGATGCCGGATCGCCTTGTCCCGCGTGGCCTGGTAAGCCCCCGGGGGCTATATTCGCGGATCCTTAATCCGGAGGGTCCCATGGCCAAGAAACCCACCCCCAAGTCCGCCGCAAAACGGAACGCGCCGAAGAAGAAGCCAGCCAAGCCCTTGAAGAAAGCGGCCAAGCCGGCCAAGAAGGCCGGCGAGCCCCAAGCCCGTGGCGAAAAAGGCCGTGAAGAAGGTGGTGAAGAAGGCCGCCCCTCCCAAGAAGGTGAAGCCCCTTGCGAAGAAGGCCGCGCCGGCCAAGAAGGCGAACGCCAAACCGGCCGCGAAGAAGCCGGTAGCCAAGAAGGTGGTGGCCAAGAAGCCCGTACCCGTGAAGAAAGCCCTGACGAAGAAACCCGCCGCCGCTCCGAAGCCTGCCGCGAAGCCCACGCCGAAAGCGGTGAGCAAACCGGCCCCCGCGCCCAAGCCCGCTCCCGCCCCGAAAGCGGTGGCTGCGCCCAAGCCGGTGCCCGCACCCAAGCCTGCGCCGGTGGCCAAGGCCCCGGCTCCGGCCCCCAAACCGGCTCCTGCCAAACCCGAACCCCGATCCAGGTCCGCCAAGGCGGCCACCGAGAAGGAGGAGAAGTCCTCCGCCCCTGTGGTCCGGATGAGCGGAGCCCCCGTGATGCCCAAGGCCGCCCCGATCGTCAAGAAACAAGTGTCCACGTTGGAATCCGCAGACAAGGAGCGCTACAGCGATGATGAGCTCGAGGAGTTCAAGCAGATCATCCTCAAGAAGCTGGAGGAAGCGCGCAAGGACTACGACCTGCTGAAGCAGACGCTGGCGAACACCGACAACAACGGCACGGACGACACGAGCCCCTCGTTCAAGATGATCGAGGACGGCAGCGAGACGCTGAGCCGGGAGGAGACCGCCCAGCTGGCCGCCCGCCAGGAGAAGTTCATCAAGCACCTGGAGGACGCCCTGTTGCGCATCCGCAACAAGACCTACGGCATCTGCCGCGTCACCGGCCGTCTGATCAGCAAGGAGCGTTTGCGCCTGGTGCCGCACGCCACCCTGAGCATCGAGGCCAAGCAGCAGATGGGCAGCTGATCGCCCGGGCATCAACCCCGAGGGCGTGAAGCGCGCGATGCTGATCACGGCGCTGGTCCTGTTGGCGGACCAGGTGCTGAAGGTGTGGGTGAAGCTCACCTTCTACTACGACAGCGCCATCCCCATCCTGGGCAGCAAGGGCTACCTGCACTTCATCGAGAACCGCGGGATGGCCTTCGGGCTGGAGTTCGGCGGCGACAGCGGCAAGCTGCTGCTGACGCTCTTCCGCATCGCGGCGGTGGTGGTGATCGCACTGATCATCCGGAACGCCGTGCGCAAGGGGGCCTCCACCGGGCTGGTGCTGAGCCTGTCCTTGATCCTGGCCGGCGCGCTGGGCAACATCATCGACAGCACCTTCTACGGGGTGCTGTTCAGCGCCAGCACGCCGTTCCAGAAGGCGGTGCTGCTGCCCGAGGGGGGCGGCTACGCGCCGCTGCTCCACGGGGCGGTGGTGGACATGTTCTACTTCCCGCTGTGGGAGGGCCGGCTGCCGGCCTGGCTGCCGCTCTGGGGCGGTCAGCACTTCGTGTTCTTCCGGCCGGTGTTCAACCTGGCGGATGCGGCGATCACCGTGGGCATGGGGCTGTTCATCCTGCAGCAGCGCCGACCGGCCCTAGCCGCGCCCGCAGGGCCGCCCCCGGGACCCGAAAGCCCCGCCGAGGCCGCACCGCCGGCTCAGTAGCTGGTATCGATCCGCAGGCCGAAGAGGCCCTGCATGCCCACACCGCTGCGCACCCCCACACCGGGCACGTCCCAGAAGGTGACCATGGGCCGCAGTTCGTGGTACAGGTGCACCATGCGCCAGAAGCCCCGCTTGCGGCCCAGCCGCAGGTCGATGCCCAGCGGGATGTAGCCACCGTACCAGGCCCCGTCGCCCTGTGCGTAGCGCTCGCGGCGCGTTTCATCGGTCAGTTCCTGGTAGGCGAGCTCGCCGTTCCCGGAGGCGCTCTCCAGGGTGCGGTCGATGCGCTCCTCCACGGTGATCTCGCTGTTGAAGGCGGCCCCGCCCAACACCCCGATGCCCCCGAAGAAGGTGACCCGGTTCGTGTTGCGCGTGCGGAACAGCAAGCTGGCGTCGAAGGCCAGCAGGCTCGCCTGGAACCCGCTGGTGATGGTGCTGGTGCGCACGCTGTCCACCGCATAGGCCTGGCCGGTGACCACGGAGGTGAGGGTGTCGTAGGCCGCGCGGTCGGTGCGGGACCAGCTGTTACCGGTGGTGACGCCGGGCACGAAGGTGTAGCCCAGCCGCAGCTCGGGGCCGCGGCGCCGGCCGTTCACCACGCGGCGGCCGAGCACAATGCCCAGGTCCATGGCGATGCTCACCGAGCCATAGCCCTGCATCAGCAGCTGCTCCTGGTGGCTGCTGAGGTCCTGGCCCAGGATCCGCGACCCCTCCGTGAGGCCCCGCAGCTCCGCGATGGAGAAGGGGGTGAAGGTGCTGCCGAAGGCGCCGATGGCGGCCTGTCCGTAGGCGACCGCGGGCGTGCGGGTGCTGTCCTCCTCCTGGGCCATGGCGGAGAACGGGACCATCAGCATGGCGACCAGGGCGGTGCGGGTGCGGAGCATCATGGGGTGTGAAAGTGGTGGAACATCAAGGTAGTGCGGACGGTTCGCCGCGCCCATGACGGCCCTCAGGCGCTTGCGGGCCAGCGGTACAGGTCACTCCCCTGGCCCAGGGCGTCCCGCGGCTTCCTGCCGGCGCATCCACTTCGGCTTGCGCGGCGGACCCCAGGTGAAGGCATAGCCCATGCGGAAACCGATGTAGGCCAGGTGCCCGGAGAAGGTGCCTTCTGACCGCTGCGCCGTAAGGCCGTACATATTGTACCCACCTCCCCAGAAGGGGGTTGCGGATGCACGACCCTCCAAGGTCAGCATGAGCCGGTCGAGGCTGGGCAGGCTGTAGGATGCGTTCAACCGGAAGCCCACCAACGGAAAGATGTCCAGCCCGGCCCCCAGCCCGCCAATGAAGACGCCGATGGTGCCTGTATCCGTGGAGGCCGTATACCCGAAAACGGTGGTGATATCCGTGTTCCAGCGCGGGTTGATGCCTGCTTCCACGGTGGCGTCCAGGCGCCAGCGTTCCCGCACATGCAGCGGGATGCCCGCGAAGGCCAGGCACTCCCAATAGTAGAACTCCGGCAGAAAGCGGTTCTTGCCTTCCACCCGGGCCGTGGTGGATCCCGGTGGGGTTCCGTGCGCGGGGTCATCCACCTGCGCCTCCACATTGAAGAACGGCTGGGTCACATCCACCAGGGCCCCGTACGACCATCGCTTCCGCGTGTGGCGTTCGTAGGAGAAGCCGACGTTCCACTGCGTGAGCCCGACGATCCGCAGCTCGCGCGGCGGGCCGCTGGTGTGCGTACTTCGGGGGGGCAGGGACCAGAACCGCCCGACCGAGATGCCGAAGGCGTTGTTGGTCCAGACTTCACGCACCGGCTCTTGAGCGGCGGCCCCGAACGAACGGGCCAGAAGGACCGCCGTGAGCGTCCCGCACGAGGTCCTCCGGACGGTGCTCATCGTTCACTCCGCTTTGCGCAAATGACGGGGCACCTTGCCCGGCCCGAAGCCCAGAGCGTAGTGCGCCTTCAGGCCGATGTAGTTCATGCCTTGCTTCCAGGTGCCGCGGCTTTCACTGCTGGTGCCCGGATAGGCCAGGTAGGTGCCGCTGTTGAAGTCGTCCACCCTCGACCACTGCACGAAGGCAGTCACCCCCAGGCGGTTCTTGTTCGCGAACTGCCACTCCTTGCCCAGTCCCAGGCGCAACAGCGGTACGAAGCCATTGCGGTGCTCAGCGGTCATCGTGAAGATGGTGTACCGCACCCCTGCGCTATCCGGGTGGGTGACGCTGCGTGATCCGAATCGCGGATAAAAGTCAAGCTGCGACCATCCCACACCAACAGCAAGATGCACGATGAAAGGTGATCGCGATCGAGAAATGGCATAGTCGGCGCCCAACCAGAGCCCCATCAACCCCATCCGTTCTGCTTGATAGGTTTCCTGCCGTGTGAAGTGGTCTACCCGATCAGGACAGGTCTAGGTCAAATGTAAGTGTGGTTGTTGGTGTCGAAATGAGGGGTCCAGGGGAGACTCATCACTCGTTGTTCTGTTGATATCTCAGGCTGCCACGCGGTAGCATGCTGCTGGTGTGCGGTAGCCGAGCGAGGAGTGCTTGCGCTTGTTGTTGTAGCGTTCGATGAAGCGGGCGCAGCTCTGGTAAAGTGCGATACCATCCATGGGCGGAGCCAGGTACAGGTGACCGTGCTTGAGCGTGCGCCAGAAGCGTTCGATGAAGACGTTGTCGATCGCGCGCCCCTTTCCGTCCATGCTGATAAGGACGCCTTCAGCCACGCCTCCCTTGCGGAACAAGGCCGTGTACGCCTCGCTGGTGAACTGGCAGCCTTGGTCGCTATTTATGATCTCTGGCTTACCGTGCATGGCGATCGCTTCGCTGATCATGCCCGTGACCCACTCGGCTTCCATGGTGTTGGAGATGCTCCAGTTGAGCAGGTAGCGGGTATGCACGTCGATCACCGCGACCATGTACATGAAGCCTCCCTTCACCGGCAGGCAAGTGATGTCCACGGCCCACACCTGGTTGCGCCGCTCGATCTTCAAGTCGCGCAGCAGGTAGGGGTGCTTGTACTTGGCCGCATCGATCACGGTGGTGCGCGGCATGCAGTACACGGCCTTGTTCCGCATCAGCCGCATGAGCCGCCGCACGCGGGCGCGCCCCACGGCAAAGCCATGGTCGGCCAGGTCCTTGGCCAGCATACGCGTGCCCTTGGCGGGGTCTTCCAGGTGGAGCAGGTCCATCAAACGCATGAGCTGCAGGTCCTCGTCAATGACTGGTCGTGGGGTGTAATAGAGCCCGCTCCGGTGGATCTCCAGCACAGCGCATTGCTTGCTGATGCTCAGTCCTCCCTGGTCCCCAGGCTTGGTCGCCAGTTCGCGGTCCACCAGCGTACGCCGCACATCCAAGGGCATCACAGCAGTTTTTTTTTGAGCCAGTTCACCGTCACGGTGAGTTCGCCGATCTGCTGATGAAGCTGCGCCTTCTCCTGTTCATGGGCCTTGGCGTCCACCACTGGGCCATCACCGAACACCTGCTCGGCGCCCTCCAGGAACTCCTTCTTCCAAGCGGCTATCTGCGTGGGATGCAGCCCATGGCGCTGGGCCAGTTCGCTCAATGTCTCGCGCTCTTTAAGCGCTTCCAGCACCACCTTCGTCTTGAAGGCGGGGCTATGCTTGCGGTAGGTCTTCTTCATGGTGCCGTTCAGAAATGTACTGACCGCCACCTGTCCTGATTCACCCTACCACCTCACTTCGGCGAGGGTCATAAAAGCCGGTTCTTCGGACTACCCCCAGAGCAACGAAAAGGTCGACTCAAGTTTCCGATGTTTTCAACATGCTCAGGTTCCCTGCGCCGATCGGGCAAGGGATCATATGACCACAGGTGCAAGTCGGGTCTGTTCAGGGAACTGTGTCAATTGACCTTTGTTGATGTTGTTGTAGTGGATTTCAACGAGGGGGTTCGGGGGAGACTCACAACTTGTTCGTTGCTGTTGATCGGGTGTTGATCCGGTCGGTGAAGAGGATCTCGATGGTCAAGTATATGGACCGCCAGTTGAGCAGGGGACGCTGCCACTTATCGCGGGCGATGCGCTGCTGCACAAGAAAGATAAGCTTGAGCACCGCGAGATCGCCATCGAAGACCCGCTTGG
This sequence comes from Flavobacteriales bacterium, assembly GCA_016713875.1. NCBI lineage: Bacteria > Pseudomonadati > Bacteroidota > Flavobacteriia > Flavobacteriales > Flavobacteriales bacterium. The sequence goes on from JADJOI010000003.1 coordinate 3,024,838, forward strand.
TCTTGGTGGCCTTGCGCAATTGGGCGTGGTAGCCCTCGATGATGTTGGTGGTGTAGATCAGCTTGCGTAGTGGCTCGGGGTAGCCCAGGAAGGTGCTCAGACGCGGCCAGTTGTTGGTCCAGCTCTGCACAGCTCGTGGGTAGCGCTCTTCCCACTTGGCGGCGAAGGCTTCCAGGGCCAATAGCGCGGCCTGCTCGTTGGGGGCCTTGTAAATGGGCTTCAGATCGGCCAGCACGTTCTTGATCTCCTTGGAGCCCACATGGCGTAGCGTGTTGCGGATCTGGTGCACGATGCAGCCCTGCACGGAGGTGTGCGGGAACACCGCCTCGATCGCATCGTCGAAGCCCTTGAGGTTGTCTGTGCAGGCGATCAGGATGTCCTGCACCCCGCGCTGCTTCAGGTCGCTGAGCACACCCAGCCAGTGCCGCGCGCCCTCGCTCTCCTCCACGTACATGCCCAGCACGTCCTTGTACCCATCGAGGTCCACGCCCAGCACGGTATACACCGCGCGGCTGCGCACCTGGCCCTCGTGCTTGATCTTGAAGAAGGCCGCGTCCAGCCACACGATGGCGTAGATCGGCTCCAGCGGGCGGGCCTGCCACCTGCGCAGTTCCTCGATCACCGTGTCGGTCACGGCGTTGATCAGCGCGTCGTTGGTCTCCACTCCGTAGATCTCCCGCATATGGGCGCTGATGTCGGAGTAGCTCAACCCCAGGCCGTACATGCTCAGGATCTTCTGGTCCAGCTCGGCGTTCAGTACGCGCTGGCGCTTCTCCACCATGCGCGGCTCGAAGCTCCCATCGCGGTCCCTCGGCGTGGCGATCTCCACCTGCCCGCCGGAGGTCTTCAGCTGCTTGGGCGTATACCCGTTGCGCCGGTTGCCTTCCTGCTCCGGGGCCTTCAGGTGCGCGTGCATCTCACCCTTCAGGCTGGCTTGCACCACGCGCTTGATCATGTCGGTGAATGCCCCGCCCTCGCCCAGCAACGGCTTGCCAGCGTAAATGGCCTCGGCGATCTTCTGCTCCCAGGGCTCAAGCTCGATGTCATACTTGCTCCGCTTGGGTTTCCAGGGTCTCTTCTTCTTGGTCGGGTCTTCCATGGTTCGTGTCGGTTGGTTGAAGGTCGGGATCTTCAGCCAACTGACACAGTTATCCTAACAGTCTCTGCAAGTCCTTTCTTTTCACGATCCATTAACAACGGTTCTTGCCTCGTTCCATCGCGCCGACCATTCATATAATGACCTGAACCCTGATCCAAGGTCCTGTATGCTTTTCGACTGCACAGGCAATGGGCCTTGCGGCCAGGTTTGGGTGCGTTCGGTATTCCGGCTTGCCGGTTGGGCGGTGAGCGGAGGTTCAATGCCTGTCCGACCGTAATGTCGGATGACAAGTTGGTTGCAGTAGGCGCAGAACAAGCGCAGCTTGCACCACTGCACCACCCTGATGTGGAACCATGTTCGCCGCGCTTAATCCAGGTAGTTCCTACCCGCAGCGGTCAGCTTGAGTACGAAGAGCAATGCTCAGCGGGTGAGGACCGTAGCGATCATGTTCACCCCGACATCCCGGGCGAACTTGGCGGTATGCCAGCCCACGTTCAGGGCGATCTGGTAGAGGCTTTGTGTGTCCTTGCGCAGAATCGCTTGCTTGAGCTGCTGAAGCCTGGGAACATCATCCCCGATCATGGCGAGCACATTGGCATCCTGCAATTCCACCTCCAGCCGTTTGGCCTCTTCCTCCAAGGCACGCCATTCCGCCTCACCAAACTCGGGCAAGGGCTCATTAAAGTTCAAGCGGAGCTGAACGTGCCGGTTGTACCGCAGGTCCAATTGGGTCATCACAGGACCTTCCACGCGGGTAAGGAAGGCATCCTGGAATCGTTGGGTGGGCACTGCGGTCACCTGGACCTTGATCTTCTGGTACTTGCTCCGGACCAGGTCCTTGGAGATGTAGGTGATCAACCGGGTGTGGAACGTTGTGTTCGTGCAGAGGTACTCGTTGTCATAGGACATCAGCACCAGCTTCTCGGTGAATGCGGTGCGCACCCCGTTGGCCTCCTCACAGTTCCCGACCTCCAGATTCCCGTTGAAGAAGAGGATCTGATTCGTGCGTACCTGCTTGGGGTTCACCTTGAACTCCACATCCAGGCGTTCCAGCTTATCACCAATGGCCTGCCGGCCACGGCCCTCTGTTCGCTGCAGGATGTACAGGTGATGGACGTACACGTAGAAGTCGTTGATATCGAAGCCCTTCAAGAAGGCGAACCGGGCTGCGGATTCCTTCAGGGAACGCAGCGTCAACGGGTTGAGGATGCGGTCGATCTCCAACCGGAAGCCGAAGTATCGTTCGAGGTTGGTCATGATCCGATTTACGACCGTGGAAGGTAGAGATCAGCCTCCAGCAAACCAGCCTCCGCCGATCGGATCCTTGGGATCCTTAACCGCCTCGACCGGAACAAGCGCACCCGCCGAATGGACCGTGCTGCATTCTCGTGATATCCAGTCAACAGGGATCGCGCAGAACCAGCATACGTGCTACCCACCACACTAGTCCGAGCGCACGGGCTCCGCCTGCCTCTTTACCTATTCACTTAAAACCCCCAAACCCACCCCGCCCGCGCCTAGCGCGGGCCCTGGACCAAGGGCCTGCCGCCGCGCCTCCGGCGGGCGGGCCTCGCTGTACAAAAAGAACCGGATCGGGACCCACGTGGAAGAACTTGAGGGGTGAGGGGCGGGGGCAGTTGCACCAACGCGATGCAGCGGGTTAGTGGGCTGGGTGACAGGTCGCCGGTACCTCGAACCCCCTTCCACTCGCCCAAGTCGACCATTTGCTCAACCACATATACCAGTTGAGCGATCCGATGTTCAGATCTGCCCGCTAGTCATATTCCTTGCCTGACTATCTTCACCTCACTTGAACAAGTCGCCATGAGAACTTCCTCTACCATATTGGCTGCGCTGATCTTCCAGGCCTTGTCCTGCTCCAACACCCTGTTCGCGAACGACCACTCTCCTGGGCTCTTGTCCGAATTGAACGGCGGCAACCGCTCGGTAGCCCCAGCGGGTTTCGAGGAGAACAAGGGCCAGGTGACCACCACCACGGGAGTGCCGGCCCCTGAGGTGCGCTTCCGCTACACGCAGGGTGGCACCACCCTCTTTCTGCTACGCACCGGCATCGCCTACCAGTTCAACCGGCTGCACCGGCCTGTGGGCCTGGATGAGTTGGAGGAGGAGGCGCGCTTCGACCCCACCAAGCGAATGCAGCACGACGCCTTGCGCGCGGAGACGCGGGTGGAGTCCTACCGCATGGACATGCTGCTGGAGGGCGCTGACCCGGATGCTCGGGTGAGCACTGAGGGCCGCAGCACCGATTACACGCAATACTACACGCACGATGTGCTGGATGTGCACACCTACCGCCGCATCACCTACCACGAGGTGTACCCCGGCATCGATTGGGTGCTGTACACCACCGAGGAGGGCATCAAATACGACTTCGTGGTGCGGCCCGGTGCCGACCCGGCGCGAATCATGCTGCGCTTTCTGCACCACGAGGAGCTACGCGTAGAGGCCGATGGATGCCTGACGCACGGCAATCGCTTGGGTCGCTTCACGGAGGCGGCGCCGGTGAGCTACCAGAACGGTCATTCGGTGGGCACCCGCTTCGTGCTCCAAGAGGATCACCAACGGCCCGGGCAGGCCCTGGTGCATTTCGACCTGGACCCCTACGACCGCAGTAGCACTTTGCGCATCGACCCCGCACGCATTTGGGGGACATACTATGGGGGTAGTGGCTTTGATTACGGCTACTCCTGTGCGGTAGATGGTGGTGGCAATGTCTTGTTGGCAGGTGAGACGCATTCTCCGAACGCGATTTCTTCAGGAGGCCATCAGCTCATCGCAGGTAGCGTGGTTGATGGGTTTCTGGTAAAGTTCGACGGATCTGGTAACCGGCTTTGGGGCACCTATTATGGCGGCGAAAGCTGGGATTCAGGTAAATCATGTGCTGTGGACGCAGTAGGTAATGTATTCTTAGCTGGTTACACGGCGTCATTAAATACAGTCGCTAGCGCTGGGCATCAAAATTCCATTGGTGGCAATAACGATGCGTATCTCGTGAAGTTCAATGGAGCGGGTATCCGGCAATGGAGCACATATTACGGTGGCCCAGGTGATGATATTGGCTACTCATGTGCGGTAGATCTCAGCGGCGAGGTTTATCTATCAGGATATACGGAGTCTTCGTCCGCAATCGCAAGCGGCGGCCATCAAAACACCTTTGGTGGTCTGCGTGATGCTTTCTTGGTGAAGTTCAGTGCATCTGGGATTCGGCTATGGGGCACCTACTATGGCGGGAGTGCATTTGAGGATAGCTATGCCTGTTCCGTGAACAATAGTGCCCAAGTGTACCTCGTAGGGGTGACGGAATCAACGGCTGACATTGCCTCCGGCGGTCATCAGAACGTGTTTGGGGGTGGCCTAGTCGATGCATTTATCGTGAAGTTTGATGCGACAGGCGCCCGTCAATGGGCCTCATATTATGGTGGCCCAGGTGATGATGGTGGTGTCGCTTGTGCTTTTGACGTCGATGGAAGCGCGTATATGGTGGGGGCTACGACATCCGCAACAGATATAGCGAGTGGTGGTCATCAAGGATTTTTGGCTGGCGATTGGGATGGCTTTGTCGTAAAATTCGATGGTACTGGCATTCGTGAATGGGGAACATATTATGGTGGTATTGAGGAGGAAAGAGCACTTTCCTGCGCAGTAGATGACAATGGAAATTTGTACGTAGCAGGTACCACAGAGTCTGCAACCGGTATTGATAGCCTTGGCTTCCAAAATGTATTCGGCGGGGATATTGATGCATTCTTGGTTAAGTTCAGCTCCACGGGTGCGCGAAGCTGGGGCACCTATTATGGGGACACTGGCCTAGATAGGGGCTTTTCCTGTTCCACTGATGGAAGTGGGTCTGTCTACGTAGCTGGCTCTACGTTCTCGAGTACTGCGCTCGCCAGTGGTGGGCATCAGGATACGAATGGCGGTGGTTTGGACGCCTTCCTTGTGAAGTTTCAGGGCGGAACTGGTGTGGGAATTGGAGAGGTTGGGTCCGTTTCCATTGATGTCTACCCCAATCCGGGCGTTGGCCTCTTCACCGTGCGGCTTGAGCAGCCACCCGGTCCGGGCGTTCGCTATCGAGTGCTGAATGCGGCGGGTACTACAGTGCTCGCGGGTCGCCTCACGCAGCAGGTCGCCACCATTGACATGATTGTGCAGAGCACTGGGGTTTACGTCCTTCAGCTATTAACGGCAGATGGGGTCCGCAGTGCGCCGCTTATCCGGTATTGAGGTGGGGCGCCTGTGCCCTGCGGGGTGTGGCAGTTCCTCGCTACGGGTGAAGCGAGGCGATTTACCCTCGGCGGACGCGGTCAAGCCGTGATCAAGTCCCCTCCTTGTGCGGAGCAGCGGTCGCTCGCTGCTCCGCACAAGGAGGGGTGCGGGGAGGTTATCGCTTCGTGGGGTTCACGGCGTGACCGAGGTGATACCTCCCCCGACCCCTCCTTGCCCGGCGCGTGGAGCGTCCCACGCGCAGGTGGGGGGTTCATTGCGGCACGCCCGAAGGGAGGCGTGGCCCTCTCCCCGAGCCGGACGGGATCACCGGACGACGCCATGGGATCACAGGACGATGCCGGGCGATCATGAGATGTCGCCGTCCGATCATGGAACAACGCCGGCTGATCATGGGACGCCGCCAGCGGACCACAGGACGACGGCGTGTGATCATGTGACGCCGCCAGCGGACCACCGAACGATGCCGGGCGATCATGTGACGATGCCATCGGACCACAGGACGATCGCCTGCGACCATGTACCGACGCCATCGGACCACCGGACGATCGCCGGTGATCATGTACCGACGCCTTCGGACCACCGGACGCTCGCCTGTGATCATGTGACGATGCCATCGGTCGATAGGACGACGGCGGATGATCATGTGACGAGGCCATCGGACCATAGGACGATGCCGCGCGATCATGTGACGACGGCGCGGAATGGGACCGTGGACCCCGGGGGCGGGGGTGCGGAGGGCGGGTGCGATGCGATCCGCTGAAGCCCTTGCCGGGCGCAGGCAGTGGGCGGGTTGCTCCCGGCCCGCCGGGACCGGAACGGAACCCCGGCCAGCCGGGAGCGCGGCAACGGGCCGCCCCCCCTGCTACGCTAGAAGGGCCACAAACCAATGCTCTTGTGGGTACAGCATCGAAGGCCCTCACACATGAACAAGGTGTACTACACCGTGAAGCTCGGGCACACCCGGGTAACGTTCGAGGCCTTGGTGGACAAGGTGCGGACGAACATCAGCCGGCTCACCGGCAACGCGTCCTACGCCACACCGATGCCCGCCCTGGCGGTGCTGACGGCGGCGGCGGACCGACTGGATGCGGCCGTGCAGGCCTACGAGTTCACCCGCAGCCGGCTGGACAAGCAGGAGCGCGACATCGCGTTCGCCGAGCTGAAGGGCCTGCACAAGGACCTGGGGGGCTACGTGCAAACGGTGAGCAACGGCGATCCGGAGCTGATCACCAGTGCCGGTTTTGAAATGGAAGCGCAGGGCAAGCCGCTGGGCCTGCTGCCGGCGCCGGTGGACGTGCGCGCCACGGCGCCCCAACCCGGGCAGCCTGGAGCCAACTCTTCATCTTCGGCGAGGGTCACAAAAGCCGGTTCTTCGGACTACCCCCCAGGCGGTTCTTGTTCGCGAACTGCCACTCCTTGCCCAGCCCCAGGCGCACCAACGGCACGAAGCCATTGCGGTGCTCCGAGGTCATCGTGAAGATGTTGTACCGGATGTCCGGTTGATCGCGGGTCTGGACGCTACGGGCACCAAAACGTGGATAGAAGTCCAAGCTGGACCAGCCAAGTCCGAAGCCAACGTGCACATAGGGTAACTGAGGGCCTCTGGATAGGCCCAGATCGCCAGTGGCCCAGGCCACCGCCAGCCCCATACGCTCGGGGGAGTAACCCTCACGCTGTGAGGGATAGTCAACACCATACACTTCCTTGGCGTTGATCTGCCACCTGAAGGTGAACGGGAGCCGGAGGTACTCGAGGCCCACCCCGAGTGCCAGCCTACCGCTCCCCACCCGTTCCCGAACGCCCAAGGACAGGCCATAGCCATGGCGTATCGGCCGCTCATCAGGTCGTAGGGGCCCGATTGATGATCGAACTCGACCGCCCCGCCATAGAGGATGTTCCCGGAGACCACCATCGCCTTGGAAGGCTCGTCCTGCGCCATGGTCCGTGCAGGAGCCAGCCATCCTCCGATCAAGTACACAGCGAGAACGAGCGCCCATGAGCGCCAAGATTATGCGGCGCGCGGTCGCGTTGTCCGGATCGGTCGAAGACCGCACTTCAGCCGCCCGTGGTGAGCGTGCGAGCACCCTGGCCCTGAACAAAGCCCTTCCGCACCAGCAGCTCCGCGATCTGCACGGCATTGGTGGCGGCGCCCTTGCGCAGGTTGTCCGCCACGATCCACAGGTTGAGGGTGCGGGGCTGGCTCTCGTCCCGGCGGATGCGGCCCACGAAGACCGCATCGCGGTCGTGCGCGATCAGCGGCATGGGGTATTCATCCTTCGCCGGCTCATCGCGCAGCTCGATGCCGGGAGCCTCGCTCAGCAGCCGGCGCACCGCGTCCAGCTCGAAGTCGCGCGCGCACTCGATGTTCACCGCTTCGCTGTGGCCGCCGGTGACGGGCACGCGCACGGCCGTGGCGGTGACGCGGATGGCGGGGTCGAGGATCTTCCTGGTCTCGTTCACCAGCTTCATCTCCTCCTTGGTGTACCCGTTGTCGGTGAACACATCGCAGCGCGGGATCACGTTGCGGTCGATGGGGAAGGGATAGGCCATGTCGCCGCTGATGCCCTTGCGCTCGTTCTCCAGCTGCTGCACGGCCTTCATGCCCGTGCCGGTGACGGCCTGGTAGGTGCTCACGACCACGCGCTCCACGCCGAAGGCCCTGTGCAGCGGCGCCAGCGCCATCACCAGCTGGATGGTGCTGCAGTTGGGGTTGGCGATGATGCGGTCGTCCGCGGTGAGCACGTCGCCGTTCACCTCGGGCACCACCAGCTTCTTGTCGGGGAACATGCGCCAGGCGCTGCTGTTGTCGATCACCGTGCAGCCCACTTCGGCGAAGCGCGGGGCCCATTCCAGGGAGGTGGCGCCTCCGGCGGAGAACAGGGCGAGCTGGGGACGGGCGGCGATGGCGGCCTCCATGCCGATCACCGGCACCTCGCGCCCGCTGAACCGCACCGTGCGTCCGGCGCTTCGGTCGCTGGCCACGGCCAGCAGTTCGTCCACGGGGAAGCGGCGCTCCTCGAGCACCTTGAGCATGACCCCACCGACCAGCCCGGTGGCACCGACGACTGCGACCTTCATGATGAGCGGTTCACGTTCAACGCGGGTCGAAAGTACTACCTTGCCTCCCACGCCGAACGCCATGATCCGCGCCACTTTCCGCGCCTTGTCGGGCTCGTTCGCCGCCCTGGCGACGCTGGTCGCCTCCGCCCAGTTCACGGACGACTTCGACGACAACGACTACACCAACGGGCCGGTGTGGAACGGGGATGCCGCGCTGTTCGTGTGCGTGGGCGGACAGCTGCGCAGCAACAGCCCGGGCGCGGCCAACTACCACCTGAGCACGCCCAGCACCCAGGCCGCGGGGGCGCAGTGGGAGTTCTTCATCAACCTGAAGTTCGCCACCAGCGGCGCCAACTACGCGGACGTGTACCTGATGAGCAGCGCCGCCGACCTGGCCAGCGGGGTGGACGGCTACTACGTGCGCATCGGCGGCACGCAGGACCGGGTGGAGCTGTTCCGCAGCGATGCGGGCGCGGGCACTGCGCTGATCGCCAGCGCCGACGGCATCGTGAACAGCAGCAGCGACAACCCCTTCCGCATCCGGGTGAAGCGCGATGCCGGCGACCTGTGGACCCTGGAGACCGACGATGGCGCCACGGGCACTTACGCCCTGGCGGGCAGCGCCACCGACGCCACGCACGGCAGCTGCACGCACTTCGGCATCCGCATCGAGCAGAGCACCGCGGCCAGCCCGGTGAACAACCATTTCTTCGACGACATCGGCGTGGGCCCGATCCCGGTGGACGTGACGCCGCCTGCCGTGGTGAGCGTGACCGCCACGAGCGCCACCAACGTGGACGTCGTCTTCAGCGAACCCCTGAACGGCGCCGCCCTCGGCAGCTTCGACATCCTGCCCTTCATCGGGGTCAGCGCCGCGGTGCTGGATGGTCTGGACCCCGCCCTGGTGCACATCACACCGGGCATCGCGCTCACCAGCGGCAGCACCTACACCCTGGTCGCCAGCGGCGCCGAGGACCTGGCGGGCAACGCGGCCGCATCGAGCAACACGGACTTCAGCTGGTTCGTGCCCGATGAGGCGCTGCCGGGCGAGGTGGTGATCAACGAGATCCTCGCCGACCCCACGCCCGTGTTGGGCCTGCCGGAGGCCGAATACGTGGAGGTGCTCAACACCAGCAGCACCAAGACCTTCGACCTGGGCGGTTGGACCTTCAGCGACGGCGGTACGCCGGCCGCGCTGCCCTCGGTGCTGCTGCCCCCCGGCACCTTCGCCATCCTCACCGACGACGCGAACGCGGCCTTGTTCGCGGGTTTCGGCACAGTGGTGTCCATCGGCAGCTTTCCGGCGCTGAACAACGACGGCGACCCGTTGGCGCTGCGCGACGACAACGGCCAGCTGATCGACACGGTGACCTACGCGCTGGCGTGGTACAACGATGCGGTGAAGGACGACGGTGGCTGGAGCCTGGAGCGCCGGGACCCCACCACACCGTGCAGCAGCGCGGCCAACTGGACGGCGAGCACCGATCCGCAGGGCGGCACCCCGGGCGCGCAGAACAGCGTGTTCGCCATCGTGCCCGACACGCAGGCCCCCGCACTGGTGGCCGCGCAGGTGCTGACGCCCGACCAGCTGAGGCTGCTGTTCAACGAGCCGATGGACCTGGCCTCCCTGGCCGCCGGCACCTACACCCTGGACCCGCCCGTGGCGGTGAACACCGTGGTGGTGGAGAACCCGCTGGCCGTGCGGCTCGACCTGGCCGCCGCGCTGGTGGTGGGGCAGCTGTACACCGTGACCGCAGCCGATGTACAGGACTGCCCCGGCAATGCGATCGGCACGGCCAACACCGCGCAACTGGCCCTGCCTGAAGCCCCGACCGCCGGCGATGTGGGTGATCAACGAGCTGCTGTACGACCCACGCACCGGCGGCAGCGACTTCGTGGAGCTGTACAACCGCAGCAACAAGACGCTGAGCCTGGCCGACCTGGTGCTGGCCAACGAGACCGACGGCCAGATCGGGAGCCCCCTGCCGGTGAGCACGCTGCCGGTGCTGCTGCTGCCCGGGCAGTACGTGGTGCTCACCGAGGACCTTCCCTACCTGGTGAATACCTATCCGCAGACCGTGGCGGAGCGCGCCCTGCAGACCGACCTGCCGAGCTACAACAACGGCGAGGGCGTGGTGGTGCTGCTGGCCGCCGGGGGCGATACGCTGGAGCGCTTCGCCTACGACGACGACCTGCACTTCGAGCTGCTGAACAGCATCGAGGGCGTGAGCCTGGAGCGCGTGGACCCGGCGCGGCCGGCGGAGGACCGCACCAACTGGCACAGCGCCGCAGAGCTCGCGGGCTGGGCCACGCCGGGCTTCCTGAACAGCCAGTTCAGCGAGGCCCCGCGGCCCACGGCCGAGCTCACCATCGAGCCGGCCATCTTCAGTCCGGACAACGATGGGTTCCAGGACCTGCTGACGGTGAGCTACCGCTTCGAGCAGCCCGGCTTCACCGGCACCCTCACGGTGTTCGACCTGGCCGGCCGCCCCGTGCGCGAGCTGCTCAACAACGCGCTGCTGGGCGTGGAGGGCGCGGTGAGCTGGGACGGCATCCGCGACGACGGCAGCAAGGCCCGCATCGGCCCTTACGTGCTGGTGCTGGAGGCCTACGACCTGCAGGGCGAGGTGGAGCGCATCCGCCGCACGGTGACGCTGGCGCACCGGTTGAACTGAGGGGCCTAGGGGGCGTCGGCCGCGGCCTTCGCCGCCTTCTCCAGCTTCTCCAGCCGCTCCACGATGCGGTCGAGGTTGCGGAAGTGGATGTAGCTCTTGCGGTACTTGGCGGCCTCCCACGCCGGTGAGCCCATGTAGGCCTCGCCCGCCTTGGTGTCCTTGCTGATGCCGCTCTGCGCCGCGATGATGGTGCCATCGGCGATCTTCAGGTGGCCGATGATGCCCACCTGCCCGCTGAACATGCAGTTCTTGCCGATCCTGGTGCTGCCCGCCACCACGCCGCCGGCCGCGTAGTAGGTGTTCTCACCCACCTCCACGTTGTGCGCGATGTGGATGAGGTTGTCGAACTTGACGCCCCTGCGCAGGATGGTGCTGCCCAGCGTGGCCCGGTCGATGGCGCAGTTGGCCCCGATCTCCACATCGTCCTCGATGACCACGTTGCCGATCTGCGGGATCTTCGCCGCCGCGTTGGGCCCCGTGGCGAAGCGGAAGCCGTCGCTGCCGATCACCGTGCCACTGTGAATGATGCAGTTGGCCCCCACCACGCAATCCGAGTAGATGGTGACGTTGGCGAACACGGTGCTGTTGTCGCCGATGCTGACGTTGTCGCCGATGTAGGCCTGCGGGTAGATCTTCACGTTGTGGCCGAGCTTCGCGTGGGCGCCGATGTAGGCCAGTGCCCCGATGTAGCAGTTGTCGCCGACCGTGGCGCCGGGCTCGATCACCGCCTGCGTGGAGATGCCCTTCTTGTCCAGCTTGATCGTGTTGTACATCGCCAGCACCTTCGCGAAGGCGGCCTGGGCATCGGGCACGCGCACCAGGGTGGTCTTCACCGGGGCGGTGAGCTCAAAGGCCTGGCCGATGATCACCACGCTGGCGGTGGTGCCGTACACATACTGGGTGTAGGAGGGGTTGGCGAGGAAGGACAGGGAGCCCTCGCCCCCCTCCTCGATCTTCGACAGCCGGCTGACGGTGGCGTTGGGGTCGCCTTCCACGGTGCCTTGGAGGAGCTGGGCGATCTGCGCGGCGGTGAACTGCATGGGGAAATGATGTGGGGCCAAGGTAGGGGGGAGAGTGGCGAGTGGCCACCCGCGATCCTGCGTGCCAAGTGGCGAGTTGGCGAGTTGGCGAGTGGCGAGTGGCGAGTGGCGAGTGGCGAGTTGGCGAGTTGCGAGTGGCGAGTGGCGAGTGGCGAGTAAATGCCCCAGTTCCGGCGCGCTTCGCCGAGGGGCATTTACTCGCCACTCAAAGGCCGCAGGCCGAACTCGCCACTCGCCACTCGAAGGCCGCAGGCCGAACTCGCCACTCGCCACTCTTCCCATCTTGGCTCGAAGACGGATCATCACGGGCCCAGCCCATCCCCGATCTTCGCCCTGCATGTCCATCGACGTCCGCGAGAAGGTCCGCCTGCTGCCGCACACCCCCGGCGTGTATCAGTTCTTCGACGCGGAGGGCTCCATCCTCTACGTGGGCAAGGCCAAGGACCTGCGCCATCGCGTGGGCAGCTACTTCGCCAAGGACCATACCGACGGCAAGACGCGCCTGTTGGTCCGGAAGATCGCGGACCTGCGCGTGATCCACGTGCCCACCGAGTTCGAGGCGCTGCTGCTGGAGAACAGCCTCATCAAGCAGCACCAGCCGCGCTACAACATCCTGCTGCGCGACGACAAGAGCTTCCCCTTCATCCGCGTCCGCAACGAGCACTTCCCCCGCGTGGAGGGCATGCGCAACCCCGAGGAGGACGGCAGCGCCTACTTCGGCCCCTACGCCGGTGTGCGCACCATGAAGACCGTGCTGGGCCTCGTGCACAAGCTCTACAAGCTCCGCACCTGCAGCTACGACCTCTCCCCGAGGAACATCGAACAGAAGAAGTTCAAGCGCTGCCTGGAGTACCACATCGGCAACTGCAAGGCCCCCTGCGAAGGGCTGCAGTCGCAGGCCGAGTACGATGCGAACATGGAGCAGGTGTTGCAGATCGTGAAGGGGCGGGTGAGCGGGCTCATCAAGGTGCTGAAGGAGCAGATGCACGGGCACGCCGAGCGGCTGGAGTTCGAGGCGGCCGAGGACTACCGCCAGAAGCTGGAGCGGCTGGAGCAGTACCGCGCCAAGAGCATCGTCGTCAACCCCGACATCGGCGACGTGGACATCTTCGGGCTGGTGAGCGACAGCGGCAGCACCTACGTCAACTACATGCGCGTGATCGACGGCGCCGTGGTGCACGGCATCACCATCGAACTGAAGCGCAAGCTCGATGAGAGCGACGTGGAGATGCTGCAGGCCGCCATCGCCGAGCTGCGCCAGCGCTACAAGAGCCTCGCCCCGGAGGCCATCGTGCCCTTCGGGCCGGAGATCGAGGTGCCCGGCGTGCGCTTCACCGTGCCACAGCGCGGCGACAAGAAGCAGCTGCTCGACCTCTGCGAACGCAACGCCCGCTACTTCATGCTGGACAAGCAGAAGCAGGAGAAGCTCACCGACCCGGAGGGCGCCACCACCCGCATCCTGGAGCAGCTGCAGCAGGACCTGCGGCTCAGCGAGCTGCCGCGCCACATCGAGTGCTTCGACAACAGCAACACCCAGGGCACCGATCCCGTGAGCGCTTGTGTGGTGTTCAAGGACGCCAAGCCCAGCAAGAAGGACTACCGCCACTTCAACATCCGCACGGTGGAGGGGCCGGACGACTTCGCCAGCATGGAGGAGGCCGTGGAGCGCCGCTACAGCCGGCTGGTCACCGAGGGCGAGCCGCTGCCGCAGCTCATCGTCATCGACGGCGGCAAGGGCCAGCTGGGCGCGGCGCTCACCGCCCTGGAGCGCTTGGGCCTGCGCGGAACGATCGCCATCATCGGCATCGCCAAGAAGCTGGAGGAGATCGTCTTCCCCGGCGACCCGGTCCCGCTGCACATCGACAAGCGCAGCTCCTCGTTGAAGCTCATCCAGCACATGCGCAACGAGGCGCACCGCTTCGGCATCACGCACCACCGCGGCAAGCGCAGCAAGCGCATCATCCGCACCGGGCTGGAGGAGATCCCCGGCATCGGCCCCGGCACCGCGCAGAAGCTCCTCACCCGCTTCGGTAGCCTCAAAGGCATCCGCGAAGCCCTGCCGGAGGATGTGACGGCCGTGGTGGGCGCAAAGAAGGCGGAGGCGGTGATCCGGGGGTTGGCGGAGGGGAACTGAGCAGAGCATGGCGTGCGTTTCAATACTCCTCCCCTACCGCATTTCAGCAGAAGCCGATGAAGTGGAGCCGCTGAACGCGGCCATCGCCAGCATGACCGGGCAGACCTTCACGGACTGGGAGCTGCTCCTCATCGACAACGCTTCCTCCGCGGAAAGCGCAGCCATCGCGCAGCACTGGGCCGCGCGCGATGCGCGCATCACCCTGGTGCACGAGCCCCACGTCGGCATCGCGCACGCGCTGAACACCGGCCTGGCGCATGCACGAGGCTCCCTCATCGCCCGCATGGACGCCGATGACGTGAGCCATCCGGAACGGTTGGCGAAGCAGGTGGCCCACCTGGAGGCTCATCCGGACATCGGCGTGCTGGGCACGGCCACACGCTTCGCCAGCACGGTGCCCGAGCACCGCGGCATGCTGGCCTATGTGGCGTGGCAGAACAGGATCCTGAGCCCGGATGCGCACGCCGTGAAGCGCTTCGTGGACGCGCCGCTCGCCCACCCCACGGTGATGTTCCGCCGCGCGTTGGTGGAGCGGCACGGCGGCTACGCTACCGGTCCCGTGCCGGAGGACCACGAGCTGTGGCTGCGGTGGATGGACGCCGGCGTGCGCATGGCGAAGCTGCCCGACGCGCTGCTCACCTGGACCGACCACGCGGCCCGCCTGAGCCGCACGCATCCGCACTACAGCGTGGACGCCTTCTTCCGCACGAAGATGCATTGGCTCGCGAAGTGGCTGCTGCGCACCCTGAGCGGGCGGCCGGTGATCGTGGCGGGCACCAGCGCCCTGTGCCGCGAGCGCGCGCAGCGGCTGACCGCCGAGGGCATCCCCATCGCGGCGTTCACGGACGTGAAGCCGCGCGCCGTGCCGGGCCACGCCTTCGTGCGCAGCGACGCACTGCCGCCCGCGGGCGAGGCCTTCGTGGTGAGCCTCATCAGCCAGCGCGGGGCGGGCGACCGCATCGCCGCCTTCCTGGCCGGCCGCGGGCTGGTGGAGGGCGAGGACTTCGTGCTGGCGGCCTGACGGCGCGCCTGCGCCGCGGCGTTCCTTTGCCCCATGGAAGCCACCCCGCACGTGGTGAGCCTGGAACGGACCGCCGGCCTGCGCGCAGCGTTCCATCGGGGCGTGCTGCGCGACCCGGCGGTGCGCGCCCGGCACCTGCACCGGCTGGCCGACGCGCTGGAGCGGCTGGAGGCCGATGTGCTGGAGGCCATGCGGGGCGACATGGGCAAGCCGCCGATGGAGGCCTACATGGCCGAGGTGGGCGTGGCGGGCGAGGAGCTGCGCCACGCGGCGCTGGAAGTGGTCCGGTGGTCCAGGCCCCGCCCGGTGCCCACCCCCTTCAAGCTGCAGGTGAGCAGCAGCAGCATCCATCCCTGCCCGCTGGGCGTGGTGCTGATCGTGGCGCCGTGGAACTACCCGCTGCTGCTGGTGCTCGCCCCCCTGGCGGCGGCGCTGGCGGCCGGCAACTGCGCGGTGGTGAAGCCCAGCGAGGACGCCCCGCGGACGGCGGCCCTGGTGGACCGCCTGGTGCGCGAGGCCGGCCTGGAGGAACTGGTGCACGTGGTGCAGGGACCGGGCCATGCCGTGCTGCCGCCCCTGCTGGACGCGGTGCGCTTCGACCATGTGTTCTTCACCGGCAGCGCCGCCGTGGGCGCGCGCATCGCCGCCCAATGCGCCCCGAAGCTGGTGCCCGTCACCCTGGAACTGGGCGGCAAGAGCCCCGCCATCGTGGACCGCAGCGCGCACCTGCCCGGCGCGGTGCGCCGCATCGCGTGGAGCAAGTTCTTCAACGCCGGGCAGACCTGCGTGAGCACCGACCACGTGCTGGTGCACGCCGACCGGTACGAGGACTTCCTGAAGGCCTTCGCGCAGCAGGTGGAGCGGATGTTCGGTCCCGACCCGCAGCGCAGCCCCGACCTGGCCCGGATCGTGAACGACCGGCGCTGGCAGGTGCTGCGCGGCCACCTGGACCACGGGCGCGTGCACCTGGGCGGCGGCCACGACCGCGCCACGCGCTACATGGCCCCCACGGTGCTCACCGAGGTGCCGCTGGACAGCCCGCCGATGCGCGAGGAGATCTTCGGCCCCCTCCTGCCCGTGCTGCCCTGGCGCGACCGCGATGAGCTGGCCGCCCTGACGGCGCGGAACCCCGAGCCGCTCAGCGCCTACCTCTTCGCCCGCGACGCCGGGCTGGAGCGCTGGTTCACGAACGAGCTGCCCTTCGGCGGCGGCTGCATCAATGACACCATGGTGCACTTCGGCAACGCGCAACTGCCCTTCGGTGGGGTGGGGCGCAGCGGTCAGGGGCGCTACCACGGCCACGCCGGCTTCGACCGCTTCAGCAACCTGAAGGGCGTGATGCACAGCAACGACCGGCTTGACCCCGGCGTCCGCTATGCGCCCTACCGGCCCTGGCAGCTCAAGGTGCTGCGGTGGCTGTTCCGGTGAGCGCCGGCGGCGGTGACATCCGTCACCGGCCCGGCGCGCGGGCTGCGGAGAGCTTTGCGGCATGGATGCCCGCACCACACCCCTGTCCCTGGCCCTGCTGCTGCTCACCGGAACCCTGGCCCCGCCCGCCGACGCGCAGGTGATCGCAGACCGTTCGCTCGTGCTGGAGGAAGTGACCCTGGCCGGCATGCCGGGCCTGCAATCCTTCGCCTGGGGCACGCACAACGGCGAGTGGCTGCTCCTGGGCGGCCGCACGGACGGGCTGCACCGCCGCCAGCCGCCGGTGGCCTTTCTGGCGGCGGACAACAACACGACCGCGTGGGTGGTGGCGCCGGCCACGGGGCAGGTGTGGAGCGCACCGCTGAGCACCCTGCCCACCGGGCTGTTCGAGCAGCTGCAGTGCACCAACATGGAATCCGCGCAACGCGACAGCATGCTCTACATCGTGGGCGGCTACGCGTACAGCGCTACGGCGGGGGACCACATCACGCACGACCGGCTGACGGCCGTGCATGTGCCCAACGCCATCGCGGCCATCAAGGCGGGCACTTCGCTCGCGCCGCACTTCCGGCAGCTCGCCGATGCGCGCATGGCCGTCACCGGCGGCTACCTAGGGCGGCACAATGACCTCTTCCTGCTGGTGGGCGGGCAGCGCTTCATCGGCCGCTACAATCCGATCGGCCCTGACCATGGGCCGGGTTTCGTGCAGCAATACACCAATGCCATCAGACGCTTCCGGATCAGTGACGACGGGGTGAACCTGTCCATCACCGACTTCAGCGAAACGGTGGACACCGTGAACCTGCACCGCCGCGACTACAACCTGGTGCCGCAGGTCTTCCCCGACGGCACGCACGGCTTCACGGCCTTCAGCGGCGTGTTCCAGTACGTGGACGATGTGCCCTGGTTGAACACGGTGGACATCACCGACAGCGCGTACACGGTGGTGCCCGGCTTCGAGCAATGGCTGAACCAGTACCACACGGCGCACCTGCCGATGCACGACGCCACGGACAACAGCATGCGCACGCTCTTCTTCGGCGGCATCGGCCGCTACCACTATGTGAACGGCGTGCTGGTGGACGACCCCACCGTGCCCTTCGTGAACACGATCAGCCTGGTGACGCGCGCGTCGGACGGCACGATGGTGGAAGAGGCCGTGGGCACCATGCCCGGTCTGCTGGGCGCCAGCGCCGAGCTGATCCCTTCGCCGGGCCTGCCGATGACGGACCATGAGGTGCTTCAGCTGGACCAATTGCCGCCGGACAGCGTGCTGGTGGGCCACATCGTGGGCGGCATCGAGAGCACGGCCGAGAGCATCTTCTTCATCAACACCGGCACGCAGAGCGATGCCAGCACCCGGCTGTTCCGGGTGTGGCTGCTGCCTTCGGCCAGCGCGGTGGGGGATGTGAGCGGCACCGATGACCAGGCCCTCACGCTGCGCCGCATGGAGGCGGACCGCCTGATCGCCGTGCTGCAACTGCCCGCCGGTGCGCGCACGGTGGTGGACCTACTGAACAGCGCCGGCCGCCGTGTGCGGGGCATCGCGGAAGCACAGCTGCCCAAGGGCCGGCACGAGCTGGTGGTGGACCTGCGCGGCCTGGCCCCGGGGGCCTACACGGTGGAGGCCCGCACCCCGGACCGCCGCTGGAGCGCCCGCTTCGTGCGCTGAGTCAGGCGAGCACCTGCTCGGCGCGCTTGGGCCGCAGGCGGTCGCGCACCAACCGCAGGTGGGCCTGGTCGCACTCCAGCGTGGCGGTCACGCGCACCGGCAGCCGGGTGATCCAGTGCCGGTGGCCGGTGATGCCCTCGCGGGCGCAGAACTCGTCCACATGATGCAGGAAGTGCTCCGCGGTGGTGGGCGCGTCGGGTCCGAAGAAATCCCAGTGGAAGCGCAGGAGCGGCATGGCGGCGGGTGGGCTACTTTGCACAAATGTGGACACGTCGACCCGTCGCCCGCATGGGGTGTCGCCCTGTTGGTCGGTCAGGCGAACCAACCGCTGATGCGGCGGAACCCGCCCAAGCGCCAGCCGAAATGCTGTTCACAGCGGACGACGACATCGTGCAAGGTGCATGGCTCGACGCCTTGCGCACGCAGCTGCAGGCTCACCCTTCCCACGTGGCGCACATGCCGGACCAGCTCCATCCAACATCGCCAGAACGGGATGTCCGGGTCATAGATGTGGCCCGGCTCGCTGCTCACCCCATTGAGCTCGATGATGCTGAAGCTTCCCGCACGCAGAGCGTTCTCGTCGAAGCATCGCACATCCATCCGGCCATAGTGCACACCCGCGGCGGCGGCGATGACCCGATCGACCGCCTGCTCCAGTTCCGGGGTGCGCAGATGGCCGGCGTCCATGAAGCGGGTGCCCCGGCAGTGGTTGCCGATCGGCTCCACCCTGATGGTGTGGCCCGGTGGAGGCACGGAGCGCAGCAGGTCGGCCGCGTAGGACCCGAGGCGGCCGATCTGCTGGCGGCCGCGATGGGTGCGGGCGAGCAGGGAAGCCACGTTTTGCGCACCATCCCCGGTGACCGATAGGAACCGTTTGCCGGTGATGGAGAGGAGCGTCGTGCGCGCATGGCCCGGATCGCGCACGAACAGGAGGCCGTATTCGTGCTCACCCTGCGCCAGGTCCTGGATGAGCATGTCCTGTTGTGCGTGCTCGATGGCCGCCCAGAGTTCGGCCCCGTCCCGGACCAAGCACACACCTTGACCGCGTTCACCCACATCCGGTTTCACGATCATCGGGAAGCGGATGCCGGCGGCCCCCATGTGGTCGGCCACCGCCTGCGCGGGGGTCCCGGGGGTGACCAGGATGGTCGTGGGATAGCTCCCCCGGGGCAGAAGCGCGTAGATCGCGCTTTTCCGCTCGCCGAAGAAGCCGCCTAGATCGATGGCCGGGTTCACATTGGTGAAGAAAGCCGCCCGGCGCATGCGGACGGCCTGCCAGAGGTAGAGGGGGAACACGGGCAGGTAGATCGCCCACCACGGCCAATGTTCGTGGTTCAACCGCTGGGCGAGCCGTCGCATCATCCGATCATGCGCACGGTGCGCTGCGCGCCGTTCACCAGGTCGTGCATGTGGAGACGCCATTCGCGTTCGTTGTGCACCACCGTGGCCAGGCACACCGTCTCAAGCCCTCCTGGCCGCGCCATGCGGATGGTGCGGTCCTGCGCCGCCAGACCCTCACCGCCGCTCTGGTGGAAGCGCATCAATCGGTCTTCCGGCATCTCTCCTTCGGTCCGGTCCATGGCCTGATGGAACCACGCCTCCCGCTGGCGGCGCGTGTCCGCATCGTACAACGTGGCGGAGGACCAGATCCTGGGCAGGCCGGGGTCCCGTTCCACCTGTTCCAGGTCGCCGCCGGTCCAGACGAGGTCGGTCACGGATGGCTTCTGGTGACCGATGACCACCAAGGTGAACGGTTCGAGACCGGTCGGGTCGAAGCCCTCAAGGAACGATCGGAGCCCGCCGGCCTTGGCGAAGAGCAGGGGCACAAGCCCGCGGCTGTGTCGGTAGGGTCCGCCGGGCGGATGCGCGCGATGCCCGCCGTTCAGGAGGTTCAGGCTGTAGCCGTCCGCCGAGGTCAGGATCCAGGTGCCACCGCTCCGCTCATCCACCGGATAACAGGCGCGCAGGGTCGTGTCCTGCACGGGGAGGCCCATGCCGCCGCGGTACCGCGATTCGTCGCGGCTGGACGCCATGACGAAGCCGCCCGGGTGCGGCAGGTAGGTGAGGGTGCACATCAGCGCGCGCGATGATTGCGCGTGGCGGCCGCCACCCCGAGCTCCACGGGATGGGCCACCTGTGGCAACTGCTGCTGAAGGACGATGCGCACCATGGCCATGTGATGCACGCAATGGTCGGCCACGTAAGTGAGCTCGCGCACCAGGCTCGTGGCCTGCCGAAGCGAGCCCTCATCATCGGGCAGCTCACACTCCAGGGTGAGGGGCGCGTCCCCCCGGATGCGTTGGACCTGGTCCAGGCACCAGGCGATGGCCGCGCGTGCGGCCTGCACCCGGCGCTCCATCTGGGGGTCGCGCTCCCGACGATCGTAGTTCAGCAGTCCGCTTTCGCGCTGGCGCAGCAGACACTGGTAGCACTCCACCACGTGCCGGATGTGCTGACCGATGGTGCCACCGAAGAGCAGCTCACGCTGCTGGGATAACGCGGCATCATCCAGTTGGTCCAGCAGGTCGTCCGCTTGATGCAGCAGCGCGCGGTTGTAGGCGATGGTGCGGTGCATGGATGCTCGGGTTCGGTCCGAACGGGGTTCAGCGGGTCCGAAGGGCCGTGCGCAGCTGGTC
This sequence comes from Flavobacteriales bacterium, assembly GCA_016713875.1. Taxonomy (NCBI): domain Bacteria; kingdom Pseudomonadati; phylum Bacteroidota; class Flavobacteriia; order Flavobacteriales; species Flavobacteriales bacterium. The sequence goes on from JADJOI010000003.1 coordinate 3,045,851, forward strand.
CCGGTCGCGCCAGAGCGCAAAGGAACTGCATCCGGCCACGAGCAGGGCCAGAGCGAAGAGGGTCCCTCCGTCGCCCATGATCTCGACGCCCAGAACAGTGAGGTGGCTCATGAGGGCGCCGCCCATGATGGCCAGCGCAAGCCCTGCGCCCACCCAGGCGGTGCGGGGCGGGATCAGCAGGACCGCCGCGAACAGTTCGGCCACGCCGGACGCGATCCGCCCCCAGGGCTCCATGCCCAGCGTGCTGAAGATGTGGACGGACTCCGGCGCGGCGCTGAACTTGAACCACAGCGTCTGTAGGAGGATGACGGCCGCGGCCACGTCGGGCAGGCGGAGGAGGACGGGTTTCAGGGTGCGCATGGGATGAGGTCGATGATCAGGGCCGGTGCTTGAAGGCGGCCCAATGGCGATCGGCGGCGGGCAGGAGCCGATCCTCCGCCTTGTTCCAATCCTCCAGGGTGTTGGTGAAGAAGCGGTTGTAGAACAGGAACACCCGCCCGTCCTTCAGCTTGAAGGTCTCGGGGTCCACGACCACCTTTTCGTTCTTGGCCCCCATGGCATAGGCGCACCAACCGCCATAGGCCGGCAGGTAGGAGGCCGGGGCCTTGGCGAACAGGTCGCGGTGCGCCGGGCTCACGAAATGGAAGATGGCACCGCCGTAAGTGAAGGAGAAGCGGGCATCCCCCTTCGCGGCCCGATGGTCCACGGTGTAGGACACAGGGTCGTAGCCGTCCACCCACAGCCCGTCGTCGTCCACGTTGAACCGGGGAAGTGGATCGGACTGTGCGGAGGCACCGAGGAGGGCGATGGCGGCGGCACAGGTGAGGAGCAGGCGCATGGGGTACGGCGTGATGCGGCAAAGGTCCCCCTGCGCACCGGCGCGGAATGTCGGCCACCCGACAAGGGCTCAGGCGAGCCGGATCCTTCGGCGTGAATAGTGCAGCAGACCCTCGCGCTCCAACTCGCCCATCAGCTCGGCCACCGTCTGCCGGGTGCTGCCGATCAACTGCGCGATGTCCTCCTGCCGCAGGTGGTTGGGCACTGATCCGTCCGGCTCGCGTTCGGCGCCGAACAGCTGCACATACCGCCGGAGGAACTCGATCAGCCGGGCCCGCACATCCTTGAAGACAAGGCTGTCATACCGTTGCTCCAACGCGCGCAACTTGTCCCCGATGTGCGAGGCGAGGCGCAAGGAGACCTGGGGGTTCCGGGCGAGCACCTGTTCGAAGTCGCTGCGTGTGAAGGTGCAGATGGACACATCGTCCGTGAGCGCCACGGCATGTTCCCCGGCCCGCGATCCCCGACCCTGTGAGGGCAGGTGGCCGAAGAGGTCATGATCGCCGAGCACATCCTTCACCACCTCATTCCCGTCGCTGTCGGTGTGCACGATCTTCACCGCCCCGGTCTTGAGGATGAAGATGCGGTCGGTGGTGTCCTCGGTGAAGAAGATGTGCTCTCCGCGGCCGGCCTCCTTGTACCGCGAGATGATGCAGAGCTTCGCGATGGCCTCGTCGTCCAGCTGATCGAACAGGCGGTGGTTCTGGAGGTACCAGAACTTCTTCTCGGGGCCGGTGGCGCCTTCTGGTGTCATGGTGGGGGCGGACCCTTGCCGGACCGGTTGAGCGCACCGGTTCTTCGGAGCACCTGCTACTTTGCACAAAGGTGGACACGCTGCTGTACTTCCTGATGGCCATGGTGGCCAGCATCATTGGCTCCCTGCAGGCCGGGGTGGTGAACACGGCCGTGCTGGCGCACACCGTGAAGTGGGGGCGCACTGCAGGGCGACGCATGGCGGTGGGCGGCTCCATCCCGGAGTTCGTGTACGCCGGGGTGGCCTTCTGGGGGGCGGGCTGGTCGGTGGAGGCGCTGGGCCTGGGCTCGCACGGCATCACCCTGGTGATCTCGACCATCCTGCTGGTGCTGGGGCTTTACTTCGTGTTCCTGTTCCGCCCGCGGCCGGCGGGGCCCGGAGAGGACAAGCTGACGGGCGATCTGTGGCGTGGCCTCCTGCTAGGCCTGGCCAACCCGCAGCTGCTGCTGTTCTGGTGCGGGGTGAAGCTGCTCGTCGTAAGCCTCGGCCTCACGCGGGACGGGGCCGCACCCCTGCTGGCCTTCGCGCTGGGCGCCTTCGCCGGTGCGCTGGTGCTGCTGCTGGTCCTGGTGCGGCTGGGCGTGAAGGCGCAGGAGACCATGTCGCCGCAGGGGTTGAGGCGCCTGTTCCGGGGCATCGGGCTGCTGCTGCTGGCCAGTGGGCTCTATGGCCTGCTGCGCGCGCAGGGCTGGATGCCGTGAGACCTCAGGCCAGCCGGTCGCTCAGCAGGCGCATCTCCATCAGGGGGGCCATCTTCTCGTACAGCATGCGGTAGGTGGCCTCGGTGATGGGCATGTCCACCTTCAGGCGCTGGTTGATCTCGTGCACGCACTTGACGGCGTAGTAGCCCTCGGCCACCATGTTCATCTCCAGTTGGGCGGCGCGCACGCTGTAGCCCTTGCCCACCATGGTGCCGAACTCGCGGTTGCGGCTGAAGGTGCTGTAGGCCGTCACCAAGAGGTCGCCGAGGTAGGCGGGCTCGTTGATGTCGCGCGATGGGGTGCACGGCGGCCACGAAGCGTTCGATCTCCTGGATGGCGCGGCTCACCAGCACCGCGCGGAAGTTGTCGCCGTAGCCGAGCCCCACACTGATGCCGGCGCACACCGCGATCACGTTCTTCAGGATGGCCGCGTACTCCGTGCCGTAGATGTCATCGCTGAGCGTGGTCTTCATGAAGCGGCCGTTGAGGGCGGCGCCCATGGTCTTCGCCCGCGCAGGGTCCTGGCAGGCGATGGTGAGGTAGCTGAGGCGTTCCAACGCCACCTCTTCGGCGTGGCAGGGGCCGCAGATGACACCGAAGTCGCGTTCGGCCACACCCCAGTGCTGGAAGAGGTGGTCGCCCACGATCTGGTTGGTCTCGGGCACGATGCCCTTCACGGCGCTGAAGAGCGTCTTGCCGTGGAGCTCGCTCGGATCCAATTGCTCCAGCGTGGCCTTCAGGAAGGCGCTGGGCACGGCGATCACCAGCACATCGGCGGCCTTCACCACCGCATGGAGATCGGTGTCCATGGCCAGGCGGTCCACCTCGAACTGGGCGGCGCTGATGTAGTCGGGGTTGTGGCCGTACTTGGTGATGTGGGCGATGGTCTCCGCGCGGCGCACCCACCAGCCCACCCGTTCGGCATTGGCCGAGAGCAGCTTCACCAGGGCGGTGCCCCAGCTGCCGGCGCCGATGACGGCGATGCGTTGGGCGTGGCTCATGGTGGGCGAAGATCGGTGATGGCCCCCAGCCGACGCACAGGGGCCCCGCGGATGCGCGGACCGTTCGTCGGGACGGTTAGAACGTGACGTCCACCACCACCTCCTGGCCGTCGCGCAGCACGGTGACAGGCGCGGTGTCGCCCTTCTTGAACTGGCCCAGGGCCTTCATGTAGCCCATCATGTCGCCCACCTCCAGGGCGCCCATGCGCACCACCACATCGCCGGACTTCAGCCCGGCGGCGGCGGCGGGTTTTCCCTCGCTGACCCCGTCGATCCGCATGCCCTTGCCGTCGTACATGTAGTCCGGCACCACGCCCAGGGTCACCTTGAAGCGCGGCGTGCTGGCGCTGTCCGCGTCCTGGGTCTTGGTGAAGGCCAGCTTGCCGTCGTCGTTCAGCGTGGTGATGAGGCTCTCGATGTAGCGGGTGACGCGCAGCATGCCGTCGTAGTTGATCTTCTCCTCATCGTCGCTGGGCTTGTGGTAGTCGCCGTGCGTGCCGGTGAAGAAGTGGATGGCGGGGATGCCCTGCAGGTAGAAGCTGGTGTGGTCGCTGGGGCCGATGCCGCTGGTGGTGGTCCTCACCTTGAGCGCGCCGGCCTGCACGCGGGGCAGTTCGGTCCATGCGGGCGAGGTGCCCGCCCCGTTGATGCCGATGCTGCTGTCGGCCTCCAGGCGCCCCACCATGTCGAGGTTGATCATGTAGTTGAGCTCGGCCAGGGGCACCGTGGGGTGCTTGGTCCAGTAGTTCGAACCGAACAGCCCCTTCTCTTCGCCGCTGAAGGCGATGAAGAGGTAGTCGTTGGCGCGGGCCTCGTCCAGCTCGGCCAGGTCGCGGGCCAGCTGCAGCATCACGGCCACGCCACTGGCGTTGTCGTCGGCACCGTTGTGGATGGCGGGCTCGCCGCGGTGCAGGCTGCCCTCATCGCCGAGGCCCAGGTGGTCGTAGTGCGCCGATCGCCACCACATGGGGCTTGCCGTTGTCCAGCAGACCCACCACGTTGTGCGCGGTGCTGGTGGGCCGGTCGATGGTGACGGTGAGCGACACCGGGTTGCCATCGCGGACCAGCTCGGTGTGGCGGTCGCCCTTCAGGAAGACCACGGGAACGGGCAGCGGCGAGGCCTTGGCGCGCAAGGTGGACGAGGGGTCCTCCACGGCCTTGTCGTCGTTGTAGAAGAGCACGCAGCTGGCGCCCAGCTCCACGGCCTTGGCGGCGCGGGCCTGCAGGTCGTGGTAGGCCAGGAACTTGGAATGCGGGTGGATGCCATCGGGCGAGCCCACGGCGATGGCGGCGCACTTGCCCTTCAGGTCGATATCGGCGAAGTCGTTGCGGTCCAGCTCGGGCGCATGGATGCCGTAGCCGCAGCGCGCCACGGTGGCCAGCACGGCCCCGGTGCCCGAGAAGGACAACGGGTGGTACTGCTCGTTGATCGCGAGCCGTTCGCGGCCCAGCTGGAACACCTGCTTGTCGCCCAGCCGGGGCTGCGCGGCGAAGGTGAAGGCCTGCCGGTAGGTGGCGCTGTCGCCATAGGGCATCAGGCCGATGGAGGCCATCTTCTGCACGATGTAGTCCCCGGCCATCCGTTCCCCCTTCGTGCCGGCCTCACGGCCCTCCAGCAGGTCGCTGGCGAGGTACTGGACATCGTACTTCATCTGGTCGCGCGCCTCCTGGTCGCCGAGCAGTTGGGCGTGCATCGGCGCGGAGGCGAGGAGCAGGAGGGCAAGAAGGAGCGTGCGGTGCATGGCGTGAAATGGGCCGCGAAGGTACTGGCACGGTCGGGGGTGTGCACCTTTGCGCCATGCGCGCTGCGATCCTTCCCTTGCTGATGACCGCTGTGCTGGCGGGCTGTTCGGAGACCACCCCGGAGGACCGCACCGTGCCCACGCCGGGCGGCCGGTGGACGGACCCGCGGCTGCAGGCCGTGCTGGAGGCGCAGGACCACCGGCGCACGCAGGACCTCTGCGCCCTGCTGAAGGACAGCGTGGCCGGCGTGCGCGAGGCGGCGGCGCTGGCCCTGGCGAGCGTGCAGGACAGCGCGGCGCGCGCCTGCCTGCTGGAGGCCCTGCGCGATGCCGACGCCACGGTGCGCGGTGCGGCGGGCCTCGCCCTGAGCGGAGTGGCGGACAGCGTGGCCCTGGTCGAGCTGCTGAGGCTGGCGGAGCAGGAACCGGACTCCGCGGTGAAGGCCCAGCTCTTCAGCGTCGGCTTCGCGGCCGAGCTGCGGCTGCACAAGCACGACCCCGACTGGTTCATCAGTTATCTGGAGAGCGACGAGCGCGGCATCCGGTTGCGTGCCGCGCAAAGCCTGTCCCGTCTGCCGCGCGAGGTGCTGGCCCCCACGGCGCACAGCGTGCTGCATGCCGTGCACGTGGAGCGCGACCCGGCCGTGCGCCAGTTCCTGGTGGCCTCGTTGAAGCACCATGCCCTGCCGGCCGTCACCGATACGCTGCTGCGGCTGGTGCAGCGGGACAGTCTGCCGCAGGTGCGGATCGCTGCGGTCCGTGCGCTCGGCGCCAAGGAGGACACGCTGCTGGCCCCCGTGCTGCTCGAGCGCGCGACCACCGACCCCGACCCCGGGGTGCGTCGGGTGGCCGTGGAGCAACTGCAGCGCTACCACCTGCACCTGGACGGCGACGCCATCTGGAAGGCCGCCCAGGAGAGCGCGGACTACCGGGTGAAGCTGCCGTTGTACGGGCTGGTGATGAAGCACGCCGGTCCGGAGACGCGCGTCATCTGCCGCATGCTGATGGAGAGCATGCGACGCCAGGACCTGGGGCCCTACCTGAACGCGGCGTTGTTGACCGCGATGGGACCCGTGCTGCCGCAGGACACCTTGTTGGCGGTGGTGCTGGGCGACCGGCCGGCCGTGGAACGACAGGCGGCCCTGGAGGCCTCGATGGCGCAGTTCCAGGAAAAGCTCAAAGCGGGGGAGATCGACCAGGCGGGGCGCGACAAGTGGCTCGTGGGGCAGTTGCGGCAGGTGCTGACCGCGGGCGATGCAGGCCTGATCGCCGCGGTGTGCGAGCGGCTCGCCGAGGAGCGGCCGGAGGTGCTCCGGCAGCTGCTCACCGAGGCCGTGGTGGCGCAGGTGCGCGGCGCGCTGCATCCGGTGCGCGACCTGGAAACGCTGCAGCTGTTGGACCAGGCCCTGGCCCGGCGCGACGGGAAGGGATCACCACCACATGCCGCGCCGCTGTTCAACCATCCGATCGATCGGGCGCGGCTGGGCCTGCTGCGCGATGGTCAGCGCTACCGCATCGTCACGGCCAAAGGCACCATCGTGCTGGCGATCGAGCCCGCCACGGCGCCGGGGAGCTGCGTGGCCTTCGATTCGCTGGTCACGGCCGGCTACTACGATGGCAAGGCCTTCCACCGCATCGTGCCCAACTTCGTGGCGCAAGGGGGCTGCCCGCGTGGCGACGGCTTCGGCGGCATGCCGTGGACGCTGCGCACCGAGGTGGGGCCGCAGGGCTTCGTGGAAGGGGCCGTGGGCCTGGCCTCCGCCGGGCGCGACACCGAGAGCTGCCAGTTCTTCATCATGCTCTCCCCCGCCCCGCACCTGGACGGCCGCTACACGCGGTTCGCGCGGGTGATCAGCGGGCTGGAGGTGGCCCGGCGCTTGGAGGTGGGCGATGTGATGACCAAGGTGGAGCAGGTGCGGTGATGCACACCTGCGGCCTGGGCCGATCCACACCGCCGACGGAAGCCCGCTGTGAAGGCAACCAGGCCGGGGCCTGTTCGTCCGGGTTGTGATGCGGAACCTGACCATGCTGCTCGGCACGCTCCTCATGGCGACCCCATGGAGCTCCAGCCCCGCACAAAGCCTTCAGTGGGCCGGGCAATGGGCTGGGACGTACAACGCGCCTGTCCTGGCCATGTGCACGGATGCCTCGGGGGATCTCTGGGCAACCGGTTTCTATCAAGGGGACACGGACTTCGACCTCGGTCCCGGGACCATGAACCTGTCCGGCTCACCCGGCGGTGCTTGGATCCCGATCGCCAAGTACGACCCGAGCGGCTCGCTTCTGTGGACGGGCCGCCTCGGCAATGGCACGCCCGGATCTGCCTTGACCTGGGGCTCCAACATCGCATCCGACGACGCGGGGGGCCTCATCGTGGCCGGGCAGTTCTCAGGAGCCAGTGACTTCGACCCCGGTCCGGGGCAATACATGTTGGATGACATTGATCTGGACCTCGTGTATAAGTCCGATGTGTTCGTTGCCAAACTGGACACATCAGGGGCGTTCCACTGGGCGGTCCAGTTCGGAGACTCCGCGACCGACCACTGCCGGGACATGGTCCTGGACGGGGACGGGAACATCCTGCTCGCCTTCGATCTGGCGGATACGGCCGATATGGACCCCGGGCCAGGGACAGACATCCTGCCTGTGCCGAGCCCTGGGACCGACGTACTGGTGAAGCTGGATCCGAACGGCGGGCTGCTTTGGTACCGCGATCTCGGTGCCATCGGTCCAATACCATGGATCGCCTTAGGGACGGACACGAACAACACCATCTGGGTGACCCGTAACGGGGATATCCGCACGTTCGATGAACAAGGCAACCTGCTCTGGGCCTTGCCCATGGAAATGATCCCCGTGGACATGGCCGTGGACGAACACGGCAATGGCCTCATATGCGGTTCATTCGAAGGCACGTTGGATATGGACCCCGGGCCAGGAGTGACGACCGTATCGGCCAGTGGTAACTCCGATCTGTTCTGCGCCAAGTTGGATCCCACAGGTGATCTGGTCTGGTCAATCCACTTGGGCGGCTCGGCATACACCACCGGTACCGGGATCGCGCTCGGGCCCGATGGGCATGTTCACCTGACCGGCATTTATCAAGCACCGCTGGACCTCGATCCCGGTCCAGGGACGTGGCCGGCGGTCCATTCCGGTGAGGGGGATATCCTGGTCATCACGTTGGACAGCACGGGCGCTTTCCTGAATGGATCCACTCTTTCCGCGCCAGGCTTGGACAATGCTTACGGCTCCGTGGTCCTCGCGTCATCGGACCTGGTCCTTTACGGTTCCTTTGAAGGCACGTTGGACGTGGATCCAGGACCGGGGGTCCTCCACCTCAACAGCTCGGCTTATTCGGACGGGTTGATCGCACGCTATAGCGGGATGGCCACCTCGGCCGGGCAAGGCGCCGACGAGCACCATGCGCGCGCGATGCCGAACCCCACGGACGGAGCCCTGTGGTTGCTGGACCTACCACCGAACACATGCGGGGTAAGCGTTCTGAACGCGCAGGGGGCGGAGGTGATGCGCATGGCTCCGACCAAGGGAGACCGATCGATGCGCCTGGACCTGAGCCCCTTGGCCGCGGGGCTTCACCACGTCCGGGTGTTGACCACGAGCGAGGTGGTCACGATCAAGGTGGTGCGTTCCGGTAACTGATCCCTCTCGGTCGAACTTCTCCGGCCGCATCTGTGGGAAGAGCAGGCATGTGGTGGCCCGGCGCTTGGAGGTGGGCGATGTGATGACCAAGGTGGAGCAGGTACGATAGCCGCAGCGTCGCACAGGCGTCCCGCCTGCGCAGGTGCGAGGCATAGGCAGGATGCCTGTGCGACCTTACTCGAACTTCTCCGGCCGCATCTGCGGGAACAGCAGCACCTCCTGGATGGCGGGGTTGTTCGTCAGCAGCATCACCAGGCGGTCCACGCCGATGCCCACACCGCTGGTGGGCGGCATGCCGTACTCCAGGGCACGCAGGAAATCCTGGTCGATGAACATGGCCTCGTCATCGCCGCGCTGCTGCAGCTTGAGCTGCTCCTCGAAGCGTTCACGCTGGTCGATGGGGTCGTTGAGCTCGCTATAGGCGTTGGCCAGCTCGAAGCCGTTCACGAACAGCTCGAAGCGCTCGGTGAGGCGCGCATCGTCGCGGTGCTTTTTGCACAGCGGGCTCATCTCCACCGGGAAGTCGGTGACGAACGTGGGCTGGATCAGCTCCGGCTGCACCAGGGCGCTGAAGAGCTCGTCGATCAACTTGCCCTTGCCCATCATGGGCGCCACCTCGATGCCGTGCTGCACGCAGAGCCGGCGCACCGCCTCCTCGTCCATCGCCAGCACATCGGCGCCGGTCTTCTCCTGAATCGACCCGCACATGGTGATGCGCTTGAAGGGTGCGGCGAAGTGGATGGTGTTCGCCCCGAAGGTGGCCGTCGGGCCTCCGTTGGCCGCGACGCACACCCGCTCCAGCATGCGCTCCATGTAGTCCATCATCCAGCGGTAGTCGCGCCAGGCCACGTACAGCTCCATGATGGTGAACTCCGGGTTGTGCGTGCGGTCCATGCCCTCGTTGCGGAAGTTGCGGCTGAACTCGAACACGCCCTCGAAGCCGCCCACGATGAGGCGTTTGAGATAGAGCTCGTTGGCGATGCGCAGGTAGAGGGGGGTGTCCAGCGCGTTGTGGTGCGTGACGAAGGGGCGCGCGGCGGCACCGCCGGGGATGGGCTGCAGCACGGGGGTGTCCACCTCCAGATAGCCGCTCTCGGCCATGAAGGCGCGCATGGCGCTGACGATGCGCGAGCGCTTGAGGAAGGTGTCCCGCACGCCGGGGTTCACGTTCAGGTCCACATAGCGCATGCGGTAGCGCTGTTCGGGGTCGGTGAACGCATCGTGCACCTGGCCCTGGTCATCGGTCTTCACCACGGGCAGCGGGCGCAGGGCCTTGCCCAGCACGGTGAGCCGCTTCACATGCACGGTGATCTCGCCGGTGCGGGTCTTGAAGACGTGGCCCTGCACACCGAGGAAGTCGCCCAGGTGCAGCAGGTGTTTCCACACCTCGTCGTACAGGGTCTTGTCCTCGCCGGGCGACACTTCGTCGCGGGCCACGTAGATCTGCTGGTCCCCGGTGTGGTCGCGCAGCACGGCGAAGCTGGCCTTGCCCATCACCCGCACGCTCATCAGGCGTCCGGCGATGGTCACCTGGGCGGGCTCGCCGCCCTCCGTGAACAGACCCTTGACCCGGTCGGCCGTGGCAGTGACCGGGAATTCGGCCGCGGGGAAGGGGTCGATGCCGAGGGCGCGGAGCTTCTGCAGCGCGTCGCGGCGAACGAGCTCCTGGTCGGAAAGGGCGTGGGACATGATCGGACGGAAGGGGCCGCGAAGTTACCGGGCAACTCACGAAGCCGCCCGACCGTATGAGCGGCCTAATTTCGACCCGTCAACGCCACACCATCCCCGCCGGGCTCCGGCGTTCCGCGCATGCACACCCTCATCGACGCCTTTCCGAAGCAACTGAAGGAAGCCCTGGAGATCGGCCGCAAGGCCCAGTTGAAGCCTGCCGGCGGGCCGTACGGCAACGTGGTCGTCACCGGCCTGGGCGGCAGCGGCATCGGCGGGCGCATCGCGGCGCAGCTGGTGCACAAGGAGGCCAGGTGCACCATCGAGGTGTACAACAACTACTACCTGCCGGGCTACGTGGACCACAAGAGCCTGGTGATCGCGTGCAGTTACAGCGGCAACACCGAGGAGACGCTGGCCGCCATGGAGCAGGCATTGGGCAAGGGCGCCCGTGTGGTGGTGATCACCAGCGGGGGCACCATGCTGGAGATGGCGAAGGCCCGGGGCCTCGACCACATCGTGATCCCCGGCGGCAACCCGCCCCGCACCATGCTGGCCTACTCGCTGGTGCAGCAGTTCTTCGTGCTGCATCACTTCGGCATCATCGGCGACGGCTTCGAGGGCGCGATCCGCACTGCGGCGAACATGCTGGAGGACGAGAAGGAAGCCATCAAGAAGGCAGCACTGACCCTCACCGAGCAGCTTTTCGGCAAGCGGTTGGTGATCTACAGCGAGGCGAGCACCGAGGCGGTGAGCATCCGCTTCCGGCAGCAGGTGAACGAGAACAGCAAGGAGCTCTGCTGGCACCACGCCATCCCGGAGATGAACCACAACGAACTCGTGGGCTGGGCCGGAGGCAAGGACGACATCGCCGTGCTGATCTTCCGCCACAAGGAGGATCATGAGCGGAGCCAGATCCGCATGGAGATCAACAAGGAGGTCTTCCGCAGGCACACCCCGCACATCCACGACGTGTGGAGCCAGGGCGACACGGCCTTCGCACGGCAGCTGTACCTGATCAACCTGGGCGACTGGGTGAGCTTCTACTGGGCCGAGAAGAAGGGGGTGGACCCCACGGAGATCGCGGTGATCAACATGCTGAAGGGGAAGCTGGCGGAGGTGAAGTGATCGGCCTCACCGCAGAGGCGCCAAGACGCAGAGGGCGCAAAGGAATGATGCATAACGAGATCAGTTCGCAGATCATTCAGGCTTCTATCGAGGTTCATCGCGAACTGGGTCCTGGTCTACTCGAGGGCGTCTATGAGCTGTGCCTAGTACAAGTCCTAAAGGACATGGGCTTACGTGTCGAACAACAGGTTCCGGTGCCCATCGCATTCCGCGGCAAAGACCTGGGGGCGGTACTCCGGCTTGACCTGATCGTCGAAGGCCTGGTCATCGTTGAAGTGAAGGCTGTTGAGGCCTTGCACGATAGTCACATCGCTCAGTTACTGACCTATCTGAAGTTGACGGGATGCCAGTTGGGCTTGCTCATCAACTTCAATGAAGCGCTTCTGAAGAAAGGCCTGCGTCGCGTGGTGAACGGGCTACCAGAATAAGGCCGTCCTTGGCAATGCCTTGCGACCTTTGCGACCCCGCGCCTCTGCGGTGAACATGCGACAGATCCACTTCCGCGACCTCGGCCTCATCGACTACGCTGCGGCGTGGGACCTGCAGAAGCGGCTCTTCCAGGAGACGATCGACATCAAGCTGGCCAACCGCACGCTGCCTGTGGAAGAGCAGCGGCCGACCCGGGACCACCTGCTGTTCTGCGAGCATCCGCACGTGTACACCCTGGGCAAGAGCGGGCAGCAGAGCCACCTGCTGTTGAACGAACAGGGCCTGCGGGAGAAGGGCGTGCAGTTCTTCCCCATCGACCGCGGAGGCGACATCACCTACCACGGCCCCGGGCAGTTGGTGGTGTACCCGATCCTCGACCTGGACCATCACTTCACCGACATCCACCGCTTTCTGCGCACGTTGGAGGAGGCGGTGATCGGCACGCTGGAGGCCTATGGAATCCGGGCCGGCCGCATCACAGGGCTCACCGGGGTGTGGCTGGACGCCGAGGACCCGGTCAGGGCCCGGAAGATCTGCGCATTCGGCATCCGCGCCAGCCGCTGGGTCACCATGCACGGACTGGCGCTGAACGTGAACACGGACCTGACCTACTTCGGGAACATCGTGCCCTGTGGCATCCGCGACAAGGGCGTCACCAGCATGGCGCACGAGCTGGGCGAGGCGGTCGACCTGGACGCCGTGAAGCAGCGGATGACCCTGGAGCTGGCCGACCTGTTCGACGTGGAGCTGGTGGGAACACCCCGTTGAGCACCGCGCCCTACCTTCACCGCATGCCGCTGGCATCCACGCCCATGGAGCGGTGGGAGCGCGACCTGCAGGTCGCGCTCTTCCTGCTGGTGGCCGTCTGCAGCTTCCACCTGCAATGGGCCTTCCATGGAGAAGACCCGGTGCGCTTCCTGAGCCACAAGACGGACACCCTGGGCTATTACCAGTGGCTGCCAGCGGTGTTCGTGGACCATGCGGTGGACAAGATGTACTGGTGCCACCAGCTGGAGGACGGCCGGTGGCTCAGCATGTTCACCCTCGGGGCCGCCGTGCTGTGGGCGCCCTTCTTCCTGCTGGGCCATGCCGCGGCCTGGGCCTTCGGCTATGCGATGGACGGCTTCTCCGCGCCGTACGCGGTGGCCTTCATGTTCGGCTCGGCGCTGTACGCCGGGGCCGGCTGTGTGGTGGCCTTCCGGCTGGCACGCGGGTACAGCGCCACCATGCCCGCGTTGGCCGCCACCGTGCTGCTGTTCGCCGGCACCAACCTGTTCCACTATGCCGTGGTGCAGAGCAGCATGTCGCACCTGCTCTCTTTCCTGCTCATCGGCACCTACGCGTGGTGCTCTGTGCAGTTGCTCCATGGAGGCCGCGCGGTGCATGCCCTGCTGCTGCCCGTGAGCGGCGCCCTTCTCCTGCTCATCCGTCCGTTGAACGGGATCTGCCTGCCCCTGCCCCTGCTGCTGGCGGGTGGCGTCAGCGGGCTTGGGGTCCTGTGGAGGAATGTGCTGGAGCACCGCCGGGCCTTCCTGGTGGGGTTGGGCCTTTCGCTCGTGCCCTGGATGCTGCAGATGGCCTACTGGTTCCAGGCGACGGACCAGCTGCTCGTCTTCACATACGGCCGCAAGGGAGAGCACTTCGAGTGGGACCGGATGGTCCCGGGCATGGTGCTGTTCAGTGTCCGCAACGGCTGGCTCGTATACTCCCCGCTCTTCATCCCCGTGCTGGCCGTGCTGGTACGCGCGGCCTGGGTGGGCCGACCTCCGGCACGCACCGTGCTGCTCCTGGTGATGGCCACACTGCTGCTCTACAGCGCATGGTGGTGCTGGTTCCTGGGATGCTCCTTCGGGCACCGCGGGTTCGTGGACCTCTACGGCCTGCTGGCGGTCCCGCTGGCATGGGCGGTGGGGGCGGTCCAGCGGCGCGGCCTGTCCGTCCGGCTTTTGGCCGGCATCGTGGTGGTGGTCCTGCTTCACCTTAACATGGGCCTCACCGCGCGCTACGAATGGCTGTGGTCCGAGCCCGGCTGGACCTGGCAACACCTCTTCGCCGAGGTATCAGCCCTGCTGCGGATCGGTGGGTGAGGGATTCAGCGGTGCAGCCATCGCGCGGCAAGCCGCCCTCCGTCCGAGCACGTCCACAATACGGTGAACACACCTGGCGCACATCCGCCCAGGTCGACCACGACCGAGGAGCCGCGCGCATCCAGGGATCGGGCGCGCTGACCGGTGGAGGTGAACACATCGACACGGCCACCGCAAGACCGTGGCGGGCACACCGTGATCGAGCCGGGGAACGGCCCTTGCGCGACGAGGAGGCGATCCGGCGTGGCCTCTTCCGCCGTTCCGGCGATCGGTTCGGCCAAGGGACTGCTCCACAGTCCTCGACCGAAGGTGGCCGCATAGAGCCTGTCCGTCGCGTAGCTCACTTCCAGGTCGTTCACCTGCACGCGCGGCAGACCGTGGTCGTAGGCGGTCCAATCCTGCAGGCCATCCTCCGTCCGGAACACGCCCAGGTCGGTGCCGATGTATACGGCGTTGGTGCTTCCCGCCACCGGTGCGATGCAATTGACCGGCACGTTGGGCAGAGTTCCCGAGATGTTGGACCAGGAGACGCCCCCGTCATCCGAACGGAAGACCTTGGTCCCTGCCGTGTATCCACTGAAGGTGACCCATAGTCCGGAGGCGTCCGCCGCACTGACCGCCACGCTGGTCATCGCCAGTCCGGGCACACCGGAAATCGCGGAGGTCGACCGCACCATCCAGGTCGATCCCCCGTCCGTGGTGCTGTACAGGGTGTCGTACGTGGCAGCGTGGATGACCGCGCTGTTCGATGGGGCGATGGACAGCGAGCGCAGGGGTGTGCTGCTGTTGAGCGAGGAGATGGGCATCCACGAAGCGCCTTGATCGGCCGTGCGCCAGACCTCGTTCAGGCCGATGAGCAGGACATGATGGTCCGCCGGGTCCATCACCAGGGGCGTCACCCATGCGCCCGGGCCGTAGCCATGCTGTTGAAGAAAGTCCGAGAACCCCGGAATATTGTCGGCGATGCGCTCGCGGCTGGACCAATTGTCGACCGTTCGGTATAGCAGTCCGGTCAAGGCGCAGGAATACTGCACGTCAGCGTCCAGCGGGTCGATGATGCACTCCATGTGATCGCCCGGGATGTGATCGGTCCAGGATCCGCCCTGGAGCTGCTTCAGACCATTGTCCTGCAACCCGCAAAGCGCCCTGTTGGGCTCGCTGGCGGACAGGCCCACCCGGTACATCTGGCTGATGCCCATGCCACTGCTGCGGTCGTACCAGGTGAGCCCTTGGTCGTTGGTGAGGTGCAGACCGCCGTCACTGCAGGCCAGGACAACCTGGGGGTACTGGGGGTGGAAGACCAGGCAATGTTTGTCCGAGTGAAGGAAGGGCGTGCCGTTGGGATTGTGTTGCGCATCGGTGGTCCACATGCTGTTGAGCTGCCAGCTCGCACCGGCGTTCCCACTGCGCCAGAAGTTGATGCCACCGATCCATTGTCGCACGGGGTCCAGCGGATCCAGTGCGGCGACCAGGTCGAACACGCCCTGCCCACCGCACGCCGATGCATCGAAGCTTCTGTTCAACAGGTTGTTGGAGCAGGTGCCATCGATCGCCTGCGTGTAACTGGCGCCACCGTTGGTGGAGTAGTGCACGCCTTCCAAACCACCGAGGCCCTGCAGATCGGCGGCCACGGCCATCACCAGGTCGGGCATCGCGGGGGTGACGGCGATGGCGATGCGGCTCGCTCCGCTGAACGCGGAGACCTGGGACCATGTCGTTCCTCCATCCACGGACCGATGGACCTGTGCCCACCCGGCCGCGCTCAGGGTGGATGCATGAAGGACGTCGGGGTCGTCCGGCTTCAACTCCAGGTCAATGAACCAGCCCGTCAGCACGTTGGTCCAAGTGGCGCCCGCATCCGTGGTGCGCCAGACCCCGTTCGATGTGGCGGCGAACAGCACCTGGGGGTTCGTGGGATGGATGATCAGTCGACCGATCAACCGTTGATCCTCCAACGCCATCTGTAGGCCCGTGGGGGACCACGTCGCACCTCCGTCCACGCTCTTCCACACACCGATGCTCTTGGTGCTGGAAGGCACCACCAAGGCCGTTTCCGCATCCCCCGTGGCGATGTAGAGCACGTCCGGGTCGGTCGGATCGACCGCGATGTCACTGACCCCGAGCACGGGCATGTCGCTGTTGGCGGTGGCCCAGGAGAGCCCTGCGTCCTGTGTTCTCCACAGCCCCCCGCCTGGAGTGCCGGCCCAGAACGTGGCGGGGTCCGTGGGATGAAAGGCGATGCAGTTGACGCGTCCCAAGCCACCGAAGCCGGCGAACGCGAAGCTGGTCGGGCCCTCCTCCACCCAGTCGGCAGCGGCCTTGGGAGCGGCGGGATGCGCGGACACGTGGTCGGCCCACGCCTTCATCAGCACATCACTCGAAGGGAAGCGGCCATCGGGCAGCACGCGCGGTTCCCAGTAGGCCTCCCAGCGTTTGTACTTGGTGAAGCCGGATCCGCGCAGGACGGGACGCTCGGCGAACCGAGCCTCGAACGACGCGCGCAGGACATCGAAGGGCGGACCGGACTGCGCGCAGGGCTCCCCGTCCGGAAAGGCCCAGCATCCCACGGTCACGGCACCAAGGATCACATTGCGCCAGCTCATGTGCGTCCGGCCGTGTCCAGCCCGGCCATTACGAATGTAGTGCCCACCCCGGTGCGGACCGACGCCCGGCCTTCGCGCGAGGCCCTACCTTCGGCCATCCCTGCCCGCCATGCGCCTGCTGAAGAAGATCCTGCTCTGGACCATCGGCCTCGTCGCGTTCCTGATCGTGCTGGCCTATGCCACCGGCAACGGCCACATCCCCCGTGGCGTGCGCTACACCTACCTCATCGGCCGCACGGCGCCGGAGATCGACGACCGCGACTTCTTCCCCTACAGCACCATCCCGAACGCCGCGCCACAGCCCTGGCCCACCGGCGCGCGATACGGCCGCCTGGCCCTGAAGCCCGAGCAGGAACAACAGCTCAACGAGCTTTACAGCGTGGGCTTTGCCGTGTTCCAGCACGACAGCCTCATCTTCGAGAAGTACTGGAACGGCTGGGACGCCGACAGCGTCAGCAACAGCTTCAGCGTGGCGAAGAGCTACGTGAGCGTGCTCACCGGCATCGCGATCAAGGAGGGCGTGATCACGAGCGTGCAGCAGCCCGTGAGCGACTTCCTGCCGGAGTTCACCGCGATGGACCCCTGCCACGGGGCGATCACGATCGAGCATGTGCTGACCATGAGCACCGGGCTGGACTGGGGCGAGAGCGGCGCCGACCCCTTCAGCGACAACGCCAAGGGATACTACGGCACCAACGTGCGCGAACTGAGCCTCGACCAGCCCTGCCGAATTGCGCCCGGGCAGGAGCTCGACTACATCAGCGGCGCCACACAGATCATGGCCGAAGTGCTGGAGGCCGCCTGGAAGCGTCCGCTGGACGAACTGGTGGCCGAGAAGCTCTGGGGGCCGCTGGGCTGCGAGCATCCGGCATCCTGGGGCAAGGACCGCGCGGACGGCGACTTCAAGGCCTTCTGCTGCCTGTACGCCACGGCGCGCGACTTCGGCCGCATCGGCCAGCTATATCTGGACAGCGGGATGTGGAAGGGCCGCGAGATCGTGCCGCGCGACTTCTTCCTCGCTTCGGTGACGCCGGCGAAGGTGATGGACAAAGGCCGGCCCAACGCCCGCTACGGCTACTTCTGGTGGCTGGCCGAGCTGGAGGGCAGGCCCATCCACTACTGCCGGGGCTTCCACGGCGAGTACGTGGTGGTGATCCCGCATGAGGACCTGGTGCTGGTGCGCACCGGCATGAAGCGCGAGGAAGTGAACGAGGAGGGCCACCCGCAGGACGTGTTCCACTGGATCGCGATCGCCCGCGAACTGGCCGGGCGCAAGGGTTGACGGTCGATGCGCAAGGACATCCACCCCCCCAAGGTCGAAGGCGTGGCCATGGCCGTGGTGCGCGAGCCGGACCCCGAAGGCGGCGAAGGCTGGTACGTGTATCTCGTGAACCGGAACGGCTTCGCCCTGGAGAACGTGCTCATCAGTTCGCGCGGCTACGGCGAGCTCGCAGGCGAAGCGCGTCGCACCAGTGAGATGCGGCACTTCCTTGGAAAGCTCGGTCCACAAAGCTGGGCGCGCATCGAACCCATCATGGAGGAGCTCTTCGGCCTCAACAACCAGTACTGGCTGAGCTTCTATGCGAACGGACAACTGCACGACAAGAAGTACATCTTCCTGCCGGAGAGCATCCAGGAGGCCAACTTCACCCCGCTGCCGCTGATGAAGGTGCGCGGGGTGATGATCGAATGAGCACCGCACCGATGCCGCGCCGTCGACCGTTGCTCCTGTTCGCGCTGCTGCTTGCGGTGGCCGCCGCCGCGCTCACCCTGCTGCGGCGCGATGCCGTGAAGCAGGAGCTCCGCGACCTGCGCGATACCGTGCGACGGCCCGCCGGACCCGCTTCGAAGGCCATGCCCTCCGAAGGCGGCGCACCCCTCATATCCGACGGCCGCACACTGACAACGAACGACCCGCCGCCGTTCGATCGGCCGGTGGCCGCACGCTCCGGACCATCCATCGCCATCGGCGACCGCAGGGTGCGCCCCAACCTCCACTTCGACATGGAGTCTTCGGCGGACAGCGCCATGCTGGTGAGCGGGACCGCGCGAAGCGGGCGACGTTCAATGTATCTGCGCGCCACTGATGAATATGGCCCCTCCATCCGACGACGGGCCGGTGATGTGGGCGCACCGCTCACATCGATCGGGGTGGGTCTCTGGTGTTCTTCGAACGAACCGGGCCTCTCGATCGTGGTCACCATCATCCGCGGCAAGAACGAGATCGCCTGGTTCGGGAAGGACCTGAAGGCGCATGAGCACACGCCTCGGACCTGGCAACGCCTTCAAGCGGAGTTTCCCCTGCGGGGGTCCGGGGTTTCTCCGGATGATGTGGTGACCTTTTATCTGTGGAACCGTCATCACCACGAAGTATGGATCGACGACATGGACGTGGTGTTCCGCAGCGGGGATGTCCTGGGCCGGGACAGCATCCGCGCGCACGACCTGGAGGACAGCGCTCGCACGACCCGTCCGCTACCCTTCGCCACCGTGGAGTGCCTGGGTGCGGCGGATCCCGTGCAGGCCGGTGTGCGGGTCGGCGATGCCCCGCCTGAAGCGACCGCGCTCATTGCGCTGCCCGACGGGCCCTACCGGTGGCGCTACGCTCCGGGTGACGGCGTCGCGCGATTGATCGATGGCGCCGGACAGGCGCGCTACCTCGTGCGCCCGTGGTGCACCACCACCGGCGATCTGCTCGGCTTCGAGCGGGTCCAGGTGTCCGCTGATCCAGGCGGGCTGCGCATCGTGGGATACGACGTGGACCCCGCAGCGGACGGCGGCCACAGGGTCGCTGATACACCCGCCCCCCGCGGCGCACTGATCCGCATCACCGCCCCATGAACCGCGCGCGCTCCCTTCCGCATCGCATCGCCATGGCCTTCGGCGCAGGTCTGCCCTTGCTGTTCGCGGCCTGTGGCGTGCGGCCCGCGCAGGGGCCCGGTGCGCTGCAGGAGTTCACCGCCCTCACCAACTGGCCGGTGAACGACACCGGTGTGGCGGTGATCGCGATGGACTACACCGATGCGCTCGACAGCGGCTTCGTGGTGCCCAGCGCACGCCAGGTGGCCGAAGGGCGCTTCACCTTCCGCTTCACGTTGCGCGACACCACCGGCACGGGCGCGCGGTTCCACTACAAGCTTTACTACCTCAACGACAGCTACAAGTTCACCCACACGGCCCCTGACGGTAAGCAACACCACCTGGCCCACGAGAACTTCTACGGCAGCTGGGAGGATGCCGGCGAGGGGTTCCGCCTGAGCCCTCCGGCCTCCAGGGAGGGCATCACGGTCACCGACGCGTTCCGCATCCGGGGCGATCCGCGCGACCAGCCCGAACACCGCGATGACCGGGGCCGGCCGGCGCGCTGGTCACGCAACCCACGCGTCGGCGAGTACGTGCTCATGCTCGTGGTGGTGCCCGAGACCGACTTCGCCCGCACACCGCCCGCCGCAGAGGTGCAGGACATCCGCCGCACGCTGGAAGGGCGGCACATGGACCCTTTCTGGTACTGGATCAGCGGCCCGGGCGCACGCCTCAATGGGGCGGAGGTGCGCATCGCGTCCCAGCGGCTGAAGGTGGAGGCGCGACCCCCGCTCGGCGCAGGCATTCATGTTCGGCCCGAACACGCAGGGGACCGATCGGCCTTCTCGGCGGTCTGCGGCAACGACCCGAAGCTCTCAGCCCAAGCACCGTTCGAGCAATTCATCCACTACGTGGACGCCAGCACGCGGTTCGCCAACATCCCGCTGATCGCCGATGTCCTGGGCAACGAATACACCCCGGCGGACCACGACCGCTACCGCTGCTTCTTCCCCGCGGACCAGATGGTGGGCCTTCGCCCCATGGTGGCGCCTACGCCGTGCAGCACGGTGCGCAGCGATCCGGAGCGCCACGTGATCGAGCTGCGCAACCCCGCGAGCACCGATGGCGACTGGCGCAAGGAGAACGTGGGCATCCGTTCGCGGCACGGCCTGGCCTATGGCCGCTACCGCGTGAAGTGCAAGCTCACGCGGCTGCTGAACGACTCGGACATGTGGGTGGGCCTCACCAACGCCATCTGGCTCATCTACGACGGGGCGCCAGGCGGTCTGCGCCGTCCATGCGGGAAGGACGGCTACATGGCCAACTACTATGGGGGCGACAACGACCAGCGCGTGCCCCGCGTCGCGTACTCGGAGATCGACTTCGAGATCCTCAAGACACCATCGTACTGTCCGGACCGCGCCTTTCCGCCCACCTACCCGCAGCAGTTGGCCCTGCCGGACGACCGCAACGCCTGGACCTACAGCACCAGCGACACCCGCACCGACGGCCGAGGCATGATCACCGTGGCCTGCACCAACTGGGACATGGCCTGCCACGACCCCGAGGACTTCGACGTGGGTTGCCACGCGATCGATAAGGATGGCAACACCTATGTGAACCATCGCTGGGACCACAACTACCGCGCGATCACCCAGAAGACCGAGGCGCCGGACCGCGAGCTCTTCGGGGGCGACCACTACTGGTTCGAGATCGACTGGCGGCCGCAGGAGATCTTCTGGCGCATCGGCCCGGACCTGGAGCACCTGCGCACCGTGGCCTACATGAACAACACGGTCACCGAGGTGAGCAACGTGCAAATGCATCTGATCGTGACCCAGGAGTGGCACAACACGCGCTGGTGGCCGGGCACGCCGTTCGACCAGGGCTACATCCCCTTCCCCGCCAAAGACCTGGTGGGCGAGGTGCAGGAGGTGATCATCGAATGATCCGCGCTCCACACGTGCTTCTGCGTTCGTTGGTGGTCCTGTCCGCGACGATGCTCTTCCTGTGGCCGCATTGGCATGCCGCGCTGCGCGATCCCGGGGCTTACAGCTTCAACGTGGGATATGACGGCACGAAGAACTACTTCACCGTGGCCTGGCATCTGAAGCATGACAGCAGCATGCTGGCCTTCGAGGGGATGAACGCGCCCTTTGGAGAGCACATCGACATGCCGGACGCCATTCCACTGCTGAGCAACGGGCTTCGGGTCGCATCGCTCCTGCAGCCGTCCCTACGGGAGGAGGGTGTCACGGCAGTGAACCTGTTCATGCTCATTGGCATCCCGCTCACCGCGATACTGATCATGGAGGTGATGCTCATCCTGCTCGTGCCCTGGTGGTTCGCTATGATCGCCGCGGTCGGGATCGCGCTCACCTCACCGCAGCACTTCCGTCTCCTCGGACATTATGCGCTCGCCGCATCGTGGGTGATCCCGCTCATGTTGCTGCTTGTCCTTCGCTGGGAGCGCGGCGGGCGCCGGTGGGGACCGCTCGCCCTGCTCATCGGCGTGCTCCTGCTCGTCCATGCGGTCCACCTGTATCTCGCGGCCATGGCGGCGGGAATGGTCGCGCTCCATGGCCTTTGGATGCTGGGGCGTCAAGGCGGGCTCAGGCCATCCCTCCGCCTGCTTGCCAGCGCCGCTCTTCCGGTCTGCATCTATATGCTCCATCTGAAGGCCACGGACCCGCACCCCAACAGACCGGAGCACCCCTCCGGGT
Organism: Flavobacteriales bacterium; assembly: GCA_016713875.1. NCBI lineage: Bacteria > Pseudomonadati > Bacteroidota > Flavobacteriia > Flavobacteriales > Flavobacteriales bacterium. The sequence continues at coordinate 3,067,989 of JADJOI010000003.1, forward strand.
TCACGGAGTATACGGCCGACCTGGGCGGACTTCTCCGGCCCTATGAATGGGTGGCTTCGCCCCTGGACACCGCACTGTTCGGAGAGCCGGTACAGATCACGCAGGAGGCGCAGTGCTACCTGGGCGCCGCTACGTGGGTCGGTGGTCTGGTCCTGCTGTGGCTTGGGCTTTGGCTTGTCCTTGCCCGAAGGCGCACGGGAGGTGCACAATGGCCCGCCATCCCGAGCCCCGTGCGCCCCGTGGTCGGGCTCTTGTTCGCTTCCTTCATGTTGTTGCTCTTCGCCTTCGGGCTCCCTTTCGTTTGGCTTCCGGATGATGTGCTATGGCATATGCCCCTTATCCCCCAGTTCCGCGCCCCGGCACGATTCGCCTGGCCGTTCTTCTTCGTATGCGGGGTCGCCATACCGGCTCTGCTCTGGCACATTCGGAGAACCGCCACTTCGATGGCACCGAAACGCTTGGCGACTGTTGCGCTGTGCGCATTCCCGGCCCTGGCCCTGTTCGAGGGGTATTATTTCCAGAACTTCTTCGGCCGATGGGCCTCGGAATATCCGAACGAGTTCTCCGAAGGAGGCGCGCCACCCGGCATGAACGAACTGTTGATGTCCATTCCTGCCGACCGGCCTCGTGCCCTCATCCCGTTGCCCTATTTCCAGCAGGGCGGCGAGTACCTCTCGATCCCCTATGAGAACCCCTCGTTGCGCGCCGCATGTGTCTTCGCCTATCGCACCGGTGTGCCGATGCTGGCCGCGAGCATGTCCCGCACATCCATCGATGAGGTCCGTGAGCAGATCGGTCTGCTAACACCGCCATGGTATGATCGTCCACTGGGGAAGCGGTTCAACAGCACCGACGAGTTCTGGTTGTTGACCTGTGGTTCCCCGCTGAAAGAGGCGGAGTCCCGGCTGTTGCAGGATGCCACATCCATCGGAAAGGCCGGTGATCTCACCCTTTGGAAGATCAGCTATTCCGACTTGTTCAAGGATGAACGCCAGCAGATGAGCGCCCGTGTGCGCGGGATGCTGGACAGCTTGATCTTGAGCGAAGGGCGGTTCGTCTCGGACACGGATGCGATCGTCATTCACAGGAGCTTTGATGACCGCAGCGCTCACAGGGCCGTTGCTGGAGGGGCCTACGAAGGCGTGAAGAGCGACCACAACGTCATTCTGGACGTGGCGGCAGGGACCCTGCGCCCCGGAAGGCGTTACGCCCTCAGCTTCTGGTACTATAACCGGGGCCCGCAGAAATGTCACGCGTTCATCGGCGTTCGGTTCAGGGACCCCATGACCGGCAGCGAGTCCTATGCCGCAACGGCTTCCGCTATCGGAGCCACCACGCTATGCGACGATTGGTCGTTGATCCGGTCGGAGTTCGATGCACCCTCTCGCGAGCTGGAGGTCGGCCTGGTCATCAACGGGTCGACCCCTCGTGCGGACAGCATCTGGGTGGACGAGGTGCTCCTTCGCGAAGTGTCCGTTGACGTGGTCGCGCCGCTCGGAAAGGGGCTCGAAGACGGTCTGCTCTGGAACGGTGAGTTGATCCTGCCACGTCCCTGATGAGGCGCGTCGGCGCTCCGGGTACACTGCTGCAGGCAACGCCGCCTGGCAGCCCAGGCCATGCATGCTGTGAAGCGGACCGCGCCGCTCTTTCGAGCATCGTGCGCGCTCGACCAGGGACCTTCGGTGCGGGCCCGATCAGAAGGCCGGAGGCACCTCCTGTTCGAGGAAGTCGACCGTGATGGCGCCAAGGTCGACCCGGCCTGATCGGTTCCAATAGTAGATGCTGAGCACGTCACCGCGGCTGAACAGCTCAGGGGTCAGGTACAGCACGGAGAGATACGGCGCCCCCCCTTCCGGCCGCACCACGCTGCTGAGGTCGTAGCCCCGATATCCATAGGAGTGGTCGCCACGGTCCATGGTGATGACGAAGGCGCCGTCGGCCCCTGGACCGATGGAGTGCACAGTGGCCTTCAGGGAGACCCGGAGGTGGGCTCCATCGGTCAGCTCCTCGAAGGGGATCCGGATAGCCGGACTGAACGCGTCGGGGCCCTCCATGACGTGGTGAACATCGGAGAGCTCCTCCAGGCCGGGTGCGTTATTGAGCAGCACCCGATCGCCCAGGATGGCCGCCTTGCGAACGACCCGATGAACGGGTAAGACGAGCGGGTCCGTAGGCAGGGGCGCCATGCGGTCCACGAGCAACCGTTGGTCCGCGTCGGGAATGCCATGGGTCATCCCGAAGATCGCCGCGTAATAGCTGAAGCTCATCCGTGAACCCGGGAGAAGCCCGACATAGGCCTGCCAGGTCTGGAAAAGCGAAAGACAAAGTACACCGGCGAGTGCGGCATGGCACGGCCAGCGCAGCCCTCGCGGCCATGTGGCCGAACCTTGGATCAATGCGCCCAAGGGCACCGCAAGAACGGCGATGCTCTGCATCAACCCACGGTGGCCGAAGCTTTCAGAATACCACCAGTTGGACCAGCTGGTAACGACATAGGTGTTGAGCGAGACGAAGATGACCAGGGACCATGCGGCCTCCGGACCGACCCTCCAGGTCCGAAAAAGCCCAACGACGGCAAACACCATGAGGGGGGTGTAAACGAACCACCCCTTGCGGAATCCGAACAGGGCTTGGATGGTGTAGGGCGGGAAGAACCGGAAACCCTCATCAGGGCTGGCGTAGCTCATGTGAAGGAACTCCCCGGACGCCAGCTTCCAATAGACCAATTGCGCGGATCCGACACCGAGGATGACGAGACCGGCGATCATAAGGTCCGTTCGATGCATCCGGATCCGCTCCAACGCTTTCCGCATGAACTGGCGCGGCTTTGCGTCCAGGCTCCACAGGAGGGGGATGACGACCAGCACGATCTCCACGGGCCTGATCAAGGCGGCGATGCCAATGATCGCCGCGCACAGCACCAGATACCCCCTCCTGCCCGTAGCCTGCCAACGGATGGTCGCATACAGTGTGCCCGCATGCAGGCTGAACAGATAGACATGCGACATGGTGTTCGAGAAAAGAACCTGGTGCAGGTAGTTCGTGGCGAGCACCACCAGGACCAGGGTGACCGAGACCACGCGGTCCGTCCACCAATGGGCCAGTACGGCGGCCAACCACCTGAGCCCTATCCACACGTAGACCATCTCGCCCGCCACCAGCGCGAGCTGATACGGTCGTGAGAATCCATCAGCGGCATATCCGAACAAGGGGGCGAGGACATGGCCGAGGGCGAAGAACGGCGCCCACAGCACGGAGAGGCCCATGGTGTACTTCATGACCCAATGGCCGTTCTCCACCTGATGCGCCTGATAGAATCCCCCGCCGCCCAGTCCCCCGTACTGGTCCAGCGCCTGGTGAAGCCATTCCTGGTCGAGGAGATAGGGGTCGTTGTGGATGAGCACTGCGGGCAGATACAGGTAGTAGCCCAGTGCGTCCCACGAGATCACATTACCGGGAGGGTCCCGAAAGAGCAGAAGGATGAGCAACATCCAAAGCGCCACGACCGTCCAACGAGCCCATGGACCGGCCTCGTTGCGACCAGCGGCCCAAAGACACACGCGGGCAATAGGACCCTGTTCCCGGGTGATCATTCACAAGCCGTACTTGATGATGCACCAGATCGCTCGGAAGCCGTCCTTCCAGCCGATCTTCTTGCCCTCGGCGTAGGTGCGGCCGTAGTAGCTGATGCCCACCTCGTAGATGCGGATGCCCTTCACGCGCGCCAGTTTGGCGGTCACCTCCGGTTCGAAGCCGAAGCGCTGCTCCCGCAGGTCGAGGCCCTTGGCGATGTCGCTGCGGATCAGCTTGAAGCAGGTCTCCATGTCCGTCAGGTTCAGGTTGTTGAACGCGTTGGACAGGAAGGTGAGCACCTTGTTGCCGATGCTGTGCCAGAAGAAGAGGATGCGATGCGGATGGTGGCCCATGAAGCGGGAGCCGAAGACCACATCGGCGAACCCCTCCACCACGGGGCGCAGCAGCAGGTTGTACTCGCGGGGGTCGTACTCCAGGTCGGCATCCTGCACGATGAGGTACTCCCCGGTGGCCTCGCGGATGCCGCGGTGGATCGCGGCTCCCTTGCCCACGTTGCGCGGCTGCTCGAAGAACCGGATGCCCAGGGACGGGTGCTCGGCCATGTAGGCCTGCACGGCCGCAGCCGTGCCATCGCGGCTGCCATCGTTCACCACGATCACCTCCTTGGTGATGCCGTGGTCCAGCACCACCTCACGCACCTTTTCGAGGATGCGGTGGATGGTGCGCTCCTCGTTGTAGGCCGGAATGATGATGGAAAGTCGTCCTGGCGTCTGCATCAGCGGCGAAGATCGGTGGCCAGGTTCAATGCCGCACCTCTAACACCGCTATGCCCAGTTCGATAGGAGGCGAGGGAACGTAGGGCCATGCAAGATATCGGACGGAGTCCCCAGGGAAAAGCCGTCCGGTGAACAACAACTCCACGCCGGTACGCCGGGGTCGTCCATAGGTCGGCGTCTGCAAATGTGAGGGCACGCTCAACTGTGACAGGATCCTTCCGTTGCGCCACACCTGCATGATGTGACCGATCCAGTTGGTGTTCCCATGCTCCGTGGCATCTATGTGGCCCGACAGTAAAAAGGGCGGTGCACCCAAGCTATCCTTCACCACCCACGTCAACGAGGGGAACACCTCCCCCGCATGGTCTCCTCCGGTGAACGCCGCGGAATGGACCGTATGTGTGAAGGGCCCTAGCGCACGGGCATCACGGTAAAGGGCCAGGCGGGTGGCATCCCAATGGACCACGAGCCGCCAATGCACGCTGTCCACCAGATGATGCGAATCGGCCTCCACCAGGTAGAGGTCGGCCGGTTCGAACAGGGTATCACTGCGCTGCTGATGGCTCAACGCATACAACTGCCGGGAGTGGATGTAGTAGCCCATGCACCCCGCTGTCTCGAAACAGGTGCGGACGGTGAGGTGCCCGCGCTCACTGGAGCGCTGCTGAACGATGTCCTCGATCAGGTCCACCGCTTTCCGGAGCTCACCGGTGGAGTACCACTCCACCGAATGGGTGAGGTTGGCGGCCCGCACAGAGTGCACCGTGAGAGGCAGGGCGAGGACCAGGGCGAACGTCCCGGCCCATCGACCAGGAGGACGCCAGGCCTGCAAGGACAGGACCAGCAGCACGGCGGCCAGGGGAAGAAGGTTCAGCGCTGTTCGCGTCCGGGGCAATGGAACATCGAGCCAAGCATGCTGCACGAGGAACGCGAGCACATTGAGGACCAACATGAGCACGACGAGGGCCATCGTACGCTCCTCGGTCGTAAGCGTCCTGCGATGACGGGGGATGGCCATCATCACCGCCAATGCCATGGACACCGCATATACGCCCGCCCACCGTAGCGGGGCGATGGGCGATGACAGGCGGTACAGGGCCTGCTCCATCAAGGTGGCGATGCTGCACGACCAGAAGGCCTCACATCCATAGTTGAGCGAACCCGCGCCATGCAGGGCGAACAGGTTGGACAGCATCAACAGGACGGGGGGGGTCGTGGACACCACAAGCACACCGAGTCGAAAGCGGACGAGCTTCACATCATCGCGTTGCCATAGGGATAACAGGGTCCATGCCCCCGCGAAGGCCAGCAGGAAATTGATCATGATGATGTGCGCGAGCGCTGCCAATGCGGCGAACACGCAAGCCCTGAGGAAGACCGAGCGCTGGCCACGACGCAGATGATCGACCGAGGACCAAATTGCGAGAAGCAGAAACGCATTGCCCATGGCATAGCCTCGCGCCAGGGAGAAAAAGTCCAACAGGTAGGGATGCATCACCAGCAACAGGAAACCGCCCACCATGAGGCCCGGCGCCACGGACCCCTGCGCAATGCGCAGGGCCGCGTAGAGATAGCCCGCGAAAGCCAACACGCTCGGAAGGCGCAGCGCGGCTTCGGAATCGCCGAGTAAACGCTCACAGAGCCACATCCCCCATACGTTCAGCAGATGGTGATTCCCCCCCATCTGATCGAACTCCCTAAGGAAGAACACGTTCTTGCGCACATGCTCTAGATAAGTATAGGTCTCGTCATAGCTGAATGAGACGAGGGCGCTGCGTAACGCCACATACCCCAACAACAGGGCGGCCAACACAAGCAGTATCGCGGATGCCGCCTTGTTCGAACGATCATGCGCATTCATGTCCGCCCAAGGATACGGCAGCCCCCGGGAAGCGGGTGATGGCTGGTTCTTGGCCGAGGCCAGGAAACGTGGAGCGCACAGCGCGGAAAGTTCAATAGGCACGTGCGGGCGGGGACGCTGAACGAACCGTCCGTTCGCCATGGGACTGGGCCGGTCACTGAATGACCCTCGTCGTCGGAGCACCCCGCTCACTACCGCGACCCAAGGGGCCGCGCCTTCGACAGGTATGGATGGTAAGCAGGTTGTTCCCCCCGGATGGAATTGGAAGCCCGATCCCTTGCAGTATCACACCACCATCTCCGGCTCGTTCCCCATGGCCACCAACCGGCCCTCTGTCTTGGCGCGGATCTCCTCCACGGTCACGCCCGGGGCGCGTTCGAGCAGCACGAAGCCGTCAGCGGTGATGTCGAACACGCCCAGGTCGGTCACCACCTTCCTCACACAGCCCACACCGGTGAGCGGCAGGGTGCAGCGCTTCAGCAGCTTGCTCTCCCCGGCCTTGTTGGTGTGCAGCATCACCACGATGATGTTCTGCGCACTGGCCACCAGGTCCATGGCGCCGCCCATGCCCTTCACCATTCTGCCGGGGATCTTCCAGTTGGCGATGTCGCCGTTGTCGGCCACCTCCATGGCGCCCAGCACGGTGAGCTGCACCTTCTGCGCGCGGATCATGGCGAAGCTGGTGGCGCTGTCGAAGATGGCCGCTCCTGGTTTGAGGGTGACGGTCTGCTTGCCCGCGTTGATCAGGTCGGCGTCCTCCTCCCCCTCGAAGGGGAAGGGCCCCATGCCCAGAATGCCGTTCTCGCTCTGCAGCTCCACGTGGATGCCCGGTGGGATGTAGTTGGCCACGAGGGTGGGGATGCCGATGCCGAGGTTCACGTAGAAGCCGTCGCGCAGCTCGCGGGCGATGCGCTGGGCCATCTGTTCCTTGGTGAGCGCCATGGGGTCAGGGCTGGATGCGGTGGATGCGCACCTGCACGGTGCCGAACTGTACGGCCCTTCGCGGTGCGTTCCAAAAGTAGAGCACATGCCGCACCGCACCGGGCACGGGCCGCAGCACACGCAGCGCGGTGAAGCGCTCACCGCGCCACCGGGGTCGCTGCAGTGCAGGCCGCACCTCCTCATGCTCCAGTTCGCGGCCCGTGCTGTCCTGCGCCACCACGGCCAGCACCAGGTCGTGCAGGGGGCCGTCCGCGTTCAGCGTGCACGATACTTCGACCGCGCGGGGTTCCGAGGTCGCCGGCACGACCACCAGGTCGAAGTAGCCTTTGGGCCGGAGCGGGGGGTCGACCATCAGGCTGTCCACCGGGGTGATCGCCAACGGGCGGACGCGCCGCAGCAGATGCAGGCCCGTTCCGCCGTGCACATCCTCCACGATGAAGCCCTGCATCGCGGCATCGAGGTGTCGGCCGTCCGCGATGCGCACATCGTGCAGACCGGCGGGAAAGTCCGTCGTGTGCGGCACTGGCGCACCGTAGGTCCTTCCGTTCAACGGCACGGCAAAGCCCAATTGGTGGTAGGCACCAAGGATCGGCGGGCGGCCCAACTGGCGTTCGAGCACCGCAATGCGCTCCAGGAAACGAGCGGGTACGCTCTGCTCGGCCCAAAGCGCGGTGTGATCCACGTTGATGCCGACCAGGGTGCGCCACGGTAGCCACAGGAGGGCGATCGCCGCGAAGCGGAGCTGGGGCCGGCGCAGTGCGGCACCGTCGAGCCCGTGGGCGACCACCATCAGCCAAAGCGGCACCAGATGAAGCCCGGCCCTGTCCTCAGCGTGGTTGACGCCAAGCCACCCGGCCATGGCGACACGCACCAAGGCATCGCCCAGCAGCAGGCCGGCGAACACGGCCAAGGGTGTCGCCCAGCTGCGGCGCCGCGCCACGTCGACAGCGACGGCAAGCACCACGAGCATCACCGCACCGCGCCACGGCCACCCGTCCGTGCCAAGCACCCAGCGGCACAACGAGGCCACGGTGACGGCCACGAAGCCTTCCGTGCTGCCGTGATAGAGCAGGCCCTGTGCCCGCAGGTCGAAGGCATGGTCGACCGCGATCAGGAACGGCACGATGCCCACGACGGACCAGACCGCGACCTGGACGCGGTGCAGCGAGGCGTTGCGCAGAACGATGATGCCGATGCCGGCCAGCACCACACCCCACAGCGGGATCAGGGCCAGCACGGCGGCGTTGGCCAGCGCCAGGCCCGTCAACGCCTGCAGGAGGGCGATCGTCCGGCGCTCGCGCATCCAGCGGACAAGCCCGTCGAGCGCCATGGCGAGGAAGGCCAGCTCCAACGCGTAGCCACGGAAGAGCGCGAAGAACTCGAACACGAAGGGACTGGCCAGCAGTGCGGCCCAAGTGCACCCGCGCACAACGCGATCGCGCAGGCCCCGGCCCAGCCGCCAGATGGCCCAGGCATACAGCGGAAAGGCCAGCAGGCTCCCCAGCCGTGCGCAAAGCAGGGAGGTTCCGAACAGGTGCACGAAGAGCGCACCGATGCCCGAGCTCAGCACATGGTTGTTGGCATCGGGATGGGCGTGCGGTGGAAGAAAGACGCCGGGCTCCGCATACCAATAGAGCGATGCGCACTCATCGTGGACAAGGGGCACCATCGCGGCACGCGCCACAAGGATCGCCCACAGCGCGAGCGCGGTGAGGGCATAAAGCCGTTCGTCGCGCCGACCGTTCGCCATGCGGCGGGGTTGATCGCTCAGCCGCGCTTGCGCACGGTGCGCTGTTCGATGCGCTTCTCGTACCGTTCGCCTTGGAAGATGCGGTGCACGAAGATGCCCGGCGTGTGCACGTGATCGGGCTCGAGCTCGCCGGGCTCCACCAGCTCCTCCACCTCGGCCACGGTGATGGTGCCGGCCATGGCCATCATGGGGTTGAAGTTGCGGGCCGTGTGGCGGTACACCAGGTTGCCGAGCCGGTCGCCCTTCCAGGCCTTCACCAGGGCGAAGTCGGCACGGAGCCAGCGCTCCATCACGTACATGCGGCCGTCGAACTCGCGCGTCTCCTTGCCTTCGGCCACCTCGGTGCCGTAGCCGGCCGGGGTGAAGAAGGCCGGGATGCCCGCGCCGCCTGCACGGCAGCGTTCGGCGAGGGTGCCCTGCGGGATCAGCTCCACTTCCAGTTCACCGCTCAGCATCTGGCGCTCGAACTCGTCGTTCTCGCCCACGTAGCTGCTGATCATCTTCCGGATCTGCCGTGTGCGCAGCAGCAGGCCGAGTCCGAAATCGTCCACCCCGGCATTGTTGCTGATGCAGGTGAGGCCCTTGACGCCGCTTCGCACCAGGGCCGAAATGCAGTTCTCCGGGATGCCGCACAGCCCGAAGCCGCCCACCATCAGGGTCATGTCATCGCGGATGCCTTCGAGGGCCACGTCGGCATTGGCCACCACCTTGTTCATGCTCATGGCATAGGGAATGCGGCGAAGATAGCCGGAGGCACCGGCCGGCCGGCCTCACTCCCAGGTCGGACCATCGTCCTCGATGGGCCCTTGCTGCAATCGTCCGCGGCAGTCGAGCAGCTCGGTATCGAAGCCGGCCGGCCGCTCGAAGTCGGCGGTGGACAGACCGATGGTGCTGTCGGCGTACACCTTGTTCATGTAGTAGCCGTAGATCGGCAGGGCCATGTTGGCGCCCTGGCCCTTGTCGGTGCTGCTGAAGCGCACACTGCGGTCCTCCGCGCCGGTCCACACGCCGGTCACCAGGTCGGGGGTGATGCCGATGAACCAGCCGTCGCTGTTGTTCTGCGTGGTGCCGGTCTTGCCCGCCATGGGCGCCTTGATGTTGGCATACTTGGCCCGCGGGCCACCGCTGCTGCGGATGCGCATGCCGGTGCCGACCACCTTGCCGGTGCCGCGGTTGTAGGCGCCGTCCACCACGCCCTTCAGCAGGTTGAGCATGATGTAGGAGGTCTGTTCGTCCAGGGCCTCCTCGGTGCGCGGCACCAGGTCGAAGATGGTGTTGCCGTTCTTGTCCTCGATGCGGGTGAAGAGCACCGGCTCGATGTACACGCCCTTGTTGGCGAACGCGGCGAAGGAGCTGGTCATCTCCATGAGGGTGAGGTCGGCCACGCCCAGGCACAGGCTGGGCACGGGCTCCAGCGGACTGTTGACGCCCATGTGCCGGGCGAGCACGGTCACCGCCTCCGGGCTGTACTGCTTCATCAACCAGGCGGTGATGGTGTTGATTGAGTTGGCCAGCGCGTACTTCAGGGTGACGAGGCCGCCATACTTGGCATCGCTGTTCTTGGGGCACCAGTCCGGCTGCCCCTCGGGCATGTCGAAGCACACCATCTGGTTGGGCAGCTCCTTGCAGGGGTCGAGCCCTTCGCGGATGGCGGTGGCGTACACGAAGGGCTTGAAGGTGGAGCCCACCTGGCGACGCGCCTGTTCCACGTGGTCGTACTGGAAATGCTTGAAGTCGATGCCGCCCACCCAGGCCTTGATGAACCCGGTGCCCGGGTCCACGCTGTACAGGCCGCTCTGCAGGAAGCTCTTGTAGTAGCGGATGGAGTCCATGGGGCTCATCAGCGTGTCCACTTCACCACGCCAGCTGAACACGCGCATGGGTACGGGCTTCTCGAAGAGGGCGGGGATCTCCTTCTCGGGCACCACGGGCCACCACGTGTCGCAGCCGCCGAGCTCGGGCCTGCAGTGGAAGTGCTTGCGACCCTCGTGCATGGCCTGTTCGATCACCCGGGCAGGCCGTTCGCAGTTGGGGCACTGCTTCCCGGTGAGGTTGCGGTAGCGCACGCTGCGCTTCATGGCCGTCTCCAGGATGCCGGCGATCTCCTCCTCGCTCACGCGGAAATCGAAGGGGCGGTTCTTCTTCTTCGCCAGGTCCTTGAACAGGTCGGGCTGCAGTTCGCTGCGCAGGTGCTCGGCCAGGGCCCACTCGCCATACGCCTGCATGCGGGGGTCCAGCGTGGTGTACACCTTCAGGCCATCGGTATAGAGGTCGTAGGGTTCTCCGTCAGCGTTCGCGAAGCGGAGCTTCCCCTCTTCGTCCGTGGAGGCCAGCAGGGCCTGCAGCTTGGCCCGCAGCACCTCGCGGAAGTAGGGGGCCGGGCCTTCGGCGTGGTCGATCCGCTGGAACCGAAGGCCGAGGGGCAGGGCCTTGAGGGAGTCATAGGCCATGCGGTCGATCATACCGGCGCGTTCCATCTGGGAGAGCACCACCATGCGGCGGTGCAGGGTGGTGTCCGGCCGGCGTACCGGGTTGAAGAGGGCCGGGTTCTTGCACATCCCCACGAGCAGGGCGGCCTCCTCGATCCGCAGGCTGTCAGCGCTGGTGTTGAAGTACACATGCGCCGCACTGCGGATGCCCACCGCCTGGTTGATCCAATCGAAGCGGTTGAGGTACATCGCGATGATCTCGTCCTTGGTGTACTGGCGCTCCAGCCGCACGGCGATGATCCACTCCTGGAACTTCTGGAAGATCCGCCGGAAGCTGCTGGCCGGCCTCTCGGTGAAGAGCATCTTGGCCAGCTGCTGGGTGATGGTGCTGGCCCCGCCCTTGCTGCCCATGTACGCCGCGGCGCGCGCGGTGCCGCGCAGGTCGATGCCGCTGTGCGCACGGAACCGTTCGTCCTCCGTGGCGATCAGGGCGTTCACCACATGCGGGCTGATCTGATCGTACTTCACCGGGATGCGGTTCTCCCGGTAATACTGGCCCATGAGGGTGCCATCGCTGAACAGGATGGCGGTGGCCAGGTCGCTGCGGGGGTTCTCCAGGTCGTCGGTGCCGGGCAGGTCGCTGGCGCCCGCCACCAGAAGGGCCGTCACGATGCCCAGGACGGGGCCGACCAGCACCACCCAGAGCAGCAGGGGCAGCAGGCGGCGCTTGCGCGGAGCGCTCATCGGTGGACGAAGTTAGTGGCGGGCCTGTGAGGGGCTGATGCTGACGCCCACATCGAGCACGCCGTGAAGGGTGTCGTGACGCATCGCCTGTTCCAGGCGCAGGCAGTAACGGCCCGAACGCGGGAAGCGGTCGCCCAGGCGATACAGGATGTGGGCCTGGAAGCGGTCGGCGAAGATGTAGCCGGTGCCACGGCCATACCACTGGCCCATGGGGTCGGCCAGCTGGCATTCCACCGTGTCGCGCCAGACCCGTCCCGCCGGGTCCGTGAGATCCACGAACAGATAGAGGTCGTTGTACGGATAGTCGCCGGTGTGGCGCACATCGATGAACACGTCATGATGGCTCACCGTGTCGGTGATACCGAAGCAGAAGGTGGGCGCATAGGCGTTGTGCCAACCGTGGGCCGGCAGCGGCACGTCGCTCTGGTAGATCTCCGTCCGACCGCACGCGGCCAGGGTCACCAGCAGCAACAATGGGATCAAGGCGCGGTTCACGCCTGCGGTGGTTGGGCGGGCGGTGGGCCGGCAGGCTTGTCGGGGCGTGGTCCACGGTCGCGGCGTCCGCGGCGGTCACGTCGTCCACCTCGCTCGCCGCGCGGCTCGCCTTCGCCCTGCGGGCGAGGGCTGGCCTTTCGGGGTTCAGCACCGCTCCCTTCGGGTTTCGGCCGGGCCGGACCGCCCTCGCGGGGCCGGTCGCGGTCCTTGCGTTTCTTGCCACCGCGCTTGCCACCGCTCGCCCCGCGCGACTTCATCTTCTGGTCGAACCGGGTGAGCTCGTCCTGACCCACCACGTTCTCGTAATCCGGCGCCTTCTCCGCAGGCACGGCGGGCGCGTCCACCATGTTCAGGTCCACCTCGGGCTCGATACCCTGCTTGTTCTGCGCCAGGATGTCGCGCACCACCTCCACGGGGAAGGAGGCCATGATGAAGGGCTCGCCGGGGCGCTTGAAGCCGTAGAACATGCGCTCGGTGAAGATGTCGGTCTTGATGTGTGCGCCGGTGCCCTGGCGCGTCTTGAGCTTGGCGTTCTGCGAGGGATAGCTCTTGATCGCCTCGATGTACATGTCCAGCTCGTAGTTCAGGCAGCATTTCAGCTTGCCGCACTGGCCGGCGAGCTTCTGGGGATTGAGGGCCAGCTGCTGGTAGCGGGCCGCACTGGTGGTCACGCTCCGGAAGTCGCTCAGCCAGGTGCTGCAACACAGTTCACGACCACAGCTGCCGATGCCACCGATACGGCCTGCCTCCTGCCGGGCACCGATCTGCTTCATCTCCACACGAACATGGAACCGGTCGGACAGGCGGCGCACCAGGTCACGGAAGTCGATCCGCTCCTCGGCGGTGTAGTAGAAGGTGGCCTTGGTGCCATCGCCTTGGTATTCCACATCGGTCACCTTCATGTCCAGCCGGGCCTCGCGGGCGATGACTCGAGTGGCGAACAGGGTCTCGTCCTCCAAGGTGCGGGCGGCGTGCCAGCGGTCCAGGTCCTCCTGGGTGGCCTGGCGGATCACCTTGCGGAGTTCGAAGGTGTCCTGTTCCTTCTCCTTGCGTGCCATCTGGGCACGCACCAGTTCGCCGGAGAGGCTCACCACCCCGACGTCGTGGCCTGGACTGGCCTCCACCACCACGGCGTCACCGGGCACCACGCCCAGCGAAGGCGGGCAGCGGTAGAAGGTCTTGCGTGTGTTCTTGAAGCGCACCTCCACCGCATCGAAGGGCTGCTGGCCTTGCGCCAGGGGCACCCCCGTGAGCCAGTCAAAGACCCCGAGCTTGTTGCACCCGCTGGTGCTGCAATAGCCGTTGCTCTTGCACCCGGCCGGTTTACCGTCCGCTCCGCTGCTGCAGCTCGCACATCCCATCCCTCTGATGCTCCGGTGATCGCGCTCCTATGAACGATCGGGCCGGCGCGGCACGAAGATAACCGCCGGAGCGAGGCGCTGCGCACCTCACGCGCGCAGGGTGCGGTGCACGCTGTAGCTGAGGTCCATGAAGAGCACCTTGGGGTTTGCATTGCGTTCCAGATGCTGATGCGCGGTCTCCAGTTCGTTCCGCAGGCCTTCGGCGCGATGCTCCGAGAGCATGGCCGCGAACCGGGGGATGAACTCCTCTTCCTGACCCACGGCGCGGACCAGATCGGGGGCTCCGGCCGCCCGCAGCAGGCTCATGCGCACCAGATGGAGACCGTACCGCATCAGGCCTTTCTGCCGTTCGCGGCCCATGCGGGCGAAATGCTCGGCGAACTCGGCCGCCTCGTGCACCTTCAACCCATAGCAGGCCCGCATCCAATCGCGGAACAGCACGAAGAGCTCCTCCTCGCTCTTCTCGGCCATGGCCGAGGCCTCCAGCAGGTCGCCACCGCTGCGCACGACACAGGCGCGGACCTCCTCGGGCCTCAGGTCCGGGTGGCGTTCGCGAAGAGCCTGGGCGAGGTCATCCTCGTGCAGGGCGGGCACCTTCACCAATTGGGCCCGGCTCAGGATGGTGGGCAGCACTTGGTCCGCCTCTGAGCCCACGAGCAGGAACACGGTCCCGGGCTCCGGCTCCTCCAGGACCTTCAGCAGCTTGTTGGCGGCCGGGGGGTCCATCAGTTCGGGCAGCCACACGAGCATCACTTTCCAGCGGCCGCTGTAGGCCTTGAGGCTCAGCTTGCGGGTGATCTCCGCAGCAATGTCCACGCCCATGCGCAGCTGCTTGTTCTCCCCATCCAGTTGATCCCGCCAGATGGCCGCGTCCAGAAAGGGCTCCTTGAGCACGGCGGCGCGCCATTCCGGAAGCAGGTGCTCGCAGGTCCTTGGCTTCTTCTCCTGGAAGAAGATCGGGAAGCTCAGGTTCAGGTCGGGGTGCGCCAGCTTGTCCATTTGCCGGCACACCGGACACTCGCCGCAGCTATCGGCAGGCCCCGGGGCCTCGCAGAGCAGGTAGCGCGCATAGGCCAGGGCCAGGGCCAGGTTACCGCTGCCGCGAGGCCCCAGGAAGAACTGCGCATGGGGCACACGTCCCTCGCGCGCATTGCCGATGAGCCGCGCCTTCAAGGCCGTTTGACCGATGATCCGACTGAAGCGCACGGGACGAAGGTAGAAGGTGAGTGCCGGGTATCAGGAGGCGTTGCGTGTTGCTCGGTTGTGTGGGACGCGTTGCAGACGCAACGAACGCGCAACACGTCAACGCGCTAACACGCAACGACCTCCTCTCACTTGGTACTTTCGCCGCCATGCTCACCATGGCCACCTTTTCCTTCGCCGGCAAGAAAGCCCTTGTCCGCGTGGACCTCAACGTACCCCAGGACGCCACCGGCAAGGTCACCGACGACACGCGCGCACGCGCCATCGTGCCCACCGTGAACAAGATCCTCAGCGACGGGGGTAGCGCCATTCTCATGAGCCACCTGGGCCGTCCCAAGGGCAAGGTGAACCCCGCCATGAGCCTGAGGCCCGTGGCCGCACACCTGAGCGGCTTGCTGGGCAAGCCCGTTCATTTCGCCATCGATTGCGTGGGCCCCGACGCCACGGCCAGGGCCGCAGCCCTGAAGCCGGGCGAGGTACTGGTTCTGGAGAACCTGCGCTTCCATCCTGAGGAGGAGGCGGGCGATGAGGCCTTCAGCAAGAGCTTGAGCGAGCTGGGCGACGTCTACGTGAACGATGCGTTCGGCACGGCCCATCGCGCACACGCCAGCACTACGATCGTGGCGAAGTTCTTCCCCACTTCCAAGTTGTTCGGCTACCTGATGCAGGCCGAGATCGACAGCGTGGGCAAGGTGTTGGGCACCCCCCAGCGCCCAATGACCGCCATCGTGGGCGGCAGCAAGGTGAGCAGCAAGATCGATGTGCTGCAGAACCTCATCGGCACCTGCGATGAGCTCATCATCGGCGGTGGCATGGCCAACACCTTCGTGAAGGCGATGGGCGGCCAGACCGGCGCCAGCCTCGTGGAAGATGACCTGCTCGACACCGCCCGTCGCATCATCAAGGACGCCGAGGCCAAGGGCGTGAAGCTGCACATCCCTACCGATGCCGTGGTGGCCGATGCCTTCGCCGAGACCGCCAACACCGACCAATGCGCGGCCAACGCCGTGCCCGACGGCTGGATGGCCTTGGACATCGGTCCCAAGAGCATCGAGGCCTGCCGTGCCGCCATCCTCCGCAGCAAGACGCTGCTGTGGAACGGCCCCATGGGCGTGTTCGAGATGAAGCCCTTCCAGCAAGGCACCATCGCGATCGCGCAGGCGGTGGCGGATGCGACCAGCAAAGGCACGTTCAGCCTGGTGGGCGGCGGCGACAGCGTGGCCGCGGTGAATCAGTTCGGCCTGGCCGACAAGATCAGCTACGTGAGCACCGGCGGCGGGGCCATGCTCGAGTATCTCGAAGGCAAGGTGCTGCCGGGGATCGCGGCGGTGCAAGGTTGAACAGGCATCCTGCCTGTTCCTTGGACCCATGGTGACGCTCGAGGACATCACCCCTGCGGACATCATGCGCATCCACCGCGGCCTGTCGCACCCGGAGTTGATGGGTCTGGGGTGAACGGTGTCGCGCAGAGCTGGTTTCCCAGCTTCCCAGCTTGCTGGCCGGTGAAAGGGGGCGTACCTTCGCGTCATGAAAATGACCTTTGAGCTCCCGCCCGACCTGGTGACCCGGTTGAAGATGAAGGCCGCGCAGGATGGGTCGAAACTGAAGGACCTGATCGCGGAGGCCTGTCGCCGCCTGCTGGCCGAGGAGGAGCGCCCCAGGAAGCGCAAGCTCCAGGGAAGTCCCTTTCCGGTGATCAAGGGCGGCAAGTCGAGAAATGCGGAGGACTTCTCTCCGGACCGGGTGGACGAACTGCTCTGGGGCGGCACGCGATGAGCAAGCCCACCCTTCCCGATGTCAACGTGTGGCTCGCATTGAGCCTGGAGGCACATCCGCTGCATCCGAAGGCCATGCACTGGTTCGAAGGTGCGCGGACCGGCTCCGTTCACTTCTGCCGATACACCCAGCAGAGCACCCTGCGCCTGCTGACCGCGGCTGCCCTTACCAGCCCGCTCGGTCTGAGCCCGCTCACCAACAAGGCGGCCATCAAGGCCATGCAAGGGATGCTGGATGATCCGCGCATCGCGTTCGCAGATGAGCCCGTAGGTCTTCATCCCGCCTGGATGGAGCTCGCTGCGACCAGCACCGCGTCGCCCAAGCTCTGGATGGATGCCTATCTGGCCGCCTTCGCTCGAACAGGTGGCTATGCGTTGGTGACCAACGACAAGGCGTTCAAGCAGTTCGAACATGTGCCCGTGCAGCTTCTTCGATGATCGGTGATGATCGCCCTCCACCCCATCACCCCCGCGGACATCACGCACATCCACCGCGGCCTGTCGCACCCGGAGGTGATCCGCTACTATGCCGTGCGCTTCATGACCCTGGAAGCCACGCAGGAGCAGATGGACTGGTACGCCACCATCGAGCGTGAAGGCACCGGCAAGTGGTGGGCGGTCCGGTCCGCGGAGGATGGTGAGTTCCTCGGCGCCATCGGCATCAACTTCATCCACCCGGTGCATAAGCGCTGCGAGTTGGGCTACTGGCTGCTGCCGGAGCATTGGGGCAAGGGCATCAGCAGCGAGGCGCTCGGCCGTGTGCTGGACCATGCGTTCCACACCCCGGGGCTGCACCGCGTGACGGCCGAAGTGGAGCCGGAGAACAGCGCAAGCGCCCGGGTGCTGCTGAAGCACGGGTTCCGGCACGAGGGCACCCTGCGGGAATGCGAGCGCAAGGACGGCCGGTGGATCAGCCTGGACCTGTACGCGAAGCTCGCCCCTGATCAGGGCTGAGGCCGGAAGCGCTACCTTCGTCACACCCACGGACCCGGCCTCGCGCACCAGCGGTGTCGATCACCCCACGGGACCAACATTTCCGCATGGCCGATTCGTTCAACAAACGCGAGCAGGAAAAGCGCCGTCAACAGAAGCAGGAGGAAAAGGAGCGCCGTAAGGCCGAGCGAAAGGCCAACAGTGCCGGCGGAGGCCTGGACAACATGATCGCGTACGTCGACGAGCACGGCCGGATCACCGACACCCCGCCCGACCCCACGAAACGTCAGGAGGTCAAGGCAGAGGACATCGAGCTCGGTGTGCCCCGCCGCGAGGATGTGCCGCCCGAACCGCTGAAGGGCCGGCTGGACCGCTTTGATGAAGGCCGGGGCTTCGGATTCATCCAGGACAACGGCTCGCGCGAGCGCTATTTCGTGCACATCAGTGCCATGCTCGAGGAGGTGCGCGTGGGCGACACGGTCACCTTCGAGCTTGAGCGTGGCCCGCGTGGCATGAACGCCGTCCGCGTGAAGAAGGCCTGACCAGGCGGCCGCGCCCCGGTGCTCACAGGCGCTCTTCCAGCTCCTGTTCCACCTGTTCCAACGTTCGGCCCACCCACTTGGCCTCGCCCAGCGCGGGCACGAGGAGCGGTGCGAAGGCGCGAAGCGGGGTCGCGACCACCGACCCATCGAGCGCCTCGTGGACAGCGCTCCGGCGCGCGCCCTGCCACGCGGCGAACAGATTGATGAGCACGCTCAGCACGAAGGCCTTCCGGACCAGGGCGAAGGCCACCCCGGCCACCTTGTTGGGCAGACCGAGCTGTGCCGCGTCGATGGCCGTGGTGAGCGCACGCCCCAACACGTGCACCGCCAGCAGCACCACCAGGAAGGTGACCAGGAAGCTCACCACCTCCTGCGCTGGGTCAAGGCCGAGCCAGGCCGCCACCCGATCATTGAGGTGAAGGCCCGCCCAGATGCCCGCCACCCAGGCCAGCAGACCGGCGAGCTCGCGCACGAACCCATGCAGGAACCCCTGCACGGCGCCAATGCCCAGCAAAGCCACCAAGACCCAGTCCAGCCAGTTCATGGATGTGAATGTGGTGAATGTGCGCGAGGTGACGATGCGATCGGTCCGATGGCATCTTTGCGCCCCGCAGGAAGCCACATTCGCTCATTTCCACCTTTTCACATTCCACCCTTTTGGACCTCACCTTCGACAAGCGATGGCGCGACCTGCTCAAGCACATGGAGCAGCGGTTCGGCGTACCCGTCGACCTCAACGGGTTGATCTTCCTGGTGGGGGTACAGGAGCTCGGGCAGCACGCCCGCGAGTTCAAGAAGGACGAGAAGGTGAACCTCATGCACATCGGCATCTGCGTGTTGCTGCTGCCCTACGGCTATTACAGTGAACTGGGGCGCGATGCTGATGGTTGGCCGCACTTCGAACGCGCGCGGGAGCTGCCCCCTCTTTCCGACAAGGAACAGGAGCGTCTGATGAAGGAGGCCTTGCTGGACTACTTCGAGCGCTGATCACGGTCACGCGCTAGCCCGTGCGTGGTCACTGCCCGCGCGAGCACGAAGGATGGGATCATGAACGGCCGTTGTGCCCGCTGACCGAACTCGCGGGCGGCACTGCGCACTACGGTGTCACAGGCACCAGGGTCACCTCCTCCTCGGCGGTCTCCTCCTCCACGATCTTGATGATGCCCTCGCCCACCGCACTGTCCTTGAAGCTCACGATGTCCAACACAGCGAAGCCGGCCTGGCCCTGCTCGTAGAACCCGGTGAAATCGAACTCGACCCAGCCATCATTGCCGGTGAGCTTTTCCTGGGTGAGGCGCGTGGGGTCGCCCAGGGGATATACCGGATCGGCGTACAGCTTCACGTAGGCCTCGGGCACCGCGCTGCCGTTCTGGTCCTGGATCCGGATACGGGCGATGGTGGGCTTCTCCTTGTTGCAGGAGGGCAGCAGTGGCCAGCACAACAGCACGGCCAGCGTCATCACCGGGGCACGAAAGGTCGATCGCCTCATCGCAGTACTTTTGGGCGCCTGGCCAGCGAAGGCTCGGCGAACCTCAAAAGTAGCGCCCAAAGCGATGTTCCTGCAAATCACCCCGACCAAGCTCACCGTCGCGCTCGCGATCCTGATGCTCCCCGCCACCCTGCCCGCTCAGAGCGCCAAAGGCATCAAGGGCACCGCCAAGCGCCCCCGCGTGGAAGTGCGCACCAGTTGGGGAACGATGATCGTGGAGCTCTACAATGAGACCCCCCAGCACCGCGACAACTTCCTGAAGCTGGTAAAGGAGCACTACTACGACAGCCTGGTCTTCCACCGGGTGATCCCGGGCTTCATGGTGCAGGGGGGCGACCCGGACAGCAAGCGCGCCGCGGCCGGCATGCCGCTGGGCACGGGGGGGCCGGGATACACCGTGCCGGCGGAGATCCTCCCGGGCCTCTACCACACGAAGGGCACCCTGGCCGCAGCCCGGCAGGGCGACCAGGTGAACCCCACCAAGGCCAGCAGCGGCAGCCAGTTCTACATCGTGCAGGGCCGCCCCTACCAGCCACAGGAGATGGACATGATCGCCAAGCGCAACGCCACGATGGGGACCCCGGTCACCTATGACGATGCGGCCAAGGCGCGGTATGCCAGTGTGGGCGGCGCCCCTCATCTGGACGGTGCGTACACCGTGTTCGGCGAGGTGGTCGAAGGGCTCGATGTGGTGGACAAGATCGCGGCCGTGCAGCGCGATGGCCGCGACCGCCCCGCCGAGGACATCCGGATGTGGATGAAGGTGCTGCCATGAGCATCCAGGAGCGCATCCTCGCTCTGGAGGCCGAGGTGAAGGCCGCCGCCGCGGAGTCGACCGAAGCGGTGGAACGCTTCCGCGTCGCCTTTCTGGGCCGTAACGGAGCGGTGACCGCGCTGTTCGACGATTTCAAGCAGCTGGCCGCCGAGGAGAAGAAGGCCCTCGGTCAGCGCCTCAACCAGCTCAAACAGGCCGCGCAGGCCCGATTGGATGAACTGAAACTGGCGGTGGACCAGCAGCGCGTTGACCACGCGGGACTGGATGATACCACGCGGCCGGCAGCCCTTGATCCGGCCGGCAGCCTGCACCCCATCACCCTGGTGCGCCGGCGCATTGTGGACATCTTCGCCCGCATCGGCTTCACCGTAAGCGAAGGCCCTGAGGTGGAGGATGACCACCACAACTTTGGTGCGCTCAACTTTCCGCCCGAGCACCCTGCGCGCGATATGCAGGACACTTTTTTCGTGGCTCCCGGGACGGGCGCCCCGGCAGCTGCAGCGGACGCCCTGGCCCTGCGCACCCACACCAGCAGCGTGCAGGTGCGGGTGATGGAAGGTCAGCGGCCGCCCATCCGCACGGTGAGCCCCGGGCGCGTGTACCGCAACGAGGCCATCAGCGCGCGGGCCCACTGCATGTTCCACCAGGTGGAGGGTCTCTACGTGGACAAGGGTGTGAGCTTCGCCGAGCTGAAGGGCACCCTGGACCATTTCGCCAAGGCCATGTTCGGGCCCGAGGTGGTCATCCGCATGCGGCCGAGCTACTTCCCCTTCACCGAGCCCAGCGCCGAGGTGGACATGAGCTGCACCATCTGCGCCGGCGCGGGTTGCACGGTGTGCAAGCACAGCGGATGGGTGGAGATCATGGGCTGCGGCATGGTGGACCCCGCCGTGCTGAGCAATTGCGGGATCGATCCGCTCGTCTACAGCGGCTTCGCCTTCGGCATGGGCG
Source organism: Flavobacteriales bacterium (assembly GCA_016713875.1). Taxonomy (NCBI): domain Bacteria; kingdom Pseudomonadati; phylum Bacteroidota; class Flavobacteriia; order Flavobacteriales; species Flavobacteriales bacterium. Next base: position 3,089,549 of record JADJOI010000003.1, read on the forward strand.
TGGAGCGCATCGCCCAGTTGCGCTACCGGGTGCCCGATCTGCGCCTCTACTGGGAGAACGACGTCCGCTTCCTGGAGCAGTTCAGCGCGGAGGCTTTCCGCGGCTAGCGCGTCCCGCATGCAGGCGTCCTCCGCATCCAACGCCGCTCCAACGCACGCCACGGATGTCTTGATCGTGGGCGGCGGCCCCGGCGGATGCACGGCGGCGCTGCAACTGGCGCGGCACGGCGTGCGCTGCACGCTGATCGAGAAAGCCGTGTTCCCCCGGGACAAGGTGTGCGGCGATGCACTGAGCGGGAAGGTGATGCGGGTGCTGGGGCGCATCGACCCCGGCCTGGTGGAACGGGTCAACGCCAATGCCCACCGCATGGCCAGCTGGGGGGTCACCTTCGTGGCCCCGGGAGGCCGGTCGCTTCGCGTGCCCTTCTCCCGCCACACTGGCGTGGGCGAGCCGCCAGGAGCGATCCTGCCGCGGATGGACTTCGATGCGATCCTCGTTGACGCGGTGCGGCGCGGCCAGGCCACCCGCCTCCTGGAAGGCACACAGGCCGTCTCCTACACGCGCACGGGCGGTGGCTGGGAGGTCCTCGCACGCGGTGCCCAGGGACCGGCCACGATCCGTTGCCGGCTCCTCCTCGCGGCGGACGGTGCCCACTCGCACTTCGCGCGCCAGGTGGCCGGCCTGCCCATGGAGCCGCGCCACCACGCCGCCGGGGTACGCGCCTACTACCGCGGCATCACCGACCTCGACCCGCACGGCTTCATCGAGCTGCACTTCCTGAAGGAGCTGCTGCCCGGTTACCTCTGGATCTTCCCACTGCCCGGAGGCCGTGCCAACGTGGGCCTGGGTCTGCGCAGCGATCACGTGCGGACACGCCGGCTGGACCTGAAGGCCGAGCTGGAGCGCCTCGTCACCACCCACCCCACCCTGAAGCACCGGTTCGCGAACGCCGCGGCCGAGGGACCCGTGCAGGGGATGGGGCTTCCCCTGGCCAGCAAGCGCCATCCCTTGAGCGGCGAGGGCTACCTGCTGATCGGCGATGCCGGGCACCTCATCGACCCCTTCACGGGCGAGGGCATCAGCCATGCGATGATCAGTGGCGCGCACGCCGCCGATGTGGCGCACGAGGCCCTCCGCGAGGGTCGTACGGACCCTGCGTTCCTCAGGACCTACGATGCGCGTGTGTGGAAGCGCCTGGGCCAGGAACTGGCCATCAGCACCCGGCTACAGGACCTCGCCCACCGGGCATGGTTGTTCGACTTCGTGGTGAAGCGCGCGAACCGCAACCCCGCTCTGGCGGACACCATCAGCAGCATGTTCACCGACCTCGACCTCCGGGCGCGGCTCAGGAAGCCCGGCTTCTATATGGACCTGGTGCTGGGCCGGAAGGTCAAGGGCTGACCCAGCGAGCGACCCTGCGCTCCCCGTTCACATCGAGAACGGCCAGGTAGGCACCGGCCCGCCATCCAGCCGTTTCCACGCGAAGGGTCGATGGGCCCTCGGCCAGGGAGACCTGCCGTTCAAGAAGTCGCCGACCCATTGGATCGAAGCATCGCAAAAGACCCTGCTCCTCGATGCGCGAAGCGACCTGGAACTGCACCGCGTTCGGCAGCACCGTGGCCGTCAGCTCGGTAAGCTGTTCTTCGGGCAATTGCACGAGGATGATCTTCTGCCGGTCCACTTCGTTCAGGCCATCCAGGTCAACCGTACCACCATCGAGGGCGATCACCCACTTCATGTCCCCCGTATTGCTGGCGCCATTGAACACCTTCGAGCCGGGTGCGAAGCGGATGCGCGCGCCGGGGCCGAGCCGGGTGTGAAGGTCCTGTCGACCCGTGATCCCGGGCCCCTCCTTCAAGACCACCATGCCGTGCATCACCAGTTCACCACCGTATCCGATCACCACATCACTGCCGGTAAGCAACGCCAGCATGCCGCGGTTGCCTTCTCCATAATGCAGGGTGGCGCCCGCAGCGACCTCCAAGGTGCTGCCCCTGCGGAACATGAAACACGAACGCGACCCTTCGAAACCCAGGTGACCATCCTGGTGCACATAGCGATCGCCATCACCCCAGAACAGTTCCACGATCTGCCAAGCGAGGCAGAGGTCGGCACCGTTGTTCACCACCGTGAGCGTGTGGAAGACACTGTCGTTGTTGAGCACCGCTCCCCCGCGCAGCTGGGTGAATGGCTGAAAGTTGAAGCCGGTGTACGGTTCCAGTGTGAGCGTTACCGCGGTGGGCTGCGCCACGTTCGGCAGTGGTGTCACATCGAAATAGCTCACATGCGCCGGCGAGGGGTAGGTCGTGTCCTCATACATCACCAGGAAATTGGAGCCGCTCACCGGCCAAAGGGTGAAGCTGGCAGGGCCTGTCTGGAACTGGGGCAGGTCCGCCTCCACAAGCCGATCCAGGTTCCCCTGCTGAAGCAGGTCTTCCGCCCACGGCCACAGCAAGCGGAACTGTTGCCCGGGACCAGGGGAGGCCAGCGTGAACTTCAGGACCAGCTCTCGCAGCGCATTGTCCGTAAAGCCCTCCGTGGGCACACAGAGGGAGAGCGGCGACCCGAACTGACCGGACCCATAGCTGGCTTGATACCAGCGCAGGTCGCTTCCCGCTCCTGTGCTGTCCGGTATGCGCACCGCCGCGCGGATGCCCGAGCAAAGGCCCTCCGTGCAGGTCGCGCCCTGATCAAGGGTCGTACCCGACAGGGGAAAGCCATCGACCACGAAGGCGTACTGATCATCGGCGACCAACGGTATCGCGGTGGCCGAGTCCATGAGCAAGCGCAGGAACACCGGTCTGGCAGGGTCGGCATCATCGAAGTCGATCCGGGCCTCCACATCCTGGCCAATGACATGCGCAAGGGAGAGACAGATGGTGCTGTCCACCGGTCCGTTCCACGTGTCGTCAAGCGTCTGGTAGGCCTCCCAGTCGGCATAGGTGAGCACCACGACCGTCGTGTCCCATGGGCAGGTACGTGTGACCGTGTCGGAAGCCTGAAAACCCGGTAGGGTGATCTGTGCGGAGGCGACGAAGGGAAGCAGCACGAGCAGGCTTATGGAACGAAGCTTCATGCGAGCGGCATTTGCATGAAGATAGGTCGAACGCATGGGATGCTGCCCGGGTGGTCATACAGACCGCTTCCGCCACCACTCCATCACGGTCACCGCCTGAAACAGCCCGGCTTCAACGTGGACCTGGTCCTCGGGCGCCGGATCAGCGGCTGAGCGGGTTCTGCCCCGCTGGATCCCCGGCCTTACCTTGGCTTCCGGCCACCTCCTGATGCGATCGCTCCTCTTATTCCTGTCGTCCGCGCTGTTCACCGGCCAGGCCTTCGCCCAAGGGACGTGGACGACGCTGAACATCCCGCCTTCCGGGCGCCACGACGACGTCTTCTTCATCAACGACACGGTGGGCTGGGCGGCGGGCGGTCCGGCCGGCACGATCCGCCGCACCGAGGACGGTGGCGCCACGTGGGACCTGCAGTACACCTCCGGACAATACCTGCGCAGCATCGAGTTCATCGATGCCCAGCACGGCTATTGCGGATCCTTGAGCGGGTCGCTGTTCCGCACAGTGGACGGCGGGGCCACCTGGACCGATGTGGCCCCACTGATCACCCCACAGCCGCCCGGCATCTGCGGCCTCTCCGCACCCGCTCCGACCACCATCTATGGCGTGGGACTCTGGGCCTCTCCGGCGTACGTGGTGAAAAGCAGCGATGGCGGCTTCAGCTGGTCCTTCATCAACATGGGCGCACACGCCACGGCGTTGGTGGATGTGCACTTCATCAGCGCGGACACCGGCTTCGTCACCGGCACGGCCGCGCCGGCGGGCAACGGTGGCGTCATCCTGTACACCACGGACGGGGGGCTCAGCTGGCAGCCGAAGCACTTCACCGGGGTCACCTCGGACATCGTGTGGAAGATCCAGCGGCTGGACGCGGACCACTGGTACGCCTCGGTGTACAGCGAACCGATGAACGACGACACGCGCCTGCTGCGCAGCACCGATGGCGGGCAGACGTGGAGCACCATCGTGGCGGCCAACAGCTATACCTACGTGGAGGTGGTGGGCTTCATGGACACCCTGCAGGGCTGGGTGGGCGGGGGCAACCTGCTGTACGGCACCACCGATGGCGGCCTCACCTGGGCGCTGGAGACCGTGGGCAACAACTACAACCGCTTCTTCCGCCTCAACGATTCGCTGGCCTACATGTCCGGCACCTACATCTACAAGTACTCCAGGGACATTGGCACGGGCACGAACGCGGCCGTTGCGGCGCCGGAATACCATGCGCTCAGCGCCACGCCCACGATCACGGACGGGCCCTTGATCGTCGTGCTGCGGCTGGACCGCAGCACCATCGCGGACCTGAGCGTGCTGCGGGCGGACGGCGGTCTGGTGCGGCGCCTGCTGCATGCGCATAGCGCCCTTGGCGAGCACAGTTTCTCCGTGGACCTGGCCCAGGAGGCTCCAGGCACCTACACCGTGGTGCTGAAGACCAACGAGGGACTGCGCTACGTGAAGGTGGTGGTGGAGAGGTAGCGCTATGCCTGAGACTGAGTTGGCCGAGGACACCACTATCAGCCTCTACTTTCGTCTTTGAGATACCATCTGCCGTGAAAGCGATCGTCTCTGCCCTGATGGCGCTCATCCTGACTGCATACGTGCATGCACAGATCCCCTCCGTGGCCTGGACACGCTCGCTTGGAAGCGGCTATTCGGACGCCGGGCACTTTATCCATCAGTTGCCCGACAAGAGCTTCTTTCTTGCAGCAACGAGCAATTCCGCAGATGGACAACTCGGCAACACCTCGGGGCCGGCCAACGGGGAGGTGGTATTCATCGGCCTCGACAGCTTAGGACAAATGCAATGGGGAAACCGCATCGGTGACCTCGGCCTCGTTCAGATCATGCATGGCGCCGTGATGCCCGATGGGAACTTTGTCTTCGCCGGTAGCATCTACGATGCAGGGCAGGTGATCATCGATAGTTGGGGCGACAAAGATCTCTGGGTCGTGAAGGTCACCCCCGCCGGCTCTGTGATCTGGGAGCGCTTCTATGCTGGCCTTGTGGACCAGAACGACCAGGGGATCCATGTAGCCGCACGATCGGATGGGGGTTGCTTCGTTTCCGGATTCCGCGGACAAAACGACTGGGAAGCGTGGGTCATCGCCTTGGACAGCGCTGGCACTGAACTATGGGAGAGCACTTATGGCGGCAGCTCCGTGGACATTGGTCAATCCATCATAGCTACTGCGGATGGCGGTGCCCTTCTCGCAGGGTGGACCGGATCCAGTGATGGCGACGTGAGCACGCCGCTCTATGGTCAATACGATGGTTGGCTGGTGAAGCTCGATGCGAACGGGGATATCGAATGGGACCGCACGTATGGCGGTTCGGCCGTGGATCAATTCCTCGACATCCGTGGCTTGTCGGGCGGGGACTACCTTGTCCTTGGCACATCGAACTCTTCCGATGGAGATCTTCCGCAGAACCACGGTAACTGGGATGTGTGGCTCATGCGCGTGGACGCCTCTGGTGCGATCATATGGAGCCGTTCCTACGGCGGAAGCCTTCCGGATAGTCCGTCTGACATGATCCCATATCAAGGAAACTGCCTGATCGCGGGAAGCACCACCTCATCCGATGGAGATGTTAGCGTTTGCTACGACGTGTTGGTGAACCAGGCGCCCTATGGTGGCGGGGATGGCTGGCTCCTATTGGTGAACCCAAATGGTGACCTGCTCTGGGAGAAGTCCGTGGGCGGAAGTGATGGAGATCTCCTATACGCACTTGCGCCTACTGACGATGGCTTCGTCGCGACTGGGATGTCAATATCGGCGGACCACTTCGTTCCTGGGAACGTGGCTTATCAGGACATCTGGACCGTGCGGTTCAATGGAAAGAGCACCCTGCTCACTGGCACGCTCTACGTGGATGCGGACAACGATACCAGCATCAGTGTTGACGATCCCCGTATCGGTAGGCGGCTGGTGGAGCTGAGCAACAATGCCGAACTAGCCCTTTCAGAAGCCAGCGGCCATTATGAGTTCGCGGTGAACGGCCCGGCCCAGCACATCATCACAGGCCCAACGATCGCGCACTTCACACAAGACCCAGCCACGCACTCCCCAAGCACTACGGGCAATGAACCAGCAGTGAGCGGCCTCGACTTCCGGTACACGGCCATGGTACCAGCGCAGGATCTCCAGGTCTTCCTCACGCCCGTCTCACCCTTCCGTCCAGGCTTCCCCGTCCGCTACGATGTGCTCTGCCGCAACGTGGGAACGACGAGCATTGGCGCAGACCTCAGCCTCGCGCTCGATGATGGCCTCGACTTCGACTCCGCGTCGATCGCACCAGGAAGCATCAATGGCAGCATGCTCACGTGGGCGCTCGGACCGTTGCTTCCGCTACAGAACATCCAACTCGCCGTGTACTGCACGCAATCCATTGGGGACACGCTGGGAAGCCCGGTGACCACCACGACGGAGATCACGCCCATCGCAGGCGATCTCGTTCCCGGGGACAACACCGTTACCACGAACAACCAGGTCACCGGCTCCTTCGACCCCAACGACATTCTGGTGGAACCGACCGAAATGCTCGTGAGCGCATTGGCCGATGCCGTTCTGGACTACACGATCCGGTTCCAGAACACAGGCACCGATACGGCATTCACCGTTGCTGTGGAAAACCACCTGCCAGCGAACGCGTACCTGCCCAGCTTCGAGCTCATCGACGCTTCGCACCCATTGGCGCTGACCTACTACGACTTCGATCACAAGATGCGCTTCCAGTTCGACAACATCCTGCTGCCGGACAGCAACGTGAACGAATTGATGAGCCATGGTTTCGTCCGCTACCGCATACGACCTCGTACCGATCTCCTTGTCGGCGATTCCATCCGGAATACCGCCGCGATCTTCTTCGACCTCAATGCCCCAGTGATCACGAATACGGCGCGAACAGCGATCATCACCACTTCGGATACCACCGCGGCGGATGCAGTCGCGCAGATGCACCTGATGCCCAATCCGGCGGCTGATCATGTTCTGCTTGCCGTGGAAGAGGACTTGGTCGGTGGCCTGCTCCAAATGCGCGATGCCAGCGGACGCATGGTATTCCAGGAGAGGGTGTTATCAACCCGGCAGACGTTCGATCTCTCCCGCTTGGCCGATGGGCATTACTTGTTGATGGTGCGCGCGGATGGCGCAGCACATAGGTGCAAACTGATCAAACAGGCCCGTTAGGCCGGGCTCAACTTCAGCATGTTCGCCATGCCCTTCTCAGCGATGGGCATGCTGGCGATGTTGATCACCAGGTCGCCCTTCTGCACCTGATTGCGGCGGCGCAGCAGGTGCTTGATGTCGGCGATGGTGTGGTCGGTGCTGACCGTCTTGTCGTAGTAGTGCGCGCGCACGCCCCACACCAGGTTCAGCATGCACAGGATGGCCGGGTTGCTGGTGAAGGCGTAGATGTTGGCCTTCGGGCGCATGCTGCTGATCTTGAAGGCGGTGTAGCCGCTGTGGGTCATGGTGACGATGGCCTTCACGGGCATGGCCTCGGTCATGCGCACGGCGGCGATGCTGATGGCGTCGCTCACCGTGCGTTCGTTGCTCTCCAGGGGCGGGTTGGGCACGTTGTACATGCCCTCGGCCGTTTCCATCTCCACCAGGATGCGGTTCATGGCCTTCACCACCTCCACGGGGTGTTTGCCCACGCTGGTCTCGGCGCTCAGCATCACGGCATCGGCATGATCGAGCACGGCGTTGGCCACATCGTTCACCTCGGCGCGGGTGGGCGTGATGTTGGTGATCATGCTCTCCATCATCTGCGTGGCCACGATCACCGGGCGGTGCATGGCCAGGCAGCGGCGGATGAGGTCCTTCTGCACCAGCGGCACCTTTTCCATGGGGATCTCGACCCCCAGGTCGCCGCGGGCCACCATCAGCGCATCCGATTCCCGGATGATGTCGTCGATCTCCAGCAGGGCCTCGGGCTTCTCGATCTTGGCCACCACCCTGGCGTGCTTGTCCTGGGCGCGGATGATGTGCTTGAGCTCGATGATGTCGCGTGCGCTGCGCACGAAGCTCAGGCCCACCCAGTCCACGTTCTGCTCCAGGGCGAAGTCCAGGTCCTTCAGGTCCTTGTCCGTGAGGCAGGGCAGGCTCACCTTGGTGTTAGGCAGGTTGAGGCCCTTGTTGGCGCTGAGCGGCCCGCCGTTGAGCACGCGGGTGGTGACCCGGCTGCGGCCGTCGGTGGACACCACCTCCAGGCGGATCTTGCCATCGTCCAGCAGAGCGATCTCCCCGGGCTTGACGTCCTGTGAGAACTGCGTGTAGGTGGTGCTCACCAGGCCGGGACGCCCCTTCACGGGTTCGGTGGTGATCACCAGCTCGCTGCCGTCGGGCAGGTCGATGGCCCCGTTCTCCATCTCGCCCACGCGGAGCTTGGGGCCCTGCAGGTCCGCCAGGATGGCCGTGTTGAGGCCGAGCTCCTCGTTGAGCCGGCGGATGTTGGCGATGAGCTCGCGATAGAAGTCGTAGGAGCCGTGGCTGAAGTTCAGGCGGGCCACGTCCATGCCGTTGCGCATGAGCTCGCGGAGCACGTCGACCGGCGCACTGGCCGGTCCGATGGTGGCGACGATCTTGGTCTTGGGGTCGTTGTGGGGCATCGGGGTCACTGCAGGAGTTTGTGGCCGGCGCGTAGCTGGTCGAAGGGCACCGGGTAGGCGGCCAGCACGAACTCTGCGGCGCGTACACGTTCCAGCAACTCCTCGGGCGCCTCGGGCGCCTGCTCGTCCACCACCAGGAAATAGTCGGCCGACCGCTGGTCCTTGATGAGCGGGCCCGCGCCTCCCCGGTTGTTCACCAGGGTGTAACGCACCTGCGTCTCGGGGTCGTCATGGTCGAAGGCCGCGTGGCGCGAGGTGCCCTCCGCTGAACTGTCGAGGATGTCGCGGTCGCGGCGCGTCAGGGCGATCCCCAAGCTCAGGTTCAGGGACCAGCACAGCCGGTAGTCGTTCACATGGCTGCTGATGCCGATCACGTGCACTTCGGGGTCGGGCTCCACATCAAGGCGGATGCGCGTGGTCTTGGCCATGGACGGTCAAAGGTAGGCCTGGCGCGAGGGGTGGCCGCGAGCCCGGGCCCCCACCTATGCACCACGGGGTGTTACCCACCTTGGTCGGGCGTGGTGCTCGGCACCTCCCTGTCGGCGCCTCCTTCGCGGGGCCGTCCGCCCCGGCCGCGGCCTCGACCACGACCGCTGCTGCGCCGCTTCTCCATGGTGCGGAAGGCGGCGTCGGCGGCCTCCTGTTCGGCCTTCTTCTTGCTGGGGCCTCGCCCGCTCCCGCGCACATCGCCGTCCACCTTCACCTCGCAGAGGTAGGTCTTGCCGCGGACACCGCGGCCTCCTTCCTCGGTGATGTGGAAGTCCACCCGCTTGCGGTGTTTCTGGCCCCACTCCAGCAGGCGGCTCTTGTTGTCGCGGTCCTCCTTCTCCAGTTCACGCAGGTCGTACTGGCTGATGATCAGCTTGACGATGGCCTTGCGCGCCCGATCGAAGCCCTGCTCCAGGTAGATGGCGCCGAAGATGGCCTCTAGCGCGTTGCCGGGCACGCTGGTCTCGTGCCCCCGGGTGACATTGCTCTCCATCACCTTGCCGATGTCCACCCGGCGGGCCAACTCGCTCAGTTGCTGGCGGCTCACGAGCTTGCTGCGCATGCGGGTGAGGAAGCCCTCGCCCTCCTTGGGGTAACGCTCGAAGAGCAAGCTGCCCACCACCGCGTCCAGGATGGCATCGCCGAGGAACTCGAGGCGCTCGTTGTCGGGCAGGTCGGGCCGGTCCTCGGGCACCGCGCTGCTGTGGCGCAGCGCCTGCTTGTACAGGACCAGGTCGGCGGGGCGTATGCCGAAGGAGCGCTTCACCCAGGCCAGGATGCGCCGGTCCTCGGCCGAGGCGCGGGCGCGGAGCAGCAGCGAGCGGATCAAGCGGTACTAGCGGTACTTGCGGAAGATCACCGCGGTGTTGTGGCCGCCGAAGCCGAACGTATTGCTCATGGCGGCGTTCACCGTGCGCTTTTGCGCGGAGTTGAACGTGAAGTTCAGCCGGTGGTCGATCTCGGGATCGTCCGTGAAGTGGTTGATGGTGGGGGGCACCGTGTCGGTGTGCACGGCCATGATGGCGGCCACGCCTTCCACCGCCCCGGCTCCGCCGAGCAGGTGCCCGGTCATGCTCTTGGTGGCGCTGATGTTCAGCGCGTAAGCGTGCTCGCCGAATACACGCTCAATGGCCTTCACCTCCTGCGGGTCGCCGATCGGTGTGCTGGTGCCGTGGGTGTTGATGTAGTCGATGTCCGCAGGTGCGAGACCGGCGTCCTTGAGGGCGAACTTCATGCACAGCTCCGCGCCGAGGCCTTCGGGGTGCGGGGCGGTGATGTGGTACGCATCGCTGCTCATCCCCCCCCCGATCACCTCGGCGTAGATCTTGGCCCCCCGGGCCAGCGCGTGATCCAGGTCCTCCAGCACGATGGCCGCGCCGCCCTCGCCCAGCACGAATCCATCACGGTCCTTGTCATAGGGCCGGGACGCCGTGGCCGGGTCGTCGTTGCGGGTGCTCATGGCGTGGAGGGCGTTGAAGCCGCCCACGCCCGCCTCGTAGATCGCCGCCTCGCTCCCGCCGGTGACCACGGCCGGGCACAGGCCCAGGCGGATGGCGTTGAAGGCGTCGATCAAGGCGTTGTTGCTGCTGGCGCAGGCGCTGGCGGTCACATAGCTGGGGCCGCGGAGCGTATGCTTCATGCTGATCAGCCCCGCCGCGCTGTCCGCGATCATCTTGGGGATGAAGAACGGGTTGAAGCGCGGGGTACCGTCGCCCTTTCCGAAGCCGATGCACTCGTCCTGGAAGGTCTTCAGCCCGCCGATGCCGCTGCCCCAGATCACCCCCACGCGGTCGCGGTCCAGCTTGTCGGAGAGCAGACCGCTGTCGGTGATCGCCTCATCGGCGCACACCAAGGCGAACTGGGCGTACGGGTCGGTCTTGCGGGCCTCCTTGCGGTCCATGAACGCCTCGGCATCGAAGCCCTTGACCTCGCATGCGAAGCGGGTCTTGAACTTCGATGCGTCGAAGCGCGTGATGGGCGCGGCGCCGCTTCGGCCGCTCACCAACCCCTCCCAGTAGGCGGCAAGCGTGTTGCCGATGGGGGTGAGCGCGCCCAGACCGGTCACAACAACGCGTCTGAGCTGCATGGGGAGAGCCCGATGGGCCCGGGCTTACTTCGCGTTCTTCTCCACGTAGTCCACGGCCTGACCCACGGTCTGGATCTTCTCGGCCTGGTCATCGGGGATGGCGATGTTGAACTCCTTCTCGAACTCCATGATGAGCTCGACGGTATCGAGGCTGTCAGCGCCAAGGTCGTTGGTGAAGCTCGCCTCCATGTTGACCTCGCCCTGGTCGACCCCGAGCTTGTCCACGATGATTGCGATGACCCTGGATTTGATGTCCGACATGACAGTGTCGTTTAGTTGATGAGGGTGCAAAGGAAACACTTTTTCGATGCGGCCTCCGTCACCGGACCGACAGGTAGGGCACCAGCACCTCGACCAGCGGCTTGCGCATCAGGTCAGGCACACGGCAGTCGGGGGCCGCAAAGCCCATGGGTATCAACAGGTAGGGCCGTTCATTGGCCGGGCGGTCCAGCAGGCGTGTCAGAAAGTTCATGGGGCTGGGCGTGTGGGTGAGGGTCACCAGGCCCGCGTGCTGCGCCGCCGCCAGCAGCAGGCCACAGGCCAGCCCCACGCTCTCCTCCACGTAATAGTGCTTGCGGCGCGTGCCATCCGGGTTCTGCCCATGAGCCTGCTTGAAGACCACCACCAGCCAGGGCGCGGCCTCCAGGAAGGGCTTGTGCCAATCGGTGCCCAGTGGGGCCAGATCGGCCAGCCATTCGACGGACATGCGCCCGTGGTAGCTGGCGTGCTCCTCCTCCTCGGCCGCCTCGCGGATCCGGCGTTTCAGTTCAGGGTCGCCCACCAGGCAGAAGGTCCAAGGCTGCTTGTGCGCACCGCTGGGCGCGGTGGAGGCCGTGGCGATCAGCTCCTCCATCAGCTCCCGCGGCACCGGCCGGTCGCTGAAGTGACGCACGCTGCGGCGGTGGGCCATCAGTTCGCGGAAAGCGACGGCCCTCCGGAGCATGTCCTCCGCGGGATATTCGGTCGGGAGATGGGGCACGGTACGGGGTCCTTCCGGGCTGCTCATGCCTCGAAGGTCGGCACTGGCGCGGAGTGCGCACCTTCGCAGCGTGAAGCGCATCGCCATCCTGGCCTCCGGAAGCGGCAGCAACGCCCAGCGGCTCATCGAGCACTTTCAGGGCTCTTCCGTGGCCGAGGTGGTGCTGGTGGCGGGCGACCGCCCCGAGGCCGGGGTGTTCGCCCGTGCGTGGGACCTGGGCGTGCCGAGCTACCGCTTCACCCCGGCCCAATTGCGGGATGGCACGGTGCTCCGCGAGCTGCAGGCGCTGCGTGTCGACCTGGTGGTGCTTGCTGGTTTCCTGCGCCTGGTGCCCGCGGAGCTGGTCCGAGCCTATCAAGGCCGCATGGTCAACATCCATCCCGCCTTGCTTCCCCGCCATGGCGGCCGGGGCATGTGGGGCCACCATGTGCATGCGGCAGTGCTGTCGGCCGGCGACACCGAGAGCGGCATCACCATCCATCGGGTGAACGAGCGCTACGATGAGGGCGAGCACCTCTTCCAGGCCCGCTGTCCCGTGCTGCCCGGCGATACGACCGAGACCCTGGCCGCGCGCATCCACGAACTCGAGCATGAGCATTTTCCCCGGGTTGTTGAGAGCCTTGTTGATCCCAAGATGAACCCATGAACCGCGAGTAGCGAGTGGCAAGCCGTGTATGCGCTCGCCACTCGCTACTCGTTACTCCAACCCATGCAACTCGACCCGGCACAGATCGGAAAGGCGTTCCTGGTGCTCTTCGCAGTGATCGACATCGTGGGCGGCATCCCGCTGATCCTGCAGGTCCGCCAGAAGGCCGGCCGTATCTACCCCCTGCGGGCCACCCTGGTGAGCCTGGGCATCATGGTCACCTTCCTGTTCGTGGGCGAGGGCATCCTGCGCGTGGTGGGTGTCGACGTCCGGTCGTTCGCCGTGGCGGGTTCGTTGGTGTTGTTCTTCATCGCCCTGGAGATGACCCTCGGCATCCGGCTCTTCAAGGAGGACACCTCCGCCCCTGGCCTGCCCAGCGACGACCCCAAGGTGTACAGCATCGTACCGCTCGCCTTTCCGGTGATCGCCGGGGCCGGCACCATCACCACCATTCTGTCGCTGCGCGCCGAGTACGCCCCGGTGAACATCCTGGCGGCCATCGTGCTCAACATGGGCCCGGTGCTGCTGGTGCTCTTCCTCACCAACCGCATCGAACGGCTGCTGGGCCGCGTGGGGCTCATCGTCATCCGCAAGGCCTTCGGCGTCATCCTTCTGGCCATCAGCGTGAAGCTGTTCACGGGCAACATCACCTACCTCTTCCCGGCGACATGAGCGTGCAGGTGACGGCCTACACGGACGGCGCGGCCAGCGGCAACCCGGGGCCGGGCGGCTATGGGGTGGTGCTGGAGAGCGGCAGCCACCGACGCGAGCTTTGGGGCGGATACCGCCACACCACCAACAACCTAATGGAGCTGCTGGCGGTCATCGCCGCGCTGGAGGCCCTGAAGCGACCCGGCATGGAGGTGACCGTGGTGAGCGACAGCAAGTACGTGGTGGACAGTGTGGAGAAGGGCTGGGTGTTCGATTGGGAGAGGAAGGACTTTGCCAAGCGAAAGAACCCCGACCTCTGGAAGCGGTTCCTGAAGGTGTACCGACAGCACAAGGTGCGCTTCCACTGGATCCGCGGCCACAACGGCCACCCGCAGAACGAACTCTGCGACCGCCTGGCGGTGGCCGCCCGCGAGCAGCGGGGCCTGCCGGCGGACGAGGTGTACGAACAGCTGGGCGAGGGCGGTTGAGCACGCGCACTACCATCTGTGTTCATCCGTGTCCATCTGTGGTTCCGACGGCCGCTCGGCGAGGGTGGTTGATCACCACCACCGTGCGGCGCCCTATTTTCGCCCGCCATGCCGCGCAAGCTCTACGCCCACATCAACCAGGCCGGCGCCCCCGTGGTGCTGGAGCGCCGCACGCCCGACGGGCCCTGGGTGCCCGAAGGCACCGCCGACCTGGACCTCAGTGCAGCGGACAAAGGCACCTTCAGCGTGCTGCTGGACGGTCGGTCGGTGCGCGCCACCGTGGTGAAGGAGGACCGCGCGGCGGGTGTGGTGAAGTTGCGGATCGGCGGCAAGCTCTACACCGTGCGGCTGGAGGACGAGCGCGCCCGCCTGGTGCAGGCCCTCGGGTTGGACAAGTCCCGCGGCGGAGTGGTGCCGGAGCTCAAGGCTCCCATGCCGGGGCTGGTGCTGAACGTGCTGGTGAAGGCCGGTGACGTGGTGCGCAAGAACGACGCCCTGCTGGTGCTGGAGGCCATGAAGATGGAGAACGTGATCAAGGCCCCGGGCGATGCCGTGGTGGCCCAGGTGCATGCCGTGCAGGGCAAGGCCGTGGAGAAGGGCCAGTTGCTGCTCGGCTTCGCGCCCGTGAGCTGAACGCACATCACGCATCCGGATCGCGTTCGGCGCGGAACTTGCCGCGGTCACCGACCTGATAGCGGACAGCGTCCGCCCCTGTCGGCCGAACTACCTTTCGCACATGGACCGCAAACGCTTTCTCACCCGCTCGCTGCAGGCCGCCGCGGGCGTGGCCTTGGCCCCTGCCGTGCTGCGTGCTTCCGCTTCGGGTGCCGGTGATCTGCACTTCGTCCAGGCGCCCCTGCCCTATCCCTACGAGGCGCTGGAGCCGCACATCGATACGCTCACCATGCAGATCCACTACGGCAAGCACCATGCGGCCTACGTGAAGAACGCCAACGAGGCCCTGGCCGCCGAAGCCGTGCCGGCCACCACCGCCGAGCAGCTCTTCGGCACCATCGGTGGGGTGAGCACCAAGCTGCGCAACAATGCCGGTGGCGCCTGGAACCACGACCTCTTCTGGAGCAGCATGGCGCCTGGCCGGGGCGGCGACCCGGGCGGCGCGGTGGCGGATGCGCTCGCCGGCGCCTTCGGGTCGCTGGAGAAGTTCAAGGAGGACTTCTCCGAGGCGGCCATGAAGCGCTTCGGCAGCGGCTGGGCGTGGCTGGTGCTGCAGGAGGGGAAGCTGGCCATCGGCAGCACGCCCAACCAGGACAACCCGCTGATGGAGGTGAGCGACCTGAAGGGCCGCCCGCTGCTGGGACTGGACGTGTGGGAGCACGCCTACTACCTCAAGTACCAGAACAAGCGCAACGAGTATGTGGCCGCCTGGTGGAACCTGGTGAACTGGGAGGCCGTGGCCGGCCGGATGGGTTGAGCGGTCCGCTCAGTCCTCCACCAGCTCGATGTCGAAGTCCACGAGATCCACGAACTGCTGCACCCGCTGATCGATGTCCTCGCGGGTGATCTCCGCCAGGCGTTCGATGCCGAACTTCTCGCAGGTGAAGCTGGCCAGGGCGCTGCCCACGATGATGGCGCGCTTGAGGTTGTCGAAACTGTGATCCTGCGTACGGGCCAGGTAGCCGATGAAGCCCCCGGCGAAGGTGTCACCGGCGCCCGTGGGGTCCACCACATCCTCCAGCGGCAGAGCGGGCGCGAAGAACACGCGGTCGGGACCGAAGAGGAGGGCCCCGTGCTCCCCCTTCTTCACCACGAGATATCGGGGGCCCATGGCCAGGATGCGCGCCGCGGCCTTCACGAGGCTGTGCTCACCGCTCAACTGGCGCGCCTCGGCGTCGTTGATGGCCAGGATGTCCACCCGCTGGATCACCCGCTTGAGGTCCTCCAGGGCGCTGTCCATCCAGAAGTTCATGGTATCCATCACCACCAGGGCCGGACGCTCGGCCATCTGGTCCAGCACCTTGGCCTGCACCTTGGGGTCCAGGTTGCCGAGCATCACGTACGGGGCCTGGGTGTAGGTGGTGGGCAGCTTGGGGTCCAGGTCCAGCAGCACGTTCAGCCGGGTCTCCAGCGTGTCGCGGCTGTTCATGTCGTAGTGGTAGCGGCCGGCCCAGAAGAAGCTCTCCTTACCCGGCAACACCTCCAGCCCCTGCAGGTCCACCCCCCGGCGGCGCAGGTCGTCCATCACCGCAGCGGGGAAGTCATCGCCCACCACGCTCACTAGGCCGATCTTGTCCAGGAAGATGCTGGCCGCCAGGGAGATGTAGGTGGCGGCCCCGCCCACGGTCTTCTCGGCCACGCCGAAGGGGGTCTCGATGCGGTCAAAGGCGACGGTGCCGACGGTGATGAGCTGCATGGGGAGGGGGGCGGGTTGGTTCACGCAGAGGTGCAGAGGGCGCGGCGGAGGGTCCGCCAGATCCCGGGCGGATACACTCCTTCAAAAGGAAGAAAGCCGCTCGCGCGGCTCTCTTCATTCGCTCCCCGGGCTGGACTTGAACCAGCGACCCCATGATTAACAGTCATGTGCTCTAACCAGCTGAGCTACCAGGGAAGGTGTCCGTTGAAAACGGAGCGCAAATGTAAGCCGCGCCCGGGCATCGGCCAAGTGCCGGGGCCGCCCGATCGGGGAAGGCCCGTTCCCGCCACTTGCTGACCACCGCCCGCCACTTGCTCATCCCGCCTATGGAAGGCCTGGGGGCCGCGGCAGTTTTGACCCATCGAACGCCAACGACCCCACCCCATGAACGCCCGCCTCCTCCTCACCACCGCCGCCACCATCCTCTCCGCCGGCTGCCTGTTCGCCAGCAAGCAGGTCACCTTCCACGGCAAGATCGAGACCCTCGACGGCGGCGCCCGCCGCACCGTGGTCCTCGTGGAGCGCGCCAACGGCGAGCTCGATAGCCTGGTGGTGGGTGCCAACGGCAGCTTCAAGCTCCAGGTGGAGGCCGACAGCCGGCTGCGCCTCACCTTCCGCCAGAACGGCTACATCACCAAGGTCGTGGAGGTCAACACCATCAACGCCTTCCCCAAGTTCAAGGCCGAGAACGACCGCGACGTCCGCTTCTCCGTGGAGCTCATGCCCCAGAGCCCCTCCAACGACCTGGTCTTCGCCGCGCCCGTGGGCCACATCACCTTCATCAAGGGCAGCGGCCTCATGAAGGTCCACTACGACCACACCCTGGTGACCCTGCCCGCCACGGACGTCACCGCCGCTCGCTGATCACATCACTCCATGGGACGGGGGTCCTGTTGACGATGGAGGGGCTGCCTGAGGGTGGCCCTTCCGCGTTCCGCAGGAAAAGCGAAGAGGGCCGCCCCTTCCGGAACGGCCCCCTTGCCGGAGTTCGTGGCGGATCAGGCCGCCTTGGCGCCGGTGGCCAGGAGCTGGAAGTCGTTGAGGACGACCTCGCTCACCTGGCGCTTCTGCCCGTCCTTGCCTTCGTAGCTGCGGTGCACCAGGCGCCCCTCGAGCACCACGCCGGTGCCCTTGCGCAGCATGCGCTCCACCATCTCGGCCGTGCGGCCCCAGGCCACCACGGTGTGCCATTGGGTGGTGCTCACACGGTCGCCGTTGGCGTTGCGGTGGCTGCTGTGGGTGGCCACGCTCATGCGGGCCACTTTGCGTCCTTGCGCGATCTCGCGCACTTCCGGATCGTACCCGAGGTGGCCGATCAACTGCACTTTGTTCTTCAGGGTGTTCATGACCTCGTTGGGTTTGGGGGTTGATGAGGGGTCGTTGAATGGTCGGAGGACGTGATCAGGCGGCGGCCTCCACGGCGGGTTCGTTCTTGTTCACCACCTGGAACTCGCTGAGCACCACTTCGGTGATGTAGCGCTTCTGGCCGTCCTTGCCTTCGTAGCTGCGGTGCACCAGCTTGCCCTGCAGGGCCACACGGCTCCCTTTGTGAAGCAGGCTGCCCACCTGATCGGCCTGGGCGCCCCAGGCCACCACGGTGTGCCACTGGGTGTCGGTGATGCGCTCACCGCTCTTGTTGGTGTAGCTCTCGCTGGTGGCGACGCTCATGCGGGCCATCCGGCGTCCGCCGTTCACCTCCTTGATCTCCGGGTCGTTGCCCAGGTTGCCGATCAGCTGCACAAGGTTCTTCATCGTGTTCATGGTCTCAGGTGTGTTTGAGGGTTTGTGTGTTCGTTCTATGTCGGCTTGTCGTAGAAACCGCTGCAAACCTTCACCCCTCGATCACCCGGACTCGGTAAGTCGTCATTTGTATGCGACAGCAGTCGTTTGCCACCATTTGTTGGACGGATATTCCCGGGTGGAAAGGCTGCTGATCTTCAGTACCTTGCTGGGCACGCGGACCCGTTGATCCCCCGGCAGGCAGCGGAAGCGCCGAACGAGGCGTCAACGGCTACGGAAACCACCTGAACGGTGCGTGAACTCACCGAGCGCGAGCTGGTGGAAGGCTGCCTGCGCGAAGACCGTCGCAGTCAGGAGGCCCTCTACACGCGGTATGCGCGGCGCATGTACGCCGTGTGTCTCCGCTATGCCCGGCACGAGCTGGAGGCGCAGGACATGATGCAGGAAGGCTTCGTGCGGGTGTTCGACAAGCTCGGCGGCTTCAGGCAGGACGGTTCGTTGGAAGGATGGGTCCGCCGCATCATGGTGCATACCGCCATCAACCAGTATCGCCGTAAGTCGTTCCAGCAGGAGCGCTTCGGGCTGGAGAAACTGCCGGAGGACCCGGTGGCGGCCACCGCCCTGGCCGACCTGGGTGAACGCGAGCTGCTGGCGCTGGTGGCCGGACTGCCGGACGGCTACCGGACGGTGTTCAACCTGTTCGCCATCGAGGGCTACGACCACGCGGAGATCGCATCCATGCTGGGCTGCGGGGAGAGCACCTCGCGCAGCCAGCTGGCCAAGGCGCGCCGCATGCTTCAGGAACGCATTCACGCCATACACCAGACGACCCATGAGGGAAAGGCATCCGATCGATGACGTGTTCCGACGCGGCCTTTCGGCCGCCGAGGTGGAGCCCCCTGCCGCGGTGTGGGAGGGTGTGATGCGCCAACGTGCCGGGCGCCGGCGCCTGGTGGTGGTGTGGCGTCGCTTCCGGTGGATGGGCCTGCTGGCCTTGCTGGTGGGGGCTCCTGTCGTGTGGTGGGCCACCACACCGGCCTCCGTTCGCCCTGCACTCGCCGCCGTCCAGACGTCCGAACCACGTTCCGACCCATCGGGTGCTGCCACAGGAGTCCTCCCCGGCGCATCCATGCCCGACCCCGGAACGAACACCCCGCCGCCCCCCTCTCCGGCCCGGATGACGGATACCCCGTCCACAGCCGGTCCCGCCACGACCAGGAAGGCCGAAAGCCGCCCGGAGGTCGCCGCCGTCCGCCCGGAAGAGACCCTCGCTCCCATCGCACCGGTGGGAACGACCAGCCATGTCGGGGCCTCCGAACACAACGGACGCGAGCGGGTCTCCTCTGGAGCGCGCGAGGTCCCCGAGAGGGAACGCAGCGCATCGACGAGCACCTTCGGCGGCTCGGCGGCAGGGGCCCTGCGGATGGCGGACCGCTTGACCGGTGGCGACGCGGAGCGCATGCAGGGAAGGCGCCCGGATGTGCGGCACGCCATGCCCACCGCGGCTCCAAGTTCACGCACCCCGCCCACCGGCTATGTGCTGCCCCGCGCGGACTGGTGGCTGGCCGTGGTGGCCGGGCGATACGACCGAACGCGGCGTTGGAAGGGCAGTGACGTCGAACTGGTGAACGCGCGCTCGGCCGTGGAGGGCCACGCCGGTGAATGGCATTGGGGGCTGTGGGCCGGGCGTCGGTGGCGGTCGGGCACCTGGTTCGGCGCCGGGGTCGAGCACACCGGTGGCCGCAGCGCTTACGAACGCTTCGACCAAAGCCAGCAGGTGAGCGCGTTGGTGAATACCAGCGTGGTCATCTTCGATAACACGGTGCTGGCCACCCAGAGCGATACCCTCTTCGTGGTTCAGGAGCGGTCCGAGACCACGGCGATCACAGGCAGGTCATCCACCTGGCGTGTGCCACTGTTGCTCGGCTGGGAGCGAGGTGTACGCCGGTGGGTGTTCGGCGCCCACCTGGGGCTTGCCGCGGAATGGCAGCGCATGCGCGAGGGCTACCTCTTCGTGGAGGAGTTGAGCGAAGGGGGCGCTGTGGTGCAGCGCACCGAGCGCGTGCGCGATGCGGACCGGTCATTCGGCCTGGTCTCCGCTCAACTCGCGCTGGATGGCGGATTCCAGCTCACCGAGCATTGGCGGATCACCGCCGGGCCGGTCTATCAGGCGGGCTTGGGCGTCGTCCTCGGAGAAGGCGCCGTTCAGGCTCTTCCCGCGCGACTGGGTGGACAACTGCGGCTCAGCATCGATCTTCCGCACCGGAACCGATGAAAGGAACGTCCTCCATCCTCGTGCGAGTAGCGCTGCTTGCGCTGGTGCCGATGCTGGGCGCCCGTAGTTTGGCGCAAGGCCAACCCTGTGGGGCGGGTGTCACGGTCCAGGTGACCGCAACCCCCACGGGTGCCCATACTTGGTCGTTGGTGGCCACGGTGGATGGGGCCTCGGCCGTATACAACTACGCCTGGAACCCCGGAGATGGCCAAGGAACCTCTGGCGGTGGCACCGCGTTCGATCACACGTTCGGGGCACCGGGGTCCTATTTGATGTGCGTGAGCGTGGATGTGCTGGACCAACAAGGCGATTTCTGCACCGCCACGGGATGCGTGGTGATCAACAACACCGGGCTGCCTCCGACCGTGTGCGACTCCACGGAGCTCGATTTCGCGGGCAGCTTCGACAATGGCACCTTCACCTTCGCGCTGGAGAGCATCATCACCACGCCCATAACAGGGGTCGTATGGGACTTCGGCGATGGCGCTACTGGCTCCGGGACGTCCGTCTCCCACAGCTTCACCGGCAACGGGCCATACGCCGTGTGCATGACAGTGACCCTGCTCGACGCCGTGCTGCAGGACAGCTGCACCGTGCAGTCCTGCAACTGGGTGTACTTCGGGCCCGACACCATCCCCTGCGGACAGGTGTTGCAGCCTGATTTCGACCACCTGATCAATGGGAACACGGTGGCGTTCATCAACACCTCACTGACGTCCGGCGCGCTGCCCAACCTGTTGTGGGACTTCGGCGACGGCACGACGAGCACGGAGCTGCAGCCCGTGCACACCTATGCGCTTCCGAACCTCTACTCCGTGTGCCTCTCCGTGACCATAGATGGTCCTCTGGCCCCCGACACCTGCACGTTGTCCGTGTGCCTGCCCGTTGAACTGATGCCGCTTGTGGGCATCGACGAGGAGGACGCCCACGTGTTCACCGTTTCGCCGAACCCCTGTGCCGACGTCCTTGCCGTACGCTCGGAGCCGGGCTCCGCGATGTGGTCCGTAGAGGTGCTTGACACGCAAGGACGACGTTGCTGGTCCGGGACGCTGAACACGGGCCTTGACCATGTGGACGTTTCGGGCTTGAGCGCCGGACCCTACCTGTTGCGCGTGCGGAATGGACAACGTGCGCGGGCCGTGCGCTTCCTGAAGGAATAGACCCGGGCGCCGCGTGTGGTCCGATGGACGTCTACGGTCATGTAGCCCCACGCCCATGAACCTCCGCGCCCTTACCCTTGCTTCGATCGCCAGCCCGCTGCTGGTGCTGGCCAACCCCTGTGACAGCCTCGTCGCGGACTTCCAGGCCGACATCATCGGCACGACCGTCACCTTCACCCCGGGGGGGGGGCCCGGGCGCGGGGGGGGGGCGCGGGGGGGCAGGGAGGCGGGGGTTGCCCTTGGGGGCGGCCCAGGGGGGGGGGGATCGACAACTCCTGGAGCTATCAGTGGGACTTCGGCGATGGCACTGGAGATTGGACGCCGACAACGACGCACACGTACCCGGGCGCCACCGTCTTCCAGGCGTGTCTGAAGGTCTGGACCTGGGACCCCCTGGCGCAGGACACCTGTTTCGCCACCTCCTGCCAGATCATCGACCTCACCGGCGGTGACCCCTGCGCCCAGCTGCAGGCCGGCTTCTTCGCCAACGCGGGACCGGGCTTCGTGCAGTTCTCCAACGCCACTACCGGCACGGGCCTCTCCACCTCCTGGGTCTGGAGCTTCGGGGACGGCAGCACCTCCAACGACCCACAACCCTTCCACACCTACGCACAGCCGGGCACTTACACCGTCTGCCTCACCGCCATCAGCATCCTCCAACAACCCGGCGGCGGCGTCATCACCTGCGTGGACAGCACCTGTGCGCCGGTGATCGTGCCAGGGACCAACAACCCTTGCGACAGCCTCAACGCCGACTTCCAATTCAGCGCACAGGGCACCTACGTGGCCTTTCTGCCACAGGTGATCGACAACACCTGGAGCTATCAGTGGGACTTCGGCGATGGCACCTTCGACTGGGGCCCCAACGTGAACCACCCCTATCCCGGACCCTCCGTCTTCCAGGCCTGCCTGACCGTGTGGACCTGGGACCCCCTGGCGCAGGACACCTGTTTCGCCACCTCCTGCCAGATCATCGACCTCACCGGCGGTGACCCCTGCGCCCAGCTGCAGGCCGGCTTCTTCGCCAACGCGGGACCGGGCTTCGTGCAGTTCTCCAACGCCACTACCGGCACGGGACTCTCCACCTCCTGGGTCTGGAGCTTCGGGGACGGCAGCACCTCCAACGACCCACAACCCTTCCACACCTACGCACAGCCGGGCACTTACACCGTCTGCCTCACCGCCATCAGCATCCTCCAACAACCCGGCGGCGGCGTCATCACCTGCGTGGACAGCACCTGTGCGCCAGTGATCGTGCCAGGGACCAACAACCCTTGCGACAGCCTCAACGCCGACTTCCAATTCAGCGCACAGGGCACCTACGTGGCCTTTCTGCCACAGGTGATCGACAACACCTGGAGCTATCAGTGGGACTTCGGCGATGGCACCTTCGACTGGGGCCCCAACGTGAACCACCCCTATCCCGGACCTTCCGTCTTCCAGGCCTGCCTGACCGTGTGGACCTGGGACCCCCTGGCGCAGGACACCTGCTTCGCCACCTCCTGCCAGATCATCGACCTCACCGGCGGTGACCCCTGCGCCCAGCTGCAGGCCGGCTTCTTCGCCAACGCGGAACCGGGCTTCGTGCAGTTCTCCAACGCCACCACCGGCACGGGCCTCTCCACCTCCTGGGCCTGGAGCTTCGGGGACGGCAGCACCTCCAACGACCCACAACCCTTCCACACCTACGCACAACCTGGCACTTACACCGTCTGCCTCACCGCCATCAGCATCCTCCAACAACCCGGCGGTGGCGTCATCACCTGCGTGGACAGCACCTGTGCGCCGGTGATCGTGCCGGCCAGCAGTGGATGTGACAGCACCTACGCGGCGACCTACACCGCTATGGTCGCGGGCAGTTCGGTGGCCTTCTATGGACTCTCCACGTTGCCCACCGTTGGGTGGTCGTGGGACTTTGGCGATGGGACTTCGGGCGGTGGCCAGAACACGCAGCACGTTTATCCCGGACCCGGTGCATACTACGCCTGCCTCACCACGTGGTATTGGGGGCCACTGGGGCAGGATACCTGTTGGGCCACGCACTGCCAATGGATCAGCATCGCTTCCGCGGCTTCCTGCGACAGCCTGTTCGTAGCGGACTTCGAATGGACGGGGCTGGGCACGGCGATCGCCGTCCAGAACACCACCCAGGCGAACGGGCCCATCCTGTCCGTGAGCTGGGACTTCGGCGATGGCGCCACGGCCACGGGCGGATCGGCCGCCCACACCTATGCAGGACCGGGCACCTACACGGTATGCCTGACGGTGGTGGGCCTCGACCCCTGGGCGCAGGACAGCTGCACGGTGGTCCTCTGCGAGAACGTGCTCGTGGGCGGCCTGGCCATCGGGGTGGGCGGGCAGGGTCCGACGCCCGTTCTGGTGCCGCAGCCGTTCACCGACCGGTTGGTGGTGAGCGGGCTTTCGGGCAGCACGGTGAGCGTGGAACTGGTGGACGGCACAGGACGGACCGTGCTGCGCGGTGCGGGCCGCGCTGGATCCGAACTGGAACTGAACACCAGCAGCCTCGCGCCCGGGGCCTATGCCGTAATGATCACGGTCGACGGCCTCGTCGTTCGGTCGCGTGCGGTCAAGGCATGGCGTTGACCGCGGGGCACGCCTATCTTGGCGCCCCAACCGAGACCGCGCCGATGAGCATGCGCAAGACCATCCTGGTCCCCACGGATTTCACCAAAGTGGCGGACTGTGCCATGAACCACGCCATGAAGCTGGCGGAGCGCGTCGATGCCGGCGTGACCCTTCTGCACATCGTGGATAAGGCCACCCTGACGGACGAGGCACGGACCAAGCTTGAGATGGAAGCCAAGCGGGCCTCGCAATGGAGCGCGACCGTGCAGGTGGACGCCTTGGTGCGGGTGGGCAACGTGTACGAGGACATCGGTGAGGCCGCCGCGGAGATCGGTGCTGCCTTGATCATCATGGGCACTCATGGCATGCGAGGCATGCAGTTCATCACCGGAAGCCGGGCGCTACGGGTGATCACCAATAGCTCGGTGCCTTTCATCGTGGTGCAGGAGCGCAACATCAAGTCGGAGGGATACCGGGACATCGTGGTGCCCCTCGACCTGCACAAGGAGAGCCGGCACAAGCTCAGCCTGGTGGCCGACATGGCCAAGTACTTCAACAGCAAGGTGCATGTGGTGGTGCCCAAGGAGAGCGATGAGTTCCTCCACAACCAACTGCATAATCACATCAAGTTCGCCGGGCAGTTCCTGCGCGAGCGCGGCATCGAACATGAGGCCCACATCCTTCAGGAGGACAGCGACGACTTCGTGAAGGGGGTGATCCGCTATGCGGTGAAGATCGACGCGGACCTCATCGCCATCGTGAACATGCTTCAGAACAGCATCTTCGGGGTGCTGGGCGTGCCCAACGAACAGGAGATCATCACCAACGAGCCGATGATCCCTGTGATGTGCATGAACCCCTTGAACAACACGACGTCCGATATGCCGATCTGGGGGCCATAGGCCTCAGGCGCGCATGCCGATCACCAGGATGTCGTCCACTTGTTCGTGGGCGCCTTTCCAGTCCATGAAGGCCTCCAGCAGGGCGCGTTTCTGGGCCTCGAGCGGCTCGTTGCTGATGGCCACCAGCAGTTCGCGGAAGCGGCGGTAGAGGAACTTCTTGCCTTTGGGCCCGCCGAACTGATCGGCATAGCCGTCGCTGAAGATGTAGACCACATCGCCCTCTTGCAGTTGGATGCGGTGATCGGTGAAGGACTGGCCGTGCAGTTCGAAGCCCCCGATGGGGATCTTGTCCGGTGCGTATTGGATGACGTCACGGTCGCGGACCAGGTAGAGCGGGCAGTTGGCCCCTGCGTATTCCAGGGTCCGGGTATCAGGGTCGAACACACAGAGCGCCATGTCCATCCCATCGCGCACGATGGATTGGTCGCGGTCCTTGTGCAGCGCATCGAAGGCGATCCGGTTCAGCGAGCGCAGGATGGTGCTGGGGTGGAGGGCCTCGCTTTCGCGCACCGCCTGATTGAGGCCGTTGTGGCCTACAAGGCTCATGAACGCCCCGGGGACACCATGGCCGGTGCAGTCCACCGCGGCGAACACCGTACGGTCGGCCACGCGCTCGAACCAGTAGAAGTCGCCCGAAACGATGTCCTTGGGCCTGTAGAACACGAAGGAGCGTGGCAGCAGTTCGCGGATCTTGCGCTCCGGCGGCAGGATGGACTCCTGCAGACGTTTGGCGTAGCGGATGCTGTCGGTGACGTTCTTGTACAGCTCCACCACCTTGCGGCTCTGGCGCTCCACCTCCTCCTTTTGGCGCACCACCTCCTCGGTACGCTCCCGCACCTTCTGCTCGAGGACCCGTTCGCGTTCGCCCAGCTCGGCGCGCATCTTCAGCAGGGCGTGGCCCAGGACATCCTCCTCGCTCAAGGGCTTGTAGTCGGCGTCGAAGTCACCGGCGGCCACCGCGTGGCTGAAGTCCGTGGTGCGTTTGAGGCCCTCGATCAGCCCCATGAGGGCGCTTGTCATCTCGCCGATCTCGTCGTTGCCGGTGCGGATGCGGCCCCGTGGGAACACGCCCCGGCCGAGGCCCAGGAGCACGGTGCGTAGCCGTTGCACCGGGCCCACGATGCCCCGGATGATCACCACCGCCACGATGAGCCCCACGGCGATGAGGCCCATGCCCAGATAGAGCACGAAGAACTTCAACGAGTCGAAGCTCCTGATCATGCCGCTGCTCAGCTGGCGGCGCTTGCTCTCCTGCATGGCCAGCAGCACATCCAGGTCGGCAAGCACCTTGTCCGTCTGCTCATCCAGCGGCCCACCCTCCTCGGCCAGGTCGTTGCGCTCCAGGAAGACCAAAGGATCGCTGTAGCTCTCCATGTCGGGCAGCATCTCCTTGATGCTGCCATGCAGCAGGAACATGGCGTCCATCTCGCCGAACACACGGTTGGCCAGCTCCACCTCCTCGCGGTCCCAGTTGGCAGATAGGGTGTCGATCCGGTCCAGGAGGGCGGGCAGGTCCTCACCGGTGACCTCCACCAGAGAGGTTTTCTCCCGGGCGTCCGGGCGGCTCTCCACCAGGGCCCAATGCTTGACCAGCATGTGGGCGTTCACCACCAGGTTGCGCAGCCGCACCAGGGCATCGACGCTGGGGCTGTACACCTGGTTGATCTCGTCGTTGATCTGCCGGCTCCGCTCCAGGGTTCGGTTGGTGAGCAGCAGCACCAAGGCGGCAAAGAAGATGAACAGGCCGAAGCCCATCCCGATCTTCCTGCCGATGGTCATGCGCAGCCTGGCCATGGCGGTCAGCGGTCCTCCTCCGGACCCAGTTCCTCGAAGAGTTTACGGTAGTGCTCGGAGCGTTCGGCGTCCTGCAGGCTGTAGTAGATCCCCTCGAGCCCCAGGAGCGTTTCGCGGCGCTTGGGGTTCATCCGGAACGCCTTCAGCATGTACGGGAGCGCCTGGAGGAAGAACTCGCGGCTCACCTCCTGGATCCGCTGCAGACTGGGGATGTCGTACTCCGCCCCGACCCGCTGGATGTTGTACACGCCCCGGTTGTAGTAGAGCGTGGCCAGGTTGTAGTTGGCGCCGTAGTTGCCGGTGTCGATCCGCAGCACCTGCTCATAGGTGGCCACGGCCTTGTCGTACCAGGACAACTGCTCCCTGTCCTGGTTGTACAGCTTGGTGTATACCGTACCGAGCGCGTTGTGGAATTCCACATCCTTGGCCGCGCGATCGGGTGGTGCGCCCCGGCGGTCGGTGGCAGCGGTGTATTTGCCATACAGCGCGAGGGCGTCGTCCGGCCTCAGTTCGTTCAGGGCCCTGGCCGCATCGTTGAAGTAGGTCTTGCTCAGGAAGTCATATGCCTGTGCCGCGTTCTCTGTGTAGTCACCACCCTGATCGTGGGCCAGGCAGCGGTCAAGGCTCGCCAGCGCGCTGTCCCGATCGGCCTCGCCCTGCGGGGTGCCGGTCTTTGCCTTGTAGAGGTCTTTGAGGATGAAGCCACGCAGCAGCCAGGCCTCCGGGTCGCGCTGGTGGCCGGGCTCCAGCACCGCCTCGTCCACCAGGGCGCGGGCCTCGTTGAGCGCCCCGGCCTGGTACTTGCGCAGCGCTTCGGCCAGCAGGTCCGTCTGCGCCACGCCCAGCGCTGGCAGGGCGAGCAGCAGGAGGGCGGTATGGAGGCGGCCGCTCATGTCATTCCACCACACGGTGGGCCAGTTGTTTGAGGGTCAGGGCCACTTCCAGCTTGTGCTTTCGCGCGTTGGTCACGCTCAGCTCGTACTTCAAGGTGCTGGCCACCTTCACGAAATTGGCCACCGCGCCATCCTCCAGGGCATCCGAGTACTCCGTGACGATCAGGGTGGGCTTGTTGGCCAGGTTGCGATAGATCTCCGGCATCAACGCCAGGTCGTGCTGGCCCACGAACAGGATATGGCAACGGTCGACGTTCGGTGAACGGGGCAGCTTGCGCACCTCGATGGGCTGTTTCCCGATGGCCTTCGTGCTGTACTTCTTGATCAGCTCCTGGTACAGGTTGGCCCCACCGATCACACCGATCACGAAGGTGCCCGAGCTCATCCCCGGGTCCTTCCACTCCACCAACTTGGCGATGTTGTAGATGTAGCTGGCCTGCACAATCGCCGTGGTATCCTTCTCCACGTCCAATTGAGGCGGGGCGGCTGCGAGCACCGGGCCCACCAACAGAAGCATCAGCGCACGCCATGCCCATGCCGGCATTGTCCGCGGGCTACCTTTGCCCGTCGCGTCCCACATGGCCATGATCTTCCCCAACAGCGGGCAAAGTAGATGCCGTTGGAAGGCCTGTTCGGCGCTGGCCCTCAGCATCTTTTCACACGGCATTGTTCACGGACAGGCCTCGGACCTGTCCCGCTTCGAAGCGGAGGCCCGCGAGAACGCAAGAGGATACGAGTGGCTGACGTGGAGCTCCACCGCCATCGGGCATCGCCTCACGGGCAGCCCGCAAGGCGCGCGCGCACAAGCGGCGGCCGACAGCCTGTTCCGCCTGGCCGGCGTGGCCCGCGTTTCCCAGCACCCCTTCGCTGCCCAGGCGTGGGCGCGTGGCACCGTGATGCTGAAGCTGAGCGATGATGTGGGCACGGAGCACCTGGCGGCCGTGGCCTTGGCCCAGACCCCGGACAGCGCCGATGTGGAGGGCGAACTGGTGGACCTGGGCAATGGACTGGCGGAGCAGTACACGCAGCTGAACGACCGCGTGGCCGGCCGCGTGGTGCTCATGAACATCGGCCTGGTGGACGCGCCCAACGGCACCGGCAACCTGCACCGGAGCGAGAAGGCCGCCTTGGCCATCCGGCATGGCGCCATCGGCATCGTGTTCGTCAATAACGTGGACGGCGGGGTGCTGCTGACGGGGACCGCCTCCATCGACGGGGCCACCATCCCGGTGCCCGCTGCCTGCATCGCCTCCGAGGACGGACGGCGGATCCGCGAGCGCCTCCAAGCGGGTGCTTCCCTGCGCGTCGGCCTGCGGATGACCAATCGCATCGGCACCGTGCAGGCGCGGAACGTGGTGGCCGAGATCCCGGGATCGGACCTCGCGCAGGAGGTGGTGGTGCTCGGCGGTCACCTGGACAGCTGGGACCTCGCCACGGGTGCCACGGACAATGGGTTGGGTGCCTTTTCCATCGTGGACATGGCCCGTGCCGTGGTGGCCAGCGGGCATCAGCCCCGGCGCACCCTGCGCTTCGTGCTCTTCATGGGCGAGGAGCAGGGCCTCCTTGGTTCAGAAGCGATGATGACCGATCTCAAGGCCTCCGGTGAACTGGAACGCGTGCGGTGCATGATCAACATGGACATGACCGGCGATCCCTTCGGCTTCGGCGTGGTGGGGCCGGCGGGCTGGGGCCCGCTGGTGGACACGCTGATGGCACCGATCCATGCGATGGACACGGCGTTCAGGATGGACCTGAAGGAGCGGGCCTGGCTGCACAGCGACCACCAGTCGTTCCTGCTCGCCGGCGTACCGGTGATCAACCCGCTCTGCGACCTGGGCGGGCACGTGTACGGCTGCTACCACAGCAGCTGCGACGACGTGCACCTGGTGGACCCGCGGGACATGGTGAACAACGTGCGCTTCGTGGGGGCCTTGTTGCTGCAATTGGCCGATGCGCCCGCACTTCCAGGGCACTTCACGGAACAAGAACTGGGTGCACGGTTACGCGCGGACGGGCTGGAAGAAAAGCTCCGGATGGCCGGGCAATGGCGCTGGTGAGGGACCGCCCCGGTCAGGCCTTGCCCCCGCCGCCTTTGTCAGGGGTGACCACGCCCTCAAGGTCCCGGTCGAAAAGATAGAGACCGCCCTTGTCGTTCCCGATCAGGTTGAGCTTGTCGATGAGCGTACGCGCCAACGCCTCCTCCTCGATCTGCTCACTGACGTACCACTGCATGAAGTTGTGCGTGGTGTAGTCCTTCTCCTTGAGGCAGGTGTCCACCACTTGGTTGATGGTGGCCGTCACGTGCGTCTCGTGCTCCAGCAGGCTGCGGAAGATGTCGGTGATGCTCTTGAAGTCCGTGGAAGGCTGCTTAAGCGCAGGCACCAAGGCCCGGCCACCGCGTTCGTTCACGAACTTGATCAGCTTCAGCATGTGCATGCGCTCCTCGTCGCTGTGGCGGTACAGGAAGGCGGCCGTTCCGCTGAGGCCCTGGTTCTCGGCCCAGCTGGCCATGGCGAGGTAGGCCTGGCTGCTGCTGGCCTCAATGGCGATCTGCCCGTTGAGGGCGGTCTCGATCTTCTTGGATAGCATGGTGCAAAGGTAGCGGGCCGATCAGCGGTTGTTGAAGTGGTTCATGGCTTGAGCGACGCCAAGCAGGCCCACCTGCACCACCGCCTTGGAAGCCAACTCCAAACGCTCGGGCAGCTGAGTTTGTTCCTCGGCTGTCCAATGGGCCAGGACGAAGTCGCTCTGGCGTCCACGTGCAAAATCACTTCCAATCCCGAAGCGCAGTCGCGGGAATGCCTCCGTGCCGAGCACCTCGATGATGTGGCCGAGGCCGTTGTGGCCGCCCGCCCCACCGCTGGAGCGAAGGCGCACCTTGCCGTACGGCAGGGCCAGGTCATCGCTCACCACCAGCACCCGCTCCACGGGCACGTCCTCCTGGTCCATCCAGTAGCGCACGGCCTTGCCGCTGAGGTTCATGAAGGTCTGGGGTTTCACCAGGATGAAGGTGCGCCCCTTGTGACGGAATTCGGCGTGGTCGGCGTAGCGGGCCGGGCCGAACCGCACCTCGAAGGACCGGGCCAGATGGTCCAGCACGTCGAACCCGATGTTGTGGCGGGTACCGGCGTATTCCGGGCCGGGGTTGCCCAGGCCCACGATCAGGTGCTTCATGGGGTTCAACGCGCACGGACCCCGTGGGTGCGGGGTCCGTGCAGGGGGTGTTCGGCCCGATGGGCCGGGTCATCACTTCTTGGCGGCGGGCTTGGCCTCGGCCTTCTTGGCGTCGGCAGCAGGAGCGGCGGCGGCCGGGGTGGCAGCGGCGGCAGCGGCCGGGGCGGCCTCGGCCTCCTTCTTCGGCACGCTCACCTTCAGCACCACCTCCTCGGGTTTGTTCAGCACCTCGATGCCGGCGAACTTCAGGTCGCGCACCCGCACGTTCTGGCCGATTTCCACATGCTCCACATCGAATTCCAGATGCTCGGGGAGCTGGCTCGGCAGCCCCACCACATCCAGTTTGCGCAGCGTCTGGTTCAGTTTGCCGCCTTTGCGCACACCGGCGGGCTGTCCCTTCAGGCGCAGGCTCAAGGTCACGCGGGCCGGCTTGTCCTCGGCCATTTCGATGAAGTCCGCGTGCAGGATGGCGTCCGATACGGGATGGAACTGCGTTTCCTGCAGCTTGGCCATCACCTTGCGGCCTCCCAGGTCCAGCTCGATGCGATAGGCGTCGGGGGTATGCACCACCTTGCCCAGGGCCGCCTCGTCGGTGGCGAAG
The DNA here is from genome assembly GCA_016713875.1 of Flavobacteriales bacterium. Taxonomy (NCBI): domain Bacteria; kingdom Pseudomonadati; phylum Bacteroidota; class Flavobacteriia; order Flavobacteriales; species Flavobacteriales bacterium. The sequence continues at coordinate 3,121,069 of JADJOI010000003.1, forward strand.
TGGGTGACAGGGCCACCGCCGTAGAGGACGCAGGGCACCTGCTTCTCGCGGCGAAGCTGGTCGGCGTTCTTGGTGCCGGTGGTGGTGCGCACGGCGCCGGTGAGTTCTACCTTCTTCATGGGTCGGGGGGTTAGGCGATGATGAAATGGCTGCTGATGCTCTCGTGGCTGCGGACGCGCTTGATGACGTCCGCGAACAACTGGGCCACGGTGAGCTGCTTGATCTTGGTGGTGCGGGCCAGCTTTTCGGGCCCGATGGGGATCGTATCGGTGACGATGAGCTCCGACAGGCTGGAGCGTTGCAGGCGGTCGCAGGCCTCGCCGCTCAGCACGGCGTGCGTGCACACGGCGCGCACGCTCTTGGCACCCAGGTCGGTCATCATATCGGCCGCCTTGGTCAGCGTGCCGGCCGTGTCCACCATGTCGTCGATCAGCACCACGTCCTTGTCCTTGACGTCGCCGATCACGGTCATCTTCTCGATCTGGTTGGCCACTTTGCGCTGCTTGTAGCAGATGGCCATATCGCAGCCCAGGTGCTTGCTGTAGGCGTTGGCCCGCTTGGTGCCGCCGGTGTCGGGCGCCGCGATCACCAGGTCCTTCAGGCCGAGCTCCTTGATGTAGGGCAGGAAGATGCTGCTGGCGAACAGGTGGTCCACCGGCACCTCGAAGAAGCCCTGGATCTGGTCGGCGTGCAGGTCCATCGTCATCACGCGGTCCACGCCGGCGGCGGTCAGCATGTTGGCCACCAGTTTGGCGCCGATGCTCACCCGCGGCTTGTCCTTGCGGTCCTGACGGGCGAACCCGAAGTAGGGGATCACCGCCACGATGCGTTTGGCGCTGGCACGCTTGGCGGCATCCACCATCATCAGCAGCTCGAAAAGGTTGTCGCTGGGCGGAAAGGTGCTCTGCACGATGAAGACCAGTTCGCCGCGCACGGTCTCCTCGAAACTGGGTTGGAACTCCCCATCGCTGAAGCGGCTGACGGAGACCTCCCCGAGCCGCTCGCCGGAAAAGGCGGCGATCTTCTCGGCCAGGTACCGCGTGGCGGTACCGCTGAAGATCTTGGCGGATTCGTACATGGCTTCCCGCGAAAGGGCTGCAAAGGTAGTGATCTCCGGGAGGTTATCAACGATCGTTGGTGGACCCAAGGCAAGGGGGTGGCCGCGCCTTTGAGCGACCTTCGTGGCCGACCTCATTCCGGATGCCCGCCCGACGCCCCTCCCCCACCGACGGTGAACTGGCCCCGCGCGTGCTGGCCGCCGTGCGGCGCGCCGGCCATGCCGGGGTCACCAGCCAGCAACTGGCCCTCCAGCTGGGCTTCCGCGACAAGGACCAGCGCTACTTGCTCTATGACGCCCTGGAGTCCCTTTTGGACGACGGTCGGGTCCGCAGTGGTAAAAAGGGACGGTACATCGCGGCCGGCGGGGCCGACACCCTGGAGGGTTCCATCGATATCATCGGCAGCGGGGGCGGCTACGTGCGGCCCGATCCGACCGGCGACATGGGCCAAGGCGACGTGTTCGTGCACCCCCGGAACGTGGGCACTGCGCTGCACGGCGACACGGTGCGCGTGAAGCTCACCGGTGGTCGTGGGTCACGGCCCGAAGGACGGGTGGTGGAGGTGCTTCGCCGCCGGAGAACGGAATTCGTGGGCACCGTGCACCTGCGTCAGGGGCGATTGATGCTGGTGGCCGATGACCAGCGGGTGCAACGCCCGTTCCTGATCCCGGTCAACGAGGGCCGTGGAGCCCGGGAGGGCGACAAAGCCATCATCGCCCTGGGCGATTGGAAGGACGCCCGTGACCTGCCGCGCGGCAGCGTGGTGCGTGTGCTGGGCCGCGCAGGGGAGCACCAGGTCGAGATGCACGCCATCCTGGCCGAGTTCGGACTGCCACTGGAGTTCCCTGAGAGCGTCCTTGCCGCGGCCGCCACGATCCCCGACGGATGCACTCCCGAGGAGATCGCCCGCCGACGGGACATCAGGAGCATCCCCACCCTCACGATCGATCCCGAGGATGCCAAGGACCTGGACGACGCCCTGAGCGTGAGACGGTTGGACAACGGTCATTGGGAGGTGGGCGTGCACATCGCCGATGTGAGCCACTATGTGCACCCCGGTTCCGTGGTGGACATGGAAGGGGCCGCGCGCGCCACCAGTGTCTACCTGGTGGACCGCGTGGTGCCCATGCTGCCCGAGCGGTTGAGCAACGACCTGTGCTCGCTCAACCCTCACACGGACAAGCTGAGCTTCAGTGCCATCTTCGAGCTGGACGACCGCGCCCGGGTGAAGGCCGAGTGGTTCGGACGCACGGTGATGCGAAGCCAGCGGCGGTTCGCTTACGCAGAGGCGCAGGCGATCATCGACGGGGCTGAGGGCGAGTTCGGCCCGGCGGTGCTCACCTTGCATCGCCTGGCCCAGGTGCTGCGCACGGATCGGATCGCCAATGGCGCGCTGGAGATCGGCGGCAACGAGGTGAAGTTCAGGCTGGACGAGAAGGGGCGGCCGATCGAGGTGTACCAGAAGGTGATGGGGCCGGCCAACTGGTTGATCGAGGAGTTCATGTTGCTGGCCAACAAGCGTGTGGCGGCCTGGGTGAACAAACAGCGCAAGGGCGGCGCGCCCCCGTTCGTGTACCGTGTTCACGACCTGCCCGATGCCGAAAAGGTGGAACAGCTGCGCGCGCTGGCCCGCAGCTTCGGGCACGAGCTCAGCGTGGGCAAGGGCGAGGACCTGCCGCACGCGATCAACCGGCTGCTGCGCGCCGTGAAGGGCCGCGAGGAGGAGAATATCATCAAGCAGGTGGCCATCCGAAGCATGGCCAAGGCCATCTACAGCACGGACAACATCGGCCACTACGGGCTGGCCTTCGAGCACTACACCCACTTCACCAGCCCCATCCGCCGTTACCCGGACCTGCTGGTTCATCGCGCCATGGCGCACTACCTAGGGGGTGGTCGCCACCTGGACAAGGAGGTCCTGGAGGTGAGCTGCCGGCACAGCAGCAACATGGAAAAGCGGGCGGCCGACGCCGAGCGGGCGAGCATCCGCTACAAACAGGCCGAGTATCTGCTGGCCCGCGTGGGCGAACGTTTCGAGGGCACCATCAGCGGCCTCACCAACTGGGGCATGTACGTGGAGCTGAAGGCCAACCGCTGCGAGGGCATGATCCCGCTGCGCGAACTGCCCGGCGATGCATACCGCTTCGATGCCGAGCGCTATCAGGTGGCCGGGCTGCGCACGGGCCGTCGGTTCCGCTTGGGTGACGAGGTCGCCGTCCGCATCAAGGCGGTGGACATGGACCGCCGCACCGTGGACCTGGTGTTGGACGAGGCACGCGGGGCAAGGCCACCCGCGAAAGGGCGCACTAAACGAGCTTGAGGCGGCGCGACAGGTCGTCCTTGTAGCTTCCTCCGATCGGGATCACCTTCTTGTCGTTCTCCAGGATCAGGTTCGGCTGCTCGATGGCCACGATCTTGTCGATGCGCACGATGAAGGAGCGGTGCACCCGGGCGAACTCGCTCTCGGGCAGCTTGCCCTCGATGTCCTTCATGGTGCTGTGCACCGTGTAGCGGGCGTTGAGCGTGTTGATCACCACGTAATCCTTCAGCGCCTCGATGTAGTAGATGTCGCTGATGCGCAATTTCACCAGGCGGCTGTTGCTCTTCACGAAGAGCAGGTCGTTGGCACTGCCCTGGTTCTCCACCAGATTGAACAGCAGGTCGCGCTCCTTGAGCACCTCGGCCTCCTTCTTGTGCTTGTACAGCGCCATCTCGATCGACGTGTGGATGTCGATCTCCTTGAAGGGCTTGATGATGTACCCGTAGGGCTGGGTGACCTTGGCCTTGTTCAGGGTGCTCTCATCGGCATACGCCGTGAGGAAGATCACCGGGATGTTGGTCTCCTGGCGGATCTGTGTGGCGGCCTCGATGCCGTTCATCTCCCCCTTGAGCATGATGTCCATGAGGATGATGTCCGGTTGCGCCTCGACGGCAAGCTTCACGGCCTGTTCGCCCGTGGCAGCGGCACCCACGACATTATAGCCCAGCTTCTTGAGGCTGTGCTGGATGTCCTTGCTCACGATGCTTTCGTCCTCAACGACCAGGACATTGGTCTGGGCCATGTGCGCACGCTACTTGATGCGATCAAAAGTAAGGAAATACCGCACCCCGGGGCCGCTGTGGCGTTCCAGGCGGGCATCGAGCTGTTCGCTCAGGGTGGCCACGAGCTGCAGGCCGAGGTTCGAATCGCGTTCGGCGTCGAAGCCCACGGGCAGCCCGATCCCATCATCGGCCACCTCCACGGTGACGCGCCCGTCGTGGCTGGACAGCGCGATGGTGATGACGCCCGCCGCGCCGTCCGGGTAGCCGTGCTTGAGGGCGTTGCTGATGAGCTCGTTGAGGATGAGCCCGCAGGGGATGGCCTGGTCCAGCACCAGCTCCACGCGCTGTAGATCGGTGCGCAGCTCCACCTTGCCGCTGAGGCTGTAGCTGAGCACCAGGTTGCGGGCCAGCCGATCGATGTACGTCGACAGGTCCACGCTGCTGAAGGTCTTGTTCTGGTAGAGGCTCTCGTGGATGAAGCTCATCGAGCGGATGCGGTCCTGGCTCTCGCGGATGAGGTCGAGCATGCGCGGATCGTGCCCCACGTAGGCGGTCTGCAGGTTGAGGATGCTGCTGATGATCTGAAGGTTGTTCTTCACACGGTGGTGAACCTCCTTGAGCAGCACCTCGTTCTCGCGCAGGCGTTCGATCAGCTGCCGCTCGGCCTCCTTCTTGTCGGTGATCCCGTATGCCAGGCAGCTGATCTCAGCCACTTGTCCGTCCACACGGATGGGGTTCAGGAAGTTCTCCACCCAGCGCGTGCGGCCATCGGTGTCGTGCATCTCCACCTCGAACTGACGGGGCTTGCCCTTCATGGCGGCCTCGTAGTGCGCGCGGATGGACCGGCGCTCGGCGGGGGCCACGCGTTCGAGCATATGCTCCAGGAAGGCGTCGCCCACACGCGGTGTGTAGCCGAAGGCCTCCGCGCTGCTGTCGCGGAAATGATCGTTCAACGAGGTGATGCGGAAATCCCGGTCGAGGGTCCACACCATCATGTTCGCGCTGTTCTCGAAGATGGCCGTGAGGCGGGCGGCCTGATCGCGCACGGTGCGCTCGGCCAGCTTCTGCTCGGTGATCTCGTGCCCCACGCCGAAGACCTCGCGCACGCGCCCATCGGCGCTGAACACCGGGCTCAGGAAGACCTCGTTGCTCACATATCGCCCCTGTGCATCGGTGAGCTCGGTCTCGAAACGGAGCGGCCGGCCGGTGAAGGCCTCCCGGTACTTCTCCTCCCAGAACGCGTGGTACGCCTCGCCCGCGAAGCGCCGGCGGGGGATGTTGCCGTCGTGGTTGATCTCCGGGCGCGTGCCGTACAGGCGTTCGATCATCCGCGCATAGCCCTGGTTGAAACTGGTGAGGGCGATGCGCTCGTCCACGCTCCAGAACATGTGCTCACTGCTCTCGAAGAGCGCGCGCAGCTTGGCTTCCTGTTTCTCCACCTGCCCGCGGGCCTCCTGCTCGCGGGTGACATCCCGGAAGATACCGCGCGTGGCCACGGGCCGGTCGTCGACCCGGCGCACGTTGCGATTGCCCACCACGGTGATGCGTCTTCCATCCTTGGCCAGCAGCACCGTGGTGATGGTGCCGCCCGGATCCCCGGCGAAGGCCTCCTCGAACTGGGCACGATAGGCATCCCGATGGTCCGGATGCACCACGTCCCATACCGTGAGGTCCGCGATCTCATGGGCGGCATAGCCCAGCGTGTCGCGCCAGGCCCTGTTCACGTACTCGAAGCGACCCTCGGGCGTCACGCTCTGGATGAGGTCCGTAGCGTTCTCGAACAGGTCGCGGTATCGCTCCTCGCTGGCCCGCAGCGCCTCCTGATCGCGCTTGGCGTGGGTGATGTCGCGGCTCACGCCCATGCTTCCCAGGAGCGATCCCTGCTCATCGTACAGCCGTGATGCGGCCAGGAAGGTGAGGAAGACCTCGCCGCGATGGTCGATGTTGTGCACCTCGCCGGCGAACGCACCGTGCGCGTTCAATTCGGCCTGGATGCGCAGATGCTCCTCTTCCCGGGCATAGAGCATGCGTGCGGGACGTCCGAGCACCTCCTCCGCCTCGTAGCCGAAGCGCACCATGGCCGCGGGATTGAACTCCGTGATGAGCCCGGCCTCGTCCACGGCGATGATCATGTCCAGGGAACTGTCCACCAGGCCGCGGGCGAACCGGCGCGACCGACGCAGTTCGTCCTGTGTGCGGCGGTGGTCCATGATCTCCTGCCGCAGCACGCGGTTCACCTCCTCGGCCATCTGGGCGCGCAGGCCCGCATGCATCGTGGCCCGCATGCGCTCCGCATCGCGCAGGTGCACCTGAACGGCCGGGTCGCTTTCGTGGAACGTGCGGGAGGCGGACAGGAGCACGCGTGACCGTGAGCCGTCGGCCCGCACCAGGTCCAGTTCCACGGGGGCCCCCTCTCCATCGCGCTGCGCATCGGTCAGACAGCCGGACAGCACGGAACGCTGGGGGGGGTCGACGGCATCAGCGAGGACCGCGCCTGTGCTGGTTACGCCCAACAGCAGGTCCGCGGCGGGATTGCCATAGCGCACAAGCCCGTCCTGCACGATGAGGATGCCCTCGGGGGCATGCTCCACGAGGCGGCGGTAGTTGTCCAACAGCGCCTGCTGTTCCAGCTCGGCCTGCACCTGGGGCGACCGGTCGATCAACGTGCCGGCGATGGTGGTGATGCCTTCCTCGGTCCGGTCCAGGTAGACGTTCTCCAGCACATGCACGGTGCGGCCGCTGTAATGGCGCAGGCGGATGGTGTGGTTGATGAGGTGACGGCGCTCGGTGAGTTCGCGCAGGTAGTCCGCGCGGTCCTCTTCGTTCAGGTACAGCACGGTGGCGTTCACCCGCATCAACGCATCGCGATCGGGATAGCCCAGGATGCGGGCCATCGAGGCGTTGCACTCCAGGAAGCGCCCGTCCAGCGTGGTGCGGAACACCCCGGCCATGTTGCGGTCCACCAGGTCCTCGTACTGCCGCCGAAGGTCCAGGTAGGCCTTGGCCAGCTCCTGGGTCCGTGACGCGTCCGCTCCGGCCGTTCCGCTCATCGGGTCGAACTTACACAGGGGGCTGTCGATCGCGTCTGCCTCCGATCACGGGGCGTCGCCTCCGCTCTCGAACGGCGGCGGTACGCGGGTGCCATCGATCTTCACCTCCTGGCCGTCCTTGTAGCGGATGGTGATCAGCAGTTGCCCTTCGGGCGACCAGTGCTCGAAATCGCCCTGCTGAAGACCCATCGCATAGCGACCCTCCAGGCGCAGCTGCCCGTTGGGCCACCACCACCGATGCCGTCCGTTGGGCTCACCGCCCACGAAGGAGCCCTCGAAGCTGCGCTTGTCGTTCTCATAGGTGTGGCGCCACTCCCCTTCTTTCAGCCCGTCCTGGTAGGCACCCTCCTCGGTGTGGTCGCCCACGCGGTAGAACCACGCGCCCTCACGCTTGCCGTCGATGAACTCGCCCTGCGTGATCACGTTGCCCTCTTCATCATATTCCACCGAGGCACCATCCTCACGGCCTTTCCGGTAGTTCTCCTCTCGATGCAGCTTGCCGCTCTCGTAGAACCACTTCCAGAGGTTCTGGGCCTGGCCCGCCTGATAGCGCCCCTTCTGCTCCACGGCGCCACTTCGATGGAAGAAGGTCCACTCCCCTTCCCGTTTGCCGTCCTTGTACTCGCCTTCAGCGCGCTTCTCACCGGTCACATAGTACTCCGTCCAACGGCCCTGGGGCACACCACGCTCATCCACCGGGCCCTCGCGCATCAGGCGGTCGTCGGTGTAGATGGCCGCGGACCGCACCTGGCCCTGCTCGTCGTACTCACGGAACAGACCTTCCCGGGTGCCTTGCTTGCTGTAACTGCCGATACTGGCCACACGCCCGTTGGGGTGATAGGTGTTCTTGATGGTCAGCGTCATCGCCGCGCGTGAGCCGGTGTCCACCTGGTCCTGATCATACTTCACCATCTGCTTCAGGCTGCCGCTGGCGTCATACTCCTTGTAGATGCCCTGCCGCTTGTCGTCCACATAGGTGCATTCCCACTTCACCTTGCCGTTGGCATGGAACTCTTTCCAAGGTCCCTGCTTGAGCCCGGCGGCATCGATGCGGTTGATGGCCTCGCGCTTGCGGAGCATGCCGCCGCCGTAGCTCAGCAAGGCCACCAACCGGCCGTCCTCGGCATACTCGTACCCCCTCCCCTCCTCCTTGCCGGCCACGAAGGGCACCACCTTGTGCACCTGTCCGTTCGCATGATAGTAGGTGCTGTTGCCCTCGCGCACATCGGCCACGAAACGTTCTTCGCTCACCAGGGCCCCGGAGGCGTCGTACTTGCGCTGCGCGCCGTCCTTCCGCCCATCGGTGTATTCGATCGTGGAACTGAGCCAGCCCTCCGGCGCATAGAACTTCCACAGGCTGTCCAGTTGGAACCGTTGGCGGCCGCCCTCGGAGCGCAGCACGCCGTTCTCGTAATAGGTCTTCCAGTAGCCTTCGGGCTTGCCATCCACCAACATACCCTCGCTGCTGATGGTCCCGTTGGCATGACGGTATTGGGTGAAGCCGTCCTGAGCGGTCGTCACAAAGGTGGAGCACACCGTCACGGTCACGACGATCATCCGATACACAGCACGTATCCCATAAATACTTTCTTTAAAGAGAATAGATGATATAGTAGGGGCTGTGAACACGGTGGATGATCGGTGGGCCGTCCGCTTGCACGAACGGGTTATCAAAAGTAGTTCACCGCAACGGGCTGCCTTGTGGATGACCGATACCGTGCTGAGCCGCGGTGGACGTGGAACGGGCATCGGCCATCCACGATCGTGGAGAACGGCCGCTGGCGGTGTGGTTGAAAACCCAGGGAGCATGAACGGGTCTGTTCCGGTGGGATCCCCGGTGCACAACCCGGTAGAAGATCCGCTTGCTGTTGACGATCCCTTGGCGTATGGCGCCGTGGACAACTTGTGGGTCGAAAAAGTTGTTGGTCGATCATCCACAGCGATCGACCACGATCGACGATCGGATCGTGGACAAGTGGGCCGGGGTATCTTTGAGGCATGGCACAACACATCGCCGTAGGCAGCGATCATGCGGGCGTGGACCTGAAGCACGCGGTGAAGGAACACCTTCGGTCACGCGGGGTGGAGGTGACCGACAAGGGCACCCATGTGCGGGAGAGCGTGGACTATCCGGACCATGCGCATGCGGTGGCGGCCGCTGTGGCTGCGCAACAGGCCGAGCTGGGCATCCTCATCTGCGGCAGTGGCAACGGGGTGGCCATCACGGCCAACAAACACCGGGGGGTGCGGGCAGCCCTCGCCTGGCTGCCTGAGCTCGGCCGCTTGGCGCGCGAGCACAACAACGCGAACGTGTTGGCCCTTCCGGCGCGCTTCATCAGTGTGGAGCAGGCCCTGGCCGTGGTCGATGCCTTCCTGGATGCCCGCTTCGAAGGAGGCCGACATCAGGTGCGGGTGGAGAAGATCGAACAGGCATGAGGCGGCTCCTGGGGTGCGGGCTCGTCGCCGTCATGCAGCTGGGTGCCGCTCAGGCCCAGGTGGACAGCATGGCCCTCCGATATGCCTCCACCATCACGGCGGCGGACCTCATGCGTCACTTGGGCATTCTGGCCAGCGATGCCTATGAGGGCCGGGAGGCCGGCCAGCGCGGGCAGAAGATGGCCGCGGAGTACCTGCGCGAACAGTTCCAGGCCTTCGGCATCCCCGAAGTGCCCGATGGCGCGGGCCGCGGCGTCAAGCAAGGCTATTTCCAGCCCTTCGTGCTGGAGGTGAGGCGCCCCGGTGGCATCGTGGTGATGGTGGCGGGCAAGCCGTTCCGCTATCTGGAGGGGATGTTCTACTTCAATGAACGGTTGGAGCAGGAGCTGCGCGTGGAACAGGCGCTGCTGGTGTGCGCACCGGCCGGGCTCCCTCCGGACACCGCGCTGCGCGGCCAGGACCTCAAAGGCAGGGGCCTGCTGGTGGTGGATCGCGGGTCGAGCGGGACCTCCCCCCTGGCCACCATGAGCGCATGGACCGCGGCCGCCGAGCAGGCCGGGGCCTCGGTGCTCTTCTTTGCCACACCGGCCTTCGAGGAGCTCCGCAGCACTTACGGCCATCACCTCTCCAGTGCGCGCATGCGGCTGGCGGGCGATGAAGGTGAGCGTGCCCGGCGGCGGCCCGAGCGCGCGGGCGCGTTGCAGGTGATCGTCGCGGGACAGGCCCTGAGTGACGCCTTGCTCGACCGCGCGGGTTGGACCCGGGCCAGCCTGCTGAAACGCGCCCGCCGCCGCCTGATCACGGCCTCTTTCGCACCGGACCTGGTCCTGAGCGCCACGCCGCTGCGAAGCGAGCTGATCAGTGAGAACGTGCTGGCCTATGTGGAAGGCCGTGACCACAAGGATGAGCTTGTCGTGGTGACCGCGCACTACGACCACATCGGGAAGGATGGCACCGAGGTGTACAACGGGGCCGACGACGATGGCAGCGGCACGGTGGCGCTGTTGGAGCTGGCCGAGGCGTTCGCCCGCGCCAAGGCCGAGGGCCAGGGCCCGCGACGCAGTGTGCTCTTCATGCCGGTGAGCGCCGAGGAGAAAGGCCTGCTCGGTTCACAGTACTACAGCGAGCATCCGGTGTTCCCGCTGGACCGCACGGTGGCCGACCTCAACATCGACATGATCGGTCGGCGGGACAGCGCGCATGCCACCGGCGCGCCCTATGTGTATGTGATCGGCAGCGACCGCATGAGCACCGAGCTGCATGCGATCAACGAGCAGGCCAACCGCACCTACACCGCGCTGGAGCTGGACTACACCTACAACGCGCCCGACGACCCCAACAAGTACTACTACCGCAGCGACCACTACAACTTCACGCGCAACGGGGTGCCGGCCATCTTCTACTTCAGCGGCGTGCACGAGGACTACCATGGCCCCGGGGATGAGGTGGACAAGATCCTGCCTGACCTGCTGGAGGAGCGCACACGTCTGGTGTTCCATACGGCGTGGCTCCTGGCCAACCGGGCGGAACGGATCGTGGTGGACCGTCCCGAAGGGGGCAAGTAGGCCCTAGGAGGCCTGCGGCTGCTCGGCGAGCAGGTCCTGCAGGAAGCGATCGAGGTTGCGCTTGTAATGCGAGTAGTGCTCGCCCGTCCCCGGCCCGTAGAATCCCGTGCGGATGCGCCGCACCTTGCCCTGCCGGTCGATGAAGATGCAGGTGGGGTAGCTCATCACGTGGTCCAGGAAGGGCAGCTTGGCGCTGGCGACCTCCTTGTTGGCATTGCCGGCGTACACGATGGGGTACTTCACCTGCAGGCGATCGCGGAAGTGCTTCAGCGCAGCGATGGAGCGTGCCTCGTCCTCGTACTTCTCGAAGGCGATGGCGATCACCTCAAGCCCGTTGGCATTGTGCTTCGCGTACAGCTCGTCCAGCAGCAGCGTCTCGTCCACGCAGTTGGGGCACCAGCTGCCCATCACCTGCACCATGAGCACCTTGCCCGCGAACCGGGCGTCCTTGGGGCTCACCTGGCCGCCATCGATGTCCGGGAACCGGAAATCAACCATGTCATGGCCTTCCTTGAGGAAGGTGAGCGAATCCGGGTCGCGCAGGTGGAACCGCGGATCGCGTACGGCGATCCAGGGCTCCTGCCAGTGGGTGCCGCTCCAATAGCGGCCGATCAGGCTGTCGTTGCGCAGCTGGGCCTTGAAGAGGAAGGCGTGCGAGCCGTCGAAGCACGAGAGCTTCAAGGAGTCGCCGGCCACCACGCCTTCCAGGAAGCGGTAGTCGCCCGTTTCGGTCCCGAAGGTGCCGGTGAGCAGTCCGTCCCGCTGGGTGAACAGGCCCAGGGCATCATAGCCCTCCGGGGTGCCATGGCTGAAGTGGGTGCGCCATTGTCCGGAGAGGTCGCCCATGGGGCTGCCGGCGAGGTCGAAGCGCTGTGCAGGGCCGCACCGGGCCGTGAAGGCGATGCGGTAGTCGGGACCCTTGAGGTAGTTATGCCAGTGGCCGGTGATGGTGCTGTCGTTCACCAGCCGTCCGCGGAACTCCGAATCGAACAGTGGCATGCGCACCCGGATGGAGTCGGCGTGCAGGGTGATGTCATCCACGGCGATGCGCTCCTCCCCGTTGTGCACCACCATGCGCCACGCGCTGCTGTCGTGCTGCAGGTCGAAGAGGAAGGGCAGCTCCTGGCCGTTCAGGTCCAGCGCCATGCGCCAGGAGCCCGTGCGTGGTGCGGTGGAGCTGTGGTCGGGCCTGCTGGAGCACCCCACCCACCCCAGGGCGACGAGCAACAGGAACAGGGCGGTGCGCAAGGCCATGGAAAGGCCGGCAAAGCTAGAAGCCTGCGCGGACCGGAGATGGTCGCTTGCGTCGACGGCGGGGAAACCTACAGGTCGAAGGTGATGCCCTGCGCCAGCGGTAGCTTGCTGCCGTAGTTGATCGTGTTGGTCTGGCGGCGCATGTAGGCTTTCCAGGCATCGCTTCCGCTTTCGCGGCCACCGCCGGTCTCCTTCTCCCCGCCGAAGGCGCCGCCGATCTCCGCACCGCTGGTGCCGATGTTCACGTTGGCGATGCCGCAGTCGCTGCCCGCCGCGCTCAGGAAACGCTCGGCCTCGCGCAGGTCCAGCGTCATGATGGCGCTGCTCAGGCCCTGCTTCACGTTGTTCTGGATGGCGATGGCCTCCTGCAGGTCACCGCTGTACTTCAGCAAGTAGAGGATGGGCGCGAAGGTCTCCTCCTGCACGATGGCCATGTCCGGCGTGGCCTCCACCACGGCGGGCTTCACGTAGCACCCGCTCTCGTACCCCTTCCCCTCCAGCACGCCGCCTTCCACGGCCAGCCGACCGCCTTGCGCCTTGGCGGCCTCCAGGGCGTTCAGGTACATGGTGACGGCGGCGGTGTCGATCAGCGGGCCCACGTGGTTGCGCTCGTCCAGGGGATCACCGATGCGGAGCTGCGTGTACGCGTTCACCAGCTTCTGCTTGAAGGCGTCGTACACCGCCTCGTGGATGATGAGGCGGCGGGTGCTGGTGCAGCGCTGGCCGGCCGTCCCCACCGCGCCGAAGACGCAGCCGATGAGGGCCATGTCCAGGTCGGCCTTGTCGCTGATGATGATCGCGTTGTTGCCGCCCAGTTCCAGCAGGGAACGACCCAGGCGTTCGCCGACCGCCGCGCCTACGGCCTTGCCCATGCGCGTGCTGCCCGTGGCGCTCACCAGGGGGATGCGTCCATCGTGGCTCATCCATTCGCCCACTTCACGACCGCCGTTCACGATGCTGCTCACGCCCTCGGGCACACCGTTGCGCTTGAACACGTCCGCGGTGATGTGCTGGCAGGCGATGCTGCACAGCGGGGTCTTCTCGCTGGGCTTCCACAGGGTGACGTCGCCGCAGACCCAGGCCAGGGCGGTGTTCCAGCTCCATACGGCCACTGGGAAGTTGAACGCGGTGATGATGCCCACAAGCCCCACCGGGTGCCACTGTTCGTACATGCGGTGGTCCGGACGTTCGCTATGCATGGTGAGCCCTTGCAGCTGGCGGCTCAGGCCCACGGCGAAGTCGCAGATGTCGATCATCTCCTGCACCTCGCCCAGGCCTTCCTGGTAGCTCTTGCCCATCTCGTAGCTCACCAGTTTGCCCAGGGCGGCCTTGTGCTTGCGCAGCTCTTCGCCCAACTGACGTACCACCTCGCCGCGCTTGGGTGCGGGCCAGGTGCGCCATTCGGCAAAGGCCTTCTGCGCGGTCGCCACCACCTGATCATACTCGGCCTTTGTGGCCCCACGCACGCTGCCGATGAGCGCGCCATCCACCGGGCTGTGGCTCTCGAGCACTGCACCGCTGCCCGGGATCCATTGGTTGCCGGTGGACACGCCGGGGTTCTGGTCCTGGACGCCGAGGGTGCGCAGCAGGTCGCCGATCCGTGGGCTGGGGAGGGTCATGGTGCTCATGGTGGTGAAAAGGGGCGCAAAGGTAGATTCCGGGTACAGGGGTCACCGGTGTGTTGGGTCACCAGGCCGACGCTACGACCGCCTGATCGCCCTTTGGATCAGTAAGCGGCTGAAAATCAGGGAGATGGGCCCCTCTTCGAACGACCGCCACGATCGCTCCGGGATCGCCGTTCGGGTGACACGGAGAGGTGCACCACTGCACGCCCCCCTTCAACGCAACAGAACGAAGAAAAACAGGCTTCTCAGACGGTCGCCTTGCGGAAGAGGTACAATGAGCTTGATGTGGGTCGGTCGGAAAGGGCGCTCACCAAGTTGGACCAAGCACCGAACAGCACACCGCGAAGCAGCGCCATGACCGCACCGTGGCCGCGGTACCGTTCGCTGAGCAGGGCGATGTAGGGTGCGTCCAGCCACATGGGTCGCACCGCGATCGGTTCGAAGCCATGTTCGGTCACGAGCCGATGCATATCGCTCCGCCGGAAGTGGGAGAGGTGGCGCGGAACGTCGTATGCTGCCCATGCGCTCCCGTAGTGCTGCGCGTCCCAGCTTTCGCGATCGGGCACGGCGATCACCAACAGGCCGTCATCCGCGGTGAGGGCATAGAGCCGTTTCAGGGTACCACGAAGGTCAGGCAGGTGCTCCAGGACGTGCCAGAGGGTGACGACATGGAACTGCTCCCGTCCGGGTACTTGGTCCAGGGAGGGCACTACCGGGATCGCGTGGTGGGCAATGGCCTGTTCACGGGCTTTCAAAGCGGGCTCCACCCCGGATACCAAGTACCCCCTGCGCTTGAGGTGGCCGAGGAATTCGCCGGTACCACATCCCACGTCCAGCACGCGGCCGTTGGTGCGGTGGGTGGCCACCAGGGCATGTTTGCGGGCAAGGGCCCAGCGACGGGCCACTTGGTACAGTCGATCGGACAGGGTCCGACGGCTGTTGCTGTGGCTGATGTAGTCGGCGCTTTCGTAGTAGCGTCCGATCACCTGCTGTGTGGGCCGCGGGTTGGTGAACCTGAACCCACAGGAGGCGCAATCCACCAGCTGGAAGCGCTCGTGGGAGATGGAATGGTCCTCGACCGTCAGGGCAGGTAAGGGGCTCGCCGCCCCACACAGGGGGCAGCGGTCCAGGGTTTCGTGGGTGTGTTGTTCCACGTGGAACGATCGATCGGTCATCGGCCCATGTAAACGAGCAGGACACTGATGTCCGCTGGTGAAACGCCGCTGATGCGACTGGCCTGCCCTAGGGTGGTGGGTCGCACCCGGTCCAGTTTCTGCCGCGCCTCGATGCTCAACGAGGTCAGCTTGGCGTAGTCGAGGTTCACATCCAAGGGAACGTGGTCCAGGCGGTTCATGCGCTCCGCCAGGTCGCGTTCGCGCTCCAGGTAGCCCTCATACTTCACCTGGATCTCCACCTGCTCGATCGCCTCCTCGGCCAGGTCGGTCGCCTCCGTTCTCCAGTCCTCTCGACGCTCGAACAAGGGCTCGAGATCGCCATACGTGAGCTGGGGTCGGGTGAGCAGGTCGAACAGCCGGGTACGCTGTTTCACGGGGGTGGTTCCACGTGGAACGATCACCGCGTTGGAGGCTTCTGGCGCCGGGCTTTCGGCCTTTAGGCCGTCCACCAAGGCCTGGCTGAGGCGCTGCTTGCGCTCCACCCGGCGCAGACGCTCATCATCGGCCAGGCCCAGGGCGTGGCTGCGCGGGGTCAACCGCAGGTCGGCGTTGTCCTGCCGCAGCAGGATCCGGAACTCCGCTCGGCTGGTGAACATTCGGTAGGGCTCCTCGGTACCCTTGGTGATCAGGTCATCCACCAACACCCCGATGTAGGCCTCGTCCCGATCGAGGACGAAGGGGTCCTTCTCGCGCAGCTTCAGGTGGGCGTTGATGCCTGCCATGAGGCCCTGGCAGGCGGCCTCCTCGTAGCCGGTGGTGCCGTTGATCTGCCCGGCGAAATAGAGGCCCTCCACCAGTTTCGTTTCCAGCGTGTGCCGCAGCTGGGTGGGGGGGAAGTAATCGTACTCCACCGCGTAGCCGGGGCGGAACATGCGGGCGTTCGCGAAGCCGGCGATCTTGCGCAAGGCGGCCAGCTGCACCTCCTCCGGCAGGCTGGTGCTGAAGCCGTTGATGTAGGTCTCCACCGTGTCCCAGCCTTCTGGTTCCACGAAGATCTGGTGGCGCTCCTTGTCGGCGAAGCGGTCGATCTTGTCCTCGATGCTGGGGCAGTAGCGGGGGCCGATGCCCCGGATACGCCCGTTGAACATCGGGCTGCGGTCGAAGCCGGTGCGCAGGATGTCATGCACCTCGGGACTGGTGTAGGTCATCCAGCAACTCAACTGCCGCTGCAGTGGTCGGGTGGTGGGGGAGTAGCTGAATTTGGCCGGTCGTTCATCCCCCGGCTGCTCTTCCATCGCGCTGTGGTCGATGCTGCGGCCATCCACGCGGGGCGGGGTGCCGGTCTTCATGCGACCGGCCTCGAAGCCCAGTTCCACCAGCTGCTCGGTGATGCCATGGCTGGCTTTCTCGCCGGCGCGTCCGCCCCGATCTGGCGCTCGCCGATGTGCATCACCCCGTTCATGAAGGTGCCGCTGGTGAGCACCACGGCACGGCAGGCGATGCGCATGCCCAAACCGGTGACCACCCCAGCCACACGCCTGTCCGCCACCTCGATGCGCACCACGCTGTCCTGCCAGAAGTGGACGTTCGGGGTCTGTTCCAGGAGGCGGCGCCACTCGGCAGCGAAGAGGTTGCGGTCGTTCTGGGTGCGGGGGCTCCACATGGCGGGTCCCTTGCTGCGGTTCAGCATGCGGAACTGCACGGCGCTGCGGTCGCTCACCAGGCCGCTGTAGCCCCCAAGGGCGTCGATCTCGCGCACGATCTGGCCCTTGGCCACGCCGCCCATGGCGGGGTTGCAGCTCATCTGGCCGATGACGCCCATGTTCATGGTCACCAGCAGCACGCGCGAGCCGAGGTTGGCTGCGGCGGCCGCGGCTTCGCATCCGGCGTGGCCGCCGCCCACCACCACCACGTCGTAGGTGTCCATCACGCTCATGGAGTGATCGTGGAAAACCCGGTGTGTTCCACGTGGAACGATCGTGGAAAACTCCGAGCCCTCCCGCAAGGTCCGCGCCCTGTCGGGAAGAGCCGATGAGGGTGTGGTAGCCGGTGGATCAACGGCTGTGGTAAAAGAGGAGGCTGGCCTTGGCCAGCGTGTTCGCGTTCAGGGTATAGCCCACCAAGGCGGGGCTGGCCTGGGCGTCCAGTCCCAGCTTCTCCACCCCCAAGGCATGCACCGTGACCACATACCGGTGGGCGCCATGGCCCACGGGCGGGCAGGGGCCGCCGTAGCCCATCCCGCCGAAGTCGGTGCGGCTCTGCACGGCCACCTCGGGTATACCGGGCATGCCCGGGGTGCCGGCGCCGGTCGGCAGCATGGAGGTGCTTGCGGGCAGGTCGAAGACCACCCAGTGCCACCACCCACTGCCAGTGGGCGCGTCGGGGTCGTACATCGTCACGGCGAAGCTCTTGGTGCCGGCGGGGGCGTTCGCCCAGCTCAGCTGGGGGCTCTGGTTCCTGCCGGTGCAGCCGAAGCCGTTGTACACCTGCTGGTCGGTGGCCTGGCCGCCCACATCGGTGCTGGTGAGGGTGAAGGTCTGGGCCACTAGGGAGCCGCTCACCAGAAGCGGGGCCAGGAGCAGGAGGGTGCGCATGGGGCTGGAAAGGATCCCCGAAGGTACTTCGGCGCGGCGAAGGCTCACGGGGCGTCCATCCGCCACCAGGTGACGCTGCGCGGGTGCAGGGCCACGCTGTACACAAAGGCGCCGATCAAGCTGCCCATGGCGATGCCGGTCATGGCGAAGAGCAGGGTGAACACATCGGTGATGGCGCCCGCACCCGTGGCCAGGCCGGTGACGCTGCGCAGGCCGAAGCTGCCCGGCGCCAGCAGCCAGAAGGCGGGCAGCAGGGTGACGATGGCCGGCGGACCGGCGAAGCGGAACTCGATCACCAGGGCGGTGATGGTCATGGCCGCCGCGCCGAAGAAGGCCGTGCTGGCGCCATCGATCAGCTGGCCGCTGAGGGCCTGGGCCGCATAGGCCGCCACGGCCGTCACCAGCATCCAGCCGAAGGAGCGGCGGTTGCTGCTCTGGTGCACGTGCAGCCCCACGGCGAAGACCAGCACGCCCAGCCAGGGCAGGGCGGCGTTGATACGGCCGGGCCATTGGGGCAGGTCCACGGCGCTGTCCGGATGCTCGAACAGGCCGATGCCGCCCACCACCCCGAAGGCCAACAGCACCAACTGCGCGAAGCCGGCCACCAGGCGGCTGGCCCCGCTGATGGTGTTGCTGTAGGCCAGCTCGATCACGGCCACCGTCAGGGTCAGGCCCGGCAAGAAGGTGATCAAGGGCGGGATCAGCAGGTTGGTGGCCCGTTCCGGGACGCCCAGGTGAAGGGCGTAGGCCACCACGGCGCTCAGCACGAACGAGGCCACCACGGGGGCCACCGCGGCCCAGGCGGGACGTTTGCGCACCCCGTGCATCAGCAGGGCGCAGGCCAGGGCCAACGCCGTGCTCAGGGCCAGCCCGTGCAGGGTGGGGCGCAGCAGCACGGCCACCCCGATGCTGGTGAGCAGGTAGCCGCCGATGGAGCCCCAGGCCCCGTACCGGTGGGGCCAGCGCCACACAGCCTCCAGGCGCTCCAGCCCGGCGGCGGGGTCCAGCAGGCCCTGCCGGGCCTCGCGGGCGATCACCAGCACCTCCTCGATCTGGTCGAACCGCAGGGTACCGATGCGGTAGGGGCCCGTAGCCAGATCCACCTTGTGCTGGCCGCCCTCATCCAGCTCCAGAAAGAGCACCGTAGGCAGCACGAAGGCCGTGAAACCCCGCACACTATGCGCGCGGGCGATCAGTCCCAGGTCCCGTTCCACGAAGGGGGCCGCATTACCAGCTGCCAGCTCCGCCTGCCCCAGCCGGGCCAGAAAGCGCAACAGGACCTCGCGGTCCACCGGTGAAGCGGGTGCGGCCATGGGTCGGACGAAAGTAGGGGAGGGGCTCCATGCGAAAGGGCCGCACAAGTCGGCCCTTTCCGTTCCCGAGGTTCAGGTCACTCGGCGGTCATGTTCTCCAGGCCCTGCAAACGCACCGGGTCCTCCAACGGCGTGTCGGTGTCCGGGCCGCCGCCGGCCTGCGTCGGCATCAGTTCCGCCCCTTGGTGCTGCGCCACGTTCGGCATTCCGGTGTTCGTGCTGCCCGCCGGGGTGTCGCTCGTGATGTCCACGGACGTGCTGGACAGTCCGTTGCCCGTGGCGGTCAGTTCGGCGCCCAGGCCTCGGGCATCATTCACCGCGGAAGCGGGTGCGGCGCCGTCGGGGCGGTCCGGTCGGATGGGTTCGTCCTTGGTGCAGCTGGCCAGCGTGGCGCAAAGGGTGAGGGCGACGAGGCTGCGGAGGGTGAGGGCCGTGTTCATGATAGTGCGTGTGTGGTTTGGTCGTTTCGTGGTGACGGCATAAACGTTCACCGCCCGGGACCGCAGCCCATGCGGCGTTGCGCAGGTGGCGGGGGTGGGTGAGCAGGTGGCGGACACCTACCGCAGCAGCTACACCTACGATGCCAACGGCAACATCCTGACGGCCGACCGCTGGGACCAGAGCGGGGCGCAGTACGATGCGCTGAAGTACAAATACCAGGGGACGGTGCCGCCGATCAACCCGCCGACGCCCTCGAAACTGATCCGCAACCGGTTGTATGAGCTGTACGATGATGATGTGGACCCCAACGACGATGGGGCCACGGAGGACATCATGGCGGTGAACGACCCGAACACCACCCCGCCGCTCACCCCGGAGCTGTCGCACGATGCGGGGTTGAACAGCACCTCGAACTACCACTACGACCAGCTGGGCAACCTGATCCACGACGAGCGCGAGCAGATCGATGTCATCCAGTGGACGGTGGCCGGCAAGGTGAAGGCCGTGACGCGCACGACAGGCAGCACCCTGCAGCCGTTGGAATTCGCCTACGGCGCCAGTGGGCAGCGCATCAGCAAGCAGGTGGGCGGCGCGGTGGGCGACCCGGGTGTAAGCCCCTCTCTGGCGCGGGTCTTCCCCTGATCTCTGGCGCGGGAGCTAGGCGTGGGCGGTTTGTGCGAGAGGGGCCGTCCTCCCGTGCCTTCGGCGCCATAACGCAGACCTGATCCACGACGAGCGCGAGCAGATCGATGCCATCCAGTGGACGGTGGTCGGCAAGGTGAAGGCCGTGACGCGCACGACAGGCAGCACCCTGCAGCCGTTGGAATTCGCCTACGGCGCCAGCCCCTCTCTGGCGCGGGTCTTCCCCCTGATCTCTGGCGCGGGAGTTAGGCTGGGGCGGGCTGTTGCGGGCAGGTGCCGTCCCCCCGTGCCCCTAAATCGCGCAACTCTACACTTGCCCACGATAGATCTCCGAAGAAGACTGAGCGGGACTGCAGGTGAATCAGATGCGCAACAGGCTCAAGGCCTACAACACGGTTCGGCACTTGCGGTCCCCTCGGACCCGAGGCTCGGATGGAATACCTTTACTGGGCGAACCACCAGGTCATGGCCGCGCTCCAGCTACAAGCCGAGATCCAGCAGTTGCTCAGCAAGGAGAAGAAAATCTCCGTGCTCGAAGTGATCCGAATACACTTGCGCCAGGAAGAATCCCAGGAGGACGACCTGACCGATGAGGAGGTCGCTGAGCTGGAGGAGCGCTGGGCGCGCAGATTGAGCGGGAAGAGCACCGGGCATTCGGCCGAGGAGTCCAACCGAAGACCGCGTGCCGCTCAAGCCAAGGATGAAGCGATATAGGGTGATCGTACAACATCTCCAACACGGCGCTCGACCCCAACGCGGATGTCACCAAGCGCTTCCAGATCGTGAAGTACACCAACTCGGACAAGAACGTCATGAGCAGCAAGGGCTCGAACCTTCTGGTGTCGGGGTTCTTCCGGTCGCTGACCTTCTCGAACGACCAGTTCCTGATCACCATCACCGACGCGCTGAACGACCCGCTGCCGAAGACCTCCGCCCAGGCCACCGAGAGCAAGGGCGGCAGCGCGCTGGAGAACGCCGACAAGTTGAAGAAGCTGAAGGAGCTGTTGGACGCCGGCATCCTGACGAAAGCCGAGTACGACGCCGAGAAGAAGAAGCTGCTCGGCACCCCCTGACCGCATCCTGTCGATCCCCACCCCGTGACCCGCCTGCTCGCACCGCTCTTCTTCGCCGCCGCCCTGGCCTGCCTGTTCCTGGGCTTCGCCGAGCTGCGCACGGCCGAGGGCCCTGTGGGGCAGCAGAGCGGCTGGGACCGTCTGCTGGGCCAGGTGCCTGACCTCAGCGCCTGGGCCACCGGTGAGGTCGCGGAGGACGTGGAGCCCACACCACGGTCCGCTCCCCCTGCGGCGGCCGATGAAAGCCCGGCGGACCGGGCGCGCCGGTTGCTGCGTGAACAGGCGGACCGTGCTCCCGATCCAGTGCGGCCACCGGCCGAGGAGCCCGGAGTGCCAATGGACCTCTGGCTCGTGTGCGCTGTGCTCTGTGCCCTGGCCGGAGCGCTATGCGCGGTGCTGCGGCACGCGTGGGTGCCGGTGGCCACGGCGGCCTGTGGCATCGTGGGCGCCGGAGCGTTGGCCATCGGGCATTGGCAATGGGCCACGCGCCTGGCGGAGGAGGGCCTGCCCGCATGGCGCATCGACGCCGGTGTCGTGGAGGCCCTGCCGGCCACCGGGTTGTGGGCGGCCGTGGCTTTTCTGGTGGCGGCGGCCGTGGCGGGCCTGCTGCCGATGATCGTGCCACAGCTCACCATGCCGTCGGTGGCCGCGCCACCCCCGGCCATGCCCCGTCCAGTGCCCCATGCCGCACCCGTGGCCCGGCCCGCACCCGCCCCTGCTCCTGCACCCGCCCCTGCACCCGCCCCTGCCCCTGCCCCTCCTCCTGTACCTGCCCATACCACCGTCCCCATTTCGGAAGAACCCCCTCGCCCTGCTTCCTCTGCACCTCTGCGTGAGGCCCGGCCCGAAAGCTCGTCTCCTCCCCCCGCCCCTGCTCCTGCCCCTGCCCAACCCCCACCCCGCATGGACCAACCGCACGCCCCCCACAGCGCACCGCCCCCACAGGCCCCTTCGGCGCTGGACCTCTTCACCGGCTTCGCGCGGCCCTACTTCGCGCTCATCGACGGCGGGGCGCTGTTCCGCAAGCCCTTCCGGATCCTCTACATGGTGCTGGCGGCGCTCAACCTGCTCAGCATCCTGGGGGTGTTGGCGGTGATGTTCAAGGGTGGTGTGGCAGGCATCCTCATCGGCCTGTTCGGCCTCTTCGGTCTGTGGATCGGCTTCCAGCTCTGGTGGGACCGCAAGGACCGCATCAACCAGTTCGTCAGCCCGGGGTCGGAGTTCGTGGCGCTGCCGGTGTTCTCGCACTTCTTCCAGACCTGCGGCGAGTGGTTCGGCACGCTGATGGCCATCGTGGGCACGGGCGCCTCCCTGGTGATGGCGCTGCTGGGGCGCAGCGGCGGTCACGGTCGCAGCCCGCTGGACATGTTCACGGCGATGGCCGGCGATGCGCCCCTGGTGGGCCTCATCGCCAGTCCGCTGCTCGGCTTCCTGATCATCATCCTCACCCGTGCCATCGCCGAGCAGATCCGCGCGTTGGTGGCCGTGGCCAACAACACCAAGGCCATCGAGGTGAACACGCGCAAGGCCTGAGGGCCTGTTGGGGATGTCTTGAATGATGGGCGCCGTGACCATGTGGTGGTCAGGCACAGCCGAAAAATGGTCGCATAGCGGGGCCTACGGGGCCATTGTTCGGCAAAGCATGGGCGGAAAAGGGGCCGGAGAGCGCAGTTGAAGAGGTCCCCAACAGGCACCAAGCCGCCGCTTTCCAGATCGGGGCCGCCGGGCTCACAGCGGAGCGTGCCCGGGCCGGGCGATCGGCGGTGCTTTGGGGCATCAACACGAACGCCATGACGCCCAAGCACCTCCTCGCCGCCCTGTTCTGCGCCACCCTGCTCCACAGCACCGCCCAGGTGACCATCGCGCCCCTGCCGCCGCATGCACCCCGGACCCTTGCGGCGCAGCTGCACGCGGCGCTGGCACCGCACGGGCCGTCCACGGCACCGTGCACGGTGACGGTGATGGACTACGCCGAAGGCCGCCACGGCAGCGGCGCCGCCCTGGTGATGGGGCAGTCGCCCGCCTACTGGCTGGTGCTGGTGGTGCAGCGGCACGATGGCCGGGGGCATGCGGAGCGCACCGAACTGCACGTGCAGGGCGGTGATGCCGCGGAACTGCTGGAGGCGGTCGCCGAGCGCATGGACGCATGGGCCGGGCGCTCCGGGCCTTGGGGCACCGAGGAGAACGCACCGGCGCAGGCCCGACGCGATCGTTGATCCACCGTGAACTGTGGATCAAGACACGGCAACGCCCGCGGCATGTGGAAAGATCCCGCGAACTTTGACCGGATGGACCGTTCACCCCGTTGGTGCATGCGAGCCGCCCTGGCCGCGCTGCTCGTCGGCGCAGGCGGTGGGGTGGTGGGGCAGTGCAACGTCACCATCACACCTTCAAACACCTCGCCCTGTCTGGGGGACACCATTGGTTTGTCGGCGTTGGTTGTGGGCCTGAATAGCCCATTCACATATACCTGGTCGGTCGCCGGGGGAAGTGGAACCTTTTCTGCGACGAACACTTCATCCCCTCAGTTCAGTCCGAGTAGTGCTGGAGCAATGACCATCACGGTCTTGGTGACCGATACCACCGGAGCGACCTGCTCGGACACCCAACTCCTGAATGTAACCAATGCGTCCATCGCCAGCTTGACGGCGATCACTGGAAACGGTGTGACGTTCGTGAATTTCTTCGGCGTTCCGACGTTTTCATACTGCACAGGTAGTTCGTGGGCCTTTGATTTCATGCAAATGGGGTCCACCTTGCCCGGGGCCACCTACTCGATCACTTGGGGCGACGGTACAGGCACGGGGGTTCTACCCATGCCCTGGAACACCCTGAGCCACACGTATTCAGGGTTTGGCACCTACGTGCTGACCTACACTGTGTTCGATGCGAACGGCTGCTCGGATACGGAGGTCTACAACATCTATATCGGGCAGTTCCCTGTAGCGACGTTCGCTCCAGTGGCCTCCTATAGTGGGATCTGTGCGGGGGACCAGCTTTCATTCACATTGACGCCGGGGCCGAACAACAGTCCGGGCACGACCTACACGATAGACTGGGGAGATGGTGTGGTGCAATCATTTCCGCATCCTCCGCAGTCTGCGCATGACCATGTCTACGCGAACACCTCCTGTGGTCAGCCGAACAATTCATTCCTGATCACCGTGACGGTGACCAATCCATGCAATACGTACACGACGACCTCTGGCCCCTATCCCGTCTCCGAGGCACCAATGGCCGACTTCGACATCATCCCATCTCCCGCCTGTGTGGGTGCGACGGTGCAACTGATCGGTCAATCCGAAGGACAGAACGCATATCAGCTTCCTGGTACCCAGACCGTGGTATGCGATCCGGCCGCTCAGCTTTGGATGGTCTCGCCAATGACCGGAGTGAGTTTGTCACAATTCCCCGGAAACCCGAACGCAACGGTTGTCTTTTCACAACCAGGGATCTATGACGTAACGCTGAATGTGAACAATCCGGCCTGCGGAACAGATGATCTGGTTCAGCAGATCTGCATCGAGCCCCCGCTCGTACCCACCTTCGACACCACGCAGGTGGGGCTGTGCAACCCGGTGACGTTGAACCTGCAGAACACCACCGACCTCACCGACAACTGCAGTGTGCAATGGGACTGGGTGGTGAGCGGCTCGGGCTTCTGTGGCGCCACGGCGGCCTGGCAATGGACCAATGGCGGCGCCACCAGCGCCTCGCCGTCGATCCAGTTCACCGCGCCCGGCACCTACGCGGTCCGCCTTCGTGCCTTCAATAGCTGCGGCTGGCAGCAAAGCGCGCCGGTCACCGTCACGGTGTTCGATGACCCTGTGGTCCAGCTCGGTGGTGCGCTCTCGCTTTGTGAAGGGGACGGGGCCAATCCGGCGGCCACCTACACCACATGCGGCACGCCCATCCTCACCTACCTGTGGAGCATGCCCTCGGCCACGCCGTCGAGCTCCACCCTGCCGATCCCCGGCCCGGTGACGATCAACGCGAGCGGTACCATCTCCGTGACGGTCACGAGCGTGTGCGGACCGGTGACGGCGAGCAACCCGGTGATCGCCAATCCCGATCCACCGGCCAGCATGGTGCCACCCGGGCCCATCGACATCTGCCAGGGACAGCCGCTCACCCTCGGCGCCACCAATGTGCCCGGCGCCACCTTCGTGTGGACCTCGCCCCTGGGCGTGACCTTTGCGACGGACACCGTGGTGATCCCGGCCGTGGGCCCGGCGGAGGACGGCCTGTGGACCGTGGTCGCATACCTGGGCGTGTGCGATGGGCCGCCCGCGACGGTGGACGTGAACATCATCCTGGCGCCCGTGCTCGGCGTGGTGGCGAACCCCTCGACGATCTGCGTGGGCGACAGCAGCACCCTGGTCGCGGTGAACGCCACGAGCTACACCTGGTCCATCGGCAGCGCGCCGGTGGGCTCGGGCAGCACCCTGGTCGTGGCGCCCACGGCCACCACCTCCTACACCGTGGAAGGCGATGTGGGCGGGTGCATCAGCGAGCTCGATGTCACCGTGACGGTGAATCCGCTGCCCGCCGCGAACGCCGGCCCGGACCTCACCGCCTGCGATCAGCCGATCCCCATCACGCTGCTGCCCATCACCCCGGGAGGCACCTGGAGCGGCCCGCACGTGGTGCCGCCCGATCAGTACCTGCCGAGCGGCATCACACCGGCCAACGACCCCGACACGCTGGTGTACACGGTGACCGATCTCAACGGCTGCGTCAACAGCGACACCATCACCGTCACCGTGGTTCTGCCGCCGGCGCCGGTGACCGCCGGCCCCGACACGCTGATCTGCCTCAACAGCGGCGACCTTCAGCTGGTGGCCGACCAGCCTGGCGGAACGTGGAGCAACAGCACGTGGGTGAACGGCGCGGGTCTTTTCACCCCGGGTGCGGTCTCGACCGAGTTGGTGGTCTACACCGTGGGCGCGGGCTCCTGTGCGGTGGACGACACGGTGCAGGTGCAGGTGGTGCCCGGCGCGTCCGTGGATGCCGGGCTTGACGACCAGCTTTGCGTGAACGACCTGGCCGTGCAACTGGCGCCGAATCCGCTGGGCGGCACCTGGAGCGGCAACGGTGTGAACGCCACCGGTCTGTTCGATCCGGCGCTGGCCGGGCCCGGTGCGCAGCTGCTCACCTACACCTATCCCGACCCCAACGGCTGCATCGTGGTCGACCAGCTCACTGTGCAGGTGGACCCCCTGCCGGTGTTGAGCCTCACCATCGACACCACCTTCTGCGACCAGCCCTTCGCCCAGCAACTGCCCGCATCGCCCCCGGGCGGCACGTGGAGCGGCCCCAATGTCACCGCGTCCGGACTGTACACGCCCAATGGCGTCACCCCGCCCAACGACCCCGACAGCCTTCTTTACACGTACCAGGACCCCAACACCCAGTGCATCAACAGCGCGTGGACCACCGTCA
This sequence comes from Flavobacteriales bacterium, assembly GCA_016713875.1. Lineage (NCBI taxonomy): Bacteria > Pseudomonadati > Bacteroidota > Flavobacteriia > Flavobacteriales > Flavobacteriales bacterium. The sequence continues at coordinate 3,147,719 of JADJOI010000003.1, forward strand.
ACGTGGTGGTGCCACCCTTCATCGCCTTTGCGGGCAACGACACCTCGGCCTGTGTCGGCGATGCGCCCTTCCCGCTGGTGGGTGATCCGCCTGGCGGCGACTGGAGCGGTGCGTACGTGCTGCCCGGCTACGCCTTCGACCCGGCCGTGGTGGGCACGTACATGCTCACCTACACCGTCGGCTCGGCCTCGTGCGAAACGCAGGACCAGGTGGACATCACGGTGGACCCGCTGCCGCCCAGCTTCGCCGGTGCGCCGCTCGTGCTGTGCGTGTACGACCCCGTGCAGACCCTGCAGGGCACGCCCGCCGGCGGGGTGTGGGACCGGCCGAACACCTTCGACCCCGACACGCTCCCGCTGGGCCCTTCGCTCTTCTGCTACACCTACACCGATCCGGCGACCGAGTGCGACAGCACGCACTGCACCACCGTCACCGTGGAACCCATTCCCGTGGCGGACTTCAGCCTGCCTGACAGCGCCTGCGTGAACGCGCAGGTCGACTTCCTGAACGGCACCGCCTGTGGGTGCACCTGGACCTGGGACTTCGGCGACCTCAGCCTGCCCAGTACGCAACAATCCCCCCAGCATGTGTACTCGGCCATCGGTACGTACACCGTGCAGCTGGTGGCCACCTCCGGGGCCGGATGCAGCGACACCATCAGCCAGCCGCTGGTGATCACCGAAGCGCCCACCGCACAGCTCACCTGGACCGTGGCGGACAGCTGCGGCGACGGCCTGGTGCAGGTGACCAACGACCTGGTGATGGTGAACACCACCCACACCTGGTGGGTGAACGGCGTGGTGGTGAGCAACGCGGTGCAGCCGGGACCCTTCGCCCTGCCGGGGCCGGTGTTCGCGGACACGCTGTACACGCTGGTGTACGAGCAGAGCAACTTCTGCGGCGCCGATCGCGACACGCTGCTGGTGACCCTGCACCCGCTGCCAGTGGCCTCCTTCGGCACAGATCAACTGATCTACTGCCTGGCGGACACCGTGTTCATCGGCAACGACAGCTACGGCCTGGTGGACTCGGCGTACTGGCAGCTGGGCGACGGCACCGTGAGCACCAACGGTGCGCCCACCTGGTTCCACCAGTACGTGCAGGACAGCACCTGGACGATCACCCTGGAGGTGTACAACGAATGTGGCGCCGACACCGCGACCTGGTCCGTCACCGTGCTGCCCAACCAGGTGACGGCCTTCTTCAGCACCGACACGGTGATCGGCTGCGCGCCCGTCACAAGCACCTTCACCAACTTCAGCGTGGGCGACACGGCCAGCATCTGGTATTTCGGCGATGCGAACAACACCACGAGCATCAGCACCAACACGGCCTTCACCTACACGGATCCGGGCACCTACACCGTGCAGCTGGTGGCGCTGGGCTGCGGGGTGGACACGGCCACGCAGGTGATCGAGGTGCTGGCCCTGCCGGTGGTGGACGCCCTCAGCGACCCCACCGTGTGCCTGGGCGAGGCGGTGAGCTTCAGCGCGAGCGGCGCGGGCCTCGTGGGCCTGCTGTGGTCCTTTGGCGACGGCAGCTTCGACTCCATCCCCAACCCCACGCACACGTATGCCGCAGCGGGCACCTACGACGTGATCCTCACCGTGGTGAGCAACATCACACTGTGCCCCTCGGCGGACACGATCCAGGTGGAGGTGGTGGAGGCCCCGGTGCTGGCCCTGAGCGTGGCCGACACCGTGTTCTGCGTGCCCTTCGACCTGACGCTGAGCGCCACCGGCACCACGGGCAGCAACCTGAGCTATGTGTGGACGCTCGGCGGCGACACCGTGTCGTACAGCCCCAGCCCGCTGCCGCAGGCCATCACCGCACCGGGCGCCCAGCTGATCACCGTCACCGTGGAGGACCTGCTCACCGGCTGCCGCGACAGCACGGCCCTGACCGTGGTGGGCCTGGAAACGCCGGTGAGCGGCCTGCTGCTCGATCCCTACGACCCGTGCGGCGACCCCGCCCAGCTGGTGGCCACCAGCACGAGCACCCCGCCGCAGGCCACGCTCGCGTGGAGCATCAACGGCCAGCTGGTGGGGCAGGGGCCGGTGCTCGCCACGCCGTACAGCACGCCCGGCACGCACACCCTGGCGCTGGTGGCCGAACTGCCGGGCCCCTGCGCGGACACGGCCACCACGACCTTCACCCTGCTGGAACGCCCGCTGGCCGGCTTCGATCCCGGGCCCGCCTGCCTGGGGCAGGCCATCCCCATCACCGACACCAGCAGCAACGCCGTGGCCTGGTGGTGGTACCTCAACGGCGCGTTCGTCGGCAATGATCCCGCGGGCAGCGGCCTGGTGCCGTCCGGCCTGGGCAACGACACCATCGCCCTGGCGGTGACGAGCCCGGATGGCTGCCGCGACAGCACGTGGGTGGTAGTGGATGTCAACGCCCCGCCGCTGGCCGTGCTGATGGCCGATCCGCAGGCCGACTGCGAGACGGTGCTGCTCAACGCCGCCTTCGCGCCCAACAGCACGTACGTATGGTTCGTCAACGGCCAGCCCTACAGCGCGGAGCGCGCGCCACCGTACTACCTGCCCGCCGATGCCACGGACGCCGTGGCGTTCACGCTGGTGGTGACCAGCACGGACAGCTGCAGCAGCACCGATGAGGTCACGGTGTACCCGCCCACCTGCGTGAACGTGCCCAACGCCTTCACGGTGGACGGGGACGGCAACAACGAGCTGTTCTTCCCGGTGGTGTATCCGGCGGCGCGTTTCCGCGCGTTCAGCATCTTCAACCGGTGGGGCGAGCTCATCCACCAGTGCGCCGGCACGGTGGTGCCGTGGGACGGCACGGTGAGCGGCGTGCGCGCCCAGGACGGTGTGTATGTGTGGAAGCTGCGTTACAGCGACGGCAACAACAACGAGCTGGAGAAGGTGGGGCACGTGACCTTGTTGCGATGAGGGGGGAGCGCCACCGCAATCGGACGATCGAGCTGCGTAGATGTAGCCGACCGTTTCGTCAGGTGGTCATGGTCACATCCTTCGGGGCCGCGCTCGTAGGATGCGACAGAGGCGGTGGTGCATCGGAGACCACCGAGGCGGACACGACACGGTATCGCGTGCTTTGTGAAGCCGTGAAGTCCGTTTACCGCACCCATCCGGATAGTGCATGGGCGTTGCTTGAACAGGCGGAAGCGACGGCTGCACGCATCGGAGGGGACAGTCTGCGGTACGACGTCGAAGACCTGCACTATGAGGTTCTTCAGGCCCGGTATGACACCAGCGCCCTTCAGTACCAATTGGGTCGGATCGCCGATCGTGAGCGCAACGGTGCACGTGTGCCTCTGATGCATGCGTGGATGAATCTGGCCCTGAACCGCCTTCAAGCGGGCGACTTCCCTGCCGCGGACAGTCTGCTTCGTCTCGCTCGTAGCGAGGCCCTCGCCCTGAACGACAGCATCGATCTTGCCCAGACCGGATGGATGTTGATGAACGTGCTGAGCATGACCGGTCATCCGGATTCAGCCATTGCCATCGGCAGAGAGGTGCTGCGCACCCCACCGACCGGTTCCGTCAGGCCGATCATCGAACTGGTGCGCCTGGACCAGGCCATCGCCTACATGGGGAACGGGGATGTGGACAGTGCGGACCACCTTTTCCGGGCAGGCCTATCCTCGGACTGGGTGATGAACAACCCGCATATCTGGCAGGCCGGCGCGGTGAACTATGCCGAACTGAAGACGAACCGAGGAGACCTCGCTGGAGCGTTGGATCTCCTCCTCGCGTCCGAAACGAAATTGGCCGCGTTGGGCGATACCCTCCAACTCGCGGTCCTGAAGATGAACATGGGGAGCCTGCTCGCCGCCTTGCATCGACCGGAAGAGGCCCACGCGGCTTACGCGGATGCGCGGAAGTACGCCATGGTCGTGGGCATGGAGGATATCTCCACCACGACACTAGGACTGATGGCCCTGCTCAGGTTGAACAGGGATGGGCGCATCCACAGTGCATCGGCCATGGTCGGCGAAGCATCTGTCCGCTCGGACCTGAAGACGTTGCAGGAGGCGCTGGGTGCGGCGCGCGCGAACGCCAATCAGCGTTTCGTCGACCTCTTCCTGACGGGAATTGGATCGGCATTTCTCCGGCTCGGGGACCTTCATCGTGCCCGCCTGACGGTGGACAGTGCACTGTGGGAGGCCCGGAAGAGGCGCGATCGGAGCACGCTTCGGGAAGCGCTGCTTGTGTCCGGAGACATCCATAGGAGCCAAGGCTTGCTCGAGGACGCGGACCGCGCCTATTCAGAGGCGCTCCGCATCTGTCGTGATGTCGGGGAGAAGCAGCACACCATCCGGACTTTGGACCGCTTGGCTGCGGTGTACGAAGCAGGGGGGCGAACAGGGTCGGCACTTGCGGCGACCAAGGAGGCGAAGGACATTCAGCTCCGGCTCTTCACGGACAGCACCATGAATGAGGTGGCACGGTTGGAGGCCCGGGCCGCTTTCGAGAAGAAGCAGATGGCCGACAGCCTCGCCCACGTGCAGCAGCTCGCCCTGGAGCGCGCCGAGGCCGCTTCACGCATCGAGCGGCAGCGCACGCGCACCCTGGCGGCCGCGGGTGGCGGGGTCCTGCTGGTGCTGGGCGGTGGGGCGGCCTTCGTGCTGGACCGCCGCCGCCGGAAGCAGGAGTTCGCGCGGCGCACGGCCGAGCTCGAACGCGAGGCCGCCCGCTTCGAGACGCAGGCCCTGCGCAGCCAGATGAACCCGCACTTCATCTTCAACGCGCTCAACTCCATCGCCGGCTTCATCCAGGGCAACGATCCGGACCGCGCCCAGAGCTTCCTGGCGCGCTTCGCCCGGCTGATGCGCGCCGTGCTGGAGAACAGCCGCTTCGCCGAGGTGCCGCTGGACAAGGACCTGGAGGTGCTGCGCGCCTACATGGAGCTGGAGCGCATCCGCGCCCAGGGCAAGTTCGATTTCAGCATCCGGGTGGACCCCGCGCTGGACCCTGCGGACGTGCTGGTGCCGCCCCTGCTGGCGCAGCCCTTCGTGGAGAACGCCATCTGGCACGGCGTGGCGGGCAAGGAGGGCGCCGGCCACATCGCCGTGCATGTGGAGCGATGGGAGGGTCAGCTGTGCATCCGCGTGGAGGACGATGGCGTGGGCCGCGCGCAACCGCGCAGCGCGGTCAGCAAGGAGAAGACCAGCCTGGGCACCGCCATCACGCGCAGCCGGCTGGACCTGGTGCGGAAGCAGAAGGGCGCATCGGCCGGCTTCGCGTATGTGGACGTGCCGGTGGGCACGCGGGTGGAGATCCACCTGCCGCTGGAATTGGCGGCTTAGGTCCGCGGAGGTCCCGTCGCTGGCCGTGCCGCTTGGCCGAACGCGGGTCGGATGGTAGCTTGCGGTGCGCGGTGCTGATCGCGTTTGCCCATGAGCGGGAACCGGACCACGGCGGCGATCATCGACGATGAAGCGATCTGCATCATGGCGTTGGAAGGCCTGCTGCGCCGCCGCCATCCCGAACTGGACCTGGTGGGCACCGCGGCCGATGTGCCCGGTGGCGTGGCGCTGGTGAAGGACAAGCGTCCGGACCTGCTCTTCCTGGACGTAGAACTGGGCGACATGACCGGCTTCGATCTGCTGAAGGCCGTCGCCCCGCTGCGTCCGCAGGTGGTGTTCACCACCGCGCACGAGAGCTATGCGGTGAAGGCCATCCGCTTCAACGCGCTGGACTACCTGCTGAAGCCCATCGACCCCGAGGAGCTGGACGACGCGGTGAACAAGGCCGTGCGCGAGCGCGTCGGCCATGCGTCCGCACCGGACCGCATCGCACCATTGCTGGGCACGCTGATGAGCGACCGCCAGCTGGCGCTGCCCGATGCGGGCGGCCTGGTGGTGGTGCACTTGGACGACATCCTGTACTGCACCAGCGACAACAACTACACCTCGGTGAACGTGCGAGGCGACAAGAAGCCGCTGGTGGTGAGCCGTCCGCTGAGCGAGTTCGACGCCTTCCTCGGCGGGCAGGGCTTCGTGCGCATCCACCAGAGCCACCTGATCAACCGCAAGCACATCCGCCGCTACGTCAAGGGCGAGGGCGGCGAGGTGATCATGAGCGACGGCGCCAACCTGCCGGTGAGCCGGAGGCAGAAGGCCGAGCTCATGGAGGTGCTGGAGCGCCTGTAACCTAGAACGCAGGCCGGGCTGGGTGCCGGATCCTCGCTCCACCCTGCCGGATCCTCGATCGCCATGGAAGGGGCCGTGCGGCCGCTGGAATTTTGGTCCGTCACCGCACGATCACCCATCAACCGAAGCACCCATGGCCACCCGCATCCCTTCCCTCCGCACCCCTTTCGTCCGCGGCCTCGCCGCCTTGCTCCTCTTCACCGCCACATCCCTAGCGGCCCAGACCGAAGGGCTGGAGGCGCACATCCGCCAGCTGGACCGCCTGATCGCCCAGGCCGCCGCCGAACAGAACTACGCCGCCGCCGCCGGGCTCCAGCGCGACCGCGCCAACTGGGTGGCCTTGCAGGAAGCGATCGACCATCACGACGCCGCCCGCATCCTGGCGCTGCAGCAGGCCCTGGCCAACCCATACGTGTACACGGCCGGCGGCTCCGCCCAGCGCCCGGCGGAGGCCGCACCCGCCGCCGGCGGCCCCGAGTTCCTGCACCAGGTGTACACCCGCGAGACCGACGGCAGCTACAAACCCCTGGAGAAACAGGAGGCCAGCAACGCCTCCTCCGGCGGCGGCTACGGCGGCTTCGGCGGTCGCGTCTCATCGAAGAAGATCCCCGGCGACCGCTCCAACGTGCGCTTCGCGGCCACCGCCCTGCCCCGCTTCGTGGTGAAGACCTATCCGGGGCAGGACCCGTCGGACATCATCGAGCTGGTGCGCTTCGAGGTGCGCGGCGCCCGCAAGGACCGGTACGTGGACATGAGCAAGAGCAGCCACGCCTTCTACCACCACTCGAGCAGCGAGGTCACCGACAACCGCATGCGCATCGCCTTCACCCACCTGGGCGACCAGGTGTACGAGATCGCTCTTGACGCACCGCTGGCCGCCGGCGAGTACGCCTTCATGAACGGGCAGAAGGTCTTCGCCTTCGGCGTGAACGAATGATCCATTGATCGATCACACCCCTGCAAAGCTCCAAGTCAACCCTCATCCGAACGACCAACTCAACACGACCATGAACATCGCTCGACATGCTGCATGCACAGCCCTCTCATTTCTGATCGCTGCATCGGCCATCGGCCAGCACCACCGCATCGGCTATGCCGAATTCGTCAACGCGGGACAGTGGGACACGATCACCCAATACGTGGTCACCTTTGATGCTCAAGGTCGCGAGACGACCCGGGACTATAACGTGTTCGACCAGCTAACGGGGAACTGGAACCTGGCCGGTCGGATCACAACGACATGGACCTCAGGAGGCCAGCGCGCCACGTGGACATACCTGGCGTTCGACCAGCTCATGGGCACGATCCTGGCCGGGGATAGTTCGGTGTACGGCTATGATGCGCAGGACAGTTTGGCGCAGGCCGAGCGCTATACCTGGCTCTCCGGGGCCTGGCAACTGACGCGCAGTGTGAACGTGTTCAGGGGGCCGACCGGCGCCCAGGACAGCCTGCTCCATTTCGTCCATGATGGGGGAGTGCCCGTCCTGCGATCCCGCGATCGCGTGACCAATGATCCGCTGGACCGGCCCATCGGCATCGTGGCGGACACGCTGGGTGTGGTGTGGGTCACCACGGACAGCACCATGATCATCTACGACACGGACGGACGGGTCGGGCAGGTCACCAAGATCGAGCTGTTCGCCACCACGGAGCAGGGTGAACGACGCACCTACACCTACGATGCCCAGGGCTTTCAGGACCGCATTGATCGCGAAAGCAGGCCCCCGGGCGGTGCGTTCGAACTGAAGGGGTGGACCTTGTTGGACCCGGCCGGGGACGGCCTGTACAACACGGTGGATACGGTATGGGACGTGCTTGCCCAGGCATGGGCACCAGGGTTCCGCATCCACTGGGAGGACGCGACCACCGCGGTCCCGGAGCTCGTGCGGTCGACCAGCCTGCGCGCCTTCCCCAACCCGGCCACCGACCAGGTGTTCCTGCCCGACCTCGGGGCGGGCGTGGCCGTGGACCTGATCGCGGCGGATGGCCGGGTGATCACCGGCGGGCGTACCGAAGCGCTCGGGTCGCTGGATATCGGCGACCTTTCGCCCGGGCTCCATGTGATCAGGGCCTTCACCACCAACGGCTCGATCGCCACCACCATCATCCTCAAACACTGATCCCATGATGCTCCGTACGATCCCACTTCTTGCCCTGATGACCGCCGCTCCATGGAGCGCCCGCGCCCAGGAGACCACCGGAGGCCCGTGGGTCGGCTTCCATGCCGGAGTGCTGCTGGGCCCCGCACTGGGCAGTGGCAACACCACCGTCTCCAACGGCACCGACGACCGTTCGCAGGCCTTCTGGAACCCCGCGTTCGAGAACGAACGCATCCGCACCAAGTACACCCGGCTGATGACCGGTCCGGTCTTCGGTGTGCAGGGCGGCTACGACCGGCGTATGGGCAACTTCGTCGTGGGCGGGTCGTTGGCCTTGATGCGTTCCAGCGCCAAGGCGGAGGAGGACCATGCGCTTTCGGCCTCCACCCCGTTCGTCGCCGTGAGTGAGGAGCGCGACCAGCGCCTCACCTTCTTTGGCCTGCTGCGGGCCCGCGCCGGCGTGGTGCTCAAGGATCAGTGGCTCGCCTTCGGCGGGCTGGGCCTCTCCTTCGGCACGGTGCGCTACCGCTATGACATGGACTCACCCGGCAGCAGCGACTACCACGAGGTGGACGAAGGTCGTGTGGCGGTGGGGTGGAACCTGGGCCTGGGCCTGGAGCGCCACATCTGGAAGCAGCTCACCGCGCAGGTGGAGTACAGCTTCAACGGCATGGGCAAGCGCACCTACGCCACCGACCCCAGCGGCCGCTCCGCCAATCTGGACACGCACTTCGACGTCACCTTCCGCGACCATTACCACACCGTGCTGCTCGGTGCGCGGTGGTACTTCACGCATTGACCGGCGCGAGATCGCAGGCAAGAGGCGGCGCCCACCGGGCGCCGCTTCCTTTTCCACCGGATCCTCACCCAGCCCCACCGGATCCTCTGCCGCACAAGGAAAGCGCAGCCCACCAGGGGAGTTTTGACCCGTCGCACTCGACGAACCACACAAACACCCTGGTCACCATGAACACGCAAGCCACCTTCCGCCTTCTTCTCCTCACCAGCACGCTGTGCGGGATCACACCCCACCTGGCGCCCGCGCAGGACGCCGATCCCGCCCCGGCCTTCGGCAAGGGTCACGTGGCCCTCAACGCCGGCATCGGTCTGGGCGGCGTGCGCCCCGGCTACTACGGCAACTACAACGACCACTACAGCAACAGCCCCACCTTCTGCCTCAGTGCCGAGGGGGGCGTGGTCAAGGCCGGACCCGGTGTCATCGGCGTGGGCGGCTTCCTGGCCCACCGCTGGACGCGCCGCCTGGAGGAGGACAGCTACGGTAGCGTCACCTATACCTACGACGAGCGCTGGACCCGCACCACCATCGGCGCGCGCGTGGCCTGGCACCTCAGCGAATACGTGCCCGCGCACAAGCTGGACCTGTACGCCGGTGTCATGTTGGGCTACGCCATCGTGGGCTACCGCAACGAGAGCACCCGCACGGTGAACGGCGAGACCACGACCTACAGCACCAACAGCCGGCCGCGCCGCGGCTATGGCGACTGGAGCACCTTCGTGGGGGCGCGCTACTTCTTCACGCGCAACGTGGGCGCCTATGCCGAGCTCGGCTATGGCGTCAGCATCATCAACCTCGGCGCGGCGGTCCGCTTCTGAGGTGAGCGGTGGGTCCGTTCCTGCGTGGGAACGGACCAGGACGGCGCCCCGGCGTTCTGCGGAACGGCCGGGGCGTTCGTTCGGAGGCATCAAGAATTTCCTCATACTTGCCTGATATCCGTCGATCGCGCCACCATGCCGAGCCTTGCATCCCGGTCCTTGTTCGTAGCCTGTGTGCTTTTGGTGGCGATGGGGGCCGGTGCCCAATCAGCGGTCATGGCGAAGTACCGCCGAAGTTCCTTGCACATGGTGCTGGTGGAGGCGGGGGACTTCCCGAACAAGGAGGTGGTGACCAAGGCCTACCATGAGCAGCCCTTCCCCGACAAGTACAACGACCATCGGGTCGCCTCGAACGTGCTGGACGTCACCAAGTACCCCGTGTCCCAGACCGATCGGCTATTGGCCGGCCGGCGCGCACAGAACAAGGGGCAAAGTTCCATGCTCGGTGCGCTGAGCGAGGTCACCGGGGGCCTCAGCGCCGGGGTGCTCGACAGTGCGGCCAAGGACGTTCCCATCCAAGCCGAGCGCTTCATCAAGGAGACGAAACTGGCGAACCAGCTTGTGGCCAAGTGGTTCAACCGCAAGGAGGACGGCACCATGGACGGGGCCTTGGTGGTGGAGCGCGGCGCCTATGGTGCATCGCAGACCGACTACCTCATCGCCCAGGGGGCGGCCAACACGGATGCGTTCAAGGGCGCCGTGGGGGACGAGATGATCCCCAACACCTTCGTGTTGTTCTCTAAGCTCAATTTCGTGGCCAACGAGCCGGTGGCCCGGGCGATCCTCGAGGGCACCCTCGAGAGCGTGGACACCACCCAGTTGCTGGGTCAGCTGGCCCTCGCGTCGGCGCGCGCGACCTACCAGGCCACCAAGGACGGATACTCGGTGTGGACCACCTCATGGCTCTACCAGCTGGTCTGGAATGACAGCACCCAGGCCGTGTTCTGGAAGGACCTGTGGATGGACGGCCGCAACGTGGACAGCGTGAGGAAGGCGGCGTTCGACAACACCGACCTCTTCAACCTGGTGTTCGTGGGAAGCGACAAGTCGCGCACGCTGGTGGCGGCGAACCTGGACCAGGGCGGCGAGATCGACCAGGTGGTCCGGCAGGCCACCGTGCGGAACGTGGACGCCACGATCGCCAAGCTCCAACGGGAGTACGATGTGTTCAAGCCCCGGGTCCCGGTGCTGACCACCGCTCCTGTGACGGCCTTCATCGGCATGAAGGAGGGCCTGGATGGTGGGGAGAAGTTCGAGGCCCTCGAACTGGTGGAGGACCCGAAGACCGGCAAAAGGACCTACAAGTCCGTGGCTACCGTGAAAGTGGAGCGGGGCAAGGTGTGGGACAACCGCTTTGCGGCGGGTGAGCAGCGCGCCTCGGCGGACGGTGCACCGGTGCTGGACCGCACCCATTTCAGCGGATCGGACAAGGTGCAACCCGGGATGTTGTTGAAGCAAAAACGATGATCATGAGAACACGAGCTCTATTCCTCCCTTTCTGCGCCCTGCTGATGGTGGGCGCGGCGAACGCACAAGGCAAGAAGGCCGACAAGGACACCGAGCAATGGCGGTACGAACTGGAAGCGGTGAACACCGGCGGCCAGGGCACCTACCAGGTGAAGGTCTGGTCCTACAGTAAAAATGCCACGGTAGCCACCGAACAGGCCAAGAAGAACGCCGTGCACGGGGTGGTCTTCCGGGGTTTCCCCGGCAAGGACCGTGTGCCCGGGCAGAATCCGCTATGTGGCCCAAATCTCGAGCAGGAACATGCGGACTTCTTCCGGGAGTTCTTCAAGGATGGCGGCAAGTACATGAAGTTCGTGCAGGTCACCAACGGCGGGATGGTCGCCGAAGGCGACCGGCTCAAGGTGGGCAAGGAGTACAAGATCGGTGTCATCGTGTCGGTGGATGCCGCCAACCTGCGCAAGGACCTGGAGGCTGCGGGGATCTGCAAGGGCCTTGGTAGTGGATTCTGAACACGCACCCATGAAAGCACTGATCACCCTGCTCGCTCTGGCGCTCGCATCCGGCCTGTCCGCTCAGGAGCGGGTGGCGGGTCACTACACCTACCGGTGCCGTTGCATCGGTGTGGAGCTCGATGGGTCGCAGACCATTCTCGCCTGGGGCCAGGGCCGCAACCGCTTCGACGCCGTGGAGCAGGCCCAGAAGAACGCGGTCAACGAGGTGCTCTTCAACGGGATCCGCGAAGGGCAGCCCGGCTGCGAGCAGCGGCCGCTCCTCTTCGAGGTGAACGCGCGGGAGAAGTACGAGGACTACTTCAACACGTTCTTCGCCGATGACGGACCCTACAAGAAGTTCGTTTCGCTGAAGGACGAACGCATCGGCCAGAAGTACCACCGCAACAAGAAGAAGGCCGAGGAGACCAAGACGGTGGAACAGGCCGTGCGGGTCCTGCGCGCCGAACTGAAACAGAAACTCATCACCGACGGCATATTGAAATGAGAACCCATCGCCACCTCTTTGCCGGCGCGCTGCTCCTGCTCGCCACCTCCCTCTACGGTCAGGCCAAGAAACCCACCATCATGGTGGTGCCCAGTGACAACTGGTGCGTGCAGAACGGCTTCGTCCAGGAGTTCGACAACCAGGGCAAGCCGACCAAGGCCCCGGACTACAAGCGGGCGCTACAGGAGAGCAGCGACCTGCTGCTGGTGATCAGCAAGATCAATCAGCTGATGACCGACCGCGGCTTCCCGCTGAAGAACCTGGAGTCGAGCCTGAAGACCCTGGAGGCGGAGGCCGCCGAAGATGCCATGAACACCAGCAAGAGCGGGAGCGGTGTCAGCGAGACCCCCATCGACAAGCTGAAGAAGGTGGCCAAGGCGGACATCTGGATGCAGATGACCTGGACGGTGAACGAGGTGGGGCCCAAGCGGTCGATCACCTTTAACCTGCAGGGGCTGGATGCCTACACGGACAAGCAGGTCGCCGGCGCCAGCGGCACGGGGCCGCAGAGCTACACGAGCGAGCTGGCGGTCCTGCTGGAGGAGGCCATCCTCTCCCAGCTCGACCTGTTCAACGGGCAGCTACAGAAGCACTTCGAGGACATGTTCGCCAACGGCCGCGAGGTGTCGCTGCGGATCAAGAAGTGGGATTCCTTCAGCGGCGACCTTGAGAGCGAGTATGGCGGCCAGGAGCTGAGCTCGGTGATCGAGAACTGGGTGTCCGAGAACACGGTCCAGAAGCGATTCTCGCTGTCGGATGCCACCGAGAACAGGATGCTCTTCGAACAAGTGCGGATCCCGTTGTACGATGCGGCAGGCAAGCCGACGGACACTCGGGGCTGGGCCAAGGGCCTGCAGAAGTACCTCAAGGAGACCCACCAGATCGAAAGCAAGCTGATGATGAAGGGACTGGGACTGGCCACCCTGGTCATCGGCGAGAAGTAACCCCCCCCCAACGCCGAACCCATGCGCACGCTCCTGTCCACCCTCCTGCTGTCCACGGTGCTCACCGGGGCCTACGCCCAGAACGACCTGGGCAAGATGGATGATGCCGGCCGCATCGTCCTCACCCCTTATGTGCCCGACCAGGCGGAGGGCATGACGGACATCGCGCGCAATGCCCTGCTCGACAAGCTGGGCCGGGTGGCCACCGAGAACGGCATGGGCGGCTCGGCGATGGACCGGCGCTTCCTGCTGGCGGCCAACGCCGTGGTCCTCACCAAGGACATCACCCCCACGGCCCCGCCGATGCAGGTCTACACCCTGGACGTCACGCTGTACATCGGCGACGGGATGGAGGGCACCTTGTTCGCCAGCCACACGGTGACCCTGAAAGGGGTGGGGGAGACCGAGAGCAAGGCCTACCTGGCCGCCTTGAAGGGGCTGAAGCCCAAGGACCCGTCCTACCAAGCGTTCCTCGACAAGGGGCGCGCCCGGATCATTGAATGGTACAACACGCGCTGCGACTTCATCATCACCGAGGCCAAGGCCCTGGAGAGCAAGGCCGACATGGACGGGGCCATCGCCAAGCTGATGAGCGTGCCCGAGGTCTGCGCCGAATGCTACACCAAGTGCAAGGCCCTCGTCGGACCCTTGTACCAGAAGAAGATCGACCGCGAATGCGACATCATCCTGGGCCAGGCGCAGAGCGCGTGGAACAGCAGTCAGGACGAAGCGGGCGCCCGCGAGGCCGGGGACCTGCTCGCCCGGATCGATCCGTACAGCAAGTGCCGCACGGGCGCGGGCCAGCTTATGGACAAGATGCTCGCCGAGATGAAGAAACGCGTGAAGGACCTGGACGAGCGGGAGTGGCGCCTGAAGCTCAAGGAGCAACAGGACGGGGTCGACATCGAGAAGGCCAGGATCGAAGCGGCCCGTGCGGTGGGGGTGGCCTATGGCAACAACCAACCCCAGCACACCTACAACATCCGCACGTGGTGGTGAGCGCCCTCGTCGGCGAGCGCTCGCAGCGCTGAGCGCAACGACGTATCGCCTTGTCGGGCTCCCGAACGAGCCCGCCGGTGATACCTTGGGCATGTCCCCCATGCCCGCCCCCACCGATCCCCGCACCGTGTACGGGCTGGCCCAGCTGGCGCGCGCGGTGCAGCGGCAGATCGAAGCGGCCGCCGGGGGCCGCACCTTCTGGGTGCGCGCCGAGCTGGCCGGCCTGAAGGTGAACCGCCACGCCTACCTGGAGCTGGTGGAGCACCGCGGCGGGGCGCGCGTGGCCGTGATGCGCGGCGTGATCTGGCAGGACACCCTGGCCCGCATCCGCACCGGCCTGGGCGCCGAGGCCGATGCCATCCTGAAGGAGGGCGTGGAGATCCTGTTCGAGGCCCGCACCACCTACCACCTGGTCTTCGGTCTCAGCCTGGTGATCGAAGCGGTGGATCCGGCCTTCAACCTGGGCGCCCTGGAGCGCCGCAAGCAGGCCACCCTGGCCACCTTGGAGCACGAGGGCCTGCTGGACCTCAACCGCACCCTGCCCGTGCCGCGCGTGATGCAGCGCATCGCGCTGGTGACCTCGGTGGGCTCGGCCGCCCACGCCGACTTCACCCGCCACCTGGCCGACAACGAGCACGGCTTCCGCTTCCATGTGCAGGTGTTCCACACCGCCGTGCAGGGCGACAACGCCGCCTACGAGCTGGGCCGTGCCGTGGCCCGCATCGACCCCGCGCGCTTCGATGCGGTGGTGCTGGTGCGCGGCGGCGGCAGCAAGCTCGATCTGGAGGCGTACAACGACCTGGCGCTCGCGCGGGCGGTGGCGCGCCTGCCCCTGCCGGTGCTCACCGGCATCGGCCACGACGTGGACATCACCGTCATCGACCGCCTGGCCAATCGCCCCTTCAAGACCCCCACCGACGTGGCCGACCACCTGGTGGACCACGCGCACGGCTTCGCGCAGGCGCTGCTGGACCGCATGACGGCCCTGCGGCATCAGGTGTTCGCGGCCTTCGCCGACCACCGCACGGCCTTGCACGCGCGGCAGGGCCGGCTGGCGCACGCGGCGGCGGCGCGCGTGGGCACCGAACGGCGCCGGGTGGATGGTGCCGTTCGGGAGCTGGTCTCCGCGCCTGTTCGCCGCCTGCGGCAGGTGGAGCGCGTGCGGCTAGCGGAGGCCGGGGCGCTCGTGGCCCGGTCGGCGCAACAGGGCCTGCACCTGATGGCCAGCCACCTGCGCGGGCTCGAGGACGCTATCGGGCTGCTGCGCCCGGAGAAACTGCTGCTGCGGGGCTTCAGCATCACCCGCCTGCACGGTGCCGCAGTGAACGATGCGGCGGCCCTGCGCCCCGGCGACGAGGTGGTGACGACCTTTGCGCACGGGACCACCCGGAGCACCATCACCGCCGTGGAGCACGATGGCTGACGAGCGACTCACCTACGACACCGCCTACGCCGAACTGGAGGCCATCATGCGCGACCTGCAGGAGGACCGCATCGGGGTGGACGAGCTCACCGCCAAGGTGAGGCGCGCCGTGGAACTGGTGGCCTTCTGCAACGCCCTGCTGCGGTCCACCGAGGAGGAGGTGGAGCGCATCGTGAAGCAGCTGGGCCAAGGCTGAGGGCACCCCACAGGGGAATGTTGATCATCGCTCGTGCGCACCCCTGCGGCCGGGGCGGTGTGCGCTGGACCTTCGCGGCGCTTTCCATGACCGACCGCTCCACCGTTCTGCTGCTCGACCGCCTGAAGGCCCTGGGCACCCGCAAAGTCCGTTTCGCCTACGATGTGCGGGGCCACAGCTACGTCACCACCGGCGTGGTGGCGCCCTACGCCCCGGAGAGCGGCCGCGAGGAGGGCACCGACCTGGGCGCCGTGCTGCGCCACGCGCTGGAGCACGACGGGGTGGTGAGCGGCGTGCGCGGTGCCGACGGG
Source organism: Flavobacteriales bacterium (assembly GCA_016713875.1). Taxonomy (NCBI): domain Bacteria; kingdom Pseudomonadati; phylum Bacteroidota; class Flavobacteriia; order Flavobacteriales; species Flavobacteriales bacterium. Next base: position 3,163,907 of record JADJOI010000003.1, read on the forward strand.
CGGGTGCGGTTCACCAGCTGCCGCCTGTTCACCGACGTGCACAATGCCGTGGTGTTCGCGCGGGCGCAGCGGCAGCCGGCGGTGTACAACTGGAACCGCGAGGAGGAGGTGGGGGTGGAAGGGGTGGCGTACCCACTCCCCTGATCCACCCCGTCCCTACCCCCGTTCGCACGACCAGGTACCGGTTCCGCACGGGATCAAGGGCGCTTCGCCCTGATCCACCTAGGTTGCTGGACCATCCCTGTTCCATGCGCACGCCCGTTCCCGCCCTTGTGCTCCTGCTCGCCGCCTGTGGCGCCCGTCCGTCCGCCGACACGACCGCACCGCCCGACCGCGGCCCGCTGGGGCGCGACAACATGGCCTACCGCTGGGGCAGTGTGGCCCTGGAGGGCACCGCCAACGACACGGAGAACAACAAACCGCGCCCGCCGGTGAACAGCCGTATGCTGGCCCTGCCGATGATCGCGCAGTTCGACGCCTGGAGCCGGTACGACAGCGTGGCCGAGCCGGTGCATCTGAAGGCTGAACGGCGTCCTGCGGCGGAGCGGATCCTCGCCAACAAGGAGAAGGCCATCAGCTACGCGGTATGCCGCACGCTGTGTGTGGTGTATCCGGCGGACAGTGCGCTCTTCCTGGGCCGATTGAAGGAGTTCGGCTACGACCCCGACGACCGCAGTCTGGACCCCGCCACCCCGCAGGGCATCGGCAACTTGGCGGCACGCGCGGTCATCGAGGCCCGCAAGGACGACGGCAGCAACATGTTCGGCACGGACCCCCGCGCGGACACGCTCTATGGCGACTACACGCACTACACGCCGGTGAACCCGCCGGACAAGTTGAACGACATCGACCGCTGGCAGCCCAAGTACTTCACCCTGGAGGGCAGGCGATGGGCGCCGGGATGCCTGGCGCCACACTGGGGTCATGTGCGGCCCTTCGCGCTGGACAGCGCCGGCCAGTTGCGCCCGCCCGCCCCGCCGGTGATGGGCGACAGCCTGCTGGAGGCCCAGGTGCGCGAGGTGGTGGTTCTGCAGGCCGCCCTCACCAACGAGCAGAAGGCGCTGGTGGAGTTCATGCGCGACGGGCCCCGCAGCGTGCAGCAGGCGGGCCACTGGCTCATCTTCGCCCGTGACGTCAGCGTGCGCGACAAGCACGACCTGGACCGGGACGTGCTGATGTACTTCCTCGTCACCACCACGGCCATGGACTGCTTCATCGCCTGCTGGGACGCCAAGATGTTCTACGACAACAGCCGGCCCTACCAGCAGGTGCACGCCCTCCTGGGCGACGAGGACATCGTGGGCTGGGGCGGCCCGCACAAGGGCATGCTGAAGATGAAGGGCCGTGACTGGCGACCCTATTCACCGGACTACTTCCTGTGCCCGCCCTTCCCGGCCTATCCCAGCGGCCACAGCACGGTGAGCGGGGGCTGCAGCAGGGCGCTCGAACTGTTCACCGGCAGCGACCGGTACGGGGCCCAGGTACGGCTGCTGCCGGGCTGGCTCACCGAGCCGGGCATCACGCAGGACAGCATCACGCTGGACTTCCCCACCTTCAGCAGCACGGCCGAGCAGGCGGGCTTCAGCCGGGTGTTGGGCGGCTACCACATCGAGTTCGACAACGTGGAGGGCCTGGAGCTGGGGCGCCGGGTGGCGGAGGTCACCTTCGCCAAATGCAAGGCCCACATCGATGGGCGCGCCAAGCCGGAGGCCTGACCGAACGGGCCCTTAGTCGAGCCAGGCGAGGTACTTGTCCTCCAGGGCGCGCATGGCGGCCTTCTGCGCCTTGGTGCGGTCGGTGTGGCCCAGCAGGTGCAGCAGGCCGTGCACCATCACGCGGTGCAGTTCGTGCCGGGCGCTGACGCCGTACTCCGCGGCGTTCTCCCTGATCCGCTCAAGGCTCATCAGCACATCGCCGTTGGCGCCGTTGCTGCTCTCCACCGGGAAGGTGATGACGTCGGTGTGGTCGTCGTGCCGCAGGTAGGTGCGGTTGTAGGCCAGCAGGGCCTTGGAGCCCATGGCCACGAAGCACACGCGGTCGATGCGGCTGCCGTGGTCGGCGGCCACGCGCTGCAGCCAGTGGCGCAGGCGCGTACGGTCGCGGAAAGGGTCGGGGACGTCCTGGACGAGGAAGGTGACCGGGTGGGCCATCACTCCTTCACGGCGGCGGTGCTGAAGGCCATGGCCACGGTGGCGCCGTTGTCGCTGAAGGCGATGTCGTCGGCCAGGGCGCGCATCAGGAAGACGCCGCGTCCGTGGGGCTTCTCGATGTTCTCCGGGTCGGTGGGGTCGGGCAGATGATCATGGTCGAAGCCCGCACCCTGGTCCTTCACCACGAAGACCACGCGGTCGCTGTCCACGAGGTAGCCCACGGTGACCTGCTTGGAGGCGTCCTGCCGGTTGCCATGGTGGATGGCGTTGTTCACCGCCTCGGTGAGGGCGATGAGGATGTTGCCGTAGTGCGACTCGTGCACCTGCAGCCGGCCGCACACATCATCGATCATCTTCTCCACCAGGGCGATGTTCTCCGCCCGGCTGGGGAAGTCGATCCGCTCGGTGAACTGGACGTCCTCGGTCAGCGCCGTCATCGCTTGGTTCAGGGTGTGTCAAAAGTACCGAAATAGTCGTTCACACGGTCCCGGTAGTACGGCTTGAGGCCGGCGGGCACGGTGCGCAACAGTTCGGCCTCGCGGGCCTTGCGCTGCTGGTAGTCGAAGAAGCGTGCGGGGTCCTCGGCGGGCCGTTCGCGGCCTTCGTTGCTGGTGCGCTTCTGGTCAAGTTCACGTTCGCGCTCGGCCTTCTCGGCCTCCAGCAGGCGGGTCATGATGTCCTGCTGGCGGCGCAGGGTCTCGGGGGTGATGTTCTTGTTGACGATGTCCTTCTCCTGGCGCTCCATCTGCTCGGCCAGTTTGTTGAGGCCGTTGCCGGCGCCGCTGCCGTCCTTGTTGAGCTCCTGGGCCATGCGCTGCATCTCCTTGCGGATGGCGGCCTGCTGGGCGGCGAGCTGGGCCAGCTGCTGGCTCATGCCCATGCCCGGGGTCTTGCCGCCGGGATTCTGCTGCCCGGGCTTCTCGCCCTTCTTCTTGCCCTCCTCCATGGCCTTGCGCATGGCGTCGAGCTGTTTCTGCATGGCCTCCTGCTGGGCCTTCATCTTGGCCATGCTGGGCTTCTTGCCCTGGCCGCTGCCCGTGCCGCCCGGCTTGTTGCACTGGCCGTTGCCCTGCATCTGGCTCTGCATCTGCTGCTGCATCTGTTGCAGGGCCTCGTCCAGCAGCAGGGCCAGGTTGTTCAGGGCGGTCATGGCGCGCTGCTGGTCCTCGGCGGCCATGGGCTTGTGGCGTTCGTTGGCGCGCGCCTCGCCCACATGCTCCAGGGCCTCGTCCATGTGGCCGTTCACCGCGTTCATCTCCCGGTTCACCGTGCCCTGGATCTGCGGCACGCGTTTGCTGAGGGCGAAGAGGCTGTCCTCGATCACCTTGGCGCTGCTGCGCAGTTCGCGCTGTTCGCGGCCCAGTTCCAGGAAGCGCGGGTCGCGCACGCCGGTGGCCTTCAGCCCGTCCATCACCCGCTCCTGGTCGAAGCTCAGCTCCACGATGTTCTCCAGCAGCTGGCGCAGCGCGTCCATGTCCTCCTCCTGTTGTTGTTGCTGGCCGCTCTGCATGGCGCTCTTCATCTGGAAGGCCATCTGCTTCATCTGGTCGGAGGCGTTCTGTTGGCTCTGGCCGGCCTTCTGGTTCTGTTTCTTGTCCAGCTGCTCGCTGCTCTGCTGCTGCTGCTGCTGGATCTGCTCCTCGGTGGGGGCGGTGTCCGGCAGGTCCAGGGGCTTCTCCAGCTCCTGGTTCTTCTTCTCCAGCTCGTCCACCTGTTCGCGGATGTCCTCGAAGGCCTTGTTCAGCGAATCCTGCCGCTGCTGCAGCTCGTCCTGGGGCTGATCGCCGGCCTTGGTGTCCTCGGCCAGCTTCTCCTGTTCCTCGGCCAGCTTCTCCAGCTGCTCGGCGATGTCCTCGGCTCGCTGTTCCACCTCCATCTGCTTGAAGAGCTCCAGGCTGCGGTCGAGCTCCTTCTCGATGTCCTCCTGGCTCATCTTCATCTCGTCCAGCTTGTCGAGCAGCTTCTCCTTGTCCAGCTTGTCGAGCATCTCCTGCATCTGGCGGTAGAGCTCCTTCATCTCCTCGCTCAGCACGTCCTCGAAGAGCTCCTGCAGGCGCTGCTGCTTCTCCAGCACGCGCTCGTCCACTTGGCGGAACTCCTGCTGCTGCTGTTGCTGCTGGCGCAGCTGTTCGGTGGAGCGTTCGATGTTGCGTTCCAGTTGCTTCTGGCGGTCGAGCAGCTTCTGCATGCGCTGCTGGTCCTGCCAGTCGGGCTGCTTCTTGTCCAGCAGGTCGCGGCGCATGCGGTCCAGTTCGCGCTGCAGGTCCTGGGCCTCCTTGATGCCCTGCTTGAGGTCCTGGGCGATGGCCTCGCTCTGTTCGGCGCGCTGCTGGGCGAGGGCCTCCAGGGTGGGCGCTTCGAAGACCAGGGTGGCGCTGCGGGTGCGTTTGGCGCCGTTCACCCCGTCGTTGTCCCACACCTCGAACCAGTACTCCACCTTGTCGCCGGGCTGCAGGGGCAGGTCGATGAGGTCCCAGGCGTGGAGGAACTCCTGGCGCACCTGCCGGCGGTCCACGGAAAGGTCCTGCACGCCCTCGCGCCGGTCGGCGGGCACGCTGTCGCCGCCGGTGATGAAGCGGTAGGCGAACTGCAGGCGGGTGAAGCCGTGGTCGTCGCCGATGGTGCCGCGGAAGTAGCGGCGCTTGAGGGCGGCGCTGTCCACGCGCTCCTCCACGGCGATGGTGGGGTGCAGGTCGGGCACCACCTCGATGCGATGGTCGGGGGCGTCGGCGGGGCCACGCTCGCCGTGGCGCGGCAGCATGCGGTAGGTGAGCGGTTGCAGCACGCGCCGGCTGGCGGCGAAGCGGTCGTTCTCCGCGGGGCTCAGCCGGTAGGTGCTGTCGGCGAAGGCCAGGTCGAGCTGCTGGGCGCTGCGGGTGCCGATGCTCCAGGTGAGGCGGCTGCCCGCGGGCACGGTGGCGTCGCCAGCGGTGCGCAGCTGCTCCTTGGGCAGGCCCAGGTAGGCGGGCGGTTCCACGGTGAGCACCACATCGAGCACGGCGGGGTCGGGCATCACCGTGAGCAGGAAGTCCTCGCTGGTGAAGCCCTCGGCGGTGAGCTGGAAGGGCGTGTCGCGCCCCACGTTGCGGAAGCGGTGGCGGAAGCGGCCCACGCCGTCCTTCACCAGGGGGATGGCGCGCCCATCGACCAGCACATCCACCTGCTGGGGCAGCACGGCGCCCTCCACGGCCACCTCCAGGTCGAAGTCCTGCTGCTCGGGCACCTCCAGGCCGGGGTTGCGCACCACGAATCGGAAGGGCGCCTCCGGAGCGAAGGAGCTGCCGTGGCGGATGAGGCGCTGCGTGGGGCCGGAGATGAAGGAGGGGGCGGCCACCAGCAGGAGGAGCAGCACCAACAGCGGGGGCAGGGCGAAGCGGAGGTAGCGCGTGTTGCGGCGCAGGTCGATGGCGTTGGCGAAGGGGATGGGCCCCAGTTCGCGGCTGCGCTGGGCGATGCTGGCCTCGATGAGGTCGCGGTGACGGGGGTCGTGCGCGGCCTGGTCCTTCAGCTGCAGGGTGTTCAGCAGCTTATCCTTCACCTCCCCGAAGTGGGCGCCGATCATGCGGGCGGCCTCGGCGTGGCTGATCACCGGTCCCAGGCGGAAGAGCTTCACCAACGGCCAGGCGATGAAGCGCGCGAGCACGGCCGCTGCGGCCAGCAGGTAACCGTAGAAGAGCGCGGTGCGCACGCCGGTGCCGAAGCGGCCCACGGCCTCGAGCCCCGCGGCCAGCAGATAGGCCAGCACCAGCAGGCCCACGCTGTACAGGGCCCCGCGCAGCAGCTGGTCCTTGTAGTACTTGCGCGTGAACGCGTCGAGCTTGGCGATCAGCAGGTCGTGGTCGGGGGCCATCGGCGGTGGCGCGGGCGCGCCGTGGTGTAAAGGTAGGGGAGCCGCCAGGGGGCGCGGCCCGCCATCAGTACACCGCAGGGTGTTAAAAGGATCGAAGGGTGGGCGGACGGTTCACCGGACCACCACGCGCTGCACGGCGCGCACCCCGGCCGGGTCGCTCACCTCCAGCAGGTAGCTGCCCGCCGGGGTGCCGCGCAGGTCCAGGTCCACCGGTAAGCCGGGCACCAGCTCCACCGGCAGTTGGCGCACCGTGCGGCCGCCCAGGTCCAGCAGGTGCACGGTGCTGCGGCCGGCGCGCAGCCCGTCGGCCAGCAGGGTGAAGCGGCCATCGCTCGGCACCGGGAACACCCGCAGGCGCACCCCTTCGGTCAGCTCCTGCTGGCCCACGGTGACCAGGGTGTACGACGCCTCCACCGTACAGCCGTCCGCCGTGGTCACCGTCACGCTGTACAGGCCGTCGCCCTGGCTGAACACGAAGGCGCCGTCCGCGTTGGGGAGCGCCGTTCCATTGTAGGTCCAGGCGTAGGTGGCGAAGCCGTTGTCCGTGAAGAGCACGCCCGCATCGTAGGTGATGGCGATCACCGGGCACACCACCAGGGTGTCGCTGATGCCGCTGCAGCCGAACCCGTTGACGCCGCTGGCCCAATAGCTGCCGGCGCCCAGCGCCTGGATGCACAGGCCGGTGTTGGGCAGGGTGTCGCCGTCCAGGAACCACAGCACGTTCACCAGGCTGGTGTCGGTGAGGCAGAGCGTCTGGGTGAGCTCGCTGTAGCTCAGGCTCATATCGGGCGCACCGTACACCACCACCACATCGGTGTCGTGGAACACCTGTTGCACGCTCTCGGAGACCACCAGGCTGCCCACCGTGCCGCCCGCGATGCTGAAGGGGTAGTTGCCTGCACCGATCAGCGGTAGGTTGTAGGTGCCCAGCGCATCATCCTGGCTCACGGGGTCCTCATCGAAGAACGCGATCGAGTACGGGCCGTCGTTGAGCGGAAGTCCCAGGCCGTTCCAAGTGGCGTTGTCGGTATCGTCCTGCGTGCTGCCGGTCACGGTCTGGCCGTTGCCGTCGGTGAGCACGAAGTACAGGTCGGGGCTGCCGGTGCAGCCGATGAGCGGAAGGTCGGGCTCCTCCACATCGCCGCACCAGTTGCCGTTCACGCCCAGCAGCGTCGCCACGTCCAGCGTGTAGCCGCCGATGGTGGTGGTGAGCGTGGTGGTGTAGGTGCCGGGCTGGTCGTAGGTCACCGGCGGCGGGTTCGCGCCGGTGGCGGTCTGCCCGTTGCCGAAGACCCAGTCGTGCATGGTGGGGTCGGGGCTGCCATCGATCAACGCGGTGTAGGTCACCGTCACGGGTGCGCAGCCAGAGCTGGGGGTGAAGCTGTAGCCGGTGTTGCCGCCGGTGCCGGGCAGCACGTTCAGCAGCACCGCGAAGCTCTCGGGCACGCTCACTTGTATGCCGTTCAGCGAGACCTGCGCCAGGATGTCGATGGTGATGGCGTAGGTACCGGCGCCCAGGGCGGTGCCGCAGATACGCGCGCAGCCGAACTGGGCCTGCTGCGGGTAGTAGACCCCGAGGGGATCGCTGGTCTCGATCGCCAGGCCGAAGGGCACGCCGCTGATGCCGGTGATGGTCATCTGCTCGAAGTCCACCGTGAAGCCGGTGCCCGGGTCGGTGAAGGAGGGCGGCAGCCAGAAGGTGAGGTCGGCCTGGTAGGGCACGCCGGCGGTGGCATCGGCTGGCTGCAGTGGGCACAGGCTGGGGTAGGCCGGGCTCACCGTGCAGCTACTGTCCGGTGTGCAGCCAGGGCATTGGCCGTAGGCGATGGGGGCGAGGAGCAACAGGAGCGCGAACGGCAGGAGGCGAGGCATGGGGTGCGGGTGGAGGCCCAAGATATCCGGATCGGACTCAGCGTCCGCGGCGGATGGTCGGCTTACGGGCCAAGGGCTTCCTGGTCTTCGGCGGCAAAGTGTCCACGTAAGCGAGGGACAGCTTCACCCACTTGTCCAAGGCCCCCTTTGTGGACACCGCCCGGGCCTCCACGAACACGAACCCCTTCATGTTCTTGTGCCCGTAGGTCATGGGTTTGGCGCCGGGCCAATGGAGGATCTCCTCAAGGCGCTCGCCATCGAACCGGACCATCAGTTCGTTCTTGTTCGTAAGGCCCAGGCTCATGTGCCCGTTCACCATGAAGGCCACACCGCCGAACATCCGCTTGGGTTCGGCCTCAACGCCATGCGCGGCCAGCGCGTTGGCGATGCGTTGTTCGAAGAGGGGGGCGTGCGGCACGCCGGTGAAGGTGTGGGAAAGCGAAGGTGGCGAAATGTTCCGGCCGGTTGGTCTGCGAACGCCGGCCTACGAAGAGCATCGCCTTCCATGGCTTGGCACAATACAGTGGAACGACCTGTTGTGGTTGACCGTACCGGGAGTGCCCAGACCGGCACCCGCTACCTTCGCGGACCTGTTCGACCCTGTGCCCGGTCCCTGCCGCCGGAGCGCATGTGCGGAAGAACACCTGAACGCATGTCCGTCCGAGTCCGCTTTGCCCCCAGCCCCACCGGCCCCCTGCACATGGGCGGTGTGCGCACGGCCCTGTACAACGTCCTCTTCGCCCGTAAGCACGGTGGCACCTTCCTGCTGCGCATCGAGGACACCGATCAGCAGCGCTTCGTGCCCGGTGCCGAGGAGTACATCCGCGAAGCGCTGGACTGGTGCGGGCTGACGCCGGATGAGAGCCCGTGGACCGGTGGCCCGGACGGGCCCTACCGCCAGAGCGAGCGCAAGGCGATGTACCGCCAGTATGCCGAGCAGCTCATCGCCGCGGACAAGGCCTACTATGCCTTCGACACACCCGAGGAGCTGGAGGCCATGCGCGCGCGGCTTCAGGCCGCAGGTGTGGCGGCCCCGGCATACAACGCGGTGACGCGTGAGCACATGAGGAACTCGCTCACCCTGAGCGCCGACGATGTGAAGGCCCGCCTGGCCGCTGGCGAACCTTACGTGGTGCGCCTGAAGGTGCCGCGCCATCAGGAGGTGCGCTTCGAGGACCTGATCCGCGGCTGGGTGGTGGTGCACAGCGCCAACATCGACGACAAGGTGCTCTTCAAGAGCGACGGCATGCCCACCTATCACCTGGCCAACATCGTGGATGACCACCTCATGCGCATCACGCATGTGATCCGCGGCGAGGAGTGGTTGCCGAGCGCGCCGCTGCACGTGTTGCTCTACGAGGCCTTCGGGTGGGAGCGCCCCGCTTTCGCCCACTTGCCGCTGATCCTGAAGCCTGACGGCAACGGCAAGCTCAGCAAGCGCGACGGCGACCGCCTGGGCTTCCCGGTTTTTCCGCTGAACTGGACGGACCCCGCCAGTGGCGAACAGAGCAGCGGCTATCGGGAGCGGGGATACTATCCGGAGGCCTTCGTGAACATGCTGGCCCTGCTGGGCTGGAACCCCGGCGGCGATCAGGAACTCATGAGCATGGCCGAGATGACGGCCCTGTTCGACCTGGGCCGCGTGCACAAGGGGGGCGCCCGCTTCGATCCGGAGAAGACCAAGTGGTTCAACCAGCAATACCTGCGGAGGCGGCCCGATGCGGTGCTCGGCGAACAGCTCCGCGGGCGCCTGCAGGCCGTGAAAGGCTTCGACACCACGGCCGAGCGTGCCGCACAGGCCACCGCCTTGCTGAAGGAGCGCGCCACCTTCGTCGACGACATGCTGGAAGGCCTCTACCTCTTCAGTACGGGTTCGCCCTTGAAGGACAACGCGGAGGCCGAAGCGGAGCTGCGGAAGCGCTGGAAGGGCGAGGCCGCCCCGGCACTCGAGGCGTACATCGCCCGGCTGGAGGGCATGGCTGAACTGAGCCCCGCCCTCCTGGAGTCCGCCTTCAACGAAGTGCTAGCGGCCCACGGTCTGAAGGTGGGCCAGGTGATGCCGCTGTACCGCCTGTTCGTGGCGGGCCGCATGCAGGGCCCCGGGATGTTCGATGTGAGCGTGTTGTTGGGCCGAGCCGAGGTGGTGGCCCGCTTGAAGGCCGGTCTGGAGCACTGCCGCGCATGGGCCTGATCGAAGTGAACGGCATCCGGGTGTTCGCCTACCACGGCTGCCTGGAGGAGGAGGCCCGCATCGGCGGCCGGTATCGGGTGGACGTGCAGGTGCAGGGCGACCTTTCCCGCGCTGAGTTCAGCGATGCCTTGGGCGACACCATCGATTACGGCCGCATCACGGCGCTCGTGAAGGAGGCGATGGCCGTGCGCAGCCGGCTGATCGAGCATGTGTGCCGACGGATCCTGCTGGCCCTGCAGCAGGAATGGCCGGGGCCGTATCGTTGGCGGGTGCGGGTGGAGAAGGAGGCCCCTCCGGTGAACGGCGATGTCGAGCACGTGGCCTACACCCTGGAGGGATAGCCCCCGCCTCAAGGCCATCCCCTATCTTCGCGGCCGCCCGCTCCCGGGCAGTTCAAGGGTCACGTGGCCGAGTGGCTAGGCAGAGGTCTGCAAAACCTCGTACAGCGGTTCGACTCCGCTCGTGACCTCCGAAAGGATCCCCCGCCTCCGGGGGATCCTGCTTTTCGGCCCGTCGCTACCTTGTGCCGAACAACGATCGGCCCCGTTCCGCGTTAGGTGGACGCCCGTTCCCGACCATGAGCCTTCTTCGTACCCTGTTCCCACTTTCCGCCGCGCTCCTCACCACCTCCATGTCCGCCCAGTTGGCCATAGGTGAATGGCGCGACCATTTCCCCTACCGGCAGACCCTGGCCGTGGCCGAAGGCGAGGGCAAGGCCTGGTGCGCCACGCGCAACGCCGTGTTCGCCTACCACCGGCCCTCCGGCGAGATCGAGCGCTTCACGAAAGTGAACGCCCTGAGCGATGTGGATGTGAGCGTGCTGAACTACAACGCGGCCGTGGGCGGCCTGCTGGTGGCCTATCGCAACGGAAACCTCGACCTGATCCGCGGAGGCACGGCCAGCAACCTCAGTGACATCAAACGCAGCAACATCATCGGCGACAAGGGCGTGTACGATATCCACTTCGAAGGGACCTTGGCCTACCTGGCGTGCGGCTTCGGCATCGTGGTGGTGGACCTGGAGGCGCTGGAGGTGCGTGAGACCTGGTTCATCGCCCCGGGCGGCACACAGGTGAAAGTGAACGACGTGGCCTTCATCGGTGATTCCATCTATGCGGCCACCAACACCGGTCTGTTCGCCGCCTACCGGTTCGCGCCCAACCTGGCCGCGTTCACCTCGTGGCAGCAGCGCACGGAGCTGCCCACGCCATCGGGCCCCTTCAACGCCGTGGTCGAGGTGGGCGGCCGGGTCGTGGTGAACTACCACAACGCCGGCGCCACCGACCGGGATACGGTGTACTTCCGGGAGGCCGGGGTTTGGCAGCGGCTCACGCATGCCTTCGGGCGCCAGAACACCAGCGTTCGGGCCAGCAGCGATGGCTCCATGTTGCTTCTTTGCCAGAACGAGGCCATCTCGCGCTATGATTCCGTGCTCTCCTTCGTGTGGTTGTACAACAGCTATGTGGACGACCTGCCGATGTCGGCCGCCATGGCCATCCCCTCCGCCGACGGCGATGGTATTTGGGCGGCCGACCGGGCGCAGGGACTGGTGTACCTGATCACCGGAGCTCCCGGAGCGCCGCTGTCCCCGCCAGGTCCATCCACTGTCTCCGCGCTCCGGATGTCATCGTCCAAAGGCGGCCTGTATGTGGCCACGGGAGGCGTTCAGAGCAACTGGACCAACCAGTTCCGCAAGGAGGGGGTGCATCAGTTCTTCGGAGGCCAATGGTCCACGACCGATAGGTTCAACGACCCGCTGATGGCCACCGGTGCGAATACCTATGGAGGGGCGGTCAACGACCTCATGGCCGTGGCCGCCGACCCGGAGGACGCTGACCATGCGTTCGTCGGCTCATGGGATGATGGCGTGCTGGAACTGCGCGGCGGGGCGGTCCAGACGATCCACAATGCGGACAACAGCAGCCTCCAGGTGAACCCGGCCTTCGGCGCCGACAATGGCGTGCAAGTGGCGGGCCTGGCCTTTGATGCGGAAGGCGACCTGTGGGCGACCAACAGCAACTGCGCCGCCCCGATCAGTGTCCGCACGGCCGGGGGCACCTGGCGTTCGTTCGCCCCGGGCGCGGTGCTCAACAACAACAGCTTGTTGAGCGATATCCTGCCCGCCCGGCAGAACCGCCTCAAATGGGTGATCCGACCGCGCAGCAACGGCATGCTCGTCTTCACCGACAACGGCACGCTGAGCGACCCCGGCGATGACCAGTACAAGGTGCTGACCACGGCGGAGGGCATTGGGGGTCTGCCATCCATGGACGTGTTCAGCATGGCCGAGGACCTGGACGGTGAGGTCTGGGTCGGCACCGGCAAGGGCGTGGCGGTGTTCTACACGCCGGATGCGGTCTTCGGCGGTGGCGATTTCGACTGCCAGCAGATCCTGATCGAGCAGGGCGGCAATGTGCAGATCCTCCTGGAGACCGAGTCGGTGAGCGCGATCGCAGTGGATGGTGCTGACCGCAAGTGGCTCGGCACCCTGAGCAGCGGCGTGTTCCTGGTGTCACCCGATGGCACGGAACAACTCCACCACTTCACCGCCGAGAACAGCCCGCTGCCGAGCAATACCATCACCAGCCTGGCCATCGACGGGGAGAGCGGCGAGGTGTTCTTCGGGACCGACCAGGGCATCGTGAGCTACCGCGGCACGGCCACCGAAAGCGGGGTCACCAATGCGTGCGCGAAGGTCTTCCCCAACCCGGTGCGCGAAACGTACACAGGTCCCATTGCGATCACCGGACTTGTGCGCGACAGTGATGTGAAGGTGACCGACGTGGCCGGCAACCTGGTGTATCGGACCACCTCTGATGGAGGCCAGGCCATCTGGCCGGGCACCGACATGAGCGGAAACCGGGTGAGCACAGGCGTGTATCTGGTGTTCGCCTCCGATGCGGACGGCAACACCAAGTGCAACACCAAGGTGCTGGTGGTGCGCTGAGAGGCACCATGTTGCATACCACCCGGGCCCTGGTGCTCCGCACCATCCGCCACACGGACAGCACCGTTGTGCTGAAGGCGTACACAGGGGCCTTCGGGCTTCGTAGCTACCTGGTACGCACGCCGAAGGGCGCAGGACGCAGGAACGTCGCAGCGTTGCTTCAGCCGCTCAGCCGCCTGGAGCTGGTGGTGGACGAGCGGGCCGACCGCGACCTGCATCAGGTGCGGGAGCTGAGGCTCCATAGACCCTACCAGCGCGTGCCCGGTGATGCGATGCGTATCGCCCTGCTGCTCTTCATCCAGGAGCTGCTGGCCCGCACGCTGCGCGAGGAATCGGGTGATCCCGGGCTTTGGGCTTTTCTGGAGGATGCGCTGGAACTGCTGGACGGCGCTGGCGAAGTGCGCGACCTGCCGTTGCGTTTCGTGCTCGGCTACGCCGCGGCCTTGGGCTTCGCGCCCGCACCACCGGAGGAGGAGGCCCCCTATTTCGACATGGTCGAAGGGCGCTTCACCGCGGAGCTGCCCCTGCATGCCCAGGCGATCGCTCCACCGCTCACCGCGGTGTTCGCCGCGTGGTTGCCGGGTTCGCTGGATGAACCGGCGCCGGTCGCCATGGCCCCTGGTCAGCGCCGTGAGCTGTTGGATGCGCTGTTGCGCTATGTGCGACTGCATGTGCCCGGGGCCCATGAGCTGCGCTCGCCGGACGTGCTTCATCAAGTGCTTGGGTGAGCCACGGGTATCTTCGGCCCGGCCGCTCGTCCATGTCCACGCACCCGCTCCTGCCTTTGGGAGGCCTGCTGGCCTTGGCCGCGTGCGCCGATGCCCCGTTCAGGATGACCGCACCACAGCCGCCCATCGCCGCGCGCGAACCCCACGCCATCACCACGCACGGCCACACGCGCCAGGATCCCTATTTCTGGATGCGCCTCACCGAGGCCCAGCGGGAGTCGGCCGAGCCCGATGCCCATACAGGCCGTGTGGTGGCCCACCTGGAAGCGGAGAACGCCTACACCAAGGCGGTGCTCGGCCCGGCGAACACCTTGCGCGAGGACCTCTTCAAGGAGATGAAGTCCCGGATCAAGGAGACCGACCTCAGCGTGCCCTATCGGGAGAACGGGTATTGGTACAACCACCGGTTCGAGGAGGGCAAGGAGTATGCGATCCACATGCGTGCTCCGGTCGGGCCCGACCGTGACCGCGTGCCCGAGGCCTTCACCGACATCTTCGACGAGAACGTGATGGCCGCAGGGGTCGAGTACTTCGACCTGGGCGACTACGAACCGGGGCCGGACAACAGGCTGGCGGCCTACAGTGTGGATACCGTGGGCCGGCGGCTCTATGGGACCCGCTTCCGCGACCTCACCACCGGTACCGACCTGCCCGATGTGATCGCGAACACCAGCGGCGGCGGGGCCTGGGCCGATGACCGGACCTTCTTCTACACCCGCAAGGACCGCACCCTGCGCAGCTACAAGGTGTTCCGGCACGTGCTCGGCACCGATCCCGTGCAGGATGTGGAGGTCTTCCATGAAAAGGACCCGGCCTTCAGTTGTGAGGTGTACCGCAGCCGCAGCGACCGCTTCGTGATCATCACCACCGAGAGCACCCTGGCCAGCGAGCACTGGCTGTTGCCGGTGGACCGACCGATGGACGCGTTCGCGCCGTTCCTTCCGCGGGAGGACGAACATGAGCACAGCGTGTTCCATGTGCCCGCCCACGAGGGGACAGCGGGCCATTGGTACATCCTCACCAACTGGGAGGCGCGGAATTTCCGCTTGATGCGCTGCGAAGAGGCCGACCATGCGCACAAGGAGCGGTGGACGGAGGTGATCCCGCACCGCGAGGAGGTCCTGCTGGAGGATGTGGACCTGTTCCGCGACCACCTGGTGGTGAGCGAACGTCGTGAAGGCCTCACGCACTTGCGTGTGCGCCGCTTCAGCACGGGCGCCGAGCACGAGATCGCCTTCCACGATCCGGCCTATGTCACCTACACGGGCACCAATCCGGAGTGGGACACACACCTGCTACGCTACGGCTATACCAGCCTGACGACCCCGAGCGGCGTGTACCAGCATGACATGAACACCGGCACCGACACCCTGCTCAAGCAGCAGGAGGTGCTGGGCACGTTCCGCTCGGAGGACTACACCAGTGAACGCACATGGGCCACTTCGGCGGACGGAACGCGTGTGCCGGTGAGCCTGGTGTACCGCATGGGCACGGAGCGTAACGGCAGCGCCCCCGCGCTCCTCTACGGCTACGGCAGCTACGGCATCAGCATGGAGCCCACCTTCAGCAGCGCACGCCTCAGCCTGTTGGACCGGGGCTTCGTGTTCGCCATCGCCCATGTGCGCGGCGGCGAGGAACTGGGCCGTGCGTGGTACGAGAACGGCCGCATGGAGCACAAGATGAACACCTTCACGGACTTCATCGCCTGTGCCGAGCACTTGGTGCGCGAGCGGTACGCCGACCCTACGCGCGTGTTCGCGATGGGAGGTAGCGCGGGCGGCCTGCTCATGGGCGTGGTGGTGAACCTTCGGCCCGACCTGTGGAAGGGCATCGTGGCCGAGGTGCCTTTTGTGGACGTGGTGACCACGATGCTCGATGACAGCATCCCGCTCACCACGGGCGAGTTCGATGAGTGGGGCGACCCCAAGGAGGAGCCGGCCTATCGGCGGATGCTCAGCTATTCACCATACGACAATGTGCAGGATGCGGCATACCCTGCGATGCTGATCACCACCGGCTTCCACGACAGCCAGGTGCAGTACTGGGAGCCGGCCAAGTGGGTGGCGCGCCTGCGCGACCACCAGCAGGGCGGCGCGCCGATCCTGTTGCACACCAACATGGACGCCGGCCACGGCGGAGCCAGCGGACGCTTCGAGCGGCTGAAGGAAGTAGCCCTGGACTACGCGTTCGTCCTCTGGCAGGCCGGGCTTTCGGAAGCGAAGTGAAGGGCGCCTCAGATGGCGATGCGCTCGGCGTGCACGATCTCCTCGGGAACCATGGGGATCACCGACACGGGCTGTTGCGGGTCCCGCTGAAAGCGCTCATAGTCGCGCACACTGGCGAAGTAGATGCGCTGCACACCACCGGTGTCCACCTCCCACACCACACCGAACACCTCCTTGCCCGAGCGGAGCTTGAAGCGGCAGTGCGTGTGATAGAGCTCGCGGATATCGGGGCGTTCCATGGGATGGAAGGACACCCGAAAAGTAGCGGGATCGGCGGGGGCTGCGGCGTGCGTTTTTTGAACAGGAGCGTTCATCCTGTTGATAAAACGACGGGGCTGTTCCTGCTAGTACTTGGCCGTCAAGCGCATGCGCCGATCAGCCTTGCTGCTTGGCCACCTTGATCTTCTTGCCCGGAGCCAGCTGCTTGGAGTTCAGCCCTTGGTTGAGGCGCTTGAGGTCCTCGACCGTCACCCCCGGATAGCGCTGTGCGATGCCCCACAAGGTGTCGCCTGGTTGCACCGTGTGATAGATGTAGTCCTCCACAGATGGCTTGCGCGGTTCCGCGGCCGGTGCCGCTTGTGCCGGAGCGGGCCGTTGCTCGGCAGTCGCGGTCACGGTGCGTTCGATGCGCAATCGCTGCCCGGGTTGGATGCGGTCGCCGCGCAGGCCGTTCCACGCCTTCAATTGCGTCACGGTGACACCGTTGCGTGAGGCGATGCTGCCCAGGGATTCGCCGCTGCGCACCACGTGCGTGCGCACCACCACCTCCTGCTGCGCCGCGGCTGCGGGTGCGGCCACGGGGGTGGCCATCCCCGCCAGGTAACGATAGCGCAGGCTGTCCTCGCGGTCGATGAAGGCGCCCACGATGTCGCGCGGCATGTACAGCGTCACCGGCTGATCGGGGTCTGGCACGAAGCCCTGCTTGAACACCGGGTTCAGCTCACGCAACATCGTTTCGTCCGAGCCGGTGAAGCGGGCCAGGTCGGCCAGGGTGAGCGGATAGCACACCTGCACGGTGTCCACTTCGTAGGCGCAGAAGTTGGGCGCGATGGGGTAGAGGTTGTGGTCCGCGGCGTGCTCGAAGATGTAGTTGACGGCGATGAAGGCCGGCACGTACCCGCGGGTCTCCCTCGGCAGATGGTCATACACCTCCCAATAGTCCATCCGGCCACCGCTGCGGCGGATGGCCTTGTTCACGTTGCCGGGTCCGCAGTTGTAGGCCGCCAGCGCCATCTCCCAGTCGCCGAAGATGCGGTGCAGGTCCTTCAGGTAGCGGCAGGCGGCCTCGGTGCTCTTGTACACATCGCTGCGCTCGTCCACGTAGCTGTCCACCCGCAGGCCATAGAGCTTGCCGGTGCCCACGATGAACTGCCAGAGGCCCACCGCGGCCGCACGGCTGCGGGCGCCGGGGTGGAGGGCGCTCTCCACCACGGCCAGGTACTTCAGTTCGTGGGGCAGCCCATGGCGCTCCAAGGCCTCCTCGAACACCGGGAAGTAGAGCTGGGCCAGGCCCAGCATGCGGCTGGTCTGCTCGCGCTTGCGCACGGCGTAGAGGTCGATGTACGACTGCACCACGCTGTTGTAAGTGAGGGCGAAGGGGGTGCGATGGTCCAGCACGGTGAGCCGACGCCGCATCTCCTCGGGCGGGTAGGTGGGCACCACGTTCGGTGAAAAACCGTGGTGGTTCAGCGCCGCCGTGTCGGCCGTGAAGCGGTCGTTCATCACCCACGGCAGGTGGGCCAGGTCGTCCAGGCGTTGGAGCACCGGGTCGTCGGCCGGCAGTGGTGGGGTGTCCTGGGCCGGTTGGGCGGCGATCGCGAAGGGCAGGGCCGCGCCCAGCAGCGCCGCGAGGCGCAGGGCGCTCCGGGGTCCCGTCGGAAGGCGGAAAGCGTTCATGGTCAAGGACAAAGTAAGGTTAATACGCAGGGGCTCCCGGCTTGTTATCCACGCCGGTCGTCCACGGCCCGATGTGGACGGCGCAAGGACCGGGCCGTGATGCGGCTACGCCTTTTCCTTCCGCTCCTTCTCCCGCTTCTGTGGTTGCAGCGGGTTGGCGCCAATGGTCTTGAAGTGCTCGCGGGCCCGCAACACATCCACGGCCAGCCACACCGCATGGCGGAAACTACCCTCATCGGCCACGCCCTTGCCGGCGATGTCCAGCCCGGTGCCGTGGTCGGGGCTGGTGCGCACGATGGGCAGGCCGGCGGTGTAGTTGACCCCATGGCCGAAGCTCAGCGCCTTGAAGGGGGCCAGGCCCTGGTCGTGGTACATGGCCAGCACGCCATCGAAATGGCGGTACGCACCGCTGCCGAAGAACCCGTCGGCGGCATAGGGCCCCATGGCGGTGATGCCCTCGGCCACCAGCTGGCGCGCGGCGGGCAGGATGCGTTCGCGGTCCTCGGTGCCCAATGTGCCACCGTCGCCCGCGTGGGGGTTCAGGCCCAGCAGGGCCAGCCGGGGGTTGGCGATGCCGAAATCGCGCAGCAGGCTCTGATGGAAAAGCCGGGCCTTGGTCACGATGCGGTCCGTGGTGATGGCCGCGGCCACGTCCTTCAGCGGGATGTGGCCGGTGACCGTGCCCACGCGCAGGCCGTCGGCCACCAGCACCATCAGCACCTGGTCCACGCCCGCCACATGGGCCAGGTATTCGGTGTGACCAGGGTGGGCGAAACCGGCGGCCTCCATGCTGTGCTTGTCGATCGGGGCGGTGACGAGCACGTCCACCTTGCCACCGGCGAGGTCCTGTGTGGCGGCCTCCAGGCTTCGGATGGCGTAGGTCGCCAGCGGACCGCTGGGGCGGCCGAGCTCCAGGGGCAGCTCGTCGTCCCAGAGGTTCACGAGGTTGAGCTTGCGGGGCAGGGCCTCGGCCGCATCGTTCACCCGGTGGAACTGCACCTCCTCGAGGTCGAGCAGCTTACGGTGCAGGCTTACGGCCTTGGCCGAGGCGTACAGCACCGGGGTGAGTTCCTGCAGCATGCGGGCGTCCTCAAAGGTCTTCAGCACCACCTCGATGCCGATGCCCTGCAGGTCGCCACAACTGATCCCCACGCGAACGGGGCGGCGTTCGCTGCTCATGCCTTGGCGCGGCGTTGGAGGAAGTCCACCAGCAGGCGCACGCCCGTGCCGGTGCCGCCCTTGGGGCGGTAACCATCGCGGCGGGTGAGGAAGGCCGGCCCGGCGATGTCCAGGTGGATGAAGGGCCGCGTGGTGAAGCGCGCCAGGAACTTGCCGGCCGTGATCATGCCTGCGCTGTCGCTGCCCAGGTTCTTCAGGTCGGCGATGTCGCTGTCCAGTTCTCGGTCGTACTCCTTCCAGAAGGGGAAGTGGGCGATGCGCTCGTGCACGTGGTCGCCGGCGGCCTTCAGGCGGTCGAAGGCGCGTTCGTCCGCCGTGCCCATGGCCACGATGCCCTGTGTACCGATGGCGCGGGCGGCGGCTCCGGTGAGGGTGGCCACCGTGATGATGGTCTCGGCCTGGTAGCGTTCGGCGTAGCTCAGCGCATCGGCCAGCAGCATGCGGCCTTCGGCATCGCTGTTCATCACCTCCACGGTGAGGCCGCTGTGCATGCGCACCACATCGCCGGGGGCGAAGGCGTTGCCGCCGGGCCGGTTGTCGGTGGCCGGCACCAGGGCCACCACATGCACGGGCAGTTCGAGCAGCGCGGCCGCAGCGATGGCGCCGGCCACGCAAGCCCCGCCCGCCATGTCGCACTTCATGTAGTCCATGCTGTTGGGCGTGGGCTTCAGGCTCAGGCCACCGGTGTCGTACACCACGCCTTTGCCCACCAGCACGATGGGTTTGGCGTTCACGGCCTTCTTCGGCTTGTATTCCAGGATGCTGAAGGTGGGCGGGTCCACGCTGCCCTTGTTGACGGCGAGCAGACCGCCCATGCCCAGGGCCTCGATCTGCGCCTTGTCCAGCACCTGGAACTTCACCTGCGCGTTGCGGCAGAGGGTGCGCAGCTCGCTGGCCAGCTGCACGGCGTTGAGGGAGGAGACCGGTTCGTTCACCAGGTCGCGCACGGTGCACACCGAGGCCACCAGGTCGTTGAGGCGCTCCACGGCGCGGCGGTCGATGTCCGGATGCACCAGCCGGATGCGATCGGGCCCCACGGGGGCCTTGCCGGTCTTGAACTTGCGGTAGCTGTAGGCGCCGAGCGCGAGCCCTTCGGCGAGGGCGAGCAGGAGCTCGGCATCCTCGTGCAGGCCCATGAGCTGGGCTTCGGAGCGCTTGGCAGCGGCCAGGCGTTCGGCCATGAGGGCGCCGGCGCGGCGGGCGTTCTCCAGCACTTCAGCGCGCGGGGCCTTGGCGGGGTTGTGGGCCAGCACCAAGCGGCCGCTGACGTCCAGGGCGGCCAGGCCGTCTTCGCTGGCGAGCTGCTCGCCGAGGTAGTGCTGGTCGGCGCGCTCGAGCTCCAGCTCGCGCAGGCGGGTCTTGCCGGCCACCAGGGCCAGCGTGTCGGCGCCGGCGGTGGGCTTGGTGGCCTTCTCGAAGGTGATCATGGGCGGGGTGCGACCGCGGAACGGCGGTCCGGCCAAAGATAGCCGTCACCCTTCCGGCGAACCCGGCCGCGCACCAAGCACCGCCCTTGCACGTTCCATTCCCACCGGCCGTCGCTTCCCACGCGCGCGAGGTCCGGAAATGGCGACCTTTGACCGACGATGCCCCGCCTGCGCCCCCTGCTCTTCCTCGTCGCCCTGCTCACCGCCGGGGGAGCGTTCGCCACGCACAACCGCGCCGGTGAGATCGTGTACTGCGTGGACCCGGCCAACCCGCTGCGGTACTTCGTGCAGATCATCACGCATTCCAAGACGAGCGCGCCGGCAGACCGGCCCGAGCTGGAGATCTACTGGGGCGACGGGTCCAGCGACACGCTGCCGCGCATCTCCATCACCCCCATCATCGGTGCCGACGCCCAGCGGAACGTGTACGAAGGGGTGCATGTGTTCAATGGCCCGGGCCAGTACATCCTGAGCTTCGAGGACCCCAACCGCAACGAGGGGGTGCTCAACATCCCCAACTCGGTGAACCAGACCTTCTGCGTGAAGTCGATGCTCACCATCGGCCCGCTCACCGGCGGCAACTGCAGCGTCAACTTCTTGAACAGCCCCCTGCAGGACGCCTGCCTCAACACCCTGTGGGCGCACAACTCGGTGGCCTTCGATGCCGACGGCGACAGCCTGAGCTACGAGCTGCTGGTGTGCGCCGGTCTGGGTTGCGACCCCATCCCGGGCTACGAGTACCCCCAGGAGGTGTCACCCGCGCCGGACATCTTTCAGATCGATGGCCAGACCGGCACCCTGTTCTGGGATTCCCCGCAGATCACCGGCGAATACAACATCGCCTTCCGGGTGCGCGAATGGCGCAAGGTGAACGGCATCTACTACGAGGTGGGCTGGGTGGTGCGCGACATGCAGGTCACCGTGGGCCCGTGCAGCAACCAGCCGCCTGTGGTGGACCCCGTGCCGGACACCTGCGTGGTGGCGGGCACGGTGCTCACCGTGAACGTACAGGCCAGCGACCCCGATGCCGCCCAGAACGTGACGCTGTCGGCCTTGGGCGGCCCCATGGTGCTGCAGCAGAGCCCGGCCACCTTCCTGGCCGGCGCGCCGGACAACCCGGTGAGCGGTGTGTTCACCTGGAACACGGTGTGCGCGCATGTGCGGCTGCAGCCCTATCAGGTGGTGTTCCGCGCCAGCGACAACGGCAACCCGGTGGTGCTGGAGGACTATGAGCCGATGAACATCACCGTGGTGGCGCCCGAGCCGGAGAACCCCACGGCCACACCGCTGGTGGACGCGATCCAGGTGGGCTGGGATGCCAGCGTGTGCACCAACGCCGCCGGCTACCGCATCCACCGCCGGGTGGGCCCCTTCCCCTTCACACCGGCGCATTGCGAAACGGGCGTGCCGGCCTACACGGGCTATCAGTTCATCGGCAGCGTGGCCGGCAGCGGCACCACCACCTTCACGGACGACCAGGTGCTCTTCGGCGTGCAGTACTGCTACCGCATCACCGCCTTCTTCAGCGACGGGGCCGAGAGCTACAGCAGCGAAGAGGTCTGCGCCTTCCTGGAACGCACCGTGCCGCTGATCACGCAGGTGAGCGTGGGCATCACCGACGGCAGCACCGGGCAGGACAGCATCCGCTGGACCAACGCGCCGGACCTGGACACCGTCGCCACCCCGGGTCCCTATCAGTTCCAGCTCTTCCGCGGCGACGGCTTCGGTGCGGCCAACACCCTGGTGCACACCAGCGCGCTGCACCCCTTCCTGATGCATCCGGACACCGCCTTCGTGGACAACGGCCTCAACACCGCGGGCCAGCCGCACACCTACCGGGTGGAGCTGTTCGGTGCGGGCGGCACGGTGCGCATCGGCAGCAGCGACCCCGCGTCCAGCGTGTTCCTCAGCGCGGCCCCGGACGATGAGCGCATCGAGCTCAGCTGGCAGGCCAATGTGCCCTGGACGAACAGCAGCCACGCGGTGGACCGCTTCGACGGCACGCAATGGGTGCAGATCGCCACCACCGCCGAACCGCTGTACACCGATACCGGGCTGGTGAACGGCCAGACCTACTGCTACCGGGTGCGCACCAGCGGCGCGTACGGCGACCCGTCGGTGATCGCCCCGCTGATCAACTACAGCCAGGAGGCCTGCGCCGAGCCGGTGGACCTCACCCCGCCCTGCGCCCCCACGCTCTCCCTGGACAGCGACTGCGAAGCGCTGCTCAACAGCCTGGCCTGGACCAACCCCAACAACAGCTGCGCGGACGACACGTGGTCGTACACCATCTGGTTCACCGACTCGCTCGGCGGCACGCTGGTGCCCATCGCCACGATCCTCGGCGCCACGGACACCACCTTCACCCACGTGAACGGCAACAGCGTAGCGGGCTGCTACGCGGTGACGGCCACCGACAGTGTGGGCAACGAGAGCCTGTTGAGCGACACGCTGTGCGCGGACAACTGCCCGCTCTACACGCTGCCCAACGTGTACACGCCCAACGGCGACCGCACGAACGACTTCTTCGTGCCCTTCCCCTACCGCGGGGTGGAGCGCATCGACCTGCAGGTGTTCAACCGCTGGGGCAACGTGGTGTTCACCACGGAGGACCCGGCCATCGGCTGGGACGGTACCAACCAGAAGAGCGGGGAGACCTGCCCCGACGGGGTGTACTTCTACATCTGCACGGTCACCTTCGCGCGGCTCACCGGATCGGAGCAACTGCAATTGAACGGATACGTGCACATCCTGCGCGGGCAGGGCAGCGGCAACGTGAACTGATGTTCACCGGCATCGTGGAGGAGGTGGGCCGGGTGCTGGCCATGCGGCCCGAGGGGGGCAACGTGCATTTCGACATCGCCGCGCGCATGACCCCCGAGCTGCGGGTGGACCAGAGCGTGGCGCACAACGGTGTCTGCCTCACCGTGGTGGCCCTTGTCGGCGACCGCTACAGCGTGACGGCCGTGAAGGAGACCTTGCAACGCACCACGCTTGGCGCCTTGCGCGTGGGCGATGGCGTGGACCTGGAGCGCAGCCTGCGCCTGGGCGATCGGCTGGACGGGCATCTGGTGCAGGGCCATGTGGATGCGGTGACGGCCTGCCTCGATGTGCGCGAGGAGGCGGGCAGCTGGCGCTTCACCTTCGCGTTGTCACCCGCGCACCGTCACTTGGTAGTGGCCAAGGGCAGCATCTGCCTCAACGGCGTCAGCCTCACGGTCGCGGAACTGCAACCCGACCGTTTCGCAGTGGCCATCATCCCCTACACCTACCACCACACGGTGTTCCACGCGCTGCGGCCCGGCGACGCGGTGAACGTGGAATTCGATGTGCTGGGCAAGTACGTGGAGCGGATGATGGAGGATCGAGGATGATCGCGTGAACGCGCTCTTGCGCGTGGCTCGCTCCACGCCCCGAGAAGGGAGGGGCCTTGCCGCAATGAACTCCCCTCCTGCGCGTGGATCGCTCCACGCGCCGCACAAGGAGGGGCTGGGGGAGGCAGCAACTCAGGAACCCCCGGATCACATCGGAGCGAAACCTCCCCGTGCCCCTCCTTGTGCGGAGCAGCGAGTGTTCGCTGCTCAGGAGGGGGCTTGATCGCGTGAACTCCCCTCCTGTGCGTGGATCCCTCCACGCGCCGGGCAAGGAGGGGCTGGGGGAGGTGGCCGGAAGCTGGAGGCTAGCGTCTGGTGGCCTGTGGCCGGAAGCTGGAGGCCACGTCCACCGCTGCCGTCAGGTCGTCTCTTCGCTCAGCTTTCCTCTTTCAGCTTTCCCGATTCCTGTTCTCACCGCACCACAACAGCTCGCCTTTCGTCTCCAATCCGCAGGACACTGCTACACCTGTTCCACCGATGTTGTACCGCACGATCGTCCTGTACGTGCGGTCCGCGGCCTGATCCACTCCGCCGATCAGGTCGGGGCCACCTGCTCCGTGGAGCAGCTTCATCCATCGGAGATCCTGTGCATGGGAGCACATGGTGAATAAGTCCATACCCGCCCACACCCGCCCGCGCAGCTTCATCGCTTCACGAGCACGGCCCGCAGTCCATCGGCCTCCACCACATAGAGCCCGGCGGCCAGGTCGGCCACGGGCAGGGCCACGCGCCGGTCGGCGATGGGGCGGGCGGCCCAGGCGCGCACCACGCGTCCGTGCAGGTCGGTGATGCGCACCTCGGCGGTGCCTTGGCGCGTGCCGCCCAGGTAGAGCAGGGCATCGCCGTTGGTGGGGTTGGGGTACAGCACGGCCCGGTCGTCCGTGTAGGCCAGCGAGGGCACACGCAGCACCAGGTTCTGGCCGCTGATCAGCCAGGTGTCGGGGTCCAGCAGGGCGCTGTCCGCCTGGAAGGGCAGCCAGAAGCTGAAGGCCTGGCCGCTGCTGCTGTGGTCCAGCACCAGCAGGCTGTCCTGCGTGATGTTCTTGAACCGGATGGGCACGGGCATCTCGAAGAAGTCCACGCTGGGGTGCGAGCTGCTCTGGTGCAGGAGCAGGTCCACCTGCCCGCTGGCATCCTGGGTCCATTCCACGGTGTAGGTGGGGTGGCCTTCGCCGGTGAACCAGTCGGCCATGAAGCCGTCGAGGTCCTTGCCGCTGGCGGCCTCCAGATGGGCCTGCAGATCGCTGGTGCGGGCGCTGCCATAGGCCAGGGCGGGGTCGTCGAGGTAGTTGCGGCAGCCGGCG
The DNA here is from genome assembly GCA_016713875.1 of Flavobacteriales bacterium. Lineage (NCBI taxonomy): Bacteria > Pseudomonadati > Bacteroidota > Flavobacteriia > Flavobacteriales > Flavobacteriales bacterium. The sequence goes on from JADJOI010000003.1 coordinate 3,189,050, forward strand.
AAAAAGGCGCTGTCGCCGCAGACCCAGCGCAGCATGTGCAGGAGCATGGCGCCCTTGCGGTAGGTGAGACGCGCACTGAACAGGCGGCCGATGTCGGTGGTGTCGCTCACGAACACGCTGCCATCGGGCAGGGCGGTGATGTCGTCCACCTGCGCGCGCGTCCAGCCGGGCCAGTAGCTCGGCGCGAGGGTCTCGTAGCACAGCCCGCTGAGGTAGGTGGCGAAGCCCTCGTTGAGCCAGAGGTCCTGCCAGCTTCCGCAGGTCACTTTGTCGCCGAACCACTGGTGGGCCAGTTCGTGCGCGGCCAGCTCGTAGCTCCAGCCACCCATGAAGGTCATGGTCTGGTGCTCCATGCCGCCGCCCCAGCCGAACTGGGCGTGGCCGTACTGCTCATCGGCGAAGGGATAGGTGCCGAAGCGATCGCTGAAGAACGGCATCTGCTGGGCCACATCCCCCGCCACCAGTTGCGCCATGAAGTCGTCCTGCGGGTACGCGTAGGTCCACATGGGCACGGTGTCATCCGGCAGGGTGATCTGGATCTGGCTCACCGCGTAGTCACAGGTGGCCGTGGCGATCAGGTAGTAGGCGATGGGGTGCCGATGACGCCAGTGGTGGGACCGGTGCGTTCCGCCGTTCACGTCGGTGACGGAAAGCAGCACGCCGTTGCTCACGCCCTCGTAGGCGGCCGGTACGGTGAGCCACACATCGATGGAGTCGATCTTGTCGTTGAGGTCCTGCTTGCACGGCCACCAGTCGCGGGCGCCGTAGGGCTCGCTCAGGGTCCACTGGGCGGTGTTGCCCTGCGGGGTGCCCACCGCGAAGGAGCCGAAGCCGCTGCCACTGGGTGCGCCGCTGTACACCACCGTCACGCTGTCCAAGGCTCCGGGGGCGAGGGTGGCGGGCAGGTCGATCAGCAGCGCACCGTCGGTGGTGTGCGTCCAGGTGAGCGGGTCGGCACCATGCAGCACCGCGCTCACGTGCAGTGCGCTGTCGGCGTCGAAGCGCAGGAGGCTCAGCGGGGCCGTAGCGGTGAAGTGGCTGCGCACCGTACCGCTGATGAAGTTGACCGCGGGGTCGAGGGTCCACTCCAGGCGGTGGTAGTGCAGATCGTAGCCCCATGTGGGCGTGCCGCTGCGCAGGAGCTGTGCGATCCCGTGGCGTTCACGCCAGGCCAGTTCGTCCACCACGGCCTTGTCCCAGGCCACTTGGGCCTGTGCGGAGCCGGTGCATGGGGACAGGAGGAGCGCGATGCACACCAGCGCTGGGGCATGGAACAAAGTGGTGGTGCGCATCCCCGAAAGGTACGGCGGGGAAATGTCCATGTGTCCATGTGCCCATGTGCTCAGCCCGCAGGGCGGGACAAGTCGTGCCCATGCGGGGCAGCGGGTCAGCGGACGGCCTTCAGGATGGCGCGCACGGCCTCACTGCGGCCCATGGTGTAGAAGTGCAGGCAGGGCACGTTGCGGGCGGTGAGCTCCCGGGCCTGCTGGATGCCCCATTCGATGCCCACGCGCTTGACCTCCTCGTCGGTGCGGCACTTGGCCAGCTCGGTGCTGAAGGCCACGGGCAGGTCCAGGTGGAAGGTCTTCGGGATGAAGGCGATGTGCTTCCGGTTGGTGAGGGGCTTAAGGCCGGGGATGATGGGCACGGTGATGCCTTCCGCCCGGCAGCGGTCCACGAAGGCGAAGTACTTGGCGTTGTCGAAGAACATCTGGGTCACCAGGTACTCGGCGCCAGCGTCCACCTTCTGCTTCAGGTAGGCGATGTCGGTGTCCAGGTTGAGCGCTTCGGGGTGCTTCTCCGGATAGCAGGCCGCGCCGACGCACAGGTCGGTGGCCGCGGTCTCGGTCTCCTCTTCGTGCAGGTACTGACCGCGGTTCAGGGCGGCGATCTGGCGGATGAGGTCCACGGCATGGGCGTGCCCATCGCGCTCGGGCACGAAGTGGCCCTCGTTCTTCACCGCATCGCCGCGCAAGGCCAGCACGTTGCCGATGCCCAGGAAGTTGAGCTCGATGAGGGCGTCCTCGGTGTCCTCCTTGCTGAAGCCGCCACAGATCAGGTGGGGCACCGTGTCCACGCTGTATTTGGCTTTGATCATGGCGCAGATGCCCACGGTGCCGGGGCGTTTGCGCAGGCGGATCTTCTGCAGTAGACCGTGGCCCATCTCCTTGTAGATCACCTCCTCACGGTGGTAGGTGACGTTGATGAAGCTGGGGCCGAACTCCATCAGCGGGTCGATGCCCTCGTAAATGGAGCGGATGTCGCGGCCCTTGAGCGGCGGCAGGATCTCGAAGCTGAAGAGCGTGCCCGTGGCCTTGCGCAGGTGGTCGGTGACCTTCATGGAGGGCGGCGAAGATAAAGGAACGCCCCGCGGGGCGGGGCGTTCGGCTCAAGGGGCGTGGCCCTCAGCGCAGGAGGGTCACATGCCCGGCGTACTCCTTGCCGTCGCTGCGGGTGAGCACGTAGTAGTAGGTGCCCTCGCTCACGTCCTTGGGTGACCACTGGTTGCGGTAGCTGGTGCTCTCGTATACCGTCTGGCCCCAGCGATTGAACACCTTCAGGTCCGAGTTGGGGTAGTACTCCACCCCGGTGAACTCCAGGTTATCGTTGTCACCATCTCCGTTCGGGCTGAAGACGTTGGGCACGAAGATCTCCGTGGGGATCACCGTGAACAGGTAGGTGATCGTGTCCGTGCACCCGTTCGCGGTGGTGACCAACAGCGTGATGGGATAGATGCCGGGCTCGTCGAAGGTGATACCGGCCGTGTTGCCGGTGCCGGTTCCCTGGCCACCGAGGTCCCACAGCCATTGCGTGATGGGATCCTGACTGGTGCTGCCATCGCTGAAGATCGCTGGTGTGCCCGGGAACACCGGGCCCGGAGGCGTGGCCACGATGCCGGCGTCAGGCACCGGGGCCGTCAGCACGTTCACCGGGGCCGAGGTGCCCTCGCAACCGTCGGCGCTGGTCACCGTCACGGTGTAGGTGCCGGTGTTCACCGTGATGGTGGGGTCCTGCGAACCGGTGTTCCACTGATAGGTGGGGAAGGGCTGGGTGGTGCTCAGCACGGTGGGGTCATCGCCGCAGGAGAAGAGGTTGCCGGCGATCACCGGCTGGGGGCTTTGGCCCTCCACCACGGTGACGGTGTTGCTGCCGAAGGTGCAGTAGCCGGCGGTGACCTCGACGCTGTAGGTGCCCGGGCCCACCAGCACGCTGTTGCCGTCGAAGCCGTTGCTCCACGCATACGTGTCGTAGAGGGGGGGGATGGTGAGGACGACGCCCTGCCCGTTACAGGAGATCGTATCGCCACTGATCACCGGCGCGGGCAACGTGGTGAAGAACACGTCCACCACGATGTCGATGGTGGTGGTGAGCGGCGGGGTGCCGTTGTCCGTGGCCGTGAAGGTGATGGTGTGGAAGCCGGCCTCCAAAGGCGTGGGGGTGAACTGCCCTTGCACGATCACCGAGTTGTTGCCGCTGGTGTTGAGCACTTCGGTGTAGCCCGAAAGCGTGGGTGCCGTCGAGCTGGCCACAGTGACCTGCCCTTGTTCCGGAGCGATGAAGTTCATCTCGATGTCCACCAGTTCGCCAGTGCACACACGCACCGTGTCGCACAGGAAGGTGCTGCTGGCGATGGGCGGGATGTTCTGGGTGCTCACCGCCGTGGTGAACACGAAGTTCTGGTCATCCAGCCAGTCCACACCATCGGGGCTGCCGAAGGGGCCGTCGTAGGTGATGCCGGGCTGGTCGAAGGTGCCGAACTGGATGTAGTCGATGGCGTTGCCGCGGTTGGCGCCCACCACGGCGGGGATGCCGCCGAAGCCGTTCACACCTTGGGAGGCGGCCCCGGTGGTCCACTGCATGTCCTTGTAGCAGAAGCTCACGTTCTTGCCCACGCCGATCACAGGATCGGTGCCATCGGTGATGATCAGCTGGAAGGTGTTCTGCTTGTCGGTCTGTGAGGCGAAATAGCCCACGGCCACCCAGTTCACATACAGGGCGGTGGGGGTCACCTTGTACAGGACCTGCCCCCCGTTGAGGCCCAGGCCGTCATCGCCACGGGTGTCCACATCGGCCCAGAAGGGGGCCACCATGATGAACTCGTTGTTCGGGAAGGGCGAGGCGCTGAAGGTGAAGTACGGGTTCTGGAAGGAGATGTTCCCGTTGTTGTTGATGTACAGGGTGTTGTACAGGTCGCCGTAGAGGTTGAACTGGAAGGGGATGGTGATGGCGGCGGAGGACCCGTCGTCGTTCGGGGTCATCGCCAGCTGGTAGGTGCTGTCGGGCGCGATCCAGCAATTGCAATCGCCGTTCACTCCGCCCCCACCGCCCTTGGGACGGGCGGGCGGGGCCTTCGAGGCCTGCACGCGTGGGGTGATGGGCTGCTGCGTGGGCCGCACCAGCTCGAAGGTGGCAGGTAGTCGGCCTTCAGCCTTCAAGGCGTCGTACTCGGCCATGGTGAGCTTCACCTGGGCGCTCACGGTGAGGTGCAGCGCAAGTCCGGTCAGCAGAAGGGTCGTGTGTCGCATTTGGATCGATCGGGCGTTATTTCACCAGGTTCACGTGGCCCACCCACTCCTGCTTTTCAGCGGCAAAAACGGGCCGACCGATCAGGCGCCAGGTGTACACCCCGGTGGGCAGGATCTCGCCGCCGCCCTGTGCGCGGCCGTCCCAGCCCTGTTCGATGTCGTTGGTCTTGAAGATGAGCTGGCCCCAGCGGTCGTACACCTCGAAGGTGTGCTCCTCGGGCACCATGTCCGCCAGCACCGGCTGGAACAGCTCGTTCAGGTTGTTCCCGTCCGGCGTGAAGGCGTTGGGGATGTAGATGGCGGGCACGTACACGGGCACCACCTTGCAGAGCGAGTCGGTGCAGCCGTACTGGTCGGTGACGCGCAGACACACCTCGTGATCGTCGCCGATCACATCGCTGAACTCGTAGTAGAGCGTGCGCTCGGTGGCGGTGTCGGTGCCGTTGAAGGTCCAGGACCAGATCACGGCCTCCGGATCATCGCTGGCGAAGTAGATGCTCGCGTTCTGCTCGGTGCCTGGGTTGGGGCTGAAGATGAAGGTGGCCAGGGGCGCGGGGTCCACGGTGACGGCGCCGGGCACCAGCAACTGGTCGGTGCAGCCCTGCGGGGTGGTGATGGTGAGGCCCACGGTGTACCAACCGGGCAGTTCATACAGGTGTTCCACGCTGTCGCAGCTCAGGGTGTTCGCCCCGTCGCCGAGGTCCCACACGCAACTGCCGCCCAGATAGATCGGGTCCGTGGTGTTGGTCAGGGTGGTCTGCAAGGGGTGGCATCCGCTGTCGGGTTCCACGGTGAAGGAGATCACCGGCAGGGGGTTCACGGTCACCTGCACCAGCGCGGTGTCGGTGAGCAGCGAGCAGGTGCCGATGCCATAGGCCACGTAGGCGTAGGCGCCGCTACTATCGGCCGCCGGGTCGAGCACCGGGGCGTGGGCCAGCATGCCGGGGTCGAGCCAGTTGCCGCCGGTATCCGGGGATCCGCCCAGCAGGGGGAAGAGCTGCGTCACAGGCCCATCGAAGCAGATGACCAGGGTGGCGTCCTGCCCGGCGTCCGGCAAGGGGTCCACAGCGAGTGTCAGTGTGGCGGTCAGGGTGGGGCATGGTGCCGTGCCGGTCACCGTGTAGGTGTACACACCCGGGGCATCGGTGGCGGCCAGGAAGGTGCCCGGGACCGGTTGCTGGTTGGGGTCGCTCCACTGGCCGGTGGCGTCCGGCGTGCCGCCCAGGGTGGCGAGCATGTCCAGCAGGGGGGCGTCGCTGCATAGGGTCAGCGAAGCGTCCGTGCCGGGGTCCACGGCTTGCGGAATGTCCACCGTCACGAAGGCCGTGTCGTTGGGGCAGGGGCTGGTGCCCGGCACGATGTAGCGGTACACGCCGGCCGGGTCGACCCCGGGGTCGAGGGTGCCGGAGAACACGCTGCCATTGGGGTATTGCCAGCCGCCGGAGGCCATGGGACCGCCCGGGATGTTCAGGAAGAGGTCGTCCTGTCCATCGCTGGTGCAATAGGCCAGGGCCACATCCTGCCCGGCGTTCACGCTGGCCTGGGTGGTCATGGTCACCGTGCCGCTGGCCGCGCAACTGCTGCCCTGCCCCACGGCGTAGAGGTAGGCCCCGTCGAGGTCCACCCCCGGGTCGAAGGTGCCGCTGTGCACGTTGCCGTTGGGGTCGGTCCAATCGCCGGTGTTGGGTGGGTTGCCGCCCAGCAGGGTCAGCATGTCCACCGGAGCGTCCAGATCGCACACGGTGAGCGAACCCGGGGTGATCAGCGCGCCCTGCTGCACCTCCACCACGATGTTGAGCGTGGAGGTCATGGACGGCACGCCATCATCGGTGCCCTGCACGGAGATGATGTGGAAGCCCACATCGGCCGGGGTGGGCAGGATATCGATGGTGATGGTGGCCGCCAGCCCGGGCACCAGGCTGGTGATGGTGAAGTTGGAGAGCGTGGTGGAGCTGGCCGAAGGGGTGGTGATCTGGTTGGGCTCCGGCGACAGGAAGGTGACGTCCAAAGTGGCCAGGTCGCCCACGCACAGGATGATGGAGTCGCACACGCTCTGACCGCTGATCACGGGGGGCACGTTGGCCGTGGTGATGTCCGTGCTGAAGCTGAAGTACTGATCGTCCAGGAAGCTCACTCCGTCGTTGAGGCCGAAGGGTCCGTCATACGCGGTGCCGGGCTGGTCAAAGCGGCCGAACTGGATATAGTCCACGCCGTTGCCCTCGTTCGCGCCCACGCTCGCCGGGGTGCCGCCGAAGCCATTGGTGCCTCCGCTGGCCGAGCCGGTGGTCCACTGCATGTCCTTGTAGCAGAAGCTCACATTCGCGCCGTTCGGCACCACGGGGTCCGTGCCGTCGGTGATGATCAACTGGAAGGTGTTCACCTTGTCGGTCATCTGGCTGAAGTAGCCCACGTTCGTCCAGTTCACGTACATGGCCGTGGGCGTCACCTTGAACTGCACGATGTTGTTGCCGAAGCCCGGCCCACGCAGGTCCACATCCGCCCAGAAAGGCGCCACCATGGTGTAGCCGTTGAAGGGGAAGCCGGTGGAGCTGAAGGTGCCGTAGTACTGGCCGAAGCTGACGTTGCCGTTGATGTTGATGTAGACCGTGTTGTACAGGGTGCCGTACAGGTAGAATTGGAAGGGAAGGACGATGGGGCCGTAGCTGCCGTCATCGGCGTTGTGGAAGCCGCTGGCGTCCCACTGGGTGTTGTTGTCGATCGTGGTGTAGTTGGCGTCCGGCATCACCCAGCAGTCGCAGGTGCTGCTGCCTCCGCGCTGCACGTACGGGTCCGGGGCGGGGGTGACGCCGGTGTTCGGCGCGGGGGGGAAGGTGGCCAGCTTCCACGCGTCGTAGCTGGCCTGATCGTGCGGGGCCTGGGCCGCGCCGCCCAGGGCGGTCAGCACAAGAAGGAGGGTCGCAAGGTGCCGCATGTCCGGTTCAGCGAATGATGTTCACGGTGTTGCTGTAGGCCCGGGCCTTGCCCGCTAGGTCCTCCACCTCGATGGCGTAGAGGTAGGTGCCGCTGGGGCAGGGGTGGCCCTGCAGGTCGTTGCCGTCCCACGCACGAAGGTCGTTGGACGTGAACACCAGGGCGCCTGTGGCCCCGCTGAAGATCCGCACGGCCACGCGTTGATAGTGGCTGCCCTGCGGCACCCACTGCTCGTTCTCCCCGTCGCCGTTGGGGGTGAACACGTTCGGGATGAAGAGCACCGGCTCGGCCACGGCCTCGTTCAAGGGAGAAGGTTCCGGTTCCGCCACGGGCTCCTCCTGCACAGGTGTCTCCGGCTGTGCCGGACGGTCCTCGCCCCGGTTCAGCTCGCGCAGCACCTCCTGCACCACCTGTCGCCCCTCGGGCTCGGAAGTGAACGTGGCGATCGGTTGCGTTCCAGCTGGGGAGGGGACGTCGGCTTGAACCTCCGGGTGTGCTGCTACGGCCCCTGTGTTCCCTTCGGAGCGCTCCGGCGTGCTCGCCGCATGCAGGTCGTGCATCCGGGCGTCGTCCGGTCGGGTGCTGGCTTCGGGTCGAGCACGATCGGCCTGAGGTGCGGTGGTGGTCGCTGGCGCTTCGGGACGTTGCGCCGCGGTCTCCGCGGGGGCGGTGGAGCCCGTCGTGGTTCCCGCCGCCCCGTCCTGGGTCGTCGTGGCCGGTGCATCGGTCGGGGTCACCGGCGCCTGTAGCGTGACCGCGGTGCGCTCGGCATCGGGGGCGGATGGGCTTTCGGCGGCCAGGTACAATCCCCCGGCCACCAGCAGGGCAGCGGCCCCACCGGCCACCCAGCCGAGCAGGGAACTTCCGCTGGCGGCGGCGGCGCCGTGGCCCAACTGGCCTTCGATGGCGGTCCAGGCGGCGGTCGGCACGGGCACCTCGTGGCCGTTGAACCGGTCACGGAGCAGGCTGTTCACGGGGTCGGCCAGGGTCACCTGGTGCTCGATGGCGTCCCACACGCCGGGGTCCACCTCGGCCTCGTGGCCGCTGAACCGCTCGCGCAGCAGGTCGCTCACCAGGTCGGTGCTGGTGGCGGCGCCCAGGGCCAGCTGGCTGGTGATGGCGTCCCAAGCGGCCGGCGGCACGGCCACTTCATGGCCGGCGAAACGGTCGCGCAGGACCTCGATCAGTTCATCCTTCCGCTCCATCGCCATAGATGTCGGCCGCCTCCTTGGGCAGCAGTTTGCGCAGGTAGGCCCGTGCTTTCATGAATTGGCTCTTCGAGGTGTTCTCGCTGATGCCCATCATCTCGCTGATCTCCTTGTGGGCGTAACCCTCGATGGCGAACAGGTTGAAGACGGCGCGGTAGCCGGGGGGCAGGGCCTGGATCAGCTCCATGAGCTCCCCGGTGCTCATCTGCCCCAGCACTTGGGCGTCCTCGCTGTGCAGGTGCTCGGCCTCGGTGAGGTCCAGGCTGTGGTCGTAGGGCTTGTTGCGCCGGATGTGGTCCAGGGCGGTGTTCACCATGGTGCGGGCGATCCAGCCGCCCAGGGGGCCGTCGCCGCGGTAGTGGTCCATTTTCTGGAACACCTTCACGAAGCCGTCCTGCAGGATGTCCTGGGCCTGTTCCCGTCCTGGGGCGTAGCGCATGCAGATGCTCATCATCTTACGGGCGTAGGCACGATACAACTCCTTCTGGGCCAAGGGCTCACCCTTCAGGCATCCGGTCACGAGCTGTTCGTCCGTCATGGCGTCCGTGGGGAATGATGCGATCGGCGGGCGAAAGGTTGCCCGGGCCCCTGCAAGATAAGGCCCTTCCTGCCCGCGAAGCGCGGGGAAGGCCGACAAACCCGGCATCCCGGAGCTCGGGATCGCAGGGCCCTACGGGTTGGTGGAGCGCACGAAGCGCTGCACGCTGCTGCCCCCGGCGCCGCTGACCCGCACCATGTAGGTACCCACGGACAGCCCGCTCAACTCAAGCGTGAGCGGCTTGCTGGTGACGGCCACGGACCGGATCACACGGCCGTCGAGCTCCATAAGATCAACCTGTGCCGCGCCCTCGTCCGGGAGGAGGATGTTCAGCTGGTCGACAGCGGGGTTGGGCGCCAGGGAAAAGGCGATCGGTCCACGTTCGTTCAGCGCAGTGGCCCCGGGGACGACCTCAACCACCACCTTGTAGGTGCTCTCGAGCGGGATCAGGTCATCGTTCTGCCCCAGGTAGGTGACCTGATGGTAGCCGATGTCCTGCGCCTGGGCATCGATCTGGGCAAGGACCTCGATGTGATCCGCCACGGGATTGTTCAGCTGCACGAACGAGTTCAACGTTCCGCATGAGGCCGTCGCGGAGACCAGTTCGCCGGGTCCTCCGGCCAGGATCAACATCTGAAGTTGGACCGTCTGGCCCACCTGCACGGCGACCGTGTCGCATCCGTAGGTGCTGGCGAAGATCGGCGGTACACCAGCGGTGTCGGCGATGTTCAAAAGGAAATGGGTGCTGTCCAGCCAGTCCACCTGATCATTCGCCAGGAAAGGACCATCGTATGCGATGCCGGGGGCATCGTAACGGCCGACTTGTGCGTATTCCACACCATCGCCCAAGTTCACGCCCACGCTAGCGGCCGTGCCTCCGAATCCGCCCATGCCACCTGAGGCGGCCCCGGTGGTCCACTGCATGTCCTTGTAGCAGAAGCTCACATTGTTCCCGAACGAGACCGCGGGGTCGATCCCGTCCGTGATGATCAACTGGAAGGAGTTCACCTTGTCGGTCATCTGGTTGAAGTAGCCCACGTTCGTCCAGTTCACGTACATCGCCGTGGGGGTCACCTTGAACTGCACGATGTTGTTGCCGACGCCCGGCCCACGCAGGTCCACATCCGCCCAGAATGGCGCCACCAATTTGATGGTGTTCGCCGGAAAACCAGTGGAAGTGAACGAAATGTATGGGGTTCCGAAACTGACGTTCCCGTTGATGTTGATGTAGGCCGTATCGACGGCCGTACCGAATAAGTCGAAGGGGAACGGCAGTGCGATCGGGCCGTGGCTGCCGTCGTCAGCATTCTGGAAGCCGGTGGCGTTCCAGGCCAGGTTATTGTCGATCGTGAAATAGCTGCTGTCCGGCTGCACCCAGCAGTCGCAGGGCTGTCCGCCTCCTTTCGGCAGGACGCTGGAGGGCGCTGGGCCGCTGCGATGGGCGGGTGCGGCCGCAGCGGTCGAGGCCAAGGTCGACTTCCAGGCCTGATAGGCGTCGGCGTCCTGAAAGGATTGCGCGGGGACCAAGGACGGGAGCACCACCAGCATGGCGAAGGTTGAGCGGAGCTTCATGGGACTGGTTCGGGCCAAGCCGAAGATAGTGATCCATCCTGATCGAGGGTCCGTGCCTCGCGCGCGGAGGGCTACCTTTGCACGCCTTTTCCGGACCCGGCCATGGAACACATCCGCAACTTCTGCATCATCGCCCACATCGACCACGGCAAGAGCACCCTGGCCGACCGGCTGCTGCAGATGACCGGCACCATCGCCGACCGCGACATGCAGGCCCAGGCGCTGGACGACATGGACCTGGAGCGCGAGCGGGGGATCACCATCAAGAGCAAGGCGATCCAGATGGACTACGCCCTCAATGGGAAGAAGTATGTCCTGAACCTGATCGACACGCCCGGCCACGTGGACTTCAGCTACGAGGTGAGCCGCAGCATCGCCGCCTGCGAGGGCGCCCTGCTGATCGTGGACGCCACCCAGGGCATCCAGGCACAGACCATCAGCAACCTGTACCTGGCCCTGGAGCACGACCTGGAGATCATCCCCATCCTGAACAAGATGGACCTGCCCTCGGCGAACCCCGAGGAGGTGAAGGACCAGATCGTGGACCTGCTGGGCTGCACCCGCGAGGAGATCCTGCCCGCCAGCGGCAAGACGGGGCAGGGGGTGGACAAGGTGCTGGAGGCCGTGGTGGCGCGCATCCCGTCCCCGAAGGGCGACCCCAACGCCCCCTTGCAGGCGCTCATCTTCGACAGCGTGTTCAACAGCTTCCGCGGCATCATCGCCTACTACCGCGTGATGAACGGCACCATCCGCAAGGGCGACAAGGTGAAGTTCTTCAACACCGGCGTGGAGTACGGCGCCGACGAAGTGGGCATCCTGCGGATGGACATCAGCCCGCGCCCCGAGGTGAAGGCCGGTGACGTAGGCTACATCATCAGCGGCATCAAGACGGCCAGCGAGGTGAAGGTGGGCGACACCATCACCCACGTGGAGCGGCCCTGCGCCGAGGCCATCCACGGTTTCGAGGATGTGAAGCCCATGGTGTGGGCGGGCATCTTCCCGGTGGACACCGACGACTACGAGGAGCTGCGCGATGCCATGGAGAAGCTCAAGCTCAACGACGCCAGCCTCACGTGGGCGCCCGAGACCAGCGCGGCGCTCGGCTTCGGCTTCCGCTGCGGCTTCCTGGGCCTGCTGCACATGGAGATCATCCAGGAGCGTTTGGAGCGCGAGTTCGGCATGACCGTGATCACCACCGTGCCCAACGTGAGCTACGTGGTGACGCGGACCAACGGCGAGGTGCTGGAGGTGCACAACCCCAGCGAGCTGCCCGAGGTGATGCACATCGAGACCATCGAGGAGCCGTACATCAAGGCGCAGGTGATCACCAAGGCCGAGTACACCGGGGCCATCATGACGCTGTGCATCGAGAAGCGCGGCATGCTCACCGGGCAGAACTACCTCACCACCGACCGCGTGGAGCTCACCTTCGAGATGCCGCTCGGCGAGGTGGTCTTCGACTTCTACGACAAGCTGAAGACCATCAGCCGGGGCTACGCCAGCTTCGATTACCACCCCATCGGCATGAAGGAGAGCGACCTCATCAAGCTCGACATCCTGCTGAACGGGGAGCGGGTGGACGCGCTGAGCGCGCTGATCCACCGCGACCACGCGCAGGAGCTGGGCCGCAAGATGTGCGCGAAGCTCAAGGAGCTGCTGCCGCGCCAGCAGTTCGAGATCCCCATCCAGGCCGCCATCGGCGCCAAGATCATCGCGCGCGAAACGGTGCGCGCCCTCCGCAAGGACGTGACCGCCAAGTGCTACGGAGGTGACATCAGCCGCAAGCGCAAACTGCTGGAGAAGCAGAAGGAGGGCAAGAAGCGCATGCGCCAAGTGGGCACGGTGGAAGTGCCCCAGGAGGCCTTCCTGGCGGTGCTCAAGCTGGACTGATCGGTCCGCCCGGCGGATCGTCAGGTGGCATGGCCCTCACTGCGCCAGCACCCGCACCGCCCCGATCACTTCTTCGTCGCGCATGAGCCGCAGGATATAGGCCCCCGCGCCGAGCCCCTCACGGAACAGGGTGACGCTTCGCCCGGTCGGTCGCAGCACGCGCAGCACCCGCCCGCTCACGTCCACCAGCTCGATGCGGTGCTGCGCGGTGAGCATCTCGGAGATCTGCAGCACGGCCATCTCGTTCATCGGGTTGGGTGCGAGCCGCAGACTGGTGCCCCCTGCATCGGGCAAGCTGTTGGCGGTATAGGTGTACGGATCGCTCAGGGCCACGCAGCCGTATGCGCTGGTCACCTGCACGGTGTAGTCGCCGTTCTGGGTGGGCAGGAGTTGCGGCAGGGTGTCACCGGGCAGCAGCAGTCCGTTCAGGAACCACTGGTAGTGGATGCCGGCGCTGGCCTCCAGCACGTCCGGCGCTGGAGAGTTGACCAGGGCTTCATGCAGGCTGCAGTCCACCAGGGTGTTCAGCACCGTGTTAGTGATCACCGGGGGGTTGAGGTCGAAGTAGATGGCGGCGCTGTTCTCGATCGTCGTCAGATGCGGGAGTCCGTTGTCGAGCGAGATGCGGAACTTCACGAAACCCTGGCTCGCCTGGAGGTCGGCGCCGCTATCCGGCAGGGCGATCCCTTCGAACCGGAATTCCAAGGTGCCGTCCGCCCGGATGAGCACATCCGTTGGTGAATGGGAGTATCCGAGCAGCGTCACGCTCGCGGGGTCGAGGTCCACGTCGAGCACATCGCGGAGGATCACATCCATGGCGGGTGCGTTGCCGGTGTTCTGGAAACGGATCGTGTAGTCGAGGTGGTCCGTGGCGATATCGATCGCTCCCTGATCACCGACCCCTTTAGGGGACACCTGCTTGTCGTTCGGGTCCCAGGCGCAGGTCACCGTGTCGGTCCAGAGCGATGTGGTGGTCTGCACCACCACGCCCCCGATGCTCGCTTCGAGCGTGCAGGTGTTGGTCACGGGCATTCCCAGCAGGGCGAGGGCAGGACCCTCCACGATGAGGTGGGCGCCGTAGGTCGAATAGTAGTACAGATCATCGAACGACCAATGGACCGTGCGGCCCACGACGGAGTCGGGCGCCGGGGATGCGGAGTGGAAGGTGAAGGCGGTATCGAGCTCGACGGCGAGGTGCCCATCCGGGATGGTGGTGCCCAGGTTCGTTGCCTGCACGAAGAAGGAGGAATAGCTGTCGCACATGTACAGCGAACCCACGAGCGTGGGCTCGAGGTTCGTTACGATCACGGCCGGTGTGAAGCCGAAATCGTTGCCGGTGCTCACAGGGTTCAGCGCGTCGAGCGCGATGTGGTATTCGCTGGAATCCGTGGTGAGCGCCCAGAGGGTATCCGGTACAAGAGAGGACAGGACGAAGTGGCCCGGGGCCAGGCTGAACGAGTATGCACCGGTGGTATCCGTCATCGGGTAGCCGCTGGATGGATCGCACTGGGACAGCACGAAGGGCAATGGGCCTTCACCCGGGTCGCGCACGCCATCGGCGTTCAGGTCATGCCATACCTGCCCTTCGGCCCTGTAGGGCGAGTTGAACAGATTCTCCAGCCAGGCAGCGCTGCCGCTGGCGGCACAGGTCACCACATCGAGCGCGCCATCCCCGCTCACATCGGCCAGGATCAAGTGGTCCCTGCCGGTGTGCTGTGCCGCGGTCGCGAGCGTGAGCATGCCGCCCATGGTGCCGTTGCCGAGGTTGAGCCGGATCACGAGATCGCCGTTCTGGAGGAGCGCGACGAGGTCGGGATGGGTGTCCCCATCCATGTCGCCCAGCGTGTACGCGACGGCGGGGCAAGGCATGGCCTGGATGAGCGACAGGGTCCCATTGCCGACGCTCATGAACGCGATGGAATCACCATTGAACAGGATCAGCTCCTCCTGCCCATCCTGGTCAAGGTCATGCGTAGCGATCCCGGGCGAATTCATGCTGCCATTCGAATACGCCCGGATGGGTGCGATCACCCCCGGAGCGGTCGGTTGTGGGGCGCCGGTCCCATCGTTCAGGTTCCATCGCACTGAATCAGTTCCCAGCATCGTCGCATGCCACCAGACGAAGTCGGGATGACCGTCGGCATCGACCCGGCAGAGGGTGACCCCGGTGGGCAGGTTCCCCGCGTCGAGCCAGTGCTCCTGTTCGGACCAACCATTGCCGGTGTTCAGGTTCACCATGACGGGACCTCCGGAATAGCGAAGCACGTCGTTGTCGCCATCCAGGTCCAGGTCGCGGATGCATGGCACGATGGCCCCGGGGATCAGGCCGAAGTAGTTGTTGCCTACCGCTGTGATGGAATCCCCATTGATCACGCTCATCACGAACTGCCGGCGTGTGGTGCCCGTGTTCGGGTCGCGCCATTCAAGCAGCAGGTCTGGGGGCCCCCCACCGTCGAGTTCGGCCACATCCACCCGGGAGATCCCCGAGGCGGACACCCAGTACTCAATGGGCTGATGCCTCAGATCACCCCCAAGACCCACATGTCCGGCCAATTGCAACGGCCGTGGCCCCTCGAGGGTCGGCCCCCAGGAGGTATTGCTACAGACGATCACCTGGGTGCCGTGAAGCGCAAGGCACAAGGGGGCGGCCACCGAATTCAGGCGCAGGAGGCCACCACCGCCGGAGAGATGCAGCTGCAGTGCATGGTTGCCGAGGCCCAGTACATCGGGGGTCTGGTCTCCATCGGCATATCCCACGGCGTAGGGCTGGAACAGGTTCGAGACCATGATGTCCCCGGCATAGGTGAACGTCCCGGAACCGTCGTTCACGCACCTCACCAGCTCATCCGGCAGTCCGAGGTTCCAGGAGAGGTACCAGAGGTAGAGGTCCAGATCGCCATCCCCCTCCATGTCCATGAGCTTGAGGGAGGTGGTCTTCGCGCCTGGATAGACCACCTGGAGGGCGGGTGTGATGGGGCCGAAGTTGCCGACACCGTCGTTCAACGCGCGGTACGCGTCACTGTCCAGCCCCGCCAACAGCATGTCGGTATCGAGGTCACCATCGATGTCCGCGAGCAGGATATGATCACCTGGTGGTGTGCCGGACAGCACATGTGTCGTGAAGGCGCCTGAGCCGTCGTTCTCGAACCAGCGGAGCGCGGAGTACGCGATGGCCAGGTCCGTATCCCCGTCCAGGTCGAGGTCGCCCAGGTCGAGGAAGTTATCGAACCGCGGGTGTTGCGGGGTGGGGACGATGCCTGTGGCGAGGATGAGTTGGCCGGGGCCGTAGGACATGCCGCCGGTGTTCTCTGACCAACTGATGTTGACACCGGCCGCATCATGCGCATAGATCAGGTCCAGGTCCATATCGCCGTCCAGGTCGGCGGCGCGCGCGAGGAACACTTCGTTCAGGCCGGACAACAGATCGGCCATCGCAGCGAAGTTCCCGCCGCCAAGCCCTTGTGCCCAACGCACGGCTCCCGATGTGCGGAAGGGCAGAAGCAGGTCGTGGTCGCCGTCCCCGTCCAGATCGACGAAGTGGATGGACGTGAGGCCGTCCGCGTTCCCCAGGTTCCGGGTGACCTGGTAGGTGCCCGGGGCGACCTGCTCCTGAACGAGAAGCCCGGCGGAGGTGGCGCGCAGGACATCCCCATCGCCGTCGCCATCGAGGTCGAGGATCGCCAACGCACTGGCCTCCGCGGGATGAATGAACCGATGTTCCAGGCCCACCTGGGCGTGAAGCGAGGTGATGACCAGGCTTGCAAGAAGGATCGCAGGGATGCGCATGGCGAGGTGTTCGCAGGTAAGACGCATCCATGGAGGGAAGGATGCTTGCTATTCGGTCCCGTCATGCCATGGGCCACCACGGCCCGAAGCGGTCGAGCGGGCCCCATTCGGGCTCGATATCCGGTTCGCGGTGCAGGCGGCACCGCATGGTCGCTTTGGCTATCTCTTCAGGCACCGTCCTCGCGGTTGGTGCGCGCGACGAGTCTAGCGCACCACGACCCGCACCGCCCCGATCACCTCTTCGTCGCGCATGAGCCGCAGGATATAGGCCCCCGCGCCGAGCCCCTCACGGAACAGGGTAACGCTTCGCCCCGTCGGTCGCAGCACGCGAAGCACCCGTCCGCTCACATCCACCAGCTCGATGTGGTGTTGCCCGGTGAGCGGCTCGCTCAAGTGCAGGACCGCCTGATCGCCCATCGGGTTCGGCGCCACGCGCAGGGTGCGGCCGGCGGCTTCTGCGACGTCCGTGAAGATGTAGGTGTACGGAGCGCTCAAGGCCACGCAGCCGTACTCGCTGGTCACCTGCGCGGTGTAGTCGCCGGTCTGGGTGGGCAGGAGCTGCGGCAGGGTGTCGCCGGGCAGCAGCACTCCGTTCAGGAACCACTGGTGGTGGATGCCGGCACTGGCCTCCAGCACGTCCGGCGTGGGAGAGCCGATCAGGGCCTCATGCAGGCTGCAGTCCACCAGCGTGTTCAGCACCGTGTTCGTGATCACCGGGGGGTTGAGGTCGAAGTAGATCGCGGCGCTGTTGGTGATCGCGGTGAGGTGCGGGGATCCTGCAATAGGCTTGATGCGGTACTTGACGAAGCCGTGGCTCGCGGGTTCGTTCACGTTGCTGTCGGGCAGCAGGATGCGCTCGAAGCGGAAGAGTGCCACCTGCTGGGCGTCCACCTGGATCCGGGTGAGGTCGTGCGAGGCGGCCAGCACCTCCATGGTCAGCGGGTCGAGGTCGGCGTCCAGGGTGTCCAGCAGCTGCACGGTGAAGGCGGTATCGGTGCCGGTGTTCTGGAAGCGGACGGTGTACTCCAGCCATTCCTGGTCGATGGGCACTGCGCCGGTCAGGCCGAAGCCCTGTGGGGTCACCAGCTTGTCGTTGGGGTCGAAGGCGCAGGAGACCGTGGTCTGGAACGGCGGCTGTTGGAAGATGATGGGCTGGTTCGCGGCCGTGACGGTGTAGCCGTATCCGGCCACGGACCCCACGGGCCCTACTGTGAGCACGATGGTCGCCTGGAACTCTTGGAACCAACCAAGACTATCGATGTACCAGTGGATGTGGTGGTTCACGATGGAGTCCGGTGTCGGATAGGCGCCGTCAATGGTCATGTCCGGCTCCACCACGAAGTCCATGTGGATGCCCTCGGGAATGAAGGTGCCGTTGTTGCGGAGGGTGAGCCACACCACCACCTGATCGTCGCAACGCAGTACGCCGCTTCGGGTAAGCGTGATGAAGGGCAGCGTGTCCTGGATGGCGGGTGCCAGGCCGATGTCGAGCCCCGTGGCGATGGGCTGTTGCACCGTGAGGGAGGCCTGCAAGGTGTCGGGGTCGTTGGTCACCGCGTAGAGGGTCGGCGGCGTATGCCACACGTTCCAGGTGCCGGTATCAGCGGGCAGGTCGTAGTCGCCCGCGCTGTTGGTCCACACCAGCACCGGGTTGGCGTCGGTGCGCACCAGGCGGAAGGGGATCTTCAGATCGGTGCTATCCAGGTGGGAATCCACATCGTAGTCCATGAACACCGAGCCGCGCAGGCGGAAGGCGTTGAAGAAGAGGTTCTCCTGCCAGCTGATCGTGCGGAAGCGAGCCGTGATCAGGTCGGGCACCGCATCGTTGTTGATGTCCTCGTACACCATCGCCGCAGCGCTCTCGGCCGTGGGGTCGATCAAGCTGGCCCCGCCGATGGTGCCATCGCCCACGCCGAGATTGTAGTAGGTCTGGTGGGTGTAGCCATTGCTCATGGCCCACAGCACATCGGGGATGGCATCGCCGTTGACGTCGCGCATCAGGATGGCGCGTGGCTGCGGGGCGGTCACTCCATTGAACAGGAGCGTTCCGTTGACCAAGGCCCCGGTGCCATCATTGTAGAACCCGTGTATCTGGATGCCGCCGACAATGACCGCCGCATCGGGATCGCCGTCGCTGTCCAGGTCGCCCAAGGCGAACTTCGCATAGGCGAGCGCAGGGGTGCTGATGGCGGAGAAGCCGCCGGCCCCATCGCCGATCAACGTGGAGAAGCCTGGTGTGGTCAGGATCACCAGGTCCATGACCCCATCGCCGTTCATGTCCGCTGCGCGCACCTCCCCGCCCACCAACAAGGGTTCGGTGTGCGGAGAGAAAGATCCGGAGCCGTCGTTCTCGAACCATTGGTCCGTGCCGATGAGATCAAGGTCGGCATCGCCATCCAGGTCCACTTCGGCGCGGCTGACGCCGAGGCCCGGCAGGGTGTCCGGTGTCCAGGAGCTTCCCCCCGCGACGTTCCACAGGATGGCCCGGTCGGCCTTGTTGGTGATGATGTCCAGGAGGCCGTCGGCGTCCAGGTCGGCCAGCCGGCTCACGGTCACTTGATCGGCGAATGCCGTCACTTCCTGCTGCCGGCCGAAGGTGCCGTCCCCATTGTTGGCGTACCAATGGATCCGGTCATCGTAGCGGCTGGCGGTCACCAGGTCCTTGTCGCCGTCGAGGTCGATGTCGCCCGCGCTGAGGTCGTAGGCCCCGCCCATGGTCTGGCAGAAGCGCTCGCGGGGCGCGAAGGTGCCGGCGCCCGTGTTGGGGTACCAGCCCGCCAGGTCCATGCCGCTGCACTGCATCAGGTCCACGAGGCCATCGCCGTTGAGGTCGGCGCCGTGGTAGCTGGTGCCCACCAGGTTGTAGCCGCTCACCTGCTCCACGTTGGCGCTGGTCCAGGTGCTGCCGCCATCGTTGCGCAGGATCCGCACATCGCAGCTGGTACCGCTGTCCATGCTGAAGTCCATGTCGCCGTCGCCATCAAAGTCACCGAGGGCTTCGGGGATGCCGCTGGGGATGGTGTCGCCTAGGGCGAAGGTGCCGATGCCGTCGTTGGCGAACCATACGGTGCCGCCCGGCAGTCCGAAGGCGATGAGGTCGTTGTCGCCATCGGCGTCCACATCGCCGCACCGAGGCGTGCTGGGCTGCGCCAACGGGTTGATCGCTTGCTGCGGACCGAAGGCGCCGGCGCCCAAGCCCTTGTACCAGCCCATTTGTGGGTTGGTACCGCCGATGACAAGGTCCTTCAGTCCATCACCGTCGAGGTCGGCGTGTGCCACGGCCAGGCTGGTGGTGGTGCCCAGTGGTCCCAGGGAGGCTCCCACCGTGAAGGTGCCCCCGCCCTGGTTCAGTAGCAGGTCCACGCTGTTGGCCTGCCGGATCACATCGTCCACGTCGCCATCCCCGTCCAGGTCCTCCAGCAGCCGGGCCGGCGTGCCTGCGGGGCAGTAAGCGCCCATCAGGGTCACCGCGCCGGTGCCGTCGTTCCGGTACCAGCTATTGTCGACCACCAGGTCCGCGTAGCCGTCCGCATCGATGTCCCGAAGCATCACCGCGGCAGCGCCGTTGATGCTTCCCGTGAACATGATCCGCATCGGCCCGAACGCACCGCCGCCCAGGTTCTCGAACCAGCGCATGGTGTAGGTGTAGATGCTGCCCGTGCCGGAGTTGTAGGTCACCGGGTCCAGGTCGCCATCGCCGTCCACGTCACCGGCCAAGACGCGGCCTGGGTATTTGGCCTCGCTCTCGAAGAGCAGGTTCACCGGCCCGAACTGGGCGTGGGCGAGGCCGACGGAGAGCAGCGCGGCGAGCGCGAGCGGGGACCGGAGCGGGGTGCACATGGTGGGAGGTAGACGCATCGGCGGGTAAAGGTTGTGTACGGGATGCCTCAGCGCCAAAGTTGGAGCACGGCGTTGGGCCGGTGGAGCACGGTGTCCATCGACATGCGGATGGTGGGTGCCCAGGCTTCGGCGCAAGCATCGGACGTGGCCGTGTCCGGGCCCAGCACCACCACGGCGTCCACGAAACGATCCGGCGGGGTTCGGGCCATGTGCCGCAGCCAATACCCATCGCACATCCGACCGGCCAGCAGCGCACGCATGCGCTCGGCCTGCGGGGTGCCGCGCGCATACCAGTGTCCGCCCCGCCCCGCCAGCACCAGGCCATCGTGCAGGGTGCAGAGGTCGGCCGCGGCGTTGTGCATCAACCAGTCGGTGCCGCGGTGCGCGACGGCCACGACGCTGTTCGACGGAAGGATCCTCGCCACAGCCTCCAGGTCGTTCTGCGCCGCGGCGTAGGGTGCCCAGCGGCGCTCCAACAGCAGCAAGCGCGCGGTGTGCAGCAGACATAGGCCGGCGAACAGGACGAACACGACCCGGCGGGCCGGCAGCCGCACCGCCACACCGAGGGTGAACAGAAGCAAGGCCAGCCAGAGGGTCCGGTCGGGCAGGTAGAGCAGGCCGGATATGCTCGTGCGCACGAACACGGCTGCGGTGACCATCAGTGCGGCCACGCTCCACAGGATCACGTCGGCCCGGTGGGGCACGGCCATTCCTGATCGCAGGGCGATCGCCCATAGGGCCAGCAGAAGTGTGGCGATGGCCAGCAACAGCGGTCGTTCGGCCTCCGCGTCGAGCAGCACCAGGGGATGCAGCCCGAGCATGGCGGCCCAGGGGTCCACGGTGCGTGCTGGTTCCAGGGGCGCACGCTGCAGGGCCTGCCACACGGGCATCGCGGCGCAGACGAGCAACACTCCCAGGCCGAGCGCCCACCATCCGCGTCGGCCGCTGGGGCCCCGCTGACGCAGCCCTTCGCTCAGCGTCACCAGGACCGCGAGCAGCAGCGGCGCCGAACGGTGGCACCAGGCCGCGGCCAGCGCGAAGCCCAGAGCGGCCGTCCAGCGGCGCGCCCCCTCGCGCCAGGCGCACCACCGGTCCCACGCCAGCAGTGCGCAGGCCGTGCCCAGCAGGAAGCCGAAGAAGCCGTGCACCAGCAGCTGGCCGGTGGCCACGGGCAGCACGAGCACGGCGGCCCAGGGGTTCGCCGGGTTCATCCGCCGCACGGTACACCAGGCGGCAAGCAACACCAGCCCGATGGACACCACCACCAGGGCGCGCTGCGCGGCGAAGGGTCCGGCCAGCCGCAGCACCGGCAGCGCGATCAGGTCCGTGGCGCGGGGCAGGTCGCGGGACAGGTCCACCAGCAGCCCGTGGCCCCCGGGGGCATCGCCGGCGAGCCTGTGCGCCAGGTGGTCGGCATGCAGCACATGCAGCGGGCCGTCGAGGGTGCGCACATGGCGGAAGGCCAGGGGCACGGCGGCGAAGGCCAGCAGCAGCGCGAGCGCGGGCCAGGGTCGTGGCATCAGCGGCGAAGGTCGTTCAGGCCGGGCTGTAACTTTCACTCCGCACCACCGTCCCACGAGCAGCGAGGACCCCCTGCCTCCATGACCGTAGCCGACTACAATATCGCTGTGGACGCCCATTCGGACGGCATCTATCGGTTCGCGCTCAAACACCTGCGCGATACGGATCAGGCCAAGGACGTGGTGCAGGAGTCGTTCGCGCGGTTATGGGTGAAGGTGGATGAGGTGGAGGCCACGAAGGCGAAGAGCTACCTGTTCACCACCGCCCACCACATCATGGTGGACGAAGTGCGCAAGGGAAGCCGCAGCACCCGCATGGAGGAACATCATGAGGACCTGCACTGGAGCAGCCAGTCGCAGCCCGATCTGCAGCGGGTGCTGGAGGCGGGGCTGGCGCAGCTGCCGCAGGTGCAGCGCAGCGTGGTGCTGCTGCGCGACCTGGAGGGATACAGCTATGAGGAGATCGCGGAGCTCACCGGCCTGAACCTCACACAGGTGAAAGTGTACATCTACCGGGGCCGCACCGCGTTGAAGGACTACATCGGCAAACTCGAGCTCGTGCTGTGAAGCTGGACCGCACCACCTACGAAGCCTGGCTGCTGGACCGCCTGGAAGGCTCGCTCAGCCCCGCGCAGCTGCGGAAGCTCGATGACTTCCTGCGCGCCAATCCGGACTTGGCGGCCGAAGCGGAGGCGATGACCGGTGACCCGCCGAAGTTGGAGGCCGAAGCTCCGCGCTTCCCCGGGAAGGCCGGCCTGAAGCGCGCGCTACCCCCGCTAGGCCTGCCCACGGCACCCACGCTGCAGGACTTCCTTGTGGCCGCGGCGGAGGGCGACTTGGACCCCGAACAGCAGCGCGCCCTGGAGGCCTATCTGGAGGGGCATCCCGCTGCGCGCAACGATGCCCGGTTGATGGCGTTGGCGCGGTTGACCCCCGGCGCTGCAGCCATGCCCGGGCGCACGGACCTGCAACGCCACTTTCCGCCCACTGGGGCAGTGGACCGTCACCGACTGACCGACTTCCTGATCGCCGACCTGGAAGGTGAGCTTGGTGTCGCGGAGCGGAAGGCCCTGCGGGCCTACCTCGCAGCACACCCCGAGGCGGCGCGTGATCAGCGTCTGGTGGCCGCCACGCGGGTGCGCCCCGATGCCGTGACCTTCCCGGGCCGGGCCGGGCTGCACAAGCGCGAAGGCCGTGTGGTGCCGCTCTTCGGGGGGGCGCCCATGCGCCGCTTTGCCGCCGCCGCCAGTGTGGCCCTGCTCCTGGGGCTCGGCATCTGGGCCCTCAGCCGCGGACCCCGGCCTGCCGTGGTGGAGGTCGCTGAGCTGCCCACCCCGCCGAAGCCCGCGACGCCACCGGCTGAGCCGGGAACCCCAACCCTCGAGACGAAGCGGCAAGGCGCCACCGCGAACGAGGAACCGCGGTCGCCCGTGCATGACGCGCCGCGTTCCGAAGCCCGGCGGGAGCCGGAAGGCCCCGCCCCGACGACCGGCCGACCGGCACCCGGACCACAGCCCCCCCCGGCGGACCGGATGATGCTTGCGCGTGTGGAGCCCGCCCGCCCGGACTTGCCCACGACCACCACCGCGAAGCCCGTGTCCGTGGAGCCGGTGGCACCGGCGCCGCTGACCTCCGCCCCCGAAGAGTTGTTGGCCTCCTCCGTCGGCTCATCACAGGCACCGCCCACCCTGGCCGGGCTCCTGGCCCAGCGCGTGCGTGGTGAGGTGCTCGAGCAGCGCGAGCCGGACGCCCGCCCGCTGGACGAGGCCGATGCCGTGGCCGCTGTGGACAAAGGCCTAAAGCGGCTGGGCGGTGCGCAGGCCGGCCTTGATGTACAGCGCAATGGTCGCCGCCTCACCCGCCTCGACCTGCGCTTGGGCAATGGCCTGGCCTTCACCGCCAGCCGCGGCCGCTGACCGGCCGTGCCCGGTGCCGCTCATCCCGGTGCCGCTTCCGCTCATCACAAGCACCCCGCCCGGCTGTAACAGCAGGTGGTCCGGTGCCGTCCCATGAGCACAGACCACCAACACCGACCGCCATGAACGCCGCCACCCTCAAGAAGAGCCTCCTGCTGCTCGCCACTGTGTTCACCTACGGGTATGCCCGTGCCGCCGAGCCCCTGCGCACCAGTGCGGGCCACGCCACCGCCCTGGAGCGCGCCGTGGAGCGCCAGCTGAACCGCCACGTGGTGTTCCCCGTGCTGGAGCGCACGCACGACATGACCGGCGAGGTCACCGTGAGCTTCGTGGTGGACCGCGAAGGCCGGCTGGAGGTGCTGGAGTGCGTGTCGGCCAACGAGGCGCTGCGCCAGTATGTGCTGGAGAAGCTCGCCAAAGTGGACGTGGGGGTGAACCCTGATGGCATCTGGAAGACGAGCCGCGTGCGCTTCATCTTCCGCCCGGAGCAGGCTTGAAGCGTCAGCAACGGACGAACGCGGGCGGCCGATTTCGGCCGCCCGCGTCATTTCCGGCGATCCGACCACGCGCACCGTTCATCACGCGCTCAACGCCACCCGTACCGATCGGGTAACAAGGCCCCCGCCCACACCGTCCAACGCATACCAACACCAAAGACCCATCGCCATGCGCACGCTACCGATCCTCCCCGCCCTGATGCTGCTGACCCTGTTGTTCACCAGCCCCGCTCTGCATGCCGCCGAACCTGCGCGCGCCACTTCCGCCGACGAACTGGAGCTGGCCGTGGAGCGCGCGCTCAACCGCCATGTCGTGTTCCCGCTGCTGGAGCGCAAGCACGACATGACCGGTGAGGTCACCGTGAGCTTCGTGGTGAACAGCGAAGGTCGGCTGGAGGTGCTCGAGTGCTGGTCCGCCAACGAGCCGCTGCGTCAGTACGTGCTGAGCAAGCTGGCCAAGGTGGATGTGGGGGACAACCCGGACGGCATCTGGCGCACCACCCGCGTGCATTTCGTCTTCCGCCCGGAGAAGGCCTGAAGGTCTTGGTAGGTAGGTTGGGAAGAGGCGCCCCAGGAGGGGCGCCTTCTTTTTCTCCGCGGGCTGTAACTCGGAAAGGGAGCGCCCGTCCTACGAACGAGCGGTGGCCAAGTCCCTGCACCGAAAACGAGAAGACCATGCGTACCACGATCATCCGCACCACCCTCCTGCTGGCCGCCGGCTTTGGCCTGGCCGGCTTCGCCCAAGCGCAGGACGACAGCACCTCCACACGCCGCAACACCCTCGAGCTCGGGGTCCACACCAAGCGCGGACCGTATGCCCAGGTGAAGGGCAAGGACGACACGGCCCAGGAGGACAAGCCGGACACGATCACTTTCCAGACCAAGCGGAAGATCATCACCATCCTGACGGAGAACAAGGTGATGGACACCACCGGGGTGGCCGCGGCCGAGCGCCTGCGACACCTGCGGCGGGAGCGCCGCAATGCCTTCACCTATTGGACGGGGGTGGAGATCGGGCTCAACAACTTCATGAGCCCCGACGGCGGCTTCGACCTGCCCGAGAAGGCGCGGTTCATGCAGCTGGAGGACGCCAACTCCCGGTTCTTCGCCCTCAATGTGGCCGAGTACAAGGTGGAGTTCGGCAGCCACCACGCCGGGCTCTTCACCGGGCTGGGCCTGGAGTTCGTGAACTACCGGCTGAGCAACAACGTGCGCCTGGCCTATGACAGCGATTCGGTGTTCGCGCAGACCGTGGTGGAGCCGGACCTGCGCAAGAACAAACTGCGGCAGATCGGCCTGCGCGTGCCGGTGATGTTCGAGTTCAACACCAAGCGCTCGCCGCTGCCCACCGAGGATGAGCTGCGGGCCGGGGCATGGAAGAACAAGGGGTTCTCGCGCAAG
Organism: Flavobacteriales bacterium; assembly: GCA_016713875.1. Classification (NCBI taxonomy): domain Bacteria; kingdom Pseudomonadati; phylum Bacteroidota; class Flavobacteriia; order Flavobacteriales; species Flavobacteriales bacterium. Next base: position 3,214,675 of record JADJOI010000003.1, read on the forward strand.
AACAACTTCCATTTCGCCTTCGGGGTGGTGGGCAGCTGGTACTTCGACACCATGTACAAGGTGAAGTACCGGCAGGACGGTGACATGGAGAAGGAGCGCAGCAAGGGGTCGTTCAACCTGTTGAACTACCGGTTGGCAGCGCGGGCCCAGGTGGGCTGGGGCGGCCTGAACCTGTTCGCCGAGTACGCGCTCACGCCGCTCTTCGAGGAGAACAAGGGCCCCGAGCTGATCCCGGTGAACGCAGGCATCGCCCTGGTGGGTTTCAACTGAAGGCCGGCCGGCCCGCAGGCGCGACAAGGGGAAGAGCCGAAGGGTGACCGGTCCGTGCGGGCCGTGCGGGCGATCGTCCCGCGCGGCCTGCGTATTTTCGCGGCCCACCGAACGAACCGCCGCAGCCATGGGCCGCATCTTCGAAAAACGCAAGCACAAGATCTTCGCCCGCAACGCGAAGCTCAGCAAGCTCTTCACCCGCATCGGCAAGGAGATCAGCATGGCCGTGAAGGCCGGCGGCCCCAGTCCGGAGGCCAACATGCGCCTGAAAATGGCCATCCAGAACGCCCGCGGCGCCAACATGCCCAAGGACAACATCGAGCGCGCCATCAAGAAGGCGGCCGGTGGCGGCGAGGCCGACTACGTGGAGATCACCTACGAGGGCTATGCGCCGGGGGGCGTTGCCGTGTTCGTGGACGCCAGCACCAACAACGTCAACCGCACGGTGGGCAACGTGCGTAGCTATTTCACCAAGTGCGACAGCAACCTGGGCACCAACGGCTCGCTGGCCCATGTCTTCGAACGCAAAGGCGAGTTCGTCATCGAGCTGGCGGCGCTGAAGGGCCGCGATGCCGATGAGTTCGAGATGGATCTCATCGATGCCGGGGCGGACGACGTGCTGCGCGACGAGGAGGGGTTCATGGTGCTGGTGCCGTTCCAAGGATTCGGGGCCATGCAGCAGAAGTTGGACCAGCTGGGCGTGGAGAGCAAGAGCGCCGAACTGAAGCGCTTCCCCCTCACCACCATCCCGGCGGACCTCAGCACGGCGCGCAACGTGATGCGTCTGGTGGACATGCTGGAGGAGGATGACGACGTCAACGCCGTCTTCCACAACATGGAGCTCACCGAGGAGGTCGAGGCCGAGCTGGCCCAGGGCTAGGGTCGTCAGCGCGGCCGGAAGCGGATGTGATAGCGCGTGCCCTCCGGGCCGCTCTCCACGGTGAGCAGGCCGTTCATCTGTTCCACCAGGCTCTCGATCAGGCTCACCCCCAGGGTGCTGCCATCGCTGCTGATCTTGTGCCGGGGGATGCCCACCCCGTCGTCCGCGTAGATGAGGTCGAAGGCGTGCTCGTCCACGCGCCGCACCGTGAGGGTGATCCGTCCGGATGGCCGGTCCTTGAAGGCGTGCTTGAACGAGTTGGTGATGAGCTCGTTGAGCACCAGGCCCAGCGGCACCATGGTGGTAAGATCGAATGTGATGCCCGGGTCCACCTGGGCGCTGTAGCGGATGGTGTCGCGCACGTTGTTCAGCTGCACCAGTTCGGCGAACAGTTCCTGGATGTAGACCGCCAGATCGAGGTGCACCAGCTCATCGCCGCGGTAGAGCTTCTCATGGATCAGGGCCATGGAGGCCACCCTGCTCTGGCTCTGGTCGAACACGTGCTGAAGGCGCTCATCGTCCACGGTGGCGCGCTGTAGCCGCAGCAGGCTCGCCACCACCTGCAGGTTGTTCTTCACCCTGTGGTGGATCTCCTTGATGAGCACGTTGATCCGGGCGTTGGCCTGCTGCAATTTGGTCTTTTCCTCCTCCAGGGCCTTCTTCTGCTCGGCGTCCAGGTCGCGAGCGGCGCGCAGGTTCTCCTTCATGCGGCTGAGGGCCATGCCGAGCACGTCATCGGCGCCGCGCACGGGCACGGGGGTGTCGTAGTTGCCCTTGCCGATGGCCTCGGCGCTGTCGCTCAGGGCGCGCACGTTCTCGATCATGCGGTTGAAGCTGCGGGCCATGGTGCCGAACTCGTCGTTGCTCGTCACGGGCACCTTCACCCGGATGTCACCTTCGGCCAGGGCCCCGGCGGCGTGGGTCACCTCGTTCACCGTACGACGCATGCCGCGCAGGATGATCCAGGCCATGACGATCACCGCCGAGAGCACGCCCACCAGAGCGGCCAGCACGAGCAGTAGCCGCTGCTCGGCGTCGCGCCGGTTGGCGTCGGTGGACTCCACGATCCGGGCGATCGACCGGTCGGCCAGGCCATTGAGCAGGGCCAGGGTGCGGTCGCTACTGGCACGCCACTCGACAGGGTCCACGTTGAGCCCCTCCAGGGCCCGCTTCTCCTGCACCGTGCCCATGATGGTGCGCACGAAGTTCACCTCGGGCCCTTGGAACTCGCGTTGGAAAGCGGCCAGCACCTCGCCGGGGGCGTCACGTTCGAAGAGATAGAGGTTGGTGGCGTAGCGGGCCATGGCATCACTGAGCTCGCCCAGCTCGGCGACCGGGAGCCAGCCCTTGGTGAATCCCCGCCCCAGGGTGGTGCGCACGCCGGCCAGTGCATCGATGGCGTTCAACAGGCTCAAGTGCGAGTACAGCCGGTCCTTGGTCTCGGGGTCCAGCGCCAGCTTGGCCACGCGGCTCAGGTCATTGAGCAGGGTGGAGCGCATGGCGCGGTAGGCTTTGTCCACATCGGCACTGGCGATGCGGCGCTCCTGCACGCGCTGGCGCAGCAGGCCCAGGCCGGTGAGCACCGCGGCACCTTCCACGTCCTGGCCCAGGACGAGCTCGGGGTCGTTGAGGGCGTCGGCCGCGGCATCGGTGCGCACGTATTGCAGCGACAGGCGCGCCTGGTTGTCCTGCACACCGGCCAGGTAGGTCAGGGCGGCGGCGTTCTCCTCCTGAAGCTCGTGCAGAAGGCCGCTGAGGCGACCGATGTTGCGTGTCTGCAGGTTGATGTACCGCAGCACATCGCGGCGCTTGAGGCTGCCGTCCACCTGCTTGCCGATCAGCAGCACCAGCCCCATCACGGGGATGGCCAGGGTGATGAGCAGCTTGGTGCGCACCGGCAGGTCCGCGAAGCGCAACGCCATGCCCGCAAAGTACGCGAAGGCCCTGGCCGGTCCACTACCGCCGGGTCGACCACTTTCTCCCTCGCCAGCGACCGGCGTGCGCAGCAGGTGCTCAGGGCGGTCGCCCATGCCGCTACCGCAGGCATGCACGCCCTGGCCCCCTTGCGCCTCTGCGTGATGGCCCACAACGACCGCACCGCCCGTTAACTTGGCCGCCCCTCGCAGCCCCCGCCCCGATGAACGACGCCTTCAAGACCCTCGCCGAACGCACCGAACAGGCCCTGCAGGGCGGTGGTGCCGAGCGCATCGCCGCCCAGCACAAGAAGGGCAAGCTCACCGCGCGCGAACGGGTGGACATGCTGCTGGACGAGGGCAGCTTCCAGGAGATCGGCCAGTTGGTGACCCACCGCAGCACCAACTTCGGGCTGGACCGGCAGGTGTTCCTGGGCGATGGGGTGGTCACCGGCTACGGCACCATCGACGGACGGCTGGTGTACGTGTTCAGCCAGGACTTCACCGTGCTGGGCGGCTCGCTGGCCGAGGCGCACGCCGAGAAGATCTGCCGCATCATGGACCTGGCCATGCAGAACGGCGCCCCGGTGATCGGCCTCAATGACAGCGGCGGCGCCCGCATCCAGGAGGGCGTGGTGAGCCTGGGCGGCTACGCGGACATCTTCTTCCGCAACGTACGCAGCAGCGGAGTGGTGCCGCAGATCAGTGCCATCATGGGCCCCTGCGCCGGTGGCGCGGTGTACAGCCCGGCGCTCACCGACTTCGTGCTGATGGTGGAGAACACCAGTTATATGTTCGTCACCGGCCCCAACGTGGTGAAGACCGTGACGCACGAGACGGTGACGGCCGAGGAGCTCGGGGGCGCCGCCACGCACGCCAGCAAGAGCGGGGTGGCCCACTTCACCGCGCCCAACGAGCTGGAGGCGCTGCAGGCCCTGCGCCGCCTGGTGTCCTTCATCCCGTCCAACTGCGAAGAGGAGCCGCCCGCGTTGGCCTACGTCGCGAGCGATGAGCGGCGGCCCGAGCTCGACACCATCATCCCGGCCAACCCCAATCAGCCCTACGACATCCGGCAGGTGATGAACGCGGTGATCGACCCCGACAGCAGCATGGAGGTGCACGCCGACCACGCCCGCAACATGGTGATCGGCTTCGCGCGTGTGGAAGGGCGGACCGTGGGCTGCGTGGCCAACCAGCCCGCTGTGCTCGCCGGGGTGCTCGACATCGACGCCAGCATCAAGGCCGCGCGGTTCGTGCGTTTCTGCGACGCCTTCAACATCCCGCTGCTGGTGTTCGTGGACGTGCCCGGCTTCCTGCCCGGCACCGACCAGGAGTGGCGCGGCATCATCGACCACGGGGCCAAGCTGCTGTACGCCTTCAGCGAAGCCACCGTGCCGCGCATCACCGTCATCACCCGCAAAGCCTACGGCGGCGCGTACGACGTGATGAACAGCAAGCACATCGGCTGCGACATGAACTACGCCTGGCCCAGTGCGGAGATCGCCGTGATGGGCGCCAAGGGCGCCGCCGAGATCATCTTCAAGAACGAGATCGCCAAGGCGCCCGATCCGCAGTCCAGGTGGCAGGAGAAGGAGGCCGAGTACAAGGAACAGTTCGCCAACCCCTACGAGGCGGCCGCGCGCGGCTATGTGGACGAGGTGATCCGCCCCAGCGAGACCCGCATCAAGGTGATGCACGCCCTGCGCATGCTGCGCAACAAGGTGGACAAGCTGCCTCGAAAAAAGCACGGGAACATCCCGCTGTAGGCTTGATCTAGATCACCCCCGCCAGCAGGCCCGCGGCGATGGCCAGCAGCAGCACCGCCACCGCGAGCTGCACGCCGCGGTAAGTGAGGGAAGGCAGCAGCTTGCGTCCCCACCACGCCCCGGCGAAGGCGGCCAGCACGTTGAAGGTCCTGTACTTGCGCCCCGTCACCAAGGCATCGTGCATGAAGTCCATGCTCCAGGTGATGTTCGGACCGATGGGCAGTACGATCGGGTCTTTCACCCGCTCGGGGACACGGCGTTTGGTGCGCTTGCGCTGGGGCAGTTCGCACTCCTTGTAGGTGCGATGCAGGCGCTTCTTGTTCGCTTGGCAGCCCTCATTCTCCATGCGGCCTCGGATCAGTGAGAAGCCCCATTGTGGCTCGCTTTCGGCCACGAACATCATGTGCTCGATCACCTCCGCATCGTTCTTCTCCTTGGGCTCATAGCGGTACACGCTAGCGCTCAAGTTCAACAGCTTGCAGGCCCGTCGTTCGCTGTACTGGCGCTGTTCGACCAGCCGGCGTACGATCGCTCGTTCGTCGTCCGGGCCTACAACTTTCCGTCGATGATCTCTTTGAGCACCTGGCGGTCCATCTGCGCCCCGGTGTACATCCTCTCAAGGCGGGCGTACTTCGCCTTCAGCTCCTTGAACTCCTTGAGCTGGTTGGCGTCCAGACCGCTGTACTTGACCTTCCCACTGGTAGAACGTGGGCTGGCTCACTCCATGCTCCCGGCACAGGTCCGCCACTTTCTTGCCCGCCTCGTGCTCGTGCAGCAGTGCAACGATCTGCGTTTCGGTGAATCTGCTCTTCTTCATCCTGATCAAGGTTATTGAGCCGGCACTCATGTAGCGGACGATCAACCCCTGATTCCCACTCGGATCCACCGATCGATCAGTGACTTGGGGAGAGCGCCGAGTACAACACATCAATGCCGGCTCAATAGGTGTTTCTACGTTCACCTGCACCTATGGCCTGTTCATATGCTACCGGCGCATGTCGAGTAGTTTGTTTAGGTTTGAACTACGAACCGACTTGAAGATGAGAACCTTGTTGCTCACGCTGTTGATCGTGTTGACCTATGTATGCCCTGCGCAGGATACGACGGGAACCAACGGGAAGGGGATCAAGGGTTTTTTTGGCCGACATAAGGGCTTCCGACTGGGCCTCAGCCTAGGTCCTCGGTTCTTGCCAGGCGGCGGCGGTGACGTGGAAGTACGTTACATCGACCAATCGCCAAGTCGGGACAGTCTGCGGCAGGTGATCAAAGTACCTACGGTCAAGACCGTGCTGGCCTACCAATTCTATGCAGAGGGTAAATTCAACCGATTCTTCTTTCAATTGGGGATCGAGGGTTTTTTCGGCAAGTTCAATACCCATGCGCCATTCGTGGGCATCGGCATCACGCCGCTCCGCTGGAAGAGTTGGGACGTACGCACCAGTGCACGGTTGACCTATGGTAGTGGTCGCTTGCGGCTCGGTGACGTAGAGAACAACTCGGTCTATTTCCTGATCGGGGACCAGTACATCTATGATGATTATCTCCGGATGAATTACCGTGACCGGTACGTAGGGATCGTTCCGTCCATTGGGATAGATAAGTCGTTCGGCCGACATTGGGCGGTGCACGCCAGCGCAAACCTGTTCATCACCATCCGGCATGATACGAGAGTGGAATTCTATGGTCATGACGGGGACGGACGGAATTCGGCGGCCAAGAAGAAGAACCCCTTCAGCTTGAGCGGCCCCAGAGATAGCACCAGCGAAGTTGACCTGGATGATGTGGACCTGGACTTCATCATGGATGGGGAGGTCATCGACAAATTGCCGCAGTACTATACTGGATTATCCCTTCTTGCCGGGGTCTGCTACATGTTCTGACGGATAGTGTGCCACTGGGCCGATCCGAACGAGGTGCTCCCGACCAAGCGATCCTTGCTCCTTCGGACTATGGGGCATGCGGCACCCTCAGATCACCCCCGCCAGCAGGCCCGCGGCGATGGCCAGCAGCAGCACCGCCACCGCGAGCTGCACGCCGCGGTAGGTGAGGGAAGGCAGCAGCTTGCGTCCCCACCACGCCCCGGCGAAGGCGGCCAGCACGCACACCGTCAGCAGCCCGGCGTGGGTGCCCAGCGCCGCGCGGTCCAGCACGGTGAGGTAGACCGGGATGCGCGCCAGGTCCACCAGCAGCGCGATGGCCGTGCCGGTGGCCACGTAGCCCTCCTTGCTGAGGCCGCCGTGCACCAGGAACATGCTGCGCAGGGCGCCCTGGTGGCCGCTGAGCCCACCGAATAGGCCGCTGACCAGCCCGCCCACGGTGCGCCAGCGCGCCCCGAAACGCAGGCCCTTGAGCGCCGGCGACAGCTCCAGCAGGGCGAAGAAGGCCATCAGCAGGGCGATCGTCACCTGCAACGGTCCCACCGCATGGCGGGCACCGTGGTAAAGGGGCTCCAGGCTGCCCAGGCGCCCCAGCAGCCAGGCCCCGGCGAAGGCGCCGGCGATCGCCGGCAGTCCGAAGGCCAGCAGCGTGGGCCGGTGCACGTGCGTGCGCAGCAGCGCGAACTTGAAGGCGTTGTTCAGCAGGTGCACCACAGCGGTGAGGGCCACGGCCTGCGGCAGGGGCAGGAAGAGCGCGAAGGCCGGCAGCAGCAGGGTGCCCAGCCCGAAGCCGCTCACGAAGGTGAGCAGCGAGGCCACCAAGGCCACCAGGGGCAACAGGAGCGTGCCGGACACCGCACGAACTTACGCAGACGCCGTCATGGCGCCCATGGGCGTGAACAACCGGCCACCTCCGCCGTTCCTTCCAGCGGACGCCGCGCTACCTTCGTGCGTCCTATCCGACAACACCCTCTGACGATGAAGACCGCGATCGCGCTTTCCGCCCTGGCCCTGCTGGGCATGGCCCCCCACGGCGAACTCAAGGACCTCAACCTGGGCGATGCCCTGCCGCTGCCCGACCATCGCATGATGGACGTGAGCGGCCAGGAGAAGAGCCTCAAGGAGCTGGCGGGCAAGAACGGCCTGCTGGTGATCTTCAGCTGCAACACCTGCCCCTTCGTGGTGGGCGATGGCGACAGCGAGGGCTGGGAGGGCCGCTACCCCGAGCTGGGCGTCTTCGCCCGCAAGCACGGCGTGGGCATGGCGCTGGTGAACAGCAACGAGGCCAAGCGCGCCATGGGCGATAGCTTCGACGACATGAAGAAGCGCTACACCGAGAAGGGCTACAACCACTACTACCTGCTGGACAAGGACCACCAGGTGGCCGATGCCTTCGCGGCGCGCACCACCCCGCACGTGTTCCTGTTCGACAAGGACCTGAAGTTGGTGTATAAGGGCGCGGTGGACGACCGGGTGGAGAAGGCCGCCGACGTGAAGCAGCCCTTCGTGCGCAACGCCATCACCAACCTGGCCGATGGTAAGCCCATCGATCCCGCGGTGACGCGCAACATCGGGTGCAGCATCAAGCGCGTGGAGCACACGCACTGAACCGATCTGTGAACAACGCCTGTGCGGCCGCTCCACCGGGGCGGCCGCGCTGTTGATAAGAGGCGCCCGTCCGCAGCGGCGAAGCGTCGTTCCTTTGTGCGAAAGGGAAAGCGGACATGAACGTGCTGCTGATCGGAAGCGGGGGCCGGGAGCACGCCCTGGCCTGGAAACTGGCCCAGAGCACCCTGCTCGACGCCCTGTACATCGCCCCGGGCAACCCGGGCATGGCGCGCCACGGACGACTGGTGGACCTGGACCTGCACGACGGCAAGGCGCTGCGGCGTTTCCTGTTGGACAACCGGATCCGCATCGTGGTGGTGGGCCCCGAGGGCCCGCTGGTGGACGGCCTGCACGATCGCATCGCCGATGACCCGAAGCTGGCGGACATCACGGTGATCGGCCCGCGGGCCGCGGCCGCGCGCCTGGAGGGCAGCAAGGACTTCGCCAAGGAGTTCATGTTCCGCCACAACATCCCCACGGCGGCGCACCGCACCTTCCGCCAGGGCGAACTGAAGGAGGCCATCGCGCACCTCGAGCGGGTGAAGCTGCCGTACGTGTTGAAGGCCGACGGCCTGGCCGCCGGCAAGGGCGTGGTGATCACCAGCGACCGCAAGGAGGCCGAGAAGGTGCTGCGCGACATGCTGGAGAAGGGCCGCTTCGGCACCGCCGGCGAGCGCGTGGTGATCGAGGACCACCTGGCGGGCATCGAGGTCAGCGCCTTCCTGATCACCGACGGGCGCTCGTTCAAGATGCTGCCCGCGGCCAAGGACTACAAGCGCATCGGCGATGGCGACACCGGCCCCAACACGGGCGGCATGGGCGCCGTGAGCCCCGTGCCCTTCGCCGACAAGGACTTCATGCAGAAGGTGCACGACCGCATCGCCGCGCCCACCATCCGCGGCCTGCAGCAGGAAGGCATCGCCTACCAAGGGTTCCTGTTCATGGGGCTGATGAACGTGGGCGGCGAGCCCTACGTGATCGAGTACAACGTGCGCCTGGGCGACCCGGAGGCCGAGGCCATCCTGCCGCGCCTGCGCAGCGACCTGATGGACCTCTTCGAGGGCATCGCCACCGGCACCCTCAGCGAACGCCACGTGGACGTGGACGACCGCACCTGTGTGAGCGTGGTGCTGGCCAGCGAGGGCTATCCCGGGGAGGTGGCCAAGGGGCGCGCCATCCATGGGCTGCAGGAGGTTCGCGATGCGCTGGTGTTCCACGCCGGCACGGCCGAAGGCCTGCAGGGCCTGGTCTCCGCCGGGGGGCGCGTGCTGGTGGTCACCGCCATGGGCAAGGACCTGGAGCACGCGATCCTGAACACCTATACGCAGGCGGCGGGCGTCACCTTCCAAGGGCGGCAACTGCGCACGGACATCGGGCACGACCTGGTGCGGCAACCGACGAAGAGCGGCGTGGTGCAGGCCTGATGGCGAGCGATCAGAGCATGCCGCCCTGTTCCTTCGCCTTCCGGTTGTACCGGCCCTGCATACGCATCCAGTAGATGACGCCGAAGCCCAGCACGCAGGAGAAGAGCACCGGCGGCAGCCAGCCGAACGGCGTCAGGAACCAGTCGAAGGTCTTCTGCATGAAGTGACCGATGCCGAACCAGATCTGTTGCATGGTGCGCGTGCTTAAGGCCCGCCAAAGATAGGATCCCGGCCCATCCACATGCTCGTCCGCGTCTACCGCACCTACCAGCCGGCGCTTCTGTTGGGGCTGCTGGTGCTTGCCCCGGTCGTGTGGTCTGGCCTCTTCGTGCACGGCGCACCGGTGTCGCCGGGCCCACACATGCCGGGCTACCAGCCCTTCGCCCTGGCCTTCGCGCTGTGGCCTTGGACCGCGCCTCTGGCCGGGGTGCTGGTGACGCTGGCGCTGGGTGTTCAATTGGACCGCCTGGCGAATGACCGGGAGCTCTTCGAGCGGCACCACCACCTGCCAGCGCTGCTCTTTCCGCTGCTGCCGGCCGTGGGCCCGTTGCGCATGGCGCCCGATCCTGCGCTGCTGGGCATGCCGGCCGTGCTGCAGGCGCTGCGCATCGCCTGGGGCACGCAGGGCCGCACCCGCGCATTGGGCCCCTTGTTCGACGCCGGCTGCCTGATCGGTGTGGCCGCACTGCTGCATTTCCCGTATGTGTTCATGGTGGTCGTGCTGTGGGCCTCGGCGGCCGTGATGCGGCCCTACGGCTGGCGCGATTATGTGGTGCCCCTGCTCGGCGCGGTGGTGGTGCTGATGGTGGCCTGGGGCGTGGTGACGCTCACCGGGGTCGCCACCTGGGCCCCGATGGGAACCCTTGCCCTCAGCACGCCTGTGCCAACGACCATGTATGTGCTCCGCGACCGTGTGGCGCCGACCTTGGTGACCGTGCTCTTCCTGGTGGCCATGCCCGTCATGGCCGGGGTGTACCAGCGCAGCATCATGCGCGAGAAGAACGCCCGCGCCTCCTTCCTGGCTTTTGCGTTCGCCTGCCTGCTGTTGCTGGGCTTCGCCGCCGTGCTGGGCCACACGCTGCCTGCGACGCTGGTGGCCTGTCCGCTGGCGGTGATCCTGAGCTACCCCTTGCAGGCCACGCGGCGCCTGTGGCTTGCCGAGCTGGCCGTGGCCGCTCTGCTGCTGGCCGCCGTGGCCGGCCCATGGTGGGGCTGAATACCTTTGAAGCCCCTGCGCACAGGCGCAGCTCCAACCACCATGAAGTGCGGCGTCGTCATCTTCCCCGGGTCCAACTGCGACGAGGACATGATCCAGGTGCTGGAGGCCCAGGGCGGCGGACCCGTGCAGCGGCTCTGGCACAAGGAGCACGACCTGCGCGGCTGCGACCTGGTGGTGCTGCCCGGCGGCTTCAGCTACGGCGACTACCTGCGCAGCGGGGCCATCGCGCGCTTCTCGCCCATCATGCAGGAGGTGGCCGCGCATGCGAAGAAGGGCGGCCTGGTGCTGGGCGTATGCAACGGGTTCCAAGTGCTGTGCGAGGCGGGCCTGCTGCCCGGCGCGCTCCTGCATAACAGCGGTCAGCGCTTCATCTGCCGCAACGTGCACATCACCCCCGCCACCAAGCGCACGCCCCTCACCACGGCCATCACGCGCAAAGCCCTCAGCATCCCCATCGCCCATGGCGAGGGCCGCTACCACATCGACGCGGCCGGCCTCAAGCGGCTGAAGGAGGAGGACCAGGTGCTGTTCCGCTACTGCGACGCCGAAGGCCGCATCATCGATGAGGCCAACCCCAACGGCAGCCTGGACCACATCGCGGGTGTATGCAACACGGGCCGCAACGTGTTCGGCATGATGCCGCACCCGGAGCGCGCGGCCGCGGCCATCCTGGGCAATACCGACGGGGTGGCGCTCTTCACCGGTCTATTGCACGCCGTTCCCGCCTGAGGCGGACGGAGCGAAGAGCGGCCGCACCGGTCCATCGTCCGAAGGGTCCGCCCACCATTCCGTGCTCGTGCCCGTGCGGCCTTTCCAGCCCGTCAACCGGAAGCCTGGAGCGGGCAGGGCCTGAATGCGTAAGGGCGCCCCCACGAAGGCCGTGATCCCGTGCGTGCCCGGGGCCAGGGCGATGCCATCCACCAACAGCCGGCCTTCCCGCGGATCGGGCGCTTGCAGCGAGACCTGCCGCAGGGTGCTGCCCGTATGTCGGGCCATATCGCGCAACAGATGGCGCGAACGCTGTTGGGCGTGGGTGCGCAGGGCGGCGAGGGTCTCCTCGGGCGAAGGCACGTCCATCCGTTGACGCCACAGGGCGTGATCGGCCCGCATCAGGGGGGCATGGGCCGCGAAGAGGCTGTCGGCCAGGGCCGCTGCGGCGCGGGGTTCCAGCACGGTGGCGGTCAAGGAGGCCAGTCTGGCCAGCAGCAGGGGGCGCAACTGCGGATGCCCTAGGAGTGCGGCGAGGTACGGTGCGGCGGGCAGCGGGGCCTCCGCGATGCGGTCCACGCTGGGATCCTCCGGCGGGGCCCAGAGGTCCATGTCGTAGAGCACCCAGCGCCAGCGGCCACCGGGCTGTGCGGGGCGCCAGCACCGCATGTTCAGGTCGTGGTCGGCACGCCCGGTCCACAGGTCGAAACAGGCCAGTTCGATCAGGCTCTCCACATCCATCAGCTCCTGCAGGCTGTCCAACGGGGCATGCCGGGCGAGCTGCTCCAAGGCCCGGTCATACGCGGTGCGGTCGCCCTTCACCACCCGTCCTTCGGGCCCTTCCACGATGTCCAGATGCTCGGCCTCGGTTCGCGTGAGCAGGAAGTCCTCGTTCTTGGCCGGCAACAGGCGGTAGGCGCCCTGCGGCGAGCCGTTCAGCGTGAGGGGCATCGGGATGCCGGGCTGCACCTCGAGCCGGTCGCCGGCGCGGTGCACGGCCACCTCGGCGAAGAGGTTGCGCAGCATCGCATGGGGCGTGGCGTCGGCACGCAGCACCACGTTGCGCCAGGTGCGGCCACCCGGCAGGGGCAGCCGGGGCATGCCATCCGCGGTGCTCAGGTTGAAGGAGCGCTTGGGCAGGCTGCGCGAGCCGGAGCCGGAGAGCCGCAGGCGAACGGCCACCGCGGCGGTGTCCGCCAGGCCGGGCAACGACACATGGGCGTGCCGCACCCACGCTTCTCCCGTTCGGGTGTGGTTGGCGCGTTCGCCCGTGCTCAACAGGCCGCGCTCGGGGTCGTTCAGTTCGGCGGGGTCGATGCAGAGGGTCGCTCCCGGTCGACCGCCTTCACTACGCACCCACGTCTCGGCACTGGGCAGCAGGTCGGGTCGCCAGGCCACGGCGCGGAGGGTCCGATCGTCCTCCATGATCACCGGCCCATCGGCCTGTGTGCCATGCGCTGGGGAGGGCGGGCTGCCGTCCGTGGTGTACGCCACCAGGCATCCTGCGCAGGCGCTGAACCGGAGTCCTTCGGCGGTGTGCTCCACCGCCGGGGCCGGCGCGCGTCCCTGGATGCGGTGGTCGGCGTGGTTCGGCGCGCCGGGGCTGGGCGCGGGCAGGTAGCTCCACGTGCCGGCCCCGTCCGGCAGGCGGCCGATGGAGACGTTCGGCGGGACGTGGCGCCAGCTGAAGGCATCAAGGAGCCGTCCGCCCCCGGCACCGAAGAGCAACAGATCGCCACCTGAGGCAGGCAGGTGCAGCACCGGCGGATCGCCCACGCTCGATGCTCCTCGGGAGGCGAGCATGCGCACCACGCGCCGTTCGCCGGGTGGCAGGGGGGGCTGTTCGGGCAGGGTGATCCGGTAGCTGCCTCTCACGAGCTGCAGACCGACGAGGTCCACCGACCGCATATCGGCGTTATAGAGCTCCACCCAGCCGGTATCCGCCGGATGGGTCATGGGCCGCAGCTCGTTGATGCGCACCGCCTGGGCGCAGGCACCGCTGGCGGCCAGCAAGGCCAGTAGGACGAAGGCGCAGCGGGCGGACATGGTGCCAAAGGTGGGGAAGCTGCGGATGGCGGTGGGTGAAGCTGCTCGATCGGGCATGGACCGTGAAGAACGGGGCTCCAAGGCGTATGTCGCAGGCCTTCGTGATCGGGCCGGAAAGATCCACCGGCGGGGGTATCTGCATCCATCCGTGGTTCACCCTTGCATCCGGGGCCGTCACGCGCGGGCCACTGCGGTCTGCTTACCTTGGCGCCACTTCAACCCGGACCGCACCCATGCGCCATTCGACCCTTTTCCTCCTGACCGGCCTCTCGCTGAGCGCCATGGGCCAGGGGACCATCACCAACGTACAGATCACCCCCAATCCGATCACCGAATGCACGTTCATGAACGTGACCGTGATCGGCACCATCCCGGGAAACGCCCAGGTGACGGGCTTCACCCCGGGCCAGACGGGTAACACCATCACCATCGTGATGAACGCCTCCGGTACAGGCGGGGGCACGGGCTCGTTCAACCAGCCGCTGCCGCCGCTGGGCCCTTATCCGGCGGGGGTATACACCATACAGGTATCGCTGGAGCTGAACGGCAACATCGTGGATACCGAAAGCCTGCAGCGCACCGTGCAGCCGGGCGTGAACCCGGACGCGGGCATCGATGCCTCGGTCTTCGGGGTGTGCGACACCGACCCGAACTTCCTGCTCATCAACGAGCTCGGCGGCTCGCCCGATCCCGGGGGCGTGTGGACCAATCCGCTGAACCAGCCACACAGTGGCAACTTCAACCCCGGCACGGACCCGGGCGGTTTCTATCTGTATACCATCGAGGCCCTGGCCCCGTGCAGCACGGTGCAGAGCAGCGTGTACATCGAGTACGCGCCCAATGGCGATCCGGGTGACAACGGCGCGGTGACCGTATGTTTGAACGGCGCGCCGATCGACCTGTTCGCCCACCTGCAGGGCACCCCGCAGACCGGAGGCACTTGGAGCGGTCCCAGCCCGGTGGTGAACGGGCAATACAATCCCACTACGATGACGCCCGGTGCATACGTGTACACGGTGCCAGGCATCGGCAACTGTGGCGATCCGTCGGCCACGGTGACGGTGACGGAGGCCAACCTGCCCAACGCCGGCACCGCCGTGCCCATCACGGCCTGTGCCACGGACACCAGCATGACGCTCAGCATCGGGCTCACCGGCAACCCGCTGCAGACGGGGCTGTGGCTCGATCCGCAGGGCTTCCCCCTGGGCCCCTACAACGTGGTCATCAACCCCTCCATCTACGGGGCGGGCAGCTTCACGTTCCGCTATGTGGCCATCAACACCTTCTGCCCGAACGATACCACGAGCGTACCGGTGACATTGCAGCCGGCACCATGCGACATCAGTGTGCAGGAGAACGCCGCCGGGGTGACGCGTTTCACGGTGATGCCCAATCCGGCCCATGATCGTGCCACCATCGAAGTGGCTTTCACCGCTGGCCTGGGCGCCGTGCAGCTGGAGCTGCTGGGCACGGACGGTCGCCTGGCGCGTCGCGCGCGGTTGACGGGCAACGGCCGTACCGACCTGCGCCACGAGCTGGACCTCACCGGGCTTGACGCCGGGGCCTACCTGCTGCGCCTCACCACCGACCGCGGCAGCGTGTCGCGCACCCTGGTGGTGGAGTAAGTCGACCTGAACCGATCCGTCGCGGGGCGGTGCATCACGCGATGCACCGCCCCACGCGCTTCAAAGGGCGTTGCGCGTCACCCAATAGCGCCAGGCCACCAGCAGCTTCTGCCCCCGGCTCAGGCGCGTAAGGTCCTTGTCCCAGAGCTTGGGCAGCAGAGCCTTGTTCAGGCGGGCGATCAGGCGGAAGGTGTCGCGGCGCATGGAGTTCAAGAGCACTTGGTCCCGCAGTCCTCGCCCTCCCACTCCAGTTCGATGGTGGCGTGGTGGATGCCCTGTTCGCGCAGCACCTCACGGGCACGGACCTTGACGGCCAGGGCCTCCTGATGCTCCACATCGGCCACCACCAGGTGCACGGTGTGCACCACGAAGCTGCCGTCCAGGCTCCAGGTATGCTGATCGTGGAGGTCGCGCACATGCGGGATCGCCAGCAGTCGGCTGCGCACCGCGGCCAGGTCGATGCCCTCGGGCACATGCTGCATCAGGATGGCGGTGCCCCTGCGCAGGGTGCCCACGGCGTTCACCAGGATGTAGAGGCTGATGCCCACGCTCAGCAGCGGGTCCACCACGGCCCAGCCGGTGAAGTGGATCACCACAGCGCCCACCAGTACCGCGGCCCAGCCCAGCACGTCCTCCAACAGGTGCAGGTAGGCGCCGCGCTCGTTGAGGGTGGCCCCGCGGTGCAGGCGCCAGGCCGCCAGTCCGTTCATGGCCAGGCCGAAGAGGGCGATGGCCATCATGCCCTTGGTGTGGGGCGTCTCCGGACGCAGCACTTCGGGCACGCTCACCACCAGCATGCCCAGGGCTCCGGCGATCAGCACCAGGCTGGTGAGCCAGCCCCCTAGCATGCTGAAGCGGCCGTATCCGTAGCTGTAGTGCGCATCGCGGCCCTTGAGCGCCACGCGCTGCAACCACCAGGCGGCGCCCAGCACCAGGCAGTCGCCCGCGTCGTGCAGGGCATCGGTGAGCACCGCCATGCTGTTCGTCCACCACCCGCCGGCAAGTTCCACGAGCGTGAAGGCCAGGTTGATGAAGAAGGCCGTGCGCAGCGCCCGCGCGCCATCGGCGTGCACGTGCCCGTGCGGATGCCCATGCTCATGATGCGCGTGGCCGGCGTGCACGTGTCCCACGGGGGGAAAGGTAGCACGGGGTCGAAGGAGGGCGCTGGGCTCGTCGACGCTCAGGTCAGACCCGGTGTCGCGGGATATTCCGACCATTGCACCAACCTGATCCGCATGGACAAACATCTACACGTCGTCCTTCTTTTCGCACTGTGCACCGGAACCTGCATCGCACAGACCCTCACCGATGCCAATAGCATCCCTGCCGTCGGTCAAGGTGAAACGCGCACCTTCTACAACTCGCCCACGGCTACGGGCTGGACCCTCACCGGCACGGGCAACACCTGGGATGCCACGGCCGTGGTGACCTTCGGGGTCACGGCGACCATGACGTACCGCGCACCGGGCGACAGCCCGTTCGCGAGCCTGTACCCCTCCACCACGCTCTGCGGGGAGCGGGTTCAGAACGGCAATACGGAATGGCGCCACTACCTCGTGGATGCATCGCATGCCGAGATGATCGGCATCAGCGCGGAGAACTTCTCAGGTGGCCGTACCTATTGCACATACCCCTTCTCCATCGGCAGCACCTTCACGGACAGCTGGTCGCTCAACGGCAACAACTACACCGACACGTACACGTACGTGGCCTCCGGTGAAGTGCAGGCGCCCTGGGGCACCATCCCTGATGTGGTGATGTTCGAGACCGGCGGCGGCTTCAGTTACTACCTCTACCTGGCCAACAATGTGCTGGACCCGATCGGGGATTACACGCCCGGTTTCGGGATCAACCTCTGGAAGGTCGATGCGGCGAACGGCATCACCGAGGCGGCCACCATGGACCTGGCGGTCCTGCCGAACCCCGCGACGGAGGAGGTGGTGCTCACCCTGCCTTCACAGCGGGGATTCATGTACAGCATGACAGATGCCACAGGCCACGTCCTGCTCACCGGCAGCAGTATCGACGATCGTGCGGTCCTTGATCTGCGCTCATGCGCAGCCGGTGTGTACCATGTGTCGGCCACGGATGCACGCGGCCGACGCGCTGTGGCGAGGGTGTTCGTGGAGTAGCTGCCGTCGGACCTCGTTGCGGCGTGGGTCCATCACGGTTGCGTCGGTAGAGCGGCCGGTGGCTCCGGGTGTGGCACGGGGCGGTCCACTGGACGACGACTGAAGGGCGGCCTGTCCACTGTTACCTTTCGCCCATGTCCACGCCCCTTGCTCCCGCGCCGCGCACCTTCGGCCAGAAGGTGGGGCGCCTCACTATCCGCCTGTTGCTCCTGGCCCTGGCCCTGGTGCTGGCCTGGCTGCTGTTCATCTACTTCGCGGTGTACAGCGAGGGCAGCCGCAGCGGCATGGTGATCAAGCTCAGCAAGCGGGGCGTGGTGTTCAAGACCTGGGAGGGCCAGCTGAACATGCAGAGCTTCGGGGCCATGGACCCCTCGGGCGCCTCCTTGAACGAGGTGTTCAACTTCAGCGTGCAGAAGGGCAACGATGCCTTGTACCGCGAGCTGGAGGAGGCCAGCCTCAGCGGTGAGCGGGTGAACCTGCACTATGTGGAGCGCTACGCCAAGCTGCCGTGGCGGGGCGAGACGACCTACTTCGTGACGCGCGTGGAGCGCAATGGGGCGCCGGCGGCCTCGGACGTGGACAAGTCGCCGGTGGGGCACTGATCAGGCCACCACCACGCGGCCGGTCTTCCTCGACAGGGCCACCTTGGCGGTGTTGAGGCGCATCTTCTCGCGCAGGATGCCGGCCTGCTCCTCGGCCTCGGCGGCGGTGCGCAGACGATCATCGAGCTCTTCCAGCATGCGGTCCAGGCGACGTTCGCGCAGGATGTCGATGCCCTCCTCCAACGCATCCAGCAGCTTGTCGCGCTCGTGGGTGGTGTGGATGCGGTGGCGCTCCTTCCAGTTGGGGCTCAGCAGGTGGCGCTCGGTGAGCAGGTCGATGGCCAGGTCGCGCCAGCCGGGCTGCTCGTGGCCGGCATACCGGGTGGAGTCCACGGCCTGGCCCAGGTTGCTGGCGTGGCGATAGTCCAGGTAGATCTCCTTGAAGAGCGGCTCGTCGAACAGGATGTCGTCCAGGGCCAGCAGTTCGAACATGAGCTCGGCCACGCTGGTCTCTCCTTCGCTGCTGCTGCCGTCCTCGTTCTGGAAGGGGACCAGGATGCGTTCGTGGCCGTAGTTCAGCAGCATGCGCAGCAGGTCCCGTTCCTGGGCGTTGGTGCCTTTGATGGGCGCGGGTGGCGGTTGGGGCGGCTGCAGTTCGGGTGCCACGGCCTCGGGCGCATCGCCGGCGCCCTGCTGCTTGCGGTAGGCGCGGCGCAGCACCTTGTTCAGCTCGCTGATCAGCGCCTGCTCGCTCACCTCCAGCAGCCGGCCGCATTGCTGGATGTAGAGCTGGCGCAGCACCTGGTCGGGGATGCGGGCGATGCTCTCCACGATGTCGTGGATGGCGGCGGCCTTGCGCACGGGGTCGCCGCCGGTGTCCTGCACCAGCAGCTCGGTCTTGAAGGCCAGGAAGTCCTTGGCGCTGTCGCGCAGGAAGGCCTCCACCTCGGTGCTGGGGCGGCTGCGGGCGAAGCTGTCCGGGTCCTCCCCGTCGGGGAAGAGGACCACTTTCACTCCGAGGCCTTCGGCCAGGATGAGGTCGATGCCGCGCAGGCTGGCTTTGATGCCGGCGGGATCGCCGTCGTACAGGATGGTGACCTGCCGGGCGTAGCGCTTGATCAGCCGTACCTGGTCCTCGGTGAGGCTGGTGCCGCTGCTGGCCACCACGTTGTGGATGCCGGCCTGGTGCAGGCTGATCACATCGGTGTAGCCCTCCACGAGCAGGCAGGTGCCGCTGTCGGCGATGGCCTTCTTGGCGAAGTGGATGCCGTAGAGCGAGCGGCTCTTGATGTAGAGGGCGCTCTCCGGGCTGTTGAAGTACTTGGGCAGCTTCTTGTCGCTGCGCAGGGTGCGTGCCCCGAAGGCGATCACCTGGCCGCCCAGGCCGTGCACGGGGAAGGTGACGCGGCCGGCGAAGAAGTCCCAGGCCGTACCGTCCTCGCGCCGCTTGATCCAACCGGCCTTTTCCAGCAGCTCGGGGTCAAAGCCCTGGGCGCGGGCGGCGGCGGCGAAGGCGGCACCCTGCTCGGGCACATAGCCCAGCTGGAAGGTGCGGACCACCTCGTCGCGGAAGCCGCGTTCGCGGAAGTAGGCCAGGCCGATGCGGCGCCCTTCGTCCGTGTCCCACAGCTGGCCCACGCTCCAATCGGTGGCGAAGCGCTGGATGGCGGCCAGGCTCTCGCGCTCGCTGTGCTCCAGCTGCTGCTCCGGGGTGGCCTCGGCCTCCGGCAGGTCGATGGCATACCGCTTGGCCAGCCAGCGGATGGCCTCCACGTAGCTCAGGTGCTCGTGCTTCTGCAGGAAGGTGATGGCATCGCCGGCCTCGCCGCAGCCGAAGCACTTGAAGATGCCCAGCGCCGGACTGACGTTGAAGCTGGGCGTCTTCTCGTTGTGGAAAGGGCACAGGCCCAGGTAGCGGGGACCCTTGCGCTTCAGGGCCACGAAGTCGCCCACGACCTCCTCGACGCGGACGGCGTCCTTGACGCGTTGGATGGCATCGGGGGCGATCACAGGGCGGCCCGCACGTTCAGCGGGGATCGAAGGTAAGGCGCGCCCGCCCGGCGATCAGCGTTCGGCCGTCACCGTACCGGTGCTGTCGTACACCACGGTCTTGAGCAGGGCTCCTGCATCGTCGTGGAAGCGCCACTCGCCCACGGCGGTGCCGTGGTGGTTCTGGCCCAGGTAGCGCACCGAACCATTGGGGTGGAAGACCACCACCGGGCCATGGGGGCGGCCATCGCGGTATTCCGTCTGGCTCAACAGGCGGCCCTGCGGGGTGAAGCTGCGCCAGATGCCGTGGCGGTCCCCGTCGCGCAACACCCCGCGCAGGGTGGTGCCGTCGGGCAGCTGCTGCACCTGCGGACCGTTCAGCGTGTCGCGCGGGATCGTGCCGGTGGTCATGACCTCCGGGGTGCTTGGGGCGGGGGAGCCGCAGCCCGGGGCATGCATGAGGCTGGTGAACAGGGCAACGAACGCAACGGGGCGGAGGGACACTGGGCGGATCATTTCTCGCGGTCCACGGTGAGCTGCACGAGGCCCTCGAGGGAGCGGCGCGCGGGGGTGTCGGCAAAGGTGTGCAGTACGGCCAGGGCCTGGTCGCGGTGTTCCAGCATGCGCTGCCGGGCATGGGCCACGCCGCCGACCTCCACCACGCGGCGCACCACGCGGTCCACGGCGGCGGGGTCCTGCTTGCGGGCCTTCACGGCACGCACCATCCAGCGGCGGTCGTTGGGGGGCACCTGGCGCAGGGCGTGGATCAGGGGCAGGGTGAGCTTGCGCTCCTTGATGTCCAGCCCGGTGGGCTTTCCGGTGCGGGCGCTGCCGTGGCCGTCAACGGGGTAGTCGAACAGGTCGTCCTTGATCTGGAAGGCGATGCCGGCCAGTTCGCCGAAGCGCCGCATGCGCTCCACCTCCTCGGGTGTGGCGCCACCGGCCGCGGCCCCGCTGGCGCAGCACGCGGCGATGAGGCTGGCGGTCTTCTGGCGGATGATGTCGAAGTAGACCTCCTCGCTGAAGTTCAGGGAGCGCGCCTTCTCCAGCTGCAGCAGTTCGCCCTCGCTGATCTCGCGCACGGCGCGGCTCACGATGCGCAGCAGCTCGAACTGGCCCTTGTCCACGGCGAGCAGCAGGCCCCGGCTCAGCAGGTAGTCGCCCACCAGCACGGCGATCTTGTTCTTCCACAGCGCGTTGATGCTGAAGAAGCCGCGGCGCAGCGGGCTGCCATCCACCACATCGTCGTGCACCAGCGTGGCGGTATGCAGCAGTTCGATGAGGCTGGCGGCCACGAAGCCATCGTCGTTCACCGGGCCGAACTGGCGTGCGCTGAGCAGGGTGAACATGGGGCGCATCTGCTTGCCCTTGCGCTTCACGATGTAGTGCATCACCCGGTCCAGCAGGGCCACACGGCTGCGCATGGCCTCGCGGAAGCGCCCCTCGAACACGCGCATCTCCTCGGCGATGGGGCGCTGGATCTCCTCGAGGCTGGGCATGGACCGGGGGCGAAGTGGCAAAGATGCGCATGGACCGGGCCGTGGCCGTGCGGATCGGGGCGGCGCCTTACATTCGTGGGGCATGCGCACCTCCTTGTCCCGTGTCGTACCCGTGCTCGTCGCCCTGCTGCTGGCCGTTCCGGCCTGGGCGCAAGGCAAACCGGCCAAGAAAAAGACCGGCGTGGTGCTGTACCGCGATATGGTGGCGGCCAAGTGGGACACGGTGAAGTGCGTCAAGAACGCCATCAAGCTCAACCCACTGCTCTTCTTCCGCGGCGAGATCCCACTGTTGTATGAGCGTGCGCTCTCCCATCGCCTCAGCATGGAGCTGGGGGTGGGCTTCACCTGGCGCAACTACCTCAACCTGAGCGTGGGCAACAACGACGCGGACGATTACGGTGCGGGCACCAACATCATCGCCAAGCCCACGTATCATCTGGGCATCCGTTGGTACCACAAGGACGACATCGAACCGCAGGGCTGGTACACGCAGCTGGGCTTCGCGCACATCGAGTACGTCAAGGACATCAAGGAGAAGAACCCGGACGGCTCGTTCAGCACGGTGAAGAACCGCGACGAGCGCATCTACAATGACATCCGGTTGTTGAGCGGCTACCAGCTCCTCAGCGCCAGCAGCAACTGGCTGTTCGATGTATACGGAGGGGTGGCGTTGCGGAACCGCAGCCTGCAGATCGTCAGCGAAACGCTGGACCTGGTCACCGACAAATGGACCTACACCGTGGAGGAGAAGAACGACATCGTGCCGGCCTTTTTCCTGGGCGTGAAGGTGGGGTTGGGCTTTTAGCGAGCGTGAGGTCGAGTGGTGAGTAGCGAGTGGCCGCGTGAGCGGGCCCACCACGCGCTACTCGCCACTCGCTACTCGCCACTCGCTACTCGCCACTCGCCACTCGCTACTCGCCACTCGCTACTCGCCACTCACTTCATCACACGTTCCCCCTCCTTCAGCGCCGGCTCGTTCTTGTTGGCCAGTTGGCCGCAGGCGGCGTCGATGTCGCGTCCACGGCTGCGGCGGATGCGGGCGATGATGCCCTTCTTGTGCAGGTATTGCTGGAAGGCCTCGGCATCCTGTGCATCGGTACGGCCGAACCCGCCGGCGTCGATCGGGTTGTACTCGATGAGGTTCACCTTGGCGTGCACGTCGCTGGCATAGCGCACCAGCTCCTGGGCGTCGGCCAGGGAGTCGTTGAAGCCGCGCAGGAGGATGTACTCGAAGGTGACGGGCTGGCGCGTGGTGCGCGTGTAGTAGCGCAAAGCGTCCTTCAGCTCGGCCAGCGTGTTCTGCTCGTTGATGGGCATGATGCGATCGCGCTTCGCATCGTTGGCCGCATGCAGGCTGAGCGCCAGGTTGAACTTCGTGCCATCATCGGCCAGCTTGCGGATCATCTTGGCGATGCCCGCGGTGCTCACGGTGATGCGCTTGGCGCTCATGCCCAGGCCGTCCTCGGCGCTGATGCGCTCGGCGCTGCGCAGCGTGTTGGCGTAGTTGAGCAGGGGCTCACCCATGCCCATGTACACGATGTTGGTGAGGCCTTGCTTGTAGTACTTGTGCGCGAGCGCGTCTATCAGCGCCACCTGATCCACGATCTCGCCCGCGTCGAGGTTGCGGATGCGTTTGAGCTTGCCGGTGGCGCAGAAGCTGCACGTGAGGCTGCAACCGATCTGGCTGCTGATGCAGGCCGTCAAGCGTGTGGGCGTGGGAATGAGCACGCCTTCCACCACATGGCCGTCCCAGGTCTTGAAGGCGCATTTCACCGTGCCATCGTTGCTGCGCTGCTCTTCGGCAAGAACGAGCGGACGTAGCACCGTGCGCTCAGCCAGCGCCGCGCGGAAGGCCTTGGGCAGGTCGCTCATGTCGTCCCACGCGCGGGCCTTCTTCTTCCAGAGCCACTCCCAGAGCTGCTTGGCGCGGTAGGGCTTCTCGCCCAGCTCCGTGACGAGGGACTTGATCTCGTCGAGGGTGAGGGAGCGGATGTCGGATGGGGCGGCCACGAATCAAAGGTACCGCCCCAATTCAGGGAGCTTTCAGTTGCTCAGGTCCATCGATGTGATTAAGGTCACGTGTCACCTTCGGACAGCGCGACCAAGTATATTTGATGGATGATGAACCCACCGACGCCATCCCTTCTTTCAGCTTGCATCGCTCTGGCCTTTTCGGCGATCGCTGAAGCACAAACCACGGTCATTTCCATCAATGATGGTATTGGTGAGGACCTGTTCGTACATAGCGGGGTTGCTGTCCAGAACACGAATTTCAGTAACGTGGAGGCGTTGAACGTCTATGCTTGGACGAACGGCGGTGTGTTTGGAATTAAACGAGCTTTTCTGAGGTTCGATCTCTCGATCGTGCCTGCTGGAGCTGTGGTCACAGCGGCCCGGCTTTCCCTTTTCTTTAATCCGGATGATGCGATAGAGTCGGTCGACGAACATAGCGGGGACAATTCGTGGGTGTTGCAGCGCGTGGTCGGGTCATGGGATCCGACCATAACCACTTGGAACACTCAACCCACGGTGACCGCCCAGAACGCGGTGACCGTACCGGCGACGACATCAAGCACTCAGGATTTCGAGAATATCGATGTCACCACGCTGGTGCAGGACATGATCGTCGCAGGCGAAAGTGGCTTTCGCGTAAGCTTGGTCGACGAACAGCTCTATCGCATGCTAATCCTAGCCTCCGGAGAGGACACCGATGCGAATCGACATCCTCGATTGGAGGTCGATTACACGTTGACCTCGCTGAGCTTGGCGGAGTTTACCTCGGTCCCACCCTTCAATGCGAATTGGCAGGTCGACGGTGCACTGCGCATCGAGGTGAATGGGGCACTGCCTCCGGATACATGGCTCGAACTGGTTGATTCTTGGGGCAGGACTTTGGCCTCCACATCCATTTCGGACCGCATCACTGTCATGCGCCCTGCCAATATCACACCAGGCGCCTATACATTGGTGCTGCAGACCAAGGAGGGTCGTTCCGTCGTTCGCCTCGTGCGCGCTGATCGATCGCAGGAGTAGAGGTTTCTATCCTAGTACTGCTTCCGCCAATATCAGATCGAACGGTGTGGTCACTTTCATGTTCTGCTCCTCCCCTTCCACCAGCGCCACCTTCACGCCCAAGCGCTCCACGAGCGTGGCTTCATCGGTGAAGGCGGGATCGTAGGGCTGCTCGAAGGCCATGCGCAACAGATCGGCGTGGAAGCACTGCGGCGTTTGCACGGCCAGCAGTTTCGAGCGGTCGAGCGATCGCGAGCCCTCGGCGGTGGTCTCGCGGATGCTCGGCACCACGGGCACCACGGGGATGGCGGCGGCCTGCGCCGCGGCCGTGGCGAAACAGCGGTCGATCAGTGCGGCGCTCACGAGCGGGCGCACGCCATCATGCACCGCCACGAGCCCATCACCCTGCACCTTGGCCAGTCCGGCCTTCACGCTGTGCCAGCGCTGCTCGCCACCGGCCACCACCTCATGGGCGATGTGGAACCGGTGTCCCATGCACAGGGCCTTCCAGATGTCGAAGTGCTCCCGCGGCAGCACCACGATGAGCCGCATGGTGGGATCGTAGCGGTGGAAGGCCTCGATGGTCCACATCAGCAGCGGCCGTCCTTTCACGGTCTGGAACTGCTTGGGCACGGACCCGCCCAGGCGCTTGCCGCTGCCACCGGCCACTATGATCGTGTGCTTCTTCACCGCCACGACGCAAAGGACGCAACGAATGCGCAACGGGAGCTTCAGAATGAAGAAGCCGCAACAAAGGCGTTGCGGCTTCTTTGCGCTCGTAGCGTTGTTGCGGTGCTTCTTCCTCAGACGATGAGCATCGCGTCGCCGTAGCTCAGGAAGCGGTACTTGTCCTTCAGGGCCACCTTGTAGGCGTTCCACACATGGTCGTAGCCCCCGAAGGCGGCCACCTGCATCAGCAGGGTGCTCTCGGGCATGTGGAAGTTGGTGATCATCCGGTCGGCGATGCTGAAGTCGTAGGGCGGGAAGATGAACTTGTTGGTCCAGCCGTTGAAGGGCTTCAGGTGGTTCTGCGTGCTGACGCTGCTCTCGATGGCGCGCATGGTGGTGGTACCCACGCAGCACACCTTCTTGCGGGTGTCCTTGGCGCGGTTCACGATGTCGCAGGCCTCCTTGGTGATGATGGCCTGCTCGCTGTCCATCTTGTGCTTGGTGAGGTCCTCCACCTCCACGGGGCGGAAGGTGCCCAGGCCCACGTGCAGGGTAACGTGCGCGAAGTGGATGCCCTTGAGCTCCATGCGCTTCATCAGCTCGCGGCTGAAGTGCAGGCCGGCGGTGGGGGCGGCCACGGCGCCCTCGTGCCGGGCGAAGATGGTCTGGTACCGCTCCGCGTCGCTGGGCTCCGTGTCCCGCTTGATGTAGCGCGGCAGCGGCGTCTCGCCCATCTCGGTGATGGCCTGCTTGAACTCCTCGTAGGTGCCGTCGAACAGGAAGCGCAGCGTGCGGCCGCGGCTCGTGGTGTTGTCGATCACCTCCGCCACCAGCTCGTCGTCCTTGCCGAAGTAGAGCTTGTTGCCGATGCGGATCTTGCGCGCCGGATCCACGATCACGTCCCACAGAAGGCTGTCGCGGTTGAGCTCGCGCAGCATGAACACCTCGATCTTGGCACCGGTCTTCTCCTTGTTGCCCCACATGCGCGCGGGGAACACCTTGGTGTCGTTCAGGATGAAGGTGTCGCCCTCGTCGAAGTAGTTGAGGATGTCCTTGAACTTCTTGTGCTCGATCTTGCCGTCCTTGCGGTGAAGGACCATCAGCTTGCTGCCGTCGCGGTCCTTGGTGGGGTAGAGGGCGATCTGCTCCTTGGGTAGGTTGAACTTGAACGCGGTGAGCTTCATGGTGTTGGCGTGGCTTACGGGCCCGTCGTTGGGGGGGAAGGGGCGGCGAAGATAATGTGATCGTTAAGGAATCGTCAAAGTATCTGAAAAACAGCGGATTAGGCTGTTGATAACCCCGTTGCGCCTCTCAGCGGGGGGCGATCAGCTGGGCCAGTTCCACCGGCGGCAGGGCGTCGGCCACGTCGAGCTCGGCGATGCGGGTGCGGCGCAGGGCGCTGAGCCAGGCACCGCAGCCCAGGGCCTGCCCGATGTCGTGGGCCAGGGTGCGGATGTAGGTGCCCTTGCTCACGGTGGTGGTGAAGTGCACCTGGGGCCCTTCCATGCCCAGCAGCATCAGCTCATGCACGGTCACCCGCACGGGCTCCATCTCCACGGGACGGCCGTCGCGGGCCAGGAAGTAGGCCCGTTCGCCCTGGTGGTGCTTGGCGCTGTACATGGGTGGCCGCTGCAGCAGGTCGCCGGTGAACCGAGGCAACACCGCTTCCACTGCGGCCCGGTCGAGATGCTCCCAAGGCAGGGCCTCGCCCACCGGGGTCTCCGCGTCCTGCGAAGGGGTCACCCCCCCGAGGGTGAGCGTGCCTTCGTAGGTCTTGTCCAGGCCGGTGAGGTTGGGGAGGTCCTTGGTCCGCCTTCCGTACGCCAGCACCAGCAGCCCGCTGGCGAGCGGGTCCAGCGTGCCGGCGTGGCCCACCTTCACACGGCGGCCGGCCAGGGAGTTGAGCGCGCCGCGCAGCTTGCCCACCACATCGAAGCTGGTCCAGCCCACAGGCTTGTCCACCAGCAGCAGGCCGCCGCCCTCCAGGTCGATGGGGTCGGTGTTGGCCATGGCGTCACACCAGGTGCAGGGGGATGCCCAAGGCCATCAGCACCAGGAGCACGCCGCCCACGGCGATGCGGTACCAGCCGAAGGCGGCCAGGCCGCGCTGCTGCAGGTAGGCGATGAAGCCCTTGATGGCCAGCACGGCCACCACGAAGGCCACGGCATTGCCGATGGCGAAAAGGCGCAGGTGCTCGCCGGTGAAGGCGCCGCCGTCGTCCAGGTAGTCCCAGAGGCTTTTGGCGGTGGCGGCGAACATGGTGGGCACGGCCAGCAGGAAGCTGAACTCCGCGGCGTGCTTGCGGGTGAGGCCCTGGGCCATGCCGCCGATGAGGGTGGCCGCCGAGCGGGATACACCGGGCACCATGGCCAGGCACTGGAAACAACCGATGATCACGGCCTGTCGGTAGCTCACCGTCTGCGGCCCGGTGCCCGTGCCGCCGGGGGCCCAGCGCTCGATGAACAGGAACACCACGCCGCCGGCCAGCAGCGCCAGGGCCACCACGGTCACGTTCTCCAGCAGCGCATCGATGTGGTCCTTGAACAGCAGGCCCATGATCACGGCCGGGATGAAGCCGGCCAGGAGCTTCAGGTAGAGGTCGAAGCTCTGGAAGAAGCGCTTCCAATAGAGCACCACCACGCTGAGGATGGCGCCGAACTGGATGGCCACCGTGAAGAGCTTCACGAAGTCGTCCTGCGCGATGCCCATCAGCGTGGAGCCGATGATCATGTGGCCGGTGCTGCTCACGGGCAGGAACTCCGTGAGGCCCTCGATGATGGCCAGGACGATGGCCTCCAGGATCCCCATGCCTGCCGACTACCGCGCCGGGCGCTTCAGGATGGCGTAGAAGATGAAGAGGTAGCCGGCCAGGGCCACGAGCGGGGCCACGGTGATGCGGCGGGGGCTGAAGATGGCCTCGGGGTCGAAGGCGTTGGGGTCGCCGGTGCCGCCGCCGGCCATCAGGATGAAGCCCAGCACCACGATGCCCAGGCCGATCACCAGCAGGCGGTAGTTCACGCGGGTGAAGGGCATCTCGTTGTCGTTGTGCGCGGCCATGCGGGTCGGGGGATTCAGCTCCAGTGGATGTCCTCGGCGGACATGCGAAGGTAGCGCCGCACGGCGAACCAGGTGCTGGCCAGGGAGATCAGCAGGCCCAGCAGCAGCACGGCGGCGAAGAGCAGCGCCAGGGTGGTGGCGTCGGTGAAGGCCAGCAGGTCGGGCACCGTGCGCAGCACCAGGCGCAGGGTGAGCACCAGCAGGCCGATGGCCAGCACGGCGCTGAGCACGCCCTGCCACAGGCTCTGCCCCAGGAAGGGCCGCTGGATGAACCACCGGGTGGCGCCCACCAGGTGCATGGTGCGGATCAGGAAGCGCTGGCTGTACACCGCCAGGCGGATGGTGTTGTTGATCAAGGCCACGGCGATGATGAGGAGCAGCACGCTGAAGCCCAGCACCGCCAGGCCCAGCTTGTTCATGTTCGCCTGGATATTGCGCACCACCGCCGCGTTGTAGGCCACTTCATGCGTGCGGGGGTCGTGCTGCAGCCGTTCCACGGTCCACTGCACGCTGTCCGGATGGGCGTGCGTGGCGGCCAGCCGCAGCTCGATGCTCGCCAGCAGCGGGTTGCTGCCCAGCACGCCCAGGAAGTCCTCGCCCAGGTCCTGCTTCAGCTGCTCGGCCGCTTCGTCGGCCGTCACGTACCGCGTCTCCAGCACCCACGGCTCGGTGTCCAGCGCCTTGCGGTACTGCATCACGTCGGTCTCCTTCAGCCCGCGCTTGAGGAACACGTCCACCCGCACGTGCTCCTTGAAGTAGCGGTCCAGGGCGCGGGCGTTGAGGACCAGGAAGCCCAGCACCCCCAGCATGAAGAGCACCAGCGCGATGCCCACCACGGTGCCCACCGTGGCCGTGCGCGTGCGGCGCCGGTAGGGTCGCTCCATCGACATGGCCGCGAAGGTAGCCGCCGGGGCCGGTCCGCTACTTTCGCGGCTCGCCGCGCAACCGCACAGGCGACAGCAGCATGGCCTACGAGCACACGGACATCGAGAAGAAGTGGCAGGACGAATGGCGCAGGCGCGGCACCTACCGCGTGGCCAACGACCCCTCCAGGCCCAAGTACTACGTGCTCGACATGTTCCCCTACCCCAGCGGCGCCGGCCTGCACGTGGGGCACCCGCTCGGCTACATCGCCAGCGACATCGTGGCGCGCTACAAGCGGCATTGCGGGTTCAACGTGCTGCACCCCATGGGCTACGACAGCTTCGGCCTGCCCGCCGAGCAGTATGCCATCCAGACGGGCCAGCACCCGGCGAAGACCACCGAGGTGAACGTGGCGCGCTACCGCGAACAGCTCGACCACATCGGCTTCAGTTTCGATTGGAGCCGCGAGGTGCGCACCAGCGATCCCGCGTTCTACAGGTGGACCCAGTGGATCTTCCTGCAGCTCTTCGACAGCTGGTACGATGCCGCGCAGCAGAAGGCCCATCCCATCCGCGAGCTCATCGCCCGCTTCGAGACCAAGGGCTGCACCGGCCAGGATGCCACCGTGCTCACCGGTGATGTGGAGCGCTTCGTGGGCGGCTTCTCCGCAGCGGAATGGAAGGCCTTCGATGAACGCACCAAACAGATGGTGCTGCAGCATTTCCGCCTGGCCTACCTCAGCGACGCGTGGGTGAACTGGTGCCCGGCACTGGGCACCGTGCTCGCCAACGACGAGGTGAAGGACGGCGTGAGCGAGCGCGGCGGCCACCCCGTGGAGCGCAAGCGCATGAAGCAGTGGAGCCTGCGCATCACGGCCTATGCCCAGCGCCTGCTCGACGGGCTGGATGCGCTCGACTGGAGCGAAAGCATCAAGGAGGCCCAGCGCAACTGGATCGGCCGCAGTGAGGGTGCCACCGTGCGCTTCCCCATCGGCGAGGACTTCATCGAGGTCTTCACCACGCGCCCCGACACGCTCTTCGGCGTCACCTTCATCACCCTCGCCCCCGAGCATGTGCTGGTGGGCAAGTTCACCATGCCCGACCGCCAGGCCGAGGTGGAGGCCTACGTGAACACCGCCAAGAACCGCAGCGAGCGCGAGCGCCAGGCCGAGGTGGACAAGGTGAGCGGCGTGTTCACCGGCAGCTACGCGAAGCACCCCTTCACCGGTGCCGATGTGCCCGTGTGGGTGGGCGATTACGTGCTGGCCGGCTACGGCACTGGTGCCGTGATGGCCGTGCCCGGCGGCGACCAGCGCGACTGGCGCTTCGCGAAGCACTTCGGCCTGCCCATCATCGCGGTCACCGAGGGTGCCGATGTGGAGAAGGAGGCCGACGAACGCAAGGACGCCACCATCTGCAGCGAAGGCTTCCTCCAGGGCTTGAAAGTGCCGCAGGCCATCACCCGCGCCATCCAGGAGCTGGAGAAGCTGGGTGCCGGTGAGGGCAGGGTCAACTTCCGCCTGCGCGATGCCGCCTTCGGACGCCAGCGCTACTGGGGAGAACCGATCCCCATCTACTACCAGGATGGCATCCCGTACCCGCTGCCCGAGAGCGAGCTGCCGCTGAAGCTGCCCGAGGTGGACAAGTTCCTGCCCACCGAGGACGGCGAACCGCCACTGGCCCGCGCGGCGAACTGGAGCTACAACGGATATCCGCTGGAGACCACGACGATGCCCGGCTGGGCCGGCAGCAGCTGGTACTTCCTCCGCTACATGGACCCGAAGAACGAGGGCCGTTTTGCGTCACCCGGGGCCATCAACTACTGGCAGCAGGTGGACCTCTACGTGGGCGGCAGCGAGCACGCCACCGGCCACCTGCTCTACGTCCGCTTCTGGACCAAGTTCCTCCGCGACCGCGGCTGGATCCCCTTCGATGAGCCCGCCAAGAAGTTGGTCAACCAGGGGATGATACAGGGAGTGTCGGCACTCACTCTTTCTGTTTCGAAGGCCGAGTTCAATGCAGGTTGGGATGGATTCGACTTCCCTAGGATTTTTATCTCATCCGAGCGGAGCAAATCCTTCACAGTATCCGACCTAAGACAGGAGGTTCTGGTTCACAACGAGTATGATGAACGTGTGCCGGAGTTCACGTCGTTTCACTTATCGGGACTGAATGCTCCAATTGATTTCTTAGAGACTCAGGAGAGGATTAATCAAGAGAAGTTCCTCTCATGGAGGAAGCCGATGGAAGGCGTATTTTCCATAAGACTAGTGAGGGAAGCCGACGATTCGTTCTTGTGTCTGAGGGAACCAGAGAAAATGTCCAAGTCGAAGTTCAACGTGGTGAACCCCGACGACATCATTGAGCGCTACGGTGCGGACACGCTGCGGCTTTACGAGATGTTCCTGGGCCCCCTGGAGCAGAGCAAGCCGTGGGACACCAACGGCATCGAGGGCACCTTCCGCTTCCTGCGGAAGTTCTGGAACCTCTTCCACGGCGCTGGTGATGCGTTCGCGGTCTCCGATGACGCCCCCACCAAGCCCGAGCTGAAGATCCTGCACGCCACCTTGAAGAAAGTGACCGAGGACATCGAGAAGATGAGCTTCAACACCAGCGTCGCGCAATTCATGATCGCCGTGAACGAGCTGGGCCATGAAATGCCGCAAGCGCGCGATCTTGGAGCCGCTCACCATCGCACTCTCGCCCTTCGCGCCGCACATCGCCGAGGAACTTTGGCAGAAGCTGGGTCATGCCACCAGCGTCACCACCGCACCCTGGCCGCAGTGGAGCGCCGAGCACCTGGTGGAGGACAGCTTCAGCTACCCCATCAGCTTCAACGGCAAGACGCGCCTGCAGCTGGAATTCCCCATCGCCCTGAGCAAGGAGGAGGTGGAAGCCCAGGTGCTGGCCAACCCCGAGGTGCTGGCCAAGCTGGAGGGCAAAGCGCCGAAGAAGGTGATCGTGGTGCCCAGGCGCATCGTGAACATCGTGGTGTAGCTCAGCCACCGGCTCCAGGCCTCCAGCCCCCGCCCGCCGTCGGCAGCTGCCTGGGGGGGGGGGTTGGCTGGCGCGGGGGGGGAAAGGGGGGGGGGGGGAGGGCACCCAGCCGACCGGGGGGGGGGGGGGGGGGGGGGGGGGGGGCGGGGGGGGGGGGGGGGGGGGGGGGGGAGGGGGGGGGGGGGGGCGGGCCGGGGGGGGCGGGCCCGGGGGGCGGGGGGGGGCGGGGGGGGGGGGGGGGGGGGGGGGGGGGGGGGGGGGGACGGGCGGGGGCCCCCCCGGGGGGGGGGGGGGGGGGGGGCGTGGGGGGGGGGGGGGGCGGGGGGGGGGGGGGGGGGGGGGGGGGGGGGGGGGGGGGGGGGGGGGGGGGCCGGGGGGGGGGGGGGGGGGCGCGCGCGGGGGGCGGGGGGGGGGGCGCCGCGGGGGCCCGGGGGGGGGGGGGGGGGGGGGCGGGGCGGGGGGGGGGGGCGGGCCGCGGGGGGGGGCGCCGCCCGGGGGGGGGGGCCGCGGGGGCGGGGGGCCCGGGGCCGGGGGGCGGGGGGCGGGCGGGCCCCGGCCGGGGCGGGCCCGGGGGGGGCATGAGGTGGTCCTCTGCCCGGGGGCCCAAGGATCGTGAACATCGTGGTGTAGCCCGGCCACCAGCGGGCGGCGCATTCCGTCCCGATCGGCATCACCTTTGCGTGGTCCGCCGCATGATCCGTCACGGTCTGCTGTTCGGTCTTCTGGCCCTGGGCTTCGGTCCGGGCCGCGCGCAAGCGCCCATGCCTGTGGTGGCGATGGGCGGCGGGGCCGGGCTTCGCACTGTGGACCACAACGCCTTCCAGCCCGGCGAGAAGCTCACCTACGTGGTGCACTACGGCCTGATGGACGCCGGCGAGGCCGTGCTGGAACTGCAGGAGAGCGACCTGCGCATGGAGGGGCGTCCGCTGCTGCATGCCAAAGGTGTCGGCCGCAGCCTCGGGGCCTTCAACCTGTTCTACAAGGTGGACGACCGCTACGACACCTGGTTCGACCGCGATGGCGTGTTCCCCTGGATCTTCAAACGCAGCGTGAGCGAAGGTGGCTACGAGTTCACCCAGGACTATGTGTACCTGCAGCACAAGCAGGTGGTGACCACCCAGAAGCAACGCTCCCACGCCGTGCCCCTGCACGTGCAGGACATGCTCAGCGCCTTCTACTACGCCCGCACGCTGGACCTGTCCGTCATCACTGAAGGGCAGGAGTTCACCATCCCCTGCTTCCTGGACGATGAGCTCTGGCCGCTGCGCATGCGCTATGTGGGCCGCGAGACGATCAAGATCCGCAACGGCCGCTACCGCTGCCTGAAGTTCCAGCCCGTGGTGCAGGAGGGCCGCATCTTCGCCACCAACGACGACCTCAACGTGTGGATCACCGACGACGGCAACAGGATCCCGGTGCTGGCGCAGGCCAAGGTGCTGGTGGGCTCCATCAAGATGGAGCTGAGCGCCCACGAAGGGCTGGTGCACCCGATCGCCCAGGTGAAGTAGCTATCCCCAACGCGCCGTTGAAATGATCGGACGGGTGCGTCCGTTGCCCAAGCGGGCCATGCTGTTTCTTGCCCATCCATGAGGAGGATCCGACTGTGGGGCTCAATGACCGGCCTGTTGCTGCTGGTGCTGGGCATCGTGATGACCGTCGACCTGGCGCCGCCGGTGGAGTACGTGCCCGAGCCGGTGTCGGCCCTGGCGGAGGACACCGTTCCCGATCCTCCGAGCGCCTACGGCATCCCGCTGGACGGCTTCGTGGTGGAGCGCGGCCAGGTGCGCAGTGGCAGCACCTTCGGCGACCTGCTGGCCGCGCACGGGGTGCCGTATCCGTTGGTGGACAGCCTGGTGCGGATGGCCGAAGGCACCTTCGATGTGCGGCGCATGCGGGCCGGCCACCCCATCGCCTTCATCTTCACCGACGACGCCCACCGCCAGCTACGCTACTTCGTGTACGAGGCCGATGCCGTGGAGCAGGTGGTCTTCACCACCACCCTTCCGCTGGACGTGCATGTGCACCGCCGGCCGGTGT
Organism: Flavobacteriales bacterium; assembly: GCA_016713875.1. NCBI lineage: Bacteria > Pseudomonadati > Bacteroidota > Flavobacteriia > Flavobacteriales > Flavobacteriales bacterium. Next base: position 3,248,809 of record JADJOI010000003.1, read on the forward strand.
CCACCGCAGAGCGCGCCGTGGAGGTGAAGGTCACCGGGGCGTTGTACAATGACCTGGCGCGCGCGGGCGTGGACCCGCTGCTGAGCCTTCAGCTGGCCGAGGTCTTCGCCTGGACCGTGGACTTCTACCGCATCCAGAAGGGCGACCGCTTCACCGTGGTCTTCCTCGAGCGCCACGTGGACGGTACGCCCTACGGCGATCCGCAGGTGCTGGCGGCACGCTACAGCAGCGGTGGCCAGGAGCGCGAGGCCTTCCACTTCGCTCCGGACAGCGCGAAGGGCGGCTACTTCGACGCGGAGGGCAACAGCCTGCGCAAGGCCTTCCTGAAGGCGCCGTTGAAGTACAGCCGCATCAGCTCGGGCTTCACCAAGCGGCGCTTCCATCCGGTGCAGAAGCGCTTCAAGGCCCACCTGGGCACGGACTACGCGGCACCCTACGGCACCCCCATCCTGGCGGTGGGCGACGGCGTGGTGGAGAAAGCGGGCTACACGGCGGGCAACGGCAACTACGTGAAGCTGCGCCACAACGGCACCTACAGCACGCAGTACCTGCACATGCGCAGGATCCTGGTGCGAGCGGGTCAGCGGGTGCGCCAGGGCGAGACCATCGGCGAGGTCGGCAGCACGGGCCTGGCCACAGGGCCGCATGTGTGCTTCCGCTTCTGGAAGGACGGCCGCCAGGTGGACCACCGCCGCGAGGAGTTCCCCAGCGCCGAGCCGGTGGCGGCCGAGCACCGTGCCACCTTCCAACGCGAGCGCGACCGCCTGATGTCGGCGCTGGCCCAAGCCGGCGGCAAGGAGGTTCAGTCCGTCGTGTTCTGAGCGGCCATCCGCCGGATGGCGGCGTGGTGATGTACGTGCATGCCCGCGCCGGGATGCCGGGCGGCGTGGAGCAGCGCACCGGCCAGCACAGCGTGCGGCATCGGCTTGTAGCGGTCGGGCAGAAGCGCGGCCACTGCGGATGTGAGCGCGATACCGATGCGTTCGCCCACTCGAAGCTCCGCGCGGTGTCCAAGGAGGATCGAGGGCTGGAAGAGGTGCAGGACCGGAAGTCCAATGCACGCATCCCGGCCTCCATTTCGCCCTTCACCCGGTTGTAGAAGAAGGACGAGCCCGCATCGGCACCCACTGCGCTCACCACCCCGCACATCGGCACGCCGAGCCCACGCGCCCATCGACCGATGCCGAGCACCAGGTCATGGTCCACATGACGGAAGCGCACGCGGTCACCGCCCACCTGCCGCATGGTGGTGCCGAGAGCGATCAGCACCGCATCCACGCGCTGTGGACGCAGACCGCTGAGCAGGTCAGGGTCGCCGGTCCAGACATCGAGGCGGGGGTGGTGGGCCATGGGTTTGCGCACCAAGGCTACCACGCGGTCCCACCGGGGGTCGGCCAGGGCCTGCTCCAGCGCGGCCCGGCCCACGAGGCCAGTGGCACCGGCGATCAACAGGGAAGGCATGCCACAAAGAGAACGCAGTATTTTGTTTAATCTGTAAACACAATTATGTTTGCACCATAAACAAGACAGACCATGGAGACCCCGATGACTCCTGAACAGAGCCTGCGGCTGATCGAGAGCATGATCGGCCAGGCCAAGAAGAGCTTCAGCAAACTGAGCTTCTACTTTCTGATGTGGGGGGTGCTGTTGACCCTGGCCATGTTCGCCACTTACGTGTTGCGTGATCAGCCCAATGCCTGGGGTCAGGGGGCTCCCTGGGGCATCGCGGGGATCCTCGGGGGCATCGTGAGCGCTGTTCATGGCGCAAGGCAAGGCCGTCGCGAGCCCGTGAGCAATCCCATGGACGGCCTCATCGGCTGGCTGTGGTCCTCGTTCGTCATCACCATGATGATCATGATCGTGGTCAGCGTGCTGGAGCGACGGGATCCGGGAGCCATGATCACGCTGCTCACGGGCATCCCCACGTTCATGACGGGCCAGATCCTGCGATTCCGTCCGCTCATCATCGGAGGCATCCTGTTCTGGGTCGCCGGGATCGCCATGCACTTCAGCGGCGATCGGCTCACGCTGACCCTGCTCTATTCCGGGGCCATGGTGCTCGGTTACATCATCCCGGGCCTGATGCTCAAACGCCAGGAGGATGCCCTTCGCGCCGCTTGATCCCGTCCTTCACAACCAGTTGCGGCTGGCGGTGGTGAGCTTGCTCGTTTCCGTGGAGAGCGCGGACTTCAACTTCCTGCTGGAAAAGACCGGTGCCACGCGCGGCAACCTCAGTGTGCAGATCAGCAAGCTGAAGGAGTCCGGCTACATCCATGTGACCAAGGGCATGCGCGACAACTATCCCAACACCATGTGCCGGCTGACGCCGCATCACTGGTCCTGCTGCGCCGCAAAGGCACCTGGGCGCACCGGAGGACCGGCTACGTCTATGTCGCCAGCATGGTGGTGTTGAACGCCACCGCGTTCGGCATGTACCGGTTGTTCGGGACCTTCGGTCCGTTCCACGTGGCCGCCGTGGTGAGCGCGCTCACCATGTTCGCGGCAGCGAGCCTCCGGGTTCGGCGCACCGCTCGCCAGGTGGAGCCCACCTCGTCCCTGTATTGGTCCGTGCTCGGGCTGTATGCGGCTTTTTTCTCCGAGTTGATGGTGCGGGTGCGCATCAACGCCGCGTTCATGGTGCTGGTGTCGATCGCCACCGGGGCCACCATCTTCCTGGGGGCCCTGTTCCAGAACCGGCTTGTGCGCCGGTGGAGCGCTGAGGTCCAGGACATACGGCCCGAGTGATCGTCGGGTCGTCGACGGGCGCAACCTGTTCGTCGAAGGAGGGTATCCCGGGCGGATGACGGCCGTTCAACCGGCCATGTTCTGCCGCACGGAGCACTGGGAACGCTGCGCCACCCTGCGCGCCGCCGGATGGTGGCTGCTGATGGTGTGTGTGCTGGCGCTTGCGGCCTGCCGCAAGGAGCCCGAGGTGATCGGCGGCAACCAGGCCCCGAACTATGAAGGGGTCCCCACGGTCCTGGTGGAGAACTACGTGAACCGCCTGTTCATCGACCTGCTGGGGCGCGAGCCGCTGGACGTGGAGATGAGCGCAGAGGTGGGCGCGCTGGAGGCGGCCGGCCTGTCGATGGCCGCACGCACCGCGCTGGTGCAGAAGGTGATGACCAGCACGGCTTTTCTGGCGGACGACAGCAGCTACCGAAACAAGTTCTGCACGCGCCTCTACGAGCTGAGCAAGGCCCGCTTCCTGGAGGGGGTGAGCGACGAGGTCATCGATGGCTTCATCGGAAACGCGCAACAACAGGCCCTGGCCGATTCGCTGGGCGGCAACACCGCCGGCCTCAACGCCGCCAACACCACGCTGGGTCGACTGCTCGCGCTCAAGCGCAGCCGCACCGACCTGCGCGACGGCCTCATCGGCATCGCCGAGATGATGCGCCGCATGGTGCTGAACGCGGTGTACGACGAGATCCACATGAACAGCTTCAACTACGTGAACGCCACGTTCGACAACCTCCTGCTGCGCTACCCCACGGACGCGGAGTTCGACATCGCCTACGGCATGGTGGAGCAGAACACCGCAGGGGTGCTGTTCGGCCAGAGCGGACAGAACAAGGGCGAGTACGCCGCGTTGATGAGCGCCAGTGCCGAGGCCCGCGAAGGCCTGGTGCGATGGAGCTATGTGACGTTCATGGGCCGCTTGCCGGACACGGCCGAGACCGTGGCGGCGCTCGACGCGTTGGGCCCCACCACCGACATCGAGGACCTGCTGCTGCGGATCCTCATCACCGATGAATACGCCAACATCCAATAAACACCGAAGACCATGGAACCGAAGACCCGCACCATCGTACAAGCCGCGCTGATCGTGATGATCGTCGCAGCCATCGTGATCACGCGCCGACCGGGAGAGCGCCCCGCCTCCACCCCCGATGCGCAGGCCACGGCAATGACCCGCTGATCCGCTTCACCATGCGCCGCCCGCTTCTCCTCGTGCTCACGCTCCTGCTGGTGGCCACGGGCTGCCATAAGGAGCCCATCTACGAGCTGGATCAGGTGGACCTGCGTCCGCCCAGCCCGGACAAGGACCAGTTGAAGACCAACGAGGAGTATGCGGCCATCCTGCACGCCAACCTGTTCCAGACCGGCCTCTCGGCCAACGCGCTCTTCGAGCTGGGGCAGTGCATCGAGAGCATCGGCGACAAGGAGCTGGCGCGCGAGGTGCTGATCAGCAACTTCATGAACAAGCCGGGGGTGATCCTGCCCTCGGACACGGCGATGCGCGCCGACCTGGACGCGTTCATCACCGATACCTACCGCCGGTTCCTGGTGCGCGACCCGTCCGAGGCGGAACGCACCTGGTTCCGCAACATGATCGCTGCGGACCCCAACATCACGTCCGAGCTGGTCTACTACGCGTTCGCGCTGAGCAACGAACACCTCTACTACTGAGCCATGGACCGTCGCCGTTTCATCCGCAAGGCCGGGGCCGCTGCCGCCGCGGCGTTCGCCGCGCCGTACATCCTGCCCAGCGGCCGGTTGTTCGCGGCCAGTGGCGGGGGCATGGCCCAGCACGTGGTGCTGGTGCTCTTCGCCGGCGGCGTGCGCCAGCAGGAGAGCGTGCTGCAGCGCTACTTGGCGGACAGCCAGGGCGAACCGTACGAGGGCAATGTGCTCTACAACATGCTGTCGGGCGCACCGCCGGAGATGAAGATCGTGTACGGCACCGGGCTAGGTGGCATCAACCCCATCCCGTCCGTGCTGGGGCAATCACTGCAGCAGCAGGGCACCCTGTTCCGGGAGATGCGTGCGGTGAGCACCGGTCACTTCGGCGGGCTGAACTCGCTGCTCCAGGGCAACACGGCCGCCACGCAGGGACTGCAGCAGAAGCCGCTCAACCCCACCATCTTCGAGTACCTGCGCCGCCATGCGGGCGTGCCGGCCAGCAAGTGCTGGTTCGTGGGCAACAGCATCGGTGGAAGCGTGCCCCTGCTCAACTACAGCGAGCACCCCACCTATGGCGCACGCTACGGGGCCAACTTCTTCGCACCGAACGTCACGTTCGGTCCCTTGGGGCAGCAGTACCTCGGCGATGCCAAGGTCTACCACCCCGAGGAGCAGCTCGGTCCGGTGTACGCCATGAAGGCCTTCCTCGACAACAGCTTCGAACATGTGGTGGATGCGCCCACGGGCATCGGGAACACGGCGGCCGAGAAGGCGGACATCAAGGCCTTCATGGCCGAGATGTTCCAGCGCACGCAGAACGGCGCCATCGCCCACCCGCCGGTGCACGACAACGGCGACCTCACCACCGTGGGCTATGCCTGCGAGGTGATCCGGTGGTTCCAGCCCACGCTCACGGTGGTGAACCTCAGCGGAGTGGACGGGTGCCACAGCAACTTCACCGGCTACCTGGCCAGCCTGCACCGTGCCGACCATGCGGTGGGCCACCTGTGGAACTTCATCCAGACCCAGGTGCCGGGCATGGCGGGCAATACCACCTTGATCGCGGTGCCCGAGTGCGGGCGCAACGACGACCCCAACGCGATCAAGGACCAGAACGACTGGTTCAGCTACGACCACAGCGACGCCAACGCGCACCGGGTCTTCGGCCTGATGGCCGGTGCCGGTGTGCAGGCCGGGCTCCAGGTGGGTTCCGAGGGCTCCCCCGTGGGGCTCGTCACGGACGCGGTGCCTACGGTGGCCGAGCTGCTCGGCATCAAGAACGAGGTGCTGTCCGCCGGGCTGATCGACCCCCAGAGCATGAGCCTCTTCGACCGGATCTGAACCATGCGCGGCCTCATCATTATCCTGGTCCCAGCGCTCGCGTTCACCGCCTGTAAAAAGGAGGAGAACCCCTTCGACGCGATCGAATGGCCTGTGGAGGAGCCCGTGGCGCAGCTGCTTCCGTTGAGCAATTTCGCAGGGCTGCACCAGCGCATCTTCCGACCGACGTGCGCGGTGAGCGGCTGCCATGACGGCACCTTCGAGCCGGAGTTCCGCTCCATCGCCGGTGCGTACAACTCGCTCGTGCTGCATCCGGTGACGGCGAACGACCCGCAGCAGAGCTTCACCTACCGCGTGGTGCCGGGCGATGCCCAGGCCTCCTTTCTGCACGAGCGGCTCACCGCCTTCGTCCCGAACACCAGCGGCATCATGCCGCTGGACTTGCTACAGGACAGCGACTGGCCGGCGAACGAGCAGGCGTACATCGCGGCCATCACCGCTTGGATCGAGGGTGGCGCCCTGGACATGTACGGCCAGCCGCCCTCCGTGGGCAACCAGCGGCCGCAGGCCGTGGGTCTGAGGGCGGTGCCGGCCGGCACCACAGGCCCGGCCTACCCGCGGGCCACCGGTGTGGGGGTGCAGCCCATCGAGGTCCCTGCCGCGCCGATCGACCTGTGGTTCGCCTTTGCGGATGATGCCACCGCCCCGGCCGCGTTCACGCACAACACCTTCCGCGCCGCGCCATCGCTCGCGGCCTTCCCCACCGTGCCGGAGCAGCCGCTGCACACCGGCTCCACCTGTGCGGGAACGGACTTCAGCGGTGCCCCGGTCACCTTCACGCACCGCGCTGCGCTCGACCTCACCGGCATGAGTTCCGGCAGCACGGTGTTCGTGCGGGCCTATGTCGATGATGGCGACCATGACACGGTGACGGAGGTGCCCAACGACGGCAGCAGCAACGAAGTGGTCACCCTGTTCACCCTGCGCATCCCATGAGGTCCGTGATCGCGCTTGGGATGGTCCTGACCCTTGCAGCCTGCCGCAAGGAGGCCGCGCTGGACCCGGTGCCGGCGATCGAGCTGGTGAGTGTCGGCCCGCAGCAGGTCATGGCGTTCGATGAGCCGGTGCGGGTGCGCTTCACCTACGCCGACGGCGATGGTGATCTGGGCACCGACGATCCGGATGCGTACACCTTGTGGGTCAAGGACAGCCGGTTGGCGACAGCTGACGGTTACCACATCCCTCCACTGGCCCCCCCGGATGCGCAGGTCGCGATCCAGGGAGAACTGGAGGTGGAGCTGAGCCCGCTCTTCCTGCTGGGCAACAGCGGCCAGGAGGTGATGACCTACAGCTTCTTCGTCACCGACCGTGCAGGCAACCGCAGCAACGAGCTCAGCACCTCCGCCATCACCATCGTGGCGGACACCACACACGCACCGTGAGCCATGCGTCGCCTGCTCGCCGCGATCGCCGTCCCGGGCCTGTTGCCGCTCCACGCGCAGCTGCTGCCGGAGTTCAACATGGCGGACACCACGGTGACCCTGTGCAAGGGCATCCTGTTGGACAGTGAGGAGGGCCCGGGCGGCAACATCTACGGCAACAACGAGGATCTGGTCTTCACCATCGATGCGGGCAGCACCATCACCCTGGTGTTCGAGCCCACCTTCTGCCTGGAACAGGGGCTGGACCTCCTCACCTTCCACGACGGTCCCTCGATCACCAGCCCGCAGATCGGGCCGGCGTATTCGGGCATCGTTGCGCCGCCGCCGATCATCGCCACCAGCGGCCAGCTCACCATCCACTTCGTCAGCGACGAGAACGTGGCGTACTGCGGGTTCGAAGCGCAATGGACCAGCGTGGCCGAGCCACCCGTGCCGCCGGTGATGAGCGTGCCGGTCGCGCCGCTCTGTGCCGCCTCCGGCATCACCCTGCAGTTCAGCTACCCGATCCCGTGCGACTCCATCGATCCGGGCGCCTTCGTGGTCACCGGGTCCGGAGATCCGGCGGTCACCGGGGCCATGCCGGTCACCTGCACTGGAGGAGAGACCTCCACGGTGCTGCTCGGCATCGATCCGCCCTTCGACCGCAACTGCCCGTACACGGTGGCCTTCACGCTGGGATTGAAGGACCGCTGCGACTCGCTCTGGTACTTCACCCTGACCGCGAACACGCAGGTCACCACCTGTCCGCTCGGGGTGTTGCTGGAGGTGGCGGACGACACGCTGTGCGCAGGCACCTGCACCACCCTGTTCGCCGATGTGCAGGGCTGCCTCACGTACACGTTCAGCTGGGATCAGGGGATCACCGGGGGTGCGGGGCCCCACACGATCTGCCCCACCAGCACCACGACCTATACCGTGCAGGTCACCGAAAATGGCACCGGCCAGACGGCGACGGGCTCGGTGACGGTGCTGGTGGACGATCCACAGATCGCGGCGCTGCCGGCGACCGTGTGCCAGTCGGCCGCGCCCTTCGACCTGCAGGCCACGCCGCCTGGCGGATGGTGGAGCGGAGCCGGTGTGCTGGACAGCCTGCTGGGCACCTTCGAACCGGACACCGCCGGCCCCGGCACCCACGTGCTCACCTACACGCTTCCCGGTGGTTGCGCCGATGCCATCACCCTGGTGGTGGACAGCATGGACGCCAGCTTCACGCACGCCGCCTGCCCGGGCAGCGCGCCGTTCCAGCTGCCTGAGGCCACGCCGATGGGCGGCACCTGGAGCGGCCCGTACGTACAGCCGAACGGCCTCTTCGATCCGGCCGTCGCAGGCGCCTACCTGCTCACCTACACGGCCGGCGCGTGCAGCGATACGGTGACGGTGAACGTGGGCGACATCGTGGCGCAAACCCAACTGGACACCGTGTGCCAGAGCACCTGGCCCTTCGCGATCGCCGCGCAGCCCTTCGGCGGGCGTTGGCGCGGCCCCGGCATCGTGGACAGCATCCAGGGTGTCTTCGATCCCGATGAGGCCGGTGGTGGCGACCATGTGATCGACTACGTGCTCCACGGCTGCGATGTGCAGTTCACCATCCACGTGAAGCCGGTGGACATCGGAGGTGGCCACAGCGCATGCCCGTCCCAGGGGTTGTTCACGCTTTCCCCCGCCCCCGTTCCGCCGGGTGGCCTGTGGAGCGGCGACGGCATCGTGGACCCGGTCGCGGGCACCTATGATCCCGTTCAGGCGGGCATGGGTTGGGATGAGCTGACCTACGCGGCGCCGAACGGGTGCGTGGACACCATCGGCATCCTGGTGGGCTGGACCGAACTGAACGACGACACGCTCTTCTTCTGTGCCGGCGACGATGCGCTCGTACTGAACGAACAGAGCACCGGTCGCACCCCCTGGGATGGCATCTGGTCGGGACCCGGCATCGGCACCAACGCGGACGGCGATCCGGTCTTCGATCCGAACACGGCGGGGATCGGCGTGCATGTGCTGCACTACGATGCCAACACCTGCGGTGACACGATGCTGGCCATCGTGCACCCTGCGCAGCTGGTGCCCGATCAGTTCACGGCATGCAGTGCGGACGCACCCTTCCTGCTGGCCTCGGTGCCGCCGGGGGCGGACTGGCAGGGCACGGCGACATCCCCCTCCGGAAGCTTCGACCCGGCCGCGGCCGGCGAGGGTACGCATGTGGTGCACTTCACCACGCCGGCGGGATGTGCGGACAGCGTGACGGTCACGGTGCTCCTCTTCCAGCAGGCGTCCATCAGCGGGGTGGAGGACACCTACTGTTCCAACGATGTGCTTGTCGATGTGGCTCTTGAGCCGCCCGGTGGCGTGCTCACCGGCCTGACGGACACGCTCTTCAACCCCGCCCAGCTGGCGGACGGCACCTACACCATCGTGTACACAGTGGGCAGCGGGAACTGCCAGAGCAGCGCCAGCTTCACCTTCACCGACCATCCTGCGCTCACCACCCAGGTGGACGTGAGCACCAGCACGATCTGCGAGGACGGGGGCAGCAGCATCACGGTGAACACCAGCGGCGGCCTGCCCGGCGGCTTCATCTCCCATCAATGGAGCGATGGCCTGTTCCCGGTGCCCACGCAGAACGTGCAACCTGTTGCCACCACCACCTACATCGTGGCCACCACCGATGGCTGCAGCGATCCCGTGGTGGACAGCATCACCATCACGGTGCATCCGCCGTTCCAGGAGGCCTTCACGTTCAGTGCGATGCAGTGCTACGGAGAGGCGGGCCACGTGGCTGGGAGCGTGTCCGGCGATGGCACCTACACCTTCTCCTGGGCCACCGTTCCACCGCAGACAGGTGACAGCATCGCGCTGCCCGCCGGCACGGTGGTGAACGTGGAGGTGACGAACGACCAGACCGGGTGTGCGCATGACACGCTCATCCAGATCCCCAGCTGGCCCGCGGTCACCGCCCTGTTCAGCCCGAATCCGGATGAACCCTGTGTGCCATGGGAGCAGCGCGAGGTGACCTTCATCGACCTCAGTCTGAACGCCACGGGCGGCTATTGGGTGATCGCTGGTGATACCCTGCCGTACGCGTGGGGCACCGATCCTCAGTACGAACACGGTGTGGCGGGAACCTACAACGTGCAGCTCGTGGTGTGGAACGACGGCGGCTGCACCGACAGCCTCGGCATGGACATCTGCATCCGCGATAGCGAGGCGGTCTTCGTACCCGATGCGTTCAGCCCGAACGGCGATGGGTTGAACGACATCCTCTTCGCCCGCGCTCCGGCCGCACTGGAGCTGGAGTTCGCCGTGTATGACCGCTGGGGCGCACAGGTGTTCCGCAGTACCACCACCGATCACGGCTGGGACGGCACGGCCGACGGAGCGCTCAGTCCCAGCGGCGTATACCTCTACACGCTGCGCGCCCGACTGGACGATGGGGCGATGGAGGAGCGCACCGGAAACATCACCCTGGTCCGATGAGCCGCACCACGCACCTCGCCCTGGGCCTTGGCACCCTTTTGCTCTGCGGGGCACGCGGGAGCGCGCAGGATGTGCATTTCAGTCAGTTCTTCGATGCCCCCCTGGTGTTGAACCCGGCCGTGGCGGGCGACATCGAGGGCGATCAACGCGTGGCGCTGTTCCACCGCACCCAATGGCAGAGCGTGGGCAGCCCCTTTCGCACGCATGCGCTGAGCTATGATCTGCCTGTGTTCCGTGGGCGCATGCGCGGCCGCTATCTGGGTGTGGGCGTGCATGCCTTCAACGACCGCGCGGGCAGCACCCGGTTCGGCGACACGCAGGGCAACCTCAGCGTATCCTATGCCTTGCGCAGCGGTGAGCGCACCTTGATCGCGCTGGGGCTGCAGGGCGGCTACGGACAGCGGAGCGCCGTGCTGAACGGCATGCGCTGGGACAGCCAGTACAACGGGGCGGGCTACGACCCCTCGCTGCCCAGCGGCGAAACGGCGGCCTCGAGCACCAGCGCGTTCATCGACCTGGGGGCGGGTCTGCTCTGCCGGGGTGAGACCGTTGGCGGGTTGCAGTGGAGCTCGGGTCTGGCGGTGATGCACCTCAACCAGCCCGGCATCTCCCTCTTTGGTTCGGCGGAGGACCGCTTGTTGCGGCGCTACACGGCGCACGCGGAACTCCGCATCAGCGGTGACCGCTGGACCTGGATGCCCAAGGTGTACGTATCGCAACAGGGTGCTGCGCGCGAGGTCATCTTCGGCACCTTGATGCACCGCCGCATCGGTCAGGACTCGCGCTACACCACCGACAAGACATCCAGCGCCTTCCACCTCGGGCTGTTCTACCGCTGGAACGACGCGGTGGTGCCGATGCTGCGCTTCGAGCATCGCCGCAAGCTGGCCATCGGGCTCAGCTACGACATCAACGTGAGCCGGTTGCGCAGCAGCACGCACCTGCGCGGGGGCATGGAGATCAGCCTGCAGTGGGTGGGTGCGTTCAGCGACCAGCGGCGGGTGCTGCCCAAGGGGAGGGCGAACTAGCGCCGCTTGATGAAGACGTAGCCGCCCTTCTCCGCGCCCCACACCCGCGCGAGTGTTTGCACGATACGCGAACCAAATTGCCGAGGGGCGAGCGTATCGATCCGGATCAGCGTTCCAGCAGCACCTTTTCCGTGACGACACGATCGGGCATCCGCACCGTGAGCATGTACAGGCCGTTCGAAGCGGTTGCCGGAAGCTCAACGCCCAATTGGTCGCCGAGCCATTCGACCTGCACCGGCACCTCCCGCCCGGACAAGTCGCGCACGGTGATCGCCGTTGGCCCGAACGCACCGCTGACAAGCATGACGAACCGCCCGTTGCTCGGGTTCGGCACGCACCGCACACGCTCACCCACGGTAACATCGGGCTGCACAACGTTGAAGTCCGGGTCGAAACGGAAGAGGAACGCATCAATACCCAGCGAATCCCAGTAGGTCATGTTCCGAAGGTCACCGGCTATCAGCACAGAGTCACCTGGCAAGACGGTAACAAGGGAATTGCCAAAGTGAACGTTCGCGGTATCGGCGATCGTGTATACGCCGTTCGAACCGAACGATGTCACTGGCGCACCGCTCGGATCGAGTTTAAGGATGGGCAATTGTCCATCATAAGTGAAGCCGGATACGAGCAGATCGCCAGTGCTCAGCCAACCCATGCCGGTGCCGAGCCAATTGGGATCGATCACATATGAGCCGTTCGCGAACGACAGGTCCAGGGTCCCATCGGCAAGCATTCGCGATATCCAACTCAGCCCCCCGTTGGAGTAAAGCACGTAGAAGCTGCCATCGGGCCGCACGATAGGCCTTCCGGATGTGCTCCACGCGATGCCCGGCTGCACAGCTATGGTAGATACACCGTTCGTTCCGAACCCGCTCAGCGGTTGGCCCGTGATGTCCAAGGCATACGCGAACAATTCACTGACGCCATTGTTCCAATGCGTTCCTGTGCAGAGGAACCCACCGCCCGGCAAACGCGCCATTCCGCTCATGTACGTCGGTCCGCCAATGCCCGTGATCACTTGCCCACCATTGCCGAAGGCGGGGTCCAACTCGCCGTTGGCGTCCAGCATCACCACGGCGCTGTTCCATCCGTTGGGATCGTTGATGTAGCTCATGTTGATCAGCATGGCCGTGCGATCATCGGGCAAGGCCAGAAGGTCCGCACAGCGCTGATCGCTATTGACGGTCCCGGTCACCGAGATCCCACCGCCCCATGAAGGGCTGTATGAACCGTCGCTCTCCACCAGCGTTGCAACGGCAACGGCGCTCAACCCGGCGAGGGCGGACCCACCGACCACCGCTCGGCCATCGCTGCGCGCACCGATGCAACAGGACAGGGTTACGGGCGGATAAGCCGCGCCGTTGTATCCGAAGCCGGTATCCGTCGAACCATCCGGCAGGAAACGCGCCATCATGGGCGGTGCTTGGTACCCCGGGCCGACCGTCCAGATGTGCCCATCGTTGGACACGGCCATGCTGCTCACGTTCTCACCCCCTCCATTCCCATTGAATTCCATGCGGCCATCCTGGCCCCAATTGTTCATCGGATCGCCGAAGGGATCGCAACGCATCACCACCACATCATCGTGGTTGGGGGCGGCGCGATCGATATGGCCGACCACATCGATCCCGGAACCATCGTAGTACGCAAAGTCCGTGGTCGTGCCGGGATCCAGGAAGAGTTCCCCGAACGGGCCGAAGGAGGTGTCGAACTGATCGTTCGCATCATAGCGCCGTATGGCGGTGTAGTAGGAGTACCATGAGCCATCGGATGCCGCTTCGAGCCGGAAGGCCCCCAAGGAGAAGTTGTAGTTGAAGTTGGGGTCCAGGGCGGTCCCGTCGGCCAGCACGCGTTCGATCGTGTTGTCGTTACACACCAGGAGCATGCCGTTGGGCTGCACCGCCAGATCGTTCATGTACGGTGCGTTGTTGAGGAACGGCAGCGTGGACCAGCCATTGGTGCCGAAGGAGGTATCGAGCGTTCCGTCGGCGTTCAAGCGGCCCAGGCCTGTGCCCCCGACAAGGATCTGGCCATTGGCGAGCGGCTCTACTTCCCGAAAGCTGACGGGGGCCGAGGTCACGAACGCACCGCCGGTACCGAAAGAAGTGTCCACTGCACCGGAAGGCAGAAGGCGACGAACACAAGGATCGCCGTTGCCGTCCGAGCCTACGAGCAGGATGCCATCATCGGGCTGCACGGCCAGGATGGAAAAATTCCCGCCCGTAATGGCTTGGGCGCCGTACGGGCCGAAGGAAAGATCGGGGCTGCCATCGGCCTGCACCCGCACGAGTTGCTCGGACCCCGAATTCTGGTCGTAGAGCAGCATCAACACCTTGCCGTCGCTTTGCATGGCAGCCCCGAAGAAGTTCCGGTACCAATAGCCGTAGTACAAGAAGTCCTTGTAGTCGCAGGTGCCGTGGCGACCGTAGTCCGCCGCGAGCTGCCCATCGGGATCGAGCAGGGTGGTGAACGGCCCTGTGATCTGATTGAAAGCATCGATGTTGATCCCGGCCACCACGGTTTTGCCATCGCTTCGCCGGAACACCTTCATGGCATGCGAGCTAGTGTTGCCGCCATGGTCCCAGGTGTGCAGGCCGCCGTTGCCGAAGTCGGGGTCCACGCCGCTCATCCATTGGCCATGGGTGAAGGTGGAAACAAAGCAGAAGGCGATCGTCAGGGCGGATGCGGGACAGAAGTGGTTCATGGCAGCAGGATGTGGCGCAAAGGTCGAGGAGAGGAACTTCGTGCGGATGGTCAGAAGTGAGGATGCGGGCTGGCCGCCGAACGGATAACCTCGTTCTGGAGGCGAAGGACCTATTCCACTGCCGGGTCCGAAGCCATCACGAAAGGTGTCGAAATGCATCGATCGGCGCCGTCCAGCCGCATCACGTATACCCCGGGAGGAAGTGTGCTGTTCAACTGGATGGGACCCTCGGGACGTGAAAGTCGACCCTGTGCCAAGCAGCGGCCTCGCATGTCCATGATGGACCACGTACTTCCCGCCTCCGGACCGTTCCAAACGGCCAAGGAGTTGCCATTGATCACCGCGATGCGCGGAGTTGCCTGCTCCGCAGCGGACCCTGCTATGCCAGTGGTAAGGTCCAGGTCGTAGCGTTGGATCAGCACATCGGAGTATGCGCTTCCGTCAAAGAAGCCGGCCACGAGAAGTTTACCATCCGGTTGCAGTACGCCCCCATTGAACATGGTGTATGTGCTGCTATCCGCCACGAGCAGTATGCCTCCCGTGCCGAAGGTGGGGTCGAGCGTTCCGTCAGGTGTGCTTTTCGATATATAGCCAGCGAACTGGTTCCAGAAAGGGCGCACAAAGCCAACGGCCACCACCGAACCATCTGCCGTTTCGCAAAGTGCATGGGCAGCAACCGATGCATCACCGGTGTATTGGGTCATGACGCCCCCGCTCCCCCATGACGGGTCCAATGCGCCGTTGTCCAGAAAACGCATGATGATCACACTGGTGGATCCGAAGGAAGGCACTCCGGCCGCGCCGCCGACAAGGATGCGGCCATCCAACATGGCCCGAACGGACTGCGCGCTCTCCTCGTTCGAGGTAAGGTCCAAGGTCATGAAACCGTTCGAGGCGAACGACGTGTCGATCGTGCCGTCGTCCAACAAGCGCATCATGGCGAACTGCCCGTTGTAGTTCGGGTTCTGGTCGGCAGCCCCTCCAACAACGAGAATGCGTTGTTGGACATCCAGGGTCAACTGAAGGAAATAAGCGGGCCCTCCCAGTGGTGAGGCCAGGCCAACACCGCCGCCGAAGAATTGTTGGTCGAAGGTTCCATCGGGCTCTAGTCGAACGACCAGACCGAAGTTGTATGGGAGACCCGAGAGTTTCGTTCTTCCGCAGACCAGCGCGCGGTCTTGCGCATCCACCAGAACATCCGAAACCTCGCTGTTGCCCCCGAACTGGTCCAGGACCACCTTGCCACTATCGCCGAAAGTGGTGTCGAGCGAACCGTCGGCGGTGAACTGCACCACATACCCGAAGTTTGTGCCGTTCGTTGGGTTGGTTCGGCCCGCTACCAGCACGCGGCCATCGCTGCGCAGGGCAACGGATCGCGGCATATCATCCAGTGCCACCAAGGTGGTCGCGATACCGTTCACACCAAAGCTCGGGTCAGGCTGGCCGTCGCTGAGAAAGCGCGCGGCCATTGTGTGGCTATCGCCGAATGGCCCGTTGATCCCAGCAATGACGAAACGGCCGTCGGGCATCAAAGCCACATCGTCAGCCAGGTCATTTTCGTTCGGCGTGTTCAGCAGTACTTGACCGGCGTTTCCGAACATGGGGTCGAGCACCTGCCCGTAGGTACAGATCACCAACAGCCCAGTGGAGACGCTCGTGAGGAAACGGCTCATGGTTTCAGTTTGATGAAGACGTAGCCGCCCTTCTCCGCGCCCCACACCTGCGCACCAGCGGCGTTGTAGCCCCGGTCCCAGCTGATCATGCGGTCGGGCAGCAGGGTGACCTCGCTGGTGGCGTAGGCGGCACCGCTGCGCTGGTTGGGGCAGTCGCGCTCGTGGGTGCTGCCGATGTAGGTGCCGCCCCGGCGATGCAGGGTGATGGCGCAGCCCTCCAGCAGGCTCAGGGAGTCCGGGGAGAGGAGGGCGAGCCTGGCCGCGTCGGCATAGGCACCGAAGTGGCGCTCACCACCGCGGATGCTGAAGATCTCGCTGGTGAATGTGCTGTCGTTCACCTCGCTCAACCGGTAGATCCGCTGGCGATAGGGCTTGCCCTTGCTGCTGGCCGTGGCCTGCTCCACGTAGAACCATGCGCCGTCCCTGCGCTTGGGCCAGATGCGCACCATCTCCAGTTCGATCTCGAAGTAGCTGGTGTCGGCCTGCGCCTGTGCGGCGCTGGTGTAGGAACCAGCCATGGTCATGGCCAGTTGTTCCAGGGCGCGGGTGCGTTGGGCGCTCGCGGACAGCTGTGCCAGGGCGGCGACCAAGGCGATGGAGAATGGAAGAAGGCGCATGGTGTGTTGCCGAAAGCTACGGCGCCGGTTGGTTCAGGCGGGCTCCACCCACATCCCATGCTCCTTGATCAGGCCGATCAGCTCGTCCACGGCCTTTTCGCTGGGCACGTTGCGCTTCACCACCTCCTTCTCGCGGTACAGGGTGATCACGCCGGGGCCGGTGCCCACGTAGCCGAAGTCGGCATCGGCCATCTCGCCCGGGCCGTTCACGATGCAGCCCATGATGCCGATCTTGACACCCTTGAGGTGGCTGGTCCGGGCCCGGATCTTGGCCGTGGTCTCCTGCAGGTCGAAGAGGGTGCGCCCGCAGCTGGGACAGCTGATGTACTCGGTCTTGCTGATGCGGGTGCGCGTGGCCTGCAGGATGCCGAAGGCGGTGCGGTCCACCAGCTCGTCGCCGCCGCTGTTCTCCGGGCAGATCATCACCCCGTCGCCCAGGCCATCGAGCAAGAGTGCGCCCATGTCCGTGCTGGCATGCAGCATCAGGTGTTCGGGGTCGAGGTTCACGTAGTCGCGTCCGATGATCACGGGCACCTCGCACTGGGCCTCCATCAAGCGGAAGAAGGCGGCACGCTGTTCGGCGTAGCCATGCTCGTTCAGCGTGTCGAGCAGCAGCACACAGCTTTCATCCTCGTCCAGCGCTTCAATGAGCTCGGGCGTCAGGTCCTTCAGCGTGGCGTACACGAAGTTGAGGTCGTGGTGCACGGGCACGTTGGCCAGCAGGTCGGCGGCGGTCACCAGCGGGTAGTGGCGCGGCTTGTGGCGGTCCTTCAGCCAGGTGGCGTGCTCCTGCACCACGCCCAGCGTGCCGGGGATCTCGAAGTCGAGGTGGTGGTCGCCGAGGAAGAGGAAGTCGCAGGCCTGGTCGGTGAGGTTCCACTTGTCCAGCGGCACGCTGTAGTGGTAGCCCCAGGGGAAGAGCGCGGCGGGGCTGATCTTCTTCTTCGTGCTGAGGTCGGCGATGACCACGGGCACGTGCCGCGCACCGATGTTGAGCACCTCGCGGGTATGCCGGCGGGCGTGGCTGAAGGGGTCGATGGGCACATGGTGCACCTCGGGGATCGGGTCGTGCCCGCGGCGCGCGCCGTAGCGGTCGGCCAGGGCCTTGGCCACGGGGATCTCCGCCTCGGGCTCCTCGGTGAGGCTCACGCGGATGGTGTCGCCCAGCCCGTCCTCCAGCAGCGCACCGATGCCCACGGCGCTCTTCACGCGGCCGTCCTCGCCGTCGCCGGCCTCGGTGACGCCCAGGTGCAGCGGGTAGTTCATGCCCTCGCGCAGCATGTGGTTCACCAGCAGCCGATAGGCCTGCACCATCACCTGCGGGTTGCTCGCCTTCATGCTCAGCACGATCTCGTGGTAGTCCTCGTCGCGGCAGATGCGCAGGAACTCCATGGCGCTCTCCACCATGCCGAGCGGCGTGTCGCCGTAGCGGTTGAGGATGCGGTCGCTGAGGCTGCCGTGGTTGGTGCCGATGCGCATGGCCGTGCCGTGTTCCTTGCAGATGCGCACCAGCGGGGTGAAGCGCTCGCGGATGCGGTCGAGCTCCTCCTGATACTCCGCATCGGTGTACTCGCGCACATCGAACCGCTTCTTGTCGGCGTAGTTGCCGGGGTTCACGCGCACCTTCTCCACGATGCGGGCGGCGATCTCGGCCGCGTTGGGCGTGAAGTGGATGTCGGCCACCAGCGGGGTGTTGAAGCCGGCGGCGCGCAGCTGCCTGCGGATCTCGGCGAGGTTCTCGGCCTCCTTCTTCGAGGGCGCGGTGATGCGCACCAGTTCGCAGCCGGCCTCGATCATGCGGATGCTCTGCGCTACGGTGGCCGCCGTGTCCATCGTGTCCGTGGTGGTCATGCTCTGCACCCGGATGGGATGGTCGCCGCCGATGCCGATGTCACCGATGCGCACCGCCCGTGTCCGCCAGCGTTCGTAGCGGGTGAGCGAGGGGCAGTAGTGCCGCGCGGAAAGGGTGGCCGTGCTCATGCGAACGAAGGTAGGAACGGCGGGTGAGGCGGAGTGTTCAAGTGGCAAGTCACAAGTGCCAAGGATCAAGTCACAAGGACCGTGGTGGGTGAACCCTCGTCACTTGCTCAGGGGCCTGGCGCCATACCCCTCCACGAAGGTCCATCCCCCGTTCTCCACTACGGCGCGCAGGACCTCGAGGAACTCGTTCTTCTGTCCGGCGGCGGCCTCGAACAGACCGCTCTGCGGCAGGCGTTGCTCGATGCGGGCCTTGGCCTGCGCCTGCATGCGCGTGTGATCCGCCGCGCTGAACTCGGCGAAGGCGCCCTCTTCGAGGTCGAAGTACTTCACATCGTGCTCCAGGGACAGCAGCTTCGGTGTGCCCAGGTCGGTGAGGCGAACGGTGCGCGTGGCCTCATCGAAGGTGAGCCCCAGGCCCTCCAGGTCGTAGCCCACCGAGGCGCGGGCCTTCACCAGCAGGATGGCCTGCTTGCGGTTCCAGCCCAGGTCCCTGGTCCAGTCGAACCAGGCGGCGCTGTTGTCGCTGTACGTGAACACCTCGCTGAGGTCGCCTTCCACCGTCACCAGCTTCAGCACCGGGCGGATGCGCTCCAGCAGGACGGTGCTCGACACCTCCTCGCCCGGTGGCGCGGGCCGGTACAGCTCGCGGGTGATGAAGAACACCAGCAGGGCGACGCCCGGCAGGAGCAGGAGACCGGTGGCGCGTTTCATGGTGACCACAAAGGTGGCGCGGCGGCGCCGTAAGTCGCCTCTGAGCTGCCGTTGCCTGTTCTGACCGGTTGGTCGTGGATCATACTGGGTAGGTTTATCATGGTAAGCTCCTGATCCCATGAAGACAACGCAGGCTTTGGCTGTATCAATGGCCCTGGGCTCTCTATCATGCATGGCACAGAGCTTCGATCACTTGGATGCGAACATGGTCCGGGCCCGATTCACGGCCCATGGCATGATCGGACTTGATCGGAGCGTTGGCGAGCCGGATTTTGAGGTGCCCATTGGAAGCGGGGCCCATGCATTGTTCGCAGCCTCATTGTGGGTGGGTGGGTATGATACACTTGGCGGCTTGCATCTTGCTGGCCTGCTGTTCGACCAGATCGGGCTGCCCGACTATGCCCCAGGACCGCTCACAACGGACGGCAGCGCATCGATCACTCCCGCCGTGGCAGCCCAATATGATCATGTGTTCAAGATCAAGGCCGTGGATGTAGCCCTGCACCAGGCCTACTACGATTGTTTGAACACGCCAGGATGCGATGTCAATGTTCAGTTCCCCGGGTATGTGATCCCCCAGAGTTTTTTTGACTGGCCAGGGAACGGTGACACCTTGGCTGGTCAGGCCGCCCGGTTGGCGCCATTCATCGATCTTGATGGTGACGGGCTGTATGAGCCGACCACCGGTGATGCACCATGCATCCACGGTGATGAAGCGCTCTATTTCATGTTCAATGATGTGCTGAACCCGCATGGCACGGGCGGTGCTCCCCTCGGTATCGAGGTTCATGCCATGCCCTTCGCATTCTATTCCCAAGACGAGGCGCTCGCGCACACCCTCTTCATCAAGTACCGGCTCATCAATCGAAGCGATGACCCCTATGAAATGGTCCGGATCGGTCTATTCACCGACTATGACCTTGGATATGGTCGTGATGACTACGTGGGTTCTGATCCCGAAAGGAATCTCGGCTACGTGTATAACGCAGATACGCTGGATGAAACGACATCATCCTACACCGGGTATGGTTCGATGCCACCCGCTTTTGGGACGACGCAACTCAAAGGCCCGTACCTGGAGCCTGATGGGTTTGATGATCCCGAAGGACCCGGGATACCCGCTTTCAACGGCTCTGGCTTTGGTGACCTGGTGGTCGACAATGAACGTCATGGTGTCTCGTACATGACCTACTTCAGCAATGACGCCACCGCCCGAGGCAATCCGAATACGGCCGAACAGTTCTTCGGATATCTGAGCGGGTACTGGCGCGACGGAACACCGCTCTTCCATGGAGGCACTGGGCATTACTCCGATCCCGAGGCCACGAACGTTCAGGCGCGCTTTGCGTTTCCAGGGTTTGAAGACCCACTTGGAGCGGGAACAGGTGGCCAGGTGATGGGCCCATGGGCGGAGCATTCATCAGGCAATCAACCATGGGATAGGCGGATGGTCATGTCGGTCGGACCCTTGGATCTGGATGCCGGAGAAGAGATCGAACTTGTCTACGCGCTCGTGTTCGCCCGCCCTGGATCCAATGGGCTGATGAGCAGCGTTCTGCGGTTACAGGAAAGGGTGGATTCGGTACAGGCCATTTACAGTGATCTGCCGGAGGCGTGCAACGGGGCGGGATCTCAGGTGGGCATGGAGGAACGCACCGACCGTGGGCCTGTCCTATTTCCCGTGCCGGCCGAAGATCGTCTGACCTTGAGGCTTGAGGTCCCTGGTCCAGTGGAATTTGTCGTGTACGATATGCTCGGCGTGGAGTTCTTGAGAGGGCGCGATACCAGGGATCTGGTCGAGATCGACCTTTCGGAGCTTGATCAAGGCTTGTACCTGTTCCATGTTGCTCAAGGCGAGGTGAGCCATGTCGTTCCGTTCGTGAAAGTCACGACCAGATAGGGAAGATCATCATGCAGCCGAGGATCCGGTTCACCCCTCCTCTTCCGGTGGCGCGGGCCGATACACCTCACGGGTGATGAAGAACACCAGCAGGTCGATGCCCAGCAGGAGCAGGAGACCGGTGGCGCGTTTCATGGTGCGCTGACAAAGGTGGCGCGGCGGCGCCGATACCTTTGGCCGATGCGCCACGGACGGCTGTTCACCACGTGCGTCGTGGGTCTCCTGTTGGACGGATGCGGACCAACGTCCCGCGTGGACCTGGACACGCTGCGGACCATGGAGCATCAGCTGGCGGATGGCGCGGTCGTTGCGGGTCGATCGCTTTTCGGCGCGGGCCACACCTTGGTGCTGACACTGGATCCGGAATGCCCGCTCTGCCTGATGCATGCACCTGAGCTGGCGCAGCTGACCAGCGGCACAGGGCTGAGCATCGTGGGGCTCTATGCCTCGCCTTACATCGTTCCGGACAGCGCGCAGGCGTTCGCCGAGCGGAACGGATTCCGCTTTCCGCAGGTGATGGACCCGGATTGCCGCATCGCGCAAGCGCTCGACGCCGTCGTTACTCCGGAGGCCTTCGTGCTGGCGGTGGACGGAACGGTGCTGTACCGCGGCGCCATCGACGATCGCGCCACACGCGCGGGGCGCAAGAAGCCCAAGGCCACGCGCCATCACCTGCGCGATGCGTTGGCGGCAGTGGAGCGTGGGCACCCTCCGGCCGAACCGAGCGTGCGCGCCGTCGGCTGTTTCCTCGAGTGCAACGAAGTGCGGACCCCATGAGGATGCGGTTGGCGATCTGGGTGGGGGGGGTGCTGCTGGCCGCGGCGCCGGGCTGTGCGCCGTCCGATCCCGTGGATGCCGTGAAGGATCTGCCGGACACGGTGACCTTCGCCGCGCACATCGCCCCGCTGGTGCGCACGCACTGTATGCCGTGCCACAGCCCGGGGCATGCGGGGCCCTTCGCGCTCACCACCTACGACGAGGTGCGGCGCAAGGCGCGCACTGTGCGCCACGTCACGCGGGAGCGCTATATGCCGCCCTGGCCGGCCGATACGGCCTACAGCCGCTTCATCGGTGAGCGGGTGCTGACGGCGCGCCAGATCGCCTTGATCGGTCGGTGGGTGGAGCAGGGCATGCTGCCGGGCGATACCGCCTCGCTGCCCCGGATGGGTCTCGTGTCGGAGGCCGCGGCCCTGGGGCCGCCGGACCTGGTGGTGCCGGTGCCTGGAGCCTACACCGTACCGGGCGATGGGCGCGACCGCTTCATCATCGCCAAGGCGCCGTTCGAGCTGCCGCGCGACACCTTCCTGCGGGCGGTGGCCTTCGTGCCCGGCGATCGCCGGGCGGTGCACCACATGAACGGTGCGCTCATCAATTATCCGGAAGGGGCCAAGGCCGATGTGTTCGCCGGCAGCGCGTACCTCGACGCCGAGCAGCAGGGTGGGCCGGCGGCCTTCGCGCGGCTCGGGCTGGCCAACGACGATGGCAGCTGGCCGCCGTTGGTGCCCAGCGCGGTGAACTATCTGCCCGGGCTGGCGCCGCTGGTGCTGCCCGACGGCTTCGGCGGCCTGTACCTGGCGCGCAAGAGAGCCTTCCTGCTCAACACGGTGCACTACGGCCCCGGCGACCGCGAGGCCGTGGACCGCAGTGCCTTCCACCTCTGGTTCGCGCCGCGCGCCCCGGAGCGCCCGCTGCAGGAGCTGGCCCTGGGCAGCACGCACACGCCGGTGGTACCTCCGCTGCATATGGCGCCCGGCGAGGTACGCACCTTCAGCACGCGGCTCATGGTGCCGAAGGCGATCAGCGTGCTGTCCGTGAACCCGCACATGCACCTGCTGGGCACGCGGTTCACGGCCTACGCGTTGCGCGGCACCGACACCATCCCGCTGGTGCGCATCCGCGACTGGGACTTCCGCTGGCAGTACGCCTACACCTTCCGACGGCCCGTGGTGCTGCTACCGGGCGATGTCATCGTGGCCGAGGGCAGCTTCGACAACCGCGCGGAGAACCCGCACCAGCCGTTCGATCCGCCACGGGAGGTGCGGGGCAGCGACAGCCGCTTCATGCGCACCACCGACGAGATGTTCCAGTTCTTCCTCACCTACGTCGATCGCAAGGAGGGGGATGAGCACGTGGAGCTGGCGAGGAGTGGCGAGTAGCGAGTGCCCACGCACGACCCGACGCAGCGAGCGGCGAGTGAACACCCGCATGGTGTTCCACTCGCTGCTCGCCACTCGCCACTCCCCCCTCACACCTGCGACAGCGGATCCGGTTCGGTGACCTCGCTCGCGCGCTTGCCGCGCTGCAGCCAGCCGTTGACGAAGAGGCAGCCCAGGATAAGGGCGATGCCCAGGTACGAACCGATGGTGAGCCTCTCCTCCTCGCCCCAGATGAGAAGGGCGAAGAGGATGGTGTACACCGGCTCGAGGTTCACGGTGAGCATCACGGTGAAGGGGCTGAGCTGGCGCATGACGGCGATGCCGGCCACGAAGGCGAAGGTGGTGCACACCAGGCCGAGCAGAAGCTGGTACACGATGTCGCTGGCGGGCAGGTGCCACAGCGGGGGCGCCAGATCACCGGTGACGAGGCCGTACAGGGCGAGGGCCACCACCACGCTCACCATCTCGTAGAAGCCGATGCGCAGCGCGTTGTCGCGCTTGATGAGCACGCCGTTCACCACGTTGAACCAGGCGCTGAGCAGTGCACTCACGGTAGCCACCGCGATGCCGAGGCGATGCCGCACCTCCAGTCCGAAGATGAGCAGCAGGGCGGCCACGACGATGATGCCGAGCACCACTTCGCTCACGCGGATGCGGCGCTTGAACCAGAATGGCTCCATGAGGGCGGTGAACACCGTGCTGGTGCTGAGGCATGCCGCGGCGATGCTGGCGGTGCTGAGCTTGATGGCGCCGTAGAAGGTGATCCAGTGCCCCAGGATGATGAGCCCCACCAGCAGGTAGTTGACCAGGCCCGGGGTGCGGGGCGACAGGCTGCGGCGGGTGACCAGGGCCACGGCGGCCAGGCCGAGCACGCCGATCACCGTGCGCGTGTACACCAAGTGCAGGGTGGGCTGCTGGATGAGCTTGCCCAGGATGCCGGTGAAGCCCCACACGAACACGGTGACGTGCAGCAGCACGAGCGCGTTGCGGTGGGCGGTGGGCATGGCGGCTCAGTGCGCGTCGTCGTCCACCTTGGCCACGCCGCCGCTCACCACGAACTTCATCACGTCCGCGGCGCGCGCATCGATCGGCGTCACGTTCTGTGCCGGCACGATGTACAGGTTGCCGCTCCACGCGAAGCTGTGGGGCAGATAGACGGCCACCTTGCCGCCCGTGATGCCCAGGTGCGCCAGGTCGTCCTCGGTGATGAAGCCGAGCTTCTCCAGGTCGCTGCCCGACACAAGGCGCACCAGCACGGGACGGTCGAAGCGCTTCTTGTTGCCCACCACGGCCTCCACCAGGTCCTTGATGGCGCCATAGAAGGTCTTCAGGAAGGGGATGCGCTTGAGCACCTCCTCGCCGAACTCGGCCACCGGTTGATACAGAATGGTGCTGCCCAGCCAGCCGAAGAGGGTGAGGCCCACCAGCAGCGTGAGCAAGCCCAGGCCCGGAATGTCGATGGGGATGATGCCGTCCAGGAAGGCCAGGGCCTTCCACAAGCCCCAGAGGAGCACGGTGACAGGGACCACGAGCAGCAGGCCACGCAGGAAATAACTCAGCAGGATGCGGCCGATGCGGCGGGAGCTCATGATGGCGGCAAAGGTAACCGGGGGCGGAACGGGTCAGCCGAGACCGTCGCGCAGCTTCTTCGGCAGCGATGCCCGCACCAGGTCGTAGCTGTGGCGGGCCAGTTCAAGCAGCACCCGATACGGCACGCTCCCATCGGTGAGCACCGTGTTCCAGTGGCGCTTGTTCATGTGGTAGCCCGGGGTG
The DNA here is from genome assembly GCA_016713875.1 of Flavobacteriales bacterium. Classification (NCBI taxonomy): domain Bacteria; kingdom Pseudomonadati; phylum Bacteroidota; class Flavobacteriia; order Flavobacteriales; species Flavobacteriales bacterium. The sequence goes on from JADJOI010000003.1 coordinate 3,273,952, forward strand.
ATGCCGGGGTGCTGCTCGCGCAGGTCCACGGCGCGCTCGGGGTCGCACTTGAGGTTCACGCTCTCGAAGGCGTCCACGTCCATCAGCGCGAAGATGCGCCCGCCCACGCGGAAGGCCAGCACCTCCGGCCCGAAGGGCAGGTCCTCGCTGAAGCCTGGGAACTTGGCGCAATGCGCGCGGAACTCCTCCAGCGTCATGGAAGCAGTGCATAGAGGACGGGCCGGCTGGGGGCGGCGTCGTTCATCCAGTGTGCCAGCTGTAGCTCCAGCACATAACGACCGTCGGGCACGGCATCGGGCACGCGCAGCAGTTCGGTGATGGTGCGCGTGGTGTCCACCGTGGCGGGGAAGTCCCAGAAGGCGTGGTGCGCGGCCAGCACGCCGCCGTCCTCCTCGCGGTCCACGCTGGGCAGGTCCACCAGCAGGTGTTTCACCCCGATGCTGCGCAGCCAGGCGGTGGCGGTGCTCTGCAGGTAGGCGGGGTTGCTGCCGCACCAGTCGCGCGTGTCCTTGCCGGCCGTGTTGGGCAGCGTACGCAGCACCAAGGCCTCGCGCGGTCGCTCGTCCAACGCGTTGCGCAGCTGCTCCAGGGTGATCACCTGGTCGGTGCGGCCATCGGGGGCACGGCGCTGCTCTGGGCGCAGGCTCACCACTTCGGCGGTGAAGAAGAAGCGGTCCAGCAGGCCGCCTACGGGGGTGATGCCGGCGTCCAGGTGGCCCACGCTCTCCGTGTGCGTGCCATGGCCGTGCGGATTGACGAACACGTTCCGGAAGTTCACCGGGGCGCCGGCGCTCACCGCGAAGGTGCGGTCGCCCATCACCACGGGCTCCATGCGGACGGGGTCCACGTACCAGGCGCGCAGGCGGCCTTCACCGGCGTGCAGGGGCAGGCTCAGGTCGATGGGCCGACCCAGGTCCACGCGGAAGCGTCGTCCGTGGTGTTCGATGTCGGCGATCATGCCTCGGCGAAGAGCTCCATCGCGATGCGGTCCGCGAAGTGCCTTCCGCGTTCGGTCAAAACTAACCGCCCGCCTTCCAGTTGCGCGAGGCCCTGCGCCACGTAGTGCACGATCCGTTGCTCATTCCGGAGGCGGATGTCCACCGGCAGCGCATCGAGCTGCACGCCGCGGTGGGTGCGGAGCCCGGTGAGGAGCAGCTCGTTGGTGCGCTGCACCGGGGAGAGCGTTTCCGTTTCGCTGAACGGCCCGCCTTTTTCGACCGCGGCGGCGTAGCGCGCGTTGTGGGCCACGTTCCAGCGGCGCGTGGCACCGGTGAAGCTGTGCGCGGAGGGGCCGATGCCCAGGTAGGGTACGCCCTCCCAATAGCTGCTGTTGTGCCGGCTGAAGTGGCCCGGAAGGCCGAAGTTGCTGATCTCGTAGTGCACCAGCCCGGCGGCCTTCATGCGCGCCATCAGGTGGTCGAACTGCGCGGACACGGCCTCATCGTCCCCCGGCACCACCGTGCCGTGCTTCACCTGATGGGCCAGCGCGGTGCGCGGCTCCACCGTGAGGGCGTAGGCGCTGAGGTGCGGCATGCCGTGGTCCAGCGCGATGGTGAGCTGCTCGTCCCATTCGACCAGGTCCATGCCGGGCAGGCCGTAGATGAGGTCGATGGTCCATGACGAGAAGCGGGCGTTGGCGATCAGCGCGATGCTTTGCCGGGCCTGTTCGGCGGTGTGCGCGCGGCCCATCCACGCCAGGCGGTCCGCACGGAAGCTCTGGGTGCCCAGGCTCAGGCGCGTGATGCCCATCGCCTTCCACTGCGCCAGCCGTTCGGCGGTGACGTCGTCCGGATTGGCCTCCAGGGTGATCTCCGCATCGTTCCGCACGCGCAGCAGGTCGCGGGCCAGCTGTAGGAACGAGGCGATGCGCGTGGGCTCCAGAAGGCTGGGCGTGCCGCCGCCGAAGTACACGGTGTCCACCGGGGCGTCGCCGATCTCGCGTGCCCGCTGGATGAGCTCCTTCTCCATGGCATCGAGCACCGCCTCGCGGCCGCGTGCCGAGGTGCTGAAGTGGAAGTCGCAGTACGTGCACGCTTTCCGGCAGAAAGGGATGTGGAAGTAGAGGCCGGGCATGTGAGGGCAGGGGCCGGAGCCTTCAGGGTCGCTTGCCAATATATTTCTCCGGGTTCTCGATCATGTCCCCGAGCATGCGTCCCACCTCCTCGGACACCTGCACGATGGGGGCGATGTCGCGTTCGGTGACATATCCGCAGGCGACCGCATGATCTAGCCAGACCTGTGTTTCCGCGTTCTCACCGTCCGCATCGGTCATTTTGGACACGAAGTGCGTGGGGTAACGCTTCTTGCGATAGCCTTCCGCATACTGTGTGGACACCGAACGTGATGAACGACGCACTTGGTCCGTGAGTGAGAACTTCTCTTCGCTGGGAAAGCGCTTGCTGAGCACGAACACCATGCGAGCCATTTCAAAGGCTCTCTTGTACACGGACATTTCCTTGAAACCGCCCATCGTCGTTCGTGTTGACGAAAGCTATGGCGATGGATCCGTGGAGCGGGTCTCCTGCTCCTGCCCCCGCTCCTGATCACGCGTTCAGCGAGATCCTGAAGGTCGTCCCCTTCCCCGGGGCGCTGCGCTTGACGACGATCCGGCCGCCGTGGTACTGTTCGATGATGCGCTTGCTGAGCGAGAGCCCCAGGCCCCAGCCGCGTTTCTTGGTGGTGAAGCCGGGCTGGAACACGGTGCGGTGCTGCGCGGCGGGGATGCCCTTGCCGGTGTCGGTGACATCCACGTGCACCACATCGTCCTCGCGCTCGATGGCGAGCGTGATGCTGCCTTCGCCTTCCATCGCATCGATGGCGTTGCGGATGAGGTTCTCGATCACCCAGCTGAAGAGCGGACGGTTGAGGGGCACCAGCAGCTCGGGGTCGGGCGGGGACAGCACCTCGATGCGGGCCTTGCTGGGCAGGCGCGGGCGCAGGTAGAGCACTGTGGCACGCAGGGTGTGGTAGAGCTTCTCGGGCGTCAGCTCCGGCGCGCTGCCGATCTTGCTGAAGCGCTCGGTGATCACCTCCAGCCGGTCCACGTCCTTGCGCATCTCGACAAGCGCCGTGGGGTCCACGTTGCGGCTCTTGAGCAGCTCCATCCACGCCATCAAGGAGCTGAGCGGGGTGCCCAGCTGGTGGGCGGTCTCCTTGGCCATGCCCACCCACACCTGGTTCTGCTCGGCGTTGCGGAAGATGCTGAAGAGGGCGTAGCTCACCAGCAGGAAGAGGCCGATGATGACCAGCTGCACGTAGGGGAAGTAGCGCAGCTGGGTGATCACAAGCGATTCCTCGAAGTAGATGTAGTGGCGGCCCTGGCCCGCGAGGGTGACCTCCAGGGGGCGGTTGCGTGCGGCCATCTCGCCGAGCTTGGTGGCCAGCAGAGCGGGGTCGCGCAGCACCAGGCTGTCCACGTTGCCGCTCTCCACCACGCGGCCGCCGGTGCTATCGGTGAGGATCACGGGCACGGCGGCGGTGTTCATCACCGTTTCGCTGATGAACGATCGGATGATGCCGTCCATCACCTCCTCCAGCTCGCGCAGCAGGCGGCTGTCCTGGTAGTGGAGGTATTGCTTCTGGGTGCCGTAGACGGCGATCTCCACGGGTTTGCGGCGGGCGGCCATGTCCGCCACGGCCTGGCGCAGGCGGTCGGGGTCGGCGGTCACCACGCTGTCCAGGTTGCGGTGGAACTTCACCTCGCCCCGGGCGTCGGTGATCACCACGGGCACGGTGGTGTTGTCGCTCACCACCTTCAGGAAGAAGGAGAGGTCGCCGGGCTCGGCGGTGCCCACCAGGCGCAGCATGGCCTCGGCCCAGAGCTCCACCTTCTTGCGCTCCTCCTCGCGCAGGCGGGCGAAGAGGCGGTCGGTGAGGTTCACCAGGCGGGCCCGGTTCTGCACGGCCTCGGCCCAGAGCTCCACCTTCTTGCGCTCCTCTTCACGCACCTTGTCCACGATGCGGTTGCTGTACCACAACGAGGCGATGACGATGAGCAGGGCGGCCAGGGCCAGCACCAGCTTCCAGCGCTGTTTGCGGGAGTAGAGGTCCACGGGATCGGTCCGTGAAGATGGGGCTTCGGCGCGGCTCAGGGCTCCACCTCGATCACCACGGGGGGCGGATCGTCCTGGTGCCCGCGCCGTTCGGGGCGGGGTTCGGGGGCCTTCTCCGGGGTGTCGGCATCGTCCGGGTGCTCCACCTGGAAGTGCACGGTGCCGGCCGTGGCGGTGCGTTCGTCGCGGGCTTCGAGGTCCTTGCGGAACAGGGCCTTCAGCTCCTGCTTCTCCTGCTGCCACTGGCGGCCGCGCCGGGCGGCGGCCATCTCGGGGTCGGTACTGAAGGAGGGGTCGCTCGCCAGGCCCTGCATACGCAGGAAGAGCCGCGGACCGGTGCCGTCGTCCACCACGGGACCGAACTCGTCCTGCGGGGGCGCCCCGCGCACCAGGTCGCCCAGGCGGAAGTTGAGGCGGTGGTCGATGCGGTCGTCGAAGCCGTGCACGCCGCTGAGCTCGATGTCCAGCGCGCTGCTCTTCACCTCCATGAGGGGGATGCGCACCTGGCGGTCGCGGATCTCGATGCGGTTCTCCAGGCGGGCGAAGCGCACTTCGGCCAGGCGCCGCGCCAGCTGGTCGGCGTCCAGCATCAGGCCGGCCAGCTTGTTCTGTTTCACATAGGTGGCCACCTCCATCAGCGGGGCATGTCCCTTCAGCACGCCCTGCTCCACCACCACGTCCGCCGTGCAGGTGAGGCGGTCCAGGTCGAAGTGCAGGTCGGGCCGCAGGGGGGCGTCGAAGCGCACTTCGGCGCGGCAGGTGCCCTGCAGGTGGCGTTGGCCGATGAAGTCCTGGCCGAAGTCCTTGAACTCGGCGAAGAGGCGGTGCACGTCGATGCCGTTGAGCGAGGCGCGTACGGCCAGCGGGTAGGCCGCCACGGCGCGTCCGTCCAGTGCGATGGACCCACCAACGGTGCCGCCGGCGGTGGTGAAGCGCACGGGCTCGGCGCGCAGCACGCGGTCCGCCAGCACCACGCGGCCGGTGATGCCGGTGGCGGTGAAGGCGTCGTAGACCAGCTCGTCCACGCGCACGTCGAGGTCCAGGGCGAGGGCCGCGGGCAGGGCCAGGTGGGCGGGCCCGCCGCCGCCGCCGGTGATCCAGCGGGCCAGGTCGATGCGGGCGGCCGAGCCCGTGGCGGTGATGGCCAATCGCTGGCCGTCCAGCAGCAGGTAGGGCACCAGGCCATGCAATGTGCCGCTGAGGTCGAGACGGTCGCCCTGGACGGTGGCGGTCAGGCGCTGCACGCGGGCGTCGGGCCCGTGCAGGGCCAGGTCGGCATCCACGGCGGTGATGGCGAGGCCCACGCCGCGCAGCCCGATCGAGGCGCCGTGCAGGCTGGCTGTGCCACCGATGGTGAGGGCGCCCAGGTCGCGCGACTTCAGCCCAGCGAGCCGGGACAGCGGACCGCGGGCGGTGAGGTCGGCGCGCAGGCGTCCCTCGGCGTCCTGCAGGCTGTCCAGCCGCACGAAGCGCAACAGCTCGCCCAGGTCCAGGTCAGCCTTCAGCCCGGCGTCCACATAGGCCTTGCCGCCGCCGCGCAGGTGCAGATGGCCGGTGACCGAGCCTCCGGTGGAGCGGGCGCGCAGCTCACGCACCTTCAGTTCGGCCAGGGTGCCGTCGCCGGTGAGGGCCAGGTCGGCCCAGCCGTGCACCTGGTCGAAGGTGGTGCCGCTGGCCTGCTCGCGGAACCGGCCGTCGCGCACGGCGAGCTGCACGGCCAGGGCAGGGGGCGCGGGCCCACCGATGGTGCCGGCGTAGCGGGCCACCACATCGGCCTCACCCTGTAGGCCGTAAGGGCGCAGGGGGCGGGTGATCTCCGGTGGCAGCAGGGCCAGCAATCGCTCCAGGTCGCACTGGTCGCCTGCGGCGCGCAGGTCCAGGAAGAGGCCGTCGGCCTCGGGCACCACGGCCAGGGTGCTGGTGAGGCGCACGCCCCCGCTGTTCACCTCGCCGTTGGTGATGCGGAAAGCGCCGTCGGCGTCGCCGAAGGTCATGGTGAGCAGCACCTCGGCCTGGCGGTCGGCCAGGATGCGGGCCGCGCCCTGGTGCCAGTCGATCAGGTGCACATGGCCCTCGGTGCGCAGGGTGTTGGGCCCGTCGCCCAGGGTGCCGCGCAGGGCGATGCGGTCGCTGGCGCCGATGACCTCCGTGGCGCTGCCGCCGTGGCGGTAGCGCACCCACAGGTCGTCCAGGGTGAGCTTCTGCAGCGGCAGCTTATCGGTGGACGTGCTGTCGCTGCGCCAGATGCGGTAGTTGGGCCGGCCCTGGGCATCGTGGGCGATGAAGGCGCGCACCCCCTCGCCGTGGATGCGGCGGATGCCGTAGGTGCCGGTGAGCAGCTCCGAGAGGTTGAAGTCCAGGAAGAGGTCTTCCGCGTAGAGCAGGCTGTCGGGCGCGGCGCTGTCCGCGCGCACCTCGCGCACGAACACACCGTGCAGGTGCAGGCTGGCCTTGGGGAAGCGGCGCAGCAGGGTGAGGTCGATGTGCTCCACCTGCACCGGGGTGGCGAGCTGCGCGTTGAGCAGGCCCAGCAGGCGGGCCTTCACCTCGTCCTCGTACAGGGTGGCCACCACCGCCAGGGCCCCGACGAAGAGGACCAGCAGCGCGCAGCCCACCAGGAGGGCGTGGCGGATGAAGCGGGAGAGCACCTTCAACAAAGGTCCGGGGGGTGGTGCGCCGGCCGACACGCCGCGGGGGCGGCTCATCCACAGGCGCGTGTTACCACCGAATAACGTGCCAGGGGAGCCGCTGGTCTGTGCCGGGCGGTGGGGTTACCTTCGCGGCCCCGCGCCGGGCGCGACCCCATAGTTCAATGGATAGAATAGGAGTTTCCTAAACTCTTGATCCAGGTTCGACTCCTGGTGGGGTCACACGCCCGGTCCCACGCCCGTTATCTTCACCGCATGACCGCCCGACCCAAGCCCGTGTATGCGCGCCGGTTGTTCTGGGATGTGGACCCCGACCGGCTTGACGTGGACCTTCGGGCCGCCTTCGTGATCGAGCGGGTGTTCGAGCGGGGCGATGTGGAGGACATCCGGCAGTGCCGGCGGTACTATGGGGATGAGCAGGTGCGCAAGGTGTTGCTGAACGCCAAATTCCTGCCGGAGCACCGGATGCACCTGGCGAGCGCCGTGGTCGGTGAACCCTTGGAGAAGTTCCGATGCTACACACTGAGGCGCTCCTCGCCGGGACTCTTCCCATACTAGAGCGCTTGATGCGGATCGAGGCGCTGGACCAGTTCGCACTGGTCGGCGGAACAGCGTTGGCGCTGCGGTATGGTCATCGCGTATCCGTTGATCTTGACCTCTTCTCAGCCGAGCTGGATCACGAAAGGCTTGTTGGAGTGATGCGGGCCGAGTTCGGCACGGCGTTCCGCTATGAGCCGCCGGCGCAGCGGTCCATCGGGATCTTCTGTTACGTGGAAGAGGTCAAAGTGGACATGGTCCGCTATCCTCATCCACGGATCGCCGATATCGTGACGGTCGATGGGGTCAGGATGTATGCTGATGACGACATCGCCGCCATGAAGATCCAGGCGATCCTCGGACGCGGCCGAAAAAAGGACTTCTGGGACCTGGCTGAATTGCTTGAGCATTACGATCTGGACCGGATCATCAACTGGCATTCGATGAAGTATCCCAACCAGATGCTGGCCATCAGCATACCCAACGCGCTGGTGTACTTCAACGATGCGGAAGAGAGCGAGGAGCCGGCAGCTCTGAGGAGATGGACATGGTCCGAGGTGAAGCACATCGTACGTGATGCGGTGGACCGCCACCTCCGGTAGTCGGTGATAGCTTCGCCCCCCGATGATCGAGCACCGCGGCACCCTGCTGAGCGACGACCTGTTCGAGAAGCGCTTCGTGTGCGACCTGGCGGCGTGCAAGGGCGCCTGTTGTGAGCAGGGCGACAGCGGCGCGCCGCTCACCCCCGAGGAGGCGCGCTTGATCGACAAGCACTACGCCGCCCTGCAGCCCTACATGACCGCCCGCGGCCGCAAGGCCGTGAAGGACCAGGGCCACACCAGCCTGGTGGACAGTGACGGCGAGCTGGTGACCCCGCTGGTGGGCGAATACCAGGAGTGCGTGTTCGCCAAGCGCAACGCGCAGGGCATCTGGATGTGCGGCATCGAGCAGGCGTACCGCGACGGCACGGTGCCTTTCAACAAGCCCATCAGCTGCCACCTGTACCCCATCCGGGTGGTGAAGCTCAAAGAGCGCGACGGCCTCAACTACGAGCGGTGGGACATCTGCGCGCCGGCCTGCGCCTGCGGCGAGCGCTTGGAGGTGCCGGTGTTCCGCTTCCTGAAGAGCGCCCTGGTGCGGGCCTATGGGCAGGCGTGGTACGACGGACTGGAGGAGCTGTACAGCGCCTGGCTGCAGCGGCCGGTGAAGAAGGCGCGCAAGGCCCCCGCCAAGCGTGCGCGCCCTGAACGCGGCGGCTGACAAGGGCCGCCCGCCGCCGGCCGCGCGCGTACAGCGCCCCCCGTGCGCGAGCGGGCCCCGGCCGTCGATCGTCCCGCGCCGATCCGGCGCTGCGGAGCGTGCATCCCCTGTGCAGCCCACCGATCGCGCGGTGCCGAGGCGCCGCCGCGCAGCGCCGCACCCCCTGCGCCCGGCCGCCCGCCGCACCCGCCGGCAAGCCCCGCAGCGGTGCCGAAGCGCCGCCCGCCGCCCGCCGCCAAGCCGCGCCCCGCAAGGCCGCCGGCCGTTGTTAAGGGATCGTGAAAAGAAAAGGCTTGCACGGATCGCGAGGCGATCCCTTGCCCGATCGGCGCAGGGAACCGGAGCGTGTTAACAACTTGGGAAACATCCCCCCGCCCGATCGTTGTCCGCGGCGGCGTGCCGGTCCACTTTTGTAAGCCCGGGACGAGCCGCCACCGACCCGCCTCCGGGACCCTGAACAGTACGCGAACGAAAAAATGGGGCTGGCACCCAGCGGACCTTTCGTCCCCTGATCCACCCCGCCGAGCCGACACCGATGGACACCACCAAGCAGACGCAGATGAGCCTGGACGATGTGCTGCCCGCCCGCGCCGATGCCGCCCACGAGCCCCTGCTCAAGGAGAACAAGGACCGCTTCGTCCTCTTCCCCATCCAGCACCACGACATCTGGAACTTCTACAAGAAGCACGAGGCCAGCTTCTGGACCGCCGAGGAGATCGACCTGAGCCCCGACCTGGTGGACTGGAACACCAAGCTGAACGACGAGGAGCGCTACTTCATCAAGCACGTGCTGGCCTTCTTCGCCGCCAGCGATGGCATCGTGAACGAGAACCTGGCGGTGAACTTCCTCAACGAGGTGCAGTACCCCGAGGGCCGCTGCTTCTACGGCTTCCAGGTGATGATGGAGAACATCCACAGCGAGACGTACAGCCTGCTGATCGACACCTACATCAAGGACCCCCTGGAGAAGGACCGGCTGCTGCACGCCATCGACACGGTGGACTGCGTGAAGAAGAAGGCCGAGTGGGCCCTGCGCTGGATCGGCAAGGGCAGCTTCGCCGAGCGCCTCATCGCCTTCGCTGCCGTGGAGGGCATCTTCTTCAGCGGCAGCTTCTGCAGCATCTTCTGGCTCAAGAAGCGCGGCCTCATGCCCGGCCTCAGCTTCAGCAACGAGCTCATCAGCCGCGACGAGGGCCTGCACTGCGACTTCGCCTGCCTGCTCTACACCAAGCACCTGATCAACAAGCTGCCCAAGAAGACCGTGGAGACCATCATCCGCGATGCGGTGGAGATCGAGAAGGAGTTCGTGACCGACGCGCTGCCCGTGAACCTCATCGGCATGAACGCCAAGCTGATGCAGCAGTACATCGAGTTCGTGGCCGACCGCCTGCTGATGGAGCTGGGCAACGAGAAGATCTACCACGCCGCCAACCCCTTCGACTTCATGGACATGATCAGCCTGCAGGGCAAGACCAACTTCTTCGAGAAGCGCGTGGGCGAGTACCAGAAGGCCGGGGTGATGACCCAGAACAAGGAGACCAACAAGTTCAGCCTGGACGCGGATTTCTGAGCCACCAGCCACCCGCCGGAAGCCGCCCGCCACCCGCCGCAAGCCGCAGGCCACCAGCCACCAGCCACAGGCCACAAGCGGGAGGCCGGAAGCCGGAAGCGGGAGGCCGGAAGCTAGCGGCTAGAGGCCGAAAGCCGACCGTCAGGACCCGAACGAGAACAGACCGTACGCGATCCCACATTCAACCGTTGAAGAACCGCCGACCCGCACCTGCCGGAAGGCCCTGAAGCCCGACCACCTTTCCGACCCCGGACCCTGACGGCGAACCCGACAGGCCGGCGCACCGGATCACCAACACCCAACCCCCCGAGGCCAGGCGGGAGCCGCGCCGAAGGGACCAAAACAGAGGAGAAGCATGTATGTAGTGAAGCGCGATGGCCGCCGGGAGGCGGTGAAGTTCGACAAGATCACCGCCCGGGTGAAGAAGCTCTGCTACGGGCTCGACCCCATGGTCGATGCCACCCAGGTGACCCTCAAGGTCATCGACGGCATCTACGATGGCGTGTCCACCACCCAGCTGGACAACCTCACCGCCGAAGTGGCCGCCACCATGACGGTGCGCCACCCCGACTACGCCCAGCTGGCCAGCCGCATCGCCGTCAGCAACCTGCACAAGAACACCAAGAAGTCCTTCAGCGAGACCATGAAGGACCTCTACGAATACATCGACCCCAAGACCGGCGAGCGCGCCAGCCTCATCGCCGACGATGTGTGGGCCATCATCCAGGAGCACGCCGAAACGCTGGACAGCGCCATCATCTACGACCGCGACTTCACCTACGACTTCTTCGGCTTCAAGACCCTGGAGCGCAGCTACCTGCTGAAGCTGGACGGCCGCGTGGTGGAGCGCCCCCAGCACCTGTTGATGCGCGTGGCGGTGGGCATCCACAAGACCGACCTCGACAGCGTCATCGCCACCTACAACGACCTCAGCGAAGGCTGGTACACGCACGCCACGCCCACGCTCTTCAACGCCGGCACGCCCAAGCCGCAGATGAGCAGCTGCTTCCTGCTACAGCTCAAGGAGGACAGCATCAGCGGCATCTACGACACCCTGAAGCAGTGCGCGCAGATCAGCCAGAGCGCCGGCGGCATCGGCCTCAGCATCCACAACCTGCGCGCCAAGGGCAGCTACATCAAGGGCACCAACGGCACCAGCAACGGCATCGTGCCCATGCTGCGCGTGTTCAACGACACGGCCCGCTACGTGGACCAGGGCGGCGGCAAGCGCAAGGGCAGCTTCGCCATCTACATCGAGCCCTGGCACGCCGACATCGAGGACTTCCTGGAGCTGAAGAAGAACCACGGCAAGGAGGAGCTGCGCGCCCGCGACCTCTTCTACGCCCTGTGGATCCCCGACCTCTTCATGAAGCGCGTGGAGCAGAACGGCGACTGGACGCTGATGTGCCCCAACGAGTGCCCCGGCCTGAGCGACACGCACAGCGAGCAGTTCGAGGCCCTCTACGAGAAGTACGAGGCCGAGGGCCGTGGCCGCCGCACCATGAAGGCGCAGGACCTGTGGTTCCGCGTGCTGGAGAGCCAGATCGAGACCGGCACGCCCTACATCCTCTTCAAGGACGCCGCCAACCGCAAGAGCAACCAGCAGAACCTGGGCACCATCAAGAGCAGCAACCTGTGCACCGAGATCATCGAGTACACCAGTGCCGATGAGGTCGCCGTGTGCAACCTGGGCTCCATCGCCCTGCCCAAGTTCGTCAACAAGGGCCGCTTCGACCACGACAAGCTCTTCGAGGTGACGATGCAGTTGACCAAGAACCTCAACCGCATCATCGACAACAACTACTACCCCATCCCCGAGGCGCGCCGCAGCAACATGCGCCACCGCCCCATCGGCATCGGGGTGCAGGGCCTGGCCGACGCCTTCATCCTCATGCGCTACCCCTTCGACAGCGTGGAGGCCAAGGTGCTGAACCGGGAGATCTTCGAGACCATCCACTACGCCGCCCTCACCGCCAGCAAGGACCTGGCCCGCGAGGAGGGTCCCTACGAGACCTACGCCGGCAGCCCCATCAGCCAGGGCCTGCTGCAGCCCGACATGTGGGGCGTGCGCCCCAGCGACCGCTGGGAGTGGGACGCGCTGCGGGCCGAGATCAAGCAGTACGGCGTGCGCAACAGCCTGCTGCTGGCGCCCATGCCCACGGCCAGCACCGCCCAGATCCTGGGCAACAACGAGTGCTTCGAGCCCTACACCAGCAACCTCTACACCCGGCGCGTGCTCAGCGGTGAGTTCATCGTGGTGAACAAGTACCTGCTGCGCGACCTGGTGAAGCTGGGCCTGTGGAGCGAGGAGCTCAAGAACAAGATCATCGCCAGCAACGGCAGCGTGGCCCACATCCCGGAGATCCCCCAGAACCTCAAGGACCTGTACAAGACGGCCTGGGAGATCAGCCAGAAGGTGATCATCGACATGGCGGCCGACCGCGGGGCCTACATCTGCCAGAGCCAGAGCCTCAACATCTTCATGGAGAACGTGAACTTCGCCAAGCTCACCAGCATGCACTTCTACAGCTGGAAGGCGGGGCTGAAGACCGGCATGTACTACCTGCGCACCAAGGCCGCCACGGACGCCATCAAGTTCACGCTGGACAAGAGCAAGTTGAACGAAGTGAAATCCCGTGAAGCGGGACTGGCCGAACCCGCCACGAACGGCGCCGCCAAGGTGGCCGCCCCCGCCCTGGCCGAGGCCGTGGTGGAGCCCGTGCTCAGCGCCCCCACCGTCACCGGGCCCGTGGCCGGCGAGCTGGCCACCCAGCGCGCCAGCACCCTCAGCCAGGCCCAGATCGCCTGCAGCCTGGATAACCCGGACAGCTGCGAGATGTGCTCGGGGTAGGAGAGAGCATAAGCATTGATTCCGTTCATCGCCGCGAGCATAGTGTTCCGTACACACTCATGAACGCGAAGGATTGAGTGGTACGATGGCAGACAAGGATCGCAAGCCAGGCTGGTATGGTGATGGACCGGAGAGTTTCAAGACGTTTTCCTTCGGATGGTGGAACGCTTGGACTCGTGAGGAGCGCAAACAATGGAGGGAAAGTGCTGCGGCAAAGTCAGCGAATCAGCTGCCCACCTCTGCTGGCAACCCCTTTCCACAATGGCTGAAATCTCTATTGCGGATCATTGCTTTCAGTCCTCTGCTCTGGCTGCTTCGCAGAATCTTCTTTCGGAGATAACCATAACTGGACAACCCGGACAGCTGCGAGATGTGTAGTGGTTAGAGTGGAGCCGGCAATTAAACAGAAGAGCGGCTCGGAAGGCCACTCTTCTCGCACCATGACCAAAGCGCTTCCGATCGCACAGGCGTTCCTGAATGGGGCAAAGGCGTACAGAAGTGCGCTGGAGGTCACCAGGACAAGCGCAGAAGCACCGAGCATGGATGCCCCCAGCATGTTCCTTGGGTGCCATTCGATCGAGCTAGGGCTAAAGGCCTTTCTCAGGGGAAGAGGCTTGCGGGTGCCGCGCTCGCATGATCTGTCGAAGCTGCTGAACGCGTGTGTTCACGCTGGAATGTCCGTATCGCGCGAGGCGAAGCAATGCATCGATGTTGCAGTGGATGAGATCGAAGTCCATGGTTATCGGTACTTCGTCTTCGCGGACCTCGGGAGTCCGACTGTGGAGTACCTCGCGGAAACAGCGGACGAGATCCTGGCTACGGTAACGAAGGAGTCAGCAAACTGGCCAGCAGATGGCTTGAAAAAGGCCGTGATGAAGTTCCGAGTCGGTAGAGCTGTGCCCAAGAACCATTTAGCAAGAACCTAAGCCTCCAATGGCGCGAGCGTCCACGCTCGTGCCTTGAACGTCTGCCGTGGGGTCGACGCACGAACGTGGACGCTCGTGCGAGGGAAGGGCATGCACCTTTACTTTCGCTACGACCACAGGAGGTGAACCATGCGACAGCCAAGCTTTCTTTTCACCATGCTGCTCGCAGTGCTTCTGCTAGCGGGTTGTGGCTCGGTCCGGGACCAGGTGATCGAACCTGTTCTTGAAGGAGCCACAGAGAGCGACCTATTGGTGTACAGGGGGGACAGCGTGCAGCTAACGTACTGGCTCTGGGACCAGAAGGGGGTGATGGCCTTTGCGATCTACAACGCCACGGACCGGCCGATCTACGTGGACTGGTACAAGAGCGCGCTGATCCATCAAGGCACCCGTTTGCCCTATTGGGCCGATCGGCGGAGCGTGAAGATCGAAGGGTTCAGCCAGGGCTCCGCGCTCACCGTCGGTGATGTGAACCGGTACTACGGCACCTTCAAGGCGCACACCCAGAGCACGGGGTCGTTCACGGGCTCCATCGTGGAAAGCAAGCCGGAGCGCATCAGCTTCATTCCGCCCAAGTCGCGGCTCTTCATCAACACGCGCTGGAACCTGATGTCGGGCTCCTTCGCGAGCGGGTGGACGAAGAGCCTGGTACCGGCCTCCTACATGCCGAAACGCATGGAGGAGATCAAGGTGCGCGAGTATGCCCGGGAGGACTCCCCGCTCACCTTCCGCAACTTCCTGACCTGGTCGTTCACCGAGGACTTCGGCCAGGAGTTCCATGTGGACAATTCGTTCTGGGTGCGCCGGGTGACCTCCATGACCAACAAGCAGTTCAAAGGTCTGCGGCTCTCCAACGAGGGGCCACCACCGTACCCGTACGCCTATCCCTATGGCGGGGGCGACCGGTTCTACTTCGAGTTCAAGGATTGAGCACGCCGAGCCACCATGCCCCTCTTCCAATCCGCCGTCCTCAACAAGTACCTGAAGCAGCAGGACGACGCGGCCATCCGTGCGGCCTACGCGCGCTTCCGCCAGCACTTCCACGCGCCCGAGATCCAGGCCAACATCCGCAACAGCAAGGAAGAGCAGTACCAGGAGGGCTTCCTGCGCGACCTCTTCGTGGACATCCTGGGCTACACCCTCAACCCCCAGCCCGGCTTCCAGCTCACCACCGAGTTCAAGAACGAGAAGGGCAACAAGAAGGCGGACGGCGCCATCCTGCAACAGGGCAAGGCGCTGGCCGTGATCGAGCTGAAGGGCACCGACACCACCGACCTCGCCAGCATCAACCCGCAGGCCTTCCACTACAAGGCCAACCACACGGACTGCGTGTATGTGGTCACCAGCAACTTCGAGCGGCTCCGCTTCTTCATCGACAACGCGGTGGAGCACTTGGAGTTCGACCTCTTCACCCTCACCGAAGAGCAGTTCCGCCTGCTGTGGCTGTGCCTGCAGCGCGACAACCTGCTGGGCGGCATCCCGAAGAAGGTGAAGGCCGAGAGCCTGCAGGAGGAGGAACAAGTGACCAAACGGCTCTACAAGGACTACAGCGCCTTCAAGACCGCCCTGTGGCAGGACCTGTGCACCAACCACCCCGAGCACGACAAGCTGCTGCTCTACAAGAAGACCCAAAAGCTGCTGGACCGCTTCCTCTTCGTGCTCTTCGGGGAGGACAAGGGCCTGCTGCCGCCCAACACGCTGCGCGGCATCGTGGACCAGTGGCAGAAGCTGCGCGAGCTGGACGAGTACCGCCCGCTGTACGAGCGCTGCCAGAAGTACTTCGGCTACCTCAACACCGGGCACAAGAGCCCCGCGCAGGAGATCTTCGCGTACAACGGCGGCCTCTTCAAGCCCGATGAGCTGCTGGACGGCGTGCGCATCAGCGATGCCGTGCTGGAGGAGCACCTGACCAAGCTGACCAAGTACGACTTCGCCAGCGAGGTGGACGTGAACATCCTGGGCCACATCTTCGAGCACAGCCTCAACGAGATCGAGGCCATCACCGCCGAGCTGGAGGGCCGCGCGCTGGACACCAAGAAGACCAAGCGCAAGAAGGACGGCGTGTTCTACACCCCGAAGTACATCACCAAGTACATCGTGGAGAACACCGTGGGCCGGCTCTGCACCGAGAAAAAGGACGAGCTGGCCATCGTGGACGAGGAGTATGCCCGGGGACGCAAGGGCCGGCAGAAGAAGACCATCCAGGAGCTGGACACCAAGTTGGAGGTGTACCGGGACTGGTTGCTGAGCCTCACCATCTGCGACCCGGCCTGCGGCAGCGGTGCCTTCCTCAACCAGGCGCTCGAGTACCTGATCAACGAGCACGCTTACGTGAACGAACTGGAGAGCCAGGTGCGTGGCGAAAGCATCGTGTTCAAGGACATCGGCGACCACATCCTGGAGCGCAACATCTACGGGGTGGACATCAACGAGGAGAGCGTGGAGATCGCGCGCCTCAGCCTGTGGCTGCGCACCGCCACCAAGGGCCGCAAGCTCAACGACCTCAGCGGCAACATCAAGTGCGGCAATAGCCTGATAGACGACCCCGCCGTGGCGGGCGACAAGGCTTTCGACTGGAAGAAGGAGTTTCCGGGGGTGTTCGCAAAGGGGGGGTTCGATGTGGTCATGGGAATCCGCCGTATGTGTTTGCTCGGGAGAACTTCGACCAATCAGAGAAGGACTTCTATGTGAAGCACTATAAGGGCACGAAGTTCCAGATCAACACTTATATTCTCTTCATAGAGAGGACGGTTCAAGTTCTCCAGTTGAATGGCATCTATGCCTTGATCGTTCCCAACTCGTGGTTGATGGTCTACTCCGGTGCGAATCTTCGCGAAGTCTTGCTTGAGACTTGCCAGCTTCGGCAAATCATCAACCTACAAGGCTACTCGTTCGAAGGCGTCAACGTTGAGACCATCATCCTTGTGGCATCGAAGAGCGAGAAGAAGGACCAAGACTTTGACGTACTGCTGAACAATGGACAGGAGTTCTACCTCAGCCACCAACTCAACCAGAATGCGTTCAGAGCGAATGACGGTTTAGAGTTCAAAGTATTCGCCGATGAAGAGAGTTCCGGTCTTACTGCAAAGCTCAAAGCGGGGAGCAAGCGCCTTGATGACATAACTATTATCAAGGCGGGGCTGAAGGCTTATGAATCCAGGAAAGGTGAACCCAAGCAGACTCCGGAGGATGTGAAGGCACGAGCATTCGACCACCTCTACAAGAAGAACGATAACACGCATCGCTATCTCGAAGGCAAGGATGTCAATCGGTATTCCATCACTTGGGCTGGACAGTACCTGGAGTACGGGGTCCATCTCGCTGCCCCGCGCGAATTCGAGATTTTCAATTCCGAGAAGCTCATTATTCGCGAGATCACAGGGAAGTATCCGAGGTCCGTCGTTGCGACCTACTCCGATGAGTTGTTCCTGTTCAACATGAGCAACATCGCAGTCAATGCGAAGCCAGGCGAACCGGTGCTGTTGAAGTACATACTCGCCCTGCTCAACAGCACGGTGATGTCCTACTACTTCATGAAGAACACGGCGAAGTCCGTGCGGAAGATGTTCCCCAAGATCATTCTACAGGATCTGCGCAACTTCCCAATCCGCGTACCGTCTCTAGCCGATCAGAAACCCTTCGTTGTGAAGGTGGACACGATGCTGGCAACGAGTAAAGAACTGAACGACGTCACGGGTGCATTGCTGAAGCTCCTTCAATCCAAGTACACTCACCCCACGCTGAGCCGCGCGCTGGAGAACTGGCCGAGCTTGGAGTTCAAGGGCTTCTTATCCGAGTTGAAGAAGGCGAAGGTGTCCCTCACCCTGGCCGAAGAGGCGGAGTGGCTCAGCTACTTCACCGAGCAGAAGGCCAAGGCGCAGGCGCTGCAAGCACAGATCGAGAAGACGGACAGGGAGATCGATGCGCTGGTGTACCAGCTGTACGGGTTGACGGAGGAGGAGATCAGGTTGGTTGAGGGGAGTGCATGACCGAACTGCTATGGCTTCTTCGAAGTGGTTCAATAGCGAGGAAGGCACAGTGCTCCTGTGGGCGCTTGTGGCTAGTCAAGTCGGTGTGTTGTGCTGGCTTCTTGCCCATGCGCCACATGAGCCAGAACTTCTCGAACTGGCTTCAACCATCCTGATCGGGGCCGGGAGCGGGGCTCTTGCCGCAACTGTGGCGCAGGCTATCGAACGTAAGGTGCGGGAACGCGCCAAGACCGCCTATTTCGGCAACTATGCGGGCAAGTGGAAGCGGGTGCTCATGTACCAGTACAGGTTCATGCGCAAGGATGGCACATTGCACGATCAGGAACGGATCACGAACGCAGAGGGTCTGACCTCAGAAGTGGTCTACGAGGGTGGTACCCGGATCTCCTTGAAAGTGCGGTATGACGATAGCCGCGGTGAAGCGACCGCTGCGATCGACTTCCCGGGTCTCGAGGCCCACATTGGCGCTGGGGTCTATTTCTATACCGAAGGCAAACTCGCTTCGGATGAGATCCTTCTTGGCTTGGCTCATCATGGGCGCTATACCATGCACCTGAACCCCAAGGAGTCGGATCTGATCATCCTGTTCCATGACGGATTGATCCCAGATCCGAACGCTCGTGGCTACGAGGTTTGGCAGCGGGTGTAGCTGGAACACGGATAGCAACCCGAGCAGATGATCAGTCACCAAGGCTATCAAGTGGTACCCGACGAGGTGCTCAGCCGTTTCTTGCGGCAGTGGCGGATCACGTCGAACAGCCTACGGCATGCACACGGTGCAATACGAGCCGTATCGCTCCATGCCGTCCCGATGTTGGATATCGACGGACTGCCGATCCTGGTCCATGACCCCTCCCATCGCGACACACCAGAGAAGGCCCTGAGCGAAGCCGAGGAGTGGCTACTACGGGCGGCACTCGTCGATATGTTGATCGGGATGAATGAATCGTTGATCGAAGGGTGTCGGATCATGCACATATACACGGCCGCTAAGGAATCACTTGTACAGCCTGTCGCTAGCACGGAGCGGTTCGCGGCCAATGTGGATGCGAAGGAGGAAAAGCTGATGACCATGCATCTTCCGGGGCTGGTCAAAGAGCTGGAAGCAACCGTAGGAGCACCAATGCACTATAGCGATGAAGTGCTTTCCATCAACCAACTACGCAGGTGCATAGTACACCGCAACGGCTTTGTGACGCGCAAGGACCTTACTAGTGAGGCCGAAACGGTCTTGCGGCTGAAGTACTTGCAACAGAAGGTCACCGCGAGAGAGAACGGCGTGGTTCACGATGTAGACAGGGCGTTCAAGGCGAGGTCGCCGTTGATCACAGAACTGAGCGCAGAACCTGTCCGCGCGCACATCGATTTCAAGCTGGGTGTGCCGATCCTGTTGTCAACCGACCTGCTCAACGATGCAGCATATACATGCATCCAGTTCCTTCAAGCACTTCGGTTGCGGATCTACACGGCGATCGGCGTTGAGCCGAAGGAGCCCTGGCCGTTGATCACCTTGACTAAGGGCTGAGGAGGCCATCAGATGCCAAGGCCAGACAAGAAAAGTGTACCACATCCCTACCCCTCCATAGCCCCGATACTGACCCACGCCCCCTGTGCATTGCGCACCCGCCAGAACATGCGGCCGTTGGTGCTGCGCTGGGTGACGGCCTGGCCGGCGGCGGAGAGGGAGCTGTAGGTGCGGCCGGCGAAGGTGACGGACCCATCGGCACGGAGGGTGGCCTTGTAGGTCTTGCCCTTGTGCTCGGCGCGGAGGAAGACCACGCCCGTGGCCCCGTGTCCGCGCAGGCCATCCGCGCGACCGGAGCGGTCGGTCGCCTTGGGCGCGCGTGCCGTGCGCTTGGTGACGGGCGCGGCGGCCTTGCCGATGATCCCTTGGAGCAGTTGCAGCTGGGCCTGTTCGAGGCGGCGCTTCAGTTCGCGGTGTTGATCCAGGGAGCCGTGCAACCGGCCCTTCACCCGGTTGCCCTGGGGCTTGATGATGCGCAGGAGCAGGGATTCCAGTTCCTTCATGTGGGCGTCGCCGTTGGTGACGTACACGCTGAAGCGGTCCCAGAGGTCCTTGTGCCGGTCGTTCAGGTGGGCCTTGAGCCGGGTCTTGAGGTCCTTGGCCAGGCCGACGTAGTAGAGCCGGTCACCTGCGTAGAGCGCGTAGATGCCATTGCGGCCGCCCACCAGGCCGGTGATGACGGCACCGAACTTCTCGAACACCTCACCGCCGATGAGCTCCAGGTGTTCCTGCACCAGATGGGTGGACGTGCGGCTCATGCGACAAAGATGATCGGGAGGGGAGGAACGTCAAGGTCCGTGCGGCGTTACCTTTGAGGAGCATGATGCATCCGGTGGTCTTGATGTGCTGCGTCGGACGCGGCCATTGGGGTGTTCAGGAAATCCTGGACATGCTGGTGTCCGTCGTGACCATTGTCGGGGGTGCTGCGTTGGTGTGGGTGTACTATCGGGACCATTTGCGGAAGAAGGCCGAATGGATGCACCAGCTCTACAGCAAGTTCTTCGAGAATGATCAGTTCAAGAAGGTGCGACGCCGGATGGACCACAACGGCATCACGGATGAATGGCTGAAGGTTGAAGCGAACGAGGAGCAGTTGGTCGATTACCTGAACTTCTTCGAGTTCATCGCCTCCCTGCACACCATGGGCCAGATCAGGCAACAGGAGATCGAGCGGCTGTTCGACTACTACCTCAAGCTCATCAGCGATAAGCCGGTGGTGCGTGCGTATGTGGCGCGATGGGGCTTCGAGGACCTTGACCGGCTGTTGAACAATCGTGAACGGAGGGAACAAAGGAGATGAGGGATCACGACAGGACCGAAAGAGCCGCGCATCCTTCCATGACCAAGGAGGGGCTCGTGGAGTTCATTTTCGTGTACGGTACCCTGCGGAACAAGGCGAAGGCCGCGGAGCGGAACCTCCTGGCCAAGTATGGTGTTCGCGTGGGCATTGGCCAGGTGCCCTCCGCATCTCTGTTCCTTGGGAAATATCCCTATGCTGTGCCGGACAAGGGCGCCGGCCATCCGCTTGTGGGCGAGGTGTACAAGCTGTTGCCGGACACGGTGCAGGAGGTCCTGGCCAAGCTGGATGCCTATGAGGAGTATGATCCCTCGAACGTCAAGGATTCGCTCTATCGTCGGGAGGTGGTGAATGTGCAGGTTGGGAAGGACCAGCTTCGGGCGTGGATCTACTGGTACAACAAACCTCTACGGGATGTCCTGCGGTTGCGCCATGGCAACTACCTGAAGACCCAGATGCACGTGGTGCCCAGCGGTTCCAATTGGAAGGTGAAGGTAGCGGGCGCGACGAAGGCAACGGCCACCCACACGAACAAGGCAGAAGCTGTGAGGTATGCACGGGCGGTGGCGGGGAAGAAGCACATGATGCTTGTGATCCATGGCCGTGATGGTCGGATCAAAGAACGGATCCGCGCGGAGAAAGGGTAGGCCGCGTTGATCATGTGTCTTCTGGTCCGGGCTGATCTGGATCAGCACGGATCGGTGGTATGATCCATCGGCCGCCGGAGGCGGAGCGGTCGGTGGGTGGCGGGCCGGGTGGCGGGTGCTGGGGTTGGGGCTCCAGGTCCTGGGTGGGTGGTCCAAGGCGGCGGGTCGGTCCATGGCCCGGTGGGTCCCGAACGCCCGGAGCTTGGTCCTCCCTGCGCGAAACCTGGACCCGAACGCGAGAAAGTTGGTCCCACCTTCGGTGCATGTGCACCCGAACGCGAGAAGGTTGGTCCCAACTTCCAGGATTCTGGACCCGAACGCGAGGAGTTTGGATCCACCTTCGGGGAATCTGGGTCCGAACGCGAGGAAGTTGGATCCACGTTCGGGAAAAGTGAACCCGAACGCGAGGAGGTTGGTCCCAACATCGGCGAATGTGGACCCGAACACGAGGAAGGTGGTCCCACATTCGAGGGATCTGGACCCGAACGCCAGGAAGTTGGATCCACATGCGGGAAAAGTGGACCCGAACGCGAGAACGTTGGTCCCAACTTCTGGAAAAGTGGACCCGAACGCGGCCCGATCGGGTGCGGTCGCGGGCGGTCCGGGGATGCGGTCGCGGCCTGCAGGCCACGGGGGGCGGGTGGCTGCACGGAGGGGGGCGCGGGTTGCGGCACCCCCCTCGGACGAACAGCCGATGGGGGCGGCGCAACGGCGGGGGCGGGGCCAACGAACAAGGCCCCATAACCAACGCGCCGGGGTTGCGCAGCAGAAGTGCCCCAAGAAGATGGCAAGAGTGAAACTGGGCCTCACCGGCCTCCCCGCCACGGGGCTCGTGGCCAAAGCGCAGGCGTTGCACGACAACGTGAACGGCAACCCCGCCTTCCCCAACCCGGTGCCGACGCCGGCAGCCTTCCAGACGCTGGTGGACGATCTGGTGGCGAAGAACGCGGCGGTGGAGGCCAACCGGGGCCGGCGGGAGTACCGGGAGCGCGACACGGCGGAAGCGGCCCTGGTGGAGGCCGTGAAGCAGTGGGCGGGCTACGTGCAGATGGCCAGCGCGGGCGACGCCGCCGTGATCAAGAGCAGCGGCTTCGAGGTGGTGGACCGCGGTTCGCCGGTGGGCGAGCTGGACCCGCCGCGCAACCTGGGCACGCGGGCCACGAACATGGAGGGCCGGGTGAGCCTGCGCTGGCAGCGCGAGGTCGATGCCGACATGCACCACGTGTACATGAGCACCAGCAACGACCCGTTCGCCTGGCAGCTCATCGGCGTCACCACCAAGAGCCGGTTCGAGGTGGACCAGCTGGAGCCGGGCCGGTTCTACTGGTTCGCGGTGAGCGCCATCGGCGCCGCCGGCGAGAGCAGCAAGAGCGAGCCCTGCCGCGCGATGGCCGCGGCCTGACCGCACCACTCCCCAGGCGCAACGCCCTGGCCGACCCTCCACCGGGGTGCGGGCCGGGGCGTTGGCCGTTCGGGGCGTGGGGTGTACCCGGTGCGGAAAACAAGCGCGATGAGGCGATGGTCATATTGCAGATCCGAAACCGTGAATGACCTGCTGATCCAACCTGGGATCGTGAAGAACGAATATCCGTGAATGCGATAAAAAGACGGTTCTTGTACCACCTTGGTGCCCATGAAGGCCGGGCAGGGGTCGGCTTCGGCGGTGCCGGTGCTGACGGCGCAGGAGCGCCGGGTGTGCCGCCTGCTGTGCGGGCCGGACGAGCCCGGGGTGAAGGAGCTGCCGGCGGTGCTGGGCATCAGCGAGCGCACGGTGCGCACGCACCTGGAGAAGCTGTACCGCAAGCTGAAGGTGCGCACGCGGGTGGGGCTGGTGCGCGAGGCCATCGCGCGGGGCCTGGTGCCCTGCCCGTGCGCGCGGTGCGGCGGGGGCTCGCCCGCACCGGGGTGAACCAGGGCCGATCCGCTGCGCGGCCGAAGACCCAAGCCCAAGGCCCAAAGCCCAGGCCAAGGACCTAACTACCGGAAGGCCGAAGGCCCGTGGACCGATCGACCAGGCCCCTTTGGTGCGAGCGAACACGCTGGTGCCTTGAGCCCCCGTCTGGCGCGAGCGTCTTTCGCTCGTGCCCTTGAGCTATGCCTCGTCCAACTCGACCCCGATCTGCGGGTTCGCGCTGCTCCACGTGTAGGCCGTCTCGTCGGTGACCAGTCCGGCGACCAACGGGTTCTCACGCACGTACCTCACGCAGTCGTCGAACTTCTTCGGCGTGTCGAGCAGGATCGGCTTGTTGCTCTGCTGCCAGAACTGGTTGTGCGTGTTCAGCGGGTTCGCCGCGCCATGCTCCTTGAACAACCGTAACATCCATTCCTTCCGACTCTCCTGTTCGTTGGCCGCGATCAACTTCACGAGCTCCTTGCTTGTGTACGTCTTGAAGTCGCGCATGATCTCGCCCAAGTTGGCGTTCGCAGCTGCGGCGATCAAATGGACATGGCTCGGCATGATGACGAACTCGTACAGTACAAGACCCTTGCTCTTCCGACAGTAGGCCAGGTTCTTCAGCAGGAACTCAGCATACACGGCACGCGTGAACACATCGACCCATCCCACCACGGCGAAACTGACAAAGTGGGCATGGTGTCCAACGAACTTCCAGCGCTCGCTCATGGATGAAAGCTAAGAAGGGCACGAGCGTGGACGCTCGCGCCAGGAAGGGGCTCGCGGAACCGCGCTTAACCCATACGCGAAGGAAGGGCGACGCTCACGGGTCAGCGGGCGGCCCCTCAACGGCCGCACCACTTCACCACCCCCACGGGAACGTGGTCCGCCGTGCTGAACACCGCGACGCCGACGCCCGTGGCGGGTGGTTCGACCCGGGCCGATCCGACCACGCTCCGCTGGGCCAGCAAGCGGCCATCGGCGGCGAAGAACAGCACCTGCGCGGCCGTATGGTCCGCGGGCAGTAGGATGTTCGCGCCGTCAAAGCGGAAGCCGGTGCTGCGGAACGGTACCGCGGAGAGCGCAGTGCCAAGGTCGTTCTCGTAGCAGCCGATGTCGAAGCCGGCGCCGAGGGGCCGGGGCGTGCCCTCGAGGTCCTCGGCCACCACGGCGCTCACCGCCGCGGTGCCCGCGTCCACCATCTGCGCCGCAGCGCTCAGGGGGTGGAAGTCGGAGCCGGGCGCCACGAAGAGCGCCGCGGGCGGACCGGCCACCGCGCTGTGCGCATCATGGCCGAGGGCCTGCCAGGCGGGCAGGTCCAGGATGGTGGCGTCGCCATCGGGGCTCAACCGGTCGGTGACGAGGTTGTGGTCGCAGACGAAGCCCGTGAGCGCGCTCGCGGCCACGACGATGCTGCCGCGCCAGGGATGCTGGTTGATGAGGATGTTGTTGAGCACCTGGTTGTCGGTGCAATCGTCCGTGATGTTCACGCACCAGCGCGCATCGGCGGCGTTGATGATGGTGTTGTTGTACACGCGGTTGCCCGTGCTGGGCGCACCGCCGTCGATCTGGTACAGGCTGATGCCGCTGGCGTGGTTGTCGTAGAGCAGGTTGTTGAAGATCACCGCGTCCACCACGCCATCGCCGTTGATGCCGCTACCGCCGGCCTGCCCGTTGCCATGGATGGTGTTGCCGTACACCTGCGCGTGGCTGATGACCCCGTCGCCCCCCAGGCTGGCATCGCCGTTCATGTGGATGCCGTTGGCGTGGTTGTCGAAGCAGTGGTTGTAGCGGATGATGGGGTCGTCCGCGCTGTTGCTCACGTAGATGCCGTGCTCATCCTCGCTGCCGCTGCACGTGTTGTGCTCGATGACCACATGCTCCGCGAAGCCGGTGAGGATGCCCCATTTGTAGTTGCTGTGGCAGCTGTTGTACCGGATGGTGACGTGGTCGCTCAGCGCGGTGCGGATGCCGGTGCGCGGCATGTCGTTCACCACGAAGCCTTCGACCACCACCCAGGCGACGCCTTCCACGTTGATGCCGTCCAGGTTGTTGTATCCGCACGGAACGGTGATGTTCACCCCGGGCCCGGTGGCGAGGAAGACGATGGGCGCGCCCGCCGTGCCGCTGTGGGTCATGGCCGCGAAGCCCTGGTGGCCGCCGGGGTGCACCAGCACCGTGTCGCCGGCCACGGCCACATCGGCGCCGTGCTGCGTGGTGGCCCAGGCGTCGGCCGGGGACAGGCCGCTGTGGGCATCGTTGCCGGTGACGGCCACGTGGTAGGTGGCGGCCCCGGCGGTGCTGGCGAGGCCCATCAGGGCGGCGGCGGCGAGCTGCTTCATGCCGATAAGCTAGCGGGATCGGCCGGTCGGTGACCATCGAAAGTCGTCGGACGCGGAGGCGGACCCGACGATGGAAGGTCCCTGACGGACGGATGTCGCGTGGCCGGGACCAGGGACTGTGCGCACAGGCGACGAGCTTGTGCCTGGTGCACACCCACGGGACGTCACCTCAATGCTTGGCGTCGGCGTCGGGCTTGAAGGGGATGCCCGTGATCACGCTGTCCCCGTTCGCGGTCGGCGTCACCACGCAGGCGATCATGGTGCCGCCGGGGCAGCGGTTCCACCGCACCAGGCCCTCGTCCAGGTCGCGCCCGAAGGCGATGCGGTCCTTCCACGCATGCGACCGCAAGGTGACGTAGAGCGCGCAGGTCCGTTGGATGATGTCGACGTCCAGCGTTCCGGACGCCGGGTGCGCGATGCGGCCGGCCGATGCACCGCTGTGCGGCGTGTCGTCGGAGACCGCTGCGCCGGGGTCCACCGTGCACGAGGCGAGGGCGAGGACCAGAGCGGAGGCGAGGACGCGCGCGGTGTGCATGGTATCCCGGGATGGGATGTGAAGGTCGGTGCGCTGGCCCGGGCGGGCACCCACGGTAACACTCGTTAACACGATCCGCAGTTGCGGTCGGCGGTCCACATCCGCACGCTGCCGTGCTACAGCTCCGCTGACCGCACGAGCTGCACGGTGCGTTCACCCCCCGCGCCGCGTACGGTGAGCGCATACAGCCCGGAGGCCAGGGCGGGCAGCACCAGCGGGTGGTCGGCGGCGATGCCGGACCCGATGCGCTCCGCATGCACGGGCCGGCCCAGCTGGTCGCGCACGATCACCTCCACGGCGCCCGCGGCGGGCTCGAGCGAGAGGCGGAGCTCCTGCTGAAAGGGGTTGGGCGACACGGTGAACGCGATGCCCGCCTGGTGTGACGGCACCCCCACCCCCACGATGGAGACCGTGGTGCAGGCCTGGTTGTCCGCGGGTGCGCGGTCCACCCGCTGCTGCGGACTGGCGGCCACGATGCAGACGTTCGCGGTGGCCGTGCTGCCCGGCGGATAGGGTTGGGGAAAACCCGTGGTGAGCGCGAACGGGACGTCCATGCTCTGCCCGGGTTGCAGGTTGAGCTGGGTGAGCGGCAGCATGGTGCCGATGATCCCACAGAACCAGGCCTGGCCGAGCTGATGGGAGAGCAGCAGCTCGTGGACGACGCTGTTCCCGTGGTTCGTCAGGGTGAGCGTGAGCGCGGCATGTAACGTGTGCACGGACGGCGGTGCCACGGGCTGCAGCCAGACCGAATCCACGCTCGCGATGGTGATGGACACATCGACATCGTGCGCCGCGCTGAGGCCGGCGCTGTCGTAGTCGCGCAACACCGCGGCCGAGGTGGTGAAGAGGTCGGCGTGGCCGGCGGTGGTGAGGCGCCCGTTGCCGAAGGCGAGGTCCGCGACCTGATGACCGGGCAGGGGATCCAAGGGGAAGCTGCCGATGGGACCCAGGGAGGCGTCCACCTGCACGACCGCGGTGGGCGTCTGCACCCAGGCGTCGTTGCCATCGGTGGCCAGCCGGCGCGCGTCGGTGGTGTAGGCGCTGAGGTCGAAGGCGGTGATAGACTGCAGGTCCGCGGACACGCTGAGCAACTCGTCGGCACGGAGCACCCAGATGCGGCCGTCGGGCCGGGCCGCGAGCTGGCGCACAGCGCCACCGATGGGTGTGATGCCGAGCGGGATCCCGGAGGCGGAGGCAAGGTGGAGGGCGTTGTTCGCGGCCAGGAGCAGGTGGCCATTGGAGGTCCAGCACAAGGCCTCCACCGGTGCGTCCGGTGTTGACCATTGGGTCAAGCTGTCGCCATTCACACCGGTGAGGTGCACCGCGGCGTCCGTGGCGAAGGCCAGCAGGCTGTCGGCGTGGGTGGCGATGTGCTGCAGCCCATCCACGGCCACGGGCACGGACCAGGCGGTGCTGCCATCGCCGTTGATCCGGGTGATGATGGAGTTCGCTCCGCCCACATCACATCCGTTCCAGCGGCCGCAGGCCAGGATGCTGCTGTCGGGGCCGGCGGCCACCTCGCCATCCACGAACACCATGTCGGCGAAGCCCGTGCTCCAGAGCAGGTCACCGGTGATGGTCCACGCCGACAGCAGGTTCATGGAGGCGGTACCTCCCGGATCGTTCTTGTCGCCGAAGGTGGCCCAGGCCGGTCCGGGGATCGGAAGGATCCGGGTGTGGTGCATGAGGTCCGCGCGCTGGTCGGCCCGTTCCAGCAGGGGTTGGGCGTGGGCGTGCTGCACGCCGCAGAGCGCGGCCACAAGGAGACATCGGGTGTGCATGGCGGAGGATCGAAGCTAGGACGCGGGCGGGGAGAGGAACGCTGCCGGGGTATCGAAGTGGGTCGATGAACCGCTGCCATCGCGCACCCCCCGCCCTGCGGCAACCGCAGGTGCATCATCCCGTCTTGGCCTGCGTGGCGGTCACCAGCGGCCGCGGCACCCGTGCATGCGTTCATTCGTGCTCCTGCCCGCCATGTTCGCGGCCTCGGTGGGCTCCGCCCAGACCCTGCTGCCCAACATGCCCGCCCCGAACCTCGATCTGTACGCCATCGAGAAGATCGGCGGCACGGTGTACATCGGGGGTGGCTTCGCCACGGTGAACGGGCAGCCGCATACGCGCCTGGCCCGCTTCGATGCGGCCACCGGTGCGCTGGACAGCTGGGCCCCGCAGGTGGACAACTACGTGAACACCATTACGCGGGCGGGTGACAAGCTGATCGCCGGGGGCTCGTTCAGCGCGGTGAACGGACAGTCGCGGCTGGGCATTGCGATGTTCGACCTCGCCACCGGTGCGCTGGAGCCGTGGAACGATGTGGCCAACTTCGTTTCGTGGCGCCAGGGCGTGGCGGCG
Source organism: Flavobacteriales bacterium (assembly GCA_016713875.1). Lineage (NCBI taxonomy): Bacteria > Pseudomonadati > Bacteroidota > Flavobacteriia > Flavobacteriales > Flavobacteriales bacterium. The sequence goes on from JADJOI010000003.1 coordinate 3,302,377, forward strand.
CAAGGCAGCACCTTCTACTACTGCCCCTTCAGCCCGTGCCGTATCGTGGCGGTGGACGCCGCCACCAGCCTGCCCACCGGCTGGCAGAGCGCTCCGCTGTTCGAGGAGCAGGGCAACATCAACGCATTGATGGTGGCCGACGGCTACGTCTATGCCGGCGGCATCTTCCGCTTCGCTTCGGGGCCCAGCGTGTATGATGATCTGTGCCGCTTCCACCTGTCCACGGGCGAGCTGGACAGCACCTGGCACCCGCAGCCGGCGGTCAACAACTTCGGGGTGACGGCCATCGTGCGCACCAACGACTTTGTGGTGGTGGGCGGCGACTACAACGTGATCGCCGGACAGAACCGGCAGGGTGTAGCGGCCTTCACGCCGAGCGGGACGCTGGCGCCCTTCGCCCCCAACAACAGCAGCTACGAGGTGCTGAGCCTGTTCCCGGGCGGTGACCGCATCTGGGTGGGGGGCAACTCCTACCTGATGGGCGGGCAGACGCGCTACCGGATCGCCCAGCTCGATCTGGCCACAGGGGCGGCCACCTGCTGGAACGCGGCCCCGATCAGCAACGGATGGAGCACGGTGCAGGCCATACACGTCGCTGGTGACACCGTGTATGCGGGCTCCTTCGGTGGTCCGGAGCTGGCCGTGCTTGTAGGTGGCCCGCTGCCCCCCGCGCCAGCGGCCATCACTGGTCCACCGGCCGTGGTGCCGGGTGCCATGGCCACCTACACGGTGCCCTTCATCGCCGGCCACACGTGGACATGGACCATCACCGGGGGAACCGGAAGTTCCACCACCAACAGCATCAATGTCACCTGGGGTACGGGGCCGGTGGGCACGGTGACGGTGGTGGTGAACAACACCGGTCAGTCCAACTGCTCCAGCGATCCCACCGAGCTGCAGGTGTCCATCTCGGGCACCAACGGCCTTGGGCCTGAAGCTGCGGACAATGCGGCGATCACCCTGTTCCCGAACCCCACCACGGGTCGGGTCACTCTGAGGCTGGCTGGCAGCTCACCTCGCGGGACCACGGTGCGTGTGGTCGATGCGTTCGGCCGCGTGCTGCGCTCCACGGCGATGCAGGGTGCGTCCATTGACCTGGACCTGGACGGGCTTCCACGCGGGTGCTACGGGGTTCTGGTGGACACGGCCGAAGGCGTCTGGACCGGCCGGGTGCTGAAGGAATGAGCACCGCTGCTCCGGACCGCACACGGTGAGCGGCCACGGTATATACTGCCGCCATGGACCTGACGGCATTGGTGTCACGTGCGCGGTTCCAGGTGGGCGACCGGGTGCGGCTGCAGGCTGGCGAGGTGTGGGTGGTCACCGGCCGCTACTGGAGGCGGCGCACGCGCGAGATCGTGTACGACATCACCGTGCACCGCTTGACCTACACCACGCGCGTGGCCGAACACCGGCTCTACCCCGTGCGGGAGGGGTGAGGGATGGTGTGCACGGATGAGCGCGCCGAGCTGAGCGAGAAGGCCAAGGAGCGCTTCCGGGCCAACATGAGCCACGAGATCCGCACGCCGATGAACGCCTTCATGGGCATGAGCGAGATCCTCAAGGACCGGCCGCATGCCCCCGAGCAGGAGAAGGACCTCAACGCCATCGCGCAGAGCAGCGGGATCCTGCTGGTGATCATCAACGACGTCCTCGATCTCTACAAGATCGACGCTGGACGCATCGACTTCGAGGAAGTGCCCTTCGAGCCAAGTAAGGTGGTTGGCAACGTGCGGGACGTACTGCGACCCAAGGCCGATGAGAAGAGGATCGGGCTCGCCTTGGAGTTCGCGCCGGAAGTGCCCGTCACTTTGGTCGGCGCCCCCACGAGGTTGAACCAGATCGTGATGAACATGTGCGGCAATGCGGTCAAGTTCACCGAGCAGGGGTCGGTCGCGATCCGCGTTCATCATGGCCCCGACCCACAGGATCGACCCGCGCATGCCCTGTTGGTGATCGAGGTGATCGACACCGGCATCGGCATCCCGGAGGACCGCGCGGACAGTATCTTCGAGAAGTTCACCCAGGCCTACAGCGATACCACGCGCAAATACGGTGGAACGGGCCTGGGCCTCACCATCAGCAAGCGGCTCGCCGAGCTGCAAGGCGGCAGTATCAGCGTGAAGAGCGAACGCGACAAGGGTAGCATGTTCACGGTGCGGATGCCCTACCGCCCCGGGTGACCGGCATCAGCAACCACAGGCGTCCATCGAACCTAATTTCACCACGACCGTATAGGGCGCTTTCGCACGAGTACGCCCCATCCCCATGAGCACCACCGCCTACCTGAAATGGCTTCACGAGGTTGAACTGAAGGACATCCCCACGGTGGGCGGCAAGAACGCCAGTCTGGGGGAGATGATCCAGCACCTGGGCCGCCTCGGCGTCAATGTGCCTGGCGGCTTCGTGGTGACGGTGGCCAGCTACGAGGCCTTCATCGCCCACAACGAGCTGGACCAGAAGATCCGCGACATCGTGGCGGGGCTCGATGCGGACGATGTGGAGAACATCCGCCGCACCGGCCTCGCGGTGCGCACGCTGATCAAGAACGGCAAGTTCCCCGAGCCCATCTGGAAGGGCATCATGGCACACTACGACGAGCTCAGCGCCAAGTGCGGCCAGGAGGCCACCGATGTGGCCGTGCGCTCCTCCGCCACCGCCGAGGACCTGCCCGACGCCTCGTTCGCCGGGCAGCAGGAGACCTTCCTCAACGTGCGCGGCCACCAGGACCTCATCGCCGCGGTGCGCAACTGCTTCGCCTCGCTGTGGACCGACCGCGCGATCGTGTACCGCCAGACGCGTGGCTACGACCATTTCGACATCGGCCTCAGCGTGGGCGTGCAGAAGATGGTGCGCTCCGATCTGGGTGCCAGCGGCGTGGCCTTCAGCCTCGACACCGAGAGCGGCTTCAAGGACGTGGTGCTGATCAACGGCAGCTACGGCCTGGGCGAGATGGTGGTGCAGGGCGCCGTGAGCCCTGACGAGTTCCTCGTGTTCAAGCCGACCCTGGCCAAGGGCTACAGCGCCATCATCGAGAAGAAGATCGGCAACAAGGACCGCAAGATGATCTACGGCGTGGAGCCCGGGAAGCCCACCTCGGTGATCCCCACCGAACGCGCCCAGCGCAACCGGTTCTGCGTCACCGACGAGCAGGCGCTGGAGATCGCGCGCAGCGTGGTGGCCATCGAACGGTACTACAGCGACAAGAAGGGCACCTGGTGCCCCATGGACGTGGAGTGGGCCGTGGACGGGCTCACCGGTGGCCTCTTCATCGTGCAGGCCCGGCCCGAGACGATCCACAGCCGCAAGGCCGATGACCGCGTGGTGGAGTACAAGCTCGACCATCCCGAAGGGGCCGCGCAGCCCAAGGTCATCACCAAGGGCATCGCCATCGGCGACCGTGTGGGAGCGGGCACCGTGCGCATCCTCTACAGCCTCGATGGCCGCGGCGGGGGCATGGACGGCAAGGACTTCAAGCAGGGCGATGTGCTCGTCACCGACATGACCGATCCCGACTGGGAACCGATCATGAAGAAGGCCAGCGCCATCATCACCAACAAGGGCGGCCGCACCTGCCACGCCGCCATCGTGGCGCGCGAGATGGGCGTGCCCGCCATCGTGGGCTGTGACAACGCCACCGACCTGCTCGACACGGGCATGCAGGTGACGGCCAGCTGCTGCGAGGGTGACAACGGGGTCATCTACGAGGGCATCATCCCCTTCCGCAAGGAGGAGACGATGCTCACCGACCTGCCCGAGGTGCGCACGCCCATCATGCTCAACGTGGCCAGCCCCGACCTCGCCTTCAAGTTCGCCGCGCTGCCCAACGCCGGTGTGGGCCTGGCCCGCGAGGAGTTCATCATCAACAACTACATCCAGGCCCACCCGCTGGCCCTCTTGCAGCACAAGGAGCTGGGCGATGTCACCCTCAGCGGCAAGATCAGCTACCTGATCCACGGCTACGAGGACGAGGAGACCTACTTCGTGAAGCGGCTGAGCTACGGTATCGCCAAGATCGCCGCGGCCTTCCACCCCAACAAGGTGATCGTGCGCTTCAGCGACTTCAAGAGCAACGAGTACCGCAACCTGCTCGGGGGCGAGCACTACGAGCCGCATGAGGAGAACCCCATGATCGGCTGGCGCGGCGCCTCACGTTACTACAGCGATGCCTACAAGGAGGCCTTCGGGCTCGAGTGCAAGGCCATCCGGCGGGTGCGCGAGAAGATGGGCCTGAAGAACGTGGTGGTGATGATCCCCTTCTGCCGCACCGTGGAGGAGCTGCTCGCGGTGAAGAAGGTGATGAAGGAGTACGGGCTCGAGCGCGGCAAGGCAGGCCTGGAGCTGTACCTCATGGCGGAGATCCCCAGCAACATCCTCATGGCCGAGGAGTTCAGCCGGTACATCGACGGCTTCTCCATCGGCAGCAACGACCTCACGCAGCTCACCCTCGGGCTCGACCGCGACAGCGCGCTGGTGTCGCACCTGTACGACGAGCGCAACCCCGCCGTGAAGCGGATGCTGGAGCAGCTGATCGCCACCGCCAAACGCACCGGCACCAAGGTGGGCATCTGCGGCCAGGGCCCGAGCGACCATCCGGACTTCGCCCAGTTCCTCGTGGAGCTCGGCATCGACTCCATCAGCGTGACGCCGGACTCGCTGCTGAAGACGCGGCGCGCGATCGCAGAAGTGGAGCGTGTGGTGGCACGGCAGACCGTTTGAGCGATCCGGCCTCGGCCACCCTTGCGCCGCTCCGTTACTGGCCGTCCAGCTTGAAGGCGATCGGCAGCGTCATCTGCGAGGCCACCGGCTTGCCGTCCTTCGCGGCGGGTGTCCACGCGGGCATGGATCCCACCACGCGCAGGGCCTCCGCATCGATGTCGTTGCGCACGCCCCGCTTCACCGCGGCATCCGTCACGCGGCCATCCGCCTGCACGGTGAAGCCCACGTACACGGTGCCTTCCACCCCCTCGGCACGTGCGCCGGCGGGATACGTGATGGCCTTGCCGAGGTAGGCGGCCAGCGCCGGCATGCCGCCGGGGTATTCCGCACTGCGGTCGGATCCCGGAAGCACCGCGGCATCGCCGTCGGGAACCGGAAGGGGGGTCGCAGCGATCCAGGCCAGGCCGAGCACGGCGAGGGCGAGGGTGGGTAGCGCGCGGACCAGGGCCCGGCGCGGAGAGATGGAGGTGGTCAACATGAGCATGCGGGTTTGGAGGAAGGAGCGGTTGAAGGGATGGAGCAGGTGCCGCGGGTCGGTCCCCAGGGCCTGGGCGAGCAGGGTGAGGGCGTAGTCCGGAGCGGTCCGCGCCGCGGCGCGGTCGGCCTGCAGCTCGTGCACCAGCCGCAGTTCGCGCAGGGCCCACCGCCAGAGCGGGTTCGTCCAGCACAGCGCGGCCAGCAGCTCGAAGGCGATGAGGTCGTAGGAGTGGCCGAGGCGTACGTGCGCGAGTTCGTGCTGCTGGACGGCCTCACGTTCCGCTCCGGCCAGATGCGGAGGCAGATGCACATGTCCTAGAAAGGCCATGGCGACGGGCCCGCCCTGGCGGACTGTGCGTCCGGCAACGGCGATGCGCCACAGGAGGCGGGCGATCAGCACGAGGCTCACACCGCCGTGCATGGCGATCAGGCTCACCGCCGGATCGAGCGGTGCGCCGGCATCCGGGCTCACGGTGATGAGGGGAAGGGTGACGGGTGCCAGGGCGGAGGACACCGGGATGCTGGGTAGCAGCGGAAAAGCGAACGCACCGGCGGGGCCCAACAGCAGGAAGGCGCGGCGGGCGCCCAGCAGCGGGCTGTGGCGCAGGCCCACGGCATAGGCGGCGAGGAGGATCGCGAAGGCGATGTTGGCCTGCAGGTAGAAGGGGAGGAGGGCCATGTCAGCGCTTGCGTTGTTGCTTCAGCAGGGCCAGCAGCGCCTCCAGTTCGCGCGCGTCGATGTCGGCGCGTTCGATGAAGCTGGACACCAGCGCCTGGGGCGATCCGGCGAAGTAGTCCTTCAGCAGGCGCCGCGCGCTGCGGTGCGCGTAGTCGGTCTTGTGCACCCGGGCCGTGTAGCGGTGGCTGCGGCCCAGCACCTCGTGGTCCACGAAGCCCTTGGCCTCCAGGATGCGGACGATGGTGCTCACCGTGGTGATGGCGGGCCGGGGCTTGGGCATCGCCTGGCGGATGTCCTTGGCGAAGGCCGGTCCGATGCGCCACAGCACCTGCATCACCTCCTCCTCAGCGCGTGTCAGCCGTTCCATGGGTCAAGGTTAACGAAATAATTAGTTGATGAACGAAGAACATAGTTGAACGGTGGGGATGGATCGGGCAACGGGGAGGACGGCGGAGGCAACGGCCGGAGGGGAGGTGGTGAACGGGGATGGCTACATTCGGCCATGCGCTGGGATGCACTTCGCACCGTGGTGGCCCTGCTCGCCATCACCGCCTGGGTCTCGATCAACGAGTTCGTCCGCAACCAGGTGGTGCTGCCCGGGCCGTGGGCGGAGCACTATGCCGGGCTCGGGCTCGAGTTCCCCGCGGCACCGGTGAACGGCGCGATCTGGGGCCTGTGGGCCTTGCTCTTCGCCATCGCCGTGGTGTGGCTGGCGCGCCGGCACCCGCTGTGGTCCACGGGGCTCACGGCCTGGTGGGTGGGCTTCGCGCTCATGTGGGTGGTGATCGGCAACCTCGGGGTGCTGCCCATCGGCATCCTGCCCGTGGCCGTGCCTTGGAGCCTCGTGGAGGCCTTCGGCGCGGCGTGGATCGCGCATCGGTTGAAGTAAGGATCAGGTCCGCTCAACCTTGTTCGTTGGTCGGGGCAGATGCTCCCAGCAGGCAACCCATGAATCCATCCGCGTCATACCTTCAACAGGATGGATCAGGGATCGCGGATCGGTTCGATCGGCCTCATGATGCTGCTGGCCATGCCAGGCGCGCAGGCCCAGCTGCCCATGGACATCGTCTGGCAGCATGCGCCGTGGACCTTCGAGTCGGGACCCAACACGATCAGCAGCGCACTGGGAGTGGGACTCGCCCCTCAATATACACGCTGGACTCATCACGGAACGCCGTCGCCCCAGAACCTATCGACCTGTTCTTCGCTCGCATACGAACAGCAGTTCGGGTTCGATCCCATGGGCGTGCCGTCCATGTTCCCGCAGGAGTGCCGACTGGATGAGGTCACTTGGGCCTTTCTTGGCGGCGGGGGCAGCGTGTGGAGCGACATGATCAACACCACGAACTACATTTTCGTGAACGGCGCCTACCTGCCCTGTTCGGATTCATTATGGACCGGTCAGTTTTTCAGAGGCCTGACGGAGCGGAACGGGATACGCTACATTCATGGGGAGGCTGACAACTGTCCCTTTGGCAACTTCGGTTGGGGCCATACGGTCTGGTCGCTCAGCTCCCAGTGGTGCGCCTGCTTCGATCGCGAGATCCAGGGCCTGGCGCTCCACGGGGACACCCTGCTGGCCTGCCACCTGCCCATGGTCACGCGGTTGCATCGATACACGGGCGCCGTATTGGATTCCATCACCGTGTTCGCGGACACGGTCACTTGGGGCAAGGTGCGCACGAGCGGTGATACCCTGTTCTGGTTGATCAAGAAGCCGAACTTGGAATTGTGGTCCGGCGCCTACCTGCTCGGTGGGGCGGAGCTCTGGCGGATCCAACTGCCGACCACGGACCCGATCACGGGCTGGGAGTTCGACCAGCATGGCCGGGCGTGGATCGCCACCGGCTCCACCTTCATCCGGCAGGAACGCAGCGACGGCACCTTGCAGGCCTACCCCGTGAGCGAGCCCATCCTGCGGATCTTCGAACGGGATGGCGACATCTATTGGGCCGGCGATCTGGGACCGGGGAACGGGTACACCATTCAATGCGCGACCCCATGGCCATGATCGTGTGCAGGAATTCCGCTTCGTTGCTGGTGACCCTGGCCGGCTTGATGGCGGTCACCGCGTTGAAGGCCCAGCTGCCCATTCAGCCCCTGTGGAGCCTCTCCGGAGGGTATTGGCCGAATCCACTGCTTGTGGCGGCGGACGCCGAGATGGACCGCATCTATTGGATGAAGGGGTCCTTGTACGGGAGTGACTATCTGGTCACCGTCGGACCGGATGGTACGGTGATCGGCACGGCCAACCGGCCTACCTTCTCCGGGACCTGGGACCAGTGGCCCACCCCCATCTACCAGGAGATGAAGGCCTGGCGGGATACCGTGCAATTGCGGGTGAATGTGGACCTATGGATCGGTGACTATCAGTGGGTTGCGATCATTCCGCAGAATGGGGGCCGGTCACGGCTCTTCGGCGGGAGTGAGCATCACCGCGACGCGGAGTACACCCCGTTCGGGTGGTTGTTCGCCGTGGGCGACAGCGTGCGTCGCCTGGACCGGGCCGGATGGCCGGCGGGATCGGCCGCCGTGCCCGGCGCAGACAACCTGGTGGTCTTTCCGGACCGGGTGGTGCTGGGCACCCCGCCGGACCTGTCCGCGCTGCGGCTGCCCGGCCTTGAACCCCTGCCGTCGATCCCGGCGCCCGCTGCGGGCGTTCCCACCACCACCCGCCTCATCGGCTCCGAAGGCCATGTGCACTACGCCACGCTGAGCGCCGGGCCGGTGCTTCACGTGGGCGCCGTGGACACCTCGGGCGTCGTGCTCTGGCAACAGACCCTTCCGTTGCTGGGCGATCATCTGCTCACCGACCTGGAGGTGGACAACTTTGGAGGCACCTGGGTGAGCCTGACGCGAAGGGCGGGGTTCACCCCCGTGGAAGGCGTGCTGGTCGGGATCGCTGATGGTGGCGCACCGGTGTCGTACTTGAACTACGGGGTGTCCATCGCAGAAGTGGAGGCGCTCGGGGACACGCTCATCCTCACCGGCCGCATGGGACCGTCAGACACCTACCTCATCGCCTACCACGCTGGCATCATTACGGGCACGAGCGTGCCTGCCGCTGAGGCGTTGCGGGTGTATCCCGATCCCGCGGTGGACCGCCTCTGGATCACCGGTTCCTCGCCCCAGGCGGAGCGGGTACGGATCCTGGATGCGCACGGTCGCACCGTCCTTCAGCAGCCGACCGGCGGTGACGTGGATGTGGAGGTCGGAGTGGAGGGGCTGGCCCCGGGGCTCTATACGGTGTTGACAGAAGGTCCGGGCATCCGGCTGGCCCAACGGTTCGTTCGCGGGCGTTGAGCGACCCCGCCCCTCACGCCGGGATCGAGTTCAGGTAGCCCTGGTGCGCGAGCTGTTCGCCCATGCCCATTGGCCTCCTTCGGCTCGGGGCGCCAGGTGGCCAGGCCGAACACGAAGCGATCGAACATGCAGAAGGCGGCGGGGATGGATCCGCTCTATCGCGCGCTCGTCCACACCGTGTCGATCACCGCGCGCTGGGCCGTGGTCGTCAGGTGCAGCGGGTCGCGCCACAGGGCCCGGTCCGTCGGGAACAGGCCGGGGCGGTCCAGGTCGGTCACGGGTGCCAGCGCGCGCAGGCGGTCCAGATAGGTTGCGCGCAGGGGTTCAAGCCCCGCGTCGGCGTAGATGCGCTGCACCTCGGAATGCGTGGGGTATTCCACGAACCGGAGGGCGCAGCCCTGTGCCTTGCACCGCGCGGCGATGCGTTCCAACCGGGCGAAGGCCACGCTGTCCAGGGTGAAGTCCGATGCGTTGGTGCGCTCCATGTCCAGCACGCGCTGCCAGTGGTCGGGCGGGAGTGCATCGTAGTGCACGGTGGAGGGCAGCCAGGCGCTGCGCAGGTTCAGCACGGTGGCCTCCAGCACGCGCCGGTTGCTCAGGTACAGGAAGGGCTGGTCCAGCAGCAGGCGCGGTTCGCTGTACAGGTCCCAGTCCATGCCGCGGTTCATGCCGCGGAACGACACCTGCACCACCACTTCCTTCAGTGGGGCCTGGGCGGAGAAGGCGAACAGGTCGGCCAGGGTGCGCGTGTTGCCTCCGGGTACGCCCAGGTTGTAGTAGCGGTGGCCGCTCACGCGCTCCAGGTGGTCGAGGTCGAAATGCGAGAGGCGCGAATCGCCTAGCAGGATGCGGTCCTGCGGGGTGCGCCGCAGCTCGATCAGCTTCCACAGCAGGTTGCTGAAGGGCATGGTGCGGCCATCGTGGTACAGGTTCTTCCGCTTGAGCGTGTCGGGGATCGGGTGGAAGCGGTCGAAGTAGTTGAAGGGGTCCACCGCCAGCACGATGCCGAAGACCAGCGCGAAGGGCAGGGCCAGCGCGGCGATCCAGCGGAGAAGGCGGCGAACGGTCATCTAGAACTGGAAGTAGATGAAGGGCGAAGTGTGGTAGTAGCTGCCCAGGAAGATGATGCTGCCGACGAGGCCGGTGTACAGGGCCCAGCGTTGCATCGTGCTGCGTTCCGCCAGCCAGGCGGTGGCGCCCTTCCGGTGGTCCAGCCATTGCACCGCTTCCATGGCGGCGATACCGGCCACGGCCAGGAGCATCTCACCGCGCCCGGCCCCCACCAGCGGGGCCCATAGGCTGAAGGCGTCGGCGGTGAGGAAGCCGTCCAGCCCGGTGAACAGGTTCCCCACGATGTGGAACGCGTCCTGCACGCTGTTGGCGCGGAAGAAGATCCAGGCCAGGTCCACCAGCAGGAAGGTGGTGATCACCTGCTGGGCCATGTGCAGCCGCGGCCGGCGGTGCAGGCCGAGCCACTGCCCGATGCGCGTCCTTCCGCCCTCGGTGACGATGGCGCCGATGAGGAACAGGCCGTGCAGGCCGCCCCAGATGATGTAGGTCCAGGCCGCGCCGTGCCACAGGCCACTGAGCAGGAAGGTGATGAGCAGGTTGTAGTACCGGCGCCAGGTCAGCACGCGGTTGCCGCCCAGCGGGATGTACACGTAGTCGCGGAACCAGGTGCTGAGGCTGATGTGCCAGCGGCGCCAGAACTCGCTGATGCTCGTACTGGCGTAGGGCGTACGGAAGTTGCGCATCAGGTCGATGCCCAGGCATCGCGCGGCGCCGAGGGCGATGTCGCTGTAACCGCTGAAGTCGCAGTAGATCTGCGCGGCGAAGAGCAGCGAGGCCAGGATGAGCGCTGGGCCGTCGTGCAGGTGCGGGGCGTCGTACACATGGTCCACCATCACGCCCACGCGGTCGGCGATCATGATCTTCTTGAAGAAGCCCCAGGCCATGAGGCGCAGCCCGCTGGCCAGCAGGCCGGGGTCGAAGGCCATGGGCAGGTGCAGCTGGCGCAGCAGGTTGCCCGGTCGCTCGATGGGGCCGGCCACCAGCTGCGGATAGAACATCACGTACAGGCTGAAGATGCCCAGGTGGCGCTCGGCACGCTGGCGGCCGTAGTACACCTCGATGGTGTAGCTCAGGCTCTGGAAGGTGTGGAAGCTGAGGCCGATGGGAAGGATGATGCCCAGGTCGGGGATGCTGTAGCCGCTCCAGCCTGCTGCGCGCACCATCGCCTCGATGTTCTCCGTGAGGAATCCGTAGTACTTGAAGATGGCGAGCACGCCCACGTTGGCCACGATGCTGGCGATGAGCCAGCGCTTGCGGGCGACACCCTCGCTGCGCTCGATGAGCAGCCCCGCCCCGTAGTCCACCACGATCGTGAAGGCCAGGATGAGGATGTACACCGGCACGAAGGCCATGTAGAACCAGCAGCTGGCGGCCAGCAGCATCGGCCAGCGCCAGCGGTGCGGCAGCAGGTGGTACGCGGTGGTCACCACCACGAAGAAGACCAGGAAGGCGATCGAGTTGAAGATCATCGGCCCCCCGCGCCGCGCGGCGGGAGGCAAATGTCGGTGAACTGCGCCGCACCGGCGCGCCCCAGGTGGCTTCCGTCCACGTACAGGTCGTCCGACCAGCGGTGGGCGTTGCCGTCGATCAGCGTGTGGCCGAGGGGCTCCAGCAGGGCCCGCAGCCGGGCCACGTGCGCCTGCTGCAACGCGTCGAGGGCAGCCGTCCGCAGGCCGTCGCGGTAGGCGCATTGCACCACCACCAACTTCACCCCGCGGGCCTTCAACCAGTGCGCGAAGCGGGCGAAGGCCTCATAGCGGGCCTCATCCAGCCGATCGGCGGTCGGGGGCGCCTCGTTGAAGCGGGTGCGGTCGATGCGGTCGGCGGGCACGTCCAGGGTGGCCCCACCGTGGTCGTCGAAACCGAGGTACTCGTAGTTGCCGGGATCGCGGAACCGGATGCGGTTGGCCTCGGCCTGCCGCAGCAGATAGGGCGCATCCCAATGCCGCAGGTAGCTCAGGGCGAGCGGACCGCCGTCGAGGAAACGCGCCATGGCCGCGCTGTCGGTGCCCAGCTGCCGGCCCGCGCTGCGGAAGTCCATCAGGTTGGTGGCCACCAGCACGGTGTGCGGCCGCAGCCGGTCGGTGAGCAGGGTGCCCAGCACGGGCAGTTCGGCGGCGCCCAGGCCCCACGCGGCGGCGTTCACGTACCGGTCGGTGCCGAAATGGGCGATCACCCCGTCGCTGGCCAGGTTGTTCAGCGTCATCGATGAGCCCACGGCTAGCACATCGACCCCGTCGGAGAAGCGCTCACGTACGAAGGCGAGCTTCTCATTGAGGGCGATGTTGTTGGTGATGCGGGGGGGCGGCACGGTGTCCCGCAGCAGCAGCAGGTAGGCGGCGGGGATCGCCAGGGCGGGCAGGCCCAGCAGCACGATCCGGAGGATGAAGCGGCCCACCATCAGAACTGGAAATAGATGAACTCGCCACCGCCCAGCGGTGCGGTGAGCGTGAGCACGGCGATGAGGCCGTAGTACACCAGGCGGCGCACCGGCAACGGGAGCAGGCCGTCCAGCTGCAGACCATATTGCCGCTCGCGGGCCAGCCATTCCAAGGCCAGGGTGATGCCGATGCCGAGCAGCGCGAAGGCCAGGCCCTTTTTATCACCGAGGTACGGCGCTTCGAGCAGGCCCGGAGAGGCGATGGCGCCCAGGATGTCCACGGCCTGCCCCATGCTCTCGGCGCGGAAGAAGGTCCACGCGAAGCAGGCCAGCAGGAAGGTGGCGAGCAGTTGCAGGGCCTCACGGGCGCTGGGCAGCAGGCGGCCGGCGGCCACCGCATCGCTCATCGCGTGGTGCGTGTCGCGCAGCAGCAGCGGCAGGAAGAGCAGGCCGTTCACGGCGCCCCAGGCCACGAAGGTCCAGTTGGCGCCATGCCAGAAGCCGCTCACCAGGAAGATGATGAGCACGTTGCGCACGGTGCGCGCCTTGCCGCCGCGGCTGCCGCCCAGGGGGATGTAGAGGTAGTCGCGGAACCAAGTGCTGAGGCTGATGTGCCAGCGGCGCCAGAACTCCGCGATGTCGCGGCTGAAGTAGGGGTAGGCGAAGTTGCGCATCAGCTCGAAGCCGAAGAGCCGCGCGCAGCCGATGGCGATGTCGCTGTAGCCGCTGAAGTCGCCGTAGATCTGGAAGGCGAAGAGGAGCACGGCCAGGGCGAGGGTGCTGCCGTCGTGGGTCTCGTGGGCGCCGAACACGGGGTTCACGAAGGCGGCGCAGTGGTCGGCCACCACCACCTTCTTGAACAGGCCCCACAGCATCTGTCGCACGCCGTCATACGCCGCGGCCTCGTCGAAGCGGCGCTCGGTGCCGAACTGGGGCAGCATGTGGCGGGCCCGTTCGATGGGGCCGGCCAGCAACTGGGGGAAGAAGCTCACGAAGGCGAAGAAGGTCGTGGCCTCGCGCACGGCGGGCAGCTGCCTGCGGTACACATCGAAGGTGTAGCTCAGGCTCTGGAAGGTGTAGAAGCTGATGCCCACGGGAAGCACCAGCCCCAGCGGACGCGCATCGATCGGCCGGCCCAGCAGCGTGAAGGCGTCCACGAAGCTCTGCAGGAAGAAATCGTAGTACTTGAAGAAGCCGAGCAGCCCCAGGTTGGCCGTCAGGCTCAGGCCCATGAGCAGCTTGCGGCCGGCGGGGGCCTCGGTGCGGGCCAGGGCCAGCGCCACCAGGTAGTCCACCCCGGCGGTGAAGAGCCACAGGCCCAGGAAGCGCCAGTCCCACCAGCCGTAGAACACGCATCCGGCCAGGATGAGGAAGGCGTTGCGCCAGGCCACCGAACGCCGGAAGACCCCCCAGTACAGGAGGAACACGATCGGCAGGAAGACCGCGAAATCGATCGAGTTGAACAGCATGCGGGGTGGCGCGCGGAACGGCTTCTACGGGACGGGTCGGGGGCGGGTTCCGCCGGTGGAGTGCCGTCGACCGGCGGCCCAAAGCTACCCGTCAGCCCCTTGGACAGGGAGCGCTATCTTCGGAGGCCATGCGCTTCCGACCACGGAGCATCGAGACCCGCATCGCCACGGTCACCATGGTGCGGCCGGGTTTCATCGAACAACGGTACAAGCATGGCGAGCGGATCGACCTGCCCGGTTTCGCGGAGAACAAGCGCGCGCGCCTCGAACTGGCCCAGGGCATGCCGTGCGTCATGCTCAGCATCATCCCCCGGGACATGGACTTCGACATGGAGGTCACGGGCGTGGACCACTTCGGTCCGGAGCGCGGGCAGGACACCCTTAGGGCCTTGGCGGTGGTGGTGCACGACAGCATGGCGGAGATGGTCACCAAGCTGTTCTTCACCTATTTCCCCACGGTGTTCCGCACGCGCGTGTTCAACGACGAGGCCGAGGCGCGCCGGTGGTTGCAGCTTCAGTTGGCGGAGGTGATCCAGGAGGAGGGCTGATCGCCGCCCGCTTCACTGGAGCACCAACCGGAGCGTGGCGCTCTGACCATCGGGCCACCGCGCCTGCACCAGGTGGAGGCCCGGTCGCATCCCGGCCGTGGGGAGCAGGGCCGTTCCAGAAGGCGCCCTCGTGGCATACAGGACGCGACCAAGGCCATCGGTCACGGAGACGTCCACCGGGCCTGAGCCGCGCAGCTTCAACTCCACGGGCCCTCCTTCGGTGCTTACCGGGTTGGTGGTCACGTGGAGCCCGTCCTCCTGTCCGGCAGGGTCCATGGGCAGGCCCAGGCCACCGGGCAACTGGCAGAGGATCACACAGGGCACCCCGTTGGAGTCCCACATCGTGATGGAGCAGGGTGTGGAGCAGAGGTTCGTGTACACCGTGTCGTTGGACACCCAGAACGGCGGCCAGCCCCACGGGGACACGGCACAGCCGGACGGGATCACGTCATACAGGTATGGAGCTGAACAGCCGACGGGGTACAACGCACTGGCCGGGCCGAAGGCCCCGAGCCCATCGCAGCCGTTGGTCGGCGGGATCACATAGTAGGTGTTGAGGGTCACTTGGGCCTGGGTCATCATCCCGAACAGGAATACGAGCACGAACGCGAAGGGGTGCTTCATGACGTGAAGCTACCGGACGCGCACCCGCACCAGTGCCCCGATCGGCACCGATGATGAACACGCGATCGTGCAACGTCTACTTGTACGCCGGGATCCCGGTCACCTCTGCACCGGTGATCAACAGGTGGATGTCGTGCGTGCCTTCATAGGTCACCACGCTTTCCAGGTTCATCATGTGGCGCATGATGGGGTATTCGTTGGTGATGCCCATGCCGCCGAGGATCTGGCGCGCCTCCCGCGCCACAGTGAGCGCGAGGTGCACGTTGTTCCGCTTGGCCATGCTGATCTGCTGCGTGGTGGCGCGGCCCTCGCTGCGCAGCACGCCCAGGCGCCAGGTGAGGAGCTGGGCCTTGGTGATCTCCGTGATCATCTCGGCCAGCTTCTTCTGCGTGAGCTGGAAGGCACCGATGGGCTTGCCGAACTGGATGCGCTGCTTGCTGTAGCGCAGGGCCACATCGTAGCACTCCATGGCCACGCCGAGGGTGCCCCACGCGATGCCGTAACGAGCGCTGTCCAGGCAGCCCATGGGTGCGCCCAAGCCGCTCTTGTTGGGAAGCAGGTTGCCCTTGGGCACCTTCACGTTGTCGAACACCAGCTCGCCGGTGGGGCTGGCGCGGAGGCTCAGCTTGCCGTGCGTGGTGGGCGTGGTGAAGCCCTCCATGCCGCGCTCCACGATGAGGCCATGGATGCGACCCTCGGTGTTCTCGGCCTTGGCCCACACGATCGCGAGGTCGGCGAAGGGCGCGTTGCTGATCCACATCTTGGCGCCGTTCAGCAGGTAGTGATCGCCCATGTCCTTGAAGGTGGTGACCATGCCGCTGGGGTTGCTGCCGTAGTCGGGCTCGGTGAGGCCGAAGCAGCCGATCTTCTTGCCCTGCACCATGTCCGGCAGCCACTTCTTCTTCTGCTCCTCACTGCCGTACTTCCAGATGGGGTACATGGCCAATGAGCCTTGCACGCTGCACAGGCTGCGCAGGCCGCTGTCGCAGCGCTCGATCTCCTGCATGATGAGGCCGTAGCTGATCTGGTCCAGCCCGGGGCCGCCGTATTCCTCCGGTACAAAGGGGCCGAAGGCGCCGATCTCCGCCAGCCCGGGGATGATGTCCTTGCTGAACTCGGCCTTCTCGAAACGCTCCTCGATGATGGGCTTGAGGTGCTTGCTCACGTGCTTGCGCGCCGTGTCGCGGATCAGCTTCTGTTCCTCGGTGAGCAGTTCGTCCACCAAGTAGTGGTCGTGGTGTTGGAAGAGGTCGGTGGCGGCCTTGGTGGCGGTGCCGTTGGCGGAAGTGGTGGACATGCTGCGGGGGTGTTCGCGGTGTCGGCCTGGCCGTTCACCGGGGCTGCAAAAGTAGCACGCCCACCCCCGGCGCCGCCGGATACCTTTGCCCGCCGGCCATGGGTGAACCGCGGATCCACGACCCCTTGAGCGCCGATTGGGTGGTGCTGGTGCTGCTGGCCGTGCTGGTGCAGCTGGCCTGGACGAACGTCGTGTCGCCCCGCAAATGGGGCCTGATCCTCAACGGGGCGTTCGGCGCTCGCATCAGTCGGCGGAGCCTGCGCGAGGACATCGACCTGCAGGACCGCTCGATGTTGGGGCTGCTGGTGGCGTTGCTGGCGGGCCTGGGGTTGTTCCTGCATCAGGCACTGGTGATGCGCGGCATCGCGGATGCGGGTCCGGTGGGCTACTTCGGGGTGGTGGCCCTGCTGGTGCTGGTGGTGCTCGCGCAGGTGTTCGTGCTCCGGTTGGTGGGATGGCTCTTCCAGGGCGACGGTGGCCTGCAGGAGTACATCTACGTTCTGGTGATCGATCACCTGGTGCTGGGGGCGGCCTTGCTGCCCGTGGCGGTGTTGGTGGCCTTTCGGCCGGAAATGCGGTTCGTACTGCTGCCGACGGGCGGGGTGATCGCCTCGGCGATCGTGCTCCTCCGGTGGGGCCGGGCGGGGCTCATCGGGCGATCGGCGGGGGTCCCGCTCAGGCACATTTTCCTGTACCTTTGCGCCGCCGAGAGCCTGCCTGTGTTCCTCGTGCTCCAGACCCTTCAGCGTTCCGGCCCATCCGTGTTCCAACTTCACTAACCGAGCGGCCTTGAAGATCAAGACCATCCTCGTTTCGCAGCCGGAACCCACGGACGTCAAGTCCCCCTACCACGAGCTCGGCAGGAAGTACGGCCTGAAGATCGACTTCAAGCCGTTCATCAAGGTGGAGGCCGTTCCTGCGCAGGACTTCCGGCAGGAGCGCATCAACATCCTGGACCACTCGGCCATCGTGCTCACCAGCCGTAATGCGGTGGACCATTTCTTCCGGATGTGCAAGGAGCTTCGGCTCACGGTGCCGGAAAGCATGAAGTACTTCTGCGTCAGCGAGAGCGTGGCGTACTACGTGCAGAAGTACATCGTGTACCGCAAACGCAAGGTCTTCATCGGCAAGAACACGTTCCAGGACCTGCTGGACGTGATCAAGAAGCACAAGGACGAGGTGTACCTGGTGCCGTGCAGCGACATCCAGAAGGCGGAGATCCCCGCGCTGCTGGACAAGGCGGGGGTGAAGTACACCAACGCGGTGTTCTACCGCACGGTGGCCAGCGACCTCAGCGACCTGAAGAACCTGAAGTACGACATGCTGGTGTTCTTCAGCCCGGCGGGGATCGAGAGCCTGTTCAAGAACTTCCCGAAGTTCGACCAGAACGGCGCGGTCATCGCAGCGTTCGGCCCAACGACCAGCAAGGCGGTGCGCGATGCCGGTCTGCGGCTGGACATCGAGGCCCCCCTGCCGGAGGCCCCGAGCATGACGGGTGCCATCGAGCTGTACATCAAGAGGCTCGGCAAGAAGAAATAGGCCCCGGATGTCACGGGGCCAACGTCCCGGCCTTCCGGGCCGATCACGTCGGCATGGAGCGTCATACCTTCCCCAAGCAGGAGCGCCTTCGCGGCCGTCCGCGCATCCAGCGGCTCATCGCCGAGGGGCGCACGGTGCACGTTCCGCCCTTCCGCCTCACCGGCCTGTTCATGGAGCTCGATGCCCCCGTTCCAGCCCAGGTGGCCTTCGCCGTGCCGAAGCGCAACCTCCCGCGTGCAGTGGACCGCAACCGGGCCCGTCGGCGCATGCGCGAGGCCTACCGCCTGCACAAGCACATTTACCACGACCGGTTACGCCAGCTCGGCCGCTCATGCGGCTTGCTCTTCGTGCTGCAGGGCCGTGCCGTGCCGGCCTACGCCGAGGTGGAGGGTAAAATGATCCGCGCGCTGGACCGTTGGTTCAAGGAACATGCGTAGGCTGCTCATCACCGCCATGATCGGCCTCATCCGCCTTTACCAGTTCACCCTGTCGCCGTTGCTGCCCGGTGCGTGCCGATACACACCCAGCTGTAGCACCTACGGCGTGGAGGCCCTGCGCCGCCATGGTCCCTTCCGCGGCGGCTGGCTCACCCTCAAGCGCTTCCTATCTTGTCATCCTTGGGGCGGGCATGGCCACGACCCCGTTCCATGAAGCCTCATTCACCCATGAACGCACCCCGCACCCCCCGCCTGCGCACCTGGATCATCGGTGGCGCCTTGGCCGCTTCCGGCGCCCTCACCATCGCGGCGGGCGACAGCTACTTCGAGATCTCCAAGAACCTGGAGATCTTCACCGAGCTCTACAAGGAGCTCAACGTCTACTATGTCGAGGACACCAAGCCCGGCACGCTGATGAAGACGGGCATCGATGCGATGCTCTCCTCGCTCGACCCTTACACGCAGTACATCCCGGAAAGCGACATCGAGGAGTACCGCTTCCAGACCACGGGGCAGTACGGAGGCATCGGCGCGCTCATCAAGCGCCAGGGCGATGGCATGGTGATCAGCGAGCCGTATGAGGGCTTCCCTGCGGCGAAGGCGGGCATCTGGGCCGGCGACGAGATCCTGGAGGTGGATGGCCGGAAGGTGCGCGGCCTCGACACCGAGGAGGTGAGCAAGCTATTGAAGGGACAGGCCGGCACGCCGGTGCGCATGCTGCTCAAGCGGGGCACCGCCGAGCCGTCGGAGAAGCTGATCACGCGTGAGGAGATCAAGATCCCTGACGTGCCCTACAAGGGCATTGTGGACGCCACCCACATGGTGGGCTACATCAAGCTCAACAGCTTCACGCAGACCGCGAGCGCCGATGTGCGCAACGCCATGAAGCAGCTCAAGCAGGAGGGGGCGCGTCACCTCATCCTCGATCTGCGCGGCAATGGCGGCGGCCTGTTGCGCGAAGCGGTGAACATCGTCAACCTCTTCGTGCCCAAGAACGAGCCCGTGGTGGAGACCAAGGGCCGCATCGCCGAGTGGGACAAGAGCTACCGCACGCTCAGTGAGCCGGAGGACGCGACCATGCCACTGGTGGTGCTGGTCGATGGTGGCTCGGCCAGCGCCAGCGAGATCGTCAGCGGCGCGCTGCAGGACCTGGACCGTGCCGTCGTGGTGGGCGAGCGCACCTTCGGCAAGGGCCTCGTTCAGCAGACGCGCGACCTGTTCTACAACAGCAAACTGAAGGTCACCGTGGCCAAGTACTACATCCCCAGCGGACGCTGCATCCAGAAGCTGGACTATGCGCACCGCGACAGCAGCGGCAAGGCCACCGTGCGCACGGACACGAACCTCGTGGCCTTCAAGACCCGCAATGGCCGCACGGTGTACGACGGGCGGGGCATCCTGCCCGATGTGCCCGTCACCGAACCCGAACTGGCCAAGGTGGTGGGCGGCCTCTATGCGGAGGACATCCTGTTCGATTTCGCCACGGACCACCGGCGCACGCACGACAGCATCGGCCCGCCCGAGCGGTTCACCATCAGCGACGAGCTCTATCACCGGTTCACGGAGTTCGCCCGGTCACGCAGCTTCACCTACGATACCGAGAGCATGGAGGCCTACGCGAAGCTCGAGGAGGTGGCACGCAAGGAGCGGTACTACGGCCATGCGCAGAAGGCCTTCGAGGAACTGAAGAAGGAGCTGGCGCCCGACCCGGCCGAGGAGCTCGACCTGTTCCGTACGGAGGTGGAGGAGATGCTGCGCAACGAGATCGTGTCCCGGTACGACCTGCAGACGGGCCGGGCCAAGGCGGCGCTCATCACCGACCCTTACGTGCAGGCCGCGGTGAAGGCCCTCACCGACGGTGGCTACAGCGGGATCCTGGCCGGCACCAAGCCCTGAGCTGATGCCGCGGATGGCCGCGGGGAACCCGGCGGAACGCTGGGTGCGGCGCTTCGGTCTGGTCCGCATGGCGGGCCTGTTCATCGCGGCGGCCGCCCTGCCATGGAACAATGTGCTGCTCAGCAATGCGCAGATCCTGATGCTGCTGGGCTGGCTGGGCGAGGGCTTGGCCGCCCGCGACATGGGGAGGCGCTTCCGCCAGGCGTTCACCGGTCCGTGGTCGCTGGCCTTCATCGCCACCTTTCTGCTGCACGCAGCAGGCATCGTCTGGTCCGAGGACCGCGCCTGGGCGTTCGACCTCACCCGCATCCTGCTCCCCGTGCTCGTCTTCGGGGTGGTGCTGTCCACCTCGCCGCCCATGGGGGAGCGGGCCATCCGCGATGTGCTGCGCACCGGGGCCTGGAGCGTGGTGGCCAGCACGGCGGTGTGCCTGGTCGTGGCGGGCGGCCACCTGCAGAGCGGTGACCATCGCGCGGTCAGCATCTTCATCAGCCATGTGCGGCTGGGGCTGCTCCTCGCCCTCGCCACCTGTGTGTTCATCCTGGACCGTCCGCCCCAGCAGTGGCTGCGCGCCGTGCATGGTCTCGGCGCGATGTGGGCCGTGGGCTTCCTGGTGGGGGTCGGCAGTCTCAGCGGCTTGAGCACCCTGGGCGTGGCGCTCGTGGTGCTGGCGTGGCGCGGCGTGGGCGGCGCCCGCCCGCCCGTCCGCTGGTCGGTCCGCGCGGCGCTGGTGCTGGCGCCTGGCGCAGCGCTGATGATCCTGTTCGGCATGCTCCGGCCGCGCCCGTACACCCCGCTGCGGGTCGAGGATCTCGGGGAACGCAGCGCCGGTGGCGAGCCGTACTACCACGATGTCGCCGACCCGCAATGGGAGAACGGACATCCGGTATGGGTGCATGTGGCCAAGGAGGAGCTTGCGCGGGGCTGGGCGCTCCGCAGTCGCCTCGGATTGTACGACAAGGACGACCGGGGCCAGGAACTGCGCGGCACACTGGTCCGCTACCTGGCCAGCAGGGGGCTGACCAAGGACTCCGTGGGTCTGCTGGCGCTCACCGACGAGGACGTGCGCCGCATCGAGCAGGGCATGCCGAGCGTACGCACCGGGCGCCAGCCGCTCCTGATGGCCCGTGTGGAACAACTGCGGATGGAGCTCGACCGCCATCGGGCCATCGGCGATCCGAACGGGCACAGCCTCACCATGCGGCTGGCCTATTGGCGGACGGGCTGGTGGATCGCACAGAGGCACCTGTGGACGGGTGTCGGCACGGGCGACACCCGTCCGGAGTTCGCACGCGCCTACGAGGAACTGCACAGCCCGCTGGATCCGGCCTGGCGCAACCGCGCGCACAACGAGTTCCTCACGCTGCTCATCAGCTTCGGCCTGCCGGGCCTGTTGTTCATCCTGGCCTGTTGGGTGGCGCCCGTGGTGGTGTTCCGTGCCTGGCGGCACCCGGTCTTCGCGGCGTGGGCGGCCATCTTCCTGGTGTCGTGCCTCACGGAGGACACCCTGGAGACCCAGACCGGGGCGACCTTCTTCGCCTTGTACGCCGCGCTATTCGTGTTCGGCGGGCGCTGGCTCAATGCGCAGGCAGGCCTTCAAGCAGCGCCAGCACACGCTCCGGAGCGATCCGCGTGATGCAGTCGCACGGCCGTCCTGCGCGGCATGTGGGGCAGTCCGGGTCATGCACCAATGCGTGGGCATCGCGGCCGATCGGGGCCCAACGCCCTGGATGGATGGGGCGACGGGGGGCGAACAGGCCCACGGCACGGATGCCGCACGCGGCAGCGATGTGCAACGGTCCCGTGCTTGCCGCCACCAGTCCATCCGCACTGCCGATGAGGGCCACCAGCTGCTCCAGGCTCAGTCGTCCACCGGCATCAAGGACCAGCGGATCGCTCCACGGAAGATGGGGGCGGTAGCGTTCAGCCTCCACAGCGGTGCCGGTGACCACCGTGCGGATGCCGAGCCGGTTCAGACCGCGCATCAGCGCAGCGAAGTTGTCCAGCCCCCATTCCACGGCGCTGCCCTGCGAACCCGGATGAAGGATCACTGTGCGCCCCGCGGTCGGGGCCAGGTCGGCCGGAAGGACCGTGTGCAGCGGCGCGCTGAAGCCGGTGCGTTCGCTCAGCTGCGCCAGGGAGGGCACACCTTCCAGGCCGAGCGGACGCAGCAGCATCGTGTTCAACTGGGCTTCGTGAAGCGGGCTCCGACGTCGGCTGAACGCCACACGATGCGTGCACGTGGTCCAGTGCCACCACCGGTGTGACGTCCCGATGCGCATGGGGATCCGGGCGGACCGCGCCCAGCGGGCCACGGCGCGGTGGGGGAACACATGCACCAACACATCGGCGCGCAGGTCGGAGAGCATGGACCCGGCTTCACCGGCCATCAGGTCCTCCAGGGTCAGCACCTGGTCCACATGGCTACAGCACCGCAGCACGGGTGCGGTGTAGTCGCGGCCGATGAACGTGATGCGCACGCCTGGGAACCGTTCCTTGAGCAGGCCCGCCATGGGCAGGGTGAGCATCACGTCACCGATGCTGTCCGGGCGGCTCAGGACGATGTGCTCAGGCGGGGGGCTCATGCTGAAGGGCGTGGAGCTTCGCATACTTCAGCCACACGGCCCGGGCGCTGAGGGTGGCGATGTGCCAGCCCGCTTTTCCATCGAGGAAGCCCGCCTGCAGCACGTAGCCTTGAAGGAACTTGGCCACGGGCGACAACCATCGCTTGACCGCTCCGGCGCGCCGGCCCGACCGGTGCAGCGCTTGGGCGTGCAGGTCGCTGTACCGTTCAATGCGCTCGCGGTGGGCGTCGAGGGAGGGATAGCTGTAGTGGAGCAGGTCACCTTCGAGCAGCTGCACGGGTGTTCCAAGGGCGAGCTCCAGCACTTCGTGCACATGGTCGCCGGTCCAGCGCGCCCCGTCTTTCGGGAAGAGCCGCGTCTTGGTATCAGGGTACCATCCACCGTGCCGCACCCAGGTGCCGCAGTAGTTGGTGAGCCGATGCATGCGGTAGGCGCCATGCGGTCCGTTGGCCTGCGCGTTCCGGATGGACCGGGCCAGCTCGGGGGAGGGCACTTCGTCGGCGTCCACGCTCAGGATGTAGGCTTGCGAAGCCAGGTCGTTCGCGAAGTTCTTCTGATCGCTGTAGTTGGTCCAGCGACGTGTCACCACGCGTGCGCCATGCGCCTCCGCGATCCGTCGGGTGCCGTCCGTGCTTTCGGCGTCCACCACCACCACGTCCTGCACCAGGCCGGAGAGGCCCTTCAGGCAGCGGGCGATGTTGGCCTCCTCGTTGCGTGTGATGATGACCGCCGAGATGCCCATCGGGCGGAAGTTAGCCGACCGTTACGGGCGCCCGATGCTCAGTGGGCCACCATCAACTTGCCACGGCCCAGCTCCCGCTCGTCCTGCACGGCCCGGTAGAAATACAGCCCGTCGGCCAGCCAGGCGGTGGTGAGCGTGATCCGACCGCTCGTGGAGCTCCGGCGTTCCACCACCTGTCCGGCGTTGTCGAGCAGCTCGATCGTCACCGGGCCCTGCCCGGTGGCGCCGTACACGTTGAAGAAGACATCGCGGTCCGCCGGGTCGGGGAAGTGCTGTACGATCACACCGGCGGAAAGCTCGGCGATGCCGGTGTTGGGGTCCAACAGGGTGACGCAGTAGTCCTCGGTCTCACCGAAATCATACCCGTCCTCACAGCCGGAGGTGGCGGCCTGATCGAACACCATGATCACCCGCATCCGGGTGCTGCCGGGAGTGGCCCAGGCGGGGATGTTGATGTTGCCATTCACGGTCCCGTTCGCCACCGGGGAGCTGTACACCAGCTCACCCGTGGTGGTGAAGGCGCCGTCCTGATCCAGGTCGACCCACACGGTGAAGTACTCGTCGTAGGCGAAGCCATCATAGCCCGGGGTGAGGGAGATGGGATAGCTGGCGCCCTGGTTCAGCGAAGTGGACTGCGCGGTGTGGTCGCCGTAGCCGCCATCCGTTCCGGTGGTGTGGTTGATGCTGCCGAGGGTGACGTTCGCGATCCACTCCTCGCTGGCATCATCGCTCTCCGAGGGGCAGAACGTGTTGTCCATACAGGCGCCGCAACCGGAGGTCTGAACGGTGATGGTGGCGCTCCAGGCCGTGGGAATCCCGTTGCACACGGACCGCACGCGCACATCATAGGCCGAGCAGGGCGTCAATCCGCTGATCTCGAAGCTGGTGTTGATGATGCCGGGATAGCTCGTCCAGTTGCCGGCTCCGGCGGGGCTCACTTCCACTTCATAGGACGATGCGGCCAGCACGGCGCTCCAGAACACGTTGGCGACGTTGTCCCCCGCGAAGCCCGCGCCAAGGCCGTCCGGCGGAGCGCAGCAGCCCTCGGTGGTCCAGGTGAACAGGGCGCTCGGGTCGCTGGTCAGTGTATCGCACTCGGCGATCACCTGGAATTCATACGGCGTGCAGGGAGTGAGCCCGGAGGCCATGAAGGCCAGGTTGATCAATCCGGCCTGGGTGGTCCAGGTGCTGCTGCCCACCGGGCGGTACTGCACGGTGAAGGGGCCGCTGGCGGTGCTGCCCCAGGAGAACATCACATCACCGATGGCGACGTTCTCGGCGTTGAGGTCGTAGGGCGGTGGGCAGGGGCCGCAACCGGCCATGATGGCCTGCAAACTGTTGAAGGCGTTGATGCGGCCGCCGGTGACGGTGTTGCCCGGCAGGTTGCCCACTTGGTCCACGCCTTCGAAGAGCTTGTCGCGCACGTACAGGGCAGCGGCCAGGGGATCGGCCTGGGCCAGTGCGCCGAGCGTGGCGCAGGGCGCGCTGTACAGCAGGGCGATGACCCCGGCGGTGAGCGGGCTGGCGAAGCTCGTGCCACTGGTGCTTCCCGTTCCACCACCCATGCTGGTGGTCACCACGTTCTCGCCCGGCGCGCCCACATCGATGGTGGTGGCGCCGAAGCCGCTGAAGGTGCGCAGGTCGTTGTTGTTCGTGGCGGTGACGCTCACCATGAAGGGGCTGGGGCAGGCCGTGGGCAGGTCGCCCTCCACGTCGATGTTGATGTTCTGGTTGGCCGTGGCGCCGCAGTTCAGCACGCCCGCCGTGCCGAGGGTGTCGTACATGGCGCACCAGAGCGGGGCGTCCGCCGGGTCGCCGAAGTCGATGCCCCAGCTGGCATTGGTGGCCACCACGAAGGCCCCCTTGTTGCCACCGGTCTGGTTGTAAAGGCGGCGCATCACCAGGGGATAGGTGTAGCTCGCCAGCACTTGGGCCTCGCTCACCCCCTGCCGGGTCACCACCATCATCTCCACGTTCCAGTTGGCGCCGCTCACGGAGGTGTTGTTGTTGCCCTTGGCCCCGATCATGCCGGCCACCTGGGTGCCGTGGCCCCCGCCGTACACGTTGTCGTTGTTGCCACCGGGGTTCCATCCGCGGTGGTCGTCCACGTACCCGTTGGCATCGTTGTCAATGCCGTCATTGGGGATCTCCAGGTGGTTGAACCAGGCGTTGCCGATCAGGTCGGGGTGGGGCAGGTCGGCGTTCTCGATGATGCACACCACGATCGTGTCGCCCGCAGCGGTCACCCCGCCGGTGGTGATGTCCCAGGCCAGGTCGCTGTCGATGTCGGCATCGTTGGGGTTCACGTGGTGCCACTGCTGCCCGAATTGCGGGTCGTTGGGCACCACGCGGTCGGTCACCACGTGGTTGTTCTGGGCCAGCAGGGTGGCGCGGTGGCGCTGCACGGCGCGCAGCATCACTGGCTGGGGCAGGGCGGGCTGATCGTAGTGGAGCATCCACGCGCGCAGCGGGGCGCTCACTTCCTCCACCACACGCAGGCCGGTGGGCAGGCCGTCCACCACGCGCAGGTCGTTGGCGATGGCGGCCGCATCGGCCCCGGGCTGGAGCATCACGAGCACATCGCCGGGGAGGTAGGCGGGCTGCTGGTCCTGCGCCGGCAGCAGGGCGGGGATCAACAGGGCCGTGGCGAGGGTGAGGAACAGGTTCTTCATGTCAGGGGCGTGGTACCGGGCCGCGAATGTACCCGATGGACGCCTGAACAACACCGATGGGCTGCCTGGGGATCGGACCTGCTGCGCCCTGACCTTGGAAGCCTGCGCCTACCCGTGCACGAACACCCGCTTCACCCGCTGGCTTACGGCGGTCAGCGCTTCGTACGGAATGGTGCCCATGTCCCGCGCATGGTCCACCAGCGGTCGTTCGGGGCCGAACACCGTCACCGGGTCACCGGGTTGGCAGGCGATGGCGGTGACGTCCACCATGCACATGTCCATGCAGATGCCGCCCACGAACGGTGCGGGTCGCCCGTGGATGCGCACATGGCCCACACCGTGGCCCAGGCTGCGGAACAGGCCGTCGGCATAGCCGATCGGCAGTACGGCGATGCGCTGGGGGGCCTGCACGCGATGGCGACGACCGTAGCCCACGCTGTCCCCGGCCTTCAGCTCCTTCACCTGGGCGATGGTGGTGAGCAGGCGCGCCGCGGGCCGGAGCTTGGCGCTCTCGGTGGCGTCGAAGCCCACGCCGTGCAGGCCGATGCCGGGCCGCACCAGGTCCAGGTGGGCCTCCGGGAAGCGGCTGATGCCGGCCGAGTTGGCGATGTGGCGTTTCGGCCGCTGCTTCAGCACGGCCTCCACCCGGTCGGCGGCGGTGGTGAAGCGGGCCAGCTGGTCGCGGGTGAAGGCATCGTGGGCCGGGTCCTCGCTGGCGGCGAAATGGCTGAACACGGTGCTCACCCGCAGGAAGGGAGCCTGCCGGAGCGCGTCGATGGCCGGTACCAAGTGGTCGGGGTCGAAGCCCAGGCGGTGCATGCCGGTGTCGATCTTCAGGTGCACTGGGGGGGCGTCGGCATGCGATCGGGCGTGGTCGATGGCCGTGTGCAGCGAGCGCAGGTCGTACACCACGGGTTCCAGGCGGAAGCGGTGCATCACCTCGAACGGCACGGGCTCGGGGTTCATCACCAGGATGGGCAGGGCGATGCCTTCCTGGCGCAGGGCGATGCCCTCGTCGGCGTAGGCCACGCCCAGCATGTCCACGCGTTCGTAGGCGAACAGGCGGGCCAGCTCGGTGGCGCCGCTGCCGTAGCCGAAGGCCTTCACCATGGCCAGCACGCCGGTGCCGGGCCGCAGCAGACCGCGGAAGTGGTTGAGGTTGTGCCGCACGGCCTCCAGATCGATCTCCAGCACCGTGCCGTGCACCTGCCGTTGCCAGCGTTCCACCACGCGCTCCAGGCCCAGGCTGCGGGCACCTTTCACCAGCACGGCGGCGTCGCGCAGGGCATCCGTGGGCACCTCGCGCAGCAGGGCGTCCGCATCGGGGAAGAAGCGGGCCTGCGGCCCGAACCGCGCGGCGTGGGCGGTGAGCTGGGGCCCCACCCCCAGCACACGCTCCACCCGGGCCCGGTGCAGCAGCCCGGCCACCCGTTCATACAGACCTGCGGGCGCTTCGCCGCTCTCGTGGATGTCGCCCAGCACCACGATCCGTTCCCGGCCGGTGGCGTGCGCGGCAAGATGGTCCAGGGCGATGGCCAGCGAGGCCGTATCGTTGCTGTAAGCGTCGTTGATCAGCAGGCTGCCGTTCACCCCGTCCACCAGTTCCAGACGCATGGCCACAGGGTGCAGCTGGGGAATGTGCTCTTGCAGCCAGGCTGGCGTTCGGCCCAGGTGCAACAGCAGCGTCATGCAGGTCATGGCGTTGGCCACGCTGGCATGGTCGTCGAAAGGCAGCTGCACGGTGAAGACCTCCGGGCCGTGGGCGATCGTGAGCCGGAGCCCGCCCTCCACGCGTTCCTCCCGGAGCAGGTGCAGGAAGGCCGATCCCTCCCGCGACCAGGTGCGCGTCAGCAGGTGCTGGTCGATATGCAGCTCCTTCACCGCCGCATGCAGCGTGGTGATGTCCTGCGGGTACACGAGCACCTGGGCATCGCGGAAGAGATCGAGCTTTTCAAGCGCCTTGGCCCGGTCATCGACGAAGTTCTCGCCGTGCGCGGGTCCCAGGCTGGTGAACACCCCGATGGTGGGGCGGATGATGGGTCGCAGACGGGCCATCTCCCCGGGCCGGCTGATGCCCGCCTCGAAGAGGCCGAGGCTGTGCCCCCCGCGCAGCCCCCACACGCTCAGCGGCACGCCCACCTGGCTGTTCCAGCTGCCGGGGCTGCGGGCGATGTGCTCCTCCCGACCCAGCAGCTGCGCGATCCACTCCTTCACCACGGTCTTCCCGTTGCTGCCCGTGATGCCCACCACGGGGCCATGGAACTGTCCGCGATGCCAGGCCGCCAGCCGTTGCAACGCGTCCAGGGTGTTGGGCACGAGGATGGTGTTCAGCCGTTCGCGCAGCTCGGGGGCCGGAAGCGCGCCCACCAGAGCATGTCCCACCCCGCGTTCCACCAGATCGGCCAAGTATCGATGCCCGTCGTGGCGTTCGCCCCGCAGGGCCACGAACAGCGTGTCGGGCAGCAGGTGCGGCCGGCGTGAATCCAGAACGAGCTCCGTCACGGGCCCATCGCCCAGCGGGGCGTGCAGGACCCCGCCCACGGCCTCGGCGATGCGGCTCAAGAGATGCGGGCCCATCATCGGCGGGCGGCCGCGTGGCGGGCCGGAGCGTCCTGGTCCAGGCGGGCCGCCTCGAAGCAGCCGCGGCACAAGGGCACGTAGCTGTCGGTCTCCCCGAGGTGGATGAGGTCGGTGCTGGCGTGCGTGCGGTGGCTGAAGGTGGCCAGCTGTCCGCAGTGCACACAGATGGCGTGCACCTTCGATACGTGCTCGGCGATGGCCATCAGATGGGGCATGGGGCCGAACGGCCGTCCTTGGAAGTCCATGTCCAGCCCGGCGGCGATCACGCGTACACCGCTGTTGGCCAGCTGCGCGCACACCTGTGGAAGGCCCTCGTCGAAGAACTGGGCCTCGTCGATGCCCACCACGTCGATGTCGGCGGCCAGCAGCAGCAGGTTGCTGCTGTTGGGCACCGGGGTGCTCCGGATGCTGGTGGCGTCGTGGCTCACCACTTCGGTGTCGGCGTAGCGCGTGTCCACGCTGGGTTTGAAGATCTCCACCTTCTGGCGGGCGAACTCCGCCCGGCGCAGTCGGCGGATCAGTTCCTCGGTCTTGCCGCTGAACATCGATCCGCAGATCACCTCGATCCAGCCCTTACCGGGGGCTTGGCTGCGGACGCGCTCCAGGAACATTGCGGCGGTGCCTAGGGGGACGGGGCGCATACGGGTTTGCACCCCGGCACGAAAATAGGCATCTTCGCGTTGGACCTTGGGCCATGCAGAAGGTGGAAGACAAGCGGTACAAGCGGATCCAGGACCTGGTGAAGGCCTTGATCGAGGCTGAGCGGGCGTTGGAGAAGGGGAGCTTGAACGTGGCCGGCCTGGAGCAGGCCTGCGATGACGCGCGTGAGCTGTACGAGCGTCTGGTGGTGCTTCGTCACAAGGCCCGCGAGGGTGAGCGACCGCAACCGCCGGCCGCGGCGCTGGCCCTGGCGGCCGAGCCGCCGGCCACGGTGCCCGCCCACGCGCCCAAGGAGGACCCAGCGCCGAGGGCGCCCGAGCCCCCCGCCACCCCGGTGATCCGTTTGGACACGCGTGCGGAGATCCGGCAGACCTCCCTGATCGACGCCATCGCCGAAACGGAAGGGACCCCCGCCCTGCCCCGGGGACAGAAGCCGGCGAAAGCAACGTCCGATCGTCCAAAGAGCGTGGCCGACAAGCTGGGTCAGGCCCCCATCCCCGACCTGGGCAAGGCCATCGCGCTCAGCCAGAAGTTCTGGTTCGTGGCGGAACTGTTCGGGGGCGACCGCGTGGCCTTTGAGCAGGGCGTCGAGACCATCAATGGCGCGCCCGGGGTTGATGAGGCACGCCGCTTGGTGGAGGAGCAGCTCACCCGGTTGAAGAAGGCCCCGGACCCCGAGGCGCTGCAGGCCTTCCTGGACCTCGTGGAACGTCGACACCGCTGATGCGCATCCTCCATCTTCCCCTCCTGGCGCTCGCGGCCCTGCCCGCTGCCGCACAGGACGCCGCCGCCGTGCTCGCCAACGCGCGCCGGTGGGTGGACACCCTCGCCTCGCCTGCGCTGCACGGTCGGGGCTATGTGAACGGCGGCGACAGCCTCGCCGCCGAGCTCATCGCCGCCGAGTTCGACCGCCTGGGCCTGCTCCGTGTCCGCGACAGCCGGTCCGAGCCCTTCAGCTTCACGGTGAACACCTTTCCGGACAGTGTGAAGCTCGCCGTGGACGGAGCACCCCTTCGGCCCGGCATCGACTTCCTCGTCGACCCCGGGTCCGGAAGCGCCAAGGGCCGCTATGACGTGGTGCACCTCACGCTCAACGACCTCGCCACACCGGAACGAAGGGCCATGACCATGGGCGTGGTCACCGGGCGGGCCATTGCCCTGCACCTACCCGTCGTTCGCGATGCCGATTCACTGGCCTTGGTGCGCGGTGTCCAGGATGAGCTGCTCCACTACGGCCCGGTGCTGCGCAGGTCGGCCGGGAAGCTCACCTGGGGCGTAGCTCAGCAAGCCGCACGCTTTCCGTTGCTGGAGCTCAGTGCCGAGGTGTGGAACGACAGCGCCACGACCATCGACCTGCGTGTGGCCAACCGGTTGCGCAAGCACAACGCGCGCAACGTGTGGGGCCTGGTGAAGGGTCGGAGCAGCAAGGAACTGGTGGTGGTCACGGCCCACTACGACCATCTGGGCCGGATGGGTCCCGACGTCCTCTTCCCCGGGGCCAATGACAACGCCAGCGGAGTGAGCATGCTGCTCAACCTGGCGGCGCGGTACGCCCGGGAGAAGCCGTGGTGCGATGTGCTCTTCATCGCGTTCGCCGGGGAGGAGGCCGGTCTGGTGGGCAGTGAGTGGTGCGCGGTGGACCGCGCGTTCGACCTTGGGGCCGTGAAGCTGCTGATCAACCTCGACCTCCTGGGCACCGGCGAGGAAGGGATCACCGTCGTGAACGCCACGGCGCACCAGGAGGTCTTCGATCGGATGGTGGCGGGCAACACGGCCAGTGGGCGGCTGGCGCAGGTGAAGCCCCGTGGACCGGCCTGCAACAGCGACCACTGCCCATTCGTGAAGCGCGGCGTGCCGGCCGTCTTCATCTACACCATGGGCGGCATCACCGCCTACCACGACGTGTTCGACCGTGCGGAGACCCTGCCGCTCACCGAGTATCACGACGTGTATCTCACCTTGGTGGACCTCATCAACGGGTTGAAGTGAGCGGCCGATTGACCGTGGTGCCGACCCCCATCGGCAACCTGGAGGACATCACCCTCCGCGCCCGGCGTGTGCTGGCGGAGGCGGACGCGGTGGTGGCCGAGGATACCCGGGTGAGCGGGCGTTTGCTACAGCACTTGGGCATCGCGCGACCGCTCCTCAGCTTCCATACCGTGAATGAGCACCGCATGGTGGAGCAGCTCATCGCACGGCTTGAACGAGGTGAGCACCTGGCGTTGGTGAGCGATGCCGGTACACCGGGCATCAGCGACCCGGGCTATCTGTTGGTGCGGGCCGCCCTGCGCGCCGACATCCCTGTGGAGTGCCTGCCCGGCGCCACGGCTTTCGTTCCTGCATTGGTGTGCAGCGGCCTGCCCTGCGAGCGCTTCGTGTTCGAGGGGTTCCTGCCCCAGAAGAAAGGACGGCGCACCCGCCTGGAAGCGCTGCGTGACGAACCCCGCACCATCGTGCTGTACGAGAGCCCCCACCGGATGCTGCGGTTGCTGGACGAACTGGCCGGGGTGCTGGGCCCGGACCGTCCCGCCTGTGCGAGCCGCGAGATCAGCAAGATGCACGAGGAGCACGTCCGTGGCAGTGTCGCACAGCTGCAGGCGCACTTCAGCGCGCACGCGCCGCGTGGCGAGTTCGTGGTGTGCGTGGGTGGAGCCTCATGAGCATCCTGCCCACCGCGGCCTGTTGATGCATCCGGAGGGAGCTTCATCCGGGGCCCGCCTCAAGCGAGTACTTTTCCACGGTGAAGATGTGGCGACCGCTGAAGGCCTGGTGCACGCTCTCCCTGCTTCCGGTCATCTCCGTGTTCCTCGCTGGCGCCGCGAAGGCACAGGTCGTTCTCTATCCTTCGATGGAAGCCTACCGGACCCGCGCGGGCGAAGCGGTGGGCGCCTTCGTGGAGCTCGTGCCTGCCGGGCGGGATCACCGCATCACGGTGGAAAAGGATGGTGCGCGGCGCGAGGTGGGGTGCTCCACGCTCTGGGGGTTCGGTTACGGCGACGTGGTCTATCGCATCAACCCTGATGAGCGCCATGCCCCGGTGCGCTTGTGGACGCACGGGGGCATCTGCTACTACGAGAACGGGCACGCCCACCTTCGCATGCAGCACGAGCGGCTGGAACAGGTCATGTTCGCCGAAGGCCAGGGCCATCGGTCCTACGTGAGCAAGGACCTGGAGGGCCCGATCGTGCCTGCGGTGTTCCGCGAAGGCGATGAGCGGTCGGCCAGTGGCAGGTTCCGTGCGGCGCATCCGCAGTACGCCCCCCTGTACACCTGCATCGGTGGTGCGGACGACCTGGACCGCACGCGCCAATGCGTGGTGGACTTCGAGGTGATGTTGGAGGGAGAGTAGCTCGCACCGACCTTCACCATCGATCCCATTACGGATGCGCGCCTGGCAACTTCATCGGCACGGTGATCCCGAGCGCGGCCTGCGGCTCGCGGAGGTCGCCGATCCGCAGCCCGGGCCCGGTCAGGTCCTCATCCGGGCCGAGGGCTTCGGCATCAACTACGCCGATGTGATGGCCGTGCGCGGCCTCTACCGCGAGGCCCCGCCGCTGCCCAGCGTGCTGGGCTATGAGGTGGTGGGCCGGGTGGTGGAGTGCGGTCCGGGCGTTTCCCCCGCGCTGCAAGGACGCCGGGTGGTGGCGTTGACACGCTTCGGCGGATATGCGGAACTGGCGCTGGCGGATGCGCGGGCGTGCGCTCCGGTTCCCGATGGGCTGCCGCTGGGCGTGGCCGCCGCGCTGGCCACCCAGGGCTGCACGGCCTGGTACGCCGCGCGCATGGCCGTGCCGCTCCGTGCCGGCATGCGGGTGCTGGTACACAGCGCCGCCGGTGGGGTGGGGCAGCTGCTCGTCCAGCTGGCCTTGCACAGCGGATGCACGGTGTTCGCCGTGGCCGGCGGGGCGGAAAAGGTGGCCCACCTGCGGGCCTTGGGTGTGCAGCATCCGGTCGACCGGTTGGCGGGGCCATACGATGCCGCCGTGCGGTCCGCGCTCGCCGGCGCGCGGCTCGATGTCAGCTTCAACGCCGTGGCGGGGCGCAGTTTCCGCACGGACATGGGCCTGATCGGCAGCGGTGGCACGGTCGTGCTATTCGGTGGTGCCCAACGCGGCAGCGGCGCGGGTCCGTTCGCCACCCTGCGCTTCGTGTGGGACATGGGCCTGGTGGTGCCCATCTTCCTGATGATGCGCAGCAAGGGCATCGTCGGCATCAACATGTTGAAGCTCGGCGACCACCGGCCCGAACTCGTGGCCGAATGCCTTCAGGCCGTGGTGCATGCTACGGCCGGGGGAATGCTGCGGCCGCACGTGCACGCCACGCTGCCTGCGAAGCAGCTTCCCTCAGCGCTGCGCGCGCTGGGCTCAGGCCTCACACTCGGCAAGGTGGCCCTGTCGTGGGCCGATGATCCGGTTCAGGGATCGGGGACGACCTCGGCGCGCTGATCGAGCCACTGGCGGGCCTCACGCTCATCGTTGAACACCCGCGTTTCGCCGTGGCGTGGGAAATAGCTGAAATAGAGATCGGCCAGTCGTTCGTTCAACGGGCTTTGGCCTGCGAAGGCCAGCCGTCGCGTGAGGCAGCCCCCGTTGGCCTTGCTGTGGTCCACGTTCAGGACGTTCAGTTCAAAGTCGACCTCCGGCGGCATCACCGCCAACACATCGGGGCTGTCGACCCCGCACAGGGTACGTTTCGCGCTCACGACCTCGCCGATCCCCTCCACATCCAACTTCACATCCGGCTTGAAGCGCACCTCGATCAGCTCCGCGGAGACACGCTCCACGGTGGCCGTCGCTGTGTCGATCAGGGAAGGATGTCCGTTCATGGCGGCAAAGGTGATCGTATGCGTGCATACGAAATAAGGCTTACTCCCTCATTCACAAATAATAACGACCACCGGCCGCGCCTGCTGTCAGGGGCCCCTGCGGACCGACCACCGGAGCGGACTAGCTTCACTCCATGTCCGAACCCCTTCGCTCCGCGATCGACATCTACTTCCGCGGCGAACGCGTCGAGATGATCGCGTTCCTCGCCTTCGGCTGTGCACTGGTGGTGGCCGCCGCGCTCCTGTGGATCTCGGCGGACCGCTTTGCACGTGCGCTGTCCGTGACGCTCGGTCTGATCGCGGTGGCGGCGTTCAGCGTGGCGGTGCCGCTGCTGTTGCGCGATGGGCCGCATGCGGTGCGGCTGCGCGAGCGGCTGGCACAAGGCCAGGAAGCCGGTGTTCGCGCGGATGAGGGTGCACGCATGGCGGTGGTGAACCGCAACTACGCCACCTACCGCTACCTGTATGCGGCGTGCCTGCTGGCCGCATTGGCGCTCATGCTGTTCTGGCGCAACCCGACCACCTCGGGCATCGCCGTGGGTCTCATGGTCTTCGCCGCCACAGGTCTTGTGGTGGACCACTGCTCCGGGTCGCGCGCGGCGATCTACGCCGAAGCACTTCAGGTGCGCTGATGCCCGATCAGTCTCACCCGAACAACGCGCTGAGCACCTCGTTCACCTGCCCCACCGGCACGAGCTCGATGCCCTTCACCGGGCCGATGCCCTTGGTGCCCTTGGGCACGAACACGCGGGCGAAGCCGAGCTTCTGCGCTTCGGCGATGCGCTGTTCGGTGCGCGTCACGGGGCGGATCTCGCCGGTGAGGCCCACCTCGCCGCAGAACGCGGTGTCCATGGGGATGGCGATGTCGGCGTTGCTGCTGAGCACGGCGCACACCACGGCCAGGTCGATCGCGGGCTCCTCCACGCGGAAGCCGCCGGCGAGGTTGAGGAACACATCCTTCTGCCCGAGCCGGAAGCCGCAGCGCTTCTCCAGCACGGCGAGGAGCATATTGAGGCGGCGCAGGTCGAAGCCGGTGGCGCTGCGCTGCGGCGTGCCGTACACCGCGCTGCTCACCAATGCCTGCACTTCGATCAGCAGGGGGCGCTGTCCTTCGAGCGTTGCGCTCACGGCCACGCCACTGGGCCGCTCGCGCCGGTCGCCGAGCAGCACCTGGCTGGGGTCCTCCACGGCGGCGAGGCCCGTGCCGTGCATCTCGTAGATGCCGAGCTCGTTGGTGCTGCCGAAGCGGTTCTTCAGCGGGCGCAGCAGTCGGTACGCATGGTCGCGGTCGCCCTCGAACTGCAGCACGCAGTCCACCATGTGCTCCAGCACCTTCGGGCCCGCGATGAAGCCGTCCTTGGTGATGTGGCCGATGAGCACGAAGGGCACGTCGGTCACCTTGGCGAAGCGCATGATCTCGGCGGTGCATTCGCGTACCTGGCCCACGCTGCCCGGGCTCGCATCGAGCGTGGCGGTGTGCAGGGTCTGCACGCTGTCGATCACTACCAGCCCCGGCTCCAGCGCCTCGATGTGCTTGAAGATGTTCTGCGTGTTGGTTTCCGTCAGGACGTAACAGCTTTCGGAGCGGCGAGTGTCGAGTGGCGAGTGTCGAGTAGCATCACTCGTCACTCGCAACTCGCCACTCGACACTTGCAAGCGCTCGGCGCGCATCTTCACTTGGTGTTCGCTCTCCTCGCCGGAGACGTACAGCGTCTTCAGGTGCGGGTTGCGCAGCGCGGTCTGCAGCAGCAGGGTGCTCTTGCCGATGCCGGGCTCGCCTCCGATGAGCGTGATGCTGCCGGGCACGAGGCCACCGCCCATCACGCGGGCGAGCTCACGGTCGCTGAGCGGAATCCGCGGGCCGTCCTGTGCGGGGATGTCGCCGATGGCGACGGGCCTCGGGGTGCGGCTCTTCACACTGGCCGGCGTACCGCGCTTCTCCTCCAGGCGGTCGCGCACCTCCTCCACCAGCGTGTTCCACTGCTTGCAGCTGGGGCATTGCCCGAGCCATTGGGGAAAGGCCGAGCCGCAGCTCTGGCAGACGAATTGGGAGCGGACCTTAGCGGCCATCTCCGATCGGTGTGTGTAGGCGAGCGAGGAGGATCATGTGACCGGACAGGGCGTTGGTGACGAGCATAGCGGGGGCTACGTGAGGGACCAGCAACGCAGGATGGGCACATGCGACCCTTGCGCAGCCCGAACGACCGGTCGGAGTGGGCCGCTCAGCCACGGCGGATCCGCTCGACCAGGGCGGTGGTGGAGAAGCCGTTCACGAGCTTCAGGCTGTGCACGCTGCCGCCGCGGGCCTTCACCACGTCGGCGCCCACGATCTGCTCGGGCTTCCAGTCGCCGCCCTTGGCCAGCACGTCGGGCTGCAGGGCGGTGATCAGCTCCAGCGGGGTGTCCTCGTCAAAGACCACCACGGCATCCACGCAGCGCAGGGCGGCCACTACCAGCGCGCGGCTCTCCTCATCGTTGAGGGGTCGATCGGCGCCCTTGCCCAGACGGCGCACACTGGCGTCGCTGTTGATGCCCACCACCAGGCGGTCGCCGAGCTGCGCGGCTTCCTCCAGGTACTCCACGTGGCCGCGGTGCAGCAGGTCGAAGCAGCCGTTGGTGAACACGATGCGGTCGCCCTTCACGCGCCAGACGTGGACCAGACGCACGGCACCGACGCGGTCGGTCACGTGGGGGTGAACGCTGGCGGGGGCGAGATCGGTGGTCATGGTGTGCTGCGCTTACGGGCGACCAAAAGTAGCGAGAGGCCGCCGAGGCTGATGATCATGAGCGTCTGGGCCACCCACAGCAGCCAGCCCATGGCCAGGGCCTCGGGGCGGATGACGCCGCCCTCGCCGCCGGACATGTACACGCTGACGATGAGGGCCACGAAGGCGGGGTAGGCGCCGATGCCGCCCTGAACGAGAACGATGCCCACCGATCCTGCGATGAACCCGGCCATCACACCGGCAGGGGGCACCTCCCGGGTCTCGGGCAGGGCCATGAAGCCCACCCAGAACATGGCCACGTACAGCGCCCAGATCAAGACGGTATGGAAGAGGTACGGGCCCTTGTCCGGCGTGCGCAGGATGGAACGCACGCCTTCCACGAAGCCGCGGACGCCGTCCATCACCCGTGCACGCAAGGTGGGACGGGTGAACACCAGGAACGCGGCCACGGCCGCACCGATGACCACGAGCGCGAGCACCCACCAGCCCAGGCCCTGACCATCAGGGCCGGGGGCCTGTTGCGCGCGGAACGCGGCGATGCGTGCCTGGAAGAGGTCGATCATGTCGGCCTGCAGCAGCAGGGTGACGCCGGCGATGCCCAGCAGCATCACCATGTCCACGGCGCGTTCGGCGAGGATCGTGCCGAACCCCTTCTCGAAGGGCACGCCTTCGGTGCGGTAGAGCATGGCGGCCCGGCTGGCCTCTCCGGCGCGGGGCAGCAGCATGTTCATGAAGTAGCCGCCCATCACGGCATGATAGCAGGACCAGAACCCGGGCTCGTGGCCCAGATGGCGCAGCAGGTAACGCCAACGCCATCCCCGGCTCACATGGCTCAGCCAGCCCAGCAGGTTGCTGAGCACCAGCCAGGGCACCGAGGCGCGGCCGAAGGCCTCGAACAGGGCCGCACGCTGACCATCGTCCAGCTGGCGGTAGAAGTGGAGCACAAGCCAGATGCCCAAGGCCACGGGCACCGCCACCTTCAGGGTGCCCCAGACCGCCTTGCGCATGGGTCCTACGGCTTGAGCGTATTGGTGCGCTCGTCGGGGAAGATGATGGTGGGGCGGTAGGCGCGGGCCTCCTCCAGGGTCATGTGGGCGTAGGCCACCACGATCACGATATCGCCCACGCTCACCCGCCGGGCGGCAGGGCCGTTGAGGCAGACCACCCCGGAGCCGCGCTCCCCTTTGATCACGTACGTGTACAGGCGGTCGCCGTTGTTGACGTTCAGTACTTGCACTTTTTCGCCTTCCACCAGGCCGGCGGCATCGATCAGATCCTCGTCCAGCGTGATGCTGCCGATGTAGTTGATGTCGGCCTCGGTGACGCGGACGCGATGGATCTTGGCGCGGAGGACTTCGATGGTCATGGGCGGTCCGCGGAACGCGGGCGGCAAAGGTATCGCCACCGGCTCATCCGCGACGCAGGTCCAGGTTGTCGATCAGCCGCACCGGGCCCACGTGGGCGGCGATCAGGGCCACGGCCCGGTCGAGCCCGTCCCAACGGGTGAGCGGGGCGAGGGTGTCCGGGTGGGCGATGCCCAGGTGGTCAAGCTGGATCTCCGGATCGGTGGCCAGGACATCCAGTCCCGCCTGGCGGGCTTCCTCCACGCCGTGGTGGAAGGCGAGATCGGCCACGGCCTGCAAGGCCCGGTACAGCAGCGGTGCGCGTGCTCGATCCGCCGGACCGAGGCGTTGGTTCCGGCTGCTCATCGCCAGGCCATCGGCTTCGCGCAGGGTGGGGCAGGGCACGATGACCGTCGGCCAATGGAGCGTGGTCGCCACGTGGCGGATGATGG
Organism: Flavobacteriales bacterium; assembly: GCA_016713875.1. NCBI lineage: Bacteria > Pseudomonadati > Bacteroidota > Flavobacteriia > Flavobacteriales > Flavobacteriales bacterium. The sequence continues at coordinate 3,341,401 of JADJOI010000003.1, forward strand.
CGAGCTGCTGTCGGTCCTTTTCCCCGAAGAAGGCCATGTCAGGCCGCACAACGTGGAACAGGCGTTCGACCACGTTCACCACGCCTTGGAAGTGGCCGGGACGGCTGGGCCCTTCCCAATGCTCGTCCAGACCGTTGAGATCGTATCGCAAGGGACTGAAGCCTCGGTACAGGCCCTCGGCGTCGGGCTGGAAGAGCAGGTCGCAGCCGGCCTCCGCCAGGAGCCGGGCATCGGCCTCAGGCTGCCGTGGGTAGCGGGCGAGGTCCTCGGGGTTGTTGAACTGCAGGGGGTTGACGAAGATGCTGGCCGCCACCCAGTCGCATCGGCGGCGGGCCTCCGCCACCAAGGCCAGGTGCCCGGCGTGCAGGGCCCCCATGGTGGGCACGAAACCGACGCGTCCCCCCTGGCGGCGCTGTGCGGCGCTCCAAGCGGCCGCCTCGGATGGGACGGACAGTCGGTCCATGACGGCGGAAGTCCTTGTCCGGCAGGGAGAAACGTCTTTCCGGACCGGCGCCAAGCTAGGACACGCGGTTGAAGGTCCGCCGGAAAGTCTATATTTTTGTACCCGTTTTCCCCCCATCCCTTCCGAATGAGCCTGAAGAACGCGAAAGTCCTGACCATCGCCCAGTCGATCCACCCCTTCCTGGAGGAGCACGAGATGGCCCAGGCCACGCGCCAGCTGCCGCAAGGCATTCTGGAGTGCGGCAACGAGATCCGGGTCTTCATGCCCAAGTTCGGATGCATCAACGAGCGGCGCCACCAGTTGCACGAGGTGATCCGGCTCAGCGGGATGAACCTCATCATCAACGACACGGATCACGCCCTGCTGATCAAGGTGGCCAGTGTGCCCAGCGCCCGCATGCAGGTGTACTTCATCGACAATGAGGAGTACTTCAAGCGCAAATGCACGTGGAACGACAAGGACGGCGCGTTCCACCCGGACAACGACGAGCGCGCGCTGTTCTTCAGCCGTGGAGTGCTCGAGACCGTGCGCAAGCTGGGCTGGGTGCCGGACATCATCCACTGCCACGGCTGGATGACGGCCTTCGTGCCCCTGTACGTGAAGCATCACTTCAGCGACGATCCCCACTTCGAGAACGCCAAACTGGTGTTCAGTGTGTACGATGAGAAGCCGGAGCCCCTGGACAAGGGCCTGGCGCGCAAACTGGAGCTCGAAGGCTTCTCGAAGGACCTGTTCAAGGGTCTGGGCAAGCCCACCACGGAGGAACTGTACAAGTTCGGCATCGAGATGAGCGATGCGGTGGTGAAGGGCAGCCCCAAGCTCGGCAAGGGCCTGGAGAGCGCCATCAAGGCCAGTGAGAAGCCGTTGCTGGCCTGTCCGGCGCAGGCCGACCTGATCACGGCGCACGCCGAGTTCTACCAGAGCGTATTGGAGGAAGCCTTGGTGTGACCGCCTTGGCCTCCCCACATCCCCTTCGTTCCAGGCGCCTCGTGCTCGGGGTGCTGGTCGTGCTGGCCCTGGGTGCGTGCAAACGACCCGAGGATGAGCTGGGCCGCGACCTGATCGACCCGGCCGATACGTTGGGCCTGGTGGTGACCGACACCACGACCCTGCTGGCCTGGACGGTGCGCGAAGAGCCGGTGAAGACCAATGGCTTGAGCCGCAATGCCCTCGGCAGCTACGTGGATCCGCGCTTCGGTACGGTGCGGGCGCGCATCGTCACCCAGGTGCGGCTGAGCACGAACAACGTGGGCAGCGGCCAGGACAACAGCGGGCTGGTGATCGATTCCGCCGTGCTGGCCCTCCGGTTCGAGGACAGCGGCCCGGTGTACGGGGACCTGAGCGCGCAGCGGTTCACCGTGCACGAGATCACCGAGGCCCTGTCCCTGGACAGCACCTACCGCGTGGATGACGTGCCCGGCACGGTGCCGACCGATCTGGTGCGCTCACATGCAGGCCTCATCACCCCGCGACCCGTGGTGCGCCCCGTGGTGGGTGGCGACACCTTGGGCCCCCAGCTGCGCATCCCGCTCGATCCGGCCTTCGGGCAACGGTTGTTGGGCCGCTTCGGTACGGCGGACATGGTGGACAACACGGCCTTCCTCAGCTACCTGAAGGGTCTGCTCATCGGGGTGGACAACCCCGGTCAACTGCCCGGTCAGGGGGGTATCCTCTACCTCAACCTGCTGCTGGCCGAAAGCAAGCTCACGCTTTACTACCGCAACACCCTGCCGGGCGCCGAGGACACCCTCAGCTTCGACCTGCTCATCAATGACAACAGCGTGCGGTACACGGTGATGGAGCATGGCCATGACGCGGCGGTGGAGCCCGGTCTTCCGGAAGCTTTGGCCGACACCACTTTAGGCGGGACCTGCTTCGTGCAGTCGCTCGGTGGCCTGCGGACCCGCATCGCCCTTCCGCATGTGCTGGACTACCCCGAGCGTGAACTGCGCGCCCTGGCGAAGGCCGAACTGGTGGTGCCGGTGCGGGGGGACTGGCCCGATGCACTGTCGCCGTCGGCAACGCTCTTCCTGTTCCGGAGCAACGATGAAGGCGAGGACCTGCTGCTGCCCGATCAACTGACCTCGGGCCTTTCGATCGGGGGCGAACTGGACGAGGACGACCGGGTGTACCGCTTTGCCATCACGCGCTACATGCAGCGGCTGCTCAACGGTGACTATGGCAACACCGGTCTGTCCATCGTACCGGGCAACGGTGGCGTGGCCGTGGACCGCACCGTGTTGCGCGGCCCGGAGGATGCCGAGGACCCCATGCGGCTCATCCTTACTTTTACCACATACTGACCGGCCATGTGCGGTATCGTAGCCTACTTGGGTGACAAACAGGCCTATCCCATCCTGATCAACGGCCTGCGGCGCCTGGAGTACCGGGGCTACGACAGTGCCGGCGTTGCCCTTCTGGACGGTGGCGTGCTGACGATCCACAAGTGCCAGGGCAAGGTGAGCGACCTGGAGGCCCATGTGGATGGCCGTTCGCATGCGGGTACGGTGGGCATCGGCCACACGCGGTGGGCCACGCACGGTCCGCCCAACGACATCAACGCGCACCCGCACCAGAGCACCAGTGGCGATCTGGCGTTGATCCACAACGGGATCATCGAGAACTACGCGCCGATCAAGGAGGAGCTGCTCACCCGCGGCCACGTGTTCCGCAGCGACACGGACACCGAGGTGCTTGTGCACCTGATCGACGACATCCAACGCACCGAAGGCGTGGACCTGGCCGAGGCCGTTCGGTTGGCCCTGGAGAGCGTGGTGGGCGCCTACGCCATCGTGGTGCTCGATCGCAAGGACCCGGATGTGATGGTGGCCGCGCGGAAGAGCTCACCCCTGGTCATCGGCATCGGTGACAACGGGGAGCACTTCGTGGCCAGCGATGCCACACCCATCGTGGAGCACACCAAGAACGTGGTGTACCTGGAGGATGGCGAGATCGCGGTGATCGACCGACGTCAGGGCCTCAAGATCCGGAACATCAAGAACCAGGTGAAGACGCCGTTCATCCAGGAACTGGAGATGCACCTGGAGGCCTTGGAGAAGGGCGGCTATGACCACTTCATGCTCAAGGAGATCCATGAGCAGCCGCGCAGCATCCGCGACAGCTTGCGGGGCCGCCTCAACCTGGCCAAGGGCGAGGTGGTGCTGGGGGGCATCAAGGACTACGAGCAGAAGTTCGTGCAGGCCAAGCGCATCCTGATCGTGGGCTGCGGCACCAGCTGGCACGCGGGCCTGGTGGGCGAGTACCTCTTCGAGGAGCTGGCGCGCATCCCCGTGGAGGTGGAGTACGCCAGCGAGTTCCGCTACCGCAACCCGATCATCAACGAGGATGACATCGTGATCGCCATCAGCCAGAGCGGCGAGACGGCCGATACGATGGCCGCGATCGAACTGGCGAAAGGCCGCGGGGCCACCATCATCGGCATCTGCAACGTGGTGGGCAGCAGCATCGCCCGGGTGACGCATGCCGGCTCGTACACCCATGCCGGACCGGAGATCGGGGTGGCCAGCACCAAGGCCTTCACGGCCCAGGTGACCGTGCTGACGCTGATGGCCCTGATGATCGGCCAGAAGCGAGGCACCATCAGCGGCAGCAAGTTCTACCGGCTGTTGAACGAGCTGGACGCCATCCCCGGCAAGGTGGAGGCCGTGCTCCGCAACGAGGCGCAGATCAAGTACATCGCCGACATCTACAAGGATGCCGCGAACGCCCTGTACCTCGGCCGCGGGTTCAGCTTCCCGGTGGCCCTCGAGGGTGCGCTGAAGCTCAAGGAGATCAGTTACATCCATGCCGAGGGCTATCCGGCCGCCGAGATGAAGCATGGCCCCATCGCCCTCATCGACGAGGAGATGCCCGTGTTCGTGATCGCCACCAAGGGCGCGAGCTATGAGAAGGTGGTGAGCAACATCCAGGAGGTGAAGGCGCGCAAGGGCAAGGTGATCGCCATCGTCACCGAGGGCGACACCGTGGTGAAGGGCCTGGCCGACCACGTGATCCCCATCCCGGAGACGCCCGACCCCTTCGTGCCCCTGTTGAGCGTGATCCCCTTCCAGCTGATCAGCTACCACATCGCCGTGATGCGGGGCTGCAACGTGGACCAGCCGCGGAACCTGGCCAAGAGCGTCACAGTGGAATAGGCGCCGAGAACACCCATGTGCTCATGTGCCCATGCGGGCATGTGCGCATGGTCCACAACTCCAGTTCCGGTTGGCTCGGAAGAGCTGGCTCGCTTCGGTGGAAGCGGCATCGGGCCCGCTTCAAGGAGCAGTGGTGGGCCTCCTGGGCTTCGCCCACATGAAGACCTGCCGGTTGTTCCGGTAGGGATCCAGGTCTTTGGTGAATAACAGGTGCCCGAGGTCCAGCAAGGGCAGGACGCCGAAGCCCCCGAAGGTGATGCCGTAGATGATCGGCACCCCCGGACGGGTCCCGAGGTAGATGCGGTGCGCCCCGAACGTACCGAGACCAACGGCCAGCACGCTGGCCACCAACCGTTCGGGCTCCCGCCGAAGGCTGTCCGCCGGGGGCAGAGGTGTGCCCGCAGGCATCCACGGACCGGCGGCGGACGCAGGGGCCGTGGCGCCCAGCAGCAGCCATACCATCACGCTTACGCCTCCCCATCGGCACATGCGGCCAAAGGTATCCGGGCGGGGAACGAAGGATCTAGCGTCCGGCCGTGTACCGCCGCTCCACTTCGGTCCAGTTCACCACGTTCCACCAGGCGGCGACGTAGTCCGGACGGCGGTTCTGGTAGTGCAGGTAGTAGGCGTGCTCCCATACATCGAGGCCGAGGATCGGGGTGCCGCCGCAGCCGGTGCCGGGCATCAGGGGGTTGTCCTGGTTGGGGGTGCTGCAAAGGTCCAGTTTCCCGCCCGGCTGCACGCAAAGCCAGGCCCACCCGCTGCCGAAGCGCGTGATGCCGGCCTGGCCGAACTTCTCCTTGAAGGATTCGAAGGAGCCGAAGGCCGAGGTGATCGCCTCGGCCAGCGCACCGGCGGGCGTGCCACCGGCGTTGGGGCCCATGATGGACCAGAAGAGCGTGTGGTTGTAGTGGCCGCCTCCGTTGTTGCGCACGGCCATGTTGGTCATGTCGAGGCCTTTCAAGATCTCCTCGATGCCCTTGCCATCGAGCGGGGTGCCATCGATGGCCTTGTTCAGGTTGGTGACGTAGGCCTGATGGTGCTTGCCGTGATGGATCTGCATGGTGAGGGTGTCGATCACGGGTTCCAGGGCGGCGTGCGGGTAGGGGAGTTCGGGGAGCTGAAAAGGCATGGTGGTCAGTGAGTTAGGTGGTGCGGGAGCGGCAACCGGGGCAAAGATAGCCACACCGAATGCCGCCGCCAGTTTGGAATGTGCTGGAACTCACTACATTTGCCGCCACTTTCACCAAAACACCACCACGTCAATGACCAAGAAGTTCGCTGTGCTGGCCGCCATGGCCGCACTGCTCGTCGCCTGCGGCGGTCCGAGCGCTGAAGAACTGGAGGCGAAGGCCAAGGCCACCGCTGACAGCATCGCCAATGTGCTCCGCATGGACAGCATCAAGGCCGCTGAGGCTGCCGCTGCTGCCGCTGCTGCCGCTGCTGCTGTGGACAGCACCGCCGGTGCCATGATGGACAGCGCCGCCGCAAAGGTGGAGGGCGCCGTGGACGCCGCCAAGAAGGCTGTGGGCCACTAAGCCGACCCAAGATCCAGCAGAAGGGGGCCGCGAGGCCCCCTTCTCTTTTGCTGCCGGGCTCAACCGCCGGTGCGCAGCCGCTCGTCCGCCTTGAGGAAGATGCTGTCGCTGTCCAGCAGGATGCGATAGAAGCCCTCGTTGCCCCAGACATTCCGGGCGATGCCCGCCTTGAGCCGCTGCTCGATGGCCTTTGCGCTTTGGGTGCGTTCCGCAGGACGATCGGCGATGCCCTCCTTGGCGGCATGGGCGACCAGGTCGGCCCAAAGCCGGTCGTCCATCCGGAACCGGTCACGGAACACGAGGGGATCCCCGAAGGCCTCGAAGCGTGCACGGTCGCGGTCCACCACATCGAAGGCGAACTGGTTCAAGGTGCCGCTGAAGAACAGCTCGTTGAGGAAGCGGGTGGTGCCGGCGGTGTCGGCGGCCACGAAGAGGTCCGGAGTGATCCCTCCGCCACCGTACACGACGCGGCCGCTTCCGGTGCGGAACACCTGGGCGGAGTCCACCTGGGCGCTATCGGCGTGTAACAGTTCTCCGTGGTCGAAGCGCGCGGCCAGATCATCGGCATAGTCGATCCCCTCCCCGTAGGGCCGCTGAATGCTTCGGCCGCTGGGGGTGTAATAGCGGGCGGTGGTCAGGCGCACGGCGCTGTGATCGGGCAGGTCGAGGTGTTCCTGCACCAGGCCTTTCCCGAAGGAGCGGCGGCCCACGATCGTTCCGCGGTCATTGTCCTGCACCGCGCCGGCCAGGATCTCACTGGCACTGGCGCTGCCTTCGTCGATCAGCACGGCCAGGGGCACCGTCTCCAGCAGCCCGTTGCGCGTGGCGCGGTAGTCCTGGCGCGGATGCGAGCGGCCCTGGGTGTACACGATCATCCGGCCCTCGGGCAGGAACTCATCGGCCAGTTCGATGGCCGCGTTGAGGTATCCGCCGCCGTTGCCACGCAGGTCAAGGACCAAGCGCTGCATGCCGGCCTGCTGCAGAGCCCGGGCCGCGTCCACGAACTCCTGGTGTGTGGTGCGTGCGAAGCGCACGAGCTTGATGTATCCGGTGCCATCGGGGCGGAGCAGGCTGGCGGCCACGCTGGTGATGGGGATCTTGCCGCGTTGGATGGTGACCTCGAAGGGGCGGGCCTGGCCCTTTCGCACGATGGACACGGTGACCGAGCTGCCGCCCGGGCCGCGCAGGCGCTCCATCACCTGTTCGTTGGTGATGTCCATGCCGGTCATGGGCTTCCCGTCGGCGGCCACGATGCGATCGCCGGCGCGGATGCCCAATGCGGCGCTGGGGCCGCCTTCCACCGGGGCGATCACCACCACGGTGTCGTGCTGGATGGCGAACTCCACCCCGATGCCCTCGAAGCTGCCTTCGAGGGGCTCCTGGGCGGCGCGCAGTTCGGCGGCGCTGATGTAGTAGCTGTGGGGGTCGAGCCGTTGCAGAAGGTCCTGGATCACCTCCTCCACCAGCTGCGTCTTGGCCACGGTGTCCACGTACTGCCGGTCGATGAGGTCGAGCACCTGGTCCACCTTGTCGGAGGGGCTGGTGCCGGGGGCCACGAAGAGGGCGGGCAGGGGCATGTGCTCGCGGCGCATGCCGTGGCCGATGAAGAGTCCGGCCACCAGGGCCAGGCTCAGCAGCAGCGGCACCGCCGGGTGGATGGTGCGGGGGTCCCTCATGCAGGGTCGGGTTCGAGTTGCTGCAGGGCCACCCCGCCACGCGCCAGAAGGTCCAGGCCGGAGGGGTCCTTGTAGGCGGTGAGGTACACGAGGCGCTTGATGCCGGCCTGCAGGATGAGCTTGCTGCACTCCTTGCAGGGTGAATGCGTGAGGTACAACGTCGCACCCCGCGCATTGTTGGTGCTGCGGGCCACTTTCATGATGGCGTTGGCCTCGGCGTGCAGCACGTACCAAAGGGTCATGCCGCTCTCATCCTCACAGTCGTTGGGGAAGCCGGTGGGGGTGCCGTTGTAGCCGTCGCTGATGATCATGCCCTCCCTCACGATGAGGGCGCCCACCTTCTTGCGTGTGCAGTGGCTCAGCTTCGCCCATTCCTGGGCCATGCGCATGTAGGCGCGGTCGTAGCGTTCCTGCTTCTTGGGGTCGGAATAGACCAACTGCTCCTGCGTGCCCATGGATCCTTCATGTGCCCATGCGGCCATGTGCTCGTGTGCCCATCAAATGCACAAGTCACCCGGTCAGGCCATGACCACATGCTCGCATGAGCACATGGGCACATGTTCTTGGTACCCAGGGCGGGACTCGAACCCGCACGAATTGCTTCACTGGTGTTTGAGACCAGCGCGTCTACCGATTCCGCCACCTGGGTAGGGGGCACGAAGGGTGCGAAGATAGCGGGCTGGAGCGGCTTCGACAGTCCCCTCAGGTCCACCTTCCCGCTCAGGATGAGGCCGTCTTGTCCTTCCTCACGGGACCAGTACCGGAATACTTGGCCTGATGCGACAAGGGCATTCGTGGGTTGGCCGAACGGGTCACTTCAGGCAAGCGGAGTACTTCTTGATCTTATCACCATCCTTCGCATCCACCGTGATGTCGATGGCTTGGTCGTTCACATGCACTCGGAACAGCTCGACCATGTGCTCCGAGAGCAATGGATAGAACCGTTGGTCGACCGCATAGGTCAACGTGTATTGCGTTTTGATCACAGGCGGTGTCGTGGAAGTGCCTGGGCTGGCCACGAACGTGACCGGTGTGGCCGTGTTCGTGTTCCGGTAGTGGAGCGTATCGCCATTGGCCAGCTTGGTGATCATCAGGTTGCCCGGCTCCACCTTGAAGGATCGATCATGGGGGTAGGTCAAGGTGATCGAGATCTCCGGCTTGTCGCCGACCTTGCCGACACCGATCCCGATGCCGCCTCCCATTCGAATGCCTTCAGCGACGATGTGCTCTCCGGTCAGTGGGTCCTTCCGGTCGATCTTGAACTTGCATTTCTGGGCCTGACCTGTTCCAGGAAGCAGGATCAGCGACACGATGATCGCGGATGATCGGATGAGGTTGATCAGGTGATCCGGCAACATGCCGAGCTCCGTGCCGTACATGGGTGTTGGGGTTGATGGGCGAAGTTAGCGGCTTACCGCAAGAACACCGGGCTCTTCGCGTGTTGCACCAACGCCGTGTTCCATGACCGGAAACGCGCTATGCGTTTCGTCAGAGCTGCTTCAACAACCCCCGCAGGTCCACCTTCTCGCCCACGATCCGCTCCACCTCGCTGATCCTCACCCGCTCCTGCTGCAAGCTGTCGCGCTCGCGGATGGTGACCGCGTCGTCCGTAAGGGTCTCGTGGTCCACGGTGATGCAGTAAGGTGTTCCGATGGCGTCCTGGCGTCGGTAGCGCTTGCCGATGCTGTCCTTCTCGTCGTACTGGCAGTTGTGGTCCAGCTTCAGGCGGTCCATGATGGTGCGGGCCTTCTCGGGCAGACCGTCCTTTTTGATCAGCGGCAGCACGGCCACCTTCACGGGCGCCAGTGCCGCCGGGATGCGCAGCACCACGCGCTCCTCGCCGTTCTCCAGCTTCTCCTCGTCGAAGGCCGCGCTGAGGATGGCGAGGAACATGCGGTCCAGACCGATGCTGGTCTCCAGCACGTAGGGCACGTAGCTCTCGTTGGCCTCGGGGTCGAAGTAGGTGAGCTTGCGGCCGCTGTACTTCTCGTGGTTGGCCAGGTCGAAGTCGGTGCGGCTGTGGATGCCCTCAAGTTCCTTGAAGCCCATCGGGAAGCGGAACTCGATGTCGCAGGCCGCGTCGGCGTAGTGCGCCAGCTTGATGTGGTCGTGGTAGCGGTAGTGGTCGGCGGGCAGGCCCAGGGCGCGGTGCCAGGCCATGCGCTTGGCCTTCCAGCGCTCGTACCACTCCTGCTGGGTGCCGGGCTTGATGAAGAACTGCATCTCCATCTGCTCGAACTCGCGCATGCGGAAGATGAACTGCCGCGCCACGATCTCGTTGCGGAAGGCCTTGCCGGTCTGTGCGATGCCGAAGGGGATCTTCATCCGCGCGCTCTTCTGCACATTGAGGAAGTTGACGAAGATGCCCTGGGCGGTCTCCGGACGCAGGTAGATGGTGCTGCTCTCGCCGCTCACACTGCCCAGCTCGGTGGCGAACATCAGGTTGAACTGGCGCACATCGGTCCAGTTGCCCGTGCCGCTGATGGGGCACTTGATCTCCTCGTCGATGATCAGCTGACGCACGGCCACCAGGTCGTTCGCCTCCAGCGCGGCCTTCATGCGGCCTTCCACGGCATCGATCCGCTCCTGGCTGCGCTTCACGTTGGGGTTGGTGGCGCGGAATTGCGCCTCATCGAAGGCCTCGCCGAACTTCTTGCGGCCCTTCTCCACCTCCTTCTCGATCTTGTCGGCGTACTTGGCCATGTGCTCTTCGAGGAGCACGTCGGCGCGGTAGCGCTTCTTGCTGTCCTTGTTGTCGATCAGCGGATCGTTGAAGGCGTCCACGTGGCCGCTGGCCTTCCAGGTGGTGGGGTGCATGAAGATGGCCGCGTCGATGCCCACGATGTTCTCGTTGAGCTTGGTCATGGCCTCCCACCAGTAGCGGCGGATGTTGTTCTTCAGCTCCACGCCGTACGGACCGTAGTCGTAGGTGGCGCTGAGGCCGTCGTAGATCTCGCTGCTGGGGAACACGAAGCCATACTCCTTGGCATGGCCGATGAGGGTCTTGAGCCGGTCTTCCTGGTTGCTCATAAGATGGGCGTGCGCTCTGGAATGCTTCAGCGTCGCGGGCGCAAAGATGGGGAGCCGCGTTGTGATCCGCGGCTTGGGCCCTAGGGGCGTACCGGGTCACACCACAACGAGCGTGGGGTGGTCCGGACGACGCACGTTCACGCGGGATGCGAGCGTTGAAAAGGCCATGGAACCCAGCTCGAAAAGGATCGCTTCGCACCTCGTCCCGTCAACACGCCCGTGTGCGCAACTTGGGGGGGGCCACGGCCTGCCTCCGCTGGGCCCCCGGGTACTTTCGGCGCGGCCGCTCGTGCGTCCTGCCCCGTCCATGCCCACCCTGCTGCGGATCGCCTGGTTGCTGCTGCCTCTGCTGGCGGGCGGGCCTGCGGTGTGGGCCCAGCCGGTGAACGACGATTGCGCTTCGGCCCTGACGCTGTGCGCCCAGCAGCCGCTCACGGGGAACAATACGGGGGCCGTGGGCATCCCGGGCTTCTGCCCCGGCACCAACAGCGTGCTGTGGTACACCTTCACCACCAATTCGCAGGGCGGCCCGGTGAACGTGGCCATCAACGGATTGGACTGTCCGGTGGTGGCCGGCATGGACAATGAGCTCAGCGTCATCGTGCTGAGCGGCGACGGCAGCTGCCTGCCGGGCAGCTTCACTGCGGTGGGCGATTGCACCCAGGATTCGGTGGACTTCACCATGACCACGGACAGCCTGTCGGCCAATACGCAGTACTGGGTGCTGGTGAGCGGAGTGGCGGACAACGGGGCCACGATCAGCGCACAGTGCGACTTCGAGATCACGCCCAGTGGTCCCGGAATGGACATCGTGGGGGTGGATTTCAGCGCGGGCGAGGATGTGGAGATCGGCGAAGGCGAGTATGCGGAGCTGGAGGCCACCGGCGGCACCACCTACACCTGGACGCCGAACGCCGGGTTGAGCGATGACGCGATCCCCGATCCGTTGGCCAATCCGACGGAGACCACGACCTACACGGTGACCACGCAGTTGAACGGCTGCACGTACAGCGACGAGGTGCTGGTGGAGGTGATCCGGCGGATCCAACCGACGAACACCATCACTCCCAATGGCGATGGCTTCAATGACACGTGGACCATCTTCGGCATCTCGGATTACCCGGCCTGCGAGGTGACCATCTACGATCGCTGGGGCCAGCGTGTGTTCCGTAGCGTGGGCTATGCCGAACCCTGGGGCGGCACCAACGGCGGAGCGCGTCTGCCGATGGCCACCTACTACTACCACATCGTGCTCAATACCCGGGAGGGTGGGTCCGCCGTGGCCTACACCGGGTCCATCACCATCGTGCGATGAGGGCCGTGCTGCTGTTGACCGTCGTGCTCTGCGCCATGGGGGTGCGGGCGCAGCAGGTGCCGCAGTACTCGCAGAACGTCCTCAACTACTTCAACATCAATCCGGCGGTGGCGGGCAGCAAGGACTGCATCGACGTGCGGCTGGGTTTCCGCAAGCAGTGGGTCGGTTTCGAGAACGCACCCACCACGGGCTGGGCCAGTGTGCACGCCACCATCCGCAACAAGAAGAAACCCTACCTGAAGGGCAAGCACGGCATCGGCGGCTACGTGGAGGCCGACGACACGGGCCCGCTGGGCTATACGCTGATCAACCTCGCGTACGCCTACCACGTGCGCATGAACAAGGACCACTACCTGGCGATGGGCACCTTCCTGGGGGTGAAGCAGCAGAAGTTCGATGTGGGTCAGACGCTGGTAGCGGACTTCAACGACCCTGTGCTGGCGAGCAAGAGCTCCACCTTCGTGTTCCCGATCATCTCGCCCGGGATCTGGTTGTACAGCAGGACATACTGGGCCGGCCTCAGTGTGCACCAGCTGCTGAACAACCGTGTGCCCGGCATCGGGACGGATTCGCGGCTGAGCCCGCACTACATGCTGAGCGCGGGCTACCGCTGGCGCCTCGGCCGCAAGACGTCGGTGACCCCCAACGCACTGATCAAGCTCTCGCGAGGGTCGCCCATGGCCATGGACATCAACGCCATGCTGGAGTGGAACCGGGTGCTGGGCATCGGGGTGAGTTACCGCAACCAGGATGCAGTGGTGGCCATGGTGAAGTTCGGCTTCCTGAAGTTCTTCACCCTCGGCTACGCGTACGACATCACCACCTCGCGTCTGAAGGCCGCGAGCAGCAACACGCACGAGGTGATCCTGGGCATCACCCCCTGCATCCCGGTCGACCCCAGCAAGCGCATCGTCAGCTGCCCCATCTTCGAATAGGACCCCATGAAGGACCACGGACCCCGAACGCACTTCCGCCCGCTCTTGCTCACGCTGCTCCTGATGGGAGGCGTGGTGCGCGCCCAGGATGTCCTCTACTGGACCGGCGGCGATGGAGGCTGGAGCGATGCCCGCATGTGGTCCGCCGCGCCGGATGGAGCGGGCGGTGCCGGCGTGCCGGACGAAAGCACCGAGGTGCGCATCGGTGGCACGGATGCCGTGGTGCGCGTGGAAGGGTCGGTGGCCTGCCGCTCATTGCATGTGGATGCACGCGGTGCACGCGTGCGCGTGAGCGGTGGTGCACAGGCGCAGGTATCGATCGCCGGTGGATGGGTGATGGCCGGTGATGCCGGGATGGAGGTACAGGGGGGTGTGCGGCTCACGGGCCGCGCCGGCGATGCGGTGATCGACCTGCACGGGGTGGAGGTGGACTGCGATGTGGTGTTGGACGGACCGGGAAGCTGGGACCTGGTGAGCGCGCTGGCGATCGATGCGGCGCACGCCGTGCGATTGGAGCGTGGTGAGCTGCGGTTGAACGGCGGCGTGCTGAAGGCCGGAACGCTGGTCGTGGACCCCAAGGCCGCCGGCGGGTTCATGGCCGACGGTGCCATGGTGCTGGTGGACGCCCTCGAGGGCCAGGGTGCGCCGCGCGTGGCCTGGCAGCCCTCAACGATGCTTCTGGTGAACGGAGCGGCCCAGCGCTGGGACGGAACGGCGGTGAGCGAGGCGGACCTGATGCGCGCGGCCGTGAACTGCGGAACGGGCGCCGGCCAGACCCCCTTCCAGGTGGACGCCACGGTGACCAGCAACTACAACGGCTTCGGGGTGAGCTGCAGCGGGCAGTGCAACGCGTCCGTGAACGTGTCCATCCAAGGCGGCATCGGGCCCTTCGCCATCCAGTGGCAGGGCGGCCCCAATGGCTCGGGAACGTCCCTGCCGTGGGTGAACACCTGCGCGGGGAACAAGCTGGTGATCGTCACCGACCTGGGGCAGAACGTGGGTTGCTTCGCCTCGGTGCTGGTGACGCCGCCCCCCCCGCTGGGCGTGGTCTTTTTCGGGCTCAATCCACCGGCCTGCGCCAACGTGTGCAACGGCACGGCCATCACCTTTCCGGGCGGCGGCACGGGTTTCGGCTACCAGTACAACTGGAACAACGGGGCGGAGACCGTGCCGAACCCCTCCCAGTTGTGCGCAGGGGTGAACTCGTTGGAGATCATCGATGCGAACGGCTGTGTGTTCGACACCACCTTCACGATCACCCTGCTGCCCTTGGCGGCCACCTTGCAGAGCACCCCACCGAGCTGCGCGGGCGATTGCGACGGCACGGCGGAGGTGACGGTCACCGGCGGCACGCCGGGCTACACCTACAACTGGGAGCCGGGCACCCCGACAGGGGACGGCACGCCACAAGTGACCGGGCTTTGCGCGGGCAACTACACGGTGCTGGTGGCCGATGCCAACGGGTGTGATACACTGATCGCGTTCAGCCTGGTGGCACCGCCACCGATCGTGCCGAACCTGGTGACCACTCCGGCAAGCTGCGCCACCTCGTGCGACGGCTCGGCCACGGCCACCCCGTCCGGTGCTGTTGGCCCCTTCACGTTCCAGTGGACCCCGGCGCCGGGAAGCGGGCAAGGCACCGGCACGGCCACTGGGTTGTGCGCCGGGAGCGGCACGGTGTTGATCACCGATCAGCCCACGGGGTGTGACACGCTGGTGAGCTTCATCATCGCCTCACCGCCACCGCTGCTGGCCACGCTGACGCCGGTGAACGTCACTTGCGCGAACGACTGCGACGGAAGCGCTGACGTGGTGGTGAGCGGAGGCACGCCAGGGTACACCTACACATGGACCCCCCCGCCGGGCGCAGGCCAGGGCACACCGAACGTCACCGGGCTCTGCGCGGGCAACTACACCTTGCTGGT
This sequence comes from Flavobacteriales bacterium, assembly GCA_016713875.1. Taxonomy (NCBI): domain Bacteria; kingdom Pseudomonadati; phylum Bacteroidota; class Flavobacteriia; order Flavobacteriales; species Flavobacteriales bacterium. Next base: position 3,356,437 of record JADJOI010000003.1, read on the forward strand.
GGCCGATGCGGTGGGCTGCGACACGCTGATCGGGTTCACGATCACGGCACCCCCACCGTTCATCATCGTGCTCGACACCACCTCCGTGAGCTGTTCCGGTGTGTGTGATGGGGCTGCATCCGTACAGGTCTCCGGCGGAACCCCGAACTACGGCTATCTCTGGTCGAACGGGCAGATGGGTCCGGCGATCACGGCGCTCTGCGCCGGTCCCTATTCCGTCACCGTGTCTGATGCGAACGGATGCGACACCACGCTGGCCTTCGTGCTTGCCGAGCCGCCGCCGATCGATGCCGTGCCCACGCAAACGAACGTGACCTGCGGTGGGCAGTGTGATGGCACGGCCTCCGTGGCCGTGACCGGTGGCACGCCCGGATACACGTACGTGTGGACGCCTGCACCCGGCGGAGGTCAGGGTACGGCGGATGCGACGGGCCTGTGCGCTGGTCCGTACAGCGTGCTCATCACCGATGCGAACGGATGCACGGTCTCCGTGCCGTTCACCATCCTTGATGCGGTGCCCCTGCAGTTCTCGCTCAACGTGCAGGACGCTTCTTGTCCTGGGGTGTGCGATGGTGAAGCGGGAGTGATCGTCACGGGCGGTACACCGAATTACGTCTACCTGTGGTCGCCTGCACCAGGCGGGGGCCAGGGTACGGCGAACGTCACCGGTCTGTGTGCCGGTCCCTACCAGTTGACCGTGACCGACGCGCTGGGTTGCGACAGCACCATCGCCTTCACGGTGAACGCCCCCACGGCCATCCTGCCGAACGAGGTGGTGGTGGAGCCGGTGTGCGCCGGCTCGTGCGATGGCAGCATCACCTTGGCGCCCACAGGGGGCACGGGCGTCCACACGTTCACTTGGACGCCTCAGCCGCCCAACGGTCAGGGTCAGCCGCAGGCCACAGGCCTATGCGCGGGCCTTTGGAGCGTCACGATCACCTCCGGTGGTTGCGACACCACGCTCACGATCGACCTACAGGCTCCGCCGGCCCTGGATGTGCAATTGACCTCGACGGACGCCAGCTGCGCGGATGCGTGCGATGGTGCGGCCACGGCCGCGGTGAGCGGTGGCACGCCCGGATACACCTATGTGTGGACCCCTGCGCCGGGCGGCGGGCAAGGCACCCCGAACGCCACGGGGCTCTGTGCGGGCAACTATGCGCTGCTGGTGACGGATGCGGCGGGTTGCGACACCACGCTGACGATCACGATCGATGCGCCGGACCCGCTGGATGTGCAGCTGGCGACCACCCCGGCGAGCTGCGGTGGTGCATGTGATGGCACAGCGACGGCCCCGGCGAGCGGTGGCACCCCGGGCTACACCTACGTGTGGACCCCCGCCCCCGGCGGTGGTCAGGGCACCCCGAACGCAACAGGGCTTTGCCCCGGTGCCTACACGCTGGTGGTGGCCGATGCGAACGGGTGCGACACCACGATCGCCTTCACGATCAGCACGCCGAGCGGGATCCAGGCCACACCGCAGGTGACACCGGCCAGCTGCGCCGATGTGTGCGATGGATCGATCGATCTGGTAGTGACGGGTGGCGTGGCACCGTACACGTTCGACTGGACGCCCGTGCCTGCGGTGGGTGCGGGTACGGCGAACGTGAGCGGGCTGTGCCCGGGGGATTGGACCGTGGTGATCGGTGATCAGGCCCAGTGCGATACGGTGCTGGTGATCAACGTGCCGGCACCATCGGCCTTGAACGCGGTGCTGACCGTGACGGACGAGACCTGCGACGGACCGTGCGACGGCACGGCGAGCGTGACGGTGAGCGGCGGACAGCCCGGCTACCAATACACCTGGGCTCCGGCACCGGGTGGCGGCCAGGGCACGCCGAACGCGACGGGGCTTTGCGCAGGTGCCTACACCCTCACGGTGACCGATGCAGGTGGTTGTGACACCACCCTCACCTTCGACGTACTGCCCCAGCAGCCGATCGATGTGGGCCTGGTGATCGTGGACGGGATCTGCGCGCTGACCTGCACGGGATCGGCCACCTCCACCCCGACAGGAGGCACCGGCCCGTACACCTTCTTCTGGTCACCGGCACCCGGCACCGGCCAAGGCACGGGCAGCGTGACGGGCCTCTGCGATGGCCTGTACGCGGTGACGGTGACGGATGTGAACGGGTGCGACACCACCGTGACGTTCAATGTGGTGAAGCCGCCCCCGATCGTGTCGAGCCTGCAGTGGGGCAATGAGACCTGCAACGGGCCGTGCACAGGCAGTGCGGCGGCCTTCCCCACGGGAGGGAACGGTGCTCCATACACCTTCCTGTGGACGCCGGCACCGGGTGGCGGTCAGGGCACCAACATCGCCACGGGGCTCTGCGCCGGCATCACCTACAGCCTCACCATCACCGATGTGCTGGGCTGTGACACCACCGAGAGCTACACCATCCTGCCGTTCCAGCCGATCGTGCCCAACCTGGGCACCACGCCGGTGAGCTGCGCAGGCACGTGCGACGGAACAGCAACGGTGGGTCCCACGGGCGGTGAAGCGCCGTACACCTACACCTGGTCGCCGGCTCCGGGCGCTGGTCAGGGCACACCGCAGGCCACGGGCCTGTGCGCGGGCGTGTACACCGTGACCATCGCCGACTTCTTCAACTGTGACACCACCGTGCAGGTGCTGATCACCGGACCGCAGCCCCTGGACCTGGGGGCGTCGGTATCGCCCATCACCTGTGCGGGCCAATGCGATGGCAGCATCGTGCTGAACGTGAACGGCGGAACGCCTGGCTACTCCTACAACTGGACGCCCGACCCGCCGAACGGTGATGGCAGCAACAGCGCCTTCGGTCTGTGCCCGGGCACCTATGTGGTGCTTGTGACGGATGCGAACGGTTGCGACACCACGGCCACCTTCATCCTGGACGAGCCGCTGCCGTTGACGGCCACCCTCACCACCACGCTGAGCCAGTGCCAGCAGTGCATCGGTGCGGCCGAGGTGGAGCCGGCAGGGGGCACACTGCCATACAGCTTCCAATGGACGGGGCAGGGCGGTGTGATCATCGGCACGGACAGCGCCGTGGTCAACCTCTGCGCCGGGCTCTATACCGTGCTGGTGAGCGATGCCAACGGATGCCTGTTCTCCCTGCCGGTGGCGATCACGGACAGCGACGGGGAGGTGCTGGCCACGACCAACGGCCTCACCAGCTGCCCGGGCGGCTGTGATGGTTCGGTGAGCGTGCAGTACGTGTGCAGCGATCCGCCCTGCATGGTGCAGTGGACCGACGCGCTCGGCGTGGACCTGGGCCAGCCCGCGGACACGGCCACCAACCTCTGCGCAGGCAGCTACCTGGTGCAGGTGACCAACGGATCGGGCTGCATCAGCATCGACACGGCCGTGGTGGCCTCGCCGCCGCCGATCGTGGCCAACCTGGGCACCACGCCCGAGACCTGTGCGGGCAGTTGCGACGGCACCGCCACCGTGGGCCCGGTGGGGGGGCAGCCGCCCTACACTTTCGATTGGACCCCCGACCCGCCGGGCGGTGATGGTGGTCCACAGGCCACCGGGCTCTGCGCCGGCGCCTATGATCTGTTGATCACGGATCAGGGCGGATGCACCCTGCAACTGAGCGCGCTGATCCTGGCGCCCACGCCCATCGATCCCGTGGCCGTGATCACGCCGGAAGGATGCCCGGGCAGCTGCGATGCGAGCATCGTGCTGAACCCGGTCGGCGGCACGCCGGGATACACCTATGTCTGGCAGCCGGTGCCGCCCAACGGGCAGGGCGGCTCCTCCGCGCTGGATCTCTGCCCGGGGGATTGGACGGTCACCATCGCCGACCTGAACGGATGCGACACCACCATGGTGTTCACCATCGCTGAGCCGGCCGCGTTGGTGCTCGCGGGAAGCAGCACGCCCAGCCAGTGCCAGGTGTGCAACGGCACGGCGGAGGTCGTGATCGCCGGAGGTACACCGGGCTACACCATCCAATGGACCGATGGCAACGGCCTTCCCGCAGGCAACGCACCATCGCTGGCAGGGCTGTGCGCAGGTCTCTACACGGTGACGGTGACCGATGCGGGCGGTTGCAGCGCGAGCCTCGTGGTGCCCGTGACCGACGCGAACGGCGAAGTGCTCACCGTCACCGACGGCAGCACCACCTGCAGCAACACGTGCGACGGTGAAGTGAGCGTGCAGTACGTCTGTTCGCTGCCGCCATGCACGGTGACGTGGACCGATGCGCAGGGCGATACGCTGCTCCAGAACAACAATGTGCTGACGGGCCTGTGCGCGGGCATCTATTTCATGGCCGTGGAGAACGCTGCCGGCTGCATCACGATCGACACGGCCGTGGTGGCGCCGGGCACTTCGCTCGTGCCAGGCCTGTCGTCCACGCCCGTGAGCTGCGCCGGTGCGTGTGATGGTACGGCCACGGTGGGCCCCACGGGCGGCATCGGGCCTTACACCTTCGACTGGTCGCCCGACCCGATCACAGGGGATGGCGGTCCGCAGGTGAGCGCGCTTTGTGCCGGGGTGTACACGGTGCAGATCGTTGACCAGAGCACCGGGTGCGACACGCTGGTGAACGTGCTGATCCTGGAACCGCAACCGCTGAGCGCCTCGGCCGTGGTGGCGGATGCCTCCTGCGAAGCGCAGTGCAATGGAAGCGTCGTGGTGACGGTGCAGGGAGGTACGGGCCCGTACACCTATGCCTGGTCGCCTGTGCCCGCGAACGGCGATGGCACCAACGCGGCCTTCGGCCTGTGCGGAGGCAGCTACGACCTGCTGATCACCGATGCGAACGGCTGCGATACGCTGATCACGTACACCATTGTTGAGCCGCCCCCGCTGGTGCTGACGGCGAGCGCGACACCGAGCGAATGCGGTCTGTGCATCGGCGCGGCCGAAGTGGAGGTCGCGGGAGGCACACCGCCCTACACGTTCGCCTGGACCCTCAATGGCGCCCCGGTGGGCGCGGACAGCGTGCTGACGAACCTTTGTGCGGGCCTGTACACGGCCACGGTGCAGGATGCCAACGGCTGCCTCGCCGCCCTCTTGGTGCCCATCACCGACAGCAATGGCGAAGTGGTGAGCACGACCGACGGGATCACCAGCTGCCCGGGTGAATGCGACGGCGAGGTATCGGCCTCCTTCACCTGCAGCGATCCCCCCTGCACGTCGGTGTGGACCGATGCGCTCGGCAACGACCTCAACGAACCGGGGACGAGCCTGGACAGCCTCTGCGCGGGTCCGTACTACATCGTGGTCACCAACGCTTCGGGCTGCATCACGATCGACACGGCGACGGTGGTGGAGCCCGATCCCATTGTAGCGCAGCTGAGCACCACGCCGGTGACCTGTGCGGGGCTCTGTGACGGCACGGCCACCGTAGGCATCAGCGGGGGCGTCGGTCCCTACATCATCGATTGGTCGCCCGATCCGATCAACGGGGACGGCACTCCGCAGGTGACGGACCTCTGCGCGGGCACCTACGACCTGACCATCACGGATGCCAGTGGGTGCAGCATCACGGTGGCGGTGCTCATCCTGGAGCCGCAACCGCTCACGATCACCGCCGTGGCGGAACCCGTGAGCTGCACCGGCGCCTGCGATGCCAGCATCGTGCTCACCGTGGTGGGCGGCACGCCCGGCTACAGCTTCGATTGGACGCCCGACCCGCCGAACGGCGACGGCACCAATGCGGCGTTCTCGCTGTGCGCCGGCAGCTATGCCGTGCTCATCACCGACCTGAACGGCTGCGACACCACGCTCACCTTCACCGTGGTGGATCCCCCGCTCTTCGAGGCGCAACTGTCCACTACGGACAACCTCTGCTTCGGTGATTGTGCGGGTACGGCCACGGTCGTTCTCAGCGGGGGTGTCCCGGCCTATACCCTCACCTGGTCCGATGCCGGTGGATCGATCCTCGCGCAGGACACCACCTTCATCGACGGGCTCTGTGCCGGCGACTACACCTTGGTCGCTCTTGATGCGAACGGATGCACCATCACGCTGCCCTTCACCATCGGACAGGGTGCGGCGATCGATGCGGGCCTGCTGTTCACGAACGAGACCTGCTTCGGCCCCTGCGATGGCACAGCGAGCGTGAGCCCGACGGGCGGCGCCGGCGGTTTCACCTTCCTCTGGCAACCCCAACCGGGCGGCGGGCAGGGCACTCCGAACGCCACGGGCCTCTGCCCCGGGAACTGGACGGTGACGATCGCCGACAGCCTGGGGTGCGACACCACGATCGCCTTCACCATCCTGCCCTTCGCCCCCATCGTGCCCAACGAGGTGGTGACGGGCGTGCTGTGCAATGGCGCGTGCGATGGCACCATCACGGTGGCGCCGACCGGTGGCTTCGGCAACTACGGCTACACCTGGTCGCCTCCACCGCCCAACGGTCAGGGCACCGCCACGGCCACCGGGCTCTGCCCCGGCGTGTGGTCGCTGACGATCACCGATGCCATCGGCTGCGACACTACGGTCACCTTCACCATCCAGGAGCCCTCGCCGGTGCAGGTCACGGTGGACAACATCGTGCCGTCGAGCTGCAACACCGCGGCCGACGGTGCCATCGCCATCACGATCGGTGGCGGGGTGGGCGGCTACACCGTGTTGTGGGCCGGCCCGGGCGGGTTCTCCAGCAACGCGGAGGACATCGCGCAGCTGCTCCCCGGACCGTACACCGTAGTGGTGACCGACGCCAACGGCTGCTCGGCCAGCGCCAATGCCCAGGTGGATGCGTTGGTGACCGTGATCGCCGAGGCGGGCGCGGGCCAGCAGGTCTGTTCAGGGGCGGTGGTGACGCTGGACGGCAGCGCGAGCACCGGTGCGACGAGCTGGCAATGGACCGATGGGCAGGGCACCGTGGTGGGTACTCAGCCCGTGCTGTCGCTCACGGGCCTCGCCCCTGGGACCTATACCTACACGCTGACGGTGACGGACGGACCGTGCTCGGCGCAGGATCAGGTGACCGTGGAGGTGTGGTCCTCGCCGTTCGCGGATGCCGGGCCCGACCGGACGATCTTCCTCAACGCGCAGACCGAGCTGGGAGGTGACCCCAGTGGCCCGCCGGGTTCGACCTTCAGTTGGCAGCCGGATTCGTTGTTGGACGATCCCACTGCGGCCAACCCTTTGACGACGCCTCCGGGCACCACCTGGTTCGTGCTCACGGTGACCACGCCGGACGGCTGTTCGGCCGTGGATTCGGTGCTGGTGACCGTGGTGCCCGAGGTGGTGATCCCATCGGGCTTCACCCCGAACGGCGACGGATGGAACGAGGTATGGCAGATCGACCTCATCGACATGTTCCCCGAGTGCGAGGTGGAGGTGTACAGTCGCTGGGGCGAGCTGCTGTTCCAAAGCGTCGGCTACAAGGAGCCGTGGAACGGCAGCTACAACGGCGGCCTGGTGCCGGTGGGCACCTACTACTACGCCATCCGCCTCAACCACCCCGACTTCCCCGAACCCTACACCGGTCCGCTGACCGTCATCCGCTGAAGCCATGAACCTGCGCCACCAAGTCCTTCCGCTGTTGATGGTCGCCGGCACGGCGGCCGCGCAGCAACTGCCGCAGCTCAGCCAGTACGTGAGCCAGGACTACCTCTACAACCCGTCCGTGGCCGGATCGAGGCCCTGGTTCGAGCTGCGCAGCGCGCATCGGTACCAGTGGGTGGGGGTGCAGGATGCTCCGCGCACCTTCATGCTCAGTGCCACCACACCGGTGGGTCGGAAGATGGGCCTAGGCGGCTTCCTGTTCACCGACAACGTGGGCCCCACGCGCCGCACCGGGTTCCAGCTCACCTACGCCTACCACCTCCAGCTCACCGAGAAGCTGCGGCTGGGCCTGTCGCTGAGCGGCGGGTTGGTGCAGTTCCTCATCGACGGGTCCAAGATCACCTTCCACGACGGCAGCGATCCGGTGATGGACGATCAGTTGCGCGGTGAGGTGGTGCCCGATGCCACGTTCGCGTTCCTGTTGCACCATCCCAACTACTGGTTCGGCGCCACCGCTCCCCAGCTGTTCAACAACCGCATCTACTTCTTCGATGAGCAGGAGGAGACGCTGAGCCGCTTGGAACGCCACTATTTCGCCACCGGCGGATACCGGATCAGGTTCTCCGACGACCTGCGCCTGGAGCCGAGCTTCCTGGTGAAGTATGTGAACCCGGTGCCGCCGAAGTTGGACGTGAACCTCACCCTGAACTACAAGGACATCCTGTGGATCGGGGGGGGCTGGCGGTCCAACGACGCCATACCGCTGATGGTCGGGTGCTGGCTGAAGAAGATGTTCCAGTTCGGGTATTCGTTCGACCTCACCACCACGGGCCTGAGCCGCTACAGCCAGGGCACCCATGAGGTGATGCTGGCCCTCACCTTCGGGAAGGACCGTCCGGCTCCGCGCACCAAGGCGGCCCCCACCGCCCCGGCTGCGCCCCCGGCTCCGTGACGAGCGTCGTAGGATGGCGACAGGTCCACCCGCCCGAGCCGCTCGTCGCAGCGAGCCCGTGACCCGGCGAAAACCCGCGCTGGACTGGCGTTCCGAGGGGTGTTTTGGCTACCTTGCACCCCCTTGCGCCCGACCGTGAGCTTCGACCCGATCCCTGGACCGATCCGCCCGTGGGGTGCGGCCTTGGCGGTGGTGCTGTTGTCCGCCACCTCCGTGGAGGCCCAGACCTTCGTGATGGGCAACGCCAGCTGGCAGGCTTGCAGCGGGGAGTTCCTGGACAGCGGAGGTTCCGGCGGACCATATGGGGACAGCGAGGACCTGACGGCCACCCTGTGCCCGACCAATGGCGCTGGATCGGGCTCCACCGTATCGGTGACCTTCACGGCGTGGGCGGTGCAGCCCGGGGCCACGGACCAGCTCTTCATCCACAACGGCACCAGTACGGCCGACCCGCTGCTGGTCACGGGGAATGGGGCCAACTCCTTGAACGGACAGACCATCACATCCACCGGACCGAGCGGCTGCCTGACCTTCCACTGGGTGAGCGATGCGGCCAACACCTTCGCGGGGTGGGCCGCCACCATCGGCCCGGCCCCCGATGCGGGCACGTCCACCGGCATCACCGTCTGCGATACGGACGCCCCGCTGGACCTGTTCGCCGCGTTGAGCGGCACGCCGGACGCGGGGGGCTCCTGGACAGCCCCCGGAAGCGTGCCCCACGGGTCCACCTTCGACCCGGGCACGGACCCTCCGGGGATCTACACCTACACGGTGAGCGCGGGGGGCGGCTGCCCGGTGGCCACGGCCACGGTGACCGTGGTGGTGAACACGCAACCGGTCGCCGGGGTGAGCACCAGCATCGGGGTGTGCAGCGATGACACCCCCTTCAGTCTCTTCGCCCTGTTGGGACCCACCGCGCAGGCTGGCGGCAGCTGGACCGGTCCCGGCGGCCCGCATCCCCCGACCTACACCCCGGGCGTGTCCCCGGCCGGGATCTACACGTACACCGTCCCGGGTGTACCGCCGTGCGTGGACGCGTCGGCCACGGTGACGGTGAGCGAACAGGCGGCCCCTGACGCCGGCGGCGATCGCAGCATCACCGTGTGCAGCGATGACGCCCCCTTCGCGCTGACCACGCAGCTCAACGGCACCCCCGATCCCGGCGGGCAATGGGTGGGCCCCGGCGGACCGATCCTTGGCGACCTGTTCGACCCCGCAGTGGGTCCGGCCGGGGTGTGGACGTACACCGTGACGGGGATCCCTCCGTGCTCGAACGCCTCGGCCGAGCTCACCATCACCATCCGCCAGGCCCCGGACGCCGGCAGCGACCGCACGGTCGTGGTCTGCAGCACGCGGGGCTCCTTCGCGTTGGTGGATTCCCTGGGCGGCACCCCGGACCTCACCGGCGCGTGGACCGATCCGAACAACGTGGCCGTCAACGGCACCTTCATTCCGGGCACCAGTGCGCAGGGCACCTACACCTATACGGTCACCGGTCAATCGCCCTGCGACCCGGCCGTGGCCACGGTCACCGTGCAACTGGTGATCGCCCCGGATGCGGGCACCAACGCCACTCTGCTGCTGTGCTCCACGGATGCCGATGTGCAGCTGTTCGGCGAGCTGGGGGGCGCTCCGGACCCGGGAGGCAGCTGGACGGACCCGGACGGGGACCCCTTCTCCGGGACCTTCGATCCCGGCAGCGATGATCCCGGTATTTACACCTACACCGTGCAAGGCCAGGCGCCGTGCGTTGATGCCAGTTCCACGGTGACCATTACCGTGACCCCGGCGCCGAACGCGGGCAGTTCGGGCACCGCCTTGGTGTGCAGCACCGAGGGTGCCTTCGATCTCGTGGACAGCCTGGGTGGTTCGCCGGCGGTGAACGGAACCTGGACCGATCCCAATTCCGTGAACGTGCCATCCGGGACCTATGTGCCCGGCACCTCCACGCCCGGCCTCTACACCTACACCGTGACGGGCCTTGCACCGTGCGCCAACGCCATCACCACGGTGGACGTGGACGAGACCGCGGCGCCGAACGCCGGAACGAGCGCCGCCCTCACGGTGTGCAGCGATGATCCGGTGGTGGACCTCTTCACGCTGCTGGGCGGAGCCGATCCAGGGGGTACATGGACCGATCCCGGGAGCCAACCGCACTCGGGCCAATACGACCCGGCCACCGATGTCGGCGGCACGTATACCTACACGGTGGCGGGCACCCCGCCGTGCTCGGATGCGGTGGCCAGCGTGCAGATCACCCGCCGCATCGCGCCGAGGGCCGGTACGGACGGAAGCACCACCGTGTGCAGCAACACCGGCAGTTTCCCGTTGATCTCCGTGCTCGGTGGGTCGCCAATGACCACCGGGGTATGGACGGACCCGAACGGAACGTTGGTCCCCTCGGGGAACTTCATCCCGGGCCAGAGCCTGCCCGGACCATACCGCTACGTGGTAAGCGGCACGGCGCCCTGTGTGAACGACACGGCCTTCGCCACGGTGAACGTGCAGCAGGCGCCCAACGCCGGCATCAACGGGGACACCTTGGTGTGCGGCAATGGGTCCTCGTTCGCGTTGAGCCTGGTGCTGGTGGCGCCCTTCGATGCTAACGGGTCCTGGACCGGACCGGGCACGTCGCCGCACGGCCCCATCTACGACCCGCTTACGGACGTGCCTGACGTGTACACGTACACCGTGGCCGGTGACCCGCCGTGCGCCAACGCCACCGCCTCGGTGATCGTGCAGGAGGTGGCCCCGCCGAACGCGGGCACCGACAACACGGTCACGGTGTGCAGCAATGCGGCGCCCTTCAGCCTGTTCGGTTCGCTCGGCGGGACGCCGGCATCGGGCGGTACATGGAGCGGGCCGGGCGGTGCGATGAACGGCACCTTCACCCCGGGCACCAGTCCCGCGGGACAGTACACCTACACGGTGTCCGGTACCGCGCCCTGTTCATCGGTCTCCGCCATCGTCACCGTGGTGGTCAACAACGCCCCACGCGCAGGAGGTGATGGGGCTGCGACGGTCTGCACGAACTCCGGCGCGATCGACCTTTTCACCCTGCTGCAGCCCCCGTACACCGCTGGCGGCACCTGGCTGGACGTGAACTCGACGGGCCAGCTGTCCGGCAGTGTGCTCCAGACCAACGGGCTGCCGAACAACGTCTATCTGTTCCGTTACGTGGTGCTGGGCTCAGGTCAGTGCCCGAATGACACGGCCGCGGTGTCCATCACCATCGCGCCGCAGCTGGACGCCGGGAGCAACACCTTCCGGCAGGTCTGTGGCAATGAGACGGCCTATGACCTCTTCGCGCACCTCAACGGCGGGCCCGATCCGGGCGGTGTCTGGATCGACAATGACAACACGAACGCGCTCACCAACGGGGTGTTCAACGCCACGCTGGTGGCCCCGGGCAACTACGACTTCACGTATTTCCTGGACGGTGGCGGGTTCTGCCCGGACGACCAGGCGATGATGACCGTGAACGTGGAAGGCGCGCCGGATGCGGGGCTCAGTGCGGACACGGTGGTCTGCGGCAACGGCGGTGTGTTCCAGTTGTTCACGGTGCTCGGTGGCACCCCGGAAGCAGGTGGGACCTGGAAGTTCAACGGCCAGCCGCACGGACCGAGCTACGACCCGGTGAACGACCTGCCCGGTGAGTATGAGTACCGGGTGGATGGCGATCCGCCCTGCCAGGACTCCATCGCCACAGTGACCGTCACGGAGGTGGCCCCACCGAACGCGGGCCAGGGGCGCCCGGTGAGCGTGTGCGAGAACGATGCGCCGTTCGTGATGACCGACAGTCTCGGAGGGACGCCACAGCTGACGGGCACGTGGACGGACCCGAACAACCAGGTGCATGCGAACCTGTTCGTGCCCGGTGTGGACCCCTCTGGGGCCTACGTGTACACGGTGCCAGGGAACTTCCCGTGCAGCAACGCTTTCGCGGTGCTCACCGTGAACAAGACCTTGGAACCGGATGCCGGAGGGGACGGTCAGGTGGCGGTGTGCGATGACGCGGGCGCCTTCCTGCTCAGCACGGTGCTGACCGGCACCCCGGATGCGGGCGGGTTCTGGCGTGACCCGAACGGGGCGATCACCGATGTGCTGTTCGACCCGCTCGTGGACCCCGAAGGCGACTACACCTACGTGGTGCCGGCCAGTGGGGCCTGCGAAGCGGACAGTGCGGTGGCCAGTGTGTTCGTGAACCCCCGGCCGAACGCCGGCAACAGCACCTCCACGACGGCGTGTTCCACGGGTGGGTCGGTGAACCTGTTCCCCTTGCTGGGCGGCGCGGACAATACCGGCTTCTGGACCAACCCGCTGGGGCAGCTGCATGGGGGTGAGTTCAACCCGCAGAACGATCCGCCCGGAGCGTACAAGTACAAAGTGAATGGTGTGTTCCCCTGCCCGGCGGACTCGGCGGTGGTCATCGTATCCGTGAGCGCGCCGTTGAGCCCCGGCACCAGTGTCACCCGCTCGGTGTGCTCGTCCCAACCCTGCTTTTCGCTCTTCACGCAGTTGGGCGGTTCGCCGGCCACCAATGGCACCTGGACGGGGCCCAACGGGGTGGACGATGGCGTGTTCTGTCCGGGTCAGGACCCGCCCGGGGTGTACGTGTACACCGTGAGCGGACCGCCGCCGTGCCCGGCCATCTCCGCCACGGTCACCATCGGGGTGAGCGCCAGTGTGAACGCCGGCAATGATGTGACCACGGTGGTCTGCCGTCCCGGACCCACCATCAACCTGTTCAATCAGATCACCGGCAACCCGCAGCCGGGCGGCAATTGGCTGAACCCGGTGGACCAGCCGCACAGCGGGCTGTTCCAGCCGAGCCTGGATATCGCTGGGGTCTACAAGTACATCCGCACTGCCCAGTCGCCCTGCCCGAACGACACCGCGCGCGTCACGGTGGTGGTGAACAATGCCCCCAACGCGGGCGGCAATGGTGTCACCATCGTGTGCGATGATGAGGCCCCCTTCGGTCTGTTAGAGCTGCTGACCGGTGGGCCGGACTTCAACGGCACCTGGCGCGACCCCAACGGGGTCACCGTGGTGGGCATCTACTTCCCCGGGTCGAGCCCACCGGGCGTGTACACCTACCGCGTGGGTGGCGTGCAGGCCTGCCCCAACGATTCCAGCACGGTGACGGTGATCGAGAACCACCAGCCGTGGGCCGGGACCGATGGCGTGGACGAGGTGTGCAGCACCGAGCCGTCCTTCTCCCTGTTCCCGCTTCTGCAAGGGGGACCGGAGACCGGTGGCACCTGGCGCGACCCGAACAACGGCCCCTTTTCCGGCACTTACGTGCCCGGCATCTCCATCGAAGGCACCTACAGCTACATCCTGTTCGGCGATGCGCCCTGCGTGAACGACACGGCCAAGGTCACCATTTTCGAGAGCGAGCAGCCCTTCCCCGGGGTGGATGCGGCACGCACCCTGTGCAGCAACGGTCCATTGGTGGCCTTGTCCACCCTGCTGAACGGTTCGCCTGATCCGGGCGGCGCGTGGAGCGGACCGAACGGGCCGGTGCCCACGGGCAACTTCGATCCGGCCACCGATCCGCAGGGGGCCTACGTGTACACGATCCCGGCCGCAGCGCCCTGCGCCACGGTGAGCGCGACCGTGCAGATCACCAAGGTGCCCGCCCCGAACGCCGGACCGTCGGGCTCGCTGGCTGCCTGCGTGGATGCCAATGCGGTGGATCTCTCCACCGGCCTGAACGGAGAGGACCCCGGAGGCGTGTGGGCGAACATCAGTGGCCTGGGCGTCCTCACCGGCGGCATCTGGAACGCGACCGGTGTGCCCACGGGCAGCTATGCGTTCACGTACACCGTCGCTGGCACGCTTCCTTGCAGCTCGGATTCGGCCACGGTCACGGTGCAGGTGGTGCAAGGCCTGGATGCCGGTGATGACAGCGCGGCCGATGTGTGTGAGAGCGAGAGTCTGGTGTCGCTGTTCAGCCTGCTGCAGGGCACGCCGCAAGCCGGGGGCACCTGGGTGGATGTGGGTGGTTCGGGCGCGATGGTCAACGGGGTGTTCAACGCTTCGCTGGCCGGCGTAGGGTCCTGGCCGTTCGACTACATCCTGGCCCCTTCCGCCGCTTGCGAGGGCGACACGGCCAGGCTGGTGGTCACCGTGCTGGAGGGACCCAACGCGGGGTGCTCCAGTGGGCAGACGGTGTGCAGCAACGCCAACCCCTTCCTGCTGATCCAGTTCCTGAGCAACAACGGGTGCAGCCCCGACGCGAACGGGACATGGACGGACCCCGACGGTCTGCCCTACAGCGGACAGTTCGATCCGGCGGTGGATCCCTCCGGTCCATACACCTACACGGTGCCGGCCATCGGCAACTGCCCGCAGGCGCAGGCCACGGTGACCATGACGGTGGAGGCCGCTCCGTACGCAGGACCCGACACCAGCCTGAGCGTGTGCAGCGACGGCCCTTTGGTGGCCCTGATCTCCCTGCTCCCTGGCGCTGACACCGATGGCGCCTGGCTGGCACCGGGCAACGTGCCCTTCGGCGGCATTTACAACCCCGCCATCCACAGCCCCGGGCTTTACGTGTACAATGTGCAGGGCTCCTTGTTCTGCTTCCCCGACCAGGCCACGGTGAACATCACCGAGAACGCTGCGGTGAACGCCGGGTTGGACAATGCGGTCACCGTGTGTTCGTCCCAAGGCTCGTTCGACATGAACGCACAGCTAGGCGGAAGTCCGGGACAGAATGGATCTTGGCTGGACCCGAACGGTCTGCTTCTCCCGGATGATCTCTACGACCCCGCCGTGGATGATCCCGGAGCCTATCAGTATGTGATGGAAGGCGAAGGAGCGTGTGTGAACGATACCGCCACCCTGATCGTGAACGAGGTACCGGAGCCGCAGGCGGGCACCGGCCTCACGCTGCCGGTCTGCGTGACGGAGACGGCGCAGGATCTTTTCGAGGGTCTTCAGGCCCCCTATGATGCAGGCGGGGTGTGGTCCGATCCAGGTGCCACTGGAGCGCTCACCGACAGCTTGTTCGATGCCACGGTGGTGGGTCTGGGCACTTACACCTTCGTGTACACGGTCGCGGGCACCAGCCCGTGTCCGAACGACCAGGCCACGGTCACCGTGGAGGTCTCGGCCGGGGTCGACATCGGTACGGGGGCCATCGACACCATCTGCGGCAACGTATCATACGATCTGTTCAACTCGCTGCCGGTGGGTACCCCCCAGACCGGCACCTGGACCGACAATTCGGGGACGGGTCAGCTCAACGGCTCCATCCTCAACGCCGCCCAGTTGCCGAGCGGGGTCAGCTATCCGTTCACCTATGAGGTGCAGACCGTGGCCTGCGGACTTGTTTCGGTCGGCGTCATCATCCATGTGGCGGCGGCGCCCAATGCCGGGGGCAACGCCTCGGTGCAGACCTGCGCGAACGCAGGCTCCGTGGACCTCTTCGGCGCGCTGACGGGCGCTCCGGAGCCGGGCGGCAGCTGGACCAACCCCTTGGGGGCCGCTCACGACGGGTCGTTCGAGACCGCGACCGATGTGCCGGGCACCTACACCTACACGGTCCTGGGGACCGCACCATGCACCAACGCCACGGCGACGGTGACGATCACCGTGAACCAGCCTGCCAGCGCGGGGGCGGACAGCAGCGTCACCCTGTGCAACACGGAAACGGCCTATGACCTCTTCGCAGCCCTTGCCGGCGAACCGCTGGTGGGCGGCAGCTGGACGGAGCTCAACTCGACCGGCACGCTGACGGGCGCTGCGCTGAACACCACCCTGCTGGGACCGGGCACCTACGGGTTCCGCTATACGGTACAGGTCCCGGGTTGCACGCCCGTATCGGCCACGGTGTCGGTGACCCTGCTCGAAGGGGTGAACGTGAGCGGCTTGACGCGCATCTGCAACGAAGTGGATCGCACCTACGTCGTACGGTTCACCATCAGCGGCGGCGATGCGGCCAGCTACAGTGTCACGGGTCTTGACGGTTCGCTGAGCTCCACCTCGCCCTTCGTGTTCACCAGCGCGCCGATCCTCACCAGCCAGGGCTTCGCATGCACGGTGACCGATGCCAATGGTTGTTCTCCGCAACTGGTGGATGGGGTGAGCCCCTGCGTCTTCGAGGACGACGTGTTCGTGCCGGGGCTCTTCTCGCCGAACGGGGACGGGGTGAACGAGACCTTCCAGCTCCCCGGCATCGAGGGGTGGCCCGGCAACACGGTCGTGATCTTCAACCGCTGGGGCGACGAGGTGTACAGCGCTGCGGGCTATGACAACAGCACGGTGGTCTGGGACGGCACCTCGCAACGCGCGGGCCTCTCGGGCCAGCTGCCGAGCGGCACGTACTACTACGTCATCGAACTGGGCGGCGGGCGCGAACCGCTCAAGGGATACGTCTACCTGAACCGATGAAACGCCGCTCCGTCGTCCACGCCCTGTTCGTGCTGCTCCTGATGGGCGCGGTGGCCGGTCGTGTGCGTGCGCAGCAGGATCCCCTGTACAGCCAGTACATGTTCAACACGCTGGCCTTCAATCCGGGGTACGCGGGCAGTGCGGATGTGTTCACGATCATGGCCCTCACGCGGCACCAGTGGGTGGGCTTCGAGGGGGCGCCCAGCACGCAGACCCTGACGCTGCATTCCCCGTTGCCGGTGAACGGACTGGCCCTGGGCGGGACCGTGCTGCATGATCGCGTGGGTCCGGCGCGGCAGACCGGCGCTTTTCTGGACGTGGCGTACCGCATCCGCACCGGCGAGCGCTCACGCCTGGCCTTCGGTCTGAAAGGCGGGGTGAACCTCTTCCAGGCCGACCTCGCAGGATTGAGCACCGTGGAGGTGGATCCGTCGGCCGCGAGCATCAGCAGCAAGGCGCTGCCGAACTTCGGGTTCGGCCTCTTCTGGCACGCGCCTCGCTGGTACGTGGGCCTTTCGGCGCCCAAGTTGTTGCAGAACACCCTCACCGAGGCACAGAGCGCCGTGGTGGCCACCGCGCAGGAGGATCGCCATTACTTCCTGCTCGGTGGTGCGGTGTTCGACGTGGGCCGCGACCTGAAGCTGAAGCCCTCGGTGATGCTGCGCGCGGTGGCGGGTGCGCCGCTTTCACTGGATGTGAACCTGAACCTCCTGCTGCGGGAGCGCATCTGGCTGGGCGGCATGTACCGCGTGGGCAATGCCTTCGGCGTGATGGCGCAGTACCAGTTCAACGAGCAGTTCAGGGCGGGCTACGCCTTCGACCTCACCACCACGCGTTTGGGCGCCTACAACGCCGGCACGCACGAGGTGATGCTGAGCTACGACCTGAAGTTCACCAAGGGGCGGACGATCTCGCCACGCTACTTCTGAACCATGCGCCCGCTCCGCCTGCTCCTCCTGCTCGTGCTGCCGCTGCTGCCGGCGAGGGCTGCGATGGCTCAAGGAGGGGCGGACGCGCGCATCCGCTCCGGGGATCTGCACTTCGCACAGCTGGCCTATGCGCTCGCCGAGAAGGAGTATCGCGCCGCCGCCGATCTGGGCGCCGTGAACGAACACGTGTCCAAGCGCCTCGCCGAGTGCAACATGAAGCTCGGCAATTCCGAGGAGGCCGAGCGCTGGTACGCCATCGTGGTGAAGTTCCTGAACCGCGAGCCGCGTGACCTGTACGCCTACGCGCAGGCCCTGAAGAGCAACGGCAAGTACGACCAGGCCGAGGAATGGATGGACCGCTACCTGGCCACACGCCCGCCGGAAGGAGGGGCCCAGCGCAGCAACATCACCAGCTTCGCCCGCAAGTTCACCGACCAGCAGGAGCGCTTCACCATCACGCCGCTGACGATCAACACGCCGTACTCGGACATGGCGGCCACCTGGTGCGGTCCCGACCAGGTGATCTTCTCCAGCAGCCGCAACGAAAAGGTCGGCATCCAGCGCCGCGCCGCTTGGAACGACCAGCCCTTCCTGGACCTGTACCGTGCGGCACGGCAGGCCGATGGGACGCTGGGCGCCCCCAGCTTGCTGGAGGGCAAGGTGAACAGCGCCCTGCACGATGGTCCGGCCGTGTGCAGCACCGATGGCAGCACCATGTACTTCACCCGCAACAGCAGCGTGCGGGGCCGGAACGGCATCACCCGCCTGGGGATCTACCGGGCGCGGCGCACGGGCAACGAATGGGGCGGTGTGGATCCCTTCCTGTACAACAACAGCGAGTGCTCCGTGGGCCATCCCGCGCTGAGCCCCGATGGTAGGCGCCTGTACTTCGTGAGCGACATGCCCGGCGGCCTGGGGGGAAGCGACATCTATGTGTGCCGCGACCTGGGCGGGCAGTGGGGCGAACCGGAGAACCTCGGTCCGGTGATCAACACCCCGTACAACGAAGTGACGCCCTTCATCGCGGCCGATGGCACCCTGTACTTCAGCAGCGATGGGCATCCGGGCCTCGGTGGCCTGGACGTGTTCGCCGCACCACCGGCCGACGGCGACCGCTTCACCACGGCCATCAACGTGGGCGCACCGTTGAACGGCACGAAGGACGATCTGGCCTTCATCATCGACGCCACGGGCAGGCATGGCTACTTCAGCAGCAACCGGCCTGGAGGCATGGGCGATGATGACCTCTACGCCTTCGTGATGCACAGTCCATTGGAGCAGCGTTTCCTGTGCACCGGCGTGGTGATCGACGACGAGAGCGGCTCACCGGTGATCGATGTGGCCGTGGAGCTGCAGGACATGAGCGGCGCCGTGCTGGCCAGCACCAGCACCGATGCCCGTGGTGAGTACTCGTTCGGGGTGCAGAAGGACAAGGAGTACCGCGTGGTGGCCCGCATGAAGGGGCGCTACGAGGGCAGCCAGCACCTCAGCACCGAGCAGATCGAGAACCAGCAGATCGTGGCGCGTGACATCCACCTGGTGCCCGACGCCGGCGTATGGCTGCGGGGCGCGGTGCGCTACAAGGACCGGCTGGGCTTCATCCCGGGCATGACCGTGAGCGTGGTGAACCTGAGCAGTTTCTATTCGGAGAGCCAGGTGACCGGCGAGGGCGGCGACTTCAGCTTCCGGCTGCAGGCCAATGAGGAGTTCGAGGTGCTCTTCGAGAAGGCGGGCTACTACAGCCGCAGCGTGTCGGTCTCCTCGATCGGCATCCGCAACAGCGTCATCGACCTTAACGCGGCCTTCGACCTCAGCTTCGAGCCCGTGGAGGTGGGCCGACCGGTACGCCTCAAGTACGTGAAGTGGTCCGATGACAAGAGCCTCGCGCTCGACCCTGTGGCGCGCACCGAGGTGGACCAGCTGGCCGAACGCCTGAAGGTGAACCCCTCCCTCCGGGTGGAGCTGGCCGTGCATGGCGATGCACGCGGCGATGGCGAGGCGCAGATGAAGCTCACCCAGAAGCGCGCGCAGGCCATCGTGGACCAGCTCGTGGCCAAGGGGGTCCCGAAGGACCGCGTCACCGCCAAAGGCTACGGCGGCATGCGCCTGGTGAACCACTGCGTGCCCGGGGTGCAGTGCACCGAGGCCGAGCATGCGGAGAACCGCCGTGTGGAGTACACCGTCACCGAGATCCGTCCCTGACCATGAACGCATCCTTCCGTCACCTCTTCGCCCCGATCTTCCTGTTCGCCACAGTGACCCTGCACGCGCAGGAGGCCGGTGTGGAGTGCGACCCGGCCCGGTTCGCGAAGGTCATCGCCGAGAAGCCCGGCCAGGTGCTGGACGTACGGACGCCCGAGGAGTGGGCCACCGGCGTGATCAGCGGAGCGCGGTTCATCGACTTCAGCGCCGGCGGCTTCAAGGAGGCCGCTGCCGCGCAACTGGACAGGACGAAGCCCGTGTATGTCTACTGCGCGGCGGGCGGTCGGAGCTACCGCGCGAGCAAGCAGCTCAAGGAGCTCGGCTTCACCGAGGTCTACGATCTGGTGGGCGGCATGGGCGCGTGGAAGGAGGCGGGCATGCCCACCGTACCCTACGCCAGGGACGCGAAGCGATAGCCCACGGCGTTCCAACGCTCCAGCGCCTGGGGCAGGATCACGCGCAGCCGGTCTGCCGCCTTCGGCGCATCATGGAACACGATGATGGACCCCGGTCGCGCAAGCCTCAGGGTGCGGTCCAGGCATTCCTCCGCCGTGCGGCGCAGGTCATAGTCGCGCGAGAGCACGTCCCACATCACCACACGAAGGCGACCCTTCAGGGCGGCGAGCTGCGCCGGGGTGAGGCGGCCGTAGGGCGGTCGGAAGAGCGGGCCGCCCACCTCGCGTTGGCCCCGCAGCACGTTGCGCAGGTAGGGCCTCAGCGGGGTCCGCCAGCCGTCGGGATGGTCCCAGGTGTGGCCGCCCACGCCGTGGCCTTCGGCGCGGAGGCGCTCCACCAGGTCGGGTCGTGCCAGGGCACGATCGCCACGGCAGAAGAAGGTGGCGTGCGCGCCCACCGCCGCCAGTTGGTCCAGCACCCATGGGGTCAGCTGCGGGTCGGGGCCGTCGTCGAAGGTGAGGTACAGCACCCGCTCCCGCGGGTCCATGCGCCACAGCACCCCCGGCATCAGCGCGCGCAGCGGCCAGGGCGGGCGGGCGGGCACCACGGCGTCAGAAGCGCATCTTGCTGGTCTTGCGCCCAGCGCTCTCCATCTCCATCAGTTTCTGTTCGTAGGCCTCCTCGGCGGCGTCCATCCGCTGCTGCAGACGGTCGGCCAGCTCCTGCTGCTTATGGATCACCTTGGCGGTGGTGACGATGCGGTCCATCACCGCGTGGGTGATGGCCATCTCGCTGCTCACTTTCTCGGCGAAGCGCGGCTCCAGGCTGGTGTACCAGGCCAGGTTCTCCTCCATGATGGTGAAGAGGCGCTCGGCGAGCGCGTTGGCCTTCTCGCTGCCCCCGGCCTTGTAGAAGGACTCGATCACCGGCAGCATGATGCGGTCGAAGGGCACGTTGCGCTCGGGCATCTTCTCCATGGTGAGGTCCAGCACCTTCAGCGCGTCCTCCTTGCGGCCCTCGTCGGTGAGCGCATCGGCCAGGCTGCTCAGCTGCAGGCGCAGGTTGGTGGTCATGCGCAAGATGTTCTCGTCCAGATAGATGTCCTCCTGGCTGTCCATGTGGCCCCACACGAACTTGTTCATCACGTTGTCGAACATCACATCGGTGCCCACGCGCCCGCTGAGGTTGGGGTTGTCGTTCTTGGTGAAGATGGGCACCAGGCGGTAGGTGAGGCCCTCGAGCTGGAAGTGGTTCTGCAGGCTGAGGTAGCTGTCCGGCCCGGTGGTGACGGCGAAGTAGATGGGGCGGTCCCAGTTGAAGTTGGCCAACAGGTCCAGCACCATCAGTTGGTTCTTCAGCAGCACCTGCTTGCCGATCTGCCAGTCCACGTTGTCCACGATGAGGGCGGTGTCCTTCAGGGCCACCGTGCCGTTGTCCACCACCTTGGCACTGTCCACCGGGATGCGGAACTTGTTGGTGGGGAAGTAGGCGTCCTTGGTGCCGCGCTGGAACAGGGTCTGCATGTTGCGGTCGTTGGCCACGAAGTCCATGGCGGCCTTCACGTCCACGAACACGCCCTTCTGGTTCTGGCTTGGGATCACGGCCACGATGTCGCGGGTGCCCTGGCGGTACTTCTCGGGGGCCAGGCCGAAGGGCACCGGCGCGCTTTCGTAGGCCTGGCGTCGCATCTGGTCGATGTACCAGTCGGTGTTCAGCAAGCTCAGGTTCACGATGCGGATGTCGGTACGGATGCCCTCCACCTCCTGGGCGTACCACAGCGGGAAGGTGTCGTTGTCGCCGTTGGTGAAGAGGATGGCGTTGGGGGCGCAGCTGTTCAGGTAGTCGCTGGCCAGGTCGCGCGCCGGGGTGCGGATCGAGCGGTTGTGATCGTTCCACTCCTCGCCCAGCATGTGCAGGGGCACCAGCAGGCCCAGGGCGGAGGCCAGAAGGGCGGGCACCCGTTCGCCGCGTGTGGCCTTGCCCAGCACATGGAAGAGCGCAAGCGCGGCGCCGCCGGCCACCGCCAGGTAGAAGATGGAGTAGCTCACGGCGTGGTCGTCGCCGCTGAGGGTCTCCACCAGGAACTTCAACAGGCCCAGGCCCAGGCCGCCGCCCACGGCGTAGAGCAGGTCGCGCTGGCTGAGCGCGCGCGCCGCATCGAAGAGGGCGTACACGCCCAGGCCGATCCAGATGGCGAAGGCATAGAAGCTTCCCACGTAGGCGTAGTCGCGCTCACGTGGCTGCAGCGGCGTCTGGTTCAGGTAGATCACGACGGCGATGCCCGTGAAGAAGAACAGCAGCATCACCACCGACCAGTCGCGCAGGTGGCGGAAGAGCTGGTACACCAGGCCGATGACGCCCAGCAGCAGCGGCAGCAGGTACAGCTTGTTGTAGGCCTTGTTCCAGGTGAGGCTGCCGGGCAGGTCCTTCTGGCTGCCGATGCGCTGCTCGTCGATCAGGTCGATGCCGGTGAGCCAGTTGCCGTCCACGATGTTGCCGTGGCCCTGCACGTCGTTCTGGCGGCCGGCGAAGTTCCACATGAAGTAGCGCCAGTACATCCAGTTGAGCTGGTAGTCCACGAAGAAGCGCATGTTCTCCCCGAAGGTGGGCTTGTTGATGATCGTCGGCTTGCCCTCGCGGTCGGTGGTGCGGATGGGCGTGCCCTTGAAGCGGCTCCAGGTCTTGTATTCCTCCACGTGGCCGCGCTGGTTGCTGTACATGCGGGGGAAGAGCATGGTGAAGCGCGGGTCGTACACGGGTTCGGTGCCCTTGCGGGGGTCGGTGATCACGTAGGCGTGGTCGATCTCGTGGCCGGGGTTGGCCTCCAGCCAGTGCTGCGCCGTCCAGCGGTCATAGAACTGCTTCACGGGGCGGCCACCCTTGGTGGCCTGCCAGGTGGCGGTGTACACCGGGGTGCCGTCCTCGCGCTCGTTGCTCAGTTCGCTGTCCCAGAACTGGCCGAGCAGCAGGGGCCGGTCGCCGTACTGTTCGCGGTTCAGGTAGCTCAGCAGGTTGAAGACGTTCTCCGGGTTGTTCTCGTCGATGGGCGGGTTGGCGGTGCTGCGGATCACGATCAGGGCGTAGGTGCTGTAGCCCACGATGATGACGGACACCCCGAGGATGATGGTGTTGACGATGTCGCGACCCTGGCGCTGGCTCCACAGCAGGCCCCACACGATGAGGCCCACCAGCAGCAGGCCGTAGACCAGGTTGCCGGTGTTGAAGGGCAGGCCCATGTCGTTCACGAAGCGCAGCTCGAACCAGCCGGCCGTCCTCACCAGGCCCGGGATGATCACCGCCTGGATGGCGCCCAGGATCAGCGCGCTGATCACCAGGGTCCACAGCACGCCCATCGGGGTCACCTTGTGCTTCTTGAAGTAGTACACGAAGGCGATGGCCGGGATGCACAGCAGGTTCAGCAGGTGCACGCCGATGCTCAGGCCCATCAGGTAGGCGATGAGGATGAGCCAGCGCTTGTTGTGGGGCTGGTCGGCCTCGCTCTCCCACTTGAGGATGGCCCAGAACACG
Organism: Flavobacteriales bacterium; assembly: GCA_016713875.1. Classification (NCBI taxonomy): domain Bacteria; kingdom Pseudomonadati; phylum Bacteroidota; class Flavobacteriia; order Flavobacteriales; species Flavobacteriales bacterium. Next base: position 3,380,303 of record JADJOI010000003.1, read on the forward strand.
ATGGCGGTGAAGAAACTGGACAGGGCGTACACCTCGCCTTCCACGGCGCTGAACCAGAAGCTGTCGCTCCAGGTGTAGGCCAGGCTGCCCACCAGGCCGCTGCCCAGCGCGGCGATCGTGCGGCCGGCGGTGAGGGCCTCGCCATCGCGCGTGGCCAGCTTGTGCGCCATGTGGGTGATGCTCCAGAACAGGAACAGGATGGTGAAGGCGCTGGCCAGGGCGCTGAGGACGTTGATGGCCACCGGCACGTGCTCCGGGCTCACGAAGGCGCTGAAGGCGCGCGCCAGGATCATGAACAGGGGGGCGCCCGGCGGGTGGCCCACCTCCAACTTGTTGGCCGTGGCGATGAACTCCCCGCAATCCCAGAAGCTGGCCGTGGGCTCGATGGTGGCGATGTAGGTGATGGCGGCCACCAGGAACACGAGCCAGCCGGTGATGATGTTGAGGCGCTTGAAGTCCATGCGGGGAAAGGTCCGGGGGATGAGGCCTGCCTACCCGCCACGGGATCAGGGGGTTCCGGCAAGGCGAGGGCGAAAGTACCGAAAGGCGGCGGGAGGGGGGCGTGCGGGGTGACGCGGCGGTGGAGCGGGTGCGTGCCGGGCACCGCTGCTGTGGCCTTGGACCGCCCCCTTGCGGCGGATCCGGTGTCAATGCCTACTTTTGCCGCGCTTTGGCGGGTCGACCCCGCCAAGCCCAGGTGCAGCGATGGCCGATGGTGTAACTGGCAACACGTCTGATTTTGGTTCAGAAGAGTCTAGGTTCGAGCCCTAGTCGGCCAACTGGAAAGCCCCGCGTGAAGCGGGGCTTTTCGTTGGCCGACGGCCATGTGCGCGGCACATGGCAGGGCCGAAAGGCGCTGGGCGAGAAGTTCATCCCGCCGCTTGGAGGCGGGAAGCCCTGGTCGGCCAACTGGAAAGCCCCGCGTGAAGCGGGGCTTTTCGTTGGCCGACGGCCGAAGGCGCAGCGTTCGTTGGCGCACCGGTAGGCGCTGAGCGGGGCTTCGTGTTCCGCTCCCGGCACCCCCTTGCCCACATCATCCCTCCGGTTACCTTCGGTCGCAAACCCCGCTTGCGCATGGAGCTTCTCACCCCCCAGCACCGCCTGGCCTTCAAGGGCAAGGGCGGCGACCTCTTCGCCGTGCTCATCGTCAACTGGCTGCTCACCATGGTCACCCTCGGCCTGTACTACCCATGGGCCAAGGTGCGCCGGCTCAAGTACTACTATGAGCACACCGAGCTGGACGGGCATCCCTTCCACTTCCACGGCACGGGGCGCGAGATGTTCATCGGCTTCATCAAGGCCGTGGGCCTGCTGGTGCTGCTCTACGGTGCCTTCTTCGGCCTGGCCATGCTGCAGGAGGCCTGGGCCAGCGTGCTCGGCTTCCTGGTCCTCTTCGGCGGCCTGCTGCTCCTGCTGCCGCTGATCATCCACGGCACCTACCGCTACCGCATGAGCCGCAGCAGCTGGCGCGGCATCCACTTCGGGTACCGCGGCGACCGCAACGAGCTGTACCGCATCTGCCTGCGCGACGGCCTGCTCACGCTGGTCACCCTGGGCATCTACGGCAGCTGGTTCACCATCAACCTGCGCAACTACGTGATGAGCCATGTGCGCTGGGGCAGCTCGCAGTTCGCCTACAAGGGCGACGGGCTCGACTTCTTCCTGATGAACCTGAAGGGCTACTTCCTCACCTTGTTCACTCTGGGCATCTACGGGTTCTGGTGGCAGAAGGACCTGTTCCACTACTATGTGGACCACCTCAGCTGGACCTTCAGCGATGGCAGGCGCCTGCAGTTCAAGGGCACATCCACAGGCGGGGGCTTCTTCGGCCTCATCATCACCAACGTCCTGCTGGTGATCTTCACCTTCGGCATCGGCTACGCTTGGGCCGAGGTGCGCACCATGCGCTTCATCCTGGCGAACATCGCCATGGTGGGCGACGCCGACCTGAACAACGTGGCGCAGACCGAACAGGAGCACAAGGGCGCGCTGGCCGAGGAGCTGGGCGACCTGATGGACATCGGCATCTTCCTGTGAGCGAAGGGGTGGAGGCCGTCCTGTACGACGGCGTGAGCAGCAAGCCGATCGAGGCGCGGGTGAGCGTGCGCGAGCCCAACGCCCTGGCGGTGGAGCACGGAAGCGAGCGCTTCACCTGGCCGCTGGAGCACACGGGGCTGCAGTGGGAGCGCACGCGGGACACGCTGCGCATCAGCTTCGGGGAGTTCCCCCGGCGGGTGCTCATCGTACGCGACCCGCTCTTCATCCGCAGCTTCGTGCTGCGCATGCGTTACACGGGGCGCCAGGGGGTGTACGACCGCCTGCTGGGGGTGGCGCGCAGCGGGCCGGTGCTCTTCTTCCTGGGCGTGGCGGTGCTGCTGGTGGCCAGCTACGTGTGGCTGCTGCCCTGGGCGGCGGAAGGCGTGGCCATGCTGATGCCACGCTCCGTGGACCAGCAACTGGGTGCCGCCGCCTGGGGCACCATGGCCCCCACGCTCGACGAGGACACCGCGCGCAGCCGCACCCTGCAACGCTTCGGCGATGCCTTACAGCTCAGCCCCGACCATCCGCTCACCTTCCATGTGGTGCGCGATGATCAGGTCAACGCCTTCGCGCTGCCCGGCGGCCACATCGTGGTGTTCACCGGCATCCTGGAGCGCATGGACCTGCCGGAGGAGCTGGCGGCGCTGCTGGCGCACGAGGGCACGCACGTGCAGGAGCGCCACAGCACGCGCATGCTGATGCGGCAGCTGGCCAGCTACGTCTTCCTCAGCCTCATCATCGGCGACGCCAGCGCCATCGCGGCCGTGGTGGCCGAGCATGCGGACAACGTGCGCAACCTGTCGTACTCGCGCGGGCTGGAGACGGACGCCGACCGGCATGGCATGGAGCGCATGCACGCCCGCGGGGTGGACCCCAACGGCATGGTGGGCCTGTTGCAGCTGCTGCAGGAGGAGGCGGTGGATCTGCCGGCGGCCATGGAGTTCCTCAGCAGCCATCCGCTCACCGCTGAACGCGTGGCCGAGGCCGAGCGGCTGGCGGCGCAGATGGGTGATCCGGTCGTTGCGCGCCCTCCGCTGGACGGCTTGTTCGCGGCGTTGACGACGCCCGAGGTCAAGGAGATCCCGGTGGGGACAGCCGCCGAATAGCTCAGCCCTTCACCACGATCCCCAACTCCTTGAGCTGCTCATCGTCGATGCGGCTCGGCGCGTCGATCATCACGTCTCGGCCGGCGTTGTTCTTCGGGAAGGCGATGAACTCGCGGATGTCGGTGCGGTGGCCGAAACCCTGGCATCCAGCGCCTTGGCCGGACGGACAATGACAATGTTGTCAAGTTGTTTGACAATGACGACATTGTTAATATGTTTGCCAACAGGTCCATTGTCATCATGATCCGCTTCAATACCGTCGTAGGGGCCGTAGCTGAGGGCGATAGCTACTTGGGCCGCCCGCGCCTGGTCCGCAAGTTCTGGAAGCATGTGGCCGCCGGCGAGCACTTGCTCATGGCCGCCCCTCGCCGCGTGGGCAAGACCTCGTTCATGCGCGATGTGGAACGGGAGCCAGAGCCCGGCTTCCATCCCGTCTACCTCATCGTGGAATCGGCCAGGGATGAGAAGGACCTCTTCCGCAAGCTGTACGCGAAGGCGATCGAGATGGTCTCCACCAAGGTCGAACTGACCAGAAAGTTGGGCGCCTTATGGAAGCGGCTGAGCGTTGAGGTCACGACTGACGGCCTGAAGCTGACCGCGGCTGACGCCGACAGCTACAACGATCTGCTGATCCTTCTGAAAGGACTGCCCGCGAAGGAGCACTTCGTTTTCCTCGTGGATGAGTTCTCACAGGCTGTGGAGAACATCCGCAAGATCCACGGAGCGGAAGCGGCGGTGGGGCTGCTGCACAAGATGCGTGAACTGCGTCAGGACCCCGATGTGGTGAAGCGCGTGAGCTTCGTGTTCGCCGGATCGGTGGGGCTGGAGCAGATCGTCGGCAAGCTCAACGCCTCGCACGCGATCAACGATGTGCTGGCCTTCGACATGCCGCCGTTCACGCCCAAGGAGGCACATGCCTTGCTCGAGCGGATCCTCGATGGCTCGGGTGCCGACATGCCCATGCCGGTGCGCGAACACCTGCTGGAGAAGCTCGTCTGGCTCATCCCGTTCTTCATCCAGGTGGTGATGAACGAAGTGGAGGAGATCCTCAACGAAGAGGAGGGCACCACAGTGACCAAGAAGCTCGTGGACCACGCGTTCACCAAAGCGCTCGCGAAACGCAACTACTACGACCACTGGCATCAACGCCTCAGCATCCTGTTCGACACGCTCGAGCGCCGGTACGCCAAGGAGGTGCTGAACCTGTGCAGCGCGGGTAAGCCTGTGGCCATGGACAAGGTGCATGACATCGGGACCACCAAACACAAGCTGCCCGATACCTACATGGATATCGTGCGCAGCCTCATCCACGATGGTTATCTGGTGCGCGATGGTGACGCACGAGCGCTCCGGTTCGCATCACCCTTGCTCATGCGCTGGTGGGCACAGACCATCGCCCCATGAACACTGCGCTCGGGATCACCCTCGCTGTTTGCGCAACGGTCATCGTGCTCACGATGCTCCTGCGCCGTTGCGACAACGGTCGCATCCTCGCGCTTTCCCGCTTCTTCCGCGACCTGTTCGCCCCCTTCACCTTCCGCCGCACCGACCGCACGTGATCCAGCGCCTACGCCAGGCTACGGCGTGCAAGCATGGCCTTCGAGCACATCTACCGACCCCAGCACAAGAGCGACACCGAGATCGTCAACGACTTCGTGGTGCGCACCGCCGTGTTCGAGCGCCTCATGGCCGACATCCGCAAGGACGGGCCAGGCAAGCTGAGCCAGCACTACATGGTCCATGGCCTCCGTGGCATGGGCAAGAGCACGCTCTTCGAACGCATCCGTGTGGAGATGATGCAGCCCGAACTCGCACCGCGCTTCATCACCGTGAAGACCGCCGAGGAGAACTGGCCGGTGAACTCGCTGCTCGACTTCTGGATCTGGATCGGCCAGCACATGGCTTCTGTGGACGCCGCGGGCTTCGGTACGTTGGGCGACCTCGGCTCCTTATGGAGCAAGGATGAGCAGCACGCGCAGTGCTTCACCACGATCGAGGCGAAGCTGAAGGGCAGCGGCCGCAAGCTGCTCATGCTCGTGGACAATGTGGGCGACCTCTTCCGCAAGTTCAGCAAGCAGGAGAACCACGCCTTCCGCGAAGCCTTGGTGGCCAGCAAGCACATCAAGCTGGTCGGCGGCACTGCGGTGCGGCTGGATGAATTGGAAACGCACGAGGCGCCCTACTTCGACCTCTTCAAGGAGCACGATCTGTCGGGCCTGAACCAGCAGGAGGTGAACGCCCTGCTGCTCCACTATGCCCGCAAGAACGGCAACACCCAGGTGGAGCAGGTGGTACGGCAGGAGCCGCACCGTGTGGACCACCTGCGCGTGCTCACCGGCGGCGTGCCGCGCACCATCATGCTGCTGCTCGATGTGTTCAACAAGGACGGCGATGCCACCGTGTTCGAGGACCTGCGCCGCACGCTGGACCTGGTGACGCCGTTGTACAAGCACCGCATGGACGAACTGAGCCCGCAGAAGCAGAAGATTGTACACGCCCTGGCCATGCAGTGGGATGGCATGAGCGCCGGTGAAGTGGCCAGCGCCACCCGCCTGGAGAGCAAGGTGGCCAGCGCACAACTGGGGCAGCTGGTGCGCGATGGCTTCGTGCTGCGCGACGAGACCAGCACCAAGAACCACTTCTACCAGCTGGCCGAGCGGTTCTTCAACATCTGGTACCTGATGAACAACGCCCAGCGCAATGGTCCGCAAAAGGTGCGCTGGCTGACGCGCTTCTTCGAGCTTTGGTGTGATGAGCAGGGGCTGCAGGATCGGGCGAGGAAGCACCTGGATTCGATCGGGCGCGAGGGCCTGAACCCTGCCGACCTGCTGCTGATCACCAATGCCCTGCTCGGCAGCGCGCACTTGGACCGGAGCACCAAGGAGCTGGTGTATGAACGCTCCATGCGCAGCTACCCCGATCACTCGGATCAGCTTCTGCACAGCAGCCAATGGCGCGAGCAAGGCGCATCAGCAAGCGGCTGGCGCGATGCGGTATGGGCGGCGATCGAACGCTTCGAGCTGCAGCGTGCCGAGCGGATACTGGATGCGGAAGCCGATATGAACGATCCCTGGGCCATGATCTACCGTGGCGATATCGCCGTACTGCGGGGCGCATTGCCGCAAGCGCGCAAGGCGTTCGAGGATGGCCTGCGGATCCGCACGGCCCTGGCGGAGAAGGATCCGAGCAACGCGCAGGCGCAGCGCGACCTGTCGATCAGTTACGAACGTTTGGGCGACCTGTTGGTGCGTGAGGGCGAATTGCCGCAAGCGCGCAAGGCGTTCGAGGATGGCCTGCGGATCAGCACGGCCCTGGCGGAGAAGGATCCGAGCAACGCGCAGGCGCAGCGCGACCTGTCGATCAGTTACGAACGTTTGGGCGACCTGTTGGTGAGTGAGGGCGCATTGCCGCAAGCGCGCAAGGCGTTCGAGGATGGCCTGCGGATCCGCACGGCCCTGGCGGAGAAGGATCCGAGCAACGCGCAGGCGCAGCGCGACCTGGCTTGGTCGCACTGGCAGATGATCCAGGTTGCGTCAACGGATGAAACCATCGCGCGGGAGCACGACAGGCACTATGCACGGATCGTAGATGGGATGGCCTCGCACGCGGTGGATGCGTGGAAGAACGGGCAACTCACGGAGGCGATGAGCCGCACGATACAACTCGTGCAATTCCCGCTATCCACCACGGGCATCATGGAGGCGCTGCTGTGGGCTTTGGCCCGTGAGCAGTCCCATGGCTTGCGAGAGCTGTTCGAGGTGCGCTTCATGCACTTGAGGAGCGTGTACCGTCCGGTGTACTTCGCCCTGCTGAAGCTCATGCAGGACGAAGACCCCGACAGCCACCGCCGCATGGGCAAGGAGTTGGAGGAACCGGTCAAGGACATCCTGGATCGCGTCAATGAGATGCGCAAGGAATTGGACAAGCCTGCGGTCACCGTGGTCGACAGCACTAAAGCCGCAACACGGCACAAGGCGGCTTCCAAGAAGAAACGCGCGAAGTGATCGGGCCTCAGCCTTTCACAGCGATCCCCAGCTCTTGCAATTGGATCTCATCGATGCGGCTCGGCGCGTCGATCATCACGTCTCGGCCGGCGTTGTTCTTCGGGAAGGCGATGAACTCGCGGATGTCCGTGCGGTGGCCGAAGAGGCTCACCCAGCGGTCGAAGCCGAAGGCCGCGCCACCGTGCGGCGGAGCGCCGAACTCGAAGGCGTCCATCAGGAAGCCGAACTTGTACCGCGCATCCTCGTCGGTGAAGCCGAGCACGCGGAACATGGCCTCCTGCATGGTGCGGTCGTGGATGCGGATGCTGCCGCCGCCGATCTCGGTGCCGTTGATCACCAGGTCGTACGCGTTCGCGCGCACGCTGCCGAGGTCCTTCTGGTCGAAGAGCTTCTGCGCGTCCTCCGGCTTCGGGGCGGTGAAGGGGTGGTGCATGGCGTGCCAGCGGCCACTCTCCTCGTCCTGCTCCAGCAGCGGGAAGTCCACCACCCACAGGGGCTTGAACACCTTGGGGTCGCGCAGGCCGAGCTGGTCGCCGAGGTGGAGGCGCAGTTCGTTCAGCTGCTTGCGCGTCTTGTCCGCCTTGCTGGCCATGATGCAGAGGAGGTCGCCGGGCTTCATGCCGAAGCGCGCGGCCCAGGCCTGCAGCTGTTCCGACGTGAAGAACTTGTCCACCGTGCTCTTCAGCCCTTCCTCGGTCCACTTGACGAACACGATGCCGGTGGCGCCGATCTGCGGGCGCTTCACGAAGTCGATGAGCGCATCGGTCTGCTTGCGGCTCCAGCCGGCGCAGCCTTCGGCGTTGATGCCCACCACGAGCTCGGCCTCGTCGAACACCTTGAAGCCTTTGCCCTGCACCAGGTCGTTCAGCTCGTGGAACCGCATGCCGAAGCGCAGGTCGGGTTTGTCGCAGCCGTAGCCCTTCATGGCCTCGTCGAAGCTCATGCGCGGGAAGGCGCCGTCGAAGGTGACGCCGTGGATGGCCTGGAACAGGTGCTTGGCCATGCCCTCGAAGGTGTTCAGGATGTCCTCCTGTTCCACGAAGGCCATCTCGCAGTCGATCTGCGTGAACTCGGGCTGGCGGTCCTGGCGCAGGTCCTCGTCGCGGAAGCACTTCACGAGCTGGAAGTAGCGGTCGAAGCCGGCCACCATCAGCAGCTGCTTGAAGGTCTGCGGGCTCTGGGGCAGGGCGTAGAACTCGCCGGGGTTCATACGGCTGGGCACCACGAAATCGCGGGCGCCCTCGGGCGTGCTCTTGATCAGCACCGGCGTCTCCACCTCCAGGAAGTGCTGTGCGCTGAGGTAGTTGCGCACCTCGATGGCCATGCGGTGGCGCAGCTCGAAGTTGCGGCGGATGCTGGCGCGGCGCAGGTCCAGGTAGCGGTATTTGGCGCGGAGCTCATCGCCGCCATCGGTCTCCTCCTCGATGGTGAAGGGTGGCGTCCTGGCGGCGTTCAGCACCTTCAGCGCGGTGACCACGAGCTCGATCTCGCCGGTGGGGAGGTGGGCGTTCTTGCTCTCGCGCTCCTTCACAATGCCGAAGGCCTGCACGACATACTCACGGCCCAGGGTGTTGGCCTGCTCGCACAGGGCCTTGTCGCGTTCGGTGTTGAAGCTGAGCTGGGTGATGCCGAAGCGGTCGCGCAGGTCCACGAAGGTCATGCCGCCCAGGGCACGCGTGCGTTGGACCCATCCGGCCAGGGTCACGGTCGTATCGGCGTCGGTGAGGCGGAGCTCGCCGCAGGTGTGGGTGCGGTACATGGGGATGGAGGCGGGCCGCGAAGATACCGGCCCCTGCCGCTCGTGGCCGGATCAACCATCCGCCACGCTCCGGGCAGCGGGGCACCTACCGTGTCGCATCTTCAAGGTCAACACCGATCCCCCCATGCGTCACGCAATGCTCCTGACCGCCCTGCTCTCGCCGGTGCTCGGCCTGGCCTGTTCCTGCTTCGGTCCGCAGACCTTCTGCGAAACGATGGACCCGCCCTACGCGGAACCGCAGTGGTGGGTACCGGACAACATCATCCTGGCGGTGAAGGAGAACAGCGTGGCCTACGGGGTGGATGTGCGGGTGCTGCAGACCTTCAGCGGGACCCTGCAGCCTGGCGCGGTGGTGCGTGTGTGGGGCGATTGCGGCCTCCTTTGCCGTCATTATGTGGACGGGGTGCCCAACGGGGACACAGTGCTGTGGGCCATCCAGGACTGCGACCTCATGGGTAATGGATCCTGCGGCACAAGCCTGGAGGCGCCCACGGACCATCATCTCTCGATCTGCGGGGTCTATTGGCTCAACTACACCAACGGGGTGGTCTCGGGCCCCTTGCTTACGGCTGGGGCCACGGAGAGCATGACGCTGGCGGAGTTCGACAGCTTCGTGGATGGTTGCCTGGCGACGTCGGTACCAGGAGGCGCTGCGCAGGAGGAGGGAGACCTGCTGATCCAAGGGGACCGCCTGCATCTGATCGGCGGGCCCGACCTCGGCGGTGCTGAGCTAAGGGCCTGGGACCTGACCGGTCGTTCGCTCTTCAGCACCGTGGTCCGCTCGGGAGAGCGCAGTTGGCAGCTGCCGGAGGCTTCCTCCGCCGTTTTCCTGGTGGAACTGCGCACGCCCGGTCGGCGCATGGTGCGCAGGCTGATGCGGGAGTGAGCGGTGCGCTCACTCGGCCGACAGGGCGGCCCGGCAGGCGTGCAGGGCCTCGGAGGCCTTGGGGTCCGCCACGGGTGGCCGCAGGTCCAGGGCCTCCAGGCGTTCGCGGATGAGGCGGCCCGCCAGGGCGCGGCTCTCCCACTGCTCATCGGCCGGGATGATGTACCACGGGGCGTGCGGAGCGGCCGTGGCGCCGATGGCCTGTTCGTAGGCGTGCATGTAGTCCTCCCAATGGGCCCGCTCCGCCACATCGCCGGGGTTGAACTTCCAGTGCTTCTCCGGGTCGTCGATGCGCTCCAGGAAGCGCTTCCTCTGCACGGCCTTGCTCATGTGCAGGAAGAACTTCATGATCACGGTGCCGCTGGCGGCCAGGTGCGCTTCCCACGCGGCGATCGCGTCGTAGCGCGCCCGCCAGAAGGCCTCGTCGATGTCCTTCACGCTGCGCACCGACGGGATGTTCTGCCCCACGATGAATTCCGGGTGGACACGCGTCACGAGCACCTCCTCGTAGTGGCTGCGGTTGTGGATGCCGATGTGCCCCCGCTCGGGCACGGCCTGCGCGTGGCGCCAGAGGAAGTCGTGGCTCCGCTCCAGGCTGCTGGGCGCCTTGAAGCTCCACACGCGCACACCCTGCGGGTTCACGCCGCTCATCACGTGGCGGATGGCCGAGTCCTTGCCGGCGGCGTCCATGGCCTGGAAGATGAGCAGCAGGGCATTTCGCCCGCCGGCGTACAGCAGCTCCTGGAGCTCGCTGATGCGCTCCCGGTCCTTTTCGAGCCGCTCCTTCAGTTCCTTCTTGTCGGCCTCCTCGGGCAGGTCGGTCACGTGGTCCTTCAGCCGGAAGCGGCCCGGGGCTTGCACCACCAGGCGCGGGTCGTTCAGCAGGTGCTTCATGGTCGGTGAAGCTACGCAGCACCGGATGGCGCTTCCGGCCGATCTTCACGCCGCCAACCGCTCCACCATGCCCGCCAGCATCAACAGCCCCTTCACCCGCTTCGCCAAGCGGATCTCCACCTTCACCGGCCGGCCGCTCACCTTTCTGCTGGCCGTGCTCGTCATCGTCGTGTGGGGCGTCACAGGACCGCTGTTCGGCTTCAGCGATACCTGGCAGCTGGTGATCAACACGGGCACCACCATCGTCACCTTCCTGATGGTGTTCCTGATCCAGAACACGCAGAACCGTGACACGGAGGCGTTGCAGATCAAGCTCGACGAGCTGATCCGGGTGCAGCGCGAGGCCAACAACGCGCTGCTCGACCTGGAGGAGCTGGACGATGACGAACTGGACCGGATCCGCCAGGTCTACCTGGAGCTGGCGCGCCGCGAGCGGGACCAGGGGTAGTCGACGGTCGGCCGAAGGAGGTCAGGCCGGGCGTTGGCAGAAGTAGATCGCCCCGCCACCCGTCACCAGCCCATGCGGAACTGCTCGGCCGCGGGGTACTGCTCGGCGAAAGGCACCACCTCCACGGCGAAGCCCGCCTCAGCCAGCCGGTCCTTCACGTCCAGGCCATAGTAGCGTGAGGTGGTAGGGTGAATCAGGACAGGTGGCGGTCAGTACATTTCTGAACGGCACCATGAAGAAGACCTACCGCAAGCATAGCCCCGCCTTCAAGACGAAGGTGGTGCTGGAAGCGCTCAAAGAGCGCGAGACATTGAGCGAACTGGCCCAGCGCCATGGGTTGCATCCCACGCAGATAGCCGCTTGGAAGAAGGAGTTCCTGGAGGGCGCCGAGCAGGTGTTCGGTGATGGCCCAGTGGTGGACGCCAAGGCCCATGAGCAGGAGAAGGCGCAGCTGCACCAGCAGATCGGTGAGTTGACCGTGACGGTGAACTGGCTCAAAAAAAAACTGCTGTGATGCCCTTGGATGTGCGGCGTACGCTGGTGGACCGCGAACTGGCGACCAAGCCTGGGGACCAGGGAGGACTGAGCATCAGCAAGCAATGCGCTGTGCTGGAGATCCACCGGAGCGGGCTCTATTACACCCCACGACCAGTCATTGACGAGGACCTGCAGCTCATGCGTTTGATGGACCTGCTCCACCTGGAAGACCCCGCCAAGGGCACGCGTATGCTGGCCAAGGACCTGGCCGACCATGGCTTTGCCGTGGGGCGCGCCCGCGTGCGGCGGCTCATGCGGCTGATGCGGATCAAGGCCGTGTACTGCATGCCGCGCACCACCGTGATCGATGCGGCCAAGTACAAGCACCCCCTACCTGCTGCGCGACTTGAAGATCGAGCGGCGCAACCAGGTGTGGGCCGTGGACATCACTTGCCTGCCGGTGAAGGGAGGCTTCATGTACATGGTCGCGGTGATCGACGTGCATACCCGCTACCTGCTCAACTGGAGCATCTCCAACACCATGGAAGCCGAGTGGGTCACGGGCATGATCAGCGAAGCGATCGCCATGCACGGTAAGCCCGAGATCATCAATAGCGACCAAGGCTGCCAGTTCACCAGCGAGGCGTACACGGCCTTGTTCCGCAAAGGAGGCGTGGCTGAAGGCGTCCTTATCAGCATGGACGGAAAGGGGCGCGCGATCGACAACGTCTTCATCGAACGCTTCTGGCGCACGCTCAAGCACGGTCACCTGTACCTGGCTCCGCCCATGGATGGTATCGCACTTTACCAGAGCTGCGCCCGCTTCATCGAACGCTACAACAACAAGCGCAAGCACTCCTCGCTCGGCTACCGCACACCAGCAGCATGCTGCCGCGTGGCAGCCTGAGATATCAACAGAACAACGAGTGATGAGTCTCCCCTGGACCCCTCATTTCGACACCAACAACCACACTTACATTTGACCTAGACCTGTCCTGATCGGGTAGACCACTTCAAGGTCGCCATTCATACCATGGACGGCAGGCTCGTTCTCCGGCGATCGTTCCTACCCGATCGTCCGGAGGCCATGCGATCGATCCCTTGGGGTGCATACACATACACGTTGCACCGGTCGGGCGCACGTGTAGGTTCGGGCAAGGTCATCCTGCACGAATGACGAAGGGCGCCCACTGGACGCCCTTCGCTCAAGAAATCAGTATCCCGTACAACGTCCCCCTGTTCTCCTGCCCCTGCCATCGCCTCGAACAGGGCCATGATGCGCTGCTCAGAACAGCTTCACCTCCCCGGCCACGACCGCCGACCACGGGATCTGCTCGATACCCGGCGAGAGCATGCGCCGCTCCTCGGAGGTATTCACGACCCAGCCACGCTTCAAGCCGAGGTCGCTCATGCATTGCTTCAATCCGGCAAGGCTGCGCGGGTCGATGGTCGTGCCCAGTTTGATCTCCACGGGCAAGAGCTGGTTGCCATTGCGGATGAGCAGATCCACTTCTGCACCGGCCTGCGTGCGCCAGAAGAACACCTCGGGCCAAATGAGCGGAGGAAATTAGGAGGAAGTTGCCTTGTATTTCTGAAGTCCGACTTCAAATATGCAAGGCTACATTCAACGGTCAAAGCATCCCCCGGTTCTCCTGCTCCCTTTCGATCGCCTCGAAGAGCGCCTTGAAGTTGCCCTTGCCGAAGCTCTTCGCGCCTACCGCTATCGCGGGAAGAAGACGCTTGCGCGGTAGATCCCGAAGTACCTCGTGGAGCGTGGTTCCTATGCGCCATTTTCCACTGGACGAATGCTGGTGTCCGGTCAGAGCGCTTTCGCTGCACCCCAAGTTTGGAACGCCGCCGAGAACTCCGATGAGAAGCCATGATGCGCAGTGAACAAGTACTGCACCCCCGCGAGGCCCTTGATGGTCGAGATCGCACGGATCGCGGCATCGTGGTCCATGTCGAAGAACTCCACGGAGGGCCCCACTTGCCCATCTTTCAGGCTCAGGATATCACCAGTGAACAAGTACTTCTCATCGACCTTGAAGCACATGGAGCCGCTTGTGTGGCCCGGAGTGAGGATGCACTGGACCTTCACGTTCCCGAGGCTTATGACCTGACCATCGGAGAGCACGGTGTGATCCTCTCGGGGCATGCTGTTGCTATAGAAGGGCACCTTCTGCTGCTTGCCGGTGAGCATGTCCACCTCGGCTGAGGCGAGATAGGTCACCGCGTGAGGGAACAAGGGCAACGCAGCCACATGGTCCATGTCCGTGTGGGTGAGCAATACGGCCACTACGCTGTCGGCAGGCACTTGGAGCTTTGCCAGCTCGCGCCGCACGATGTCGATGTCCTTGCCCGCGTCGATGGCGACATAGTGACCGCCGTCTTGGACAAGGTACATGTTCACGAACTCGTCCTGGATAGCATACACATGGTCCACCACATGACCGGTTGGTGCAGGCGTCATAACCGAAGTCTCAGCACCGAAGCGGTGCATGAACCAAGCGACCGCAACCCCAACGATGACGGCCAATGCACCGATGGCTCCGAGCAGGATCTTCCAATATCGTTTCATCGCAGTGCTGGTTTCGAGTGCACAAAGCTCCCGCCGACCCTTCCGGGGGAACGATATCGATGGATAAGAAATCAGCGTCGGGCGATCCTCGCTCTGATCCGGCTCAGGGAAACGGGCGTGACACCGATGAACGAGGCGATGTGGTGCTGCGGCACGCGCTGAATGAGCTCGGGGCGTTCCTTCAGCAGCGCGAGGTAACGCTCCTCTGGACTGTTCAGGAGATACGCCGTGAACAGGTCATGCAGCCCGACGAACCGGTCCTCGATGGAACGTCGCACGAACTCGTTCATCTTGGGGAACCGCTGATACAGTTCGTGCAACGATGCATGGGAGAGTGCGAGCACTTCAGTGTCCTCCAAGGCTTCCATGGCGATCAGGCTGGGCCGTCGTGAGAGGAAGCTGTCGTACGTGCCGGCGAACATGTGCTCGGTGAAGAAGTAGGTCGTGCGGTCCACGCCATCCTTCATGTAGTACAGACGCAGACAGCCTTTCACGACGAAGTACACCTCGTCCGCGACCTGTCCTGCGGGTATCACGATATCCCGCTTCTTGAAGAGCTTACGGTTGAAATAGCTGAGGACCAGGGTCAGCTCTTCATCGGTGAATCCCGTGATGAGCTTGAGCGTGGCTATGGCCCGATCGTTCGCCATGGATTCGGGTGGAAGATTGTTCGTGCAACCGGCTCAAAGCAACGAAGGACCTGCCAATGTGAGCCCTTCGTGATGACCGAATGAATTCGGTTACAGTGTCCCGCGGTTCTCCTGCTCCCGCCATCGCCTCGAACAGCGCCTTGAAGTCGCCTCCCGATGGATCGGGACGAAGACACTGGCCGAAGCTCACTGCTTGCGAGCCTTCTGGACGGACTTGTGCAGCGCCGACTTTCGATCCGATGGTCGCAGATCCGAAAAAGCGGATCGTGCAGGAGGAGGGTGCCGATCCTCTGGACCATGGGCCCCAATGCGCATCCGGCATGGGCCGCGTGATGCGCTTCTTGATGCACATCAAGTGCCCGGCGCATGCTGCCACGGCAGATTTGTGGTGCAGAACCAACAACTCCATGCGATCGAACAGACTTCTTTCCATCGGCACCTGGTCCCTCATCGGCATCAGCGTGCTCGGCATCGGCTCCGTCAGCCTCATGGCGTTCCAGGATCCCCAGGCGGTGATGGCGCTGGTGGGGGTGAAGCTCTCCAATACCGACGCTTACAGTTCCATCCGGGGTGTATATGGCGGCGTTGGCATCAGCATCCTCGGCGCGCTCCTGTACCTCGCGTTCACCGACCGCAGGGCGGCCTTGGGCTTCATGGCGCTCTTTTGGGGCATGTACGCGGCTTCACGGCTGATGACCATCGGCATGGAAGGGGCGTTGGGGTCGTTCGGGAGCCAGTGGCTGGTGATCGAGGGCACCTTGTGCCTGCTGGCGCTGGTGCTGCTGGCCTTCCATGTGCGCCGCCCCCGAGGACTGGCGGTCGCTTGACCTTGGATCTCCGCGGAACGACGAAGGGCGCCCCATCGGAGCGCCCTTCTGTCAATTCATGCTTCGTGTCCGCCTCAGAGCGTCCCCCGGCTCTCCTGCTCCCGCTCGATCGCCTCGAACAGCGCCTTGAAGTTGGCCTTGCCGCAGACCCTAACCACCGATCCAACCTTGATGCACGCACAAGCGGTACACCACAGAAGTGATGAACAGGACAAAGCCCGAAACCGCCAGATAGTTGAACGAAGTACGACCGGTCGAACGAACCGCAAGCAGGCCCGATAATCCCAAGCACAGACCTGCGGTACCGACCGATTTGCTCGAATGGCCGTCGAGCAGGTCGATACCAAAGGCCAGCAGCGCCCCGACCAAGGCGAGGATAAGCAGCCAAGGCCGCGTTGTCCTGACTTCCGTTGAACCGTTCATGCAGGCAAAGATAGTTTGTCCTGCTATGTCGTCCTCAGAGCGTCCCCCGGTTCTCCTGCTCCCGCTCGATCGCCTCGAACAACGCCTTGAAGTTGCCCTTGCCGAAGCTCTTGGCGCCCTTGCGCTGGATGATCTCGAAGAACATCGTGGGGCGGTCCAGCACCGGCTTGGTGAACAGCTGCAGCAGGTAGCCCTCGTCGTCGCGGTCCAACAGCTCGACCACATCCTCGACCTGGCGGTTCTTCTTGCCAGCGGCAGGTGCGGTGATCGGTACGGCCTCATGCCTCGAACGGCTCGATCAACTTGCGCACCAATGCGTTGTAGTGCGGGACCCGTTCCTCTAGATCGTGTCCTGCGGCCAGCGTTTCGGGGATCCACCCGCGCGAGACCAGGCTGCAGCAGGAGATGAGGTAGTCCTCTTCCGCGATCGAGAGCGCGCGCAACTCGCCCGCGGCTACCAGCGATCGGAAGCACGCGCGCAGGGCAGCCTGACGCTTCTCCTGGGTTGCCCGGTATTGCGCTTTCACCTTGGGCAGTTGCGAGAGCAGTCGCGCCATGCTCAGCAGCAAGCTGCGGTAGGCAATGTGGTTGCGCAGGATCCGCTCGAAGCGCTCGAAGAAGTCCTCCAGCGATGTGACGCTGCCATCGGGCACCACGCCATCATTCAGCGCGCGCAGGCCCAGGCCGAGTTCCAGCACGAGCGACTCCTTATCGGGGAAGTAGTAGGTGATATGCCCCGGTCGCATGCCCAGCGCCCGCGCGATGTCGCGCACCGCCACATGTTCCACGCCGTGCTTGTTGAACAATTGGAGCGCCTTGGCCAGGATCCGCTCGCGCTTGTCCTCACCCTTGACAGTGATCCTCCGCTTCGCCATATATTTGGACAGTGTCCAAATCTAAGCACATGCGGTACACCTACCCCCACACCATCGAGAACGGCCACGGCGAGCAACTCACCTTCGTGCGCTTGGTGAAGGACCGCGAGGGCGAATGGCTTGAAGTGGAGAATCGCGTGCAGCCGGGCTCCGGCCCGCCCATGCACCTTCACTTCAAGCAGGCCGAGAGCTTGACCGTGGTGAGCGGCCGCATCGGCGTTCAGGTGCAAGGACAGGAACCAACAGAGCATGGTCCTGGTGAAACGGTGACGTTCAAGGCTGGCGTGGCGCACAAGTTCTGGGCGGCGGGCAATGAGCCGCTTCGTTGCAAAGGTTGGATCAAGCCCGCGCATAACGTGGAGTACTTCCTCACGGAGATTTTCAGGAGCACGAAGGAGAACGGCGGCAAGCGGCCCAAGGAATTCGATGGCGCCTGGCTCAGCAGCCGCTATGCGAGCGAGTTCGACATGACGGAGATCCCAGGCTTCGTGAAGAAGGTGATCTTCCCGATCACTGTCTTCTTCGGCAAGCTGGCGGGCAAGCACAAGAAGTACGCGGATGCGCCGGAGCCAGTGAAGTGATCAGCAACGAGCTGCCGTTCGTGTCGCGCTGGTTCAGTGTGGCGACCATCGCTCCACAGTGGCATCCACCGGCTCCACAGTGCGCAGGTAGTCATACAGCGCACCGAGGTCCGATCCGGTCATTCCGGCGTACATCATCCAGGGCATCACGGTCTGGAAATCGCCTTTACTCGCGTCCACCAAGGGTGGTACGTAGGCGCTGTCCGCCGCCTCGTTGAACCGTTTGATGAACTGCTCGCGCGACCACGTGCCTATTCCCCCCTTCTCGCTCGGCGTGATGTTCGGCGATCGCAGCACCGAGCCGGAGGGGAGGCGGAACTCGAAGCCGCCGGCGAATTCAGGCCCCACCTTTTGCCCTTTCTCGCTGCGCGTATGGCACTCCGCACAGCCGGCGGCGTTGGCGATGTAGCGGCCGAGGGCCACCGGGTCGGAGCCATCGGGCCGTGCGCCTGCTGTTCCCACCGCTGGCATGGTGTGGATGATGATGTTCATGGGGAAAGCGGGCTCGCTGGGGGCCGGGCTGCTTTCCACCGCGGGCAGGCTGCGCAAGTAGGCGATGATGCTGTACACATCTTCCGGATCCATGCTCCCATAGTTCAGGTAGGGCATTACCGGGAACAGTGCCCGGCCATTCTTGCTCACACCGCTGGTGATGGCCCGGTACAGTTCTCCATCGCTCCATTCGGCCAGTGCGAAGGGAGTAACGTTCGGGCTGATGAAGGTGCCCGGGAAGCCGAGCTTTTCATCGAATCGCTCACCGCCAGCACCCAAGGATCCCGGGATCAATGGCCCGCTGAGCTTCGACCAGTCGCGCGTGCTGTGACAATCCATGCAGGCACAAACGCTATTGGCCAGGTATGCGCCGCGTTCAATGCGTGCGGCCGTTGCCTCCACCTTCAGGTCGACGGGAGCATCGATGTCCGGTAGTGCTTGCGTGATGTAGGTGATGGCGCCGACCATGACTACAACGCTCACGACCAGGAAGATGCCGAGGGTGCGGAGAACGCGTTTCATGATGCTGTTCAATTGATGTGTGAAGTGACATGGACCCTACCGCGGAGCAGCCAAATGCCCAACCAGGCGCTCCACACGGGAAAGAGGAAGAGGTAGGCGAACAGCCCGAACATGCTGATGGCTTCCAGATCGATGAGCAGGCCGAACACATCAAGGAAAGCACACACGCCCAGCGCCATGGCGAACAGCCCGAGCCCGCGGTGCGATCCGCGGAGGGCGGATCCGGACATCCACAACCACACAGCCAGCAAGGACATGCACAGCGTGTTCCACAAGCCGACATAGACCAGGCCGAACAACGCACTGTATGTGGTGCTCACCGCCACGCGCGTGGCCTCGTTGCCATGTGCGTAAGCGGCGAAGAGATCCGTGGTGCCGGCAAGGATGGCGGCACCGATCGAACCTGTCAGCATGTAGCCATAACCGGCCCTGGCGGCAAGCTGTGCATGCAGTGGACGGCTCATGGAAGCGAGGTCCGTGAGCAATACCGAGGCAGGCAGCAACAGCCAGTAGTAACCCACGATGTCGAGCACCCAACTCCAGCGCACAAGCGTGGCGTTCACGTTCGGGTGTGCGATGGCGCGCAGGGGATCGAACATCGCATCGAAGTCCCAGTGGTAGGCGATGGGGCCGAGGAAGAAACTGAGCAGAGCGATGGGGGCCGCGAGGATGGCGCACCATCCGGCCAGGCGGGTGTAGCTGAGTTTGGTCATGCGGGTCTTTTGTCGGGCAAAGCACGAGCGACGACGAGTGCAGGTATTGGAAGCTTGTGCCATGCCCGTGTCCCATTCTTCCAAAGCGCCGACCGTCGGGTCCGATCGCACTATTTTTCCAGCATGTCGCTGCAGCCGGTCTTCTCACGGCCATCAACGCTTCTGTCGCCTTACATCGCCTACTTCTTTGAGGTGGAGGCCGCGCCGCCCGCGGACGATTCAGGGCCACACCGGGTGAACGTTCTCCCGGTTCCGCATGCGCAGATGGTCTTCTCCTTCGGTGGTCCGTCGTTCGAGCGCGTGATGGGTGGGGGCTTGAAGCCCAGCCCGGACCATGCGATCACCGGGTACACCACGCGCACCGTTGAATACTCGAATCCAGGTCGCCTGGGGGTGGTCATGGCAGGTTTTCATCCGTGGGGACTGCAGCCTTTCTTCGAGAAGCCCCTGCGACCCATCATTGATCGCAACGTGGAACTGGACAAGGTCTTCACCGGGACGGGGGAACTGGACCATGCCGTACGGACCGCATCAGATGGAAGCGCACGACTGCAGCGCATCGAGCGCTTTCTGCTCAGCAAACTGCGACGGCCCGCCTTGGATGAGGCCGTCGTGCACAGTGTCAAGGCCATCATGGAAGGAAAGGGGCGTGTGCGCGTGCAGGAGCTGGCCGATGCGCGTTCCTTGAGCCGACGGCAATTCCTGCGCCGGTTCCAGGATGCGTGCGGTGTGGAGCCGAGCCTCTTCATCCAGTTGGTGCGCTTCCAATCCACGTTCGAGGCCATGGACCAGCAAGGTGAAGCACCCGATTGGTCGACCATCGCGTTGGATGCGGGCTACTACGATCAGGCACACTTCATCAATGCCTTCCGTTCGTTCACCGGTCTGGCGCCCACCGAATACATGGCTTGCATGCATCGCACTGAGCTTGGACGCAGCTTCGACGCTCATCGCAATGAGGATGACCCCATGCGGCGCATGTACATCTGAGCGCGCGTCGCACTTACCTCAGTAACAGCGGTATTTTCTAGAGCGTCCCCCTGTTCTCCTGCTCCCGCCATCGCCTCGAACAGCGCCTTGAAGTTGCCTCCCGATGGATCGGGACGAAGACGCTTGCCGAAGCTCTTGGCGCCCTTGCGCTGGATGATCTCAAAGAACATCGTCGGCGGTCCAGCACCGGCTTGGTGAAGAGAGACTACCGAATAGCATTTCCTTGGATCAGCATTGCACGTTGTGATAAAGAGGATAACTTCACAGAACCAAAGCCCCCGTTCGCCATGAACCGACTTTCTCCACTTACTGTCCTGTTGGCTTGCGTTTACGTCCCACTGCACGCTCAATCGAACACGGGTCGACCTTTCTATGATCGTATGGCCGACCATTACATAGCGCATCCCGTTATCGATTCGGTTAGCAGGACCGGTTATGACAAACTGTTCGATCGGGCCTTGCTGGAATGGGGTCCGCGACTTTGGCCTCATGGTGATTTCCGCTTCGCCGCTAATGCCATCGTCGAATCAGTCGGTTCAATGGACGCACGGGCTAATGAGTGCCCACCGGCAGATGTGACCTGGGAATTGCTCGGCCCAGTTGGCCAGCCCCAGAGCGGCTCACATACGCAAGGAGCGATCGGTGTCGGCCAGATACATCGGATCACTTTCGAGCCACAGTACAACGGGTCGAGCAATATGACCGTCTATGCGACCTCGGCTTTCGGCGGCTTGTGGCGCAGTGATGATGATGCTATGTCCTGGAGCGTGGTCAACACCGACCACTTGCCGCTAGCGAGTGTTTCCGATGTGGCGATCAGCAACCTCAACAGTGATGACCTGTTCATTGGCACAGGGAACGCTGATGGCGGTATTGACCAGGCTTGGCAAGCGAACACTGCAGGTGTCAATCCGATCTTCACCATCGGCATCTATCGGTCTCGTGATCGAGGTGCGACTTGGGAGGCTATCAATGATGGTTTTCTCTCCGACTTTGCAAACGGGGGAGTTACTCGTAGGATCATCTCCGACCCGAGCGATCCTGAATTGTTGTATGTAGCAACCTCACTGGGGGTGTACAAGTGTGCTGATGCCCTTTCGACCACCCCTGTATGGGAGAATTCAAGTACGGGTATCGACCCCACATCGATTGACATCCGTGGTTTGGAGTTTAAACCTGGGCAGTCTTCGACCATCTACGCGAGTGGGAAGGACATATACCGCTCGAATGATGCAGGAGCCACATGGCAGAGCATGACAGGTCCGGGCACCGGGTTGGAGATAGGTTCTCTCCCTGACTTGCAGGTGAATCGTATTAACATAGCGGTTACGCCAGCCGCAACAATGAACCTTTATGCATACATCGAAGGTTCGGACATCGGAAATGGAGGGAATCAGGTCTGTTATATCTACATGTTCGATGGAGGTTCATGGATCCAGTTACACTATCGTGAAACGACCAGTCCGTTTACACAAATTTCCCCGGCTTGGATTCCGATCGCAGTGTCACCGGTTGATGCGAATGCCGTTTATTTCGGGCACACTCGTGTCGTAGGGGATCGCGATATCTCAGTGCTGAACTTCGATTGGGAATCGACCTATAGCGGTAGTAATTGCCACGCGGACATCCATGCGCTCGCATTTCAGCCGAACGTGCCTTCTCCCCAATTATTAGCGGGACATGACGGTGGTGTCAGTATCAAGACCATCACCGGAACGCTTAGCCAGACGAATGACTGGCAATGGCGAAACAACGGGCTGGCCGTGAAGACGATCTGGAGTTACGGGGCGTCCGACATCGACAAGAGCGTGGTGGTCATCGGGAGCCAGGACACCGGAGCGGACATCTACAGACCCGTTGGAGGGCAGCACTCATGGGAGAATGTGGGCGGTGGTGATGGTTATGGTGCTCAGGTACTCAACAAGAAGGAGCGCCATCTTGTTTTTTTGGAGAACACAGCCAACATCCAGCGTTTCGACTATATCGCCAACACCAGGACCGACGAGAATTCCTACCTCCCCATCGATCCAATAGAAGCGCCAAATCGGGCATGGAAGCCAAAGACCTTCCAAGTAGTCGAACATCCGGATCTAGCCAACCCATGGGTCGGCTTCACGGAACTGTATGAACGCATCAAGAAGGTGCCCGTATCTCCAGCCGACGCGAACACACCGTCAAACGTATGGACCCTGCAATCCGATGTAAGCAAGGCTCCGGGGCTATCCCCCCAATGGATCAGGCAACTCACTGAGTTCGCTATAGCTGAGAGTGATCCCAACGTCATCTACGCCACGCAAGGCGGCTTGGACAATGGACCGAATGGTATTTTCCAGGTGGAGCCGAACCTGATGCGTTCGACAACCGGAGGGAACAATGGCGACTACGCGGTAGACCGCTTTGTAGACATCACCGCGAGCCTGCCGAATATGAACTTCGGCAGCCTTGTAAAACCGATAATCACAGGAATCGCTATCGATCCGGCCGATGCGGATCGAGTTTGGCTGTCGTTCACCGGCTATGACCCGGATGTAAAAGTCTATTGGACGGAGGATGGTGGGGCAACATGGATGAATGCTGATCCGGATGGATCGCTGGCGAATCTACCCGTCAACGGGATCGTTTATCAATCCGGTACCGATGACTTGTTATACATCGCGACCGATGCCGGTGTGTATTACAAGGATAACTCAATGACCTGCTGGGCGAAGTATGGCGATATCCCCAATGTAAGGACCGTTGAACTGCGGATCAACCAATGCAAAGGCACGCTCACAGCAGCGACGTTCGGTCGAGGGGTTTGGGAAGCCGACCTCCTGCCGCGGACCAGGCCACTGGCCCATACGCGATCGGTATCCAGCGGCGAGACCTGGGCAGGCGAAACCTATGTACATGGACAGGTGCGCGTACTCAACGGTGCCACATTGACGATCACCGGCACGGTACATTTTCCAGCGGGTGGCCGACTGATCATCGACCCCGGTGCGATGGTGGTCGTTGACGGCGGGGTGCTAACCAACTCGTGCGAGGCCATGTGGGATGGTGTTCAAGTTCATGGTAACTACTTCGCTCAGCAAACCCCGTCGAACCAAGGTGTTTTGCGCATGCGAGGGCAGGCTCGGATCGAAAATGCGTTAACTGGCGTACTTCTCGCAAAGGGATCCAATGCGGACCCGCTAGGGCCGATCATCAAGGAATCCACTGGCGGCTACATCAATGCAACGGACGCGAAGTTCCTCAACAACCGATACGACGTGGTATTCCGTCCGTTCGAGAACCGACAAGACGGTACCACGACTGTGCTATCGAACCGAAGTTCCTTCGTACGTTGTTCGTTCCGCACTCTGGGGGATCTGAATGACCCATGGCTGTATCCCAAAGATCATGTGGCGATGGTGCTGAACAGGGGGATCCGCTTCCATGGTTGCGACTTTAGCAACGCCATCTTAGGCAGCACCTATGATCTGCCGTTCGAGCAGGGCACGGGCATCCACTCCATGAACAGCAGTTTCATTGTGGGCAATGATTGCAATGTCATTCTTCCCTACGGCGCCCCATGCCCACCTGCGAACACCACGTCCAGTGCATTCACCAATCTGCACCGCGGCATCCTGGCCACCACCTTCGACCCCAGCCGCACCTTCAGCGTAAGCGATGCCACCTTTACGGGCACCAACTATGGCATCCGCATGGAGGGCATCCAGGACGCGGCCATCCACCGCAACGCCTTCGAGGTGCCCGAGCCCATTACGCCAGGCATTGTCGGCGCGGTGTATGGTGTCTATAGCGACCAATGTACCGGGTACAGTATCCAGGAGAACGCCTTCCTCACCACCCAGCCCGGTGGACTGAACAAGAAGGTGGGCCTGGTGATCAAGGACAGCGGACCCTACTACAACACTTTCTACAACAACACCTTCGAGAACCTCTATACCGGCACCATCATCGAAGGCAAGAACGCCACCTCTGACGAGACCATCGGCCTGGAGGTCAAGTGCAACGAGTACGGCCTTGCCGAAGTCAATGCCTTCGATGTGGCCTTGACAGGGAATTGGGTGCGGGTGCAGGGGACACAAGGCACGGCGATCTTCAACCCCTTCGACCAAACTGAGTGGAAGAATCCCGCAGGCAACCGCTTCAGCCTGTTACACGACGGCACCGGGTACCCCGAAGAGGATTGGTACGTGGAGGACCTGAGCACCTTTGTGGAGTATTTCCATCATGCACCAACTATGGGAAATCGCTCGCGGCCTGATTATCGTGATCCGAATTATTTGCTCCCCAATCCACAAATCGTTTTCTGGCCTCCGAGCCGTTCACTTATTTGCCCTAGTCGTTTAGAAAGCGGCGGACATGTGGTGAAGCGCCTAGCCGCAGAAGAAGAGCACGATGAATATGGCGACAGCAAGGATGCCTACGCCACCACCAAGGATGACGGCGACACCTACAGTCTGCTGGGTTATGTGAGCGACCCGGCGCACAGCAGCGCCCAGCTGCGCAATGCCCTGCAAAGCGTTGCGCCCAAGGTAAGCGTGGACGTGTGGAAAGCAGCCTTCGAGCGAGATCCCGCCATGAACGCTTGGCACATCACCCAGGCCCTGCTGAGCAACAGTCCGCTCCAGGGCGAAGTGCTGCAGATGGTGGAATACTTCGCCCTGCCTGAATCTTACGCCAACCTTGTGTACAGCGCGCAGACTGGCGAAGTGAACATCCTGAGCCTGTTGCAGAGCGCCATGGCCATTCATGGCGGCGCTAAAAGCGAGGCCCTAGCCGACCTGGGGCGCATGACCTGGTTGGACAGTTTGACCATCGACCCTTACTTGGACAGCCTGCTGCTGATCCATGGGGAATTACCTGCATGGAATAGCATCCTGGTGGAAAGTGGTGTGCTGGCCGCCAAAGGACATTTCAACGCCTTGGAGGTGCTGGCGCAGAACGAGGCCCTCAGTGGCGAATGCCCGGAGCTCTACGACCTGTTGAAGCGTTACGCCCAAGTTGAGCAGAACGCGGGATGGGACGATACCACCAGCGTGGACGTCGGTTGGTTGGCACAACTGGCCGCACAACGCGATGTGCTTGGAAGTGCACAGGCGAATGCTTGGTTGCACGCCTTGGGCACAGACCTTCCTGAGGAGATTATCATCCTACCTGGTGAAGGATCAAAGAGCATGGGCCAGCGCGCGAACGCGAACGCAATCGTATGGGACACGGGTCTAACCTTGGAGGTCTTCCCGAACCCTAGTAGCGGGCCGGTCTTCGCTGTCGTGGAAGTACCAGAGGGCGTAGAAGAAGCCGAGTTGCGTGTGTTGGACGTGCATGGCCGCGTCTTACAGGTCAAGCGGCTCAACGCTGGCCCGAGCCTGGTATCTTTGAAGACCGATGGTCTTGCCCCAGGCTTGTATCTGGCGGAAGTGCTCTTGGATGGACATGGTGTTGCTCAAACCAAAATGATCATTCAGCGCTGAACGATGCGCACAGGACTGACGGTGGCTATGCTTCTTATTGAAGTATTGGCGTTTGGCCAAGGCTTCAATAAACGGCTTGACCCTTTCGGGTGGGGCTATGCCCAGGAGGCATTTGGCATTGAACGAACGAATGGAGGCTACACGGTTATTAGCGGTAGCGCTGACTATGACAGCATTGGGCTCGGTCTATATTTCTTCCACGTGTCAGTTCATCTTGCGTTCATTGACGAACAAGGCAACTTGCTTGGTGAGAAGCGTGCATGGCGACCTATGCATAGCGCATTCCCTGGCTGGGCGAATTGCTGCGATACCATACCCGGGGGAGGCTACGTAGTGGGCGGTGCCAGCGAGGATACTCTCGGTAACGGAGAGGTCTACCTAATGCGCTTCGATGCCGTTGGTGACACGCTTTGGACCAAGGTCTTCGGCGACCCCCTGCTGAACTACTACTACATTGGGCGGCAAGTGAAGCGTACCGCAGATGGCGGCTTCCTGATCGTGGGGGATATGGGCGTGGGTGATCTGCCGGTCAATGGGATTGATGGTTTCGCGATAAAGACCGACAGCTTGGGGAATGAACAGTGGAGAGAGATCTACGGCGGTCCACCACCGGATTGGAGAGCCTTGCTCGCGGTGGATCTTGTCGGTGATGGCGGCTATTATTTCTCCGGCTCTTACCTCCCAACGGACACCAATGGTGAGCATTGGGTGATCCGCGTGGACTCCACAGGCACGGAGATTTGGTCCGTTACTTGGGGCGGCCCTTTCTCAGAAGGCGCGTTACAATTGATCACAGGCTCGGATGGGCATCCCATCATTTTTAGCGGCAATGCGCATGCGCCATCCTATGGTTCCATGCGCCCCTACATCGCCAAACTGGACAGCGCGGATGGTTCCATTGTCTGGGAGCGAGAGTACGGCCTGGAACGCTATGGCACCGTGCTCTTTGCTGGCAAGGAATGTCCCAATGGGGATCTGATCGGTGCAGGAGGAACCTTTGTGAGCCAGGCCCCTAACAACGAGATGGGCTTGCTGCTACGCACCACCAGCAGCGGCGACAGCCTGTGGATGTTCACCTACCACTACCAGGACAGCATCATCAGCAACGGGCAGGGCCGCTTCTACGACGTGCTGCCCACGGCTGATGGCGGCTTCATCGCGGCGGGGGTGGCGCGCAATCCGGTGGGCGGCCCATACCCTCCCGGTTACAGCCAGGACACTTGGGTAGTGAAGGTGGACAGCATTGGTTGTATCGTGCCTGGCTGTAACAGTGTGGGGATCACCGAACAGGTCACTAATCTGCTGGATGCGCTCGTCATTTTTCCCAATCCGGCCCAGGGAGGACAGCAAGTGACCGTGCAACTTTCGCTACCGGCCACTGAACTCCTCAACAAGCTGCAACTAACACTCGTGGGTTCCGATGGACGGCTGGTGGAGCAGCAGCCGGTGCCTATGGGCGTTTCCCATTTCTGGTTTCCACTTTCATCTGTCTCCCCCGGCTTGTACCATGTACATTTAAGCAGTGGTAGCCGGTGGCTTGCGGGAGGCAAACTTGTGATCGAATGACCATGGAAGCAACGCACATAAGTTTGCTGGCATACACTGCCATATTACCACTGCTGAGTATCGGCCAGGGTCATCAGCTTTTGCTGCGTCCAGAAGCGAGCTGGGACGTTGCAGTGTACGAATCTCCGACAATCTGTGGCTGGGTCTCAGCAAGGAATTGGTTCATTGATGGCGATACGGTCATCAACGGGG
The DNA here is from genome assembly GCA_016713875.1 of Flavobacteriales bacterium. Lineage (NCBI taxonomy): Bacteria > Pseudomonadati > Bacteroidota > Flavobacteriia > Flavobacteriales > Flavobacteriales bacterium. The sequence goes on from JADJOI010000003.1 coordinate 3,407,788, forward strand.
CGACATATGCCCGGTTCGGTTACCGGACCATTGCGGATATCGATGGCCCTCCCTTCTGCCCACCAGGCTACTACGTGATACCCGCGACCACGATCACCAACCTCTGTCTGCGCGAGGATACGGTTGCCAGCCTGGTGTTTCAGTACGACCATGTCCTCCAATCGGACCGCCTTTTGTACGACTACAACCTGGAGCTCGGCGATACCATCCACGACTACTTTGACTTCGGTCTGCTCGGCTGGCCACCCACACCTACGATAATTGTTTCTTTGGACAGTGTGCAACTCAACGATGGAGTTTTCCATCGGCGGTGGGGTTTGTCCACGACGCTATGGGGGGAGGTCCTGCACGACTTCATTGAAGGCGTGGGAAGTACGACCGGCATCACACATGAGCTACCGCAGTACTACGGGGATGGCGCCCATTTATGGTGCTACAAACGCAACGAAGTGGACGTGCTCTGGTCTGTGCATTATTGTCCCTTGCCAGGGGCATTGGGTGTTGACGATGGAGTTGAAGCAGCAAGCGGGATGAGGCCTGCCCTCCATGTGGCACCGGATGGCGGTTTCAGCTTGATCGCGGACACACCAATGCATGTGACGATCCATGCGATGGATGGAAGAATGGTCCTGAGGCAAAGGCTTGTGCCAGGGCTTCAATATGCCACCGGTACCATCCCGCCTGGTGTGTTCACCTATACGCTCAGCGGTTCAGGCGGGCAGTTCGGAACAGGACGCTTCGTGCTAATGAAATGACGAAGGGCGCCCACTGGACGCCCCTCGCATGTGCGATCTCAGGGTCACCTACAGCGTCCCTCTATTCTCCTGCTCCCGCTCGATCGCCTCGAACAACGCCTTGAAGTTGCCCTTGCCGAAGCTCTTGGCGCCCTTGCGCTGGATGATCTCGAAGAACATCGTGGGACGGTCCAGCACCGGCTTGGTGAAGAGCTGCAGCAGGTAGCCCTCGTCGTCCCGGTCCACCAGCACGCCGTGCTGCTTCAGCACCGCCAGGTCCTCGTCGATCTCGCCCACGCGGTCCATCACGGTGTCGTAGTAGCTGGGCGGCACGTAGAGGAACTCCACGCCGCGGTCCTTCAGCGCGCTCACCGTCTCGATGATGTTGTTGGTGGCCACGGCGATGTGCTGCACACCGGCGCCGTGGTAGAAGTCGATGTACTCCTCGATCTGGCTCTTTTTCTTGCCTTCGGCCGGCTCGTTGATCGGGAACTTGATGCGGCCGTTGCCGTTGCTCATCACCTTGCTCATCAGCGCGGTGTACTCGGTGCTGATGTCCTTGTCGTCGAAGCTCACCAACTGCGCGAAGCCCATCACGCGGGCGTAGAAGTCCACCCAGGTGTTCATCTCGCCCCAGCCCACGTTGCCCACCATGTGGTCGATGAACTTGAGGCCAACAGGCGTGGGATTGTAGTGGCTCTTCCAGGCCTTGTAGCCGGGCATGAAGGGGCCTTTGTACTCGTTGCGCTCCACGAAGATGTGCACCGTTTCTCCGTAGGTGTGGATGCCGCTCTTCACCACGTAGCCGTGCTCATCCTCCTCGCGCACCGGCTCCATGAAGCTCTTCGCGCCGCGTTTGGTGGTCTCCTCCCAGGCCTTGCGCGCATCGGGCACCCACAGGGCGATCACCTTCACGCCATCACCATGCTTGCGCAGGTGCTCGTTGATCGGGCTGTCCGGTGTCATCGGCGTGGTGAGCACCAAGCGGATCTTGTCCTGCACCAGCACATAGCTCGTGCGGTCCTTCACGCCGGTCTCCAGGCCCGCATAGGCCAGGCTCTGGAAGCCCCAGGCGGTCTTGTAGTAGTGCGCGCTCTGCTTCGCATTGCCCACGTAGAGCTCCACGTAGTCGGTGCCCCAGAGGGGAAGGAAGTCCTCGGCATCCTTCATGATCTTCTCCAGGCCGTAGTCGACGTCTTTCAGTCCGGTTGACATGGTCTTATGCTTCAGTGAGGCGAAGTTCGGGGTTTTTCGGGGGCGAATGCTGATGGGGGGCATTGGGGCGTGCCCCCTCGCAAAAGCCTCGGGGTCCGGCTTTCCGCTGCTGCTCCTCGGCCGGATTACCGGCCTGTGGGGCATCCGCTCCGGTCCGTCACGCGGAAAGCACTCCACCGATACTTGCTATCGGCCCTGTGAGTTCCCAAGCGAGGTGTTGTCCAAGCCTGCTAAAATCCTAGATTTGCGATTCGCGAATCATAAATCATGGATGCGCACAAGGGAATGCGGCCGCAGGATGTGGCGGTGCTGTTGAAGATCGTGGCCTTGGACAACGGCGATTGGCGTGGCATCGACCTGGCGCAAGCACTCCGGCTGAGTCCAGCAGAGGTGAGCAACTCATTGAAGCGCTCGGCCATGGCGGGATTGGTGGACGGCACCAAACGTCGTGTGGCGCGGGCCGCACTCCTGGAGTTCCTGAAGCACGGCCTGCCCTACGTGTTCCCGGTACGCCCCGGCGGCGTGGTGCGTGGCGTACCCACGGCGCACGCGGCAGCGCCCTTGCGCACGAAATTCCTGGCGGACGAAGCCTACGTGTGGCCCTATGCCAAGGGCGACCAAAGGGGGCAGGCCATCGCGCCGCTTTATCCCGGTGCCGCCGCCGCCGCGCTGGCCGATCCTGCCTTGCACGAATTGCTCGCGTTGGCCGATGCGTTACGCACCGGCCGCACCCGCGAGCGCGCCGAAGCGGAGAAGGAACTCGCCAAGCGCCTGAAGTGATGCGCGACGCGGTGAACATCCAGACCGTGCAGTTCGTGGCCGATGGTGTGTCAGGCTTCCACAAAGCCGAATCCGCCACCACCTGCCCATCCTACTTCAGCAGAAATGCCGCCGGGTTCTCCTTGTGAAACCATCTTCAGCCGCTGGGCACAAATGGAAACAGCGTGCTCACCACATTCGATCCCGATGTAGCGGCGACCGGTCTTGTGGGCAACGGATGCCGTTGTTCCAGACCCGAGGTACGCATCAAGCACCAAGTCGCCAGGTTGTGTTGCGATTTGTAGGATGCGGTGGAGCAGCCTCTCTGGCTTGGGCGTATCGAACGGATGTCCGTCAGGAAAGAGCGACTTGATGTGCTTCTTGGCATCGGTCGTAGTTCCAGCCACCTCGGCGGTCCACAAAGTGCTGGGAGCCATGCCGCGCTGAACATCCTTCAAGAATTTCTTTACGCGCGGCGCTCCATTGCCATCAGAGCCGAACCATATGTTTCCCTGCTTAATCTCTTCCCGCATGCGCTTTTCATTGTAGGCCCAACAACGACCTTGAGGAAGAAAATGACGCTTCCCATTGGGAGCGACAACATCATAGAATTGACTTGCCACAGCATGGCCCGCTTGCACATTCGCGGAGATCGACTGCCAAGGCCCTCGCGGATCATTGTCCGGGTTTTTGTAACGAGCAAGTATCTCCTCTGAAAGCGGGAAGTCGCCACGGGTGCTATTGAAAAGAATGGGATCCTTGGCATATACAAGGACGTACTCGTGGTTGAATGAGAACACCCTTCGGTTCTCTCGCGTTTCCCGATGGTTCCAGACGATGGTCGCGACGAACTTATCACGACCGAACAACCGATCGCATGCGACCTTGAGGTAGTGCAAACCAAGGTCATCGATGCTGATCCACAACGAACCATCCTTGGTCAAGGTCCGAAAAAGAAGTGCCAGGCGTTCTTCCAGCTCCGCAAGCCAATCGTGATGCTTCGCCACATCGGAGTAGTGCACAAAGTTCTCTTGGGTATTGTATGGCGGGTCTATGTACACACATCGCACCATCCCCTCAAGGGAGGGCATGAGAGCTTTCAGAACATCCAAGTTGTCGCCTTGGATCAAGTAGTTCGAGTGATCACCCTTACCAACACCTAGCGCTTTGATCGTTCGGCCACGAGGTTTGGGAGTAGTGACAAGAACGTCGTTCGTCGGTGAATCGATGAGGAGTTGCATGGGGGCGATTGACGAGATTCTCGGAGTAGCTTCGCGAACAATGTAGAACCCTGGTCGGGGTTGCGAGCACGGTGGTGGAAACTTTCGAATCACAGGTCGATGTCAATTCGCCGGAGGCCCCCTCGGAGGTCTTCAGGCCGATTCATTACTTGGGCAGTAAGCTCCGGCTGCTCAATGAAATTGGCGACGCTGTCAATGAGGTAAGCTCGAAAGAAGCACTGGTCTGCGACTTGTTCTCGGGATCCGGTGTCGTGTCCTCTTTCCTGGGGCTTGAGCGTCGAGTGGTCGCCGTCGACATTCAAGAATATGCACGGGTCCTTGCTTCCTCAGTGCTGCTGTCAAAACCGGTGAAGAAGGCCGACCTCAGCGCTTTGCTCGAACCCGTCACCGACAGTGACCTTGGCCAAGAATTGCTTCACGCGTTCGCGCCATTGATTAACTATGAAGCTGAGTGTGTCACGCAGGCTCGTGATGGCAATCCCGAATCACTCGCGGACCTCATTGAAATGGGTTCTTTGGTAAGTGTGAATGGGACCATTTCCTCCAATGCAAAGACCAACAAGGCTTTCGCCGAAGTTGCTGACCGACTGTCCAAGAGGAAGCTCACGAAGGCAGCCATGGTCTCACGGTACTACGGCGGACTCTACTTCAACTACGACCACGCCATCGCGCTGGATGTTCTGCTCTCAAAGGCGGCCACCCTACCGATAGACCTTCAGGACCTCGGCAAGGCCATTGCACTGAGCACGGCCAGCGATCTTGTCCGGACGGTCGGCAAGCAATTCGCACAACCTCTTCGGCCCAGGTCGAAGGATGGCAAGCCCAAAGCGGCTCTTTGGCGAACGGTGGAGAAGTCTCGTTCCGTTGATAGCACGAGCATTGTGCAAGATTGGCTTAGCACCTACGCGTCCAAGCCCAATGCTCGGCTAGGGAGCGCAGCTAACCGTGCGGACTACAGCGACTTCCTCCGCACCACAGAACTACCCATTGGCGTTGTCTATGCAGATCCTCCGTACACCCGGGATCATTACAGCAGATTCTACCATGTCTTGGAGACCATGTGTCTTGGAGACCATCCGAATCTGTCGCGCACTAACTTGAACGGCGGGCATTCGATTAGTCGAGGTGCGTATAGAGAAGACCGACATCAATCACCCTTCTGCATCCGAAGCCAAGCGCCTGCGGCTTTCGAGGAACTTTTCAAGTTGGTTTCCGGACGTGAGGCAAGCCTAGTTCTCTCGTACTCACCGCAAGCGGAGGGTGATCGCGTGCATCCGAGAGTGATGAAACTGGAGAATATCACGTCACTGGCAAGACGCTTCTTCGGCGACGTAGACGTTCGGCATTGTGGGGCTGTCCTACACAGCAAACTCAACCGAACTGATCTGCATCTTGATACCCCAGAGCTAGCAGAAGTCTTGGTCGTCTGCCGACCCAAGTAGATCTACTCGAACTCCTCGTCCTTGAAGGCCTGCGGAACAGTGGCCAGGAGTTGCTGTATGATCGACAGGTTACCCACATCTGCGAGAGAGAAGCGCAGTCGCTTCATGTTACTCGCAGAACCGGTCCATCGACTGCCAAGGAATGCCGATAGCTGAACGTTGTGTCCATCTCCAGGCATTGAGAGGGCATAGAGGAACGTTCGTTCAGCAACTCGCAAGAAAACCCCTATCGGTTTCCCTGTACTTGGATAGTCCAAACCAGCCGCAGCGTTCAATTCAAACCTCCAATTGCTGCTGATGACCTGAACGCTTGGCCGACTTTCGACGTCAGCCAGCGTCCCATCAGGGCGTAACCACTGGAAGAGCATCCTGCGCTGTGTGCCGACCTTGGCGCCGAAATAATTCTCATAGTTGTCCTGATCAAAGTTGGCTTGCTTCCAACGATCACCACTCTTCGGGATCTCAGCGATTAATATCGGTGTGTCTTGCACATCCACCACCGTGGTGACTACAGGAGCAACTCGCTTCCGCCCGCCCCATCCTCCGCGATTGAGTTCGACCCGAGCAATCGCTTCGACGGAATTGAGTGAATGCAATCTCAAGGAATGTGTCGTGATCCAAGTGTCCCACTGACTCTTGAGGTCTGCTGTTTCAGACACGTTCAATGGGCAAAGGGCATAGGCCTCCCAATTCTGACGTAACCCCGCGCTCGTCAGATTCCCGGAACCCACCACTAAACTTCCGCCGTCCCGCTCACCGAACCAAGTCATCTTCGGATGGAACAAGGATGCAGGTGTTTGAGAGATGAATACACGAACACTCAACCCCTTCAGATCGTGTTCAGCGGCCTGCAAAGCGACTAGCGCTTCCGGAGTAGTCGTGGTATCTGCTCCTACTATGAGTTCAAACGGATACTTCTTGAGGAACCGTTCAAACACCTCGTCACGAAGAAGAAGGCGCACACCGGCTTCTGTTGCCCAAGCGAACGCTGCTCCGCCATAGCGCGCCGCAACAGCGCGCTCCAACAGAGTCTCAAGCAAATAGGCTGAATCAGGATCCGTCGGATCTTGAAGTCGGAGTATCGACTTGGACATTGTTGAGTATGGCTTCAAACATACGAGCCGTATTTCGCGTGAGCGATCGAACGAGAAAGCCCGGAGCCGGGAATCCGGCGAGGACTTGGACGGAAGAGCGCGACCCGAGGCCCTGCGAGGGGCACGCCCTAGCCTTCGAAAAGTTCAAAGTGACAACTCACTCCACCCAACTCTTCCAGTACTTCCCGTCGTCGATCTTCAAGCACTCCTCCGTCACCATCAGCGGCTTGACGAAATCCACCATCACGACCCGTTCGTTGGTCACTTTGGTGCCCATGCATCAGAATCCGCCTTTCGGAAGGTCGTTCAAGATCGCGCCAAGTTGTTCCCGCAGCAGGGGCACATCGCTCTGAGCAACGTCCCACACGGTTTCCGTTTGCACGGCGAAGTACTCGTGGATGATCTTGTGCCGCATACCTACGATCTGCTTCCATGGCACTTCAGGATGCCGCTCACGCAATTCCATGGTCAGCATACTTGCCGCTTCGCCGATGATCTCGATCTGGCGCGAGACGGCCGCGAGCAGCATCTTGTCCGTGAGCAGATCTTCCTCCTTCCGGCCGGAAACGAATTCCATCAGCGCATCGCAGGCATCCAGCATGTGCTGAAGCCGCAGCCGGTCACGCCTGGGCTCGCGCATAGATCAGCTGCAGGTCCTTGGTCACGTAAGGCTCAATGTACTTGGACAATGCGCGGCGCGTGACCACGTCCACCTTGCGACCGAGCAGTTCCTCCAGCTTCAATTGCATATCCACGAAGCCGAGTCCGAACGGCTTCGACCGATCGAGGTCCACGAGGATGTCCAGGTCGCTATCGGGCCGTGCATCGCCACGCGCGAACGAGCCGAACACGTAAGCGCGATCGACCGGGTACGCGGCGAAGAAGCGGCGCAGTTGTTCGCGGGTGTCCTTGCTCAGTTCCATGTCACGAAACTACTCCACCCAGCTGTTCCAGTACTTCCCGTCATCGATCTTCAAGCACTCCTCTGTCACCATTAACGGCTTGAATGTGTCCACCATCACGGCGAGCTCGTCCGTCTGCTTCTTGCCGATGCTGCGCTCCATGGCGCCGGGGTGCGGACCGTGAGGGATGCCGGCGGGGTGCAAACTGATGTGGCCCGGGCCGATGTCGTTGCGGCTCATGAAGTCGCCGTCCACGTAGTAGAGCACCTCGTCCGCATCGATGTTGCTGTGGTTGTACGGCGCGGGGATGGCCTGCGGGTGGTAGTCGTAGAGGCGCGGCACGAAGCTGCAGATCACGAAGGCGTCGGTCTCGAAGGTCTGGTGGATCGGCGGGGGCAGGTGCACGCGGCCGGTGATGGGCTCGAAGTCGTGGATGCTGAAGGCGTAGGGGTAGTTGTAGCCGTCCCAGCCCACCACATCGAAGGGGTGGCTGGCGTACACCAGCTCGTGCAGCAGGTTCTGCTTCTTCACCTTGATCGTGAAGCTGCCCTTCTTGTCGTGCGTCTCCAATTTCTTCGGGCGGCGGATGTCGCGCTCGCAGAACGGTGAATGCTCCAGCAGCTGGCCGAACCAGTTGCGGTAGCGCTTCGGTGTGTACATGGGGCGGTGGCTCTCCACGATGAACAGGCGGTTGTCGCTGTCCTTGAACTCCATCGTGTAGATCATCCCGCGCGGGATCATCAGGTAGTCGCCGTACTTGAAATCGAGGTTGCCCAGGAAGGTGCGCAGGGTGCCGCTGCCTTTGTGGACGAAGATCATCTCATCGCAGTCGGCGTTCTTGTAGAAGTAGTCCACGGTCTTCGCCTGCGGCGCGGCGAGCACGATGGCGCAGTCGCTGTTCACCAACATGGTCTTGCGTGCTGCCAGGTGGTCCTTCTCCGGCTTGGTCTTGAAGCCGTGCAGGCGCAGCGAACGCATGTTCTTCTCCACCGCGATCTTCGGCGTCAGGTCCTTCGGCTTGCGCAGCTCCTTCACCATCGTGGGGCGATGCACGTGGTAGCTCAAGGTGCTCATGCCATCGAAGCCGATGGTGCCGAAGAGCTGCTCGTAGAAGTAGCGGTCCTTGCCGTTCTTGAAGACGGTGTGGCGCTTGTGGGGGATCTTGCCGAGGGAGTGGTAGATGGGCATGTGCGAATGCAGGTGAATGGCGAATGGTCAATGGTGAATGGGAGTGAGGGCATTTGCCCATTCACCATTCGCTATTGACCATTCACCAGTGTTCATGGTTACGACGTTAGGAAGCCTGGATGACTTTGCGGTTGACATCGCTCAGCTCCGGGTGCAGCGTGCCGTTCAGCGCCAGCAGTTCCTCTTCTTCACGGATGCGGCGCCGCAATCCTTCGGGATCGTTGATGGCCTTGGTCTTTGTGCTGCGCGTGCTGCGGCCTTTGCGCCAGGCGCGTTGTACTTCTTCAGGCAGCACATGGATCTCCCGGCAGCTCGGTGAGCAGCACTCAGCGTATTTATCCGCGCAGGCCTCGCACTGCACCAGCAGCATGTTGCACGTGGCCTCGTGGCAGTTGGTGATGCGGTCGCTCTTGGTGCCGCATTGCATACAGGTGCTCACCACATCATCGGTGATGCGCTCGGCGAGCCGCTCATCGAACACGAAGTTCTGGCCGAGGTACTTGCTCTTCAGCCCTTCGGCTTTCAATTGGCGGGCGTAGTCGATGATGCCGCCGTGCAACTGGGCCACGTTCGTGAAGCCCTCATGCTTCAGGTAGGCGCTGGCCTTCTCGCAGCGGATGCCGCCGGTGCAGTAGAGCAGCACCTCGGCATCCTTCTTCTCCTTCATCACCTCCTTCACCTCTTCGATCGCACCGCGGAAGGTGTCCGCTTTGGGCAGGTACGCTCCTTCGAAATGCCCGATCAGGCACTCGTAGTTGTTGCGCATGTCGATCACCAGCGCGCCCTCTGCCATCTTCCGGTTGAAGGTCTTGGCATCGAGGTGCGTACCGACGTTGGTCACGTCGAATGCGTCATCGGCCAGGCCGTCGGCTACGATCTTATTCTTCACCTTGATCGCGAGTTTCAGGAAGCTCTTGCCATCATCCTCCACGGCGATCTTCCACGGCACATCACGGAAGGCCTCGCGGCTGTTCAGGTTGCTGCGGAAGGCCTCCAGGTTCTCCGTGGGCACGCTCACTTGGGCGTTGATCCCCTCTTGCGAGATGTAGATGCGGCCCAGCACGCCGAGCGCTTCCCATTCCACGTAGAGGGAGTTGCGCAAGGCCTCCACCTCGGTCAGGCGCACGTAGCGGTAGAAGGAAAGCGTGGTGCGCGGCACACCCTCCTGTTCCAGACGGGCGCGGAGGATGTCCGGTCCCAACAGGTTCCGCAGGCGGTGCTCGTCCATGTGGCGAAAGTACGTCGGTCCATCCGGCCATTGCCGCCTCGGAAATAGCTTCGCCGCATGTTCAAGAAGATCCTCGTTATCGGCAGCTCCGGCCAGATCGGCACCGAGCTCGTGGAAGGGCTGCGTGCCCGGTTCGGCCAAGGGAACGTGGTGGCCTCCGACATCAAGGAGCCTCAAGCGGCCCAGGACGGACCGTTCGCCCTGGTGGACGCCATGGACCGTCGCGGCATCGAACGCCTCATCGACAAGCATGGCATCACCGAGGTGTACCTGCTGGCCGCGTTGCTCAGCGCCACGGCCGAGAAGGACCCCGCCTTCGCGTGGAAGCTGAACATGGAGAGCCTGCTGATCGTGCTGGAGCTGGCGCGGGAGGGGAAGCTCAAGCGCGTCTACTGGCCCAGCAGCATTGCGGTGTTCGGGCCCACCACCCCCAAGGATGGTACGCCGCAACGGACGGTGACCGAGCCCACCACGGTGTATGGCATCAGCAAGCTGGCCGGTGAAGGCTGGTGCCAGTACTACCACCAGCGATACGGTGTGGACGTGCGGAGCATCCGCTATCCGGGCCTCATCGGCTGGAAGAGCGCGCCCGGCGGGGGCACCACGGATTACGCGGTGCACATCTTCCACGAGGCCATCAAGCACGGCACCTACACAAGCTTCCTGGGGCCGAAGAGCACCCTGCCGATGATGTACATGCCCGACGCCATTCGCGCCACCATCGACCTGATGGAGGCACCGGCGGACCGGGTGAAGGTGCGCACCAGCTACAACCTGGCGGGCTTCAGCTTCGACCCCGAACAGATCGCCGCCGAGGTGCGCCGCCACATTCCCGGCTTCACCATCGGCTACGCCCCTGACCACCGGCAGGCCATCGCCGACAGCTGGCCGCGCAGCATCGACGACAGCGCCGCTCGGGCCGATTGGGGCTGGGAACCGCAGTACGACCTGCGTGCCATGGTGGACGACATGATGGTCCACCTCAAGGGGCGGCTGGGCTGATGCGGTGATCGAAACCCCGGGGCCGGGAAAGGCGTATAGCGGGCGTCCCGAGCGGACCCAGCCATGTCCCGTGCACTGATCCTCGTCGTCCTGGTCCTCTGTGCGATCTCCGCCGCAGTGGGTCGCGCGCAGGCCACCGAGCCGACCACGGCCGCGATCAACCAAGTGGACGCTCAGGGTCGCCGCACGGGTCCCTGGCGGTTGATCGCTCCGCAGGAAGGGCGCTCGGGCTACACGGACGGCCAGCTGATCGAGGAGGGCAGCTACCTGAACGGCAAACGCTCGGGGACATGGAAGCGCTACTGGCCCAACGGCAAGGTGATGAGCGAGATCACCTACCACCTGGGCCGGCCCAAAGGGCCGTATCAGACCTATTTCCCCAGCGGAAAGGCCGAGGAACAAGGCAACTGGGACCTCGACCGCAACACCGGGGCCTTCAAGCGCTGGCACCCCAACGGCGAGTTGGCGCAGGAGTTCGTATTCGACCAGTACGGCACGCGCGATGGCAAGCAGCTCTATTACCACGAGAACGGGCAGTTGGCTGTTTCGGTGAACATCGAACAGGGCAAGGAGGACGGGACGCTGAAGCGCTACTACGCCAACGGCGACCTGCAGCAGGTGGCCGAGTTCGACGGGGGCGTCATCAATTCCGCCAACAGCAAGTACATCAAGCCGGTCCACCGCGAGACGGCCGTAGCGCCGGAGCCCGTCGGCAAGGCGGCGCCGGCCGTGGCCGCTGAGGAGCGCCCGAACGCCGTCATCTTCCGCGACAACGGCTACAACGCCTTGTATGACAAGCAGTTGCGCTTGTCGCAAGTGGGCATGTTCAAGAACGGACGGCTCTACGACGGCAAGCGCTACCGCTATGATGCGAACGGCAAGCTGGTGCGCATCGAAGTGTACCAGAACGGGCGCTATGCCGGGGATGCGGTGATCACCGACGAGGACCTGCAGTAGCGGCCGCACGGGGCTGGCTACCTTCGTGGCCCGCTCCGCCGACCATGTCCGACGCCAAGAAGGGTCCGTTCTTCCTGACCAATACGCTCACCCGCCGCAAGGAGGAGTTCGTACCCCTGCGCCCGCCGCATGTAGGTCTTTACGTGTGTGGCCCCACCGTGTACAGCGATGTGCACCTGGGCAACGTGCGCAGCTTCCTCACCTTCGATGTGCTGTACCGCTGGCTGCGGCAACTGGGCTACACCGTGCGCTACGTGCGCAACATCACCGATGTGGGCCACCTGGTGGGCGATGTGGACGAGGGCGAGGACAAGATCGCCAAGCGCGCTCGGCTGGAGCAGCTGGAGCCCATGGAGATCGTGCAGAAGTACACCAACGGCTTCCACGATGTCATGCGGCTCTTCAACATCCTGCCGCCGAGCATCGAGCCCACCGCCACGGGCCATTTGATCGAGCAGATGGAGATGGTGAAGCGCATCATCGGCAGCGGCTACGGGTACGAGGCCAACGGCAGCGTGTATTTCGATGTGCCGCGCTTCGCGGAGAAGCATGCCTACGGCGAGCTGAGCGGACGGAAGATCGATGAGCTATTGGCCAACACGCGCGACACCGAGGGCATGGAGGAGAAGCGGAGCCCGCTGGACTTCGCGATCTGGAAGAAGGCCGAGCCTTCGCACCTGATGAAATGGCCCAGCCCGTGGGGCGAGGGCTTCCCCGGCTGGCACCTGGAATGCAGCGCCATGAGCACCAAGTACCTGGGCCGGACCTTCGACATCCACGGCGGCGGCATGGACCTGAAGTTCCCGCACCACGAATGCGAGATCGCGCAGAGCGTGGCGGCCGATGGCCATGCGCCCGTACGCTACTGGATGCACGGCAACATGCTCACGGTGAATGGCCGGAAGATGGCCAAGAGCGAAGGCAACGGCTTCACCCCGGAAGAGCTGCTCACCGGGAACCACAAGCTGCTGGAGAAGGGCTACAGCGCCATGACGGTGCGCTTCTTCATGCTGCAGTGCCACTACGCCAGCACGCTCGACTTCAGTAACGCCGCCATGCAGGCTTCCGAGAAAGGGCTGGAGCGGCTGATGAAGGCCATGGCGCTGCTGCCCAAGCTGAAGGCTGCGGATGCGGACGAGGCTGACATCGCCGCCTTGGAGCAGCGCTGCCACGCCGCGATGAACGACGACCTGAACACGCCGGTGTTGATCGCCGAGCTGTTCGAGGCCGTGCGCATCATCAATTCGGTGCATGATGGCAAGCTGAAGCTGACCGAGGCGTCGATCGTGAAGCTGCGGACCATGATGCAAGTGTTGGTGCGCGATGTGCTCGGCGTCCGGGAGGAGGTCGATGACGCGAAGGGGGACGACCACACCCTCGACGCGCTGGTGCAGGAGTTCATCCGCCTGCGGGCGGAGGCCAAGGCGCGGAAGGACTTCGCCGCGGGCGATGCCATCCGGGATCGGCTGGCGGCCATCGGCATCGTATTGAAGGACACCAAGGAGGGCACCACATGGGAGCGCGCGTGAATGCAGTAGGCAGTACGCAGTTGGCAGTAGGCAGTTGGCAAGCTGTCGCGAAGTCGTGCCTACTGCCAACTGCGTACTGCCTACTCCTCCTCTCCGGCTGCACGCCCGAGGCCCCACCGAAGCAGGAGGTGCCGCAGCCCGCACCGGTGCAGCTGCCGCCGGCACCACCGTTCGATGCGGACAGCGCCTACGCGTTCGTGGCGGAGCAGGTGGCCTTCGGTCCGCGCGTGCCCGGCACACCGCCGCACACTGCCTGCGCGGATCGGATCGTGGCCCGGCTGAAGGCCTCCGGCGCGACCGTGACGGAGCAACGGGGCACGGTGACGGCGTTCAACGGCAACCCGCTGCCCTTGCGCAACATCATCGGCAGCTGGCGCCCCGAAGCGCGCGACCGCATCCTGCTGTTGGCGCACTACGACACGCGGCCGTTCGCGGACAAGGATGAGGAACGCCGCAACGAGCCCATCCTGGGTGCCAACGATGGGGGTAGCGGCGTGGGCATCCTGCTGGAGATCGCCCGGCACCTCGGCGCGGCCACGGATACCGCTCTGCTGGGGGTCGACCTGCTGTTCACCGACGTGGAGGACTATGGTGAGCCCACCGGGGCCATGACCATGGACGGCAACAGCATCGCCACCTGGGCGCTCGGCAGCCAGTACTGGGCGAAGAACCCGCACGTGCCCGGCTACACCGCGCGGTTCGGCGTGCTGCTGGACATGTGCGGCGCGAAGGACGCGCGCTTCTACCAGGAGTCCATCAGCATGCAGTACGCGCCGCAGGTGGTGCGCAAGCTGTGGCGCACCGCCGCCGCCCTGGGCCATGGCGACCGCTTCGTGGCGGAGACGCGCCATTTCGTGGGCACGGACGACCACCTGCCGATCAACGAGCTGCTGCGGATCCCCACGGCGGACATCATCGAGTACCATGAGGGCACGCGCGCCTTCCACCCCAGCTGGCACACGCACGACGACGACATGGACGTGATTGACCTGGCCACGCTGCAGTCCGTGGGGTCCACCGTGATGGAAGTGGTGTGGAAGGAGCGCTGACGCGCTGTAACTTCCCGACATGACGCCGGGATCATCAGGCCTGCCGATCGGGGTGGTGCGCTGGACCGGACGCGCGCTTGTCGCGCTCGCGGCCGTGACCCCGTGCTCGGTGAAGCTCTACACCCCCGGCGCGGACCTCGAGGTCATCACTCCTGTGGAGCCGCTCGTGGCCTGCAGTGGTCTGGGTCTTCTCCTCCTTCTGGCCCGCCATGGGCAGGAGCTCTGGAGGGCCTTCCGCCGTGTTTCGGGACCGATCGTGATCAGTGCGACGATGCTGATCGTGTTCGCCGCGCTTTCCGCATCGGCCAGTGGAATGCCGGTGGTGGCCTGGAAGGCCTTCACGGTGCGGGCGGCGTATGCGGTCGTCCTTCTCGGACTTCCCCTGCTGGTGCTTCAACAGGACATGCGCTGGGTGCGCCGCGCCCTCGATGTCCATGCCGCGAGCTTCACACTGGTGCTGCTGTGGGCCTTGTGGGTGCAGACGGGGACCGGGTTCGACCGGGCCGGCGCGGGCTACACGGCGTTCCCGTTCTACACGGACCACACCGTGCATTCGGCGGCCCTGGTCTTCGTGCTCGCCTGGGTGATCGGACGCACGGCCATGGTCTGGCGGTCCACGCGGGCTTGGAGGCGTACGCTGTTGGTGCTGTGGAGCATGGCCCTGCTGTTCGGCCTCTGGGCGTCCTTCTGCCGGGCGGCCTGGCTCAGCGCTGTGGTCGTTCTGGTGCTTCTTCCGGCCGTATTGCTCCCGGCGCGGTGGCGCTCGATCGCCGGCATGGGCACCGTGCTCACCATGGTGGCCGTGCTTCTTCTGCTCTGGCGTTCCACGGCCGGGCGAACGGTGCATGGCAACTCCGATGATGCGGGGGTGCGGGAGAGCCTTCTCTCCATCACCAACACCACCACGGATGCCAGCAACCGCGAACGCCTGAACCGGTGGCGCTGCGCCCTGCGGATGTTCAAGGCCGATCCATGGTTGGGCACCGGCCCGGGGACCTATCAGTTCCTATACGTGGCGCATCAACGGCCCGAGGAGATGACCTATCTGAGCGTCCGCGAGCCTGGCGCCGCTTCGCGGATCAAGCGCAGCTGGAGCTTGACCCCGGACACCTTCATCCGCAGCAATCCCCAGACCCTCTATGACAGTGGCGGCACGGCGCATTCGGAGTATTTGCTCGCGCTGGCTGAATCAGGCCTCACGGGCTTCGGGGCGTGGTGTGCGCTCCTGGGGTGCGTGCTCTGGCGGGCGCTACGGAATTGGTGGGGTCCGAAGCCCTTTCAAGCCCGCATCATCGATCTGACGGTGGGGGTGGCGATCGCCGCCTATGCGGTCCATGCGTTGTTCAACAATTACCTGGACGATGCCAAGGTGGCCTTCCCGTTCTGGATGATGATCGCCGCGCTCCACGGGCGTGGGCCGCTCGCACCGGCCGATCACTCCCGGTCGAACGCGCGCCAGTCCTGAATCCAGGCGGGGCCCTGTTTGTGCCAGAGCACCATCAGCACCAGAACGAGCAGGGTCAACAGCACCGAAGTGGTGAGGACCGTGATCACGGCCTTGAGGCGCGGGGAGCTGACCAGGTCGAGCTCGGCCCGCCGGACCAGGGTGAGCCGGGGCAGGGCATCGCGTGACAGTCCGGCCCGTGCGGCCTCGGCCACCATGAGGCTGCCATAAAGATCCTCATTGGTGTGCGCCAAGGTGGCGACCATGGCCGTGAGTTGCAGGTCCAGGTGCTCTTGCAGGGTGTCGTTCACGGGCGGGCCGCTGGCCCAGGTGCGGGTCCGGTCGATGATGCCGATGAGCTGATCGGCCTGCTCCTGACCGCGCCGTTCGGCCCGCTGCACCAGATCCTCGTGAACGGCCACCTGGTGCTCGATCCGGTCGCGCGCCTCCCGATCGGTGGTGCGGAGCAGTTCGGCATGGATGGCCATGGCCATCGCGACCGCCATTTCGCGGTCCCTGTCCGAGACGGTGATGCGGAGGGTGTTCGGGTCGATGATGTCGGCACGGATGCTCCGTTCGAGGGTCAGCCTGGTCCGCTCGGTGGCGAATCGTCGGTCGGGGGCTATCCCATAGTGGGTGCCGAGGTCGAAGGTGTCCACCAGATGATCCAGGACGGCCGAACCTATCGCGAGGTGCTGCAGTCGTGTGACCACCAGGTTCGGTGCGAAGGTCCGTTCGGGTGCGCGGGTCAGTTCACCATGCTCGGGTCCGGCCCAGATCACGATGTGAGACCGATAGGGGACTGGGAAGATGATCAGGTAGATGCCGGTCAGCAGCCCGCTCAGCAGGGCGATGAAGAAGAGAGCCCAGCGCCGCGCCTTCAGCATGGCCGTCACCGATGGATGCTTGCGTGGGATCACCCCCGGCCGTGGGCGGGTGGGCGGGGATGGCCTGAAGGATGGCGCGTCCACTTCGTTCACCTCGGCCCCGGGCTGCATCGTTGTCGAAAGATAAGCGCATCAGGCTGGCGTACAAAATGCAGCAGGCAGAACGGAAGAAGGCGCGCCGCGCATGCGCGGCGCGCCTTCTTCCGTTCACCGATGTACGTTCTCCTCAGCGCTTCACGAAGCGCTCCTGCAGCAAGGTGCCTTCCTGCTCCACCTGCAGCACGTACACGCCGGGGGCGAGATCCGCGATGTCCAGGGTGGCCTCGCGCAGGACGGAGCGGAGTACGGGCTGGCCCGCGGTGTTCAGCACGGTGGCGTTCGCGTTGCGCAACGGCAGGGAGGAGCTCAGGTACAGGACGGTCTCGACCGGATTGGGGTAGGTGCTCAACGTGGCCTCAGGGGTCACGGCGGTCACGCCGGTGGAGAGGCCTTCGATGACATGTACCGTGCCGTTGATGGCCGGCATATCGATCACATCCACGATACCGCTGGGCCAGGAGACGATCACTTGGTCCACGAAGCTGTCCTGGCCGAGCCCGAAATGGGCGTTCAGCGTGCTCATGTACCGGAAGCCGTCGCCGCTGCGGATGTCGCGGATCCGGGTGCCGGACTGGGTGACGACCTCCACACGGGCGCCGATCCCGTTGGTGTTGCTCACCGTGCCTTCAAGCGTCACCTTCAGCCAGTTGTTGCCCGTGAGCGCGTTCATGTGCACGGTGCCGCCGTTCACGATGTCGAGGTAGCCATCGTTGTCCAGGTCGCCCACCGGACCGTTGGTGGGGGTCACCGTGTGCAGGCTGAAGGTCATGTTGCCGTTGTTGCGCAACAGTTTCCCCCCGCCCATCACATCCAGCCAGCCGTCGTTGTCGAAGTCGTGCGTGATCCACTCGATGCTCTGGCCGCCGTGGGTGTCGAATCCGGACCCGACGGTCACGTTGGTGAAGGTGCTGCCGTCATTGCGCATCAGCTTGTGGCCTCCGTTGGTGAAGGAGCTGGCGCCCTGCAGCACGTCCATGTCGCCGTCGTTGTCGTAGTCGCCCCAGGCCGAGCTCCAGCTCTGCTGGTTGTCGGCCAGGTTCATCAGCGCGGCCACCTCGGTCCAGGTGCCGTCGCCGTTGTTGCGGTGCAGTTGGTCGATGTTGGCCGGGCCCACCCCGCCGCGGCACTTGGCGATGAAGAGGTCCACATCGTGGTCGTTGTCATAGTCGACCCAGATGCTGCCGTAGTTGCCTCCGTCCGGGGTGTCGCCCAGGCCGCCCTGGTAGTAGGTAAGGTTGCCCTGGCCATCGTTCAGGTAGTACACATTGGGCTCCACGTCGTGGCAGACGAAGGCGTCCAGGTGCCCGTCATTGTTGATGTCCACGTAGTTGGACCGCTGGCAGAAGATCCACTCGGTCTGGGAGTTCTCGATGTAGGCCGTGGCGTCGGCGTTCGCGAGCATGAAGGTGGCCGAACCGCCGGCATAGAGGAGGTCGTTGTATCCGTTGCCGTCCAGGTCGCCGGCAGCCAGGCTCCAGTACGGTGTGGTATCGGCCGTATCGGTGGGGAACACGGTCTGCACGAGGCCACCGCCGGTCTGCTGATGGTTGATCGTGATCTGCAGCTCGGTGACCCGCACCACGTCGTCCAGGTGGTCGCCGTTCATGTCCACGGCGGCCACGGTGCTTCCGGCGCCGGCCGGCAGGGTCAGCGGAGAGAAGCTGAACACCGGGATCACGATCGGGGCTTCGCTGAGCTGGAAGGTGAAGCCGTTGGAGCTCCAGCGGTTGTCGAAGGCGATGATGTAGGTGGATCCGGCGGCCACGTTGAAGGTGAGGAACGCGGTGTTGTTCACGCCCGAATCATCATCACCGGCCACGCAGGCCAGGGCGCCGCAGCCGCCCAGGTAGACGTGCATGCGGCTGTCGGTCAACGCTCCGATGGCCGTGTTGATGGTCACCGTGTAATTGGATGCGGGCGTGTAGCTGTACCACTCACCGGCCGAGGCCCCGGCACCGTTCGGCGCGCAGATCGGCGAAGGCACCTGAGCGCCGTTGATCGTGGACACCACATAGGAGCCGGCGATGATGGGCAGGGCCGATGCGCAGTTGTCCTGGGCCAGGGCGGGCACTGCGCCAAGGAGGGCGATCGAAAGGGGGATGAGGTGCTTCATGGGTGGGTTGGTTTGCAGGTCAGGGGCAGGGTGGGCCGAGCGAGGAGATCCACTCATTGATCACGGCCAGGCCCTCGCGGTGTACGAGGGTACGGCCGAGCAGGGGCATGCGCACCGACCCGTCGGTGGAGCTCAGGCGCAGGTGCATCATGGAGCGTGTGGTGTCGCCGGCGGCCACGATGTGGGTCACCGATGCGTCGATGGGGTCGTCCGGCAGCACGCAGACCCCGAGGTTGACCGGGTCCTGCGTATCCTGAAAGGCCAGGCGCAGGGGCCGATAGTCGCAATGGCGCTCGTCCGAATGGCAATGGGCGCATTGGATGTCCAGGTAGCCGCGCACGCGGTCCTCAACCGGCAATGACGTTTCCATCCAGTCCGGCGTTGCTTGGATGCCCGATGGGAAGCCGGGCGCCAGGTAGCCCTCCTGTACCCAGCGTGCCAGCTGGTTCATCGTGCCATCAGGGTACGCCATGTCCACGTTCAGGTTGCGCGGCTTGGGACCGATGGGCAGGGGGTCCGTGTTCACCTTGTGGCAGGTGAAGCACTCGGAGGCCGACGGGATGCGGTAGGTCGTGCTCATCGTCCCATGTTCACTGTCCGTCCACGCGATGGGAACATATCCGCCGTCCATGTCCAGGTGGGCCTCGGTCTGCTCGGGGTTCCAGATGTAGTTGGCGAACTCCCACGCGCCGTTCCGGCGGAACATCAACCGCGTTTCGATGATCCTCCGTTCCCCGTCGGGGGCCGTGTTGTCGTACCAGAAGTTCTTGATCAACACCGTGCCTTCTTCGAACGCCAACTGCTCGTGGTCGCTCACATAGGAGGCCTGGGCTCCGGCGGGCATCCACACGAACCGGTTCTTGTGCGCGTAGTCCGTGAACAGCGTGTTGATGGGCGCGAACGGGAGCACCCCGGTGTTCGGTTCCAGTTGGTCAAGCTCCCCCACGAAGAAGCGGTAGGTGCTCAGGACGGGGTAGGGCAGGGAAGGGAGGTCGACAAGCACGGGGCTGGCCGGCGGATCATCCGGGTCCGGTCCCACCAGTTCATGCGTGCATGCGGCGAAGGCGACGGTGCACACCGAGGCCAGGGCGAGGCCTCTGGGTGCGCGGGAACGCAGGACGGACCGCATGACCGAATGTAGACGACTTTTCCGGACCGCCCGGTGCCTGGGTGGTGCTTGGTCTTGCGATCCTGAGCCGGGGGCCGGGCTAACTTGCCCGCATGTCCGATCCGACCCTGTCCGGAGCTGCGGCCGCCGATGCGGACAAGCGCCTCTTCCTCCTCGATGCCTACGCGCTCATCTACCGGGCCTACTTCAGCTTCATCCGGGCGCCCCGGGTGAACAGTAAGGGCTTCAACACCAGCGCGGCGTTCGGCTTCACCACCACCCTGCTCGACCTCATCAAGCGCGAGCAGCCCACCCACATCGCCGTAGTGTTCGACACAGCGGCGCCCACTGAGCGGCATGAGACCCTGCTGGACTACAAAGCCAACCGCGAGGAGACCCCCGAGGAGATCCGCAGCAACGTGCCCTACATCCGCCGCATCATCGAGGCGCTGCGCATCCCCGTGCTGGAGAGCGACGGCTACGAGGCCGACGATGTGATCGGGACCCTGGCCAAGAAGGCCGAGGCCGAGGGCTACCTCACCTACATGGTGACCCCCGACAAGGACTTCGGGCAGCTGGTGAGCGAGCGCATCATCATGTACAAGCCGGGCCGCGGCGGCGAACCGCCTGAGAAGCTCGGTCCCAAGGAGATCTGCGAACGCTGGGGCGGTCTCAGCAGCCCCGAGCAGGTCAAGGACATCCTCGGGCTCATGGGCGATGCGGTGGACAACATCCCTGGCATCCCCGGTATCGGCGAGAAGACCGCCATGAAGCTCATCCAACAGTACGGGAGCCTGGAAGGAGTGCTCGAGAACACCGACAAGCTGAAGGGCAAGCAGCAGGAGAACGTGATCCAGTTCGCCGAACAGGGCCGCCTGAGCAAGCGGCTCGCCACCATCATCATCGATGCGCCGGTGGAGCTGGACCACGACGCCCTTCACCTGGACCCGCCCGACAAGGACAAGGTGCTGGAGGTGTTCAGCGAGCTCGAGTTCAAGACCCTGGCGAACCGGGTGCTGGGGGGCGAGGCGAACGGCACCGCCGAGGAACCCAAGGCCGGCAAGCGCGCCAAGGCGGTGGTGGCCAACACCGGCCAGGTGGACCTTTTCGGAAGCAGCGTGGACGAGGAAGTCCACGTGGCCCTCACCGAGCTGGCCAACATCGGAACCGTGCCGCACCGCTACTTCCTGGCCCGCACCAACGAGGACCTGTACATGCTGGCGGCTCAGCTGAGGAAGCAGCCGCGCTTCTGCTTCGATACGGAGACCACCAGCACCGACGAGCGCACGGCTGAGCTGGTGGGCTTCTCCTTCAGCTGGAAGGACCATGAAGGGCATTACTTGCCCGTGCCCGAGGACCGCGCCAAGGCCCAGCGCATCGTGGACATCTTCAAGCCCGTACTGGAGAACGAGGCCATCGGCAAGGTGGCGCAGAACGCCAAGTACGACATGCGCGTGCTGGCCCGCTATGGCGTGGAGGTGAAGGGGCCCCTGTTCGACACCATGGTGGCCCACTTCCTGCTGAAGCCCGACCTGCAGAAGCATGGGATGGACTTCCTCAGCGAGACCTACCTCGGCTACCGACCGGTGAGCATCACCACGCTCATCGGCGAGAAGGGCCGTGGCAAGGTGCAGAAGAGCATGCGCGAGGTAGAGGTGGAGCTGGTGAAGGACTATGCCGCCGAGGACGCTGACGTCACCTGGCAGCTGTCCGGCAAGCTGGAGCCCCTGCTGGCGGAGGACGAAGTGACCGGGCTCTTCAACGAGGTGGAGATGCCCCTGGTGCACGTGCTCGCCGACATGGAAACGGAGGGCATCCGCATCGACATCCCGGCGCTGAAGCAGTTCAGCGAGGAGCTGGGCACGGAGCTGATCCGCCTGCAGGACGCGATCCACCAGGCCTGCGGGGTGCCCTTCAACATCGACAGTCCGAAGCAGCTCGGCGACGTGCTCTTCGAGACCCTGAAGCTCGGCGGTGACAAGGTGAAGAAGACCGCCAAGACCGGTCAGTACCAGACCAGCGAGGACATCCTGCAGGAGCTGAGCAACGCGCACCCCGCGATCCCGCTGATCCTGGACTACCGCAGTCTGCGCAAGCTGAAGGGCACATATGTGGACACCCTGCCCGAGGCCGCGGACCCTGTGACCCACCGCGTGCACACCAGCTACCTGCAGACCGTGGCCGCCACCGGTCGTCTGGCCAGCAACGACCCCAACCTGCAGAACATCCCCATCCGCACCGAGAAGGGGCGTGAGATCCGCAAGGCCTTCGTGCCGCGCAGCGAGGAGTACCAGCTCCTCAGCGCCGACTACAGCCAGATCGAGCTGCGCATCATCGCCCACATGAGCGGCGATGCCAACATGCAGGAGGCCTTCCGCAGGGGGCTCGACATCCACGCGGCCACGGCGGCCAAGGTGTTCAACGTCGACATCGCGGAGGTGACGCGCGAGCAGCGCAGCCGCGCGAAGGCCGTGAACTTCGGCATCGCCTACGGGCAGGGCGCCTTCGGGTTGGCCCAGAACCTGGGCATCCCGCGCGGGGAGGCCAAGCAGATCATCGACGACTACTTCGCCCAGTTCCCCGGGGTGCGCAATTACATGGATGAGATGATCGGCTTCTGCCGGACCCACGGCTATATCAAGACCCTGATGGGCCGCCGGCGGTATCTGCCCGACATCACCAGCGCCAATAACACGGTGCGGGCCCAGGCCGAGCGCATCGCGATCAATGCGCCCATGCAGGGTTCGGCGGCCGATATCATCAAGGTGGCGATGGTGAACATCCACCGCGACATCCGCGAGCAGGGACTGAGTAGCAGGCTGTTGTTGCAGGTGCATGATGAACTGGTGTTCGATGCGCACGGGGACGAGCTGGATGGACTGAAGGCCATGGTGCGGACACGGATGGAAGGGGCGATGGCCCTGGATGTGCCGCTGGTTGTCGACATGGGCGTGGGGAAAAACTGGTTGGAGGCGCACTGACCCGCGGCCGGTCCGGATGGACCTTTACCGCAGACTGGATCCCATGATGCACTCCTCCCGGACCATGTGGCCGCTGGCGGCCGCCCTGGTCGTGCTGGTCGCCTGTGGCGGCGGCGAAAGCGGCCAACAGGACACTTTGAACGTGCCCGACAGCGCGGATTCCGCGGCGCAGGCCGAGCGGATGCGGAAGACCCGCAACATCTTCTACAACATCCCATCCCCCATGGAGACGGCGGCGTTGCTCCGGAAGGCCGGTGCGGAATACGACAAGGACATCCTGAACGACGTGAAGAACGTGGACCGGTACACGGCCGCCAGCAAGCAGGCGCTGAACCTGGGCATCTACGGCGCCGACCTCAGCTACGCCAGCGTCAACAACCAGACGCAGGAGAGCATGTTCTACACCAGCTGCGCCAAGAAACTGGCCGACCGCCTGGGGGTGAGCAACGCCTTCAACGACACCACGTTGGAGCGCATGGAGGCGAACATGAACGACCGCGATTCGCTGCTCAGCATCATCAGCGAGACCTATTGGAACGTGGACGCCTACCTGAAGGAGAATGAGCGCGATAACATCAGCGCGCTGATGATCGCCGGCGGCTGGGTGGAAGGCCTGTACATCGCCACACAGGTGGCCAGGACCAAGGACACGCCGGAACTCCGGTCGCGCATCGCCGAGCAGCGCCTGAGCCTCAACGACCTGCTGGGGCTGATGAACACCTACACGGGGACCGACGAGGCGCTCAACGGGACCAAGGCCGACCTGAAGGCCCTTTCGGACCTCTTCGGGCCGGCACCTGCGGCCGGAACACCCGCACAAGTGACCCAGGAGAACGGTGTGGCCGTGATCGGTGGAGGCGAGCCCGCAGCGGCCCTCACGGACGATCAGCTGAAGGCGATCACCGAACGGACCGCCACCATCCGCAACGCCTACATCAACTGAGCACCGCCATGACCGCCATGCGAACGACCCTCGCCCACGCAGCCCTGGCCGGTGCCCTGCTGATCGCCGCCACCGCCGCGCAGGCCCAGTGCCGCAGCTTTGCCAAGAACAAGTGCGTGCCGGAACTGGCCCCGTACAAGTTCAACGAGTCCTTCAATGCGGCCCAGCTCGCCCCCGGCGAGGAGGCCGAGGTGAACCTCACCTTCTTCAGCGGTCAGGAGTACCGCGTGATGGTGTGCACCCACCCGATCCTGGGCGAGGTGAACTGGAAACTGGTGGATGCCTCCAACAAGATCGTGTTCGAGAGCCTGGCCGATGAGCCCAAGCATCACTTCGACCTGCGCATGGCCTCCACGCAGCAGATGAAAGTGGTGGTGTGGGTGCCGGGCAAGGCGCGCACCGACATGGTGCACGTCGGTTGCGTGGCCATTCTCGTGGGCTTCAAGGAGTGATCCGGCCCGCGGTCCTTTCACACGAAGGCCCGGTCGTTCGACCGGGCCTTCGTGTTCTCGCGGAGAAGGTGCTCAGTCCTTGGTGAAGCGGGTGAGCTGCGTGCGCCCGTTCTGGCGGATGACCGCCATGTAGACGCCTTTGGCAAGCCCGTCCACAGGCAGAGCGAGGCGGTTGAGGCCAGCGGGCAGAGCGCGCTCCGGCAGCTGGGCCACCAGGCGGCCTACGGGGTCAAGCACCTGCACCTGCAGCGGACCGCCTTCACGCAGGTCCATCACCAGATCGGCGTCCGCACCGGCCGGGTTGGGCACCACCAGCAGGCCTTCGCTGCCCTCGGTCACCAGCTCGGCCATGCCCACGGGAGCACCGTTCACGTTGATGTTGTCGATGAACAGGTTGTTACCGCCATCGCTCTCGAACTCGAACTTGAAGCGGAATTCGCTCACGTGGTAGGTGGTGCTGATGTTGTCCACCACGGACTCATCCCACTGCGCCTCGCTGGTGGGCGTGAAGGGGCTGGTCTGCAGGGAGGCCGTGTTGAGCGCCCCTGTGCCGTAAAGGATGTCACGCAGGCTCCAGGTCTCACCGCAATCCTTGCTCACGTACAGCTTCAGCACATCGTTGTTCTGCGTATTGCGTTGCGCATAGGCGTAGCGGTAGCTGATCACGATGTCGGTGGCGTTGCTCATGTCCAGCGTGTTGCTCACCAGCTCGTCGATCTCGCCTTCGCCGCTCACATAGTTGTTGAGACGAATGGACTTGGTGCTTTGGTAGCCGGTGGTGCTAACGAGCTGGAAGGCTCCGTTCCCTCCGACATCGTTCACGGCCCAATCGGTGTTGGGCAGCGTGGAGGTCGCCTCGAAGCCCTCGCTGTAGGGCACTGCAAGACCGGCGGCCGGCATCACCATCACATAGTTGTTCGCCTGGGTGCTCACCTGGGTGTTGCCGTTGCCGGCCACCAGGGTCACGGGGTAGAGGCCGGGGCTGCCGTAGGTGACCACCGGGTTCTGGTCGGTGCTCGTGGACGGCGCACCGCCCGGGAACGACCATTCCCAGGTGGTGGCGCCATGGTAGCTCATATCGGTGAACTGAACGGTGCCGCCGGAGCAGACCTCCCGAAGGTCGCTGGTGAAGGCCGCGGCGCACAGGACATCGGTGCCGGTGGTGCCCGTGGCCGCCAGGTTGGACGGTTGCCAGAGCTGGTTGCGCTGGGCGGTGCCCGAGTTCAGGGCGGCCAGCATCCGCGTTTTCTGGCCTTCGGTGAACATCTTGGAGCAGTAGGAATACTCCATGTAGTTCTCCACGTTGTCCAAGGTGCTGCTGCAGGTGGCACCGGACAGGGTGCAACTGGTCCAGCCTTCCGTGTTCGGTGTATCGCCCACGTTGTCGTCCTCATTGCAATTGCTGGCGAGGCCCGGTTCATTGGTCGGGCCCCAGCAATGCCGGAGGTTGATCCAGTGGCCCACTTCGTGGGTGAGGGTGCGCGAGCGGCTCACGCTGCTGGTGCCGATGCTCCCGGTGTAGTTGTGCAGCAGCACGATGCCGTCCGCCGCCGCGGCAAAGGGGCTGTTCACAGAGCCCGGCGTCAGCGTGTAGCCGGCCGCACCGTCGGCATAGGCGCAGACCCACACGTTCAGGTACTTGTTGCGCGGCCACTGGATCAGGTCCTTCATGTCCTGGGTGCCGTCGTTGGTCAGGATGTCCTGGATGCGGTTGATGCCACTGGTACAGTCGCCGTTCGGGTCCAGTTGGGCCAGACGGAAGGTGACCCCCACATCGGCCACAATGCCCAGGAACTCCGGCCGCACGTTGTCCCAGTCGGCGTTCAGCTTGTTGAAGTCATCGTTCAGCACGCGGATCGCATCGTGCACCTGGGCGTCGCTGATGTTCTCCGGCCCGTTGTTGTGGATGATGTGGAACACGACAGGCAGCACGTAAGTGCTTCCGCCGCGTTCGGCTTCGCTCAATTGGGCATACTGCTGGGTGAAGGCCTCCAGATCGGCCTCATCGTCAGCGATGCGCTGCAGGCGCTGGGGGTCGTTCTGGTGCAGCGGGGCCAGGTGCTCCAAGCCGTGCGTGCTACAGTGGAAGGGGACGTCCTGCTGGGCCTGCAGCGGGCCGAAGGGGATCAGGGCCGCCAGAAGCAGGGGCCCGAACGGGTTCGTATGGGTCATCACAAGGGGGCGCTCGGAAGAAGCGGAGCGCAAGATAAACGCCCACCCCCTGCCAACGGTTGGTCAGCAAGCTTGCATTTCGCCCCGACCCTTGGGATCCGAGAAGGACCTGACAAGGACCTGACGATCAGCAGGGTGGACGGCCTGCCTGCGTTCATCGCCCTGGGCGGACCGTCAACCGATCGCCGCGCTGAGGTCGTCGATCAGGTCGGCGGCATCCTCGGTGCCCACGCTGAGCCGGATCAGGGTGTCGGCCAGACCATTGCGGAGGCGCTCCTCGCGGGGGATGCTGGCGTGCGTCATGCTGGCCGGGTGCCCGATGAGGCTCTCCACGCCGCCCAGGGATTCGGCCAGGGCGAAGAGGGAGGTGCGCGACAGCACCCGCGTGGCGTCCTCCATGCGGTCGCCCTTCAGGGTGAAGCTCACCATGCCACCGAAGCCGCTCATCTGGGCGCGCGCCGCCGCGTGGCCGGTGTGCTCCGGAAGGCCCGGCCAGTAGACGCGCTCCACCTTGGGGTGGGCCTTCAGGAAGTGGGCCACGGCCTCGCCGTTGGCGCAGTGCCGCTCCATGCGCAGGTGCAGGGTCTTCAGCCCGCGCAGCACCAGGAAGCAGTCCATGGGGCCCGGCGTGGCGCCGCTGCTGTTCTGCACGAAGGCCAGGCGCTCGGCCAGGGCATCGTCGTTCACCACCAGCGCGCCCATCACCACATCGCTGTGGCCGCCCAGGTACTTGGTGGCCGAGTGCATCACGATGTCGGCGCCCCGATCGAGCGGATTCTGCAGCGCCGGGCTGGCGAAGGTGTTGTCCACGGCCAGCCAGCAGCCCTGCGCTTTGGCCAGCGCGGCCATGGCCGCGATGTCGATCACCTTCAGCAGCGGGTTGGTGGGGGTCTCCACCCAGATCAGGCGGGTGGTGGGCGTCAGGGCCTGCTTCACGTGGGCCGGATCGGCCATGTCCACGAAGCTGAAGCGGATGCCGAAGCCCTCGAAGATCTTGGTGAACAGGCGGTAGGTGCCGCCGTAGAGGTCGTTGGTGCTCACCACGTGGTCGCCCGGCTTCAGCAGCTTGATCAGCGCATCGATGCTGGCCATGCCGGTGGCGAAGCACAGGCCATGGCGCCCGTTCTCCAGTTCGGCCAGGGCCCGCTGCAGCGCGGTGCGCGTGGGGTTGTGGGTACGGCTGTACTCATAGCCCTTGTGGTCGCCGGGCGCGGCCTGCACATAGGTGCTGGTCTGGTAGATCGGCGTCATGATGGCGCCCGTGGCGGGGTCGGGTTCCACGCCGGCGTGCACGGCCTTGGTGCCGAAGCGATGGCTCATGGGGTCGGGAGGCTTGGTTGCTGCGCCGCGAAGGTAGAGGGGGGGCGGAAACGGGTGCGTCGCCCTGATCATCACTGGATGATGTCAAATAGGATCGTACCCCTTTTTCTTGGCGATCGATCGATCCGCGTGGGAACGATCGGTTTTCAGCTTAGCTTCGACCAGGCGCTTCGGACGTCAGGAAAGTTGTTTCGTTCATCAACCCACGCAGTTACCATGAAGCCTCGATCCTTCTTCCTGTGCGGCGTTCTGTTCCTCGCTGCAACCACCCAAGCCCAGCTTCTGGATGCCACCGGCGATACCTTGGGGCCTGTCGCGTACCGCACGGAGATGGGCCAGACCATCGACACTGATGGCGATTCCGTAGGCGACCTGCTGTACTATTCAGAGGGCCATCCCGTTACGGTATGGATCCATGAGACACCCGCCATGACCTTTTCCTTCCGGGACCAGGACACCCTGTACAGCGTGCGCATGGACTTCGTAGGCGAAGGGGTGGACCCCGGCGCGGTGCTGAGCGTGATCAAGGAGACCACCGACCTGAGCAACTACTACCTGGCCCATACGGGCGTGGGGGTGGAGGGTGTGCCTGCCGCCGGGGCCCTCTGGCGCCAGGACCTGTATCCGCGCATCAGCATCCAGCATTATGCAGGTGCCTACGGCCCCAAGATGGCCTTCGTGATGGAGCCGAGTGCCGAACCGGCCCAGATCCAGATGCTCTTCAGCGGGCAGGACAGCCTGGCGATCGATTGGCAGGGAGCCGTTCGCGCGTATGTCGGAGAACGATTTCTCCGGCTGGAGGAGGCCTTCGCCTACCAGGTGATCAACGGCAGCATTGTGCCAGTAAGCTGGTCACCGAACTACGACCTGGTGAACGGCGGCGCGCAGGTCTTCTTCGAGTTCGGCACCTACGATGACAACCACCCGTTGATCTTCCAGATCGGCCCGCCACCCCCACTCGGCGGTGGTGGCGCCACCTCGGACTGGCGCACCCTGTTGGGCAGTGCCACCGGCAACGGTGGCGGTGACTCCTGGGGCAACGCCGCCGTGGCCGCGCCCGATGGTGACCTGCTCATCGCCGGCAACACCATCGACCAGGTCTTCCCCGCCAACACCGGTACGGTCATCCATCAGGGCGTATGGGACATCTACTACGGCCGCTTCGATCACGCCCCCGGCGACCCATCTGACGATGCGAAACGGATCTACACCACCTACTTCGGTGGCACGGGCTCGGACAAGCCCATCGTGGCGCACTACGCCAGCGACGATCGGCTCTACATCGGCGGCTGGACCAACAGCGAGGACATCAACCTGGAGCCGCTCCTGGACCCGCAGGATGGAAGCTACTGGCAGGGAGCTTTGAAAGGTGATACGGACGGGTTGCTCCTTGTAGTGGATCCAGCCCAAGGGAACCTTCTGCGCAGCACCTATTTCGGCGGTGAGGGTGATGAGATGTTCACGGCCGTCGCCGAGGATGTGTTCGGCGACCTGTACTTCGGCGGGGCCACCAGCACGGCCACGGGCACGGCCAGCGGCACCTGCACGGCCGTGGCCACGGGCCTGCCCTTGTGCGATCCGGGAGGCACAGCCTACCACCAGACGAGCAACGCCGGGGGTACCGACCTCTTCCTCCTGAAGCTGGACCCGAACTTCAGCATGCTCAACTCCACCTTCTATGGTGGAGCGGCGGACGACTTGCTCTTTGACATGGCCTACTATCAGGACCCCGTGGGATTCAACGACCGGATCGTCGCCGTGGGCCGCACGGAGGGGTCCTTGCCCCAAGGGGATCCGGGGGACTTCTGGCTACCTGGACTAAGCGGCCCCACCGCGTTCATTGCCACGTTCACCCCCGACGGCACGGTGAAGTGGATGACGAACATGCACGGCACCGACCGCTTGGAGGCGGCCGCGATGCAGCCACAGACCTCACGGCTGGTGGTATCGGGCACAACCCTAGATGCCAGCTTTACGCCGGTCCCAACGACCACGAGCTGCACAGCGGTTTCGGGCGCCCTGACGATCTGCGACCCCGGCAATGGCGCATACCACGATGACGCTGTTGATGGTGTGGATGAGTATTTCGCGGAGTTCGATGTGCTGACCGGCGAGATGCTGTGGTCCACCGTGCATGGTGGCTCGGTATTCGAACATGCTGGTGAGAGCGCCGTGGAGGTCTACGATGCCTGGCAATACCATCCCTTCCTGATCCGGCGCTTCAGTGATCTGGTGATCGATGCTGACGGGAGCATCTTTGCCATGGGCATCGCCACGCAGTCCTTGGACCACGCGGATGGCCTGTTGCAAACCCACCCTGCATTGACCGCCTTCGGTCTATACAACCAGCCGTGGTATTCAGACATGGGCACTGGGCAGACCGAGATCCTGTTGAAGTGCTTCGACATCGATCGGGGGCGTCTATGGTCGAGCACTTTCGGCAGCCGATTCACCCATGTGGACCACCTTTCTGACAAAGCATGGCGGCCGGGCGCATGCGATTGGGGTCACAGCCTCGTGCTCGTTCCGGGGGAGGCGCTCTATTGTGCAGGAAGTTCCGGTGGCATCCAGTTCGATGATGCGTGCCCATATCCCGGAACCTCGTGGTGTGAACCCCCGGTACCCTATGCGGCCGCTGCGGATCTGTCCCATGGGTTCGCCGCCCGCTTGAACCTTCAAGAGATCAGCATCGGCGTGCCTGATGATCTTTTCTTGGAAGCGCTCGGCCTATCCTGTTCTCCGAATCCAACGGGAGATCACGTCCGCTTGAGCTTGGGGAAGCGGGCCTTGGCCCATGAACAGGTGGTCCTGGTCGATGCACGAGGCAGGTTGGTGCTGCGGGCTCGCACCGATGCGGACGGCACCCTATGGCTACCTTCGCTGGGGACAGGGCTGTACAGCGTGCTCTGGCTCGGACCGGACGGCAGCACGCCGAGTTCCGTACGGTTCATCAAGCACTGATCGATGGGCTACTGCTTGCATGGCTGTTTGGCCGCCTTGGTCTTGGCCGCATCCGGCGAACCCCTATGCGCGCCAAGTCCCTTCCTTGTTCGCCCCGCTTGGCAACGGTGTACGAGGCTCCGTGCTCTGCATGCAGGTGGACCCCGCAGGGAACGACCTGTACATCGGCGGGGGAGTGCTTGGTCCTTTAGCCGGCCCCTATTCCCCGGGTGTCGTCCGTTGGGATGGTCAAGAATTGTACACCGTAGGCTGCGGCTTCGAGTACGATTGTGTGAGCCCGATCACCAGTGGATCATTAGGTGTACCTGTAATGGCGTTGGAGTTCTGGAACGGTGATCTATATGCCGGGGGCGTGTTTGATGAATCGATCGGTGTGGTCGTGAATCGCATCGCCCGTTGGGATGCGGCTGATTCGTTGTGGAAACCCCTCCAGAACGGCCTTAGCGGCCCGGTGTACAGCCTGCGTTCCTATCCGGACGGGCTCTATGCGGCGGGTTGGTTCGAGTACGCCAACGACACCCTGGAGGTGAACGGCCTGGCCCGCTGGGACGGCAGCACCTGGCATAAAGTACACGACCTGCCCAAGCTGAATCCCAACGACATCAACGGCATCAACGACCTGGCCTACTACCAAGGCGAATTGTACATCGGTGGGGAGTTCAGTGGCACGAACGACCGACGCGATATCGCCAAATGGGATGGCACGGCTTGGGTGGATGTGGACGGCGGCTTCCTCGGTGTCTTCAGCACGGTGAACAAGTTCGCGGTACACGACGGGCTGCTGTACATCGCGGGCTCCTTCGCCAACTACCCGCCCTACGGTCACCCGGACAATCCGGGCAACGGCATCGTCACCTGGGATGGCAGCACCTGGGACGACCTGGCCGGGGGCACCTCGGGCTCCAGCAACGCCACCGTTACCCGCATGGTGTGGCTGCGGGACACCTTGCATGTGGTGGGCCTGTTCGGGCGCATCGGCGGGGCGCCCACCGGCCGCATCGCGCGGTGGGACGGCCAGCGGTGGTGCAGCCTGGTACCCCCGGACTATTTCTATCCGGACATCGGCCCCATCGGTGTGTTCCGCGACACCTTGTACGTGGGCGGTTCCTTCACGGTGGCTGGTCCGGACAGCATCAACCGCGTGGCCAAGTGGGTGGCGGGCAGCTATGTGGACAGTTGCCAGGTGTTCGTGGGCGTGGGGCCGGAGCACCAGGATGCGCAGGAACCGAGCGGATTGTCGCTCCACCCCAATCCAGCCGAAGAGGTGGTGACCGTCTCACGGGGTGGCCGGCCTCTGCCCGGTGTTCCCTATGTGGTACACGATGCGCTCGGGCGTCTTGTGGGGTCCGGCCGAACGGACGTGGTGTCCACCCTGGATGTGCGCTACCTGGTCCCAGGGGCGTATGCGGTCAGGGTGTTGAACAGCCAAGGCGCGGTGCTCGGCCAGGGGCGCATGATCAAGCACTGAGCGAACGGTCGGGGCTGTGGCCTCATCCATCGCATGGTGTGTTGTTGGTCGATCCATCCCTGAGTCCTCTCTTTGCCGCACGGGGTGCTTCCTTGGTCGAGGTGCTCCCTTGGCAGGCGGCTCCCCATGTCCCCCCGCACCCGCGCCCACCTGGCCCTCTTCGCGGTGAACCTCATCTATGGGGCCAACTACGCGGTGGCCAAGGGGCTGATGCCCGGGGTCATCGGTCCGTCCGGCTTCATCCTGGTGCGGGTGCTGGGGGCGGTGGGCCTCTTCTGGCTGCTGCGCCTGCTGCGGCCCGAACGCGTGGCCTGGAGCGATGCGCCCCGTCTGTTGCTCTGCGCGGTCTTCGGCGTGGCGCTCAATCAGCTCTGCTTCTTCCACGGGCTGATGCGCACCAGTCCGCTGCATGCCAGCCTCATCATGGTGGCCGCGCCCATCCTGGTGCTGGTCTTCGCGGCGGTGCTCATCGGCGAGCGGGTCAACTGGGGCAAGGCCGTGGGCATCGCCCTGGGCGCCACCGGGGCCACGGTGCTGCTGGTGCGCGGCGCGGAGGGCGGCGATGTGGGCGCCACCCTCACCGGCGACGGCTTCATCCTGGTGAACGCCGCCTCCTTCGCGCTGTACCTGGTGCTGGTGAAGCCTCTGATGCGCACCTACACCGCCGTCACCGTGATGGCCTGGAGCTTCGCGTTGGGCACGGTGATG
The DNA here is from genome assembly GCA_016713875.1 of Flavobacteriales bacterium. NCBI lineage: Bacteria > Pseudomonadati > Bacteroidota > Flavobacteriia > Flavobacteriales > Flavobacteriales bacterium. The sequence continues at coordinate 3,440,784 of JADJOI010000003.1, forward strand.
GTGCTGCCGTTCGGATGGCACGAGCTGGCGGGGGTGCGCTGGGCGGCGCTGGACGGCGGCACCTGGGGGGCCATCGCCTTCGTGGTGGTGGGCGTCACCTTCGTGGCCTACCTGCTGAACACCTGGGCCCTGCGCGTGGTGGACCCCGGGGTGGTGGGCACTTACATCTACCTGCAGCCGCTGATGGCCGTGGCCTTCGCCTGGCTGTATGCGCTGGGGGGCATCGCTCCCTCCGCGATCACCGCGGCCCCGCCGGAGATCCGCCCGGTGCACGGCCTGTGCGCCGCGCTCATCTTCCTGGGGGTTCACCTGGTGAACCGCGCGGACCGTCGCACGTGAGGGCGGCCGATACCTTTGGCGAAAACCAGGGGATGCTGCGATCGATGACCGGCTTCGGCCGGGCGGAAGGCACGGTGGGTGAGCGCAAGGCGAGCGTGGAGCTGCGTTCGCTCAACAGCAAGCAGTTGGACCTGCTGGTGAAACTGCCGGCGGCGCATCGCGAGCGCGAGGCCGAGCTGCGCGCCTGGCTCGCCGAACGCGTGGTTCGGGGCAAGGTGGAGCTCTTCGTGAACATCGATCCCGTGCGTGCAGCGGACCGGACCGGCTTGGACGCCACCGTGGTGAAAGCTCAGTACGATCAGCTGAAAGCTCTGGCCGATGCGGTGGCCCCGGGGCACAGCACCGACCTGCTGGGCATCGTGCTCCGCCAGGCCGAGCAGTCGAGGCCCATGGACGAACCCACGGACCCCGCCGAATGGGAAGCGCTGCTGGCCCTGGTCCACCAGGCCGCCGAAGCGTTCACCGGCTTCCGTGCCGAGGAAGGTGCGCGCCTGATGGAGGACCTGCGCTCCACCGTGGGCCGGGTGGCAGCCCTCCTGGCCGAGGTGGAACAACTGGACGCCGGCCGGACCGACCGCGTGCGCGACCGGCTACGGAGCAAGGTCGAGGAGCTGGGTGTCACCATGGACCGGAACCGCTTCGAGCAGGAGCTTGTCTACTATTTGGAGAAGTTCGACATCAACGAGGAGAAGGTGCGCCTGAAGGCCCATTGCGCCTACTTCCTGGAGACCCTGGCGGCCCCCGACCAGCAGGGCCGCAAGCTGGGCTTCATCGCCCAGGAGATGGGGCGCGAGATGAACACCATCGGTTCCAAGGCCAACGATGCCATTCTCCAGAAGTTGGTGGTGCGCATGAAGGACGACCTGGAGAAGATCAAGGAACAACTGTTGAACGTGCTGTGACCAGCGAAGGCAAATGCGTCATCTGCTCGGCCCCTTCGGGTGCGGGCAAAACCACGTTGGTGCGCCACCTGCTGGCCATGGTGCCGCAGCTCGCTTTCTCGGTGTCCGCCACCAGCCGGCCGCGGCGCGCCAACGAAGTGGATGGGGTGGACTACCACTTCCTGAGCCCCGAGGTTTTTCGCGAGCGCATTACACAGGACGCGTTCGTGGAGTGGGAAGAGGTGTACCCGGGCCGGTACTACGGCACCCTGCGCAGTGAGGTGGAACGACTGTGGCGCGAAGGCCGGCACATCGCCTTCGACGTGGACGTGGTGGGCGGCCTCAACCTCAAGCGCCGGTTCGGGGGGCGGGCGCTTGCCTTGTTCATCCAGCCACCTTCGCTGGAGGTGCTGGCCGAGCGCCTGTCCCGGCGGGGTACGGAGACCACCGAGACCTTGAAGGTGCGGGTGGAGAAGGCGGCGGAGGAACTGCGCGCGGCCCCGTACTTCGATGCGGTGGTGGTGAACGACGACCTGGATCGTGCGTGCCGCGAAGCGGTGGAGCGGGTCCGCAGCTTCCTGGAGGCATGACCATCGCCTGCCTCTTCGGCACCTTCGATCCACCGCACCGGGGCCATGTGCACATCGCCCGGCGCGTGCTGGAGGTGCCGGGCATCGATCGGGTATGGCTGGTGGTGACCCCGCGCAATCCGTTCAAGGTGGAGCAGGCGGTGAGCCCGGATGCGCACCGGATGGCCATGGTGCGCATCGCCGTGCAGGGGGTGCCCGGCGTGGAGGCCAGCGATGCCGAGCTGGGCCTGCCGCCGCCCAACTACACGGTCGATACACTGCGCGAGTTCCGCACCCGCTGGCCGGAGCATCAGTTCGTCCTTGTGATCGGCAGCGACAACCTCGCGCAGCTGCACCGGTGGAAGGACCCGGAGGCCATCCTTGCCCACCATCGCGTGCTCGTCTTCCCGCGGCCGGGCGTCGAACTGCACCAAGGCCTGTCCGGGCTTGCCGGGCATCCGGTCATCAGCCTGCTCGAGGGGCCTGTGATGGACGTGAGCAGCACCCGCATCCGGCAGGCGTTGCGTGAGGGACGGGACCCGGGGCCGCAGCTCGACCCTTCGGTGGCCGACCACATCGGCCGGCATGGCCTTTACAGGGACTGAAGCGTCAGCGGGGCCACGCGCTCGGCGGCGCGGTGCAGGTGGTCGCCCAGCACATCGAGCGCCCGGGTCAGCGCCTGCTCGTTCACCACGTGCAGATCGCAATGGTGGCGGTAGGGCTCCAGGTAGTTGCGGTAGGCGGGCAGCACATGGTGCTCCCATTGGTAGAGCACCTCTTCGGCGCCATAGCCCCGTTCCACGCGGTCCCGCTCCAACCGGCGCCGCAGTTGGGTGTCGAGCCGTGCCTCCACGAACACGCGCAGGTCCAGGAGCTCGCGCAGCGGCTCATGGTGCAGCACGAACAGGCCTTCCACGACGATCACCGGTGCGGGCGCGATCTCGATGCGCCGGGGTTCCCGCCCCTCCTGATTGAAGGTGTACTCGGTCCGCACCAGGGTGTCCCCGGCCACCAGCAGTTGCACATCGCGCACCAAGGCGTCCAGGTCCACCGCGCCGGGCAGATCGAAGTTCAGGACCCCGTTCGCGTCGGGCAACTGCTCGTGCTTCGGGCGGTAGTAATCATCCTGGGACACCAAGCAGAGGCTGCCGGCGGGGAGCCGCTCGCGCAAGGCGCGCACCAGGCTTGTCTTGCCCGATCCGCTGCCCCCGGCGATCCCCACCAGGTAGGCGCCCCTGTGCATGGCGGCAAAGTTAGAAGAAGCAGCGGTGGAAGGAAAGATGCTCAATATCAGGGCATTGGGTCGCTAGGTTCAGGATGCGTCCGGGTTTGGCACGAAGCTTGGAACCAAGCTGCGCAAGCAACGACCCCAACGACGATGAAGACCCGCACGACCCGCGTGGAGCGCTTGAAGAAGCAGGCCCGGCGCCTGATGTTGGCCGGGGATGTGACACGCTACATGAGCAAGCTGAGGGAATTGTACGAGACCCGTTCCACCTCGGGCGGGCTCGCGATCGGATAGGGCTTGGTCCGGGGGACCGGACCGGGGACCTGGTTTTGGTGAAAGAAGGACGGGGCCTGTGGTGGGCCCCGTTCCTTTTTTCCAGGCCCTGCAAGGGCCGCGGCGCGATCCGACGACCGGCATGGATCCTTTTCCCCGCACCCCCGTACAAGGTGCCCATGACGAAGAAGGACAAGATAGCCTTCATCAAGAGCAGCAAGCGCAAATCGCACGTGTACAACGATCTGCAGCGCTACTCGGACCAGCAGCTCAACGACCTCATCCGTGAGATCGTGCAGGGCCTGGTGCGGGAGAGCGAGATCATCGCCAACGCCTACATCAACGGCTATCGGTGAACACGAGCAAGGAGCGCGCGCCGGCTTGAGCGAAGGCTGGAAGCGACAGGTAACCGGGCCCGGACGAACGTCCGGGCCTTGTTACTTCCGGGGGTCCTTGCCGCCACCGATGCTCAGTCCGAATCCATAGATGAAGCCGGCGGCCCGGAGGGAGCTTAGGTACACTTCGTCGAACAGGGCCGTTGCGCCGCCGACCTGGTAGCCCAGCATGAAGTGGACGTCCGCGTAAGCTCCGCGCAGGTCGCCGCGGAAACCGGCGCGCAGGCCGATGGGCATCAACAACCGCGACGTCTCCAGCGAAGGGGCCACGGCCTTGCCATCGGACCAGTCCCCACTGCCCTTCACCAAGGTGCGCCGTGCATACCGGATGCCCAGGAAGGGGCCCAGGTAGGGTGAGGCCTCCCGGTTGCCCAGGAAGAAATACGAGCTGTGGAGGATCGCGCTGGCTGCGAACGCCTTATCACCATACGAGAAGGACTGTGAGCCATAACGAATGTTGTTCGTGACCCCGTCCGATCCGCTGATGTCGCTCCGCAGGGTCAGGTCGAGTCCGATGGCGGAGTATGGGGATACATCCACCGACAGCCCGAGGCCATACCCGACGGCGATCCGCTGGATCTGGTCGGTGGGGCTGCGGAACCCATCGGTCGACTTGTCGGCGAACACCCGTTCGAAGCGGGGCAGGATCGCATGGACGCCCCATTGGGCTTGCGTGCTGCAAACGAGCAACAAGGCGGGAAGGAGGATCAGACGCGGGATCATGGCACCATGCGGATGTTGAGCATGTCCAGTGCGGTGCGGATGCCGAAGCCCAGGCCCTCCAGCCCGCGCCCGGTGATCTTGGCGCTGGCCACGCCCACCACATGGCCGTTCGTGTCCACCAAGGGTCCGCCACTGTTCCCCGGGTTGATGCTCACGTCGGTCTGCAGCAGTTCGCGGCCCTCGATGGTGCGCTTGCCGCTGAGGATGCCCCGGCTGACGCTCTGTCCCAGTTCGGTATCCAGCGGGGTGCCGATGGCGAAGAGCTCCTCGCCCACCAGCAGGCCGCCGTCGTCACCGATCGTTAGCGCGGGCACATCGGTCACTTCGGCCTTGAGCAGCGCGAGGTCCTGATCCACGTTCATCTTCACCACGGTGGCCTGCAGGGTGAAGCCTTGCGCGAAGCGGACCTTCACCTCCGTGACGTTCTCCACCACATGCTGGTTGGTGAGGAGGTGGCCGGTATTGCTGATCAGGAATCCGCTGCCGTGGCCTTTGCCGGTCTCCACCGTCACCACGGCGTTCACCAGGGCGCTGAGCATGTCCCGCCGCCCCTCGAAGGCGATCGCCTTGGGCCGTGGCACCTCCAGCAGCGCCCCGCGTGCCAGCGTCATCCCGGTGCGGCGCACCGAATCGATCCGGTCATGCAACCCGGGGACCTCCAGCAGGCTGCGCGCGTTGGCCTGTAGCGCCTCTTCGAGCAGGTCGCTGCCGCGGCTCCGATGGAGATGGTGCTGCTCCGTCACCGGATGGGTGAAAAGCAGGCTGTCCGTGTCGAGCCCACTATAGAAGCACCAGTCCACCGAAAGGGTCAGGGTGCCGCTATACTGATCGCGTCGCTCTTTCAGGTCCGCGTTCACGGCCGTGATGCGGGGGCGTACGTGCACCTTGGCCTTGGTCACTGCTTCCTTTCCAGCTGTGGTGTTCAGCCGCGCGGTGGGCATCTTCAACCAACTGGAACGGACGCCCTGCTGAAGGGGCACCAAGAGCTGCTCCGTGCGGCCCAGTTCCCGGGCCACCGGTGCCTCATCGCCGCGGATCGGTGTGCCGTTCACCCGGCCCAGTTCAGCGGTCCCCACCTTGTTCTCCACGCCGGTGAGCGGAACAGTGAGCGGTTCCAGCTCTTTGTTCAGCGGCCTTTTCAGGACGATGGTCCGCCCCTCCTCGTCATAGCTCCACAGGTACGGGCTCTTCCGGTCCACCAGCAGCGGGAGGTTGAAGAGCATCGCATCCGCGAACAAGGCCCCCTTGTTGGGCCTGGCTTCCACCGGAAAGGACGCATCCTCGTATCCATCGAGCCGGAGAACGATGTCCGTTCGCGCGGAGGTCCCTCCTCGATGGGTATGCGTGTACGGAGTGCGCCCCACCACGGCACTGTCCACCAGCACCTCTGCACCCTCGGGGATGGAACGAACGGTGAACGTGTTCCCGGTCCCGTTGCGCAGCAATCCGGCGCAGCCATGACCCAGCATGGCGAGCAGCAGGATCTGCGCGGTCATCCAACGGTTCATGGCGCCAAGGTATCCGATGGATCGTGACCCAGCAGTGCGGAACGCACCTCAGCCTTCCCAGCATGCGGACCATCGGTGCTGTGACGAACGGGGCGGACCGGTACTTTCACCGGGACCAAACCCCCGGACATGAGAGCACTGTACACCTTGCTGGCGGCCGCCCCCTTGTCGGCCCTCGGCCAATCGCTTGTTTCCACCCAGCCGGAGCTGCGCACGGCCCTGCTGGAGGATTTTACCGGCATTCACTGCCAGTACTGCCCTGAGGGCCATACCGTGGCGGCGGCCATCGAGGCTTCCGCGCCGGACCGCGTGGTGATCGTGGGCGTACATGCCGGCCCGTACGCCACACCCGGTACCGGCGAGCCGGATTTCCGCACGCAGGCGGGCACCGACATCGATGCCCATTTCACCATCGCCGGCTATCCGGCGGGCGTGATCAACCGCCACCTGTTCAACGGCGCCGATGACCTGGGTCGTGGCCAGTGGGAAGGTGCCGTGAACGAGATCCTGGGCCTGAGCTCCCCGGTGAACCTCGGTGTGGAAAGCAGCTTCGACATCGGCACGCGGGACCTGACGGTGAACGTGGTGGCCTACTACACGGACAACAGCCCTTCGGGCAACGACTTCATCAGCGTGCTGCTGAAGGAGAGCGACATCATCGGCCCGCAGACCAGCACCGGAGGCAACATCCCCAGCTACAACCACGAGCATGTGCTGCGCGCCTACATCACGCCCACCTGGGGTGATGAGGTGACCACCACCACGGCCGGCACCACGGTCACGCGGTCGTACACCTACAACGTCCCGGTGGACTTCGACATCGCCCATTGCGAGGTGGTGGCGTTCATCAGCGAGGACCAGAGCGAGGTGTACCAGGTGCGTGAGGTGATGGCCGATGGCGGCACCACCCTGCTGATCGGCGGCCTTGACGGCCCGGCCACACCCTATGCCGCAGGGACCAGCGGTTCGTCCACCGCCTTCGGGGCCACGTTCACCAACTCCCTTGGCGCGGATGGAGCGTTCACGGTCACCCTGGCGAGCACCGATGCCCCGGCCGACTGGACCTCCGGTTTCACCGTGCTGGGCAACAGCTACACGGGCACGGCCACGGTGACCTTCACCAACGGCAGCCCCGCGCCCATCGACATCACCGTCCAACCTGGCGCCAGCGCTGGGGTGGCCACCTACACCCTCACGGTGGCCTCGGTGGATGAGCCGAACGCGCCGGTGCTCACCGAACTGGTCCACGTCATCAGCGGGGTCAGCGACCTGGTGATCACCAATCCGCAGGCCGAGCCGCACGACCCCCTCTACATGGCCGGACTGGCCGCGGCCAACCAGGCCGGACGGGCAAAGACCAGCCGCGCCCTGTTCGGGGGCTTCGCCGATGCCGCCGCGCTCACCGGGGTGAACAACATCTACTACAATGTCAGCTGGACCTTCCCGAGCCTCACCGACGCCGTGGTGGCCCAGTTGGAGTCGTTCCTCGACGCGGGCGGCAACCTGATGATCGCCGGTCAGGACATCGGCTGGGACCAGAGCGGCGACCCCAATGCTTACGGCACCGCGCAGACCCAGGCCTTCTACACCACCTATATGTACGCCGACTTCGTAGCGGACGGCACCACGGCCAACAGCTCGGTGAACTTCGAGGATGCCGACGCGGTGTTCGGCGGTGTGCCCAACTCGAACATCAACAACGTGTTCCAAGGGAACAGCTATCCGGAGGAGATCACCCCGATCGCACCGGCCGTGCCCATCCTGCGCTACAACAACCCCAGCAAGATCGGCGGCCTGCGTGTGCAAACGGCCACCTACAAGCTGGTCTATTTCGGTGTGGGTCCCGAGCAGATGACCACCGCGAGCGTGGGCGAACAGATGGTGAAGCTGAGCCACGACTGGTTCTATGGTCTGGTGAGCGTGGACGAGCTGGATGCCGCGTTCGGCGGATCGCTCTGGCCCGTGCCGGCGGATGGTGAGCTGAACGTGTCGCTGGAGCGTCCCATCAACGCCTGGCAGGTGATCGATGCCGCCGGTCGCGCCGTGCTGCAGCCGCGCGCCGTTACGGCCACGGACCGCCTTGTGGTGAACGTGGCCGGTCTGGCCAACGGCACTTACACCTTGGTGGTGACCGCGGCCGATGGTCGGCGCGCGGCGCGCAGTTTCTCCGTGGCGCACTGACGCGGTCGCCCGCATGCGGACAGGGCCGGTGGCGAACGTCACCGGCCCTGTCCGTTCCAGGCCCTTCCTGAACGCGGATCATTAGCTTTAGGCCATGAGCCGACCCGCGAACATCCGTTGGCGCTTGAAGCCCGACCCGGACCCGGCGGCCGTGGCCGCATTGACCAACGACCGCTGTCCCGCGCCGCTGGCCCGGGTGCTCGCCCAGCGCGGCATCAGCCGCCCTGACGAGGCCGCCGCGTTCTTCCGTCCCGACCGGCGCGGGCTGCACGACCCCTTCCTGATGGCCGACATGCAGCGGGCCGTGGAACGCATCGAACAGGCGCTGGGTGATGGGGAGCGCATCATGGTCTATGGCGACTACGATGTGGACGGCACCACGGCCGTGGCTCTGGTCACCAGCTTCCTCCATCGCTTCACGGGCCACCTCTCCTTCTACATCCCGGACCGCTACGCCGAAGGGTATGGCATCTCCACCCTGGGCATCGATCACGCTGCGCGCGAAGGCGTGGGGCTGATCATCGCCCTGGACTGTGGCATCAAGTCGGTGGACAAGGTGGCCTACGCCGCGGAGAAAGGCATCGACATGATCATCTGCGACCACCACCGGCCGGGCGGGGTGCTCCCAGCGGCTGTGGCGGTGCTGGACCCCAAGCGGGACGATTGTCCGTACCCCTACAAGGAGCTCAGCGGCTGCGGCATCGGCTTCAAGCTCATGCAGGGTCTGGCCTCCCGCAACGGCATCCCCTTCAGCGAGCTGGAGGCCCTGCTCGACCTGGTGGCCGTGAGCACGGCATGCGACATCGTGCCGGTGACCGGAGAGAACCGGGTGCTGTGCGCCGCAGGGTTGGAGCGACTGAACAAGGATCCCCGGCCGGGCATCAAGGCCATGCTGGAGATGGCCAACGTGAAGCGGACCCTCACGGTCACCGACCTGGTCTTCGTGCTGGGCCCGCGCATCAACGCGGCGGGCCGCATCGAACATGGGCGGCAGGCCGTGGAGCTGCTGCTGGCCCACGATGCCGCGCAGGCCGAACAGATGAGCGCCCGCATCGACAAGAACAACGTGGAGCGCCAGGGCCTCGACAAGGAGACCACCCGCCAGGCGTTGGAGCGCATCGCCACCGATGAGTTCCTGCAGGCCTCGTGGAGCACGGTGGTGTTCGACCCGGGATGGCACAAGGGCGTCATCGGCATCGTGGCCTCGCGCCTCATCGAGGTGCACTACCGACCCACCATCGTGCTCACCGAGAGCAACGGCAAAGTGGCCGGCTCGGCGCGCAGCGTGAAGGGATTCGATGTGTACGAGGCCATCAGCGCCTGCAGCGACCTGCTGGAGCAGTTCGGCGGCCACACCTACGCGGCGGGGCTGACGCTCGACCCGAAGAACCTGGAGCCCTTCAGGATGCGTTTCGAGGAAGTGGTGCGCGCCACGCTGCGCGAGGAGCAGCGCACGCCCGAGGAGGAGGTCGATGCCGAGATCACCCTGCTGGCCATCAACGACCGCTTCGTGCGGGTGCTCCACCACATGGCGCCCTACGGTCCGGGCAACATGCGACCGGTCTTCCTCACCCGTGGGGTGGTGGACAAGGGGCGGGCGCGGATCGTGGGCGAGAACCACCTGAAGATGAACCTGGCCGACCCCAAGGACCCGCGCCGGGAGCTCGATGCCATCGCCTTCCGTCAGGCCCACCACCTGGACCTGGTGCGATCGGGCGCGCCCTTCAGCATCATCTATACCCTGGAGGAGAACACGTGGAACGGCCGCACCACGGTGCAGCTCAACATCAAGGACATCAAGCCCGGAACAGCAGACCTGCTGGTGAACGAGCCGCTGGCCAGCGCCGTGGGCGAACCGGCCTGATCGAACCCTGCCCTCTGCACCCCGTCAAACACGCCATGCGCACCCTGTTCACTGCCTTCCTGCTGTGCTCGTTCGCTGCTGCGGCACAGACGCCCACGCCCACGTGGAGCGCGGACATCGCCTGCATCGTGTACACCCACTGCGCCCCCTGCCACCGCGAGGGCGGTGCGGGCCACTTGCCGCTCACGAGCTTCATGGAGGCCTTCCCTTACCGCAACGACATCCACGATGCGACGCAGCTGCGCCTGATGCCGCCGTGGCCGCCGGACGAGGAGTACCGGAGCCTGGCGCACGAGCGGCTGCTGACCACGGAGGAGGTGGACCTCATCGCGGCCTGGGTGAACGGCGGCGCGCCGGAGGGCGATCCCAACCTGGCCCCGCCGCCGCCCACGTTCGTGAGCGACTGGGTGATCGCCCAGCCGGACATCACCGCGCGCATGGAGGAGTACGTGGTGCCGCCCTCCACCAACGACAATTACCGGTGCTTCGTGCTGCCCATCAACAACCCCGTGGACCGCTTCATCACGGGCTTCGAGGTGGTGCCGGGCAACACGGCCGTGGTGCACCACGTGCTCGTCTTCACCGACGAGACCGGCCAGGCCGCGCAGCTCGATGCCGGCGATCCGGAGCCGGGCTACACGAGCTTCGGCGGCATCGGCGTCCCCGGCGCCAAGCTGGTGGGCGAGTGGGTGCCCGGGGCCGATCCCTACTTCACGCCTCCGGGCATGGGGCTGCCTCTGCCCGCGAACGCCGACCTGGTGATCCAGGTGCACTACCCGGCCGGAAGCAGCTTCGCGCTGGACAGCACCCGCGTGAACCTGCAGCTGTCGCCCGGCGGCTTCGTGCGCAAGATGGCCTTGGACCCCATCCTGGAGCACGGAGCCACCCTGATCGACGGCCCCTTGGTGATCCCGCCCAACGTGGTGAAGACGTTCCACAACCAGTACACCGTGCCCATCCCGGCCACGATCACGGCCATCGGCCCGCACGCCCACCTGTTGTGCACACGCATGAGGTCGTACGCCGTGCTGCCGGGCAACGACACCGTGCCACTGATCGACATTCCCGAGTGGGATTTCCGCTGGCAGGGGCTCTACGCCTTTCGCAGACCGATCTTCCTGCCCACGGGCACGGTGCTGCATGGCGAGGCCACCTACGACAACACCACGAACAACCCCGATAACCCGAACGACCCGCCCCAGTGGGTGACGCTCGGCGAGGCCACCACGGACGAGATGATGTTGTTCTACTTCGGCTGGACCTACGGGTTCCCGGCCGACACCCTGATCGTGGTGGACACCGCCGCCCACGCCGCGCATCACCTGGACTGCGCACCGAGCACGGTCCTGGGCCTCGAGGAGGCGGCGGGCATGCCGGCGCTCACCGCCTACCCGGTCCCCGCCGAGGACGTGGTGCACCTCACCGGGCTGGCCGCACCGGGTGTGCTGGAGCTGCTGGACGCCGCGGGCCGGATGCACGGGCGCTGGACGGTGGCCGGCGCGTCCCTCACCCTGGAAGCGGACCACCTGCCCGCCGGGGTCTACACCGCGATCCTCCACGACCGCCAAGGTTCACCGGTGCAACGGGCCCGCGTGCTGAAGCGATGATCCAGGTGGGCGGCGATGAGCACTGGATGCGGCAGGCCCTGCGCGAGGCCGAGCGGGCGTTCAGCCTGGACGAGGTGCCCGTGGGCGCGGTGGTGGTGTGTCAGGACCGCATCATCGCCAAGGCCCACAACCTCACCGAGCGGCTCAACGACGTGACGGCCCACGCCGAAATGCAATGCATCACCGCCGCGGCCACGCACCTGGGCGGCAAGTACCTCGCCGATTGCACGCTGTACGTCACCCTGGAGCCCTGCGTGATGTGCGCCGGGGCGCTGCGCTGGTCGCAGCTGGGGCGGCTGGTCTTCGGTGCGTTCGACGAGAAGGCCGGCTACCGGCGGATCAGCGGCGGCCTGCTGCATCCCAAGACCCAGGTGACCGGCGGTGTGCTGGAACCCGAGTGCGCCGACCTGATGAAGGCCTTCTTCCGGAAGAAGCGGGCGCTGTGAGCGTGGATTAAGCGTGCCACGCGCAGAGGCGCAGTGGGCGCAGAGCAAGTTCGTTGTCGATGACGTGTTGAAAAAGAACAATGCAGGTACCGATCACCTCCGCACCGTCCCTGCGAGGCGCATGCGTGGTGGGTGGTGCGCTGGGCGCTGTGGCGGTCTCCCCGAGGTGGACGAGGTCCATTCGTCGCCATGGGCCGCCTTCGCTGTAGCTGCGGCGAGCCGAAGAGATCGCTTCGCCGGCAGAGCCCGGCTCGCGAAGACGGTTGTGCATTGGTCACAAGGAAATGGTGACCAGAAGTCTTTGTTGAGCTTGAGTTCTCGAACCTGAACCGTTTTCGGTTGAAAACCGCAACTTTTCAACAGCGTGAACCAATGCGTCGTATGTGCATTACATTGGGTGCCCCATGTGTCCCTTGCCTCCATCCAAGATCATGAAGCACCGCATGTTTGGTCGCGTACCGGAGGCTTGTGGCTGGCGGCCGATAGCCGGAAGCTGACAGCTGGAAGCTGGAAGCAGGAGGCAGGAGGCCGGAAGCAGGAAGCAGGCGGCTGGCGGCTGGCGGCTGGAGGCCAACAATCCTGGGACCTACCAAGGGAACCTCACCAACCATCGATGAAAGAAGCCCCCGGCGCTTAAGACACCGCGGGCTTTGGTCGCTCATGTCCCACTCAACCCACTGGAATAGGTAAACGAAACAGAGCAGCGCGAAGATAATGTGCCACCGCCGAGCCACCCAGGCAGCGCCGGGCCGTGCAGTCACGGTCTATCTGCGGAGCCTTGCCGCACCCCGCGACGGACAAGGACTTGAACGGAGCGGATCTTGACCGGATCGATACACGAACAGTGTATCACGAACGAGAACGAACGATGACCCTGCGACCGACGAATGGTGGGTGGCGGCGCGCAGCCGTGCGGCTCGTGTGCTGCTGCTCACTGTTCGTTGGGCCCTTGCCGGCGTTCGCCCAGAACCTCGTCCCCAACCCCAGCTTCGAGGAGCACACCGCTTGCCCTGTGACCATTGGCTTCCAGGGCTTTTCCAAGCCGCTCCAGTGGGAGAAGTGGAACGAATCCCCGGATTACTTCCACACATGCGCCGGTTCATTGGGCGGCGTGGACACCTTGATCACCGTGCCGTTGAACGGCTTTGGTTACCAGCATGCCTTGCATGGCGACGCGTATGTGGGGATGTATGCCTACGGTGCTTTGGCCGGTGGTGTCAGTTACCGGGAGATCGTCGGTTGCCAACTCCTTGAGCCATTGGTAGTAGGAGAGAGCTATGAGCTGAGCTTCTTCACCAATGTGGCGTTCGGTGGCAGCTACTGGTCACCTACCCAGGCGTGCAACAACATGGGCATGCTCTTCACCATGGAGCCGAACATCTGGACCGGATTGAACGGTCCGCTTTTCGCCCTGCGGAACTACGCGCACCTGCATAGCACGGCCATCATCAGCGATACGGCCAACTGGACCCTGGTGAGCGGCAGCTTCGTGGCCGATAGCGCCTACCAGTACCTGGTGATCGGCAACTTCTTCAGCAATGCGCTCACGGATACGATGGACCTGGCATCGGACACTTATGTACCTGCCTACTACTTCGTGGATGGTGTGTGCGTGCGCCCGAGCGGGCAGCCTTGCGAGTTCATCACGGGCATCACAGAGCCAGGTGAACAAGGACCCATCGTGTGGCCTAACCCGGCAGCGGATCTCGTGCAGGTGCGCGCTGGTGCAGGTACACGATGGCGGGCTTTCGATGCCATGGGCAGGCTGATGGATGCCGGGTTGAGCCCGGTGGATGTGCTGACTGTGCCTGTACACCATTGGGCGCCTGGGGAGTACGTTCTACGCTTGGAAGGGGCGATGAGGAGACACGTTCGTTTTGTCGTGATGCGGTAGCAGCGATCCGGTCTTCGGTTGAACACCAACAACGAAGACCATGAAAACGAAGAAGTTCTTGGGCTGCCTGGCAGCCTTGGCCATAACGCTCCAGGTGAGCGCACAAAACTGGTTGACCACTGGCAATACCGTCACCGGCGTCTCCGAGTGGTTCGGAGCGGATGCTAGTAGCACAGCGCCGCTTCGGATCGAGACCAGGGCGAACCAGCCGATCGACTGGTACACCGATGCCATCCAGCGTGTCACCCTGTCGCCCACGCTGACCGGGCAAACGGTGAACAGCTACACCGGGGTGAACCTCAGCGGCTTCCTGGGCATCGGGCCCTTCTCGAACGCGCTGGTGGACAAGCCCCAGGCCATGTTGCACCTGGACGGCGGGGGCAACCAGGACAGCGGATGGCGGCCCTGGATGAAACAGGGCACCTACATCACCTACTCGTCGGACCAGGCCTATCTGGGCTTGAAGGCCGAAGCCGGCGACAGGAACCACCTGACCCTGGCCTGGTCGGACAACGGCCTGTTGGGCGAGCCGGACGGCCCCGATCAACTGCGGTTCATCTTCACACGGAACAATGTGGGCACCACGCTGGCCGCTGGGGTTGATGGTCTGGAGGCGGGGCGCTTCACACCGGCCACGTCCTGCAACGAGGTCTTCTTCGGCCTGGGCCATTGGCAGGGTTTGGGTCTCGACCCGGACGAGCGGCTGGATCTCTTGGATCGCACCATCCGTCTGCGGAACTTCATGACCAACCCACCGATCGGCAGTGGCACCGATTACGAGAGCACGACCTTGGAGAACGTGCTGGTGGTGGACCCTGTGCCGATGGCCGGGTCCACTGGCGCACGCTTACCGGTTGGAACGGCGATTGCGACTGGGAGAACAACGGCGTGGATGACATCGTGACGGCCTGGCAGCCCGGACCCTTGAGCGGCTGCCCGGACGAGAGCAACATGGTGGGCATCGGCATGTTGGAGCCTGGGGCAAAGTTGGACGTGCTGAAGACCCGCAACACGGGGCTGGCGGAGGACATCGCGATCCGTGCGCAGAACGATGTGGCGGGTGGCACCAAAGTGGCCGCGGACCTCATCAACGTGAAGGAAGGTCTTCAGAACTTCGGCCTTCGGTCGGCGGTGGATGGGGCATACCGCAATTGGGGCGTCTCTTCCTTGACCGGAGCTGGTGTGTTGAACGGATCGGTGGTGTCGGGCTATTTCTTCGCCGATGGGGAGTACATCACGCAGGACCCGATCGCGGTGTGGGGTACGGCCGTCCGGGATATGTCCGGTGGGCCGGGCTGGGCGGCTTGGTTCGATGGCTACGGCTACCTTTCCCTGGGTCCGTGGGTCACGAGCGATGCCACGCTGAAGCAGAACATTGAGCCGTTGGGCGGTTGCCTGGATGTGGTGGACCAGCTGGCCCCCAAGTCGTATGAGTTCGCGGCGCAGGACCACCCGGAGATGAACCTGCCCACCGGCTACCAGGCGGGTGTGCTGGCGCAGGACCTGCAGCAGGTGCTGCCCCATCTGGTGCGCGAAGCGCATCGCCCGGAGGTGACGGACTCCTCTGGGAATGTGATCTCAGCATCGGCTGACCTCCTAACGGTGAATTACGAAGGGATCATTCCGTACCTCATCGGGGCCATCCAGGAGCAACAAGCCCAGATCAGTACCCTTCAACAGGACCTCGCATCGTGCTGCGCCGCCCATGGCGTACCGGATCAGCGCACCATGGGCCCGGGGGCAAGTGCAGGCGCGGCCGAAGTCCTGCGCACCGACCTCTTCATCCTGCCCAACCCGGTGGCGGACCTCACGCAGTTGCGCTACACGGTGGCCGCGCCGGGTCGCACGCGCCTGGAGGTCAGCGACGCCAGCGGCAAGCGGCTGGAGGTGCTGGAGGAGGCCGTGCGGGAGGTGGGCACGTACACCCACGACTGGACCACCACCGACCTAGCGCCGGGCACCTACCACTGTACCCTCTACCTCAACGACAGCTTCGTGGTGAAGAAGGCCGTGAAGGTGGCGCGGTAACGTTTTGCTGAACCTTGGCCGAGGGCCGCTTCGCGTTCGCGGGGCGGCCCTCGGTGCATGTGCACAAGGGCACATGAGCACGACTTGTCCCGCCCCAGCGGGATGGGCACATGCCCACGACCTGTCCCGCCCCAGCGGGATGAACACGACCCGTCCCGAACCGCACCCCCTCGCGCCCCGTTACCTTTGTACCCGCCTTCCCTGGAAGGCCTTCCAACCCGATCGACCATGTATCCCCCCGAACTCGTCGCCCCCATGAAGTCCGACCTCACCAGCGTCGGCTTCGAGGAGCTCAAGACCCCCGACCAAGTGGACAAGGCGCTGGCCCAGCCCGGCACCGTGCTCTGCGTGGTGAACAGCGTGTGCGGCTGTGCCGCCGGCGCGGCCCGCCCTGGTGTGAAGATGAGCCTGCGCGGCGCCAAGCGCCCGGAGAAGCTCGTCACGGTGTTCGCCGGGGTGGACACCGATGCCACCATGCAGGCGCGCAAGCATTTCCTGCCCTATCCGCCCAGCAGCCCCAGCATGGCGCTGTTCAAGGACGGCAAGCTGGTGCACTTCCTGGAACGCCACCACATCGAGGGCCGCACCGCGGAGATGATCGCGGACAACCTGCAGATGGCCTTCGAGGAGTTCTGCTGAGCGGGGGGCCTCTCTGCTACGGTAGCTGCTGGGCCCGCGTGGCCGTGGGCACGGTGCCGCCGATGTTCACCAGCACCATGTCGCGGTCGTTGGCGCTGCCGGCGTACTTCACCACGCCGTCCAGGTTCGTGTCCTCGATGCGGTAGCCGACCAGCGTGGCCGTGGGTACGCTGCCGCCCACGGCCACCAGGATGGGGTCGCGGTCGTTGTTGGCGCCGGCGTAACGCAGGGTGGCGTCCGGCTTCACGTTCCCGGTCCACAGCACCTGCACCCCGTTCACCGGCTTGCGCGCATCCGTCCCCCAGGTGGCGGTGCCGCCTGTGGTGAGGTCCAGCGCGGTGGTCGTCGAGGTGAGGGCCAGGGTGCCGGCGGTCATGACGCCGAGGTGGTTGCGGTGGCGCACGGCCACGTGGTAGCTGCCGGGCGGGGCCAACAAGGCCACCGGTGAGACCCCGTCCTCGGCCACCACATCGCCGTCGCGTTGCACCAGGGCCGCCCGGGTGGCCACGATGCTCGCGGGGCTCACCGCGCTGCGCAGCTCCAGCAGCACCCAGTCCACGATGGCCTGGTCGCCGGTGACGCCCGTGATGCCGGCCTGCAGGGCCTCACCACCACCGTCCGCGGCCTGCGTGAAGCCCAGTGCGGTATACGGCTCCGTGGCGGGGATGAGCCCGGCGCTGCGGAGCTGGTCGCGCATGCGGCCGGTGTTCGGGTCGTAGGGGCCTTCGAGCATCAGCTTCACGGCCAGGCGCAGGCCGCCGTTGAGCACCGCGATGTTGTCCAGGTAGAGACGATCGCCGTAGTCGTTCACCCCGGTGAAGCGCAACACCACCTGCTGTCCGTCGTAGGCGCTCAGGTCGATGTCGTGCAGCTCCCACTGGTTGGCGGCGGTGGGGGCCCAGGGGCTGCTGCCGGTGGTGGTGGTGCCCAGGGCCAGGGCCTCTTCGAAATAGAGCGTCGTCCAGTTCTGTCCGCAGTTCGTGCTGATCTCCACGCGCAGCCCGTCGGTATAGCTGGCGCCATAGGGCTTGTAAGCATGGTGGAACTGCAGTCGCGTGCCGGCGCTGCCCGCCAGGGAAAGGACAGGGCTCACCAACCGGTCCTGCTGGCCGGGTGCGTTGTAGTAGTAGTAGTCCATCCGCCAGGCGCGGGTGGCGTTGCCATCGGCACCCACAGAAAGGGCCTGGTTGGTCCATGTGGCCAGTCCATCGGGGTTCTCTAGCGACCATCCCTCAGGGGTCACCAATTGGTCCTCGGCATCGGCGGTCACCGGGGTCGCAGCGCCACCGGTGGGCACGGTGATGAAGCCCGGGATGGTGCGCGTGCTGCTGCCGTTCGCGTCCGTCACCGTCAGGGTGACGTCGTAGGAGCCCGCAGCGGTATAGGACACGAGCGGAGCGCGTGAGGTGCTGCTCGTGGGCGACCCCCCGGGGAAGCTCCAGCTCCAGGTGGCGTTGGTGCCGTGGAGCGCGCTGTTGTCCCAGAACTGGACGTTGGGGGCGAGGCAGCTCACCGTGCGCTTGTCCGCGCTGAAGTTGGCCAGGGGCTGCCCCGCGAACTCCAAGGAGCTTTCCCATACACTGCGGTCCGTGCCGTTGCGCACCTTGCCTTCGCGGTAGTTGATCAGCAGCCGGGTGCTGAAGATCTTGGAGGGAAGCCCGGCGTTCCACAAGGTCCAGGCCGGCGCCGCATCACTTCGCAGGTAGACCGCACGTCGTGTACCGATATAGAGGCCACCGTTGGTGCCCAGTTGATGGACGATGTTGGTGGGCCATTCCCCGTTCAGGTTGGCGTCGGTGATGTTGGTCCACGTGGTGCCCCCATTGGTGGAGCGGAACACGACGAAGCCGTTGAGGTCGGGATAGTTGCCGTACTGCGAGGTGCGCAGCAGCCAGAGGGTCTGGGGGTCCGTACCGCTCACGGTGATGTCGTAGGGCACCCAGGTGTTGCCGTTCAACTGCGCGCTCGCTGGCGTGATGTCGCTCCAGGTCGCCCCGCCGTCCGTGCTGCGCCACACCTTTTTCACGTCCCACCAGCCCGGGTAGGTGCACACATAGATGGTGTGGGGGTCGCTGAAGGCCACCTCGATGCTCGTGACCTTCTCGCCGAAGTCATGCACTTGTGCGAAGGAGGCGCCGTTGTCATCCGTACGCCAAAGGCTGTTGCCTTCGCCCACGAAGGCGGCGTTCACCAGGTTGGGGTGCCAGACCACCTCGCTGTTCTCGCCCACGATGTAGCTCGCGTTGGGTTCGCGCGCCCAGGAGCCGTTGGTGTTGTTCACAGTGCGGTCCCCGCTGAGCACCTTGTAGCCGTAGTCGCTCAGGGCGCGGCGGTCGTACTGCGGATGCACGAAGCCGCGGTAGTTGTCGCCGCCATCGGTGCTCACCCAGCCGCCCTGGTAGACGGCGTTGTCCTTCAGCAGGGTGCCGTTGTGGTAGGTGCCGCCGAGCATCACCTGCGCGCCGGTCCACCCGCCCTGCCCGAAGCCCCAGAAGTCGGTGCCGGCGATGCCGTTCATGCGGCGGGTGAAGGTGGCACCACCGTCGCTGCTGAAGAAGATGCCGCCGTCGCAGGCCACCCATAGCTCAGTCCCGTAGTAGCGCACGTCGTGGATGTCGGCGTGCACATAATCGACCTTGTTGCTGTGGCTCCACTTGGCCGGGCAGGTGAAGCTGACGCCACCATCCGCGCTCACCCAGCGGTTCACGGCCCCCACCTGAAGCGTGTTCGCGTTGGCGGGGTCCACATCCAGGGCAAGGTCGTAGTAGTACTGGCCGCCATCATCCTGGCCGGCATCGTCCCAGCCCATGAGGTTGAGGTTGGTGGGCGCGGGCGCACCGCCGGGCCCGGTGCCGCAGCACTGGAAGGTCCACGTGCTTCCGCTGTCCGTGCTCTTGTAGATGCCGTAGAGCCCGCTCCCGCCGTCGGCCACGCCGGTGCACAGCGCGTACACCGTGTTGGGTGCGGCGGCGCTCACCGCGATCTCGGTGCGTTCCTGTTCATCGGGGCTCGCCGGGGCGGGCCAACCGGTGCCCACGGGGGTGAAGGACACGCCGTTGTTGGTGCTGCGCCAGAACTCCGTGCGGTTGACCGTCTGCTTGATGGCGTACACGGTGTTGGGGTCTCCGGGCTTCAGTTCCAGCTCCTGCCACGACCCGTTCTGCACCTGGGTGAAGTTCGCGCCGGCGTTGATGCTGCGGTACAGGCCCTGGTCGCTGCACACGAAGAGGACCTGGTTGTTGGTGGGGTGCAGCACGAGGTCGCGGATGCTGTGCGTGGCGGCCTGGAACGTGGCATCGCCGATGGTGGCCCAGTTGGCGCCGCCGTCCGTGGTCTTCCACAGGTCGCCTTCGGCACCGAAGTAGGCGGTGTTCTGGGCGGTGTGGTCCAGCTCCACACTGAGCACGGTGCCGATCATGAGGCCTTTGGTGGCGTTGGTCCAGGTGAGGCCCTTGTCGGTGGTCTTCCACACGCCGGCATTGGCGGTGCCAGCGTAGAGCAGATCACTGTTCATCGCGCTTCGCTCCACGGTGTACACGTGCGCCGCACCGCAGGCATAGCTCTTGGCGGCCGCGCCGTGGTCCCAGTCGAAGGGTCCGATGCAGCTCCAATTGGCGGCGCGGCCGCTGCGCAATGCGTCCGTGGCGTCCAGGTAGCGGTGCAGGTCCTGGGCGTAGGTGGCGCGCTGCGTGGGATCGATGGGCAGCAGCGCATGGCCCAGCTCGCGTTTCCAGCGCTTGTAGAACTGCGTGTGGGCGTTCTTCTCGAAGGGATGTGCGGCGTAGTACGCTTCATACGCGGCGGCCACGGCACCGGGGTCGGGGTTCGGGGCATACATCAGCTGCGCCCACAGGGGCAGGGTGGAGCTGAGCGGAGGGGTCACTGGCTGCACCTGCGCATCCAGGGCGGGTGCGAGGGGCCAGGTACCCAAGGCCAGGATGAAGCAGTGGGGAAGCAGGCTACGGAAGCGGGGAAGGATCATGGAGCGAAGGTGTGGCGATCGCTGCATTGCGGGGATGACGGAAGTCGGGTAGGATGGGGATCCCGGTGCGGGGCGGGGTGATCGGGAACGAAGAAGCCCCGACCAGTGGCCGGGGCTTCCCATGGACGATCGGTCGGTGCTTACACCACGCCCTGGTCGAGCATGGCGTCGGCGACCTTCACGAAGCCGGCGATGTTGGCCTTGAGGAGGCAGCGGTCCGCTTGCTTGCTCGTGCTTCAAGCCATGCGTGCGAGCGGTTCGGGTTGACCTCATGCTCGATTTCGATCAATGAACTAGTCAAACGCAATATCCTGACACACAGGTAATTGTGCGTGGCGACATGCTTGAGCCGTTGACTTTGGAGCGCTTGCTTGCAGGTCCTTAGTCAAAGCATTTGCCCGAGGCTTGAACCGAATAGATGGGAGGTGTTTGACTAAGCTAAGTGGCGGGCGAACGCTCAGCCAGAGAAAGGGGCCTTGATGCTCAGGCCATTGCATGGTTGCAGGACCAGCGCTCATTGGCTTAGGGTCTGGCTGGTGCCGGACCGTAGCCAGAGGGAAGGCGCCAGCGCGCATTGCGTTTAACGCCGATGGCGACGATCCGGCCCTCCTTGCGCATGGCCGTCAGGAGGTTGCGGACCTTGTTCCGTTTCTGGTTGTCCGAAAGGCCATCAGAGAGCTTGGAAAGGAGGAGCTCGCGGATCTCGTGCGGCTTGGCTTCGACCCACTCCTCAAGGTAGTCGGTCACCAGCTTCTTGTAGTGCTCATCGTCCTGTTTCCGGGTCTTGATGTACTGGACCTTTTGTCCTGTGGTGGCAGCGATCGCCGCAGAGATGTGGATGTTTGGCTTGCGCCCTTCCACCCAGCCTCGCTCACGCAAGGCTCTCACCACCTGGTTCGGTACCGGCAGTCTTTTCTGGATACGGTCCAACGCGATGATGTCGGCGAGATCCAGCTCAGGCAGTGTGAGCAGTAACCGGCTGTAGTTCTCGTCGATGATGCGGCCGGGCAGGTGCAGGACCACATGGTCACCGCTATCGGTCTCATAGAAGGGCAAAGGTTTGTAGGCCCGTGCCTGCCCGCGGAACATCACTTCGCGGATGCCGAAGCCCATGCGGTCCACCATGCCCAAGTGAGACATGGCCCTGGTCAGAAAAGTGTTCCGGTACTTGCCGGGTGTACGGCTCGTCAGCAGGTAGTCCTCTGGCTTGCCATCATAGAATTGGCCGGCACTTCGGAATACCAGTTCATCCACATGCTCAGTGACCAGCACACGCTCCTGTCGGGTGTAGTCCTGGTGAGCGATGCAGTTGTGCAGCGCCTCTAGTACGATGCCCTGGTCATACTTGCGCATTTCCTTGGGGATCAACTGATCCACGGGCAGGAATTTGAGCGTGAGGTTGCGGATGCGCTGGTAGAGCAAGGAGGTAGTGAGCAGGAATGGCGGACCGAAGTGTTCGTAATCCCTTTCAGGACCTTCCAACTTCCAGGTGAGTTCGGCGGGTGCCGGACTTAAGTAATGCGCGGACGTAGGTTTACCAAGCAGGAGCAGCGCGGTGCGGGTGATACGGCCATCAATGGTGACCATCGCCTGATCAAGAAAGTGCGAAGTAGACCAGTCCATGATGGTATCACGGTCGATACGCGGCGCGCGATCGGCGAACTTCTCACGGGCCAGTTGGATAGCCTCGTCGGCGAGATCTGTTATGCCGGCATACTGTATGATCGCCGCGCTCCAATCCGAGGAACCGGTCTGCCCCCGGATCTCGTCACGTTTCGAATCGCTTAGGCCGACAAGACTGGTGTTCTCCCGTGCGTGGCAATAGCCGTTCCATGCGATGGGCATTCCCTGTGGCGCTGCAGGTATCTCGAACAGTACCACTCGACCTTGCGGGGTGTGGAGCACATGGATCTCGCGAAAGCTGATCCTTGGGCTTGTTCCGTTGGAGATGTCCAGTTTGAGCTCTTGGAGCCGTGGGACCTCTTCCCGATAATTGGTTCCAACGATCGTCCTGGTCTTGTTCTTCACACCCAGAACAAGCCATGCTCGTTGCTTTGAGCGAAGGTTGGCCTCATTGCTCAGGGCACTGAAGTACTTCCCGATCTCCTTCGTGGAGTACCCCTCATTCTCCTCCTTGAACTCCACGACCTCGCTTTCCCATCCAGCGATGAGTTCGTCAAGTAGCGTCTGTAGTTCTTCAGGGGTCATGTGCGCAGGAGCAAAGTAAAACGTGTCGGCCTGGAACGAAGAAGCCCCGACCAGTGGCCGGGGCTTCCCATGGACGATCGGTCGGTGCTTACACCACGCCCTGGTCGAGCATGGCGTCGGCGACCTTCACGAAGCCGGCGATGTTGGCGCCCTTCACGTAGTTGATGCCCTTGCCCTCTTTGCCGTGCTTCACGCAGGCGGCGTGGATGTTCTTCATGATGGTGTGCAGGCGCTGGTCCACCTCTTCGCGGGTCCAGCTCAGGCGCAGGCTGTTCTGGCTCATCTCCAGGCCGCTGGTGGCCACGCCACCGGCGTTGCTGGCCTTGCCGGGCGCGAAGGCCACGTTCGCAGCCTGGAACACGGCGATGCCTTCCGGGGTCGTGGGCATGTTCGCGCCCTCGGCCACGTACTTCACGCCCTTCTTCACAAGGTCCTTGGCGTTCTTGCCGTCGAGCTCGTTCTGCGTGGCGCAGGGCAGGGCCACATCGCACTTGGCCACCACGTCCCACACGCGCGCACCCTTTTTGTAGGTGACGCCCTTGAACTTCTTGGCGTACTCCTCGATGCGGCCGCGCTTCACGTTCTTCAGTTCCATGAGGAACGCGAGCTTCTCGGCGTTGATGCCGGCGGGGTCGTAGATGCTGCCATCGCTGTCGCTGGCGGTCACCACCTTGCCGCCGAGCTGCGTGGCCTTCTCAATGGCGTACTGGGCCACGTTGCCGCTGCCGCTCACGGCCACGGTCTTGCCCTTGAAGCCGGTCTTGTTGTGCTTCATCATCTCTTCCGCGAAGTACACGCAGCCGTAGCCGGTGGCTTCCGGACGGATCAGCGAGCCGCCCCAGGTGATGCCCTTGCCGGTGAACACGCCGGTGAACTCGTTGCGCAGGCGCTTGTCCTGGCCGTACATGAAGCCGATCTCGCGACCGCCCACGCCGATGTCGCCGGCGGGCACGTCCGTGAACTGGCCCACGTGGCGCCACAGCTCGGTCATGAAGCTCTGGCAGAAGCGCATCACTTCGCCGTCGCTCTTGCCTTTCGGGTCGAAATCGCTGCCGCCCTTGCCGCCGCCCATGGGCAGGGTGGTGAGGCTGTTCTTGAAGGTCTGCTCGAAGCCCAGGAACTTCAGGATGCTGAGGTTCACGCTGGGGTGGAAGCGCAGGCCGCCCTTGTAGGGGCCGATGGCGCTGTTGAACTCGATGCGGAAGCCGCGGTTCACCTGGATGTTGCCCTTGTCGTCCACCCAGGGTACGCGGAACATGATGGTGCGCTCCGGCTCCACCATGCGCTCCAGGAGCATCTTGCCCTTGTACTTGGGGTTCGCCTCGATGAAGGGGATCACCATCTCGGCCACTTCGTGCACGGCCTGGAGGAACTCCGGCTCGTTGCCGTTGCGCTTCTTCACCTCGGCCATGAAGGCATCCACGGCCTTGTTCGACTTTGCCATTCGTCGTGCGCCTTAGCGCTGGTTTGGTTTGTTCCGCCTGCCGGAAGGGGCGCGGCGGGTTGTTGGGTTATGCTCCCGGTGGGGAAAAGCGCGGCAAAGGTAGATGGGGGGGGCGCTCCCGCAAGGAGGGCCTAGTGCAGTTCGTAGACCTTGCCGGGAAGGCTGCGCACCACGCCGCTGAACTCCAGGTTCAGCAGCAGGGTGGCCGCTTTTCCGGGGTGCAACCGGCTGCGCAGGCACAGGTCGTCGATGCCCACGCGGCCACCGGCCCGCAGCACATCCACCAGCAGTTGTTCCTCGGGTCCCAGGTCGGCGAAGAGGGGCTGTTGCACGGGAGCCTTGCGCCGCGGAGCCTTGATGTTCCACTCCATGCGCGTGAGCAGGTCGGCGGCGCTGGTGATCAGGGCGGCCTTGTGCTGTTGGATGAGCCGGTTGCAACCCTCGCTGCGTGGATCGCCGGGCCTGCCGGGCACCGCCATCACCTCGCGGTCGTAGCTGTCGGCGATGTCGGCGGTGATGAGGCTGCCCCCTTTGGGCCCGCTCTCCACCACCACGGTGCAATCGCCGAGGCCGGCGATGATGCGGTTGCGGGCGGGGAAGTTGCCGGGTGCGAAGGGCGAACCGCTGGGCAGCTCGCTCACCACTGCGCCGTGTTCGGCGAGCTCCCGGGCCGTGGCGGCATGTTCGGCGGGGTACAACTTGTCCAGGCCATGCGCCACGCAGGCCACGGTGGGCAGGCCCTGCTTGAGGGCGGTGCGGTGGGCCACGATGTCGATGCCATAGGCCAGGCCGCTGACGATGATGGCGTTCACGGCGCGAAGGCCTTCGACCAGCTCGGCGCAGAACCGCTTGCCGTGCTCGGTGGGGGTGCGGGTGCCCACGATGCTCACCACGCGCTGGGCGTCGAGGTCGGCCGGCCCGCGTACGTAGAGCAGCACGGGGGCGTCCTCGGCCTGGGCCAGCCGGCGCGGATAGTCGGCGTCCAGGTAGAAGAGGGGCCGCAGCCCGTGCTTGCGCACGTAGGCCAGTTCCCGTTCGGCGGCGGGGATCACCCGGCGGTCCGTGACGCTGGCGGCCAGCTTGGGCCCGATCCCGGGGACCTTCTCCAGGGAACGCCGCACCTTGGGGTCGGTGAACAGGGCATCCACCCCTCCGCAATAGGCCACCAGGTTGCGCGCGTTCACCGGACCGATGCCCTTGAGCATGGCCAGGGCGATGCGGTACACCCAGGTGCGGTCGTCCACGGGAACGGCTGACGGGCTTCGCGTCATGGTGGTCCCGCCCAAGATAACCGCACACCCGATCGTGGAGGAGCGGTGGGCCGGCCACAAGGGCACGCCGGCGGGTTTGGCTACTTTCGACCCGCCACCAGACCCATGAGGAACCGCTTCGCCTGCCTTGCCCTGCTGATCGGGGCCGGCACGCAGGCCCAACAGCAGGCCGTCCTGCAGGGCCGCATCACCGACACCGCTTCAGGCATCGGCCTGATCGGTGTGAACGTCCTGGCCGGGCCCGGGAAGGGCACTGCCACCGACGCCAACGGCGACTATCGCCTCGCGCTCGACGCCGGGGAGCGCGCCATCACCTTCTCCCTGCTCGGCTATGCCAACGAGACCCGCACGGTGGTCCTCGTGGGGGGGCAGGAGACCCGACTGGACCTGGCCATGCGCGCCTCGGCGACGCAGTTGGACATGGTGGTGGTGACCGCGGGCAAGTTCGAGCAACGCGTGGGGGAGGTGAGCCAGAGCCTGAGCGTGCTGCGGCCCGAGGTGATCCAGAACAAGAACATCACCAACGTGAACGAGGTGCTGGGACAGGTGCCCGGTGTGGTGATCATCGACGAGGACCCACAGATCCGTGCCGGCAGTGGCTTCAGTTACGGGGCCGGCAGCCGCGTGATGGTGCTGGTGGACGATCTGCCCGTGCTGAGCGGCGACATCGGCCGCACCTCCTGGAGCATCGTGCCCACCGAGAACGTGGAGCAGATCGAGGTGATCAAGGGCGCCAGCAGCGTGCTGTACGGCAGCGCGGCACTGAGCGGGGTCATCAACGTGCGCACCGCCTACCCGCGCGAGGAGCCCATGACCCGCGTGAACGTGTTCGCCGGCATGTACGACACCCCTCGGAACAAAGCGGCCCGCCCGCGGACCGACCGCAACGCCTTCCTCGGCGGAACCAACTTTTTCCACAGCCAGCGCTTCGGCCAGTGGGACGTGGTGCTCGGCGGCAACTTGGTGTGGGACGAGGGCTTCCTGGGCCCCGAATCGGTGGGCAAGGACACGCTGAACCGCGACGACCCGAAATACAGCACCCCGGCGGGCTACGACCACCGCGTGCGGGTGAACGGCGGGGTGCGCTACCGGCACAAGAAGGTGAAGGGGCTCAACTACGGCATCAACGCCAACGCCATTCGGGCGGACAACACCAGCGTGTTCATCTGGGATGATGCCGGCGACAACATCTACCGCGCGGAGAACGGCACGGTGACCAACACGCAGGGGATGCAGTACTACGTGGACCCCTACGTGAACTACTTGAGCGACAAGCAGACGCGCCACAGCCTGCGGGGCCGCTACTTCAACCAGAAGTTCGACAACAGCGGCAACCAGAGCAACGCCAGCCACTTCCTTTACGGGGAGTACCAGGCTCAGCAACGGCTGGACATCTGGGGCGAGACGGTGCTCACGGGCGGTATCGTGGCCCAGCGCACCCGTTCGGTGGCCCTGCTGTACAGCGGCAGCCCCGACGGCGATACGGAGAACACGGCCACCAACACGGCCGCCTACCTGCAGGTGGACAAGAAGCTGATCAAGGAGCGTCTGGCGCTGAGCGCCGGGGTGCGTTACGAGAGCTTCGCGGTGAACGAGGACCAGCAGGCCGTGCCGGTGTTCCGTGCGGGCGGCACCTTCCGCGTGTTGAAGGGCACCTTCGTTCGGGCGAGCTATGGCCAGGGCTTCCGCTTCCCCACCATCGGCGAGCGGTTCATCCGAACCAACGTGGGCCAGCTCAACATCTACCCCAATCCGGAGCTGGAGCCCGAGGAGAGCTGGAACGCCGAGGCCGGCATCAAGCAGGGCTTCCGCATCGGCGGCTTCACCGGCTATTTCGACGCGGTGTATTTCCAGCAGGAGTACAGCCGCTACATCGAGTTCACCTTCGGACAGTGGGCGGTGCCCACCTTCACCAACTTCGCCGGCCTGGGCTTCAAGTCGGTGAACACCGGCAACGCGCGGGTGAGCGGCGTGGAGATGGAGTTGGCCGGCAAGGGCAAGGTCGGCGCCGTGGAGCTGATGGTGCTGGCCGGATACACGTGGTCCCAGCCCATTACCACCACCCCGGACGAGGTGTACGCACAGCCCGTGATCCAGGGCTACCCGCCTTCCACCTACAGCAACACCAGCTACGACGCCAGCGCCGACCTGCTGAAGTTCCGGGTGGAGCACCTGGTCCGTGCCGATGTGCAGGCCGAGTGGCGCCGCCTCAGCGCCGGCTTCAGCGTGCGCTACAACAGCCATGTGCGCAACATCGACAAGGTGTTCGTGGACCTGGACGAGAGCGCCGTGGAGCTCACCGCCCTGCGCACCGGGGTGGGTGAGTGGATGGCCACGCGCCGGAGCGGCGACACCGTTCTCGACGCCCGCGTGGGGGTCCGGGTGGGCGAGAACAACCGGGTCTCCATGGTGGTGAACAACCTCACCAACCTCACCTACGCCATCCGCCCGCTGAGCGTGGAGGCGCCGCGCACCTTCCAGTTGCAGTTCAGCCGCAGCATCTAGGCCGTGCGCATCCTGGGCGTGATCCCCGCGCGGTTCGGCAGCAGCCGGCTGCCCGGCAAGGTGCTCCTCGACATCGGCGGCCGCAGCATGGTCGCCCGCGTGATCGAACAGGCCCGGCGGTGCCCCGGGTTGGCCGCGGTCGTGGTGGCCACCGACGACGAGCGCGTGGCCGGGCACGTGCGGGGCCTCGATGCCGAGGTGGTGATGACCTCCCCGGACCATCCCAGCGGCACGGACCGCTGCTACGAGGCCCTGGAACGCTTGGGCCGCGACCGCTACGACGCGGTGGTGAACATCCAAGGCGATGAGCCCTTCCTGGACCCGGCCCAGCTGGACCTGGTGTGCGCCACGCTCCTTCGGCCCGGCGTGCAAGTGGCCACCCTGGCCAAAGCGGTGACCGATGACCGTGAACTGGACGACCCCGGAGAGGCCCACCTGGTGGTGGACAAGGACCTGAACGCCCTGTATTTCAGCCGCGCGTCGATCCCGTTCCTGCGCGAAGGCACGGCAGGACCGCGGCACAGGGCCTTTCCCTTCCTGAAGCACGTGGGCGTCTATGGTTACCGCAGCGAGGTGCTGGAGCAGCTGGTGGCGTTGCCGCCCAGCCTGCTGGAGCAGGCCGAACGGCTCGAGCAGCTACGCTGGCTGGAGAACGGTTTCCGCGTCACGGTGGCCCTGACGGAGCACGACAGTTTCTGTGTGGACACCGAGGCCGACCTCGCCGAGGCCAGGCGGCGTGCGGCGGCATTGTAATTTGGCCGGCCCCGATGGCCATCGAGCGCGACATCCACGACCTGCTGCACCATCACGACTGCGTGATCGTGCCGCGCTTCGGCGGCTTTCTGGCCCACTACCGGCCGGCCCGGTTGGACGAGGTGCACGATCTGGTGCATCCGCCGGCGCGCGAGCTCAGCTTCAACCGGCACCTGGTGCGGAACGACGGGCTGCTGGCCGACCAGCTGGCGCGTCGCACCGGGGCGGGCTTCGATGAGGCATCGGGCCGGATCGCCCAGGAGGTCGGCGGCTGGCACGAACGGATCGCTCTGGACCGACGCCTCGAACTGCCGCGCATCGGCACCTTCTTCACCGACGCGGAGGGCAACCTGCAGTTCGATCCCGACCGCCGGGTGAACTACCTGCGCGATGCCTACGGCCTGCGGCCGGTGGCGGCTGTTCCCGTGCCGCGCAAGCAGACCACGATCGCCTCTGCCGTGGTGCATCAGCTACCCCGGGTGGAGGCGGTGCCCGACGACGGTCGCCGGCCCCTGATCTGGGCCGCCGCCGCCGCGGCGGGCCTGGTGTTCCTGCTGGGCGCAGGCGTTCTCGTACGCCGTACGTGGGACACACGGCAGCTGAGCGCCCTGTTGCCCTGGAGCGGAGAACCGGCACGCTACGTCATGCGCGATGCCGTTCCGTCCTTCGACCCGGCTGTGGACACGGTGTTCCATGTTCCGGTGCCCGAAGGGTCCGGCGTGATGGTGCTGCCCCTGTTGGGCGAAGGCCATGACCCCGTACCGGTGCACCTCGGCGAACCGCCGGTGGCGGCCGTCGATTCCACCCACGTGGCCGTACCCGCGATGCCCGAGGCGCGCTACCACGTGATCGGAGGCTGCTTCAGCATCGAGGACAATGCGGGCCGCTTCATCGCGGACATGGCCCGGCGCGGCTTCCAGGCCAGGGTCATCGACGTGCATCGCGGGTTGTACCGGGTGGCGGTGGCCAGCTACGCCGACCGGTCCGCGGCGGTGAAGGCCGTATCGGCCCTGAACCAGGGGACCGTCGAGGGCGCCTGGTTGCTTGTGCACTGACGGGTGTCGGGGCCGCAGGGCACCGCACTACATTTGCCGCCCCGCCCTCGGACCATGCCCCGCCTGGAGCTTGAAGCCTGCACCATCGACCTGCTCGACGGCGATGTGGCGCACGTGCACTTCCGCGATGGGCGCACGGTGCAGGTGGAGGAGGTGCGCCGCATGTTCGAGGCCTTGGAGGCCGAGCGCAAGGGCCGGAAGGTGCTGCTGCTGGTGAGCGTGGGCGAGGGCACCACGATGTCCAACGAGGCACGCGCCTTCGCCAGCAGTCCGGAAAGCAATGTCTACGTGGCCGCGGACGCCATCATCGTGCGCGACTTCAGCCACCAGCTGGCCGCAAACGTGTTCGTGCGGCACCACAAGCCCACGCGGCCCATCCAGATGTTCCCGGACAAGGACACCGCCCTGGACTGGCTGCGGCAGCACCATCACCTGATCGATCCCGCCTGATGCGCACCCTGTTGATCCCCGTTCTGTGGGCCGCCATCCTTCCGTTGTCCGCGCAGGTGGCGAAGGAGCCCGCAGCACGCACCCTCAAACTGGCCAAGTGCGAGGTGACCTGCCTGGAGCTGGCGCCCAAGGGCGACCGCATCCTGGTGGGCACCGACAAGGGCGCCGAGCTTTGGGACATCGAGAGCGGCAAGCGGGTGCAGGCCTTTCCCTATGCGGAGGATGGCAGCACGGCGGTGTACCACGCTTCGTTCAATGCCAACGGCGAGTTCGTGGTGCTGATCGGCCACAGCGGCAAGCGCGAGGTGTGGGACGTGAAGAGCGGCAAGGTGGACAAGACCCTGCAGGGCCACACCTGGATCCCCGATCCGCGCGCGGTGAAGGCCATGGGGCTCGACATGAAGAACAGCACCTTCGACCGGTTCTACCAGCAGCTGGAGGCGCGCTCGGGCGACATCACGGCGAAGGCCGTGGAGAAGGGCGGAGTGGAGTTCCGCGATGCCACGGGCGATGTGGTGCAGAAGCTGACCTTCCCCGAGAACAAGGACCAGCACCACCGGGCGCCCTGCCTGTTCACCGAGGCGCAGTTCGTCACCGGCACCGACGACGGACGTGTCCTTTTCTACGACCGCCCATGAACAAGGTCGCCCGCTCCGTCACTGACAGCTATGCGCAGACCACCCATGTGGTCCTCCCCAACGACACCAACACGCTGGGCAATCTGTTCGGTGGGCGCTTGCTGCAATGGCTCGACATCAGTTGCGCGATCAGTGCGCACCGGCATTGCAAGCGCGTGGCGGTGACGGTGGCGGTGAACCATGTGGGATTCGACAAGCCGATCAAGCTGGGCGATTTCGTCACCATCCACAGCCATGTCAGCCGCGCGTTCGGCAGCAGCATGGAGGTGTGGAGCGATGTGTATGTGGAGGACCAGGTGACCGGCGAGAAGATCAAGTGCAACAGCGCGATCTATACGTTCGTGGCGGTGGACCAGGCCGGACGACCGGTGAACGTGCCCGAAGCGGTGCCCACGAATGAAGAGGAACAGCACCGGTATGATGGGGCGTTGCGCCGCAGGCAATTGCGGCTCATCCTCAGCGGCAAGATGAAGCCGGGGGAGGCCACCGAACTGAAGGCGCTCTTCGAGTAGAAGCGGGGTCAAAGGCCCTCCTCCAAGGTCTCGGCGTCGAACAGGTCGCCGGTGGCAGTGTCCAGTGCGCGCAAGCCGAGCTCGCGCAGCAGGGCGGCGATCCCGGCCGCGCTCTGTGGGCCCCCGTGCACATGCACCAGGATGTAGCGCACCTGCGAGGCATCCTCCAGATGCAGCTGCAGGCTCAGGTCCATGCCCGGTGCGTTCACGAAGAACCAGTCGCCATCCTGCGCATCGGCCATGGGGAAGACCTTGCGGATCCGCGCGGCCAGCAGGTCCCGCTCGCCGATCGGCCGGGGGCGGAAGTGCTCCGGGATCTCGTTCGCCGAGCGCACGGGAGGCAGGTCCTGGATGTAGATGTCCCAGCTCATGGAGCGGCAAGTTGCGCGATCCGCTGCACGTCCTGCTTCTCCATGCAGTGGAAGTGGCCCTTGGGGCAGTGGCCGAAGCCCAGCTTGCTGCACGGCCGGCAGCCGAGGCCCGGCACTTCCACCACGTGGGCCTGCTGCGGAAGGGTCGGTTGATAGGGTCCCATGCCGAAGGCGGGCACGGTGCTGCCCCACACGCTGACCACGGGTCTGGCCAGCGCGCAGGCGATGTGCATGGCGCCGCTGTCGTGCGTGATCACGCTGTGCGCGGAACCGATCAGCGAGGCGCTGCCCAGCAGGTCGAAGCGGCCGGTGGCGTCGAAGACCCGGGCCCCGACAGCGTCACCGATGGCCCGGGCCACCGCGCTGTCCACCTCGGAGCCGATGAGCACCATGGGCCCGGGGATGGCCTTCGCGAGCGTGATGAGCTTGTGCGGGGGCAGGCGTTTGGTGGCGTGCGCCGCGCCGATGGCCAGGGCGGTGTATCCGTTGCGGTGGCTGGCGGGCAGGATGTCCAGCGCCACGCGGCGGTCGGTGGGGATGTGCAGCTCAAGACCCAAGTCGTCGTTCTTCGCGCCGAGCGGGGCGATCGTGCTCATGTAGCGATCGACGATATGGACGCCCTCCATGGATGAGAGTCGAGCTTCCTTCCATCTCCACCACAAACGGGACAGGACCCGCCATTTCGCCGGCGCTTGTCCGTGTCCGAAGTTCACGAGCAGCCACTTCTCAATGTTGAGCTTGGGGAAGCTCTGCGCAGGAATGCCGAGCGCGCGCTTGATCCGTGCGGTGCGCAGGTTGTGGTGCAGGTCGATCACCCGGTCGAAGCGCTCGGCCTTCAACTGCGCGATCAGCGCGCCGAGGTCGTCGCCCAGTTCATGCACCCGGCTCACGTGCGGGTTGTAGCGCAACAGGTCGGCGAAGGCGCTCTTGGTGGCCACGTGCACCTCGGCGCCCGGCACCTGCTGCTTCACACAACGCAGCACCGGGCTGGTGAGCACGATGTCGCCGATCGAGGAGAAGCGGAGGACGAGGACCTTCATCGCGGTAAAGTTGCGCGTTCGTGCGATAGGTACCGGGACCCGCACGACACGTGACGCTGAACGCACCAATGCGCAGCTTGTCGCATTCTACATTCGCCCGATGTTCATCGATACCCACGCCCACCTCTATGGCAGGCAGTTCGACGGCGACCGCGAGGAAATGCTCGCTCGCGCCATCGCCGCCGGTGTGGAGAAGTTCTTCCTGCCCAACATCGACCTGGACAGCATCACGGGCATGAACGCGCTCGCCGCCGCGCATCCCGGGCGCTGCTTCCCCATGATGGGCCTGCACCCCTGCTCCGTGGGCGAGCACAACGATGCGGTGATGGCCGTGCTGGAACGCGAGCTGCGCACCGGCCGCTACTGCGCGGTGGGCGAGATCGGCATCGACCTCTACTGGGACAAGACCTGGCTCGCGCAGCAGCAGGAGGTCTTCCGGCAGCACATCCGCTGGGCGAAGGAGCTGCGCCTGCCCATCGTGATCCATTGCCGCAACAGCTTTGAAGCGACCATCGCGATCGTGGAGGAGGAGAAGAACGATGACCTGCGCGGCATCTTCCATTGCTTCGGCGGAACAGTGGAGGAGGGGCGGAGGATCCTGGCGCTGGACGGCTTCCTGCTCGGCATCGGCGGTGTGATCACCTACCCGAAGAGCGGCCTGGCCCAGGTAATGAGCGAGCTGGGACCGGAGCGCTGCGTCCTCGAGACCGATGCCCCCTACCTCGCGCCGTTGCCCCACCGCGGCAAGCGCAACGAGAGCAGCTACATCCCGTTCGTGGCCGCCGAACTGGCCAAGGCCACCGGTCGCTCCGTGGAGGAGATCGCGCGCATCACCACCGACAACGCCATGCGGTTGTTCGGGTTGAACCACTGATGGACACCGATGAACACGGATAACCCTGCGAACAGTTCGGGTATGGTCTGCCCGGCTTCTTGCATCCAGCCTTGCATTCATCCGTGTCCATCTGCGTTCATCTGTGGTTGAATCTCACTCGCCCATGACCCAGCGTTCCGTCCTCATCATCTACACCGGAGGCACCATCGGCATGTGGGCCGACCCGCGCACCGGCGCCCTGCGCCCCATGGACCTGGAGCATCTGGAGGAGCAGGTGCCCGAGCTGGAGCGCGTGGGCGTGAAGCTCGGCTCGGTGGCCTTCGAGAAGCCCATCGACAGCAGCGACATGCGGCCCACCGACTGGGTGCGCGTGGCGCGGATCATCGGTGAGCACTACGACCGGTACGATGGCTTCGTGGTGCTGCACGGCAGCGACACCATGGCGTACACGGCCAGTGCGCTCAGCTTCCTGCTCGAGGGGCTGGGCAAGCCCGTGGTGCTCACCGGGTCGCAGCTGCCCATCGGCACCATCCGCACCGACGCGAAGGAGAACCTGATCACCGCCATCGAGATCGCCGCGGCTGCCGAGAACGGCCGGCCCATCGTGCCCGAGGTGGCGGTGTACTTCGAGTACAGTCTGTTCCGCGGCAACCGCACGGTGAAGGTGCATGCCGAGCGCTTCGAGGCCTTCCGCAGCCCCAACTACCCGCGCCTGGCCGAGGCCGGCGTGCACCTGCGCTACGACCGCAACGCCGTGCTCCCTTTGCGCACCGGCCCGCTCACCGTACACACCGGCGTGGACGACCGCGTCGGCGTGCTGCGGCTTTTCCCCGGCATCCGGCCCGACTGGGTGCGGCACGCGCTCGCCACGCCCGACCTGCGCGCCGTGGTGCTCACCACCTTCGGCAGTGGCAACGGCCCCACCGACGAGGCCTTCCTCGAGGCCCTGCGCGAGGCCACGGAGCGCGGTGTACTGCTGGTGAACACCACCCAATGCGTCGGCGGACGGGTGGAACAGGGCCGCTACCAGACCAGCCGCGCCTTTGTGGACATGGGCATGCTCAGCGCCTACGACATGACCGTGGAGGCCGCGGTCACCAAGTTGATGTTCCTGCTGGGCCAGGGCCTTAGCGACGACCTGGTGCGCGAGCGCTTCCAGCGGCCGCTGTGCGGGGAGGTGAGCTCTGGGTAGGGACAGGTTGCTCCACTACTGGAGGCACAACCGTGTGTGATAGCGATGCTTGTCGGGAGCATGCAACTCCAGCAAGTAGGCCCCGCGTGGCAAGGCGGACACGTCGAGGGTCGCATCGCCACGGATCTGAACCGTTCGTATGACGCAGCCCTGCATGTTGCGGATCGTCGCGACCACCGTGGCCTGCGGTTCATCAAAGCGGATGTGCAGCTGTGTCTGAGCGGGGTTCGGGTGGATCTTGAAGCGCACCTGATCGGCGGGTTCATCGATCGAAACAATGGTCCATGTGCAGTCATCCGCATACGGGTCGATATAGAACAAGGAGTCATGCTCATGGAAGCAGACAAGGCTGGTGCCTGCATCTGCCATGAACGATGAGTGGGTCAAGGGACCTTCCGTGCTGCCGATCCCCTCGATCCAGACCTCCGCCCATGGAAAGTCCAACGCGGTCAGATGCCATCTTCGTCGCATGGTACCATTGAGCATGACCGTATCGAGCGCGTTTACCTGATACGCAACAGGACCCGATCCGAAGGCGGGTGGTTCAATGACGATCGTGTCACCCTCTGTACCGGTGAGGTCATAGATGCTCAACGCGAGGCTGTCACCCGGTGGCAGGAACTTCCATACGCCCAGTTCGTCGCGAAGGGCACCCGCATAGACTTGGTCCAGGCCATCGAGGACCGTGTCTTCGTTCCATACGATCTTCTTGTGGACGAGGCCATCGATCAGTGTGTCGCCGGCCATGCCATAAACCCGCCACGGCTCCGTCGCACCCATCGACCATAGATTCACTTGCCATCGAGCGGTCGCATCGGGGAAGATGAAGCTCCCCTGTGCTTGGACCATGGTGTCAGTGAACAGGGATAGCCCAAGTAGCGGCAGGAGCAGGGATCCAGATGGCCGGATGTCCATGGGAGTCAAGGATCGGACTTGTGCGTTGCCGAAAGCTACACCGCGTTGACGAGCGCAGCGTGAAGGACGCTGCTTGACGTTGACCTTCTCGAAGCGGTGAAGTTCCTCATGATGCCGGTTGGAGAAATGGCGCTTGATCCTCTGCGCTGCTGTTCAATGGGGCGCCTCCTTCTTGGATGATGGAGCCCTGTCTAGTGCGGCCCGGCCCTCTATCCCTCTTGCGGTCGTGAGCCATCCGCACCCATCCATGAACAACAAGCCCCGCTTTCGCGGGGCTGATCGGCGGAGAGAGAGGGATTCGAACCCCCGATACCCTGTTAAGGTATACGCACTTTCCAGGCGCGCGCCTTCAACCACTCGGCCATCTCTCCAAGGAGCGCGAAAGTAGCGAATGGGAGCATCCCTGGCCCCGCCCCTGCCCCTCCCGTACCTTTGCCGGCCCCTTTCCACATGCCCCGCATCGGTCCCATCGAGCTGCCGGAGTTCCCGTTGCTGCTGGCCCCCATGGAGGACGTCAGCGACCCGCCCTTCCGCGCGCTGTGCAAACAGCACGGGGCCGATCTGATGTTCACCGAGTTCATCAGCAGCGAGGGCCTCATCCGCAAGGCCGCCAAGGGGCTGAAGAAGCTCGACATCTTCGAGGCCGAGCGCCCCATCGGCATCCAGCTTTTCGGTGGTTCCGAGGACGCCATGGAGGAGGCCGCACGCATCGCCGAGGCCGCCGGGCCCGACCTCATCGACATCAACTACGGCTGCCCCGTGCATAAGGTGGTGAGCAAGGGCGCCGGCGCCTGCCTGCTGCTCGACGTGGACAAGATGGTGCGCCTCACCGAGAAGGTGGTGAAGGCCGTGAAGCTGCCCGTGACCGTGAAGACGCGCCTGGGCTGGGACGACAAAAGCAGGAACATCATCGAAGTGGCCGAGCGCCTGCAGGATGTGGGCATCCAGGCCTTGAGCATCCACGGCCGCACGCGCGCCCAGCTCTACAAAGGTCCGGCCGACTGGACGCTGATCGGCGAGGTGAAGAACAACCCGCGCATGCACATCCCCATCTTCGGCAACGGCGATGTGGACACGCCGGAGAAGGCCGTGGAGAACCGCGACCGTTACGGCGTGGACGGTGTGATGATCGGTCGTGCGAGCATCGGCCATCCGTGGATCTTCAACGAGATCAAGCATTACATGGCCACGGGCACGCACCGCACGCCGCCCACCGTGGCCGACCGCGTGGAGGCCGCCCGCCAGCACCTGCTCACCTCCATCGCGTGGAAGGGTCCGTGGGAAGGCGTGGTGGAGATGCGCCGGCACTATGGCAACTACCTCAAGGGCCTGCCCAACGTGAAGGAGGTGCGGCTGCGCCTGTGCACCGAGCGTGATCCGGCGAACATCGAGGCGATCCTGGACGAGGTGAAGGCCACCCACGCGCTGGCCGCCGTGGCCTAGGCGCTCTGGAGGAAGCGGCGGCTCAGCGCGCGCAGCGGCAGCCAGGTGGTCAGCAGCCCGATGACGGCCACGGCGCCGATCACCAGCAGCAGATCGCCGGGCAGCACCTGCACGGGGTAGCTGTCCACCACCGAGCCGCTGAGCGTGAGCAGCCCGAAGCGTTGCTGGGCCCAGCAGAGCCCCAGCCCCAAGGCGAGGCCGGCCATGGCGCCCACGCCCACGATCAGCAGGCCTTCGATCAGGAACACGCGCCGCACCAGCCGCTCATCGGCCCCCAGCGCCATCAGCGTGCGCATGTCGACCTTCTTGTCGATCATCATCATCGTCAGCGAGGCGATGATGTTGAAGGCGCCGATGAGGCCGATGAAGCTCAGCACCACGAAGGTGAACCACTTCTCGCTGGCGTTGGTGCTGTACATCAGGGCGTTCTTCTGGTGCCGCGTGCGCACGGTGCAGCGGTCGCCCAGGGCGCTGCGGAGGGTCGCGGCGGCGCGGTCGGCATCGGCCCCTGCGGGCAGCTGTAGTTCCACCGCGCTGGCCTCGCGCTCATAGTGCAGCAGGTTGGCGCCCAGCTCCAGTGGCAGCAGCACGTAGCGGGTGTCGAACTCCATGTTGATGCTGAAGGTGCCGCTCACCGCCACGTCCACCTGCTCGAAGGCGCGCCGCTGGTAGGTGCTCAGCTTGCGGCCGCGCACCGGAGCGCTGATGCGCAGGGGCGTCAGGATGCCGTCGTCCAGGGGCACGCCCAGGTCCATCTTGAGGCCCAGCCCCAGCAGGGCCGTGGGCCCCTGAACGCCTTCCAGCACGGGCTCGCCGCTGAACAGGTGGCGTTCCATGCCGCTCATGGCCAGGTACTGCGGCTCCACCGCCTTCAGGGTGGCCACCGCCTGCTGGCCATTGCCTTGCAGCAGCACGTTCTCCTCGATCACCCAGCTGGCCCGCTCGGCGCCGGCGGCCGTGCGCAGCGCCTCCACGTCCAGGCTGTCGCGCCACAGGGTCTTGCCGCGGGCCGGCGTGATGGTGAGGTCCTGGTCGAAAGGGCTGTAGATGGAATCCACCAGCTGGTTGATGCCGTTCAGCGTGCTGAGCACCACCACCATGGCCCCGGTGACCACGGCCACCACCACGATGCTGATCCAGGTGATCAGGTTGATGGCGTTGGTGCGACGCCCGGTGGCCTTGCGCGACGCCAGCAGGTAGCGCCGGGCGAAGAGGAGAGGGAGGTTCACGGCGTGAAGATCGGTGGTCACCTATCTTCGATCATCGGTGAACCCGATGAACCTCCGTTCAAGTCTGGTCTGCCTCACTTTGCTGCCGGTCTCGATGTTCGGTCAGTGGGAGCTGCGTGTGATGGCCGGCGGTGGTGCAGGGCGGATCCGGACGGACCTCTACCCGGTCACGGGCCGAGGGGAGTATCAGGTCGTCGATCATCGCTTTTCCTGGTGTGTTGGCGGAACCTTGTCGCACGCGCTCTCACGCCTCCTCCAGTTCAGCACGGGCCTTCACTGGAGCTTTATCGCTGGTCACGATGAGCACTGGCACCCAGGCGTGATGATCCGATCGACCGACCGGGCGGTGCATTCCCTGTGCCTGCCCATGATGGTGGACGTGAGCCTTTGGCGATTCCGGATCGGTACCGGACTCCAGGTGGCCACACCCCTCGTCGAACGCGGGACCTTCCGGACCTTTCCGTCCGCGAACGGGTATGGAACGCCGACCAGTGAAGAGGTCGATGACATGGGGTTGAAACACACGGACTTCGGGGCTGTGGCCAGCATCGATATCCAGCTGACGAAACTGACCCAGGCCGGTTTGCGGTACTACCATGGCCTCCAGGACGTGAAAGACCATACCGACGGGTTGATCTCCCCGCTCATGAACCAGCAGCTCGTTCTGACGTTCGGCTACCGGATATTGCCCAAGCGAAAGCCCAAGGCGAAGGAAGCACCCGTTGAACCTATGCCTACAGAATAGGGTTGCTGATCACACGAGCACATGGCACTTGGCTACTTCCACGCCTTCACGATCAGCCCCGTCCCCGTGGGGTGCTTCATGCGCACATCGGCCATGTTCAGCACGAAGGCGATGGGGTAGGTGATGAGGTAGTAGGCCGGCAGGATGAGGAAGAAGAGCTTGCTGGTATTGAGCATCAGCAACGGCCATTTCATGCTCAGCTTCCAGCTGATCTTGCCCGGGGTGCCGTAGCTGTAGCGCGCCTCCACCCGGCTGAAGCCGTTGCGCAGGCATTTCGCCTTCAGGTCGTCGATGTTGTAGCCGTCGCGAACGTGCTCCTCGATGAAGGAACCCTCGCCCTCGTCGTGCACGTCGCTGCCGCCCTGGTCGCTGGGCGTGCTGATGATGAGCATGCCGCCGGGCTTCAGGGAGCTGCCGTAGCACCGCAGGGCCGCCTCGTCCTCCAGGATGTGCTCCATCACATCCACGCACACCACCAGGTCGAAGCTGCCGGGCTGCTGGAACCGGGTGACATCGCCCACCTGGAAGCTCACCTGTGGGCGACCGATGGCGCGGAAGAAGGCGTTGCAATCGGCCACCTGCTCCTCCTTCACATCGATGGCGGTGATCCGCGCCTTCGGCAGGCGCCCGCTGAGCCAGTAGCTGTATTGGCCGTATCCGGCGCCGGCGTCGTACAGGTGCAGCGCCTTGTCGCCCACGCCGCGGGCCCAGGCCCTCAGCTCCCGGTGCACATGCCAGGCGCGCAGCAGCAACAGGTCCAGCAGGCGATAGAACAGCCGGCGCAGGAAGGGTGAGCGCTTGAAGACGGAGCCGAGCTGGCGCTTGACGGGGTCGTATTGCATTACCCTTCGGGAATTACCAATGTGGACATGAGGCGAAAGTGGCGTTCGTCATGCGTGGCTTCGATGCGGCTCGAAATGGCTCCACGTATCCACCTTCCCACGTGATCACATTTCCGCATTCGCACATTCTACTTCTTCAGGAGCTTGTCGATCTCCTCGGCCCGGTCGAGTGAATCGTCCACGTAGAAGAGCAGTTCGGGCACCACGCGCATCTGCCGGCCGATGCGTCGGCCCAGGAGCCCCCGCAGGTGATGGGCGTCGTCGCGGATGCGGTCGAGCGCGGCCTGTTTGTCCTTCACGGGGAAGAGGCTGAGGTAGGCCTTGGCCACGCCGAGGTCGGGGCTCACGCGCACGGCGCTGACGGTGATGAGGCTGCCGGGCAGCAGGCGCCGGCCCTCGGTCTGGAACACCGCGGCGAGCTCCTCCTGCAGCAGGCTGTTCACCTTGTTCTGTCGGATGCTGTCCATCGGTGGCGAAGATACCCGGCCGCGGCGGCGTGGGCGGCTACCTTTGGCCCCGCCCTGTGGGAGCGGGGATCCAGGCATGCGCAACTTCTTCCGCGTCCTGCGCTATGCGCGGCCTTACCGGGGCTACGCGGTGCTCAACGTGGTGTTCAACCTGGGGAGCACCGTGTTCCACCTGGCCTCGCTGCTGGTCTTCATCCCTTTCCTCAACCTGCTCTTCGGCCAGGCGCCGCCGCCCAGCGCACGGCCCGCGGTGGACCTCAGCCTGGAGGGCCTCAAGCGCCTGCCCGAGCTCTTCAACTGGCGGATGGCCACCTACATCCAGGAGCACGGGCAGATGGGGGGGCTGATCTTCATCTGCGTGGTGGTGGCCCTGTGCTTCCTGCTGAAGAACCTGTTCCGCTACTTCGCCTTGTGGGCCATCGGCATCCTGCGCAACCGGGCGGTGCGCGACCTGCGCAACGAGGTGTACGACAAGATCCTGGACCTGCCCATGCGCTTCCACACCGGCGAGCGCAAGGGCCACACGATCGCACGCATCACGCAGGACGTGCAGGAGGTGGAGTTCAGCATCATGAACTACATCGAGATGGTGTTCCGCGAGCCCATCACCATCGTGCTGTCGCTGGCGCTCATGATCGGCATCTCCTGGAAGCTCACCCTCATCGCGCTGCTGCTGCTGCCCCTGAGCGGGCTGCTGATCGGCCGCATCGGCAAGAGCCTGCGCAAGGAGGGCCTGCGGGCGCAGCAGAAGGCCGCCGACCTGTTGAGCACGGTGGAGGAGACCCTCACCGGCATGCGGGTGGTGAAGGCCTTCAATGGCGAGGAGCAGATGCGGCGGCGGTTCCGGCGAGAGAACGAGATGCTCAACAAGCTGAACGTGTTCACCCTGCGCCGGCGTGACATGGCCTCGCCCCTCAGCGAGTTCCTGGGCGCCCTGGTGATGGTGACGCTGGTGTACCTGGGCGGCAGCCTGGTGATCGGCCAGGACGCCAGCCTGAGCGGGGGGGCCTTCATCGGCTACATCATCCTGTTCAGCCAGCTGCTGGCGCCCGCCAAGAGCTTCACCACGGGCTATTACTGGATCCGCAAGGGCGGGGCCAGCGCAGAGCGCATCTTCGAGCTGCTGGCCGTGGACAATAGCGTGAAGGAACGCCCTGATGCCAGGCCCATCACCGCCTTCACCGACCGCGTGGTCTTCGAAAGCGTGCGGTTCGCCTATGACGAGCGCCCGGTGCTTCGCACGGTGGACCTGGTGCTGCCCAAGGGGCGCAGCGTGGCGCTGGTGGGCACCAGCGGCGGGGGCAAGAGCACGCTCGCCGGTCTGCTGCCGCGGTTCTACGACGTCACCGGCGGGCGCGTGCTGATCGACGGTCAGGATGTGCGCGGCCTGAAGCTCAAGGACCTGCGCGCCCTGATGGGCATCGTGACCCAGGACAGCATCCTGTTCAACGACACGGTGGCCAACAACATCGCCTTCGGGCAGCCGGGGGTGGCCACGGCCGACATCGAGCGGGCGGCGCGCATCGCCAACGCCCACGACTTCATCACACGGCTCGACCACGGCTACCAGACCGGCATCGGCGATATGGGGAACCGCCTGAGCGGGGGCCAGAAGCAGCGCCTGGCCATCGCCCGGGCGGTGCTGAAGAACCCCCCGATCCTCATCCTCGACGAGGCCACCAGCGCCCTGGACACCGAAAGCGAACGGCTGGTGCAGGATGCGCTCTTCCGGATGATGGAGGGGCGCACCAGCCTGGTGATCGCGCATCGGCTGAGCACGATCCAGCACTGTGACGAGATCTGCGTGGTGGTGGACGGCGCCATCGTGGAGCGGGGTACGCACGCCGGTCTGCACGCTGCGGGGGGGCATTACCGCCGGTTGTGCGATATGCAGGCCTTCGACTGACCTCCGCTTGGCCGTTCGCCGCTGATGCGTACATTTGCCCCGTCAGTCGGTTGAGCGAGGAAGAGGGGACCGCCCCTCTTTTTTGTTCCCCGGCGGTCAGGCACGATGATCACCGAAGGGCACATGCGGGAAATGGTGGAACGCCATCTGGCGGGCACCGGTCATTTCCTGGTGGACGTGGAGGTGCGCCCCGGCGACAAGGTGGTGGTGGAGGTCGACGACCCCCAGGCCATTACCCTCGAGCAGCTGGTGGCGCTGAACCGCGCCCTGCGCGCCGACCTGGATGCCCAGGGGCATGACCTGGAGCTTCAGGTGGGCAGCCCCGGCATGGGCCGTCCCTTCAAGGTGCCCGCCCAGTACGCCAAGCACACCGGCCGCCTGGTGGTGGTGAAGCTCGCCGACGGCCGCGCCCTGGAGGGGCGGTTGGAGTCGATGGACGCCGCCGCCATGAACCTCCGGCCGCTGATCCCGAGCAAGGTGAAGGGCAGGCCCGACAAGCTGGACGACAACGTGCTTGCGCTGCCTTTCGGCGACATCCGATCCACACAAGCCAGCTTAAAGTTCAATTGACCGTGCCATGAGCACCGTGAACCTCATCGAATCCTTCGGGGAATTCAAGGACATCAAGAACATCGACCGGGTGACCATGATGGGCATCCTGGAGGACGTGTTCCGGGGGGTGGTGAAGAAACGTTTCGGCGAGGAGGCCAACGTGGACATCATCATCAACCCCGACAAGGGCGACCTGGAGATCTGGCTCAACCGCGTGATCGTGGAGGACGGGATGAGCGAGGACGACAACCTGGAGATCGAGCTTAGCGAGGCCCGCAAGATCGAGCCGGACTTCGAGGTGGGCGAGGAGGTGAGCCAGGAGGTGAAGATCGTCGACTTCGGTCGTCGCAACATCTTGAGCCTGAAGCAGAACCTGCAGAGCCGGATCCTGGAGTTGGAGAAGGACCACCTGTACAACAAGTACAAGGAGCGGGTGGGCGAGATCATGACCGGCGAGGTGTACCAGGTGTGGAAGCGCGAGACGCTGATCCTGGACGACGAGGGCAACGAGCTCATCCTGCCCAAGGACCAGCAGATCAAGAGCGACTTCTTCAAGAAGGGCGACAGCGTGCGGGCGGTGGTGTGGAAGGTGGAGATGCGCAACAACACCCCGGTGGTGATCCTGAGCCGCACTGCGCCGGAGTTCCTGGCCAAGTTGTTCGAGCAGGAGGTGCCCGAGGTGGCCGACGGCCTCATCACCATCAAGCGCATCGTGCGCGAGCCGGGTGAACGGGCCAAGGTGGCCGTGGAGAGCTACGACGACCGCATCGATCCGGTGGGCGCCTGCGTGGGCATGAAGGGCAGCCGCATCCACGGTATCGTGCGCGAGCTGCGCAACGAGAACATCGACGTGATCAACTTCACGAGCAACGAGCAGCTGCTGATCCAGCGGGCGCTGAGCCCGGCCAAGATCGGCAACATCAAGCTCAACGTGGAGCACAAGCGCGCAGAGGTATACATGAAGCCCGATCAGGTGGCCCTGGCCATCGGCAAGGGCGGGCACAACATCAAGCTCGCCAGCCGCCTCACCGGCTACGAGATCGATGTGTACCGTGAGACCGACGAGGTCACCGATGACGTGGACCTGGAGGAGTTCGCCGACGAGATCGAGCACTGGATCATCGATGAGCTGAAGACCATCGGCTGCGACACGGCGCGCAGCGTGCTGGACATCCCGGTGGAGGAGCTGGTGAAGCGGACCGACCTGGAGGAGGAAACGATCAATGAAGTGGTGCGGATCCTGAAGGCGGAGCTGGAGGGCTGAGCCGGGGACCGCACGGAGAACGGCGAACGGACAACGCGAACTGAATGAGCGAAGCAGCGGACAAGGGCGTGCGATTGAGCAAGGTGGCCCGCGAGTTCAATCTCGGGCTCCACACCGTGGTGGAGTTCCTGGAGAAGAAAGGCCACAAGGTGGAGAGCAACCCGAACACGAAGATCGCCGGGGACCTCTATGAGCTGCTGCTGGCCGAATTCGGTTCGGACAAGGCCATCAAGGAGCAGAGCAAGGCCACGGTGCAACTGCGCCAGGAGCGGGAAACGATCAGCCTAGTGCCCGAAAAGCCCTCGGCCCGTCCAGTGGTCGAGGAACCCGTGCCCGCCCCTGCACCTGTGGCCACCGAGCCGGTGGCCGCACCGGAGGTCAAACCGGCCACCGAGACCATCAAGGCCAAGGTGGAGAAGCCCGCCGTGAAGG
The DNA here is from genome assembly GCA_016713875.1 of Flavobacteriales bacterium. Lineage (NCBI taxonomy): Bacteria > Pseudomonadati > Bacteroidota > Flavobacteriia > Flavobacteriales > Flavobacteriales bacterium. The sequence continues at coordinate 3,485,410 of JADJOI010000003.1, forward strand.
TCCTGGACAAGATCGACCTGGCCCCGCGCAAGAAGGCCGCCGCTGCGCCCGCCACCCCGGTGGAAGCGACCCCGGCGCCAGTGGCCCCCGCCGCCGCGGCCCCGTCCGCCCCTGCCGCGCCTGCGGCCCCGCCCCCGCCCGCTCCGGCCGAACCGGAGCTGATCCGTGCACGCGCCGAAAAGCTCACCGGTCCCAAGACCGTGGGCAAGATCGAACTGCCCGTGGAGCGGGAGCGCAAACCGGCCGACCGCGGTGATCAGGGCGGAGAGCGCGGACGGCGCAAGCGCATCGTGAAACCCGGGCCCGTGAACGTGGACCGGGCCGTGCAGCAGGAGCAGCGCGACGCCGCCAGCCGCCCCGGTGGCCGCCCCGGCGAGCTCGACGAGAACGCCGTGAAGAAGAAGGTGAGCGAGACCCTCGCGCGCCTGACCGGCGGCAAGAGCAAGGGCGCCAAGATCCGTCGCGACAAACGCGCCGAGCGTTTCCAACGCTTCGAGGAGGAGCAGGCTGCTCGCGAGTTGGCCGGCAAGACCCTCAAGGTCACCGAGTTCGTCACCGCGAGCGAGCTGGCCTCGATGATGGGCGTGCCCGTCACCGACATCATCAAGGCCTGCTTCAGCCTGGGCCTGATGGTGAGCATCAACCAGCGCCTCGACGCGGAGACCCTGTCGGTGATCGCCGATGAATACGGTTTCAAGGTGGAGTTCGTGGGTGCCGAGGTGCAGGAGAACATCCCCATGGAACCCGACGACGAGCGCCGCATGGTGCCACGCCCGCCCATCGTCACCGTCATGGGCCACGTGGACCATGGCAAGACCTCCCTGCTGGACCATGTGCGCAAGGCCAACGTGGTGGCCGGTGAGGCCGGTGGCATCACGCAGCACATCGGTGCGTACAGTGTGCAGCTGAAGAACGGCAAGCACATCACCTTCCTGGACACCCCGGGCCACGAGGCCTTCACGGCCATGCGCGCCCGCGGCGCCCAGGTAACGGACATCGCGATCATCGTGATCTCCGCGGACGACAGCGTGATGCCGCAGACGCGCGAGGCCATCAACCACGCGCAGGCCGCCGGCGTGCCGATGGTCTTCGCCTTGAACAAGATCGACAAGGAGGGGGCCAACCCCGATAAGATCCGCGAGGAGCTCAGCCAGATGAACATCCTGGTGGAGGAGTGGGGGGGCAAATTCCAGAGCCAGGAGATCAGCGCCAAGAAGGGCCTCGGTATCGAGAGCCTGCTGGACAAGGTGCTTCTGGAGGCGGAGATGCTGGATCTGAAGGCCGACCCGGCCAAGCGCGCCATGGGCGTGGTGATCGAGAGCACGCTGGAGCAGGGCCGCGGCTACGTCACCACCATCCTGGTGGAGGGCGGCACCCTACGCAAGGGCGATGTACTGCTGGCCGGCCAGTTCAGCGGTCGCGTGCGCAACATGTTCAACGAACGCGGGCAGGCCGTCAACGACGCGGGGCCCTCCACGCCGGTGTCGATCCTGGGCCTCGATGGTGCGCCCAACGCCGGCGACCATTTCTACGTGCTGGAGGATGAGCGCGAGGCCCGCCAGATCGCCACGCGCCGCCAGCAGCTGCAGCGCGAACAGGGCATCCGCACCCACAAGCACATCACGCTGGATGAGATCGGCCGCCGCCTCGCCATCGGCGACTTCAAGGAGCTGAACATCATCGTGAAGGGCGACGTGGACGGCTCGGTGGAGGCGCTCACCGACTCGCTGCTGAAGCTCAGCACCGAGAAGATCAAGGTGAACGTGATCCACAAGGCCGTGGGCCCGATCGCCGAGAGCGACGTGCTGCTGGCCACCGCGTCCGACGCCATCATCATCGGGTTCCAGGTGCGACCCACCCCCGGCGCGCGCAAGCTGGCCGAGACCGAGGAGATCGACATCCGCCTCTACTCCATCATCTACGACGCCATCGAGGAGATCAAGCAAGCCATGGAGGGCATGCTGGCGCCCAAGGAAGTGGAGAAGGTGGTGGGCACCGCCGAGGTGCGCGAGACCTTCAAGATCAGCAAGGTGGGCACCGTGGCCGGCTGCTTCGTCCTCGACGGCAAGCTCAAGCGCACCAACAAGGTGCGTGTGATCCGCGATGGCATTGTGGTGTACACCGGCGACCTCGGCACCCTGAAGCGCTTCAAGGACGATGTGAAGGAGGTGACCCACGGCTACGAGTGCGGCCTCAACGTGGAGAAGTTCAACGACATCAAGGTCGGCGACCACGTGGAGGCCTTCGAGCTGGTGGAGGTGAAGCAGACGCTCAACGACTGATCGGTGCGACGCACCGTCGTCCGCAGGGCCGCCCATCGGGCGGCCCTGCGACGTTCAAGCGGTGACATGATCGCGGGCGAGGGCGGTCATCGACCGCCAGGGCCTCTGCGATGCTTGGGGCCGGGAAGTATGTATGGCCATACATACTTCGGCTGAACGCCGATGACGGCCAAAGTCCCTCTATTACCTTGTTCTTGAGGGTGTTACTAATTTCTGCCCACCGCTGATGGTCGGTATCACGGCTGTATGGATGTGGCGGGGTCTGAGGCCCCGAGACCAGCGTCGTGGTAGGCATTGCGCGCGGCTTGCGTCGGACCTGGCACACTCGCAGCACGGGCACAGGAAGTATGTATGGCCATACATGTGTTCGGAGACCGCCCGCAGGCTCCGACCGCCTCACCACGGTTCCGGATCCTGACGTCCGCGAGAACGGCTTGCGCCGCTGAACCCTTTACCCTGCCGAAAACCGGGTCTTTGATCCGGTGCACCGATGATCGACCGTCGGCGCGATGTGCCGACCTTGTTCAAGGTTGTGGGAAGTGCGACCGCGGCGCCGCTTCAGCATCCGATGGGTTTCCACCATCCCAGGTGAAGCTCGCGAGCGCACGCCGTGCGATGGCTTCGATGGTCGGCGATGCTGCGGCGTGCGCAACATGGTGTTCACTGCGGAACGGGAGCAGCAGGGAATCGCGCCGGACCCGGCCCGACGGACCGGAACCGGTCCTAGAACACGATCTTCTGGCGGCGCAGGCGCGTGCGGTACTTCTTGCTGCGCGTCTTGTACTTGTACAGCTTGTAGTGCACCTGGGCGCGCAGGAAGAGGTAGGCGTCCAGGTCGTCGGGATCGCCGCGCTGTTCGCCTTCGCTGTAGCGGACCGCCTCGGGCTGCGGATCGGCGAGGAAGGCCGCCAGCTCGCCCGACTCCGAACCGATGCCACCGTTGGCCTCGGCGATCAGGTCGTTGTCGTAGTAATTGCCGCTCACGTCGTCGATGTAGTCCGTGAACGTCTTGGTGTACTGCATCTCCAGGCCCACGCTGAGCACCTTGCTGAGCTGCTTGCGGATGCCGATGCCCATGGGGATGCACAGGCTGAAGTTGCTGTACTCCTCTGGCCCGCCTTCCATGCCCTGGCCTTCGGTGCGCAGCGGCTTCAGATCGACCCAGGCGTTGTTGAACTTGGTCTTCGGGTTGAAGTAGAAGCCGCCCACGCCCACAAAGCCATAAAGGCCGATGCGCGAGGACTTGCTTCCCTTTACACCGCGGATGTCATACAGGTGGCCCAGCTCCTCCAGGAAGGGGTGGATCTCCAGCATCAGGGCCAGCTCGTACACGTCCGACCGGAAGGACAGGTTCCGCCGTTTGCGGGCAGGCTCCTCGGTGAGGTTGTCGTTGCCCGCGAGCACTCCGTAGGCCAGCTGGGTACGAAGGCTGAGGCGTTCACGCAGGTAGTACCGCCAGCCCAGGCTGAAGCCCGGACGTGTCTGGCTCACTTCCAGGTCCCAGATAAAGGAACTACCGATCTGGTCTCGTCCGCCCAATTCACCCAGGAAGTTGGAGGCGCCCAGGCCGATGGTGATCTCATTGCGATGCGTCTTCCAATAGTCCGTGGTGCGGAAATACTGGGCAGAGGATGGGACGCACAGCACGGCGGTGATGGCCGGGAGCACGATCCTGAGGGCGAGCACTGCGTTCCGCATGCGGACAGATCCGATCGGGAAGGGCGCAAGGCGCTTTGACCCGTGCACGACGCACGAGGTCCGCCACCGTTGCAACGGTCCCGAAAGGGGTGCCCAAGGTAGTGATCCGGTCCGAACCGCAGCCTACGGCGCCGAAGGAGGCTTGGCTTTGGAGAGCGCGGGCGGTTCGATCTGGTCCTGCACCACGTAGCAGCCGGGGAACTCCGAACGCAGTTCCTGCCGCAACCGCTCCGCATCCATCCGGTCGCGCAGATCGCCCACCCGGATCCGGAAGTTGGGTGCCAGATAGCTCAAGTAGGCGGGCACCTCCGGATGGCGTTGCAGGAAGGTCTGCCGCACCTTCACCGCATCGGTCTTGCTACCCAGGTGGATCTGCACGCGGTAACCTTCGATCACTCGGACCATCGTCGGGTAGGTGGCCATGAACTCCAAAGCGCGCGCATCACCGAGCCAGCGCATCGAAGTGCTATCGGCGGTCGATTGACCAACGAGCGGGCCGGCAGCTGAGAGGAGCACGACGGGAAGCAGGTGACGGAAGATCATCGCACGGCGAAGGTATCGGCGCTGGCAGCGGCATGATCATGTTTAGAACGATCCTAAATAACAACACACCTCAGGGTTCCCCATCAACCTCCTGTCCCGCGTACGCTCCGCCGTTTATTTTTGCGCCGGTCCAAAAAGGGGGGTCCCCTTCCTAAAACGTCCGGAATGCCGCGTCCATCAAGGTTCTCCTTCCGATCGCCCGGGCTGTTCCACGCACTGTTCGTCCTTGCTCTCTCGCTAGCCGCTGCGCCTGTGATGGCCCAGCCGGCGGACGCTGCGTTGTACGCCACCGGGGAAAAGGTCTTCAAAGGCAATTGCGCAAGCTGCCACAAGCCGGACAAGGACATGACCGGCCCAGCGTTGCTGGGAGCGCGTGCCCGCTGGGAGGGCAAGGGCGACATCTACGGCTGGGTGCGCAACAGCACCGATGTGATCAAGAGCGGTAACGCTTACGCCAACGAGCTCTTCAGCAAGTGGAACAAGAGCGTCATGACCCCCATGGCGCTCACCGACGTGGAGATCGACGCGGTGCTGTACTACGCGGACAACTACGTGCCGCCCGCATCGAAGACCCCCACGGACGGGACGCCCGTCCCGGCCGGTGAGCCGCAGGACGTGGCCTTCTGGCCGTGGGTGCTGGTGATCGGCCTGCTGCTGTTGGTGGTGGCGCTGAGCCTCGGCGGGGTGCGCAAGAGCCTCACCAATGCCGTGCGCGAGACGGAAGGCCGGGGCCCCGTGCCCTACCGCTCGGCCTGGCAGTCGTTCAAGGACTGGGTGTGGCACAACAAGACCTTCGCCTCGGTGCTCGGCCTGCTGCTGGTCACTTGGGGCATCGTGTCGGCCTGGGACTGGGCCCTCACCATCGGGGTGTATGGCGGCGATACCGTGGAGCACTACAAGCCCGAGCAGCCCATCCGGTTCGACCACACCCTGCATGCGGGCAAGGCCGACAAGGGCAACCTGGCCATCAACTGCGTGTACTGCCACAACAGCGCCGAGAAGAGCAAGCACGCCGGCATCCCCAGCGCCAACGTGTGCATGAACTGCCACCAGGCCGTCGGCGAATCGCAGCGCAATCCGTGGAGCAACGCGGAGATCAAGAAGATCCACGACGCCACCGGGTGGGACGGCAGGGCCTACACCGGCACGCCGAAGCCCATCGAATGGGTGAAGGTGCACAACCTGCCCGACCACGCCTACTTCAACCACGCGCAGCACGTGGCGGTGGGCAAGCTGGAGTGCCAGGAGTGCCATGGCCCCATCGACGAGAAGATGGACGTGGCAGAGCAGTGGGCCCCGCTGACGATGAGCTGGTGCATCCAGTGCCACAACGAGAAGGAGGTGAAGATGGCCGGCAACGGCTACTACGACGAGGTGATGGCCCGCCTGGAGAAGAACGAGAAGCTGGGCCACCGCGAGCTGAAGGAGTATCTGGAGGACGACAAGATCACCGTGAAGGAGCTTGGCGGCTGGGAATGCGCCAAGTGCCACTACTAAGAACACCGCCGCGCCGCATGTCGAGCACCAAGCGTTACTGGCAGGACCTGGCCCAACTGGACCAGGCCAGCGAAGCGATCCAAGGCCGGGACAACGAGTTCCAGGCTCCGCTGCCCATCGATGAGATGCTGGCGGACAAGGGCCTGACGGGAGCCACCACGGGCCGCCGCGATTTCCTCAAGTTCCTGGGCTTCGGCCTGGGCGCCGCCAGCCTCGCGGCCTGCGAGACGCCGGTGATCAAGAGCATCCCCTACGTCAACAAGCCCGAGGAGATCGTGCCCGGCGTGCCCACCTGGTACGCCAGCACCTACTACGACGGTCAGGACTACGCCAGCATCCTGGTGAAGACGCGCGAAGGCCGCCCCATCCACATCATGGGCAACCCTCGCCACGGCATCAACCGGAACCCCAGGCTGGACAAGGGCGCGATCAACGCCCGGATCAACAGCTCGCTGTTGTCGCTGTACGACGGCGAGCGCCTTCGGGGCCCGATGATGAAGGGTGCCGAGGGTCTGACGGCCACCACATGGGCCGATGCCGACAAGGCCATCAGCGGCAAGCTGGTCGAACTGAGCGCCGGAGGCAAGCGCATCGTGGTGCTGACGCCCACGGTGATCAGCCCCAGCGCCAAGGCCGCGATCGCCCAACTGCACGCCCGCTATGGCGCCAAGCCCGCCGTCGAGGGTCAGCCCGCCACCGGTGGTGCCCAGGTGGACCATGTGCAGGTGGACAGCATCAGCTATGCCGGCGTCACGGGCGCCAACCTCAAGAGCTTCGGCCTGCGGGTGATGCCCTCCTACGACCTCACCAAGGCCGACGTGCTGGTCTCCGTGGACTGCGACTTCCTGAGCAGCTGGGGCAGCACCACCGAGCATGCCTGGCAGTACACCAGCCGGCGCCGTCCTGAGGACGGGGCCATGAACAAGCACTGGCAGTTCGAGACGCGCATGAGCATCACGGGGGCCAACGCGGACGAGCGTGTGGCCATCAAGCCGAGCGAGGTGGCCGGTGCGGTGATCGCCCTGCACGATGCGGTGGCCCGCAAGGCCGGTGCCGGCGCTGCCGGTGGCGGTTTGGACCATCCGCAGCTCGCCGCCGCCGCCGATGCCCTATGGGCGGCCAAGGGCAAGGCCCTGGTGCTCTGCGGCAGCAACGACGAGGCCGTGCAGGTGGTGGTGAACCGCATCAACGACCTGCTCGGCGCCTATGGCAGCACCATCGACCTGAACAACCACACCTGGTTCTTCCAAGGCGATGACGCAGCGATGGCCCAGCTGGTGAAGGACATGAACGCCGGCCAGGTGGGCGCCCTGCTGATCGCCGGGACCAACCCGGCCTACAGCCTGCCCAACGCCGCCGAGTTCAAGGCCGGCCTGGAGAAGGTCGCGCTGACCGTGTGCATGAGCACCCATGCGGACGAGACCGCCAGCCTGTGCCAGTGGGTGTGCCCGGACCACCACTACCTGGAGGCCTGGGACGACCACATGCCCAAGGTGGGCCGGTATGCGCTCAGCCAACCTGTGATCAGCCCGCTGTTCGATACGCGCCAGTGGCAGGAGAGCCTCGTGCGCTGGTCCGGCGGCACGGGCAATTATCATGACCTGATCAAGTCGACCTGGCAGGGGGCCTTGGCCGCCCGTGCCGATGCCGCCACCCTGCCGCCCTTTGTCACGGTGTGGCAGACGAGCCTGCACAACGGTGTGTATGAGGCGTACACCAACCCGAACACCGCGGTGCCGTTCGCGGCCGATGCCGCCGCTGCCGCCACCATGGCCAGGAAGAACGCGGGCGCTGGTGGCGAATGGGAATTGATGCTGTACACCAAGGAGGGCATCGGTGACGGCCGCCATGCGAACAACCCGTGGTTGCAGGAGTTGCCCGACCCGCTCACCAAGGTGACCTGGGACAACTATGTGCTGATGGCCCCGAGCGACATGAAGCGTCTGGGCCTGCAGACCTACCTGGGCCAGGAAAGCCCGGCGAGCGTGGTGACGGTGGCGGCCAACGGCGTGGAGCTGCAGCTTCCCGTGGTGCCTGCCCCGGGTCAGAAGGCCGGCACCATCGCCATCGCCTTGGGCTATGGCCGCGGCGCCAACGGCGAGAAGGTCGGTAGGGCGGCCTGCCTACCGAACGATGACGGTGGCGCAACCCCGGTGGGCCGGAACGCCTGGCCGTTCGTGACCATGGTCGGCGGCAGCGCGAGCATGGCCGTGGGTAACGTGACGGTGACCCCGACCGGCACCACGTACCCCATCGCCATCACGCAGACGCACCTCACCCACATGGACCGCCACAGTGTGGTGAAGGAGACCACCTTCTCCACCTGGAGCAAGCACGACCCCAAGGGCACCTACAACCATCAGCATGAACTGGCGGTGCATGAGGATGTGAACGAGGATGGTGCGATCGATGCGCGCGACCGCCTGCCGGTGAAGGAGTTCGACCTATGGGAGGAGCACCCCGTGGAGGGCGTGGGCCATCGCTGGGGCCTGAGCATCGACCTGAACACCTGCACGGGCTGCGGGGCCTGTGTGACGGCCTGCACCAGCGAGAACAACGTGTCTGTGGTGGGCAAGGACGAGGTACGTCGGAGCCGCGAGATGCACTGGTTGCGCATCGACCGCTACTTCAGCTCCGACATGACCAAGGAGCGCGCGAAGGAGGAAGAACTGGGCAAGATCGACATGTACCTGGACATGGAGGTGCCTGGCGAGAACCCCCGCGTGGTGTTCATGCCGATGATGTGCCAGCACTGCAACCACGCGCCTTGCGAGACGGTGTGCCCGGTGGCGGCGACCACGCACAGCAACGAGGGCCTCAACCAGATGGCCTACAACCGCTGCATCGGCACGCGTTACTGCGCCAACAACTGCCCCTACAAGGTGCGCCGCTTCAACTGGTTCAACTACCTCACCGACAAGTTCGCCGACGTGAACCCCGCATGGGGCGAACTGGGCCGTATGGTGCTGAACCCGGACGTGGTGGTCCGCAGCCGCGGTGTCATCGAGAAATGCAGCCTGTGCGTGCAGCGCATCCAGGCCGGCAAGCTGGAGGCGAAGAAGGCCGGAGTGCCGGTGGCCGACGGTGCGGTGGAGACCGCCTGCAGCGCCGCGTGCGGCATGGGCGCCATCGTGTTCGGTGACCTCAATGACAACAAGAGCCGCGTGGCCAGGCTGCATGGCGAGGAGCGCGCATACATGGCCCTGGAGGAGATCGGCGTGAAGCCGAACGTAAGCTACCTGGCCAAGGTGCGCAACACCGAGGAGACCGCCGAAGCCCATCACGCGTAAGGAAAACAGACCGGACCCCATGCATTCCGAATCCGCGATCCGCAAGCCGCTCATCCTGGGCCACAAGACCTACCACGATATCACCAACGATATCGTGGCGCCCATCGAGAACAAGGCCCCGCGCGCCTGGTACGTCCTCATCACCATCAGCAGCCTGATCGCCCTGTACGGCATCGGCTGCATCCTGTACCTCATCGGCACGGGCATCGGGGTGTGGGGCCTGAACAAGACGGTGGACTGGGCCTGGGACATCACCAACTTCGTGTGGTGGGTGGGCATCGGCCACGCTGGTACCCTCATCAGCGCGGTGCTGCTGCTGTTCCGGCAGCGCTGGCGCATGGCGGTGAACCGCTCGGCGGAGGCCATGACCATCTTCGCGGTGATCATGGCGGCCACCTTCCCGGTGATCCACATGGGCCGGGTGTGGATGGCCTATTGGGTGCTGCCGTTGCCCAATACCTTCGGATCGCTGTGGGTGAACTTCAACAGTCCGCTGCTCTGGGACGTGTTCGCGATCACCACCTACTTCACGGTGTCGCTGGTGTTCTGGTACATCGGCCTGATCCCCGACTTCGCCACCATCCGCGACAAGGTGAAGAGCCCGGGGATGAAGAGGGCCTATGGCCTCCTGAGCTTCGGATGGACGGGCAACGCCAAGGCATGGACACGGTTCGAGGAGGTGAGCCTGGTGCTGGCCGGCATCGCCACCCCGTTGGTGTTCTCGGTGCACTCGGTGGTGAGCTTCGACTTCGCCACCTCGGTGATCCCCGGCTGGCACACCACCATCTTCCCGCCCTACTTCGTGAGCGGCGCCGTGTTCAGCGGCTTCGCCATGGTGCAGACCCTGCTGCTGGTGATGCGCAAGGTGATGAAGCTCGAGAGCTACATCACCATCAAGCACATCGAGTACATGAACATCGTGATCATCGTCACGGGCTCCATCGTGGGGGTGGCGTACATCACTGAGCTGTTCATCAGCTGGTACAGCGGTGTGGAGTACGAGAGCTACGCCTTCATCAACCGCGCTACGGGCCCCTACTGGTGGAGCTACTGGGCCATGATGACCTGCAACGTGGTGAGCCCGCAGGTGTTCTGGTTCAAGAAGCTCCGCACGAACCTCATGTTCACCTTCTTCATGAGCATCGTGGTGAACATCGGCATGTGGTTCGAGCGCTTCGTCATCATTGTCACCAGTCTTCACCGTGACTACCTGCCCAGCGCCTGGACCCTGTTCCACCCCACCTGGGTGGACGTGGGCATCTTCGTGGGCACGCTGGGCATCTTCTTCACCCTGTACCTGCTGTTCGCGCGCTTCTTCCCGGTGCTGGCCCTCAACGAGCTGAAGAGCATCCTCAAGCTGAGCGGCGAGAGCTACAAGCAGCAGGCCCAACATCACCATCACTGAGCCCATGGCCAACAAGCTCGTTTACGCGGTCTACGATGACCCCGAGGTGCTTAAAGGCGCCGCGCGCACGCTGGTGAGCGCTGGCGTCAAGGTGCGCGACGTGTTCAGCCCTTTCCCCGTGCACGGACTCGATCCGATCATCGGTGTGAAGCGCACACGCCTGGGCATCGCCGCCTTCATGTACGGCATCACCGGCACGAGCCTCGCGATGCTGAGCTTCTGGTACTTCATGATCCACGACTGGCCCATGAACATCGGGGGTAAGCCGAGCTTCACGCTGTACCAGAACCTGCCGGCCTTCATCCCGGTGGCCTTCGAGTTCGCCGTGTTCTGCGCCGCGCACGGCATGGCCATCACCTACCTGATCCGCAACAAGACGCTGCCGGGCATGCCGGCGCGCAACCCCGACCCGCGGAGCACCGATGACAAGTTCATCATGGAGGTGCGCACCGAGGAGAACCATCTGGGCGCCGAGGCCATCGTGGACCTGTTGCGCGGCACGTCGGCCCTGGAGATCAACGAACGCGAACGCTGAGCCATGCGCAAGCCGCACCCGATCACCGCCATCCCCGCCCTGCTCGCCGCGTCCCTGCTGCCGTCCTGTGGAGGCGACCCCAACAGCCCGGGCATCGAGTACATGCCCGACATGTACCGAAGCCCATCGTTGGAGGCCTATGTGGACCCCGGTCAGGATCCCTTCTACGTGGGTGAGGACAAGGCCCAAGCCCAGCGCGCCACCCAGAGCGCCCGCTTGCCGGTGGCCGGCACGGTGCCCTTCAGCATGGATCCGTCCAAGGCGGCGTTCAACTTCCCTTACCTGTACCCTGGAACGCCCGACGGCTATGAGCAGGCCGGCCTGGAGTTGAAGTGCCCCCTGCCCATGACGCAGGCCGTGGTGGACCAGGGCAAGGTGGTGTACGATAAGTTCTGCCAGCAATGCCATGGCGCCAAGGGAGAGGGCGATGGCAGTGTGGTGAAGAACGGCGACTATCCGCAGCCGCCCAGCTACACCGCTGCGCTGAAGGACCTGCCCGAGGGCAAGATCTTCCACAGCCTGGTGTACGGCAAGAACGTGGCCATGGGCAGCCATGCCGGCCAGCTGAACAAGGAGGAGCGCTGGCAGGTGACGCGCTATGTGCAGTTCCTGCAGAACGGCGGCAAGCTCACGCGGGATACGCCGCCACCCGCCGCAGATAGCACCGCCACCGCCGCCAAGTGAACCCGGACGAACACGGATCAGCGATGAACTTCACCTTCAGCAAACGGGCCCGCACCATCAGCATGTCGTTGATGGTCATCGGCGCCGTGGCCGCCGTCATCGGCATCCTCGGCGACCACACCGACCACCACCAGCGCACCTGGGCGAGCCTCTTCGTGAACGGCTTCTTCTTCTTCGGCATCGCCTTGGGCACCCTGTTCTTCTATGCGCTGCAGAACGCCACCGAGACCGCCTGGAGCGTGATGGTGAAGCGGGTGTATGAAGGCATCCTGGGCTTCCTGCCCATCGGCGCCGGCGTGGTGCTGCTGTGCCTGGCCGCAGGAAGCCTGGGCCTGCACCACATCTGGCACTGGATGGACCCGCGCGTGACCGACCCCACCAACGCCGAGCACTACGACGCGCTCATCGCCGGCAAGAGCTCCTTCCTCAACCTGCCTTTCTTCTGGGTGCGTGCCATCGCCTACATGGCCACCTTCATCCTGTTCGCCCGCTGGTTCCGCAAGCAGAGCCAGGCGCTGGACGAGCTGAGCGGCGAGGCCCTGGTGAAGCGCCACCTGCTGATGTACCGTCGGGGCGCCCTCTTCCTCGTGCTGTTCGCGGTGTTCAGCAGCATCCTGTCCTGGGACTGGCTGATGAGCATCGATGCGCACTGGTTCAGCACCCTGTTCGGCTGGTATGTGTTCAGCGGCATGTGGGTGAGCGCCATGATCACCGCGGTGGTGCTGGTGCTGTACCTGCGCCGCAAGGGCTATCTGCCCCAGGTGAACAACAGCCACATCCACGACATGGGCAAGTGGGTCTTCGCGATCAGCTTCCTTTGGAGCTACCTCTGGTTCAGCCAATTCATGCTGATCTGGTACGCCAACATCCCCGAGGAGGTCACCTGGTTCCAGACGCGGATCGACCATCACCCCGGGCTGCTGTGGACCATGTTCTTCATCAACTTCGCCGTGCCCATGGTGCTGCTCATGAGCCGCGATGCCAAGCGCAGCCCGCGCTTCCTGATCGGGGTGGGCGCCGTCATCTTCATCGGCCACTGGCTGGATGTGATCCAGATCGTGATGCCCGGTGCGTTGGGCCATCATTTCCATGGGGTGGGCCTGCTGGAGGTGGGCATGTTCCTGGCCTTCCTGGGCCTGCTGATCCACACGGTGCTCACCACCCTCACCAAGGCTCCCCTGACCCCCGTGCAGCACCCCTTCCTGGAGGAGGCCGTGCATCATTCCATCTGACGAACAAACACCCGCTTTCGAGGGTATTCCAATAGGCGAACGATGACGAAGCTGCTGATCCTCCTGGTCCTGGTCCTGGCCATCCTGGCGGTGGCCCAGCTGGCGCGGGTCTATGAACTGACCTCGAAGCTGCGCGGCAAGCGCGAGGAGGACATCTCCCCGGCCGACAACCGCATGAACGCCACCCTGTGGTATGTGTTCATGGTGGTGTACTACGCCTTCTTGTTCTGGTTGATGTGGGCCTACGGTGATAAGATGCTGCCGGTGTCCGCGAGCGAGCATGGCGTGGCCCTGGACGCCCTGCTGAACTTCAACTGGGTGATCCTCTTCATCGTTTTCTTCATCACCAACACGCTGCTGTTCTGGTTCGCCGGCAAGTACGCCTACCGGGCGGACCGGAAGGCCTACTTCTACGCCCACAACAACAAGTTGGAGCTGGTGTGGACGGTGGTGCCGGCGGCCTTCCTGGCGGTGATCATCATCTTCGGGCTGCGCACCTGGCAGGACATCACCGGCCCGGCCTCGCCCGACGCGCTGCAGGTGGAGCTTTACGCCAAGCAGTTCGATTGGACGGCCCGCTACCCCGGTGAGGACGGCATCCTGGGGGCCACGGACTTCCGCCTGATCAACGGGGACAACCCGCTGGGCATCGTCACCAAGGAGAGCATCGCCAGGCGATTGGCCGAACTGGCCGCGGACAAGGCGGAGATCGGTTCCACGCTGCATCATTCGATCCTGCCGGACGGCAAGGTGGACGAGCTGCACGCGCAGATGGCCAAGATCGACCGCCAGGCGGGCCGCATCGTGAACCTGCGCACCATGATGGAGCAGGACATCGCCGAGAAGGGCGATGCGAGCGCTTACGTGCACGGCGCCGATGACGTGGTGATCAAGGAGTTCCACCTGCCGCTGCGCAAGGAGGTGAACCTGCTCATCCGCAGCCGCGACGTCATCCACAGCGCCTACATCCCGCACATGCGCACCCAGATGAACGCCGTGCCGGGCATGACGACGACCTTCAAGATGGTGCCCACGATCAGCACCGACAGCATGCGTCTGGTAATGAAGGACGAGGCCTTCGACTTCATCCTGTTGTGCAACAAGATCTGCGGCGCCAGCCATTACAACATGCAGATGCCGCTGGTGGTGGAGGAGCAGGGCACCTATGACGCCTGGTACGCCGAGGCGCGCAAGAAGCCCTTCCAGGCCCCGCCGATGGCCGCCGCTCCTGCACCGCCCGCCGCTGCCGCGCCCGCGGACAGCACGGCCGCCCCTGCGGACAGCATCGCCGTCCCGGCCACCGCCACCGCCGCCCTGAAGCCCTGAACCGACGAGCCGCCGAACCATGGGATCCGTAGCCACCGCCCCCCACGCCCACGCCGGGCACGCGCACGATGCGCACCATCATCACGAGGAGAGCTTCGTGTCGAAGTACGTCTTCTCGCAGGACCACAAGATGATCAGCAAGCAGTTCCTGATCACAGCGATCATCATGGCGGTGGTCGCGGTGATCATGAGCGTGATCTTCCGCCTGCAGTTGGCCTGGCCGGGCGAGAGCTTTGCCTTCAGCAGCTTCTTCCTGGGAGAGAAGTGGGCGCCGAACGGTGTGCTCGACCCCAACATGTACCTAGGCCTGGTCACCATTCACGGCACCATCATGGTGTTCTTCGTGCTGACCGCTGGCCTCAGCGGCACCTTCAGCAACCTGTTGATCCCTCTGCAGGTGGGTGCGCGCGACATGGCGAGCGGCTTCCTGAACATGTTGAGCTACTGGTTCTTTTTCCTCAGCAGTGTACTGATGCTGGCCTCCCTCTACGTGGAGGGCGGCCCTGCGAGCGCGGGCTGGACGGTGTATCCGCCGCTGAGCGCGCTGCCCCAGTCGATCCCGGGTTCGGGCGCGGGCATGACCCTGTGGCTGGTGAGCATGGCCATTTTCATCGCCAGCGCCCTGTTGGGCGGCCTGAACTATGTGGTGACGGTGCTGAACCTGCGCACCAAGGGCATGAAGATGACGCGCATGCCGCTGACCATCTGGGCGTTCTTCGTGACGGCCGTGCTGGGCATCCTGAGCTTCCCGGTACTGCTGAGCTGCGCGCTGCTGCTGCTGATGGACCGCAGCCTGGGCACCAGCTTCTACCTGAGCGAGATCCACGTGGCCGGCGAGGCGCTGGACCATGTCGGGGGCAGCCCGATCCTCTTCCAGCACCTGTTCTGGTTCCTCGGCCACCCCGAGGTGTACATCGTGCTGCTGCCGGCGCTGGGCATCACCTCCGAGGTGATCGCCACCAATGCGCGCAAGCCCATCTTCGGTTACAGGGCCATGATCGGCTCGATCCTCGCGATCGGCTTCCTGAGCTTCATCGTGTGGGGCCACCACATGTTCCTCACGGGCATGAACCCCTTCCTGGGCTCGGTGTTCGTGTTCACCACCCTGCTGATCGCCATCCCCAGCGCGGTGAAGGTGTTCAACTACCTCACCACCCTGTGGCGCGGCAACCTGGTGATGAGCCCGGCGATGCTGTTCAGCATCGGCCTGGTGGCCACTTTCATCGCCGGCGGCCTCACGGGCATCATCCTGGCGGACAGCGCGCTGGACATCAACGTGCACGACACCTACTTCGTGGTGGCCCACTTCCACATCGTGATGGGCATGAGCGCCATCTTCGGCATGTTCGCGGGCGTCTACCACTGGTTCCCGAAGATGTACGGGAAGATGATGAACACCAAGTTGGGCTATGCGCACTTCTGGCTCACCTTCGTGGCGGCCTTCGGCGTGTTCTTCCCGATGCACTTCATCGGTCTGGCCGGGGCCCCGCGCCGCTACTATAGCTACACGGAGTTCCCCATGTTCGACGGTGTGGTGGACCTCAACGTGCTGGTGACCATCTTCGCCATCCTGGGTGCGCTGGCGCAGATCCTATTCCTCTTCAACTTCTTCTACAGCGTGTTCCGCGGTCCCAAGGCGGTGCAGAACCCCTGGAAGGGCACCACGCTCGAGTGGACCACACCGGTGGAGCACATCCACGGCAACTGGCCGGGCGCCATTCCCACGGTGCACCGTTGGCCGTACGACTACAGCAAGCCCGGCAAGGCGGAGGATTTTGTGCCGCAGACCGTGCCCCTGGAGCACGGCGAGGAGGAGGAGCACGGCTGATCCGTTCCGGAGATCGTTCGGGAATGTCCGCACCTTTATGGGCGGACATTCCGCTTTCCTGACCCATGCCCGCGCGGACCACGCACCGATCGCACCATCTGCTATCGCTCCTGCGCCTGCTCCTGGTCCTGCCCCTGCTCCTGCCCCTGTCCGCCCCAGCACAGCTGGTGGACAGCCTGGGCCACTTCCTGCACCTGCGCCCGCGCTGGACGCTGGGGGTGGATACGCGCGGATCCTTCATCAGCAACCGGGGCGTGAGCGTGGCCGGGGTGCGCGT
Organism: Flavobacteriales bacterium; assembly: GCA_016713875.1. Lineage (NCBI taxonomy): Bacteria > Pseudomonadati > Bacteroidota > Flavobacteriia > Flavobacteriales > Flavobacteriales bacterium. Next base: position 3,502,007 of record JADJOI010000003.1, read on the forward strand.
GGGGCTGGAGCACGGTGGCCGCCTGCGCTACGGGCTGGGCTATCAGTTCCTGTTGACGCAGGTGGAGCGCGACCGCGCGGTGTGGGAGGACGGCGCCGAGCGTGTGGTGCCCACCCGGCTGCGGCTGGGCTATGTGGCGCCCTACATCAGCTACACCTTCCTGCAGCGGCGGCGCTGGTCCATGGCCATCCCCGTGCAGGTGGGGGTGGGGCGCGGATCGCTGCTGTACGAGGACCTGGACGGTGACCGTCGCCCGCTACAGCGCACCACCCTGTGGGTGTACGAGCCCCTGATGAACGTGCAGTACCGCTTCTGGCGCTACGCGGCCTTCCAGTTCGGCTGGGGCTACCGCCTGGTGGCGCGCAGCAAGGGCCTCGACGAGCAACTCACCGCGCCGATCTATCAGCTGGGCCTGCGGCTGTTCACGCGCGAGGTGGTGGAGGACCTGCGGAAGTGAGGGAGGCTGGCGAGGGCGGAAGGAACAAGGAGGAAGCGCCAAGAGCCAGGAAAAACGCCTTCGACAGGGCCTTCGGCGAGGCCAAGCGAGTGAAGGGAGCCGCGAGCCCGATGAGTCGACCGGGTCGGGGGCTGGGGAGTCGGCTGAGTCCACCGGGGCCGAAGCCTCGGCGATCATCGACGGAAAGTGGAGGCGACCTGTCGGCAGCGGTGGACAGGGTTTCCCGCGAATGGCGCAGAGCACCTCCGCACCGTCACTGCGAGGCACAGGTGTGTGGGTGGTGCGTTGGGCGCCGTGACAGGCTCCCTTGGATGGGCTGGTTCCTTCCCACCCCGCATCCCGAAGTTCAGCGAGCCCAGAACGCGTTGATGGGAAGGGAAAGGCGACCAGGAGTCTTTGTTGAGCTTGAGATACCGAACCTGAACCGTTCCCGGTTGAAAACCGTGACTTTTCAACAGCGGGAACCAATGCGTCGTTCGTGCACTACATTGGATGCCCCATGCGTCCCGTGCCTCCATCCAAGTTCATGAAGCACCGCATGCCTGGTCGCGTACCGGAGGCCTTTGCTGGAGGCTGGTGGCCTGAAGCCGACAAGCCGACAAGCCGACAAGCCGACAAGCCGACAAGCCGACAAGCCGACAAGCCGACAAGCCGACCGAACGGGGATCTACCAAGGTAGCCCCAGGACAGCCAGCCCGAATGAAAGAAGCCCCCGGCGCGCAAACACCGAGGGCTTTGGTCGCTCAACATTCACCCCCTAAGGCATAGGAACATGAACACGAGCTAGCGCAAAGGTACCGACCCGGGCCGGAACAGCCGCACGCCGGCCCGCGGCGGCGAGCACCCGCAGCACCAGGTGTTGCGCGGCAGGCAGCACGACCATGTGTCGGGCCCGTCCTGCATGTGCCCAAAGAGGCGGAGGCGAAAAGAAGGCGAAGAACATGAACGTGCTCAACGATCTTCCTTCCACCTGCCTGCGCGCTGTCGTCACCTTCGCGCGCGCGCGGGCCTGTCCGTTTCGCTTGTACTGTCGTCGCACCCCGGCAAAGCCCAGAACCTGGTGCCCAACTGGTCGTTCGAGGACACCGCCTATTGCACCACCGCCGATAACCCCATCCTGGTGGCCCCGCCTTGGTTCAGTGCCAACTATGCCACGCCGGACATCTACAACATGGATGATAGTCCGTGTGGGGTGTACATGGATACCACCGAATCCATTGGTCAATTCTGCTTCCAAGCACCGTACCATGGGAACCGGTTCGCAGGGGAGTATCTCTGGCAGACACTTGGAGAATTGAAGGAATACATGGAAGTGGCCCTAGCTGAGAGTCTTGTAGCTGGCCGTGCCTATCGTGTGGCCATGGAGATCTCCCTTCCCGATTGTTGGCAGCGGGCCGTGAGCACCTTGGGTGTCTACTTCTCTGCGGATAGTGTGTTTGATCCCACACTTCCGAATCCAGGGGTACTCCCTGTTGTGCCGCAGGCCACTTTTCATGATCCGTCCTACTACGTCGACGAGATCAACTGGATGCATGTAGAGGACACCATTGTCGCCGTTGGGGGCGAGCGCTTCATGGTGATCGGCTCGTTCACGAACAATGCACAGACCAACACCCTCCAGGTACCCGGGAGCAATGCGTTCTCCCATGCTTACTACTACTTCGATGCGGTCGTGGTCGAAGAGATCGGGGAGGTGCAATCAGTCGGTGATGCGCCGGTCGTGTGGTCCGGTCCTGGATGGCTGTCCGTGAGTTGGCCCGCCACCTTGTGGATCGATCGGATCTTGGTGTGGGATCTCGGCGGTCGGCAGGTGTTGGAATCCTCTGCACGCGTTCCCGGTCCGCAGGCCACCCTGGACGTGAACGCGCTGGCTTTGGGGACTTATGTGGTTGAGATCATTGGTGCTGATCGTCGTGCCACGGCGAAATGGACGAAGGTGGAATAGGTCGTTGGGCCAAACCCTGACGACATGAGAACGACTTGGTTAGTTGGAGCTTTAGTGCTTGGTTTCAGCAGCTCGGCGCAAGTGGTGGATTGGCACATCACTGGGAACGGCAGTACGTCCTTTGGGACCCATTTTGCGGGGACAACGGACAATGTACAGTTCACCATACGCACCTATGATAAGGTCCGTTTGGTGGTGAACAAAGAGGACAACTACGACATCGGCAGCTTCAGTCTGCTCCCCACAGCGGGTTTTGTCGGCATCAGCCCCAGCAGCTATTTCTGGGACAATGGGCCGGGCCCCTTCAGTCGGCTGCATCTGGCGGAACCCGGTGCCAACGGGTTCCAGGGCATCAGCTACCGGCCGTGGATGCGCAACGGCGTCACCTTCACAGGCAACAGCGACCACGGCTATGTGGGCCAGCGCTACTATGGTCACGATAGCACGGACATGGTGATCCACTGGAGCGATAACCCAGGCACCTGGCTCGGTCGTACGATCTGATCGGTGAAACCCACATGAAGTTTTCAACCGCGAGCACCAGCTTCCTTGATGTCGACTATCTTCGACCTGCCATGGCTGCCGTGAACCACATCTCCAGTGAACGCGGAGCACGCGGAGGCCTGCTGGAGGCCGGAGGCTGGAAGCTGGTAGCTGGAAGCCGACAAGCCTGGGACCTACCAAGGGAACCTCACCAACCATCGATGAAAGAAGCCCCCGGCGCTTGACACACCGAGGGCTTTGGTCGCTCAACATTCACCCCCTAAGGCATAGGAACATGAACACGAGCTAGGGCAAAGGTACAGACCCTTGGGGAGCAGGCGCATGGCCCCAATGGTGCCGGTCGCAACGGAGGGCCCAAGGCCGATCCGTACGGGAAGGCAGCGCATCCATGCGATGCGCGGTCTACCCGGCGACCAGGAGCGCCGCAACAAGTAAGGAGAACGTCTATGCCCAGAGCACTCCTTCTTCACTTGATGAACTTGGCCCTCGCCGCGATGGCGACGGCTCAGAACCTCGTGCCCAACCCGAGCTTCGAGGACACCACCCATTGCTCCCTGTATCAACCGCCTTACGAGGAGGCCGTCGGCTGGTATAGCGCCAACCTGGCCACACCGGACATCTTCGACTGCGATACTGTGGATCCTTGTGGCACCTTCATGGACCCCACGGACACTGGAATACAGGCAAAGGGGTACAGGACCGCATACGACGGGAGCCGATTGGCCGGCGGATTTCATTGGTATGGGACGGACAGTACTGGCAGCACGCGAGAGTACCTGAGCGCCAAGCTGCTCGCCGGGCTCGAGGCCGGTAGGAGCTATCGGGTGAGCCTGTATTGTGCACGACCAAAAGGGCACCGACGCGCTATTGACCACATTGGTGTGTACTTCGGCCCGGATAGTATTCACGAACCGCACACCACGGTGCTACCGTTCAGCCCGCAGATACAGCTCCGTGATCCGAACAACGCCTATCTGCTGGATACGAACTGGGTCGAACTGGCGGACACCCTTGTGGCGCAAGGCAACGAGCGCTGGCTGGTGATCGGCACCTTTCAGGACGACCCACAAGTGAACGGCATCGACCTGCCGCCCCTGTTCCCACAGCCCAAGGCCTACTATTACATTGATGCGGTGGCCGTGGTACCGCTGTATGCTGAGGCGGTTGAGGAGCAGCTGGCAGGGTCTGCAGAGCTATCGGCGACGTCCGAGATGATCCGATGGATCAGCAGCGAGCCCTTGCGCTCCTTGTCGGTCATTGATGCGGCCGGCCGGGTGGTCTGGCAGCCGCGCTTGTCCGAGAGCCGAGAGGGTGGCATCCTGGTTCCAAGCAGCTTGGCACAAGGCCTGTACACGGTCATCGCGTACATGGGTGGGCAACGAAGGGTCGTCAGGTTCATCAAGTGAGAAGGGGCCTTGGGCGCAACCCCAAGACCATGAGAACGACAGTTTTCGCAGGAACGTTGATACTTGGTTCCATTGCCGCCGTGGCCCAGAATCCGTGGCTACTCGCCGGGAATGGTGGTACAGACTACACGCTTGACTTTCTGGGCACCACCGATGCCGAGCGGCTTGCTCTTCGGACCTACGACAAGGTCCGGTTGGTGGTGAACCAGGAAGACAACTACGACATCGGCAGCTTCAGTCTGCTCCCCACATCGGGCTTCGTGGGTATCAGCCCCAGCAGCTATTTCTGGGACAATGGGCCGGGCCCCTTCAGTCGGCTGCATCTGGCAGAACCCGGTGCCAACGGGTTCCAGGGCATCGGCTACCGGCCGTGGATGCGCAACGGCGTCACCTTTACGGGCAACAGCGACCAGATGTACATCGGGCAGAAGTACACCTACGACAACCCCGAGGAGCCCGAGTCCGGTGAGCTGAACGACTACACCGATGCCGTTGTGCAGTGGAGCGATAACCCGGGCACCTGGCTCAGCGATCGCATGCGCTTCATCTTCACCTCGGAGTACAGCAGTTCCAGCCCCACCGGTAGCAACTCCATGGAGGGCTTGGAGGCCATGCAGCTCTATCCGCACGACAGCGGTTCGGAGGTGTTCGTGGGCATCGGCGATTGGTTCGGCCAGAGCGCCACGCCCGATGAGCGGCTGGACGTGCTGGACCGCACGATCATGATCCGCAGGCTGGTGCCGGACTATGAGGATGGCCAGTTGGACCGCCTGGTGGTGACGGATGCGGATGGGCGCTTGCATTGGCGCAGTCTGGCCAACCTGCCCGACAACTGCGAATGGACCATGAGCAGCACATCCCCGAACCATGTGATCACTGCAGTGGGTGCGGCCAACGGTGCATGCCCCGACGATGCCGAGAACGTAGGGATCGGTGACAGTTCGCCCGAAGCCAAACTGGACGTGCTGCGCAACCAGACCTCGTCCAACGACCTGGGATCCAGGTGTACACGAAAGGTGATAACAACGGCACTGAGAACATTGGGCTGAAGTGCGTGGTGCAGACGGCCAGCGGCCAGACCTCGGGCAACGAACACTATGGCGTGCATACGCGGGCCTACGACGGGGCTGTGAAGAACTATGGTGTATATGGCCGGGGCTGGCTCAACACCGGCAAGTCCACCACGGACAACATGGGTGTCTACGGGGACACGGAGAACGGATCCGGGCAGGCCACCAATGCGTATGGTGTAAAAGGCTACAGCAGCGGGCTGCCCACCACCAAGGGTTTCGGCGTGCATGGTTATGTGTACACCACCCCGAGCGACTCGAGCAGCGCAGTCCTATTGGCCGGCGTATATGGCAGCACGCAGCACACGAACTATCCCAATCGCTGGGCGGCCTATTTCGTCGGCGCGGGTTTTCATTCGGCCGGTGTGTGGCAGAGCTCCGATGCGATGCTGAAGCAGAATGTCACGGACCTGACCGATGCCTCGGATATACTCGCCCAGTTGCAGCCGAAGCGGTATCAGTTCAGGACGGCCGACTACCCCCAGTTGGGTCTACCGGAAGGCACCCACGATGGCATCATGGCTGGCGATCTTCAGGCCGTTCTGCCCGGTCTGGTCCGAACGGTGACCCAGCCTGCGGAGGTCGACTCGTTGGGGAACGTCCTTCAACCGGCGGTGACCTTCAAGGCCGTGAACTACGGCGGGCTGATCCCAGTGCTGGTCGGGGCCAGCAACGAACAAGGCGCACAGATGGCCGCTCTGCAAGACCAGGTCGCTCAGCTCCAGCAACAACTCGCTGCGATGCAGCAGGACCTCGCGAGCTGCTGCACGGCCAACGGAGGAACTGACCAGCGCACCATGAGCCCAGGGGCAGGGACAGGAGCGGGTGCAAACGAAGCCCTGCGCACCGATCTCTTCATCCTGCCCAACCCGGTGGCGGACCTCACGCAGCTGCGCTACACGGTGGCCGCGCCGGGCCGCACGCGCCTGGAGGTCAGCGATGCCAGCGGCAAGCGGCTGGAGGTGCTGGAGGAGGCCGTGCGGGAGGTGGGCACGTACACCCACGACTGGACCACCACCGACCTGGCGCCCGGCACCTACCACTGCACGCTGTTCCTCAACGACAGCTTCGTGGTGAAGAAGGCCGTGAAGGTGGCGCGGTAACGGGATCAGGCATTTACGGCGGGTGGTGCGAGGGTGTAAGGGTGCGAGGGTGGCAGGGACGGCCCTGGGCTCTCGCACTCTCTCACCCTTTCCCAACTGCCTCAGTGCCGACCTCGTTCGATCCGAGTGCGGCCTTCGGTGCATGGGCACATCCCGCCAAGGCGGGACAGCTCGTGGTCATGTGCACATGGGCAAATGGTCACATGCGCACATGAGCAAGTGCGCCCGCCCCGCCGAACTACCTTCGCCCCATGCCCGCGGCCTTCGACCCCCGCCAGGAGCAGCGCGCCGCCAGTGACAAGGAGCTGGAGCAGGTGCTGCGTCCGCGCCAGTTCGGCGAGTTCGCCGGGCAGCAGGCGGTGACGGACAACCTGAAGGTGTTCGTGCAGGCGGCCCGGCAGCGCGGCGAGGCCCTGGACCACGTGCTGCTTCATGGTCCGCCGGGGCTGGGCAAGACCACCCTGGCGAACATCATCGCCTCGGAGATGGGGGTGGGCATCCGGATCACCAGCGGTCCGGTGCTGGACAAACCCGCGGACCTGGCGGGTCTGCTGACGAACCTGGAGCCGCACGACGTGCTGTTCATCGACGAGATCCACCGGTTGACGCCGGTGATCGAGGAGTACCTGTACAGCGCCATGGAGGACTACCGGATCGACCTGGTGATCGATGCGGGGCCGAACGCGCGGACGGTGCAGATCGCGCTGAACCCCTTCACCCTGGTGGGGGCCACCACGCGGAGCGGCTTGCTGACGGCGCCGCTGCGGGCGCGCTTCGGCATCAACAGCCGACTGGACTACTACGACGCGCAGACCCTGACGGGCATCGTGAAGCGGAGCGCGGGCCTGCTGGGGGTGCCCATCGCCGAAGAGGCGGCCGTGGAGATCGCCCGGCGGAGCCGGGGCACGCCGAGGATCGCCAACGCGCTGCTGCGTCGGGTGCGCGACTTCGCCCAGATCCAGGGGGACGGCACCATCACGCTGGCCATCGCCCAGCACGCCCTGAAGGCCCTGAACGTGGACGCGCATGGGCTGGACGAGATGGACAACCGGATCCTGGGAGCCATCATCGACAAGTTCGGCGGCGGACCGGTGGGCCTCAACACCGTGGCCACGGCCGTGGGGGAGGAGGCCGGCACCATCGAGGAGGTGTACGAGCCCTTCCTGATCATGGAGGGCTACCTGCAGCGCACCCCGCGCGGCCGCATGGCCACCGAGCGGGCGTACCGCCACCTGGGCCGGGTGCCCAGCGCGAAGCCGGGCGGCCTGTTCGAGTGATCGGGCTGCGGCCGGCGATGGCCCTTACGCCTCGAACGTCCGCCGCGTGCCGCTGTACATCTCGTAGCGCATGAAGCGGCATTCGAGCGCACCGTTGAACAGCTTGATGCGGGGCTTGGGCGTGAGGTGGACGTGCTTCGCGGCCTCCAGGTTGCTGGTGATCATCCAGGCCGTCCAGCCGGCCCAGCGCTGCTTGAGCGTGTCGCCGATCATGGCGTAGAGGGCGTCGATGTCCTCGTCCTTCACCATGCGCTCGCCGTAGGGCGGGTTGAGCAGGAGGATGCCGCCGCCTTCGGGGGGCTCGAGCTCCTGGAAGGGCCGGTTGACCACCCGGATGCGGACCTTGAGCCCGGCGCTGGCGATGTTGCTCTCGGCCTTGCGGGCCACGTGGGGGCTGAGCTCGCCGCCGAGGATGAGGGGCTTGTGGGTGGTGTCGATGGCAGCGAGGGCCTGGGTGCGGACCGCCTGCCAGGTGTCGGCCTCGAACCCCTTCCAGCGCTCGAAGCCGAACCGCTTGCGGTGGATGCCGGGCGGGATGCGGCCGGCGATCATGGCGGCCTCGATGAGCAGGGTGCCGCTGCCGCACATGGGGTCCACCAGGTTGCTGCGCCCGTCCCAGCCCGAGAGGAGCACCAGCCCCGCGGCCAGCACCTCGTTGATGGGGGCGAGGTTGGTGTGGTCGCGGTAGCCGCGTTTGTGCAGGGAGCCGCCGCTGCTGTCCAACGACACCAAGCAGTCGTCGCCGTGCACGTGGAGGTGGATGCGCAGCGTGGGGTCCTCCAGGTCCACCGAGGGCCGCCGGCCCTGCCGTGCGCGGAAGCGGTCCACGATGGCGTCCTTGGCCTTGAGCGCCAGGAACTGCGAGTGGGTGAACCGGTCGGAGTGGAGCGTGCAGTGCACCGAAAGGGTGTCGTCCACGTCCATGTACCGCTCCCAGGGCATGGCCTTGATGCCGCGGTAGAGGTCTTCCTCGTGGCGTACGCCGAAGCCGTGGACGGGCACCAGGATCCGCAGGGCGGTGCGCAGGGTGTAATTCGCCCTGTACATGCAGGCTTCGTCGCCGCGGAAGCCCACGGCCCGGTTGTGCTTCTCGATGTCCCGCGCGCCGATGGCCTCGAGCTCGGCCACCAACAGATCCTCCAGCCCGAACATGGTCTGGGCGGTCATGGGAAAGAGGCCGTCGGACATGGGTGGGCAAAGGTCGGGTGGATCGCTTTTGCCTCACGCCTCCAGCCACGCGCTTCGCGCCTATCGCTCTCGGGGTGGCGCCCGTCCGCCTCAGCGTCCTCTGCGCCTCCGCGTGAGCCACCGTCCGCGTGCCGCGCGCTTCCCGCCTCCCTCCGCTTGCGGCCTATCGCTCCTTCCTCCAGCTTCCAGCGTCCGGCCGTCCGCCTCACCGCACCCTGCCTGGGCGCCATCGGACGTCCTCTAACTTGCCCGCATGGACGCCCGAGCTCGTGCTGAGGCCATCAAGCGCAAGGCGCACGAGCTGGGCTTTCTGGCCTGCGGGGTGGCGAAGGCGGGTTTCCTCGAGGAGGAAGCGCCGCGGCTCGAGCAATGGCTTCGGCAGGGCAGGCACGGCAGCATGAGCTACATGGAGAGCCACTTCGACCTGCGGCTGGACCCGACGAAGCTGATGCCTGGGGCGCGCAGCGTGATCAGCTTAGCGGTCAACTACTTCAGCCCGCCCCAGCAGCAGGACCCGGAGGCGCCGCTGCTGAGCACATATGCCTATGGGCGGGACTACCACAAGGTGGTGAAGCAGCGCTTGAAGCCCTTGATGGCCTTCATCGTGGAGCATTTCGGAGCGGTGGAGCTGCGCGCCTTCGTGGACAGCGCACCGGTGCTGGAGAAGGCCTGGGCCGAGCGGGCCGGCGTGGGCTGGCGGGGCAAGCACACCAACGTGATCCGCCAGGGCACAGGCAGCTGGTTCTTCCTGTGCGAGCTGATCACGGACCTGGAGTTGGCGCCCGATGCCCCGGCCACGGACCACTGCGGCACTTGCCGGCGCTGCCTCGATGCCTGCCCCACGGAGGCCATCACGCCCTATGGGGTGGACGGCGCGCGCTGCATCAGCCACCTCACCATCGAGCTGAAGGACGCGATCCCGGAGGAGTTCACCGGCAGGCTGGCGGGTTGGGCTTTCGGCTGCGACATCTGCCAGCAGGTGTGCCCATGGAACCGCTTCGCCACGCCGCATGCCGAGCCGCAGTTCGCCCCGCGGCCGGAGGTGATGGCCCTGACGGGGGAGGAGTGGCACGGCCTGACCGAAGTGGTCTTCGACCGCCTGTTCGAGGGCAGCGCGGTGAAGCGCACCAAATACGGCGGGCTGCGGCGCAACCTGGACTTTCTGCGCCGATCCGGGGGCTGAGCCCGACGGGCCCTCAGCTCCGCATGGTGGTCTGGAAGACCTCCAGGATCACATCCTTGTACATGTGCCCGAAGGTGGCCAGGCACCAGGCTTTCAGCACGAGCTGATCGCGCTGGCCGAGCCATCGGCGGGCCTTGATGAGTTCCTTGGTGAACAGCCGGCGGTCAAAGCTGACCTTTTGGAGCACCTGCTTGCTGAGCTCCATCATCTTCCTTCCCTGGTCCATCATCACAAAGCGGTTGATCAGGCGGTCGGTTCGGGGGAACGAGAGCCTGAAGGTAAGTCGTCGAACGGTCGGAACGCACCACCCGGTGGCGATCAGTTTTCCACAGGGCGGGATCGGGCCCCGGCCACAAAGAACGCGCCATGGACATCGAACTGTGCGAGGGGCGGGACGGGCGGGTGGCTCAGGGCTGGAACTTGCGTTCCTCCACCTGCATCACCTCCTTGGTGGTGGCGTCGTACACGTAGGCCACCAGGGCGCAGTTGTCCGGGTTGAGCACGCTGCCGGGCAGCGGGTTCGTGTAGGTGAAGGTGAGCGTATCGCCGGCGGCGGCGCTGCCCACGATGGCGGGCACGCCCCAGGTGCCGTTGAGGTTGCCGCGGAGCATGTGGCGGTGCTCATAGTCCGGCACCTCCGGCGGCGTGGCGTTCACGTCGATCTGCCAATCGATGATGTGGTCCTCGGTGAGGGCCACCACCAGGTTGTGGTCGCCGGTGACGGGGCCCAGAAGGGCGAGCTTCACGGTGGTGGAGACCGAACCACCCCCGACGGTGAGGGCGTCGAACCACAGGTGGAAGGCGGTGCTGTCGCCGATGATGTCGTTGATCGCATCACCCCAGTCGCCGTAGTCCAGTTGCAGGATGCTGTTGAACGGTCGGCGGCTGACCAGGCCGGTGGGTAGGAAAGTGATGCCGAAGGCGCTTTCGTAGGCCGTGCCCTCGGGGGTGCGGTGATCGCTGTCCAGGATGCCATCGCCCACGGGCGGCAAGGGTGCGGAGAAGCCGTTGACGCAGTGCACGGCGATGACGACCAGGTTCTCCCCATGGATGGCCTGCAGGGCGGCCGCCTGGGTGGCCGCGCCCGGGCAGTTGTTGCAGCGGTGGCCGGTCATGTCCTCCAACAGCACCTTGCGCACAACGGCATCCCCGCCGTTCCCCCCGCCGCCGCTCTGCACGGTCTCATAGGGCTGTTCCACCTTGTCACAGGCGGAGAAGGCAAGGGCGAGCACGAGCGCCAGGGCCGATGTGGGTCGCAGGGAGCGCATGGGTCAGAAGGTGCTGGTGATGGACACGGTGAGGCCGTTGGCGGCGGGCACCTGGCGGCATACCCCGCCCACGCAGAAGATGCCGGCGCGCTGGCGGCCGTAGTTCACCTGGAAGCGGTTGCCGCCGCGGATGTAGCCCACCGAGCCGATGGGGTAGTGCGTGCGTTCGGCCTCCACCTCCTTGCCGTCCTTGATGAAGGTGCTGCCGAAGGTCTCGTAGTTGTACTGGTCCTGAGCGGCCACGAACCAGTGCGGGCTGAAGGTGAGCTCGGCCACGGCGGTGGCCCAGTTGCCCAGGTCCTGCTTGGTCCAAAGGTGCTGCACCTCGAAGCGCAGGGAGGTGCGGTCGTTGAAGTTGTGCAGGCCCTCCAGCACCACCATGTCCGCGAAGACGAGCGGTTTGCCGGGTTTGCCCTGGATGACGTCGATGTCGTACTCGAAGTAGAGGTAGGTGAGGGCCAGCTCCCAGGTCTCCGACACGCGCTTGCGCAGCTCCACGTTGAGGTCGGTGAAGTACTTGCCATCGATGTCGTAGTTGCCAGCGAAGAGGCTGGAGCGGTAGCCGGTGCGGGCACTGTCAGTGAGCAGATTCACCCCGGTGGTGTCCAGGCCTACGGCTGTGCTTCCGTTGAGGGCGATCTTGGTGCCGTACTTGCCGCCCAGCGGAGTGCCCTTCTTGAACTTGTAGAATACCTCGCCCTGATAGCTCACCTCCCCGTTGGGCTGGGTGGCGTAGGGATAGAGGGTGGCGGGCAGGTTGTAGGTGTGCTGCTTGGTGAGGGGCGGCAGGAAGTTGATGTTCAGGTCGAACGGTGTGGGGGCGTTGCGCGCGCTCTGGTAGAGCATGTTGTCGTAGGAATGCGCGCCCACGCTCACACCAAGGCCCTTGGTGGAGTAGGTGGCGTTCACCAGCAGCCCCTGTCCGGGCTTGTAGATGTAGTTGTTCCGCCGGTTGGGGTCGTTGATCTTGAAGGCGTATTCCGCGTACACGTTCCAGCGTGGGCTGGTGAAGTTGATGCGCCCGGCCCAGGCGCCCACGTTGGCGGGCATCTCCAGCTGGGCCACGCTGCCGTCCGGCTGGGTCACCAGTTGCGAGGCGGCGCTCTGGTACTTGCTGACGAAGCTGCCCCCGAGGATGAGGTTCCAGGTGTGGCTCCAGGCGGAATCGAGCTCGCTGATGCTGAGCTCCGCATCGGCCCCGCGCACGAGGCCCTCACCCTTCACCGTGCCATCGTCGAAGGCCAGGCGCATGCGGCCCATCACGCCCTTGAGGTAGAGACCGGGTATCGGGCGGTATTTCACGCGCACACCGTCCATGGCGTTGTCCACACCGAGGTAGCGTTCCTCGTAGCTGCGGAACACCATGCCCTGGCCGAATTGTTCGAAGAAGTTGCCGACGGTGACGTCGAGGTCGGCTTGGTGATAGTTGATGTAGCGATAGCCGAGCCCGCTGCCCTTGTACGGGGTTCCGGCGGGATATCCGAGCAGGGAGGGTTCGTAGCTCTCCAGGCGGAGGCCGGCCTGGAAGCGGCCCATGGTCATCACCACGTTGCCCCAGGCGTTGAAGCCCCAGGTCTGGGGGGGCGGCACGGCTCCGATGTCCGGATCGTCGTTGTAGTACTGGCCGTCGGCGCTGAAATTGCCATGCACCTCGGGCAGCTGCTGGGCGACGCCGGGGATGTGGTATGCGGCCCAGGCCGTGGCCAGGGCGATGGCCGCGAGGCGGCGGGGATGACCGGAACCCATTGTGTTACTTGCCCGAGGCCTCCTTCACCTTCTGGTAGAGCTCGTTCTCGTCGCCCGGCTCGTAGTTGTTGTGCTGGTACACGATCTCGCCTTTGCCGTTCACGAGGAAGGTGTGCGGGATGTTGTTGACGTTGAGGGCGCGCTTGAGGTCGCCGTTGGGGTCCAGGAAGAACTCATAGTCCCAGTCCTGGCCGTTGACGTAGGGCGCCACACGGGCCATGCTGCGGGCGTCGTCGATGCTGACGGCGATGAGCTTCACGCCGGTCTCCTTCTGCCAGGTGGCGTACTTGTCGGCGATGGCGGTGAGCTCGCGTTTGCAGGGTGCGCACCAGGTCGCCCAGAAATTGATGATCATGGGTTTACCATCGTTGCTCCAGGTCTTGGTGTCCACCTTCTTGCCGTCCAGCGACTGCAGGGTGACGGAGGGGACGCGGCTCTGGGCGAGCAGCAGGGTGGGGGCCACGAACAAGGCCAAGGCGATCAGGAAGATCCTCATGAGGGGTGTGTGTTTGGAGCGTGAATGGAAAGGTCGGCGATCGGATGCAGATCCCGCACCAGACCGCCGACCTTTCCGATCCACGTTCGGCTTACTTGTTCAGGGTCACTTTGCGGGTGCTCTTCAGGTCGCCCGCGGTGATGGTCATGTAGTACACGCCGTTGGTGAGGCTGCTGAGGTCGACCAGCTCGCGCTGGGCGCCGGCGCCGATGCTGCGGGTGGTGGTGTACACCACTTCACCCAGCACGTTCGTCACCTCCAGGGAGGCCTGCTGGCCGCTGGGCAGGTCGAACGCCACGTTCACCACACCATTGCTCGGGTTGGGGAACACGCGCAGGCTGTTGTCCAGCAAGTTCTCCTCCACGCCCGTGGCCACCACGTTCACGAAGTCGGCCTGCAGCACCTCCTTGGTGGTGGTGTTCTGCACGAAGGCCACCAGTGTCACCCCGTCGAGGGTGCCCCACAGGTTGTAGTTGCCCTGCGCCGCACCACCCTCTGTGAAGGTGTAGCTCTGCGTGAAGCTCTGCGTGCCGCCTGCCGTAAGGGCCACCGTGCTGCCTTGGGCGTTCGGCATCATCTTGCGCTGGGCGTAGTGGTACTCGTCCTGGCCGGTGGTATTGCCGGAGAAGGTGTAGAAGTCCTCGATGGCGGCGATGTGCAGCTTGTAGGTGCCGGCGAAATCGGCGTAGGAATTCACCGTCACGTTGGCCGTAAGGTTGAAGCCGGAGAGGGCGTAGCTGAGGTCGATGTTGATGAAAGCGGGCTTCGCGGCCTCGGCGTTCAGGTTGGTGGCGCTGTTGATGAAGCCGTTCGCTTCGGAGCGGCCGTTCAGGAAGGCATCCGGGATGCCGGACACCCCGTAGTAGCTCTTGCGCGCATTGCCATCCGGGTTGTAGCTGGGGTCGTTGCCTGGGCTGGGCCAGTTCATCTGGTACTTGATGGCGGCGATGTTCGAGCCGGCATAGTTGGTGTTGAGGCTGCTGAGCAGGGGATCGAAGGTGCTGTTGTAGCTCGCGCAGGGAGGGCAGGTGCTGGAGGTGAACTCCTCGACCAGCACAACGCGCTGCACGCTCTGGGTGGCCACGCCGATGGTCTGCGTCAAGGTGTTGTTGCCGGCGAAGAGGTCGCCGTTCACGCCAGAGAGGGCCAGGTCAATGGTGTGGCTACCGACCGCGGCGTTCCACGGTGTGGTGAAGGAATAGGTGTAGCTGGCGCCGGGTTGCACGGTGGTGCTGAAGTTCTGGCTCACCGGGGTGCCGCCATCCACGGCGTAGGCGAGGGTGAAACCGGTGATCGCCGTGATGCCCGCGTTGGTCACCGTACCGGTCACCGTGGTGTTGCCCTGCGCGATGACAGCGGGGATGCCCAGGGTGGCGATGCCCATATCGGTGCCCGCCACCACGTTCGCCGTCTCGATGGTGGTGAAGCTGCCGCCCGTGGCAACAGGATCGCCGCCGACCGTGATGGTCCAGCTGCCATCGCCATAGGCGCAGCACATGCCATCCCCATAGCTGTCATTCACCGTCACGGTCAGTACCGTGCCATCGGGCACGCAGAAGCTCACCGGGGTCTGCGGGTATTCACCTGCGGCACCCTGATCGGTGTATGGACCACCGGAGCCGAAGACCGGGCTGCCACCGGGGCCGGTGACCTCCCAGGTGGTCTCAGAGCCATAGCGGTCGGTGACGATGGTCATGGTGACCTGCGTCTCGCCCGGCGGGCATTGCGCGAAGCTCTGGAACGAGGCCAGGGCCGCGAAGGTGGAAAGGAGTACAGCCTTCTTCATGATGTTAGGGTTGGGGTTCGGGTCGTAGGAGCGGCCGATGCGTTCACCGGTCCGGCATCACCGATGGATGGTGGCACTGACCAAAAGTAGGTGGGTGTGTCCAATGGCCAAGGGGGTTGTGGGATGCATCTTGGGATCCTACCCGAACCGACAGGGGCTGAGAAAGTGACCTCTGGGTGGGCGTTCCGCACTGCGGTCCGTCTACTTTTGTCCTCGAGCGCATCAGCCACCGTCAACAACCGACCATCATGAAGCGAACTTTCCTCTCCCTCTCCCTGCTCACCCTCTGCGGCGCGGCCCAGGCCCAGCTCGCCGAGCTGCATGACCACCTGACGGGGAACGTGGTGAACGGCCAGTTGCTCGAGCATTGGGGCGTGAACGATACGTCCAGCCATGAAGTGGATGTTCACCTGATCCTGAACGGTTCAGTGAACAAGACCGTCAACGTGCGGCGCTACGAGCTGTCGGTGGTGGCCAACACGGAGAACTACTTCTGTTGGGGTGTATGCTACGGTCCGCAAATGGCCGGGGCCCTGCCGGTGTGGAACGCTCAGCCGCAACACGCCATCCCCTGCCAGCCCGGCGTGATGGTGACCAACTTCCACGCCTATCACAACCCGTACGGAGCCTTGGGCTCAAGCACCTATCGTTACGTGTGGTATGATGTCGCCAACCCCACGGACAGTGTGTGGTGCGATATCCGATTCCAGGTGACGGCCGTGGGTGTGCCCGAACTGGCGGTGAAGGAGTTCGCGGCCTTCCCGAACCCGGCCATCGGCCAGGACGTGCAGTTGCGCCTGGAACTGAACGGCGACGCCGCTGGTGCACAAGTGGTGGTGCACAACATGGTGGGCGAGCAGGTGCTGTTGGTGCCGGTGCGCGGTGCCAGCGCGCGGATCACCATGCCCACGGCCCAGCTGGCGCCGGGCATGTACTTCGCCTCGCTGCAGCGCAACGGCCGCGCGGCTTCGAGCATCCGCTTCGTGGTGGCGGGGCGCTAGGCCTCGCCCAGCAGCCTGGAGGCCAGCATCGGCATGCCGATGCTGGCCTTCTGCTTGATGTGCTCCACGGAGGCGCTGCGCAGGGGCACGTCCGACGGATCGATGAGGTGGATGGCACGGCCCGGCCGGAGATGGTGGACCAGCCCGGCAGCCGGATATACCTGCAGGCTGGTGCCTACGATGATGAGCCGGTCGGCCAGGGCGACCAGGGCGGCGGCCTCGCCGATCAGCGGAACGGCCTCGCCGAACCACACGATGTGGGGCCGCAGTTGGGATCCCAGCGCACAGCGGTCGCCCAGGCGGAGGGTCGGACCGTTCACCGGGGTGATGAGCCGGGGTTCGGCGGTGCTGCGGGCCAGCAGGATCTCGCCATGCAGGTGCAACACGCGGGTGCTGCCGGCCCGCTCGTGCAGGTCGTCGATGTTCTGCGTCACCACGTCCACCGCGTGGGCCGTCTCCAGCCGGGCGATGGCCGCGTGGGCGGCGTTGGGGGCAGCGGCGATCACCTGGGCCCGGCGCTGGTCATAGAAGCGGAGCACCAGGGCCGGGTCGCGCTCCCAGGCCTCGGGGGTGGCCACATCCTCCACCCGATGCTCCTCCCACAGGCCGTCGCCGTCGCGGAAGGTGCGCAGTCCGCTCTCGGCGCTGACCCCGGCTCCGGTGAGCACCACGATGCGTTCGCGATCCATGCCGCAAAGGAAGCGCTGCCGCGCAGGTCCCGGATCGGGGGAAGCTCCTACATTCGCGCTTCCGAAAACCGCGCTGCATAGAAGGACCGCTACCCCGGAACATGCGAGCTGACCCCTTTCCGGGCGATCGATGATCGAGAGCCTGAGCGGAACCCTTTTGGAGAAGGCGCCCGGCCATGCCGTGGTGGAATGCCATGGTGTGGGCTATTGGGTCCAGTTGCCCGCCTCGGCCTACGAACTGCTTCCCGCCGAAGGCCGTCCCGTGCGGGTCCCTGTACACTATGCGGTCACCGTGGATGTGCGCAGCGGCCAGAGCGAGCACCGGCTCTTCGGCTTCATCAACGCCCAGGAACGGGGCTTGTTCAGGCAGTTGATCACCGTGCAAGGGGTAAGCGCCACGCTGGGGATGGCCCTGCTGGGCGCACGAAAAGCCGAGGACCTGCGGGGCGCTATCGTGGCCGGGGACGAGAGCGTTCTGCGCGGCATCAAGGGCATCGGGCCCAAGCTGGCCCAGCGCATCATCGCCGAGCTGGGTCCGGCCTTGGCCGGTGCTGCGTTCACCCCGGCCCCAGCGGCGGGCAATACGGTCCGGTCCGAGGCGTTATCGGCCTTGGTCTCCCTGGGGCTTGACCGGGTGAAGGCCGAGCGCGCACTGCAAGGGGTGCTCAAGGAACATGCGGACGGACCACCGCCATTGGAGGAGCTGATCAAGTTGACGCTGAAGAACCTGTGAATCGGTCCGTGCGCACGAACGGGGGCCTTATCAGCGCCCTTTACACCGGGTGGCCCCAGCGCCTGGTGATGCTGCTGGCCCTGCTGCTGGCCCTGCCGGAACTGGCCGAGGCCTCCATGGACCTCGGGTTCCTGGTGCAACAGGTGGATAGTCCCGAGGTGGAGCTGGTGTGGCCCATCAACAGCGATCCAGGCACCGGACAGAGCGACGGCGGGGTGGACCTGCAGGACCCGGAGAACATCGAGAGCGAAGTGATCTACGACCCGGTCACCGGTCAGTACATCCTCAACAGCAGCGTGGGCGGTTCGTTCGACTACCGCCCACCGATGAGCATGACGCTGGATGAGTACCTGCAGTACGACATGGAGCGCGCCATGCAGACGTACTGGACGGAGAAGAGCGAGAGCGAGTCGGAGCGTGCGGCCAAGGGCTTGATCCCTTCGCTGAACGTGAAGGGTGAACTGTTCGACCGGATCTTCGGGGGCAACACGATCGACATCCGGCCGCAGGGGTCGGCGGAGATCATCTTCGGGGTCAACGTGTCGAAGACGGAGAACCCGCGGATCCCGGTGGACCAGCGGCGCATCACCACCTTCGACTTCGACCAGCGGATCCAGTTGAACCTGACGGGCAACATCGGTGACAAGCTGAAGATCAACACCAGCTACAACACCGAGGCCACCTTCGATTTCGAGAACCAGGTGAAGCTGGACTACACGGGCTACGAGGACGAGATCATCCAGAAGATCGAGGCGGGCAACGTGAGCCTGCCGCTCCAGGGCCAGCTGATCCAGGGCAGCCAGAGCCTCTTCGGCATCAAGACCGAACTGCGGTTCGGGCGCCTGACGGCCACCGGCATCTTCAGCCAGGAGAAGGGGCAGCGGCGCAACATCCAGACCCAGGGCGGTGCGCAGACCACCAACTTCGACATCAAGGCGGATGAGTACGAGGCCAACAAGCACTATTTCCTGGGCCACTTCTTCCGCGACCTCTACGAGCAGAGCCTGCGCACCCTGCCCACGGTGAACAGCCCCATCCAGGTGACGCGTGTGGAGGTGTGGGTGACCAACACGCGCTTCGATTTCGCCCAGACGCGCAACATCGTGGCCTTCACCGACCTGGGGGAGAACGCCGATGCGGCCGCCATCGCCGCGGGAAAGGTGAGCGGCGACCTCCCTCCGGGTCTGCTGGTGGACCTTCCAGGCAGCGGCATCGCCGACAATTCGGCCAACTCGCTCTACCAGACCGTGGCGAACAACCCCGCCATCCGGGGCTTCGCCAATTCGAGCCAGGCCCTGCAGGCGCTGGGCGTTGTGGCCGCGCGCCACTTTGAGAAGCTGGAGAGCGCCCGTCTGCTGCAGCCCAACGAGTACAACCTCAACGACCGGCTGGGCTTCGTCAGCCTCAACCAGAGCCTCAACAACGACGAGGTGCTGGCCGTGGCCTACCAGTTCGTGTACAACGGGCAGACCTACCAGGTGGGCGAGTTCAGCACCGACGGCGCCACCGGCACCAGTGCCTTGATGCTGCGCCTGTTGAAGGCCACCATCACCAACCCGCGCATCCCGCTGTGGGACCTGATGATGAAGAACGTGTACTCCCTGGGCGCCTTCCAAGTGAACCGCGAGGACTTCCGGCTGGACCTGATCTACAACAACCCCACCACCGGGGTGGACCTGAACTACGTGCCACGCGTGCCGATCGACCAGATCCCGCTGCTGCAGGCGCTGAGCCTGGACCGGCTGGACCCGCAGAACGCGCCCAACCCCGATGGCTGGTTCGACTTCATCGACGGGGCGGCCACCACGGGCGGCACCATCAACAGCCAGAACGGGCGCATCTACTTCCCCGTGCTGGAACCCTTCGGCACCACGCTGGACCAAGCCCTGGACCCCGAGCAGCCTTTGGCCATCCGGCAACAGATCGTGTTCCAGGTGCTGTACGACAGCACCAAGGTGGCCGCGCAGAACCAACCTGAGCTCAACCGATTCCGCCTGAAGGGCAGCTACCGCAGCGCCAGCAGCGACGTCATCAGCCTCAACTCGGTGAACATCCCGCAAGGCAGCGTGGTGGTGACCGCCGGCGGGGTGCGACTGGTCGAGAACCAGGACTACACCGTGGACTACAACCTGGGCCGCGTGAAGATCATCAACCAAGGGATCCTCGAGAGCGGCACGCCGATCAACATCAGCCTGGAGAGCAACTCGTTGTTCAGCATCCAGACCAAGACCCTGGCCGGTGCGCGCCTCGACTTCCGGGTGAACAAGGACCTGACCATCGGCGGCACGGTGATGAACCTCTACGAACGGCCGTTGACCCAGAAGGTGAACGTGGGCGATGAGCCGATCAGCAACACCATCGTGGGCCTCGATGCCAACTGGCGGACGGAGAGCAACCTGATCACCACCCTGGTGGACAAGCTGCCCTTCTTCGCCACCAAGGAGATCAGCACGGTGAACGCCAGCGCCGAAGCCGCCTACCTGATCCCCGGGCACAGCAAGGCCATTGGCAACGCCGGCACCAGTTACATCGACGACTTCGAGGGCAGCGTGAGCACCATCGACCTGCGCCAGCAGAGCCTCTGGTTCCATGCGGCCACCCCGCAGGGTATCGACCTCTTCCCCGAGGGCGACTACATCAACGACCTGCGCACGGGCTTCCACCGGGCCAAGCTGGCTTGGTACGTGATCGACCCGCTCTTTTTCCGCAACAACAACCTCACGCCGTCCAACATCACCGGCGATATGCAGGCGGACCACCGCCAGCGCGAAGTGCTGGAACTGGAAGTGTTCCCCAACCGGCAGTTGCAGGCGGGCGCGCCGGCCAACATCCCCGTGCTGGACCTGGCCTACTACCCCCGCGAACGCGGCCCGTACAATTTCACCGTGAACGGGCTGGACCAGGACGGCTTCCTGCTCGACCCTGCGGACAGTTGGGCGGGCATCACACGGCGGATCACCACCACGGATTTCGAGGCCAGCAACATCGAGACCATCCAGTTCTGGATGATGGACCCCTTCAGCGAGGGCACGGGCGCGGGGAGCAACGAGGACAGCCAGAACAGCACGGGCGGCGACCTGTACATCGACCTGGGCAACATCAGCGAGGACGTGCTGCGCGACAGCCGGAAGAGCTTCGAGAACGGCCTGCCGCCCGACGGCACCGACCTGAGCTACACCACGGGAGAGACCAACTGGGGCGTGGTGGCCACCACCCAGAGCGTGGTCAACGCCTTCGCCATCACCGAGGACAACAGCAACCGGTACCAGGACGTGGGCCTGGACGGATTGAGCGACCAGCAGGCGGATGTGGAGGGCCGTACCGAGCAGAGCAAATACCAGACGGACTACCTGCAGCCGGTGGCCAGCGTGGTGACCAACGCGTCCGCCCTGGCGCGCATCAACGCCGACCCCTCGGCGGACAACTACCGCTTCTTCCGCGGCGACGACTACGACGGCAACCCGCTGGCCGACATGCTCTTCCGCTACAAGGAGTTCAACGGTCCGGAGGGCAACAGCATCACCGACGTGGACAGCCCGGAGGACTATCCCACGCAGCAGACCACCCTGCCCACCACCGAGGACATCAACCAGGACCAGAACCTGGCGGAGAACGAGAGCTACTTCCAGTACAGGGTGAACCTGCGGCCGAACGATCTCCAGGTGGGCAGCGGCTACGTCACCGACCGCGTGCTGGGCACGCACCCCATCAGCGGCAAGCAGGTGTACTGGTACCAGTTCAAGGTGCCCATCCGCCAGCCGGACCGCGTGGTGAACGGCATCCAGGACTTCCGCAGCATCCGCTTCATGCGCATGGTGATGCACGGCTGGCCGCAGGAGGCCGTGCTGCGCTTCGCCCGGCTGGAGTTCATCCGCGGCGAATGGCGCAAGTACTTCTTCTCCCTGGAGACGCCGGGCGAGGGCATCGGCACGGACCCCGACCCCACCACCTTCGAGGTGGCCGCGGTGAACGTGGAGGAGAACGGCAACCGGGTGCCCATCAACTACGTGGTGCCGCCGGGCATCCTGCAGGAGGTGGACGTGGCCAGCGCCAACCTGCGCAACCTCAACGAGCAGAGCCTGCAGCTGCGCACCTGCAACCTGCGCGACGGGGACGCCCGCGCCGCCTTCCGCAACGTGCAGTTCGACATCCGCAGCTACAAGAAGATGCGCATGTTCATCCACGCAGAGAGCTCCGACGCGGGCAATCCGGTGGAGTACGGCGACGTGAGCGTGTTCGTACGGCTGGGCAACGATTTCGACCAGAACTACTACGAGTACGAGGTGCCGGTGGTGCCCTCGGCCTTCGGCAACAACGATCCCAGCAGCGTGTGGCCCGAGGCCAACAACATGGTGATCGAGTTCGCCAAGCTCAATGACGTGAAGATCGAGCGCAACCGCGACGGATTCCCCACCAACCAACGCTACGTCCAGTTCGAAGGCGACCGCCGCATCGTGGTGAAGGGCAACCCCAACCTGAGCCAGATGCGCACCGTGATGATCGGCATCCGCAACCCCAAGAAGGACGGTGTGGAGGCCAATCCCTGGGGGATCGATGATGGGCTGAGCAAGTGCGTGGAGGTGTGGGTGAACGAACTGCGGCTCACCGACTTCGACCAGCGCGGCGGCTGGGCGGCCATCGGCCGGGTGAACACCACCCTGGCCGACCTGGGCACCCTGAGCGTGGCGGGCAACTACAGCACCCCCTTCTGGGGCAGCATCGACAAGCGCGTGAGCGAGCGCCAGCGCGAGACCAAATACGGCGTCGACCTGGCGGCCAACCTGGAGATGGGCAAGTTCCTGCCCGAGGAGAGCGGGGTGAAGGTGCCCGTGTTCGTGGGCTACAGCGAGCAGGTGAGCAACCCGCAGTTCGACCCCCTGAACCCCGATATCGAATGGGACGATGCCACGCGGAACCTCACCCCCGAGGAGCGGAAGGAGCGGCTCAAGCAGGTGCGCACCTACACACGCCGGCGCAGCATCAACCTCACCAACGTCCGCAAGGACCGCACGGCGGGCAAGAAGGAGCACTTCTGGGACGTGGAGAACCTCTCGCTCACCTACAGCTACGCCGACCAGGAATTCCACGACGTGAACACTGAGTTCGATAACACGGTGACGCACCGGGGTGCCCTTGCCTACGTGCACAACCCCAAGCCACGCGAGGTGAAGCCGCTGGCGAACATCAGCCTCATCAACAAGAGCAAGTGGCTGAAGTTGTTCAAGGAGTTCAACTTCAACCTGGGCTTCAAGCAGCTCAGCCTGCGCAGTTCGATCGACCGCGGCTACAACGAGCGGCTGATCCGGGCGAACCCCGACATCGCCTCGCTGCCTCCGCGCCCCACCTACAACAAGAACTTCAACTGGAACAGCCAGTACGGCTTCCGCTACGAGATCACCCGCAGCCTGAAGGTCGATTTCACCGCCAACAACAACGCCATCCTCGGCGAGCCGCCCGGCCGGGTGGACCCCAAGGTGAAGGGCGAGTACGAGGTGTGGAAGGACAGCGTGCTCACCAGCCTCAGCCAGTGGGGCGAGACCACCGGCTACGACCACACGGTGAACGTCACCTACACGCTGCCCTTCGACAAGCTCCCCCTCACCGATTGGATCACCTCCAATGCGGCGTATGCGGCGGGCTACCAGTGGGACCGGGCGCCCTTCACGCAGGACACCCTGGGCGCGGTGATCCAGAACTCGCAGAACATCAGCATCAACGGCCAGCTGAACTTCGTGAGCCTCTACAACAAGTCGAAGTACCTCAAGAAGGTGAACGACAAGGGCCGCACGAGCAACCGCAGCCAGAGCAACAAGGCCAAGGCGGGTGACAAGCCCAAGGAGGAGGAGAAGGACAAGGAGAAGGACAAAGGGGAGGACAAGGACAAGAAGGAGGGCGGGTTCAAGCCGCTGGATGCTTTCGCTCGTGTGCTCATGAGCATCCGGAACGGCAACATCACGTACAGCCAGAACTCGGGCATGCTGCTGCCGGGCTATGCGCGCAAGACCAACGTGATCGGGATGGACGACTTCGCGGCACCGGGCTTCGGCTTCATCCTGGGCCAGCAGAACCACGACGTCAGCGATGCCGTGGTGCGCGATTATGCCTCCTACGCCGCCGGGCAGGGATGGCTGGTGCAGACGCCCTCCATCTTCACACCGCACACCCAGACGCGCACCGAGAACATCAACGCGCGCCTCTCGCTGGAGCCGTTCAAGAGCATGCGCATCGAGCTCAGCGCCAACCGGGTGTACAGCGAGAACCGCAGCAGCTTCTTCCGGTGGAACGACTCGCTGGGCACCTACGTGAACGACAGTCCGCGCGAGTTCGGCAACTTCAGCGTCAGCACCATCACCTGGGGCACCGCCTTCAGCGTGGACGACGACAACTTCGTGAACCCGATCTTCCAGCAGATGCTGGAGAACCGGGCGATCGTCAGCGAGCGCTTGGGCCAGGAGCGGGAGGGCAGCGTGTTCGTGCCCGATAGCGGCTATTACTCGGGCTATGGGCCCACCAACCAGGACGTGGTGATCCCCGCCTTCCTGGCCGCTTACACCGGCCGCAGCGCGAGCAAGGTGACCACCAACCCGTTCAAGTTGATCCCGCTGCCGAACTGGGACGTCACGTACGACGGGCTGTCACGGATGAAACCCTTCAGCAAGTGGTTCCGCACCTTCACCGTGAAGCATAGCTACCGCAGCACCTTCAACATCGGGAACTACCAGACGAACCTGCTGTTCGTGGAGGGCGCCGGTGAACTGGACGCCGCGTTCAACTACATCCCCGAGCGGCAGATCGGCGTGGTCACCATCACCGAGGTGATGCGGCCGTTGCTGGGGGCCGATGTGACGCTGCAGAACAGCCTGCTGGCCAAGTTCGAGTACAACCGCGACCGCAACCTGAGCCTGAGCGTGAGCAACTACCAGGTGACCGAGGTGCGGGGCAAGGAGTACGTGTTCGGCACGGGCTACCGGTTCAAGAACGTGAAGTTCCCCGTCACCATCGGCGGCAACCGGCCCAAGAGCGACCTCAACCTGCGGGTGGACGTGAGCATCCGGCAGAACAACACCGTGATCCGCAAGATGCAGGAGGGCCAGAACCAGGTGACCGCCGGGCAGAACATCACCTCCATCAAGGCCTCGGCGGACTACGTGATCAGCCAGCGGCTCAACGTGCGCCTGTTCTACGAGCGCGTGGTGAACAAGCCGGTGATCTCCACCTCCTTCCCCAGCTCCAACAGCAACTTCGGCCTCAGCCTGCGCTTCACCCTCACCCAGTAGGGGTGACGGCGGCCCGATGGCCGACGCCCGATCCCGCCTATTTTCGCCGCGCAACGCAGAACACCGCACCCGATGAACTTCCCCGCAGACCTGAAGTACACCAAGGACCACGAGTGGATCCGCCTGGAGGGCGGGGAGGCCGTGGTGGGCATCACCGAATTCGCCCAGGGCGAGCTCGGCGACATCGTCTTCGTGGACATCGGCACCGAGGGCCAGGAGGTGGACGAGCATGCGGTCTTCGGCACCGTGGAGGCGGTGAAGACGGTGAGCGACCTGTTCATGCCGGTGAAGGGCACGGTGCTGGCGGTGAACGCCGGCCTGGCCGACGACCCCGCGAGCGTGAACAAGGACCCCTACGTCTCAGGCTGGATGGTGCGGATCAAGCCGGCGAACGTGGCCGATGTGGCCGCGCTGATGAGCGCCGACGAGTACCGCGCCCTGGTGGGTCACTGAGCCCATGCTGCGCCACCTGCGCTGGGCCCTGCTCTGGGCCATGGCCATCCTGGTGCTCTGCCTGATCCCCGGCCGGAGCCTGCCCCAATGGGGCTGGTTCGACCTGCTGGATCTGGACAAGCTGGTGCACGCCCTGCTCTTCCTCGGGCAGACGGTGTTGCTGGCCGCGGCTTTCCTGGGCCGCGGACGTCCGGTGTCCTACCTCGCCTGGGCCGTCGGGCTCAGCGTGGCCTATGGCCTGGGCACCGAGGTGCTGCAGGGGCTGCAGGCCCTGGGCCGCCGCACGGACCCCATGGACATGCTGGCCAACACCATCGGCGCGTTCAGCGGAGCCTGGTTCGTGGCCCTGCGCCGACGGAAGGGACGGGCCATCGTACCGGCCTTCCTCCGTTGATCACACGATCATCCCCGCCGCCACCGTCTCGTTGGTGCCCTCGTCGATGAGGATGAGGCTGCCGGTGTAGCGGTTGCGGCTGTAGGTATCGAAGTGCAGCGGCACGGTGGTGCGCAGTTGCACGCGGCCGATGTCGTTCATGCGGATGGTGGGGTCCTCCGCCTTGTGCAGGGTGCTGATGTCCATCTTGTACTTCACCTCCTTCACCATGCACCGCGCCTCGCGGCTGGTGTGTTTGAGGGCGTACTTGCCCCCCGGCTGCAAAGGCCGCTCGTTGAACCAGCAGAGCATCACGTCGATGTCCTGGCTGGTCCCGGGCACGTTGTTGGGGCTCACCAGCATGTCGCCGCGGCTGATGTCGATCTCGTCGTTCAGTGTGATCACGGCGCTCTGCGGGGCGAAGCATTCCTCCACCTTGTGCTCGCCGATGTGGATGCTCTTGATGGCGCTCTGGAAGCCGCTGGGCAGCACCTGGATGGCGTCGCCCGTGCGGAAGACGCCACCGGCCACGCGCCCGGCGAAGCCGCGGAAGTCGTGGTGCTCGGTGGTCATGGGGCGGATCACCGTCTGCACGGGGAAGCGGCGGTCGATGTGGTTGAGATCGCCCGCGATGTGGATGTTCTCCAGCAGGTACATGAGGGTGGGGCCCTGGTACCACGGCATCCGCGCGCTGCGCTCCACCACGTTGTCGCCCTTCAGCGCACTGATGGGGATGTAGCGGATGTCGCGCACCTCCAACTTGCTGCTGAAGTCCTCCAGCTCCTTCTGGATGCGGGTGAAGGTGGCCTCGTCATAGTCGACCAGATCCATCTTGTTGATGCAGAACACCAGGTGCGGGATGCCGAGCAATGACGCGATGAAGCTGTGGCGGCAGGTCTGTTCCAGGATCCCTTTGCGTGCGTCCACCAGGATGATCGCCAGGTTGGCCGTGCTGGCGCCTGTGACCATGTTGCGCGTGTACTGGATGTGTCCCGGCGTATCGGCGATGATGAACTTGCGCTTCGGCGTGGCGAAGTACCGGTAGGCCACATCGATGGTGATGCCCTGCTCGCGTTCGGCACGAAGGCCGTCCGTCAGCAGCGACAAGTCGACCTCGCCTGATCCACGCTTGGCGCTCGCACGCTCCACCGCCTCCAGCTGGTCCTCGAAGATCTGCTTGGTGTCGAAGAGCAGGCGACCGATCAAGGTGCTCTTACCGTCGTCGACGCTGCCTGCCGTGGTGAACCGCAGAAGATCCATGTCGAGGTAGCCGTGGGTGGAAGTGTCCTTCATCGTTCGGTGTCGGGGGTAGCGATCTTTCTTCTATGGAAGAGCAAGTATTGGCCGACTAGAAGAACCAGGCAAATACCGAGAGCAACATGAGGAAGGAATGTTGGCCACGCATCGAGGACGACCATGCGATACAAGACGACGAGAGAATAGCACGCGAGGAGCATGAGCAATGCAGTCCACGTGAGCTCCGCGATCTTTCTCCCTCGAAGAGCCATACGCACGGACGCGATCATCAGCCCTATCGCTACCAGGCCAGGTAGGACACCCCACAGGAGCAATTCAGGGTCCATCGCGTGCTAGAAATAACCCTCCTTCTTCCGGTCCTCCATCGCCGCTTCGCTTCGCTTGTCATCCATGCGGCTGCCACGCTCGGTCACGCGCGAGGACGCCACCTCCTCGATGATCTCCTCCAGCGTGCTCGCCGGCGAATCCACTGCGCCGGTGCAGCTCATGTCGCCGATGGTGCGGAAGCGCACGCGTTTCTGGTAGGGCTTCTCTTCCGGCTTCAGGCGCATGAAGGGCGAGTTCGCATAGATCACGCCGTCGCGATCGAAAACCTCGCGCTCGTGGCTGAAGTAGATGCTGGGGATCGGGATCCTCTCGAGCAGGATATACTGCCACACGTCCATCTCGGTCCAGTTGCTGATGGGGAAGGCGCGGAAGTGCTCGCCGGGACGCTTCTTGCCGTTGTAGAGGTTCCACAGCTCGGGCCGCTGGTTCTTGGGGTCCCACTGGCCGAACTCGTCGCGGTGGCTGAACACGCGCTCCTTCGCCCGGGCCTTCTCCTCATCACGGCGGCCGCCACCGATGGCGCAATCGATCTTGTGCTTCTCGATCGTATCGAGCAGGGTCACGGTCTGCAACTTGTTGCGGCTGGCGTAGTACCCCGTTTCCTCCTGCACGCGGCCGATGTCGATGCTCTCCTGCACACTGCCCACGATGAGCTTGGCGCCGTGCTCCTTCACCAGGTCGTCGCGGAAGATCATCGTCTCGGCGAAGTTGTGCCCGGTGTCCACGTGCACCAGGGGGAAGGGCACCTTGGCGGGGTGGAAGGCCTTGCGCGCCAGGTGGAAGCACACGATGGAATCCTTGCCGCCGCTGAAGAGCAGCGCGGGGTTCTCGAACTGTGCGGCCACCTCGCGCAGGATGTGCATGCTCTCGCTCTCGAGCTCCTTGAGGTGCGTTAATCGGTATGAATGCATGGTTCAGTTCGTTTTCACCACAGAGGCACAGAGCGCACAGAGAAGGTCAATGCGAACGGATGGGAATTCCCTCCGTGCCCTCCGTGCCTCTGTGGTGAACGCATTTGTCAGCTGCGAGATGCGCGGGGCATCACGAATTGGAAGAGCTCGAACGCGCATTCCTCTTCCGCGCGTCCGACGGTTGAGATGCGCACGGTGGGGGAAATCGGCGCCTCGAATGGCGCGCTGATGCCCGTGAAGTCCTTCACCTCGCCGGAGCGGGCCTTGGCGTAGAGCCCCTTCACGTCGCGGCGCTCGCACTCCTCCAGCGGGGTGTCGATGAAGACCTCGATGAAGTCGTCCGCACCGATGATGGCCTTTGCCTGCTCGCGGATGGCGATGGAGGGCGAGACGAAGCAGCAGATCACCACGGCGCCGTTCTGCACGAACAGCTTCGCCACTTCAGCGATGCGGCGGATGTTCTCCGTGCGGTCGGCCTCCGAGAAGCCCAGGTTGCTGTTGATGCCGGTGCGCACGTTGTCGCCGTCGAGGACGATCGAATGCACCTGCGAGGCATGGAGCATGCGCTCCAGTTCCCGGGCGATGGTGGTCTTGCCGCTGCCGCTGAGGCCGGTCATCCACACCGCGGCACCGCGCTGACCGAGGAGCGCCTCCTTGTCGGAGCGCTGGAGCAGGCGGTCGAACACCGGGTGGATGTGCGCGGGGGAGGGCATGGTGCGAAGGCCCGCGAAGGTACGCGATCACCCGTGGGAAACCCGCGCCGGACGCGGGGTCAGAGGGTGCGTGGCAGGCGCGCCAACCGGCTGTGGCGGTAGCCGTAGGCGAAGTAGCACACCAGGCCGATGACGAGCCAAGTGCCGAACCACTTCCAGTTGCTGGCGGCCATGCCGGTGAGCAGGTAGCAGCAGGAGGCCAGGCCGAGGACCGGGATCAGCGACCAGCGGTGCACGAAGCTCAGGGCGGCCATGCCGACGCAGAGCGCCCAATACACCAGCAGGGGGATGCGCTGGTCGCCGTGCTGCCCGGCAGGGTCGAGCAGGTCGCTGAAGTAGCCGGGGACGCCCAGGCGGACGAGCACCACGGCCAGCAGCAGGAGCGCGGGCACGATCCAGCGCCCGTTGATGTGCGGCAGGTGGAAGCCGGAGGGGCCGCGTTCGCGGCGGGGCATCAGCAGCACACCGCCGCAGACCAGCACGAACGCGAACAGGGTGCCGATGCTGGTGAAATCGAGGATGAAGGCCTCGTCGGTGAACAGGATGGGCACGCCCACCACCAGGCCGGTGACCAGGGTGCTGAAGCCGGGGGTGCGGTAGCGCGGGTGGATGCGGGCGAACGGCTTGGGCAGCAGGCCGTCGCGGCTCATGCTCATCCAGATGCGGGGCTGGCCGAGCTGGAAGACCAGCATCACGCTGGTCATGGCCACCACGGCGGCGATGCTCACCAGCAGCAGCATCCACTTCACCCCGCGCAGGGCGAAGACCTCGGCCAGCGGGTCGCTGACGCCCAGCTGGGCGAAGGGCACCATGCCGGTGAGCACGAGGGCGAGCAGGATGTAGACGACCGTGCAGATGACGAGGCTGAGCATCATGCCGCGGGGCAGGTCGCGCTGTGGGTCGCGGCTTTCCTCGGCCAGGGTGCTCACGGCGTCGAAGCCGATGTAGGCGAAGAAGACGGCGCTGGCCCCGGCCATCACGCCACCGAAGCCGTTGGGCAGGAAGGGCGTCCACCGGTCGATGTCGACATACGCGATGCCCACGCCGATCACCAGGACGATGATGACCAGCTTGACGATGACCATGATGTTGCTGGCGTTGCGGCTTTCGCGCACACCCACGTAGCACAGCGCGGTGATGAGGACGTTGATGGCGAAGGCCGGCAGGTCGAGGATGATGCGCAGACCGGCGATGAGGGGGGCGGTGGTCCAGGCGGTGAGGCCTTCACCGGCGGTGCCGGCAAGCGCTGCGTCGTGCGCACTGCGGTAGTTGATGGTGAGCCATTCGGGCAGGTGCAGGCCGGCGGCGTCGAGCAGGTTGGTGAAGTAGCCGCTCCAGCTGAAGGCCACGTAGATGTTGCCGATGCTGTACTCCATGAGCAGGGCCCAGCCGATGATCCAGGCGAAGAGCTCGCCGAAGCTCACGTAGGCATAGGTGTAGGCGCTTCCGCTGGCGGGAACGCGGGCGGCGAACTCGGCGTAGCACAGGGCGGTGAAGCCGCAGGCCACCGCGCACAGCACGAAGAGGAGCACCACGCCGGGGCCGCCGCTGGCGCAGGCCTGGCCCATGCTGCTGAAGCTGCCGGCGCCGATGATGGCGGCGATGCCGAAGAAGGTGAGGTCGCGCAGGGTGAGGTGTCGGCCGAGCGCCGCTCCGCCGTGGATCTCACCCTCCGGAGCAGCGTCGTGCGTAGCGGGTTTGCGGCGGAAGAGCTGGTTCATCCCGGATCGGTCTTTCTTTCCCTTCCCTCGTTGGTCGTTCTACTTCTCCAGCATCCCCTCCCACTTGCTCACCACCACGGTGGCCACGGCGTTGCCCACCACGTTGGTGGCGCTGCGGCCCATGTCCAGCAGGTGGTCCACGCCCAGCAGCAGCAGCAGGCCGGCCTCGGGGATGTCGAAGAGGGCCAGGGTGCCGGCGATCACCACCAGCGAGGCCCGTGGCACGCCGGCGATGCCCTTGCTGGTGACCATGAGCACGAGCAGCATGGTGAGCTGCTGGCTCACGCTCAGGTCGATGCCGTAAGCCTGCGCGATGAAGAGGCTGGCGAAGGTCATGTACATCATGCTGCCGTCCAGGTTGAAGCTGTAGCCCAAGGGCAGGATGAAGCTGACGATGCGGTTGGGGCAGCCGAAGCGCTCGAGGTTCTCCAGGGTTCGGGGGTAGGCCGCTTCGCTGCTGGCGGTGCTGAAGGCCAGCAGCAGCGGGTCCTTGATGCGGCCGATGAGGGTGCCGGTGCGGCGGCCGATGATGGCCCAGCACACGAGCAGCAGCACCACCCACAGCAGCACGAGGCCGAAGTAGAACTGCAGGATGAACCTCCCGTAGTCCCACAGGATGCCGAAGCCCTTCTGGGCGATGACGGCGGCCATGGCGCCGAAGACGGCGAAGGGGGCGGCGTTCATCACCATGCCGGTGACCTTGAGCATGACGTGGCCCAGGCTGTCCATGGCCTTCACGATGGGCTCGCCCTTCTCGCCGGTGGCGGCGCAGGCCACCCCGAGCATCAGGGAGAAGACCACGATCTGGAGGATCTCGTTGTGGGCCATGGCCTCCACCACGCTCTTTGGGAAGACGTGGGTGATGAAGCTGCGCAGGGTGAAGGCCTCGCGGTCGATGCCGGCGCTGGCGTCGGCGGGGGGCAGGGGCAGGTGGAGGCTCACGCCCGGTTCGAAGAGGTTCACCAGCAGCATGCCCAGGAGCAGGCTCACCAAGCTGGCGCTGATGAACCATAGCAGGGCGCGGCCGCCGATGCGCCCCACGCTGCCCAGGTCGCCCAGTTTGGCCACGCCCACCACCAGGGTGCTGAGCACCAGCGGGGCGATGATCATCTTCACCAGCCGCAGGAAGATGTCCGTGAGGATGGAGATGTGGTCGCTGAAGGCGGCGATGGAGCCCTCATCCGGGAAGGCGGCGCGGTAGCCGGCCCCCGTGGCGATCCCCAGCACCATGGCGATGAAGATCCACAGGGTGAGCCGGTTACTGCTGGTCATGCGGGGCAATGTACGCGCCGCGTTCCGGCCATGAAAAAGGGAGGCCGTGGCCTCCCTTCTCCGATGTCGGTGGCGCTGCCTACTGGGCGGGCAGGGTGCAGTCCTTGGCGCTCACGCCCTGAAGTTCCTTGGTCAGCAGCATGTCCATGCCCTGCTTGGTGTTGCTGGTGCCGGCGTTCAGGGTCTTCAGCTGTTCGAACCAGCACTTGGCCATGCCCATGTCCTTCTCCTTGCTGAAGTGGTAGAAGCCCAGGTAGAAGTAGGCCTCCTCCAGGTCCACCTTGTACTTGGCCTGGTCCTCGGGCTTGATGCGGCGCACCACGTCCTCATAGTAGGGCCGGGCCTGCCAGGTCTGCTTGTCGGGGTCGAGGCCCACGTTGGCCCGTGCCCGCCCGAGGAAGCCCTGGTGCAGGTTGGGCTGTTTCTCGCAGTACACCGTCCAGGCGCTGTCGGCGGTGGCGTACAGCTTGGCCTTGTTGGCGCTGCTGCCCAGGTAGTAGTAGTCGTTCACCTCGGGTTTGCCGCTGGCGATCTTCTCCCGGAAGGCGTGCGTGGCCAGGTCGTGGCGCTTGGCCTTGCCGAAGGCTTTGCCGGCCTCGGCGAAGAGGTAGGCCTTGGTGCGGTCCATGCGGGCGGCCTTCAGGTAGCTCTCGGCGGCCAGCGAGTCCAGGTCGGGGCCCAGGGCCGGCGGCACCGGGGCCTCGGCGGTGCCGGGGGGCGTGGGCGTGGTCGGCACCTTGGCGGCGAGCCCTGCGTAGATCTTGCCCATGTACTCGTGGTCGGTGGCGATCACCTTGTCGGCGGGCTGCTCGGCGAAGTAGGCCTCCATGGCGGCACGCGCCGCGGCGAAGTCCCCGGCCTCGCAGCGGGCGTAGCCCTCGATCCGGCGCAGGTTGTTGTCCTTCACACCGGTGCCGCGCACCGCGTCGATCTCGGCGATGCTCTCGGTGTACTTGCCCACCAGGAAGAGGAACTTGGCGTAGCGTACACGCGCGCTGATGTTGCCGGCGTTCAGCTCCAGGTACTTGGTGTAGTCCGCAGTGGCCTTGTCGTAGGCCTTGGTCATGAAGAGGGCTTCGGCACGGCCGCTGTAGGCGGGGGCGAAGGAGGGGTCGATGGCCACGGCGCGGTCGTATTCGGCCACGGCGGCCTCGTAGTTCTTGGCGCGGTGGTACATCAGGGCCTTCCTGGCCACGGGCCGGGCGGCGCTGGGCATCAGTTCGGCGGCGCGCTTGTAGGCGGCCACCGCCTCGCTGGCATCGAAGGAGCCGCGGGCCACCAGCAGGTCGCCGTGCAGCACGTGGGCGTCGGCGTCGTTGGGGTTCAGTTCGATGGCCTTGTCCACCTGGGCCAGCGCGGTGGCCACGTCCGGGTCGGGACCGGCGCCGTACGCATCAGCCACTTCACGGTAGGTGAGGGCCTTCAGCTCCTTGGGGTGCTTGGCGGTCTTGTCCTCGGCCAGGGCGATGGCCTCGTTCAGCTTGGCCTTGGCCTCTTCGCGGCGGGCCTGGGCCTCCTGCAAGGCGCCACCACTGGCGTCGTCGGGGATGCCGCGGGTGAAGAGCACCTTGCCCAGGCCGGCGTGGTTCAGCGGGTAGCGGGGGTTGAGGTCCGCGCCCCGGCGGTAGCAGAGCTGCGCGCTGTCCGGCTGTTCGTTCTCCCAGTAGTTCTCACCCATGAAGTACCAGGTGGCGCCGTCGTTGGGCGTGGCGGCCAGCAGCTTGCGGAAGGCCGTGGTGGCGGCCTCGAACTGTTCACGGTCGGTGAGGCGCTGGGCGTCCAGCAGGGTCTGGGCCTCCGTGGTGGCGGTGAAGGCGGTGAGGCTGAGGCCGGCCAGCAGGCCGATGTGGAGGTGGCGTTCTTTCAGGTGTTCCATCGTCATTCAGGGGGTCACGATCATCACTTCGCGGGCAGGCACGTGCGCTGGGGCGAGGCCTTTCTTGAGGAGGATGCGTTGACCCTTGTGTCCGGCCACAAAGGAAGCGAACCCCGTGCCAAGCCCGCTCTTGCCCTCGGTCACCAGCATCATCAAGGGCCGCCGCAGGGGGTAGCGCCCGTCCTTCAAGGTGCCCTGGGTGGGCACCAACGCCGGGCCCTGGCCAGCGTGGACGGGCACCAGCCGAAGTCCGTCGCGCAGCGCGCGGCAGGCGGGGTCGTCCAGGTCGCTCAACAGGCTGAAGGCGAGCAACCCGATGGAGGCGCTGTCGGTGCGCAGGCGCTGCACCAGGTCCTCCGGCCCCCGGGCCAGCTGCACCTTGAGGGGCTGGTCGGTGGCCCCCGTCCACAGGCTGTCCACCAGGGTGCGCGCCACCCCGCTGCCAGCGTCGTCCAGCAGGGCGGTGCAGGGCCGGTCGCCAAACCGGCCGTCGGTCAGGATGCCGCGGAGCTCGTCGAGGCTCAGGCTGTCGGGGCCGGCGGGGTGGCTCAGCACAGCGATGGCCTCAGTGGCCACGGCTTCGGTGAAGGGGGTCAGCTGCCGGGTGCGGAAGTAGGCCTGCTGGTCACCGCCGGGGAGGAAGGTGCCGAAGACGGCCCGTACGCTGTCGTTCAGCATGGCCTGAACGAGCTGGCGTTCAGGCAGGTAGCGCACCTCGATCCGGGCCTTTTCGTACAGGGCTTCGAAGGTGGTGCGCTGGTCCTCGATCACGGGTCGGAGGTCCTGGTCGGCCAGGACGAGCACGTGGCCGAAGGTGGGGCTGTCGTCGCTGCGCGGGTCGGGCGGGCCGCTGCGGCAGGCGGCCAGGAGGAGCATCAGCAGGCCGGGGCTCCGCATGGTTCAACCGGTGTGCGTGTCGGAGCGGCGCTTGCGCCACCACATCCCCAGGCGCAGCAGGCCGTAGCCCACCAGCACCAGCGCCAGGGCGGGGCGGTAGCTGGGCAACACGTCGCTGGCGAAGGGGGTGAGGCCGATGACGAGGCCGGCCAGCATGTAGAAGCCGGACATGCCGACGGCGAAGGCGGTGCGCACGTCCATCGCCCGGCCCGGCGCCTCAGCGCAGGTCGAAGTTGATGGGGATCACGTACCGCACCTTCACGGGGCGGCCGTTCTGCTTGCCGGGGCTCCACTTGGGGGAGGCCTTCATCACGCGGGTGGCCTCCTTGTCCAGGCCGGCGCTCACGCCACGCACGGTGCGCACCTCGGTGATGGTACCGTCCCTGTCCACGACGAACTCCACGAAGACCCGGCCCTCGATGCCCTGTTCCGCCTCCATCTGGGGGTACTTCACGTTCTTGCCGAGGTACTTGTAGAACTCGGCCTCACCCCCGGGGAAGGTGGGTTTCTCCTCCACGGCGGCGAACATCATCACCTCCTCCTCCACAGGCGGGGGCGGTGGCGGGGCGTCCTCACCCTTTTCGCCCTCCTGGGTCACGGTGCTGGCGGTGGTCTCCTCCAGGACCTCCTGGGTGGGGGGCGGTTCCTCGACGGGCTCGTCCACGGCCTCCAGGGCGGTGAACTGCACGGTCTCGATCTTGGGCGGCGGAGGCACCTCTACAGGCGGAGGAGGGGGTTCCTCCTTCTTCTCCTCCTCGAAGAGCTCGAGGTTCACGTCCACGATCTTCTTGGCCTCCACCACTTCCTCTTCGCCGCCACCGAGGGCTTCGATGATCTTCGGGGTGCCGATGGCCAGCCCGAAGAAGGCTACCGAGCCGCCCACGGCGATCATCAGCCGCTTCACGTAGTCGCGGCGGAGGACGAAGGCGCCGTAGGCCTGGTTGCGGCCCTCGAACACCAGCTGGTTGCGCACCGAGGTGAGCACGTTGTTCCAACTGAAATCCAGCGTCATCACCAGGGAAAGGACCAGCAGGATGCCGGTGATCAGGAGGTATTCCATGGCTCAGAGGGTTGCTTTCTCGGCGTCGAGCAGCAGCTGTTCGGCGGTCTTCAGGCTGTCCAGCACACCATAGGAGCCGATGCCGCTGATGTCCATCTCATCGACGATGTCGATCATGTTGCGGTACTTGGCGTCCTTGTCGGTCTTGATGATGGCCTTCAGGTTGGTGGGTTCGCCCTTGGTCTTGCGCCGCAGGCTGTCGTAGGCGGCCTCGTCGATCTTGCCGGTGTTGAAGTCGCGTGCCAGCTGATTGAGCTTCTCCACGGCCTCCTTGTTGCGCTCCAGCAGCACTTGACGCACCTTGCTGAAGTCGGTGCGGGTGAGGGCGGTGGGCGGCTTGCCGCTGCCGTCGGTGGGGGTGTGGAACTCGCCCAGGTAGTAGAAGATCTGGTCCTTGGCGGTGAGGATGAGCGTGATGGCGTTGCTCAGCTCGGTCTTTTTGTCGTCCGTGGGGTCCTCGTCCGGCACCGGGAAGGTCATCTGCAGGGTGCTCGGTTTGTACATGGTGGTGGTGAGGATGAAGAAGGTGAGCAGCAGGAAGGCCAGGTCCACCATCGGCGTCATGTCGATGCGGGTGCTGCCCTTCTTGGCGCGTTTCTTCTGGTGGCGTTTTCCGCCGCCGCCTTCTTCGCCTCCACCGGGTGCGTCTGCCATGGTCGGGTCTCGTTGGGCGGGTCGTTCCAAGGCCCCGTACACGCATGCACGGGAATGGTTCGACCGGCTGTTACATCCGTGATTCCTCCAGGTCGGTGATCATCTTGAAGCGGTTGATCTGGATCCCCGGGGATTGGAAGATCCGGATCACCTGCGCCACCTTGGAATAGTTGGTGTTGCCGTCGGCCTTCAAGGCCACCAGCGGGTTGATGCCCGCCTCTTCGTAGAACAGCAGGCGCGTGGTGATGATCCAGTCGCGCAGCTGGTTGTTGGTGCTGTCCGTGGGAATGCCTTTGAACTGCAGGTCGAACTCCTTGCGGGCCGCACCGGTGGGCAGGGCCAGGTAGGCGGGCAGCTGCTGGATGGGGATGCCCACGGCCCCCACGTTGGCGAACTTCACCTTGTCCTCGTCACTGGGGCTGTAGTTGATGCGCTTGCCCATCTCCTCGAGCACCTTGAGGCGCACCTTCTTGTCGGTCATGTCCCAGTACACCTTGCCGGTGCTGTCCACCACGATGGTCATCAGGTTCTCCGTGGGGATGGGGCTCTGGCTCATGGACGAGGGGGTATCCACGGCCACGGCCTCTTCCGGTCGGAACTGGGCGGTGAGCATGAAGAAGGTGACCAGCAGGAAGGCCAGGTCCACCATGGGGGTCATGTCCAGCTCCGGGCTCTTCCGGGGCATCTTCAGCTTCGGCATGCGTCGGGGGTCTGGTTGGTTGACGGTGAACGCCCGGCCGTCCGGGGGTGGACCCCGGCGGACGGTGCCGCGCCGATCACTTGTGGGAGGCCAGGGTCTGGCTCACGCTGAAGCCCGCCTCATCGATGCCATGGGTGATGGCGTCGATCTTGGTGCTGAAGAAGTTGAACATGATGATGGCCACGCACGAGCCGGTGATCCCGAAGGCCGTGTTGATGAGGGCCTCGGAGATACCGGTTGAAAGGGCGGAGGCGTCCGGCGTGCCGGCGGTGGCCAGCGCGCTGAACGCGCGGATCATTCCGAGCACCGTTCCGATCAGGCCCAGCAGGGTGCTGATGCTGGCGCAGGTGCTCAGGATCACCAGGTTCTTGCTCAGCATGGGCAGTTCCAGGGCGGTGGCCTCTTCCAGCTCCTGCTTCACGGCCTGCAGGCGGGTCTCCTTGTCGTGCGACGCATCACGCAGCACCTGCTTGTATTTCTGCAGGCCGCTGCGCATC
Organism: Flavobacteriales bacterium; assembly: GCA_016713875.1. Taxonomy (NCBI): domain Bacteria; kingdom Pseudomonadati; phylum Bacteroidota; class Flavobacteriia; order Flavobacteriales; species Flavobacteriales bacterium. Next base: position 3,539,847 of record JADJOI010000003.1, read on the forward strand.
ACGTTGGCCACGCTGCCCTTCTGCTCATCGCACACGTTCACGGCCTCGTCCACCTGGTCGTTGGCCAGGAAGCCGCGCACCTGGCCCAGGAAGGCCTCGATGCGGCCCTTGCCCTTGGCCCGGTTCAGGGTGATGAAACGCTCCACCGAGAAGATGATGATGATGAGGTTGACGCTGATGAGGATGGGCACGATGAAGCCCCCCTTGTAGATGGTGCCGTAGAGCCGGCCGGGGTTCTCCGCGATGGGATGGCCCTTGATGGGGTCGCTGTTCTCGAAGTTCGCCGGATCGCCCAGGACGAACATGTAGATCATCACGCTGATGATCAGCACCAAGGGGAACACAATGGCCACGAAGAGGCTCGAGCCTTTCCCGGTGGACGTTTCGTTGCTCATGAGAAGAGGGGTCGGGTTTGCGGTTGGAGGCGTTGGTCGGTTCCGTGCGGTCGCCCGGGAGGAACGCCCGGGGCCGGTCAAGGGTTTGTGTTCAACAGGGGGGCAAACATAACAAGTCTGCCCATCCGGGCATGTTAACCCGGTGTGACCTGTGCCGGCCCCGTTGGCCGCGGGTTTCGGGCTTCCGCAGAGGCGTGGGGTGCGCGGTCGCGGGCATGGCGGTGCCGAAGTAACGGCCGCGGTCCCTCGCTTCGTCCACGGGTCCGGCGCGGAGCGGGGAACGGCAGGGCCTGGAAAAGGAACGGCGTCACCGGCCGTCGGGCTATCTTGGCCGCATGTCCACCAAGACCCTCGCGCCCGCCCGCGCCGTGCCGGTCACCGCGCCCACCATCGACCAGGTGGGCATCGAGGAGCGCGTGGCCCGCATCAAGGCCCGCAGCATCAAGAAGGAGACCAAGGTGCAGGGCATGAAGCTCGCCCTCAGCATGATCGACCTCACCACCCTGGAGGGCGCCGATACGCCCAGCAAGGTGAAGCAGCTCTGCTACAAGGGCATGCACCTGCACGACCAGCTCCCCGGTCTACCCACGGTCGCCGCCATCTGCGTGTACCCCACCATGGTGAAGGTCGCCAAGAAGGCCCTGGGCGATAGTGGGGTGAAGGTCGCCTCGGTTTCCACGGCTTTCCCAAGCGGACAGGCGCCTATGAACGTGAAGATCTCCGACACCAAGTTCGCGGTGAACCAAGGCGCCGACGAGATCGACATGGTCATCAGCCGCGGTCATTTCCACAGCGGCGACCACCACTTCGTGTTCGACGAGATCGCCGCCATCAAGGAAGCCTGTGGCGAGGCGCGCCTGAAGGTGATCCTGGAGACCGGCGAGCTGGGCACCTACGACAAGGTGCGCCTCGCGAGCGACATCGCCATCGCGGCGGGCGCCGACTTCATCAAGACCAGCACCGGCAAGATCAACCCGGCCGCCACCATGGAGGTGACGCTGGTGATGCTGCACGCCATCCGCGACCACTACCTGAGGACCGGGCAGATGATCGCCATGAAGCCTGCGGGCGGCATCCGCACCAGCAAGCAGGCCCTCCACTACCTGATGATGGTGAAGGAGGAACTGGGCCCCGATTGGCTCGATCCGAACTGGTTCCGCTTCGGCGCCAGCAGCCTGGCCAACGACATCCTGATGCAGTTGCAGAAGGAGGCCGACGGGCACTACCAGAGCGCGGACTACTTCAGTGTGGACTGAAGCAGCCCATCGCCCGACCCCATGGACCGCCTCACCATCACCCGCCCCGACGACTGGCACATCCATCTGCGCGATGGTGGTGCGCTGGCCACCACGGTGCCCCATGCCGCGCAGGTGTTCGGGCGTGCGATCGTCATGCCCAATCTGAAGCCGCCCGTCACCACGGTGAAGGACGCCATCGCCTACCGGGAGCGGATCATGGCCGCGGTGCCCGCGGGCAGCGCCTTCCGGCCGCTGATGACGCTGTACCTCACGGACCGCACCGCGCCGGCCGAGATCGCGCTGGCGAAGGAGAGCGGGGCGGTCACCGCGGTGAAGCTGTACCCCGCCGGCGCCACCACCAATTCCGATTCGGGCGTCACCTCGCTGGAGCTCTGCACCCCGGCGCTGGAGGCCATGCAGCGACACGACATCCCCCTGCTCATCCACGGGGAGGTGACCGATGCGGACATCGACATCTTCGATCGGGAGAAGGTCTTCCTGGACCGGCACCTGCGGCCCATCACGCAGCGCTTCCCCGAGCTGCGCATCGTGCTGGAGCACATCACCACGCGCGATGCCGTGCAGTTCGTGGAGGACGCTTCGCCCAAGGTGGCGGCCACCATCACCGCCCACCACCTGCTGCTGGACCGCAACGACATGCTGGCGGGCGGCATCCGTCCGCACCTCTATTGCCTGCCCATCCTGAAGCGCGGCACGCACCGCGAGGCCTTGGTGGCCGCGGCCACGAGCGGCAACCCCAAGTACTTCCTCGGCACCGACAGCGCGCCCCACGCCCGGCCCACTAAGGAGACGGCCTGCGGCTGTGCGGGTGTGTACACCGCGCATGCGGCCATCGCCCTCTATGCCGAGGTCTTCGAGCGGGCAGGGGCGCTGGACAAGCTGGAGGCCTTCGCGAGCTTCCACGGCCCGGATCATTACAAGCTGCCGCGCAACACCGATCGCATCACCCTCACGCGCCGCGAGGTGCCCGTGCCCGCCACCTTCCCCTTCGCCGGGGAGGAGCTGGTGCCCTTCCGTGCCGGAAGCACGGTGGGGTGGAGCGCGGCGCCGTCCGAGTCGTGATCATGGCACCACGAGGCTCCGCCGGGCCTCGCTTCGGCCGGGTATCGGCCCGTGGGATCGAGCTTGATCGGCGCGCCGCCAGGATGCGTGTCGCACCCTCACCGTCCAGCGCGCAGGACAGGGTATCGGACGCAGGCGATATCGGGTCCCCACAAAGGGCGAGACCCGGTCGCTGAACACGCAGCGCCGGGTCTCTGTCGGACGGGTCGCATCTGCTCCGGTGCGACGGTCGTCCGGTGCGGTCTAGGGATACAGCCACGCGTTCAGCCCCAGCAGCCCGGCCAGGCAAAGCAGCAGGGCCAGCCACCAAAGGACGGCCCGCGTGCGCGCACCGCGGGTGGGCACGTGGGGGTCGTTGGTGTGCAGGGGCATGGAACGCATGTGAGGACAAAGCTCCACGACCGGGAGGACCTGGAACAGGGGGTTTCCACGTGGGTGGGGGCAGGGAAAACCACGTGGGTGAGGGTGGCCGGAAGTTCCGTATCCTCCGCCCGAAGCAGGTCGCCCGCAATAGGAGCCCCTCCCGGTCGTTCATTGGTGCGGAACGACAAGCCCATGCGCACCCTGATCACCCTTTCGCTCATCGTGCTCACCACCACCAGCTCCTGGGCCCAGGACGGGCGCTGGCAGCTCGGGGTCCAGGCCGGCCCAGGACTCTCGTGGCTGCGCGGCAACCGGCTCATCAACCGCTCGGACGCGCTCTTCGGGCCTGCCGCAGGGCTTACCGTCCAGGTCGACCTGTCGAAGCGGTTCGGCGTCCGGCTCGGGGCCGGCTACCAGCGCAAGGGCATGCGCGAGGAGGTGACCCTGACCGATGTGAACGGCACCCCGGTCCGGGTGGTGAGCAGCCGCAACGCGATGGATCATCTCGTGGTGCCCGTGATGGCACAAGTCTCCTTCGGCGACCGGGCCCGCCTTGTGATCGCTGCCGGGCCGTATGCCGGGTTGTTGATGCGCTCGCGGCGATCATTCGGTGATGAACGGGACTACCCCACGGTCGACAACACGAACGAACTTGAGCCCTGGGACCTGGGCGTGAGCGCGAGCGTGGGTGGCGCCTTCGACGTCAGCGGTCATATCGTGCTACGGACCGAGGTCCGCTACGACAAGGGCCTCACCAACATCAGCGCGCTGCCCGTGGTGGACGATGGCAGCATCCGCACCCATGCCGTGAGCCTGTTGGTGGGCTGCAGCTACCGCTTCGGGAAGGCGCTGTAAGCGCTCCGGGGCCATATGCTTAGAGCGCATCTCAAAAATGCCCTTCGGGCTCCGCGAGGATCATTCGCGCCCATGCGTCGTTGTCGAGCCCTCACAGAGTACCCGACTATACACGGGTTCGACGCCTCGCCTGAACGCGGGATCCCGTTCGCTCGCCACTAAAAGCAATTTTGAGATGCACTCTAGCGACGAGGAGCCGACGACGGAAGAGATGATCGGGGTCTATGTCAAGGATAAGTGCTTCATACCACCTGGTTGTGGTGCCGAGCTGCCCGATTCGTACTGGACTTCTCCCCGCATCGGGATGCCCTGACCTTGCAGCGGGTCAAGCCTTGGCCGCCCAGCGCGATTCCTCACGCGCTTCTTGCCGGAGGGGGGGCACGAGGCGCTCCCGCCACCGCATGATGCCAGCAGCCCGGCCAATGACATCCTCATCCGATCGCGAAAGGAGCACGGCGGGTACTGCCAGAGCGCGGATTACATCAGCCTCGATTAGAACGCGCGCCTTCCTAACGCCTCCAGGATCTCCGTCTTGCGGCGGCGACTGATCTCCACGCGGCTGCCGTCGCTCATCAGCGCTTCATCCATGGCGGTCACCTCCTGTACGTGCATGCGATTCACGATGTGGGAGCGGTGCACGCGCAGAAAGTCATTCTCCGCTAGGAACTCCTCGTAGCTGTTCAGGGTGCGGCTGCTCACCACGCGCACGCCACGCGCCATGTGGAACACGGTGTAATTGCGGTCGGCCTCGCAACGGATGATGTCGGCCACGTTGATGTGGCGGTCGCCATCGCGCATGGGGATCACCAGCGTCCTGGGGGCACCGGCCTCCTTCGTGGTGCTCACCAATCGCTCCACGCGAGCAGGCAGTACGGCACGGTTGGCGATGAAGTGCCCCAGCGCCGCATCGAATTCCGATGGCTTGATGGGCTTGAGGAGGTAGTCGAGCGCGCTGTATCGGATAGCGCGTATGGCGTACTCATCGTGGCTGGTGGTGAAGATCACGCCGAAGTCGCGGCGCGGGAGCGCATCGAGCATGGCGAAGCCATCCATGCCCTTCATCTGGATGTCGAGGAAGACGAGGTCCGGCGCATGCGCGGTGATGGATCGAACGCCTTCCGCACCACTGGCGCATTCATCCAGAACGGCCACGGCATCGGTGAAGCGCTCGAGCTGCTTGCGTATCGCTGAGCGGGAATACGCATCGTCATCGACAATGATGGCGCGCACGATACTGGTCTGCGTGCTCATGCAAGCGACTCTTCAATGGCGTGCGCAAGTTCATGCGTATCCATGCTCCATGGCCCCGATCCATCGGAAGTCCCTTGCAGCACATGATCGCATAACGCGGCGAAGCGGGCATCGCGTTCCACCAATTGCGGCCGGAGCGTATGCACGATGCGCTTCACTTCATCATGACGCTTCTCCTCGATGGCTAAGAGCAGCGCCTTGAGCCTGGGCGGCACCAGCCAGCGGTACAGCGCCACCTGGGGGTCGGTGACATCGTAGCCCACGCCGGTGCGCGCCCCGTGGTCGCCGGTGAGCCTGCCGATGGCGCTGATGAGTTCACTGGCCTGGAAGGGCTTGCTCACGCATGCATCCATGCCCGCATCGATGCAGCGCGATAGGTCGCTGGGCAGCACGCTCGCGGTGAGCGCTATGATGGGCACCTCGCGGCGCGCCGTGCTCAGCTGCCTGATGAGGCGCGTGGCCGCCATGCCATCCAGCTCGGGCATCTGCACATCCATGAGCACGAGCGCGATATCGTCGTCCTCGTCCTCTTCGACCATGCGCACCGCCTCGGTTCCTGTGCGCACCACGATCGCTTCGGAGTCCGGGTAATAGCGGCGCAGCGTCTCGGTGGTCACCAGCGCGTTCATCTCGTTGTCCTCTGCGATCAGGATGGCGTGGCCAGCCAGGCTTCCGTTGGTGGCGTGCTTGGGCTCCTTGCTCGGCGCATGGGCAGGTGCTGCGGCAACGGGCAGGGGAAGGTCAACGGTGAAGGTGGTCCCCTTGCCCACTTCGCTCTCCACTTTGATGCTGCCCTGGTGGAGATCGACGAGCTCTTTGACGATGGTGAGGCCGAGGCCCATGCCGCTGTATCGCCGTTGATCGCTGGGAGCCACTTGCGTGAAGCGGTCGAAGATGCTGGCGAGCTTCTCCTGCGGTATGCCGATGCCGTTGTCGGATACCATGATGCGGCATCGGTCATCCGCGTGCTCGATTCTGAGCCGCACGGCACCGCCGTTGGTGAACTTGAGCGCATTGCCCACGAGGTTGAGCAGGATCTGCAGCAGGCGCGCGCTGTCGCCGTGCACCCAGCGCGGCACCGAAGGCTCTATCTCCAGCAGCAATTCATCGCCTTGCTCCAGCGCACGGTGCCGCAGCATCTCTTCGCAAAGGCTGGCCGTGCGCCGCAGGTCGAAGGATTCGCTCACCAAGCGCAGTCGTCCTGCCTCGATGCGGCTGAGGTCGAGCACATCGTTGATCACCACCAGCAGGTTGTCGCCTGCTTCGCGGATGTTGCCGAGGTAGCGCGCGGTGCGTTCATCGCGGTGCTCGTGCATGAGCAGCCCGGTGAAGCCCATGATGGCATTGAGCGGTGTACGGATCTCGTGGCTCACGTTGGCCAGGAAGCGGTCCTTGGCGCGCTCGCTCTCCTCGGCACGGTCCTTCTGCCTAAGGACCTCGGCGTTCACGCGCCCGAGCTCTTCGGCGGCCTTCCGTTTCATGCGGTAGCGCGATATGAAGAGCACCAGGAATGCGGCCAGTACGAGCGCGCCTCCGATATAGGCCGTGCGTTGCGCGCGCAGGCGATCGGCGGCGGCCGTGGCTTCGGCTTCGCGGGCCTTCGACTCCACGAGTTCCTTCTCCTTCTTCTCCGTCTCGAAGCGCGTGGTCATCTCGGCCATACTGGCATCACGGTCCTGCCTCTTCAATGAATCGTCGTAAGCCACGTAGCGCTTCATCCAATCCATGGCGCCGCGCGCATCGTTCTGTACCTCCTTCGCCAATGCCAGATTGTACATGGCCTGGGCACGATCGTCACGCAGTCCCAGCGAGTCCGCCAAGTGATAGGCTTGGAGCAGGTGCTTCTCTGCCACGACGCCTTCACCTCTCGCGATGTGCAAGCTGCCTAGCAGGATGGACGCGTGAGCGAGCTCGGCCTTGCGGTCCAGCTGTATGAACAGGTCCACGCTCGCACGCGCATGCGCGACAGCGGAAGCATCGTCACCGCGGCGATGCGCCAGTTCCCCGAGGTTGTAGTGGATGTACCCCGCCATGAGCCCATCGCCGCGCGCCTTCGAGATGGCGATGCTCTGCTCGTAATGATCGATGGCCACATCGTAGCGCTCCAGAGCGCTGTTCATGTTCGCCACGGCGATATGCTCCTGCGCGAGCCGCGAGGAGTCGCCGCGAGCACTATCGAGCGAGAGCGCCTCTGCATAGTACCCCAGCGCATCCTCGAAACGCAGGAGCGCTTCGTACGAGCTCCCTATGGCGAACAACCGTGTGCTGCGCACATGGTCGTGCGAACAGCCTTTCTCCAACTTCAGCGAGCGCATGAAACAGGCCAACGCCGAATCCTGTTGCTGCTGCATCTGATGGTTCAGGCCAACGGTGTGCAGCACGCTCGCATAGTCGCAGGAGTCGCCAACGCTGAGGTAGGTGTGCATGGCCTTATCGAGCTCGATACGAGCGGAATCGAACGCGCTCTTCCGCATGTACGCATAGCCAAGGTGGGCATGCGATCGCGCGATGCCTCCATTGAACTTGATGCGTTCCGCCAATGCGACCGCCTCTCGGCCGATGGCGATGGCCTTCACCGGGTCGAGATCGGCCTGCTCGAAGCACTTCAGGCTCAAGTCCATCACCTTCAGGCTATCCGCCTTGGTCCATTGCGCGACCAGCGATGACGAGAAGAGCGTGAACAGGATGAGCAGGACTGAACGCATCGGCCCAAGGTACCGATGCACTTCCGTGCTCGCCCTCTCCGCTGGATAATCAAGTTGCCGCTCGCACATTCCGGGGCATTCGCGGAACATGGATCGATGCTCGGCCGTTCGCTCAACGTATCACCGCTCGATCACCGTTCATGGACATGAGGGCCTTGCGCACGTTCAACTTGCCTAAACAAGCACCGGATGAACCGAACCAGACCACGAGCCTTTTCTTTCTTCCGTGTGAACGCGCTGGAAGCCCTGGCCATGCTGCTTCTAACTCTGGCCTTCGTGTTCCTGCTCTCCATTGGTGCATCGGCGCAGGGTGGGGTGGGCATCAACAACCCGGCGCCACATGCGAGTGCCTTGCTCGACCTCACGAGCACGAACAAAGGCCTGCTCATGCCGCGCATGACCTCCGCGCAACGCACGGCCATCGCTGCGCCCGCGACCGGTCTGCTGGTCTTCGACACATCGCTCAATGCGTTCTGGTATTACGACGGCGCGGCGTGGGTGCCGCTCGCTACAGGCAGCGGGTCGGGTTGGAGCACCACCGGAAATGCAGGCACCAATCCGGCCATCAATTTCCTCGGCACCACGGATAATCAAGCGCTGCGTTTCCGGGTGAACGGCCAGCATGCCGGTCGGCTGGACCCGGCGGGCGGCAACAGCACCTTCGGTCTGAACGCAGGCGCGCTGATCACGGGCACGGGCAACACCTTCGTCGGGTCCGGCAGCGGCGCAGCGAATGCGAGCGGTTCGAACAACGTGTTCGTTGGCGCAGGGACCGGGGCCACGAACGCCTGGGGATCGGAGAACACGTACTTGGGAGCAGGTGCAGGGTCCAATACGTCATGGGGCGCCATGAACACGATCGTGGGTCACGATGCCGGCCGTAGTGCCACAGCCAACCAGAACACGTTGGTGGGCGACCGTTGCGGATACTCCACCACCACCGGTGGGCTCAATACGTTCATGGGGAAATCCGCCGGCTACTGGAACACCACCGGATCATACAATACCTTCCTTGGCAATCAGGCGGGATTCTTCAACAGCACAGCTGAGTTCAACACATTCGTGGGTTTCGGCGCCGGGTATGCGAACACCACGGGGGCTGAGAACGCCTTCTTCGGCGCGTCGGCCGGAGGGGCCAACACCACCGGCGCCAACAACACCTTCGTGGGCTCCGATGCCGGCGATGCGAACACTTTGGGCAGCGCGAACACCTTCATGGGGCGCGAGGCCGGAACCAGCAACACCGTCGGGACCTGGAACACCTTCATCGGCGGTAATGCCGGATCGAACAACACAACTGCGAACTCCAACACCATGGTGGGCTGGGGAGCGGGTTTCTCCACCACGACCGGCGCGTCGAACACCTTCCTCGGCGTTGGCTCAGGCACGGCCAACACCGTCGGGAGCTCGAACACTTATGTAGGCAGCAACGCCGGTGGTGTGGCGAACCTGAACAAGGCCGTGGCCATCGGATTCAACGCGCAGGTGACCCAGAACAACAGCCTGGCGCTGGGAGGTACAGGCGCCGACGCGGTGAAGGTCGGCATCGGCACCACCGCGCCTGCGGCCGAGCTGGAAGTGAACGGCTTCACAATGCTCGGCTCCAATGCGCCGAAAGTGAAGATGTTGAAGCTGACCGGGACAACGGCCGCCAGCCAGGGGGCCTTTGTGGCGCTGCCCCACGGATTGAATGCGGCGAAGATCCTGGCCGTGAACGTATTGGTGGAGTCAGCGCCCGGCTCCAACTGGATGGCGCCCGATTTCACGCATGTGGCCGGATACCAATACGAGTACATGGTGCACTTCCTGAACATCGTGATCTATAACAACGCCACGAATTCGGCCAACATCCTGGGCAAACCGATCAAGGTGCTCATCACCTACGAGCAATGAGGAGGTTCACGGTCCTGCTCCTGTACGCTTGTTCGCTCACGCTCCATGCGCAGCTGCTCACCAACAGCGGCGCTGCCATGACCGTGCAAGCCGGCGCGCAGCTCACCGTCCAGGGCGAAGTGCTCAACGCTGCCAGCGGCACGATCAACAATAGCGGCACCATCGATCTCAACGGCAACTGGACCAACAACGCCGGCAATGATTGCTTCGGCAATAGCGAGGGAACGGTGATCCTTAACGGCGCAGGACAGCAGATCGGCGGATCGAGCTACACCATGTTCAATCACCTCGCGCTCGCTGGTGGCGATGTCACCTTGTTGCAGAACGCCTTCGTTGGCGGAGGAGCCCTGAGCATCGAGAGCGGTGTGCTCGCACTGGGTTCGGCACGCCTCTTCCTCAACAGCAGACAGATCGGCATCACCAACAGCGACCCTGCGGCAATGACTCGCACAACAGGTTTCGTCGTGAGCGAGACCGGTCCTGGCCTTGGTTACGGACGGGTGCGGTGGGACATCGCCGATCATGCACCGGCCGTGTACACCGTGCCGTTCGGTAGCGACGCGAGCGGAGACTTTCTCCCATTGAACCTGGACCTTACCGTTGCGGGAAGTGGCAGTTCGGCGTGGTTCACCTTCGCCACCTACCCGACGGATCCGTTCGCATTGCCCAACAACAGGCCATTGCCCGCGGGCATGACTTCGTTCACGGATCTTGCGGGTCTCGAGAACGCCCACAACGTGGTTGATCGTTTCTGGGTCATCGACACCGAGGAGTATCTCACTGAGCCCACGGCGGCACTGCGTTTCACATACCGCGACAGCGAGTGGAACGCCGGGACAAATGCCATCGTGGAGAGTACGCTTCAAGCCCAACGTTGGGATGGTGCGTTGTGGAGCAACCCGCCCATAGGCACCGTGAACACGCTGGCGAACACGGTGACGGCCCCTCCGGTGAACCTCTTCGCACAGGTATGGGCGCTGGTGCAGAGCTCCACACCGCTGCCCGTGGAATTGCTCGCGTTCGATGCGGAACCCGATGGCGATGATGTGCGCTGCACGTGGTCAACGGCGAGCGAGCAGAACAACGACTTCTTCACGGTGGAGCGCAGCCGAGATGGTGTTGTGTTCGATGACATCGGCGAGATGGAGGGCGCTGGCAATTCGCAACAGGTCTTGGGGTACTCGTTCTTGGATCCATCGCCTTACGCGGGTCTCTCTTATTACCGTTTGCGTCAAACCGACTTCGATGGAACCGAGACATGGTCGCAAGTCGTGGCGGTGGTGTTCGATCCGATAGGGAGCAGCCAACTGGCTGTTTACCCGAATCCAGCTCGTGATCAACTCATGCTCGCTGGCCTGCCGGACAACACCACGCGCATTGTTCTCTTCGATGCCACTGGTCGTTTGGTGCGCACTTGGAGCAACACCACGCTGCTCGACGATCTCGGCGACTTGGAGCGCGGGGTTTACACGGTGGGCGTGGAGAGCGAAGAGGGGATCACGAGCGTGAGGGTTGTGCTGGAGTGAGCGCTTCGCGCGATCTTGCGTTCGTGAGGGCGCTGATCTTGATCTGTGCATTGGTGCTGCCCGCGCTCTTGCGAGGGCAGGATGGCGGCAGGCCCCTTCGCTTCCTCAGCCTGACCGAGCGCGATGGCCTGCCGTTCCGCAACGCGCGATGCCTGCATGTGGACGACCGCGGGGCCTTGTGGATCGGCACGCGGCAGGGGCTCGCCGTGTATGATGGCGGTGTTCTTGTTCCGGTGCCGTTGGACACCGTTCGGACACAGCCGGACATCGCGGAGATCGTGCACGACAGCACCGGCACCTTATGGCTGGGCACAACGCGCGGGCTCTACCGTCTCGATCCGCGCACCAGGCTCTGGAAGCACTGGAAGCTGCCATGGGTGACCAAGCGGAACGGTTTCGTGGATGCGGTCTCCAGCCTGTGCATCACGGCCGATGACCAGCTCTATGGCGGAGGTGAAGGCGGCCTGTTCCGGTTCGATCCGGCGCATGAGCGCTTCGACAGCCTTGGCGTGAACGGGCGCAGGATCACCACGGCCAGCGCCATCATCCGTACCGACAGCGCGGGCACGGGTTTCTGGGCGACGAACGTGGAGCACAAGCTCATGTACTTCAGCACGCGCGACGGCCTGTTCCGCCATCAGGGCCATAACCCCGGAGCGCATCCTTTGCTCACCGGTCTGAGCGAGGAGTGCATGGTCGTTGATGGGCAGGGGAACATCTGGCTGGCCCGCAACCCCGACCCGGGCCTGCGGTGCTATTCCCCGGGCGACGGCCGCATGCGTGCATGGAGCCACCTGCCCGGGCATCCGGGGATCGCTGTGATGAGCTGGCCGGGAATGCGCACCGATGCCGCCGGGAGGATCTGGATGATGGGAACGGATTTCTATCCCATGCGCTTCGATCCAATGGACAGCAGCGTGGTGCGCGTGGCCAACGCCCCCGATGATCCAGGGACCATCGCCAGCAACTTCATCTCCGATGTGGCCATGGACAGGGAAGGGCGCACCTGGTTCGCGACGAACAGTGGCGTGAGCGTCCTGGTGGAAGAAGGGTTCACCTATGCCGTGCATCACATGGGCCGGCTGGTCGATGACCGCACGGATGTCTATGTCGCCGCCATCGAAGGCACCGCCGATGGCACCTTGTGGATGGCCACGGAGCTGGGCCTGCTGAGCTACGATCCCCGCGCGAACGCGAAGCGCCGTGACCTGTTGGATCCCTCTGAAGCGAGGAGCAACGCCATCCTCGACCTGTGCGAGCGAGGCGGTGTGCTGTGGCTCGCCACGCGCAATGGCATCTGGTCCTTCGACCCGCATACACGTAGAGCCAGGCATTTCACCGGCCTCCCGCCGGACGCGGGGAGCATGCGCGGCGTGGTGTACGCATGGATCACGAAGGACCGCCAGGGGATGATCTGGGCCGGCACCTGGGGCCGAGGGCTCGTGCGCATCGACCCTGCCACGAACGCGTGCACCTGGTTCGCCCCCGATGACGCTGATCCGAAAGCACCGCTGAGCGGCCAGCTCTTGTGCGCGACCAGCACGCGCGATGGCGATCTCTGGATCGGTCATGGTGGCAAGGGGCTCATGCGCTATGTGACGAGCACCGGCCGGTTCGAGCGGGTGCCGGTGCACGGAATGCCGAACGACAGCGCCCACACCATCGTGCTCGCGATCCAGGAGGATCCCAGCGGCAGGTTGTGGCTGGGCGTGCGGGACGTGGGCCTGGTGCGGTTCGAGCCAGCCACCGGCCGCACGGAGGTCTTCGGTTACGAGCATGGTCTGCGTGGCCTGGTCATCCAAGCGATGCGGATCGACAAGCGCGGCCGTCCGTGGGTGGGTACCACGAATGAGCTGGCCTGCTTCGATCCGGAGCAGAAGCGCTTCGTCGCCATGCCGGTGGCCCCCGGTGGGGCCTTTTCCGATTTCGAAGCGGGCTGCGCCGCGCTCAAGGACGGTGATCTCGTCTTCTCCTCGGTGAACACGCTCGTGCGGTTCGATCCGCTGAGCTTCGATGCCCCCGCTCCGCCACCCGCCCCGGCCCTGCGCGAAGCGCACGTGTACAACCACCGCCTGCCGTGGCTGCCCGGCGACAGCCTGGTGCTGGGCCATGAACAGGACCAGGTCGATCTGCGTTTCGGCGCGCCATCGTTGCCCCGCGCCATCGTCGCGTACAGCTATTTCCTCGACGGCGTTTCGCGCGAGTGGGTGACCACCGCCACCGGTGTCGCGCGTTTCGATCATGTGGCGCCGGGCGAGTACACGCTGCGGATGAAGGCGCGGGATCGATGGGGGAACTGGAGCCCGGAAGGCGCGCTCCGGTTCAGCGTGGTGCCGCCCTGGTGGCGGACGCTGTGGGCGCGCGGGCTCTTCGCGCTCGCCATCGCCGGCCTGATCGTGGTGAGCTTCCGCCTGCGGCTGAACTGGATCCGGAGGCGCGAGCGGAAGGAGGAGGCCATGGCGCGTTCCATGAACGAGCTGCGTCTGCAAGCGCTCAGCGCGCAGATGGATCCCCATTTCGTGTTCAACAGCCTCAACAGCATCGATCGCTTCATCCTCATGCAGCGGAGCGAGGAGGCCTCCCGTTACCTGAACCGCTTCGCCAAGCTGATCCGGCTGATCCTGCACCGGACGGACCAATTGACCGTGCCGCTGAAGAAGGAGGTGGAGATGCTCGGATACTACATGGAGCTTGAATCGCTGCGGTTCGAGACGCCGTTCAGCTTCGAGCTGAAGACCGACCCGCGCCTGCTGGATCGCGATGTGCGCCTGCCGCCCATGCTGGTGCAGCCGTTCGTTGAGAACGCCATCTGGCACGGCCTGCAGCATAAGCAGGGGCCCGGTCGCCTTCAGGTGGACTTCAGACTGCACGGCGAGGACCTGCTCATCACCGTGGAGGACGATGGGGTGGGGCGCGAGGCGAGCGCGCGGATCAACGCCCAGCGCCGCAGCGACCACCAGAGCAAGGCCACCGAGCTCACGGAGAACCGCTTGGAACTGCTGCGCCGCAACGCCGGATTGCACAGCCGCGTGGAGATCATCGACCTTCGCGATGCGGCCGGCGAGGCCTCGGGAACACGCGTGGCGATCACGCTTTCACTCGACGAGGGGTAATGCCCTTGACCCCATGTTGAACGCGATCCTCATCGACGACGAAGCGAACGCGCGGGAGAAGCTCGGCTTCATGCTCGAGCAGTATTGCGCCGCGAGCGTGAAGCTGGTGGCGCAGGCGCGCAATGTGGAAGAGGGCCTTGCCGCGATCGCCGCGCACCGGCCGCAACTGGTCTTCCTGGATGTGGAGATGCCCGGCGAGAGCGGCTTCGACCTGTTGCGACGCGTGGGCAGGCCCGAATTCGAAGTGGTGTTCACCACGGCGCACGATCACTATGCGATCAAGGCGATCAAGTTCGCCGCCGTGGACTACCTCTTGAAGCCGATCGACGTGGATCAGCTGCGCGAGGCCATTGCCCGCGTCGTGGAGAAGCGAGCAGGTGCCTCACAGGATTGCCGCATCGAGCAGCTGGTGGAATCCACGCGGCAGGGCGCGCAGGTGAGCAGCGTCAGCGTGCCTTCGCAGGATGGCTTCGTGCGCGTGAAGCTCACCGACATCATCTGGTGCGGGGCGGAGCGCTACTTCACCATCTTCCACCTCACGGGCGGGAAGGAGCTCGTGGCCACGCGCTCGCTGGGCGACTTCGAGGAGCTGCTCGACGGCAGCGGGTTCGTGCGCATCCACCACGGCCACCTCGTGAGCCTCGAGCACATCGCGCGCTACATCAAGGGCGAGGGCGGGCAGGTGGTGATGAGCGATGGCAGGACCCTGGACGTGAGCCGGCGCAAGAAGGAGGAGCTGATGAAGCGCCTCGGGAAGTAGCGCGCCCGCCAGTTATCGCGCGCGGCCGCCAGTTATCGGATGGGCCTTTTCGGGCCTGCGGGGTCGCGGGACTTTTGGCCGCACAGAACGACAACGGCCATGCGCGCGATCACGCCTTCCCTCCTTTTCCCGCTCTGCCTTGCGCCCACGCTCGCCGGCGCGCAGCTCAACATCAGCCTCGGCGACCGGTCGATCAAAGTGAACAACGGCAGCACGCTCGAATGCTCCGGGAACGTGATCATGTCGAATGCCGCCAACCGCATCTGGCTGAACGGCGTGCTGCGCGTGAACAACCCTTCGACCACCGCCTTCAACGTGAGCGCGGGCGGCATCGTGAACGAATACACGGGCACGGGCAGCGGAGTGGTCTGGAACATGAACCAGGCCGCCACTTACAGCCTGCCGTTCGTGAATGGCTCCGCGCAACCGATCCCCTTGGTGATCACACCGACCAGCGCGTTCGCGGGCACCCGTGATGTGTCCGCCTCCACGTACGCCAGTGCCAGCAACAACACACCTACGCCGTTCCTGGTGAGCAATACGCAGATCAACGGGAGCGAGGGCAGTACGCTGATGGCCGACCGCTTCTGGTCGCTCAGCAGCTCGCAGTTGATGGATGCGACCGTTGCGTTCAACCACGGAACGAGCGAGGATGCAGCGGCAGGCACCACGGCGATGCAGGCCAGACAGTGGTTCCTGGGCACGTGGAACAACATGGCCGCGAACCAGGTCCAGACCGGACAGCGACAGGTCACGGGCACGGTGAGCTTCGCGGCGAGCAATCGCCATTGGGTGCTGGCGCAGGAACCCGGCGTGCTGATCGCCCCGCGCATCTTCCTCGACGGTCCGTATGTGAGCGGCACAGGCATGATGGGCGACGGCCTGCGCGCGAACAACCTGATCCCGCTCACGGAGCCGTACACCGCCATGGGTGTGCCGATGAGCAGCTACGCATGGCCGCCGATCCAGTCGTCCGTGCTCGCCATCACCGGGGGCAATGCCATCGTGGATTGGGTGCTGGTCGATCTTCATTCCAGCATGGACGCCGCACAGCGCGTGATGACGAAGGCGGCGCTCTTGCAGCGCGATGGCGATGTGGTGGAGCTCGATGGCATCTCCGCCTTGCGCGTCCCTGCGCCGGCCGGCTCGTACTACGTGGCCATACGTCACCGCAACCACTTCGGCTGCATGACCGCGGCGCCCATCGCCTTGAGCGGTGCCATCACGAGCCTCGACCTCACGCAGCCCGGCACCGCCACCTACGGCTTGAACGCCCGCAAGAGCAACAGCGGCGTGATGACACTCTGGAGCGGCAATGTGATGCGCGACGCGATGCTGAAGTACACCGGGGCGAGCAACGACCGGGACCCCATCCTCACGGCGATCGGTGGCTCCGTGCCCACCAACGTGGTCACTGGATACGCGCTTTCCGATGTGAACATGGACGGCTCCACCAAGTACACGGGATCGGCCAACGACCGCGACCCCATCCTCAGCAACATCGGCGGTTCCGTGCCCACCAACACGCTTACCGAACAACTCCCTTGATCATGATCCGCGCATGGTTCCCGTTCCTGCTGCTACCGGCAGCGCTCAATGCCCAAGCGGTGGTCGATATCCGGCTGCGGCTTGCATCGCCCAACGAGACCCACGTGGTGCTGCTGCCGCACGACGACCACCACGGCGTGTTCAGCAGCGTGGCCTTCACCCTGCGCTGGCCAGCTGACGGAAGCCTGGAGATCACGGCCGTGCAGTCTGATCCGGCCTGCGGGGCTACGGTGGCCGTCAGCGGCGAAGCCGATGAAGAGGCGGGCCGCTACCATCAGGTCTTCGCTGGCTTCGGCTTCACCTCGCTCGATGACATCGGCGCACCGTGGGCCGCTGGTGAAGAGGTGGTGGTGCTCACGGTATCGCACACGGGTGCGGGAGCGCTGGAGCTGGTCAATGACGACTGGTCGGCCGCGCACAACGGCGACTACTACCTCTCGCTGAACGGAGCTGACCGCACCGGTGAAGTGCTTGAAGCCTTGGCCACCGCACTGCCGGAGAACGAGCAGAGGGCCGATGCGCATGTGATCGCTTATCCGAACCCCACGGATGGGCCGCTGACCGTGGCGATCCCCACGGGGATGGGGCCCGCGCGCGTGCGGATCCTGGATGGTGCAGGGCGCGTGGTCCTGGCACCGGGCATCGTCGCAGCAAGCATGACCGTTGATCTCGGCGCGCTCCCCGCTGGTTGCTATGTGATGCGATGCCAGGGGCCGGGATGGATCCACGAACAACGCATAACCAAGCAGTGAAGCCATGCGCGCGCGACGCAGGATGCCGGGCTTGCTGATGGAAGCGGTCATGCTGCTGGTCATCACAGCGGTGATCCTCATCGCCCTCTCCGTAGGCCGATAACAGATGAGAGAGCACCACCAGCCTGCCGGAAGACGCCAGCCGAATGCACGATCGACACATGACTCCAGAACTGAGACTTCCATGAAAACAGGAACGTACATGAACGAACGGGACCGCTCGGTCACAACCGCGACGCGCTGGACATGGCGCGATCTGCAGGATGCCCTCTTCTCGTTGCTGCTGGCCATGGCCGTGGTCGGGCTCAGTGCGCTGTCGGCCGCTGCCCAGAACGGCGTGGCCATCGGAACAGGCAACCCCACCGCCGACCCTTCGGCCGCGCTGGATGTGCAGAGCACCACGCAGGGCATGCTCTTCCCACGCATGACCGCCACGCAGCGCAACGCCATCGCCGCGCCTGCCACTGGCCTCATCGTCTTCGACACCTCATTGAACGAGTTCTTCTTCTTCGACGGAACCCAATGGCGTCAATGGGACGATTGGAGCCGCAACGGATCGGACGTGTACCGCATGGGCAATGTGGGCATCGGCGTGGCCGACCCCGCATTCTCGCTGGACGTGAACGGAAGCGCGCGCGTGCAGGGCTACACCAAGCTCGGTGGCGATGCGGCCACGCCGGCCATCCGGCAGAAGCTCATCACCACCAACCTGGGCGCAGGGCCCAGCACCACCATCGCGCACGGCCTCGACCAATCGAAGATCATCGGCACCAGCATGCGCGCGCAAACGACCGGAGGCTCATGGGTGGATGCGAGCGAGACCGGCGGAACCGGATCCAAGTTCCTCTGGAAGCTGACGGCCGCTTCCTACGTGGTCTCGCATACCGCCGCCACCGGCGGTTTCCTGGCGAACCAACCCATCCGCATCCTGATCACCTACATGCAATGAAGAACTCCTCGATCCGCACCCAGGCACTTCGGCTCCTTGCGGCCGGCCCCTTCGTGCTCGCGACATGCTGTAGCGCTCCGGTGCAAGCGCAGAACGGCGTGGCCATCGGCACGGGCACCCCGGTGGCGCACCCGAGCGCCGTACTGGACGTGCAGTCCCAGAGCCTCGGCGTGCTCACCCCGCGCATGACCACCGCGCAGCGCAACGCCATCGCTTCGCCGGTGGCCGGCCTGCTCGTGTTCGACACCGATACGGATGACTTCTGGCTCTACACGGGAAGCGCCTGGGTGAAGCTGGATAAATGGGAACGGAGCGGCCTGAACCACACGCGCTACGGCAACGTGGGCGTGGGCACCGTGATCCCCAGCCACGCCATCGACGTGAACGGCGATGCGCACGTGAGCGGCTACATGCGCCTTGGCGCGGACGCGCCCGGCATACGCACGAAGCGATTCACGGCATGCACTTCAGGACCGGGCACCAGTCACAGTCAGGCGCACGGCCTGGATGCCAGCAAGGTGGTGGACGTGAGCGCGACGTGGTATTGGCCGGACGATCAGGAGTACTACCCGCCGGAGTTCAGGCCCGATGTGGGCGCGCTCACCTACCGCATCACCATCGGCAATACCTACCTGAGCGCGGCAATGAGTTCCAATGCGCATCCCGGATTCGCCGGAAGCTGCGGCGTGATCCTGGTCACTTACATGGAATGAACGACATAAGCACTTTCAACATGGCACAACAACATCGGATATTCCTCGCTCTCGTAGCATTGGGAGCCTGCTTCCTGATCGCGGACCGGACGAGCGCGCAGAGCGGCGTGGCCATCGGCGCCGGAAGCCCCACCCCCGCGAGCTGCGCGGCCCTCGATGTGCAGAGCACCACGCAGGGCGCATTGATCCCGCGCATGACCAGCGCGCAGCGCAACGCGATCGCAGCGCCCGCTCAAGGTCTGACCATCTACGACACCACCGTGGGCGATGTCTACTACTTCGACGGCACGCTCTGGCGCCGCAGCGATCAATGGCACCGCACCGGGAGCGAAGTGAGCATCACCGGGAATGTCGGGATCAACACGCTGGTTCCCTCGTACCCGCTCGATTGCAACGGCACCGGACGCGTGCAGGGCTTCACCACGCTGGGCGATGGCGCGGAGACGAGCGCCGTGAAGATGAAACTGATCACCGGCACCCTGGCCTGGGGCATTGGGATATCGCACGGGCTGGACGCCTCGAAGATCATCGGCGTGGAAGCCATGGCCCAGGGAACGGACGGCGCATGGTACTGCCCGGGCTACGACGCGGTGAGCGGATACCGCTTCCACTGGTACGCGGACGGCGCGACCATCCGGTTCGATGTGGACACACAAGGGGCCAGCGCCCAAGTGCTCAACCAGCCGGTCAAGCTGCTGGTGACCTATCGGCAGTGAGCGGGGGCTCGGGGTCGCGGATCGCGGTGTACATTGGGGCGTTCGGCGAGGCGTATTGCTTCGTTCACGATGGCAACAAAGAAGAAACCCCTCGACTGGCCCCTCGCCCCAGCCCCCGAGTCCACCGACCACGTCAAGATCCAAGAGCAATACGACCTCCTCATCAACGGCAAGTGGGTGAAGCCGAAGTCCGGCAACTACTTCGACACCATCAACCCGGCCAACGAGCAGAAGCTCGCGCGCATCGCCGAGGCCGGCGAGGCCGACAGGGGCGTCGGTGTGAAGGCCCCGCGCAAGGCCCGGATCCAGTAGATGGGCTCGCCGATTTGTTGGATCCGTTCCCTTGGTGTACCATTACGCGAGGAATTACCCGCCTGTCATGGTGGCTGGCGGGAACGCAACAACCCGCACCATGCAGCAGAACCATGCCTCTTCCACACTACTGGCCAGCTTGGGCTTTCTGTTGGCGATGTCCGCCGCCGCGCAAGTGGACCTGCAGGCCGGTCTCATTGCGTACTATCCGTTCAACGGGAATGCTGACGACGCCAGCGGCAACGGGAATCATGGCACCGTGATGGGAGCGCAGCTCACTGCGGACCGTTTCGGATGGCCCGCCGCCGCGTATCTCTTCAATGGCTCATCGCACTACATCACCATTCCGGGAAGTTCCTCGCTCGATTCGCCGGACACGGCCTTGACCATGAGCGCCTGGTTGCTGTTCAACGGAACGAGCCAATCGGGAACGACCTCGATGGATCCGGTCCTGATGAAATCCGATCAGACCGCGAATGGCTTCATGTATCGCATGGATTGCACTCCCGCCTATGTCTCTGCAGCTACCGGCAATTGGCTGCACGTGACCGACATTGACACGGCCAATGTACTCGGCACGTGGTACCTGATCACGGTCGCGATGTCACCGGATACCGCGCGGATCTACATCAATGACGCCCTCGTGGCGACCAACGCGTACACGCCGCTGCTCACGCCCGATGGCCGGCCCTTGGAGATCGGCCGCGACATGCCTGGCGGGATCGAGTTTTTCAACGGCATCATCGACGAAGTGCGCATCTACGACCGTGCACTGAGCGCGGATGAGGCGGCCGCACTCTACGACTTCGCCACAGCTGAGGAAGGCCTGTCGGCGCAAGGTGGAGCGCCATCGTTTGTTGCCGTGGCCGGTGGTGTGCGGGTGGATGCGCGCGCTGGTGCGTGGTCCGCGCAGGTGATCGACCCCAGCGGCCGGATGATCGCATCGCACTCTTCCAGTTCGAAGGATGCGGCGGTGCTGCCCGTGCCAACGTCCGGTCTTTACGTGGTGACCTGCCGCACGGCCCAAGGTGTGTTCAGCCGGAAGCTCTTCGTGGAGCGTTGATGCATTTGTCTGCGACGGCGTAACCGTATAGGCGCCTGGTCGCCTCGGCCCGATGGGGCCGGTGGCGATGCTCCCATTGCTCAGGTTGCATCGCGGCTATCTTCGTCGCTCGCCCGCACGAGAACAGCAACGGCGACCAACGCATGGCCAAGAAGTAAGCCCTCGACTGGACCCTCGCCCCCGCCCCCGAGTCCACCGACCACGTCAAGCTCAACGCTCAATACGAGCTCTTCATCAACGGCAAGTGGGTGAAGCCCAAGAGCGGCAAGTACTTCGACATCATCAACCCCGCCAACGAGCAGAAGCTCGCGCGCATCGCCGAGGTGGACCTCCCCAAGGAACCGCACCGCAACAGGTTGAACGTGCTGATGAGCCGCACGAACCACCTGGCGTACCACCGTGGGCAGTTGATCATGTTGGCTGAGAAGTAGGAGGCTCGTCACCAACTGCCGCCACCGCCTCCTCCACCAAAGCCGCCCCCGCCGAAGCCCCCGAATCCACCACCACCACCACCATCACCACCGGCTCCACCAAAGCCACCCACGAATGCGCTACCATCCTCGGTACCGCCAAGCGTGAGTTCGAGGTAGCGCAGGATCGAGAAGACTGCTGCCAGATCCGAGCGACGAGGGGCGCGGCCTTCAGTTCCTCACGCGTGTCGTCGTCCAGCAACACGACGCAGCTCCACAGATCCTGCACGTGCTGCAACGATCGCTCCCATCCTCCGGGCAACTTGCCACCAATGTCCTTCTCCACCGTGAAGAGGAGATCTCGTGTACGTCGGCAAGCTTCGCGGCCTAGCTTAGAACGGAAATGCCTGGTATGGAGGAATCCCCCGGCCTTGAGGTCTTTGTACAGGTACTCGTACTTGAAGCGCTCGTGGTCCTCGATCTCCTCCTCTATCACTCGCCGCAGGTCCACAAGCATGATCGCCCGGTCAGGCGGGATCAGGTTCCAGGCGAAGGTCTGCGCGCTTGCGTCAGCGGCAGGAGCTATGCCTCGCGAAAGGAACAACCGCGTCATCATGCGCGGACGAGACCGCCCCACCATCACATCCTCATAGTGCACCTTCAAGGCTCCAGTGAAGCAGAGGTGCTGGAAAGTGTGGTACAGCATCGTCTCACCCGAGGACAGGATCGGATGCCGCAGATAGCAATAGGCCTGAGGGGAGAGCGTTGGCATATGCGTGGACCAAGTTCCTGTTTTGTGATCAACAGGCCATCCATCTTCGATCCATGGCCATCAAGAGCAAGAAGATCGTCCTCGACCAGAACAAGCGTCGCTCCCCGGGAAAGGGCCGTGACCGCCTCAGCGTGGCTTCACGGTGCGCAGCACATACACCGTCTCCGCGATCGTGAACGCGTCATCCATCGTTTCCATCGTCCACGGCGAGTCGAGGATCTCCGCTCCGTCAGGTCCGTAAACCTGCCACCACCATTGCTTCATGTCCATCTTCTCCACACGAAGCGTGTAACCGTCCTCTGTTCTGGCAACGAAATCGTCATCTGATGCGGTGGCCTCGGATGCTCCGCTCGTGGTGAGCCAGGTTACCGGTGCGAAGGGGCTCGGGCGGATGGGCATGAGCGGTCCGTACGCGCTGCGAGAAGCTCAGCGTGGCAGTTCCTTCAGCAGTTCATCAAGCTCCGCCCTGCTCACTGATGATTGCTCCGCCTTGTCATAGACCGTAAGCAGATGCACCTCCTTCGCCACATGGAACACGCATGTGACCACGCGAGCGCCGCCTGACTTGCCAGCACCTTTTGACTTGATGGCGATCCGCACCTTGAAGCAATGCTTGCCAATGGATGTGCCCTGCTCCGGATCTTGCTCCAACGATCCGATCAGCTCGTCGAGCTCGTGCTTCAACGAGGCGTACTTCTTGATCAGCCGCTTCGCTCTCGTCTTGAACGTGCGGGTGACGCTGACGCTATAGCTCATTCAGGAACTCTCTGGCTGATTGAAGTTTCCTCTTGCCCGCGAGGTGGTCCTTCACCTCCTTCACAGCCTGTTTGATATCGGCCACGAAGCGTTTCTCTTTCGTTGTCAGTTTTCGCTTCGCCGCCTTTGGCTTTGGTCGACCGGTGCCCTTGGTCGTCTTGGGTATACGCTCGACCGCAACGCCCTCGATCTCGTGCAGGATGTCCGTGACGAGCTTCTCCTTGTCCGGGTTCGTTATGCGCACCAGCAACTCTCTCATGGTGCCGCCAAGTTAAGGCGAGTTGGACGCCTATCTTCGGCGCATGGCCAAGAAGCAAGCCCTCGACTGGACCCTCGCCCCCGCCCCTGAGTCCAAGGACCATGGCCGCGGTGACCGGCTTCTGTCTTGGATTTGCGGCTTTCTTCTCGCCTTATTCTTCCTGCTCAGCATTCTCGACCTCTCTGATTTCTTGAAGGATCCAAGTCAGCACGCCATTGGTCAAGGATCGGCCACAGCGGAGGATGGTTGGCGTGAGCGATACTTGAATAGAGAGTTGACCTTCCTGGTCGGAACAGCTGCGTTATTCGGACTTATTGTTTACGCTGCGTGGAATCCGAAACAGGCTTGGACGAAGTACGCGTTACGGATCACGACGATCGGAGTGGTGGGATTTGTCGCGATGGGATACATCGCCTGGATCTGCGGCGGGTTTGATCATTGAACACGAAGGGAACGAACTATGGCAACCAAGAAGAAAGCAATTAACTGGGCGCTTGCTCCAGCACCGGAATCGAAAGACCACGTCAAGATCAACGCCCAATACGAGCTCTTCATCAACGGCAAGTGGGTGAAGCCCAGGAGCGGCAAGTACTTCGACACCATCAACCCAGCCAACGAGCAGAAGCTCGCGCGCATCGCCGAGGCCAATGAAGCCGATGTGGACGCCGCCGTGAAGGCCGCCCGCAAGGCCTACGACACCGTGTGGAGCAAGATGCCCGCGGCCGAACGCGCCAAGTACATCTACCGCATCGCGCGCTTGCTTCAGGAGAAGGCCCGCGAGTTCGCCGTCATCGAGAGCATGGACGGCGGCAAGGCCATCCGCGAAAGCCGCGACGTGGACGTGCCCCTCGCCGCCGCGCACTTCTTCTACTACGCCGGTTGGGCCGACAAGCTGCACTACGCCTTCCCTGGAAAGACCGTATCGCCGCTCGGCGTGGCGGGCCAGGTCATCCCCTGGAACTTCCCGCTGCTCATGGCCGCGTGGAAACTCGCGCCCGCACTGGCCTGCGGCAACACCGTGGTGCTGAAACCCGCCGAGACCACACCGCTCACCGCGCTCAAGCTCGCCGAACTGCTGCAAGAGGCCGAACTCCCCGATGGCGTCGTCAACATCGTTACCGGTGCGGGTGCCACGGGCGCGGCGGTCGTCAACCACCCCGATGTCAACAAGGTCGCCTTCACCGGCAGCACCGGCGTGGGCAAGCTCATCCAGCGCGCCACCGCGGGCAGCGGCAAGAAGCTCACCCTCGAGCTCGGCGGCAAGGCGGCCAACATCATCTTCGCCGACGCCGCCATCGACCAGGCCGTCGAAGGCATCATCAACGGCATCTACTTCAACCAGGGCCACGTGTGCTGCGCCGGCAGCCGCCTCTTCGTGGAGGAAGGCGTCTACGACGAGGTCATCCGCAAGCTCAAGCACCGCATGCGCTCGCTCGTGGTGGGCGATCCGCTCGACAAGAACACCGACATCGGCGCCATCAACAGCCGCGAGCAGCTCGGCACCATCAACAAATACCTCAAGGCCGGCGTGGCCGACGGTGCCGAGATGTACCAGCCCACCTGCGACCTGCCCAGCAAAGGCTTCTGGTGCCGCCCCACGCTCTTCCTCAACGTGGCGCAGAGCGCGCGCATCGCGCAGGAGGAGATCTTCGGTCCGGTGCTCGCCATCCAGACCTTCCGCACCGTGGACGAAGTGATCCAGAAAGCCAACAACACGCCCTACGGCCTCAGCGCCGGCGTGTGGACGGACAAGGGCAGCAAGATCTTCAACCTTACCAGCAAATTGCGCGCGGGCGTCATCTGGGCCAACACCTACAACAAGTTCGATCCCACCTCACCCTTCGGCGGCTACAAGGAGAGCGGGTATGGGCGGGAAGGCGGGGTGCATGGGTTGGGGGCGTATCTCAAGCTCAATTGAGGTGTGATGTGTGAGTGCGGAGCCGTGAGGTGTGAAGGGGCGCCACCTCACACCTCACAAATAACACTTCACACTTCAGCTTTCTTTGTTGGGGCGTTCCGGCTCGAAGACTCGCCGTCGGGCTTTCCCCTTCAAGTCCTCGACCGGATTACCGGCCTCCGGGCTTTCCGGTCCAATCCCTAACGCGAACTCAGTTCGTACATTCCGCATCAACACAGTTCCCATGGCACTAGAGCAGGAAATTGAAACGGGCAGACAGGACATATACGCCGAAGGCTATGATATGTCCTTTGGCGAATTGGCAAGTCTCTACAGGAACAAAGAGCTAGTCATCAACCCGGCTTACCAGCGCCTTTTCCGATGGGAGGATTCTCAGAAGACGAAGTTCATTGAATCAATTCTACTTCGGATACCAGTGCCCCCGATTTTCGTTTTCCAAAAGGAGGACGGTGTTTGGGAACTCATTGATGGCTTGCAACGTCTCTCTACTGTGTTTGAGTTCATGGGTATCCTTCGGAAGGATGAAGACAAGCTGTATCCGCCGTCTATTATGGAGGGAACAACACTGCTTCCTTCTCTGGGTGGGAAGCTCTGGGAGAAGGAAGACGACGAGGCCAACTCCTTGACTAGTGCGCAGCGAATTGAAGTGAAGCGCACACGGATACGTGTTGAGATTCTGCAGAAGGGAAGCTCGCCGAACGCTAAGTTCGAATTGTTCCAGCGGCTCAACACAGGGGGCACTCCTCTGTCTGAGCAAGAGGTACGGAACTGTGTTATGATCATGATAGACTCCTCCTTCTATGAGTGGGTTGAGGGTCTGTCAAAAGATCAGGCATTCTCGGGCACCGTTAGTTTAACAGAAACCGCAATCGAGAAGAGGGAGGACATGGAGTTCGTTCTCCGGTATCTCACCTTCATGAAGGTTCCTTACACTAACGGGTTGGATGTGCACGAGTACTTGGACATTGCAACAATCAAAATGGCGACAGACAAGGCGCTGGATCGATCGTTTGAGCAACAGAGATTCCAAGCGACCTTCGCGCTCATCAGGGATGCCTTAGGGTCGGGGGCTTTCAAGCGCTTTGATGGCTCAGGGCATTCGGGCAAGTTTCTTACCTCAATTTTCGAAGTGTTGGCGGTAGGTGTGGCGAGCAACTTGCAAGCCATTGAGGCTTTGGGTAACCCGGCCGATTTCGTAAAGAAGAAGGCTCAAGCACTTGGAACAGAAACAACCTATCAGCGGAATACAGGCGCCGGTGTTCGTGGTACCACGCGTCTGTCAAACCTCCTCTCTTGGGGAGTTGAGTACCTCAGGCCATGAAGCTGCGAACTGCAAGTGCAGCTCTGGATAAGATAGACGGGGAGTTTGCTTGGCGCCTCAAGGAGATTGCGGACCTGAAGCTCCAGACAAGTCTTTCTATTGGTGACCGTAGAAAGACAATCATCCGGTCAGGTGTGCCATTGTTATATGCCCACTGGGAGGGTTTCGTAAAGGCCAGCGCACAGCACTTCATCAATTTTGTCTCCAATCAGGCCATTACGTATCGAGAATTGGCGCCTTGCTTTGTCGTACGCAGTCTTCGTGGCCATATCTCGGGCCTATCAGGTCCTGGAAGCTATGCGCAGGCTATTGCTGGTGTGCAGCATCTGTTAGCATCACTTAATCAACCTTCTCAGTTGTCTCCCAATTCCCCTGTGGCCACACATTCCAACCTCAACTCGGAGCGATTCGTCGAATTGGCTTTGTCAATTGGCATTGATACAGCTCCATATTCGGCCAAATGGAATCTCATTGACGTTAGACTTCTTAGGTGCCGGAACATGATTGCACATGGTGAGTACTTGGAAATTGATCATGGTGCATTCATCACCCTGTGCAATGACGTGATACCACTTCTGAGACAATTCAAGAACGACTTGGAGAATGCGATCATGCTCAAGAAGTACGTGGTCGTTGCTGCTTGATGGAATACTTGCATGCCCCGCTCCATCGGCGGCGATTTATCCTCTCGCTTGTAGGCATGGTCTGACAGAAGAGTTTATCTGGTGTTTGTGCCTATCCGAAGTCTATTTCGCCTCTTATAAAAGCGAAAGTCATGACACGTGATGAAGTTTTAGACGTCTTCCTGGGAGTGCAGGATGAACTCGTAGGGGATATTAACATTCGGATTGGGAGGTTCGATCGAACGGGAGGGCTAATTGAGGCACCGCACTTGAATGAACCCGGAAGGGATGTTTTGATGAGCTTCAAGGCGACTGGTGATCGGGAACGGCTTGATTCGGTGCTCGACGAGCTACGAGGGGCACTTGGTCGATTCCTGAAGATGAATGGTCAATACAGTGGGGAATATAACTGTGTGATTCGCCTGCGCGATCAGGTGGATTGAAGGAGTGATGCCCTGCCCCACGGTCCGCGACTTCACCAGCTCGCACCCCGCAGCTTCCGTCCCGTCCTGTCGGCAGCCCTCGCCACCCTGTCAGCGCTGTTCCGCTGCATAGCGGAATACTGCACATTGGCGCATGCGCAGATCAGCGTCAGCACCTACATCCTTGCCGTGGATCGCCGCGTTCAGGAGATCGACGCGGCAAAGGACTATGAGACCAGGACACTTGAGAACGAGGAGTTCCTCGCGCAGATGATGGCCGCCTGTTTGAGGGTGGCTTTTCAAATTTTCGTCCCGAAACTTCAAAAGCTGCTCCCGCTTTTCAGATCCTGGTGAGGTTGGCCCATCAAACAACCATAAAAAAACTGAGCGTCTGTCTATCAGTCGATTAGGTTGTTGCTGCCGCCCTCCAGGGCCCTTCCCAGCAAACAAGCGGATGGGATGGGGGCAGGCGCCCAAGGCAACATCGTTTCGTTTGTTTCGTTTAGCTTTGCAGCACCTACACGGTCACCATGCCAGCAGTTGAGACCCATACCACCAAGCCCACCCGCTCCGAGCAGGAGGCCGCTCGTAGGTCGCTCCCTGCCTTGGAGGAGTCGTTGAAGAGCCTTGGCAAGAAGGACACGACCGAGATCGAGATCGAGGAGACGGCGCAGAAGATCATCGTCCCCACGATGGCACTGCAGCTGCTCTCGCGCATCCTGAAGGACCTGGGTGAAGGTCGTCCGGTGCAGATCGTGCCCATCGCTGCTGAGATGACCACACAGGCCGCTGCGGAGCTGCTCGGCTGTTCCCGGCCCCATGTGGTAAAGCTGTTGGAGCAGGGCAAGATCCCGTTCACCAAGATCGGCAAGCATCGCCGGGTGAGGTATGAGGATGTGATGAAGTACCGCAAGGCCATGAAGGAGGCGCAGCGGCAGTTGCTGAAGGACATGATGCGGGACGAGGAAGAGGCCGGTCTCTATGATACATAGCGTCCGCTTCACGTGTGTCCTGGACACCAACGTCATTTACCCGGTGAACATCCGGGATCTGTTGTTGTGGTTCGCGCATTACGACCTCTTCACCGTGAAGTGGAGCAGTGGCATTTGCGATGAGTGGGCCAAGGTGATGCGCGAGAAGGAGATCCCAGAAGCGGACATCGCCAAACGCATCCAACGCATGAGCGACGCGTTCCCGGATGCACTGGTGGAGAACTACGATGGTCTCATCGAAGGCCTGCAGTTACCCGACACGTGCGACCGCCACGTGCTGGCGGCGGCCATCAAGGCCAACGCCAACCTGATCGTCACCAACAACCTGCGCGATTTTCCCGCGGAGGAGCTGGCGAAGTATGGTCTGGAGGCCAAGAGCGCCGATGACTTTCTCACGGAAATCATCGACCTGAACCACGCCCGTGCGCTGGAGGCGTTCAAAGAGCTGGTGGCGAACCGACGTTCACCCGAGCTCGATGCGTATCAGGTGCTGGACCAGTTCCGAAGGGTCGGCCTGAAGGATACGGCCGACTACCTGCATGCGCTGTTGTGAGCGACCGCTTCCACGCCGAGATCGAATTGCGTGTCCGATATCGGTCCACATGAATGGTGAACGCACGTTCTTCACGGTGATCGGCGCTTCAACTATGGCGGATGTGCCATCATTCTTTTCGGTCGCATAGGGCAGTCGCTCAGTCCACAACCCCGTCGAATTCGACGGGGTTCGGACCACCCTGATGCCTCGTGGGTGGCTTACCTTCGTGAAGCCATGTCCAC
This sequence comes from Flavobacteriales bacterium, assembly GCA_016713875.1. NCBI lineage: Bacteria > Pseudomonadati > Bacteroidota > Flavobacteriia > Flavobacteriales > Flavobacteriales bacterium. Next base: position 3,569,332 of record JADJOI010000003.1, read on the forward strand.
CGAGTCCCTCAAGCTCCAACTGATCGAGCGCCTGTTGCGCACGACCGATGAAGGGCTGCTGAAGAAAGTAGCCGACCTGTTCCGCTCAGAGAAAGGCGAGGATGATGACGGTCTCACCGACGAGCACTACAACATCGTAAAGGAGCGCTACGAGGAGTACAAGCGCGGTGAGGGCAAGAGCTACACTTGGGAGGAGACGAAAGCCATGATCCGCGCCGGCAAGGGCAAGGAGGCATGAGCGTGAAGATCCGTTGGCGCTACCGTGCGATCCATGAGGCCCAGGAGGCGTACGACTGGTACGAAGCTCAGTCGAGGGGGACCGGAGAGCGACTGATCGCCGAGTTGGACGAGCACATCGACTTCCTGCTGAAGCATCCAACGGGCTATCCGAAATGGCGCTCCATTTTTCGGAAGGTCACTCTGAAGCACTTCCCGTATCAGGTGATCTATCGCTTCGAGAAGGACACTGTCACGGTCTTCAGCATTTTCCATGGCAGCCGTAACCCCAGCCAATGGGGACGCCTTCGCTGATTGCATCTTTGAAGTGCAATGAAACCTGCCGTGAACAGCGACAGCGTATCCCCATGGCCTGTCTCACACTACCGGCAGTCCTCGCCACCATGGCAGCGCTGGTTTGCTGCACATTGACGCAGGCGCAGATCATCGACAGCACCTACATCCTTGCCGTGGATCGCCGCGTTCAGGAGATCGACGCGGCAAAGGACTATGGGATCAGGACACTCGAGAACGAGGAGTTCCTGGAGCAGATGACCGACGGTGGTGTGGGCAATTAGAACAACAAAGCCAGCAATTCCTCGCGCGTCATCTGATGGTGCGAAGCGACATCGCCAAGTATGCCTGCCAGCGTCCCGACCTTGATCGGCCGATGGTCCGGAATGGTGATGTGGTGCGTTCCGCTCCTTGAAGTGGTCATGCGGATGTGACCTCCGTCTGCCTTGTCACCTCGTATCCCAGCTTGCCCAGCGCCTTGATCAGTTCCCTGCCCGTGAGATCGCGCGGGATCCTCTAAGCGGCGATCACGATCTCCTTCACCATGTGCAGGCAGATCACCTTGGGCATCTGATCCGCCTCGAAGTGGGTCGCCACGGCGTCTTTCACGTTGGCTTTCAACTGCTCCAGGTCATCGCCATCCGTGAAGATGGAGTGATCCAACGCACGGGCCTCGTAGCCACCTTCCGGCGACTCTTCCACAACGAAGATGATCTCCTTCATGCTCCGAAGTTAAGCAAGCCCTACTTCGGCTCCCACAGCTCGATCTTGTTCCCCTCCGGATCATACACCCACGCGAAGCGGCCGTAATCCTCATCCTGCCGCTTGGGGTCGATGCGCACGCCGGCAGCCTCGAGCTTCTTGATCAGCCCATCGATGTCCTGCACGCGCAGGTTCAGCATGAACTGTTGCTTGCTGTCGAAGTAGTCGCTGTCGCGCTTGAACGGCGAGAACACTGTGGGGCCGGCATCCTGCTGCCAGATCCAGCCGTTGTCCTGGTCGTTGATGCCGAAGTGATCGTTGTACCACTTGGCGAGCGCCTTGTGGTCGTCCGCGCGGAAGAAGAATCCGCCGATACCGGTGACGTGTCGGGACATGGGATGCGGTTTTGCAACCCAAAGTAGGCGCGAAAACGAATGCACCCTTTGTGCCTACGCGAAACGCGCCCGGGACGGACCGATGTTCAGAGCGGTCGATGGGCCATTCGGCCGCTGACCATCCTGGTGCGCGGGTTCAGGGCGCAAGGATGACTTTCCCTTCGCGGAAGAGCGCCGGTGTGATCGCACGGATCAAGTAGCAGCCGGCACCTATACCGGCCAGGTCCAGTCGTGCGCTTGGGCTCCCTTGCACCACGGTGTTGGTGATCACAGAACCGGTGGTGCTCACGAGGAACAAATGGGTCGGGGTATCAAGTGGCAGCCCTTCGATGTTCAAGACCCCGGCGACAGGATTGGGATACCAGTTGATGCGCGCACCCAAGGCGTTCTCCTCCAAGCCCACGCTCAGCACTTCCACAGTGGTGTCGGAGGTGCAGGCATCGCGGATCGCCGTGAGCGTGACGTTGAAAGCGCCGCTGGTGAGGTAGGTATGCACCGGATGCTGCTGCGTAGCGGAGGTCCCGTCGCCGAAATCCCAGTGCCACGACAGGGCGTTGGTGGAGAGGTCGGTGAACGAGTAAGTGGCCGGTCCGGTGACCGTGTAGGCGAAGTCGGCGGAGGGCAGCAGTTCCGGCAGGTCGCCAACGGTGAAGGTGAAAAGGTTGGACCCGTTGGTGAGCGGCCCCGAATGGCAGCCGATACTGAAGGGTACCTGGGGCGTGATCGGTGCAGGATAGTCGCCGGTGACCACGATGGCATCGGCGCCGTGCACCGCTAGGTCATTGAACCGGCTCTGGCCATGCGGCGGGTCGGGGCTTTTCAGCCAGAGCACGTTGCCTGAGCCATCCAGCCTGGCCACGTACGGAGGCGTCTCCAACAGGTTGATGGCCGTAAGCGGCACACCACCGAACTGGCCCGGACCCTCGGCCCATCCAGCGATGGACACCTCTTGCTGCGCATCGATGGTGATCGCCTTGATGGCACCCATGGAGCCTTGTGAATAGCATCCAACGGCCCATTGCGGGACACCGTTGGCATCATACTTCAGCAGGGCGCAGTACGGAGGAGTGGAGGGCGTGTTCACCAACGTGTCCTCGGCGAAGAAGAGGGTGTCGCCCAGGGACCTCAAGGCGAGATAGACGTTGCCCATGTCGTCCAAGGCCACATGCGGCTGGCGCTCCGCCACGGTGGAACTGCTGTCCAGCGTGCGGGCCCAGAGCGCGCTGCCGTCCGCTTCCATCCGGAGCACGAAAAGCTCATCGCAGTATCCGGCCGGATCGAACTGCACGGTGAGGGCGTCGAACTGGACGCTGCCTCCCGCTGCGTTCTCATGGCCCGCCAGCACGAGGTGCCCGGTATTGCTGAACGCCATGTGCGACCGCGCTCCCTGGGGTCCGTAGTTGCTGAAGGTGAGGTTGGCATTGGACCCGCTGCGGGTCCATTGCACGTTCAAGGCCGTATCCAGCATCCGCACAGTATTGCCGTGGGCGATGGCCACATCGTCCCCATTGACCGCTGCGATGATCTCGTCAGGTTCGCTCAGGTACCGCAGGAAGTTCGCTGCCGTGTCGAACTGGATGACCTGATGGCTGTAAGGAGCGGCATAGGTCGTATCGCTCATGTGGGTCTCGCCCTGCACCGTGCATTCGGCATAGAGGTGACCGGTGCCATCCACATGGATCCCGTGGCCGATGTCGCTCGTTGACCCGCCGAACACCTTGGAATGGACCAGGTCGCCCTGTGCAGTGTATTTCATCAGGACAAGGTCCACGGCACCGAAAAGGTTGGTGAGGGTGTCCCCCTGCACGTAGGTTTCCGCATCGATCATGCCCAGCACGTAAACGTTGCCGTCGGCGTCCGAGACGACTCCAGTACCCTTGTGCGCCCCGCTGCTGGAACTCATGTAATCCACCCAGCCGATCCGCTGCGCGTGGCCGCCCAGCCAGAGCCCTGTGAAGAGCAGGAAGTGTAAATGCCGTTTCATCGTGGATGAAGGTGTTGCCCTGACATTGCGTCAACCATGATATATGTCAAGATCGCCAGTCTTTGCAACTGCGCTGGGAGCAGTTTGGGTCGCTCCACTTGCCAACGTGAGTGAGCTTTCTTCAGCTCCATCAACTCGATCTTGTTCCCCTCCGGGTCATACACCCACGCGAAGCGGCCGTAGTCCTCATCCTGGCGCTTGGGGTCGATGCGCACACCGGCGGCCTCGAGCTTCTTCACCAGTCCGTCGATGTCCTGCACGCGCAGGTTCAGCATGAACTGTTGCTTGCTGTCGAAGTAGTCGCTGTCGCGCTTGAAGGGCGAGAACACCGTGGGCCCGGCATCTTGTTGCCAGATCCAGCCGTTGTCCTGGTCGTTGATGCCGAAGTGGTCGTTGTACCATTTGGCCAAAGCCTTGTGTTCGTCCGCGCGGAAGAAGAAGCGGCCGATGCCGGTGACGTGTCGTGACATGGGATCGGGGTTGGTCATGCCAAAGTAAGCCGGTCTTCCCAATGCTATTACTTTGAACCATGGAGAAGCGCACCAAAGACAAACCCTGGAAACTGAAGACGCCACCCGGGACTTCGGAATACACCATGCATGTCGACGAGAAGGATGGGAAGGAAGTGCTTGTCTGTACCGTAGGCAAGACCGTGTTGCTCTACGACATCCGGTGCATCAACGACCTGCACGCCATGCTGAAGAAACACGGCGACTGGATGGACCTTGGCGGTGCTGATGAGCAGAAGCCTGCGAAAGAAGGCACCGTTGAGGCTTGGGGCCGCAGCGAGAAGAACCCGGTGAAAGGCTGGTACGGCCTGAAGAAAGGGCTTCGCGGGAGGTTCGGTGTCTACCTGCCGCCACTGATGGAGGCACTTGGTCTTGCCGAAGTGACGCACGAGGCGAAGGGGAACAAGATGCGGGCGAAATAGGCTGTCATGGGGCACCTAGCTTTGGCTACGATGCAACCACGCTTGTCCTTTATCACGCTCGGTGTTTCCGGCCTCGCCAAGTCCAAACGGTTCTACTCGGATGTCCTCGGCTGGACACCCATGCACGATTCGGACGGCATCGTGATGTACAAGCTCAACGGCATGGTGCTCTCGCTCTTCCCGCAGCATGAATTGATGGAGGACGCCAAGGTCACCGAGGAAGGACGAGGTTCACGCTTCACGCTGGCGCAATGCCTGCGGTCCGTTGAAGAGGTCGATGCCTTCTTCACGCATTTGAAGAAGCACGATGTCACCATCACCAAATTGCCGGTGAAGGTCTTCTGGGGCGGCTACAGCGGCTACTTCGCCGATCCTGACGGGCACCTGTGGGAGATAGCGCACAACCCCTTCCTGGAGATGGATGCCCAGGGCAATGTGTTGGGCATGAGGAGCTGACCCGCGCGCAGGATCGCCGCATCGCTCACGCTCGCACCGCCTTCTTCGCCTTCTTTTTCACCGGCCGCGCCACCTTCTCGATGCTGCCGAACTGCTCGCCCATCATGCGGCCCCATTTCGCGATCTCCTCCAGCAGCGGCAACAGCGTGCGGCCGTGCGCGGTGAGCTCGTACTCCACGCGCGGCGGCACTTCGGGGTAGATGGTGCGGCTCACGAAGCCGTCCTTTTCCAATTGGCGCAATTGCATGCTGAGCATCTTCTCGGTGATGCCTGGGATCTGCCGCCGCAACTCGCTGAAGCGCTTCTTGTCCTTGCGCAGGTACCACAGCACGATGGTCTTCCACTTACCACCCACCAGCTCCATGGTCACATCCAATGCGCAGTGGTAAACGCGGCCGTTCATGCGGATGCGGTACTCGTCGCCGTCGATGATCATGGTGTTGAAAACTTGTGTCCGTTCCGCTCTTCGCTCCGGCCGCTGAAACCGGCGCCCATGGCCGGTACTATCCTGGGTGACAGTACTTGTAAACGGTATAGCAGCCGGTCAACTTCGCCGCGTCAAAGGAACGCAACCAACACGCACAACCATGAGGATCGGAGTTTTCGGAACGGGGGTGGTCGGACAGGTCATCGCCGAGAAGCTGGACAGCCTGGGACACGACGTGATGCTGGGCACGCGCGATGCGCAACAGAGCCTCGCCCGCGAAGGCAAGGATGGCTACGGCCGTCCGCCGCTGAAGGAGTGGATGGCCGCGCACCCCAAGGTGAAGCTCGGCACTTTCGCGGAAACTGCATCGCACGGCGAGATGCTCGTGAACGCCACCAGCGGCTTCGGTGCGATGGAGGCCCTCAAACTTGCCGGCGAGAAGAACCTCGGCGGCAAGGCGATGCTCGACGTCGCCAACCCGCTCGATTTCTCCAAAGGATTCCCCCCCAGCCTCACGGTGTGCAACACCGACTCGCTCGGCGAGCAACTGCAACGCGCCTTCCCGCAACTGCGCGTTGTGAAGGGCCTCAACACGCTCACGAGCTTCCTGATGGTGGCGCCGCGCACGTTGCCCGAGTCGCACCACCTCTTCCTCTGCGGCAACGATGCCGATGCGAAGGCCGAGGTGCGCAAGCTGCTTGCCTCTTTCGGCTGGGCCGACAACGAGATGATCGACCTGGGCGATATCACCAATGCGCGTGGCACGGAACAGCTCCTGCCCATCTGGGTGCGGCTCTACGGCGCCTTGAAGAGCCCGATGTTCAACTTCCGGATCGTCCGGGCAGAGCAATAGCGTTCCGTGGCTTTCGCAGCGGCGGTCTTGGCGCTGCCATCGCTCTCGCGGGTGTAGCTTTGGCTTCGCATCCCATGAGCAAGACCCTGAGCAAGCCCGCCACCGTGAAAGCCGACCTCAACGGCCTCGGCACGAACGGCACGACCAAGAAGACGGAACGCGTTCCCGTGATGAAGACCTACAAGATTTTCATCGGCGGCAAGTTCCCACGCACCGAGAGCGGGCGTTACTACCAGCCCAAGGGCGCCAACGGCGCGGTCCTGGCGAATGTGTGCCGCAGCAGCCGCAAGGATGTGCGCGATGCCGTTGTGGCGGCGCGTGGCGCCTTGGGCAGCTGGGCAAGTCGCAGCGCCTTCAATCGCGGGCAGATCCTCTACCGCATCGGTGAGATGCTCGAAGGACGCAGCGCGCAGTTCGTGCATGAACTCATATTGCACGGTTGCACGCAGCAACAAGCGCAAAAGGAAGTGAGCGCCGCGATCGATCGCTGGATCCACTACGCGGGCTGGTGCGACAAGTACCAGGCGCTCTTCAGCAGCGTGAACCCCACGAACAGTTCGCACTTCAACTTCAGCGTGCAGGAACCCACCGGTGTGGTGGGCGTGATGGCTCCTGCCGATAGCGCGTTGCTCGGGCTGGTGAGCGTGATCGCGCCGGTGATCGCGGGCGGCAACACGTGCATCGTTGTGGCAAGCGAGAACATGCCCTTGCCTGCCGTCACCTTCACCGAAGTGCTGGCTACGAGCGATCTGCCCGGCGGCGTTGTGAACCTGATGTCAGGTTTCCGCAGCGAGTTGCTCAAGCCGCTCGTTGCGCACATGGACATCAACGCGCTAGTCGTGGCGGGTGTTTCCAAAGAGGAGCGCGATGCTCGACAATGAAGCTACCTGCAACCTGAAGCGCATGGTGTACCCGAAGGTGAGCGATTGGAGCAGCGACGATGCGAGAAGCCCCTACATGATCCTCGACACGCAGGAGGTGAAGACCACCTGGCATCCGATCGAGCGCGGGCAGGGAGGGGGTGGGGGGTATTGATCTCTTGACCTTCATGCCCAAGCTTTACGAGTACTTCGGAATGGTGTTCCTGATGTTCAGCAATGAACACAGCCCCATCCATGTACATGTTCGGTATGGCAGCTACGAGTCAGTGATCGAGTTGATCATGCTTGAAGGGGAGTTGGTAAAGGTCGTGTTCAGGAAGCTGGGCAATAAACGAGCGCTCCCGGTCGCTCAGCAATGTGAGGCGGAACTGTTCGTTCGTGCCAAGGCGAAGGACATCATCCGCAAGTGGAATGATTACTTTGTGTTGAACAAGCGGGTCACGCCCGAACACATCACCAAACGCATCAAGGGATGACCATCCCAGAGAAGGTCCATATCAAGAGCGCCAAATACGTGGGCGACTACCGCATCGCGTTCCGCTTCACGGATGGTCATACCACCGAGGTCGATTTCCACGCCTTCCTTACGGCACCAGGCCAGAACCCCATGGCCACACAGTTCCTGGATGTGACCCGGTTCAAGGGCTTTCACATCGAACAACGTGCGGACATCGTCTGGGGTGATTGGGAGATGTGTTTCCCATTGGCTGCTTTGTATGTTGGTGATCTTGGCGTGGATTCCCTCGGAAAGAAGCGGGGGGCACGCGTTGGCACCGGCCCACGCCGCTCGATAGGCCGTCGCAGTGGAGTGAGGAGGAAGACCACAAAAGCTGCGGTGAAATGAGTGAGAGCGGGTCTTCCAACAACACGCTGGGAACCACGATCACCTGGCACCCGATCGAGCGGGGGCAGGGAGGGGGTGGCGGATATTGAGCACATGGAGCTCCTTGGTTGGTCCGACTTCGAGAAGGTCCATCTGTGCGTGGGCACCGTGCTTTCCGCGGAGGGCCTGCCCAATGCGCGCAGGCCGGCCTACGTCCTCACCATCGACTTCGGACCGCACGGGGTGAAGCGCAGTAGCGCGCAGATCACGGTACACTACACCAAGGACGAACTGGTGGGACGACAAGTGGTGGCGGTGATCAACTTCCCGCCCAAGCAGGTCGGCAGCGTGATGAGCGAATGCCTGATCACTGGATTTCCAGATGCGAACGGCGATATCGTGCTCACCGCCGTGGAGCGGCCGCTGCCGAACGGGGCCCGGTTGGCGTGAGCCATCGAACTTCCTCCATGGCATGGCCGTTGAACGGTTCGCGGGCCTTCCCGCGCGGACGACCCATGCGCCCCTTCCTCACCCCGACGCTCCTGCTGTTGACCCTGGCCGTTGAGGCGCAAGTACCGGCCAACGGGCGCCGCATCGGCTACCTGATGAACACGGCGGAGGATGGGAACACGGGAGCGGCGCTCGGGCTGGCGGAGGCGGCCTGTGTGGAAGGCGCGCACAAGACCCTCCTGTGGTCGGCCGTTCAGCCCGCCATCGGTACCTGGGATGCGGGGGAGCTGATGGCCCTGGACCTGCTGAACCTGCAGTCCGCGGTGCAGAGCGTGCCCCGTTCGCTGCAGATCGCCGTCACCAATACGGCCCGGAACGAGGTCCCGGTCGAGTTGAACGCCTATCCCTATGATCATCCGGCCATGGTGGCGGCCTTCACGGTCTATCTCGATACGCTCTTCGCCCACATCCCCGACATGCCCTTGGTGTACCTGAACATCGGCATGGAGAGCGACATCATGTGGGGAGGGGACGCCCTGCAGTACCAGCGCTTCGGGAACTTCCTGGCGCAGGTGGTCCCCCATGCGAAGCAGCGCTACCAGGCCTTGCACGGCACGGACCTGAGCGTGGGCACCACCATGACCTGGGCGGGCCTCACCAATCCGGTGAGCGCCGCGTTGTGCCAGGGGTTGAACGCCGGGCTGGACCACATCAGCCTCACCTACTACGGGGTCGTCTTCGGCTTCACGGTGAAGCCGCCGGGCCAGGTGATCGCCGACCTGGATGCGCTGATGGCGCTCTACCCCGGGAACAAACCGGTGGTGGTGCAGGAGTGCGGATACCCCACCAGTGTGTTCAACGCCAGCAGCGAAGCGCTGCAGAGCCAGTTCGTCAGCGCGATGTTCACCGCGTGGGACCACCACTGGAGCCGGATCCCCTACCTGTCGGTGAGCATGCTGACGGATGTGGACAGCACCGCGGCGGTGGAGCTGGCGACCTACTATGGTCTGACGACCACGCCCTATGTGGAGTTCCATCGCACGCTTGGCCTGCGTAGCTGGCCCGGCAGTGGTGCCCTGAAGCCGGCGTACGAGACCCTGCTGTGCGAGCTGCGCGACCGCGGCTTCTGCGCCACCACCTGCACGGCCTCGGTGCCGGACGGGACGGACGTGGCGGAGCCCGACTACCAGCTGGTGGTGGACCCGATCGCGGGCACGGTGCGCGTCATCACGGCACCAGGGCCTTCGCGGCCCGTTCGGGTGCATGCGGCGGATGGCCGCGTGGTGGCGAGAGGCCGGACGGGAGAGTCCGTCGCGCTCGGGGCCGGGGCGATGGGCGTGCTGTTGCTGGAGGTGGAGGGGCTTGGTGTGCGGCGGTTCGTGCTGAACTGAGCCGATCGCCGTTCTTCGCAGCATGGAGCTGGGGCCGATGTGGGAGGGCCTGGGGTTGCCGGGCCTGTTCCTGGCGAGCTTCCTGGCGGCCACCATCCTGCCCTTCAGCAGCGAGGCGTTGTTGGCGGCCATGGCGATCGGACCGTGGTCGTGGCCGGCGCTGTGGCTGACGGCGAGCATCGGGAACACACTTGGCGGATTGAGCAGCACGGGCCTGGGCCGGCTGGGTCGTCGACTCACTTGGCAGGGCGTGCAGGCTGGCGCATCATCCGGCCCATGGACCATGCGCATCCGCCGCTGGGGGCCTTGGGCGGCCCTGCTCACCTGGCTTCCTGTCGTGGGTGATGCGATCGCGGTGGCCCTGGGCGTGGTCGGTGCTCCCTGGGGGCCCACCGCGCTGCTGATGTTCGTGGGCAAGGCGGCGCGCTATGCCGTGGTGCTGGGGGCGATGCGTGCGATGGGCTGAGGGGTCACGCGCGGCGGTGGCCGTTCATGCGCTCCTCGAGGAACCACCATTTGGGCGTGTCCTTGCGCGCCCGTGCGCGCTGCCACATCACCACCAGCCGGTCCTGCAGCAGTTCGGTCGCCTCCTCCACGCTGTCCGCCACGAAGACGAACTCCAGCTCCTTGCGGCCGATGGTGCCTTCGGCCACCATGCGATCGATCTGCTGCAGCATGGGCCCCCAGTAATCCCTTCCGTAGAGGAGGATCGGGAAGTCCTTCACCTTGCCGGTCTGGATGAGGGTGATGGTCTCGAAGAGCTCATCGAGGGTGCCGGCGCCGCCGGGCATCACCACGAAGCAGATGCTGTACTTCACGAGCAGCACCTTGCGGACGAAGAAGCGCTCGAAGGTGAGGCTGACGTCGAGGTAGGGGTTGGGCTTCTGTTCGTGGGGCAGGACGATGTTGCAGCCGATGCTGCGCGCGCCCACGTCGCGGGCGCCGCGGTTGGCGGCCTCCATGATGCCCGGCCCACCGCCCGTCATGATGCTGAAGCCCACCTGGCCGATGCGCCGGGCCAGCTCGCGGGCCGCCTCGTAGTAGGGGTGGTCCTCCTGGAAGCGTGCGCTGCCGAAGAAGGTGACGCAGGGGCCCACGAAATGCAGCTTGCGGAATCCGCGGATGAACTCCCGCAGGATGGAGACCATGCTCTTGAGCTCCTTCCACCGCGAGCGCGGGCCTTCCAGGAAGCGGAGGTCGATGTGCTGCGGGTCCCCGATCGGCATGGTCGGCGAAGGTAGGTCTGTGGGAAGGTGTGCTATGTTCACGCCCTCAACCACCGCCGATGCGCCGCACGACACTCGCCTTCCCCCTGCTCATCTCCCTTCCGCTGCTCGCCCAGCCCCAGCTCGACAACCCCGGCTTCGAGTCCTGGCAGAACGTGGGCACCGGCACCGAGGAGCCCACCGAATGGAGCTCGGTGAAGACCAGCGACGGCGGTACGCTGATCAACAACCTGGCGCCGCAGATGGTGTGGCGCAGCAGCGATGCGCACAGCGGGTCGTACTCGGTGAACATCCGCACGGTGTCGTCCTTTCTGGGCCCCGCCACCGGCCTGCTCACCAACGGACGCGTGCATGCCGAACTACAGGTGGAGAACAGCTACGTGTTCACCGACACGCTGAACGGGGACTGGAGCACGGCGTGCGCCTCGCGGCCGGACAGCCTGATCGGCTGGTACAAGTACACCCCGCAGCCGGGCGACCAGGCGGTGATCGGTGTGCTGATGCATGTGGATGATGCCAAGCTGCCGGCCTTCGGGACTGAACTGAACTGGGTGGGCGGTGCGGACTGGACCTCGGCGAGCGCCACGGTGGGCGCATGGACGCGTTTCGCCACGCCCTTCGTGTACACGGACAACCGCGAGCCCGAGCACATCCTGATGATCATGACCAGCGGTGACAGCACCTCGAGCCAGGTGGGCACGGAGGTGTGGTTCGACGACCTGGCCATGATCTACAATCTGGCCGCTGTGCCGGACGCGGCGGTGGCCTATGTGACGGCGCAGGATGGGTTCGACCTGAACGTGGCGTACAGCACGGGCGGCGTGCCCACGGCGGCCCTGGACTTCACTGCCGAACTGAGCGATGCGAACGGTGATTTCAGCGCCCCGGTGGCCATCGGCACGCTGAACAGCGACCAGCCCACGGGTGTGATCGCCTGCACCGTTCCGGCCGGCACGGTCCCGGGCACGGGGTACCGCATCCGCGTCACCACCCCCTCGCCCTATTACGCGCCGATCGATTCGGGCATCGTGGTGGAGGTGAGCACGGGGATCGCCCTGAGCTCGGTGCCGCAGGATTGGCGGGTCTGGGCCGATGCCGAGGCGCTGTGGCTTGATCTGCGCGGAAGCGCGCTTCAGGCCGAGCGGTTCGAGGTGGTGGATGCCCGCGGGGCGCTGGTGGCCGCAGGCCGGGCGACGCCCGGGATGCTGCGCCCGGTGGTGACCTCCGGTATACCCGGCCTGTACGTGGTGCGGCTCCACCATGCCGATGGCGTGGCCTCCGTGCGGCTGATCCGGTCGTGAGCGCGCCGGGTGCGGATCTGATAACGAATTGTTAAAGGCGCTGCGTCCGGAAGGGCGGTGCGGTACGTTCGCGGCCGCTCCGTACCTCATGGCCTCCCGCCACCGATTGAACCTGCTGATCGCCTGCACGCTGCTGCTGGCGCTCCAGTTCATCCTTCCCCCTGCCACGCGGGCCGGGCATGGAGCGCCGATGACGGAGCTGAGCCTCCCCGTGGCGGAGGATGTCTTCGGCGACTCCGACCCGGGCGAAGCCTTCGGATCCTCATCCCCCCTGTTCCTGGCGCTCCTGCTGGGGCAGCGGTCGGACGGAACCACGGGACCGCGGCTGAGCGACGCGGACAGGCCGGGCTACGCGATGATGCCGGTCACGGGCCTGCAGCCGTCGGCGCCCTGATCCTCTTGTTCTCCCGGCCAAGAGCCGGGCATGGTGCCTAGCAAGAGGCAGAGCACCATGGAGCACGCTGTGCGGCCCTCTGTGCCCGGCGCTGCATCGGCCCATCGGAGCACGCCCTTGGGGCTGCCCCTCCTGTTCATCGATCACGATCCTCCCACACCATGTTCCATGTCGTCGGCCCATCGGCCCATCCCATCGTTCTTCCGCTGGTCCAAGGGCTGCTGTCCGCATGCCCTCCCCGGGCGGTGCGGCCACCGTCCGTGCACGCGGCCGTGCTGCTCACTGCCTGGCTTCCGCTCCTCGCCGGATGCGGAGGGCACGCGGACGAGGGGGGCCACGAGGGCCATGCCCAGGGACGGTATCCGGCCACCACCGCCTTGTACACCGATACCGTGGTCCAGAAGGACTATGTGTGCCAGATCCACTCCGTCCAGCATATCGAGATGAGGGCGTTGGAGAGGGGCTATCTGCAGGACATGCTGGTGGACGAAGGCCAGCAGGTGAAGGAGGGCCAGCTGATGTTCCGGATCCGGCCGGTGCTTTACCAGGCCGAGGTCCAACGGGCGAAGGCCGAGGCGGAGTTCGCGGAGATCGAGTTCCGCAACACCAAGGCGCTGGCGGACAGCAATGTGGTCTCGGCCAACGAGCTGGCCCTGGCCAAGGCGCGGTATGACAAGGCGCTCGCGGAGCTGAACGCGGCGCAGGCCCACCTGGGCTTCACGGAGATCACCGCCCCGTTCAGCGGCATCGTCGGCCGTTTCCACGTGCGGAAGGGCAGTCTGCTGGACGAAGGGGAGCTGCTCACCGAACTGTCCGACAACAGTGAGATGTGGGTCTACTTCAACGTGCCCGAGGCCGAGTACCTGGAATACAGGAAGCGCTCCCTGGCCGGCACGGGCACGAAGCTCACCCTGCGGATGGCCAACGGAGAGCTCTTCGACCGGCCGGGGGAGATCACGGCCATTGAGTCGGACTTCAACAATGCCACCGGCAACATCGCGTTCCGGGCCACCTTCCCCAATCCCCAGGGCCTCCTGCGGCATGGGGAGACAGGCAGCATCCTGATGGATTCGCGCCTGAACGGCGTGCTCCTCATCCCGCAGAAGGCCACCTTCGAGGTGCTCGATCACCGCTACGTGTTCGTGGTGGACAGGTCGGACACGCTGCGCACCAGGCGCATCGAGGTGGGTCCGGAGCTTCAGCACGTGTTCGTGGTGGAGCAGGGGCTCACGAAGGATGACCGGTTCCTGCTGGAAGGTCTGCGGAAGGTGAAGGACGGGGACAAGGTGGAGGTCGAGCTCCTGCCCCCGGATTCCGTGATGGACCACCTCGAGCTGTACGCGGAGTAGCGGACCGAACACCTCCTGGACCATGTTCAAGAACTTCATCCAGCGGCCCGTCCTGGCCATCGTCATCTCGGTGCTGATCCTCTTCGTGGGCGGTCTGGCCATGGAACAGCTGCCCACCGCCCAGTTCCCGGAGATCGCGCCCACCACCGTCAACATCTTCATCGCCTACCCGGGAGCGAGCGCGGACGTGCTCACCAAGAGCACCATCATCCAGTTGGAGACGGCGATCAACGGCGTGCAGGACATGCGCTACATCGCCAGTGATGCCACAAGCGCGGGTGAGGGCACCATCCGGGTGATCTTCGAGCCAGGCACCGACCCCGACGAGGCCGTGGTGCGCGTCAAGACGCGCGTGGACCAGGTGATGCCCAACCTGCCCCTGCTGGTGCAGCGCGAAGGGGTGATCATCACGCCGGTGCAGCCCAGCATGCTGATGTACGTGAACCTGTACGGCAACGGGGAGGACGCGGACGAGCTCTTCCTGTACAACTATGCGTTCACGCAGCTGATCCCGGAGATCCAGCGGATCACCGGCGTGGCGCAGGCCCAGATCCTGGGCAGCCGCAAGTACGCCATGCGCGTATGGTTGAAACCGGACCGTATGCGTGCCTACTCCATCAGCGCGGAGGAGGTGATGAAGGCCATGGAGGAGCAGAGCCTCATCGCACGCCCCGGCCGTCTGGGTCAGAGCTCCGGGATCAACGCTCAGTCGCTGGAGTACGTGCTGGTCTACCAGGGCCAGTTCAACAAACCGGAGCAGTATCGCGACATCATCGTCCGCGCCAACGAGGAGGGGGAACTGATCCGCCTGCGTGATGTGGCCGACGTGGAGCTCGGCAGCGAGTTCTTCGACATCTACTCCAATCTGGACGGACGGCCCTCGGCGTCCATCGTGCTGAAGCAGACCCTGGGCAGCAACGCCAGCGATGTGATCGCGCAGGTGAAGGAGAAGTTGAAGGAGCAGGCCGAGTTCATGCCGCCGGGCGTGGACTACAAGGTGAGCTACGACGTCAGCACCTTCCTTGACGCGTCGATCGAGCAGGTGCTGCACACCCTCCGCGATGCGTTCATCCTGGTGGCGCTCGTGGTCTTCCTGTTCCTGGGCGACTGGCGCAGCACGCTCATCCCCATCCTCGCGGTCCCGGTGTCGCTCATCGGCGCCTTCTTCGTGATGCAGCTGTTCGGGCTGTCGATCAACCTGATCACGCTCTTCGCCCTGGTGCTGGCCATCGGCATCGTGGTGGACAACGCCATCGTGGTGGTGGAGGCCGTGCATGCGAAGATGGAGGCGGACCATCAGCTCACCCCGTACACGGCGGTGAAGCAGGTGATGGGCGAGATCGGCGGCGCCATCATCGCCATCACGCTGGTGATGGTCTCGGTATTCATCCCCATCTCGTTCATGACCGGTCCGGTGGGGGTCTTCTACCGCCAGTTCTCCATCACGATGGCAGGCTCCATCGTGATCAGTGCCGTGGTGGCGCTCACGCTCACACCGGTGCTGTGCGCCATGCTGATGAAGCCTCATGACGGCGCGCCCAGGAAGTCCATCCTCGATCGCGGCATCGACGCGTTCAACCGGTGGTTCGAACGCCTCACGGGCCGCTATGTGGCCGTGCTGGACCGGATCGTCGTGCGGCGTCTGCTCACCTTCGGGCTGCTCGCCGGGTTCTGCGCGGCCATCTACCTGAGCAACGAGGTCCTTCCGGCCGGCTTCATCCCGAGCGAGGACCAGGGCACCATCTACGCGATCGTGCAGACTCCGCCGGGATCCACCCTGGAGACCACCAACGAGGTGGCGCGCGAGCTGCAGCGCATCTGCGACGAGATCCCCGAAGTGGCGTCGGTATCGTCGCTGGCCGGCTATGAGATCATGACCGAGGGCCGGGGGTCGAACGCGGGCACCTGCCTGATCGATCTCAAGCCTTGGAACGAGCGGGAGAAGGATGTGAACGAGGTGATGGAGGAGCTGGAGGAGCGGACCAGGGACCTCGGCGCCGTGATCGAGTTCTTCGAACCGCCCGCAGTGCCCGGCTTCGGCTCGTCCGCCGGCTTCTCACTGCGCATGCTGGACAAGACCAACGGCACCGACTACCATGAGTTCGAGCGGATCAACAACGCGTTCATGGACGCACTTCGGCAGCGCAAGGAGCTCACCGGTCTGTTCACCTTCTATGCGGCCAACTTCCCGCAGTACGAGATGATCGTCGACAACGACATGGCGATGCAGAAGGGTGTGTCCATCGGCAAGGCGGTCGAGAACCTCAACATCCTCATTGGCAGCACCTACGAGCAGGGTTTCATCCGGTTCGGGCGCTTCTTCAAGGTGTACACCCAGGCTGGACCGGAGTACCGGCGCTATCCTTCGGACCTCAGCGGGCTCTTCGTGAAGAACGAGAGCGGGGAGATGGTGCCCTACTCCTCGTTCATGCGCTTCGAGAAGCGTCTGGGCCCCAACGAGATCACGCGGTACAACATGTACAACTCGGCCACCATCCGCGGGCTTTCCGTGGAGGGGTACACGAGCGGCGATGCGATCAAGGCCATCCAGGAGGTGGCCCGGGAGTCCCTGCCACGCGGCTACGACATCGCTTGGGAGGGCCTGTCGTTCGACGAGGCCCGGCGCGGCAACGAGGCGCTCTACATCTTCATCGTGGTGCTCATCTTCGTGTACCTGGTGCTGGCCGCGCAGTATGAGAGCTTCGTGCTGCCGTTGGTGGTGATCCTCTCGCTCCCCGTGGGCGTCCTGGGTTCTTTCCTGATGCTGAAGGCGATGGGGCTCGCCAACGACGTGTACGCGCAGATCGGCATCATCATGCTGATCGGTCTGCTGGGCAAGAACGCGGTGCTGATCGTGGAGTTCGCGGTGCAGAGGCAGCGCGAAGGGTCCACGGTGCGGGAGGCGGCGATCGAAGGTGCCAAGGCCCGCTTCAGGCCCATTCTCATGACCTCGTTCGCCTTCGTGGCCGGTCTGATCCCGCTGGTGCTGGCCAGCGGGGCGGGCGCCATCGGCAACCGCACCATCGGCTCCTCCTCGCTGGGTGGCATGCTCGCGGGCACCGTGGTCGGTGTGCTGGTGATCCCCGGCCTGTACTATGTCTTCGCCACCTTGATCCAGGGCCGCAAGCTCATCAGCGATGAACGCGATGAACCGATGTCCGAACAGTTCGTGCGCCACGCCCAGGAGGAGGTGGAGTCGAGGGAGACGATCCGCACGCTCAAGGAGCGGGTGAGCGACCTGTTGAAACGCAAGAAGGACTGATGCACGAGATCCCCATGCCACGACCGACCGAGCTTCTGACCCGTATCGGCCTTTTCGCCGTGCTTGCGCTCTCCTCCTGCGTACCGGCGTTGAAGGTGCGCGAGGTGCGCCGGGACATGCCCGGCACGTACGGGGCCGGCAGCGACAGTATCAGTTCCGCAGCGACGCCTTGGGCGCAGTTCCACAGCGATCCCGATCTGCGGGCCCTGATCGACACAGCGCTGGCGAACAACCAGGAGCTCAACATCATGCTGCAGGAGATCGAGGTGCTCCGCAACGAGGCCCGCGCCCGCAAGGGCGAGTATCTGCCCTTCGTGGGGTTCGCCGCAGGCGCCGGGATCGAGAAGGCCGGAGAGCACACCCGGAACGGCGCCGTGGAGCGTTCCTTGAACATCGTGGAGGACACGCCGTTCCCGGAGCCGTTGAGCGACCTCGGGTTCGGCTTGAGGGCCTCCTGGGAGCTCGACGTGTGGAAACGCTTCCGCAACGCGAGGAAGGCCGCCACGCTGCGCTATCTGGGCGGGATCGAGGGGCGCAACTTCATGGTGACGAACCTGGTGGCGGAGATCGCGAACAGCTACTATGAACTGCTGGCCTTGGACGCCCAGATGTCGATCCTCCGCGCCAACATCACCATCCAACAGGACGCGTTGGAGGTGGTGAAGCTGGAGAAGGAGGCCGCGAAGGTCACCGAACTGGCGGTGCGGCGCTTCGAGGCCGAGGTGCTCAAGAACCGGAGCGATCTGTTCGACATCCAGCAGCGCATCGTCGAGACGGAGAACCGCATCAATTTCCTGGTGGGGCGCTACCCACAGCCGGTGCAGCGGGCTTCCGTGGGAGCGCTGGACCTGGTCCCCGCCGCGTTGTCCAGCGGACGGCCCGGAGACCTGCTCACGCATCGTCCGGACATTCGAAGGGCCGAGCTCGAACTGGAAGCGGCGAAGCTGGATGTGCGATCGGCCCGGGCCTGCTTCTATCCCTCCGTGGGCATCAAGGCGGGGGTCGGCTTCAACGCGTTCGATGCAGCCCTGCTGCTCGAGTCACCCGCCTCGCTGGTGTACTCCGTGGCGGGCGACCTGGTGGCACCCTTGGTCAACAGGAACGCCATCAAGGCGATGTACGCCACCGCGAACGCCCGGCAGCTGCAGGCGGTGCATGCTTATGAGCGGACCGTGCTGGGCGCTACCGTGGAGGTGATGAACCAGCTATCGCGGGTCGCCAACCTGGAGAACAGCTATGCCCTGCGGAAGCAGCAGGTGGACGCCCTGGGCGCCTCGATCACCATCTCGGGCAACCTGTTCCGTTCCGCACGAGCGGACTACATGGAGGTGCTGCTCACCCAGCGCGATGCGTTGGAGTCGCGCTTTGAGCTCGCGGAGACCCGGAAGCAGCGGATGAACGCGATGGTGAACCTCTACCAAGCGCTGGGTGGGGGCTGGAGGTAGCCGACTATCCGCACATGCGTGAGGCGGTCGCATCTCAATGCACGACCACACGGGCCGTGGCCCTTGCCCCGGAGCCATCGCGCCAGGTGACCAGGAACACACCCGCTCCGGGCGGTCGAAGCTCGAGCGCGTTCCCGGTCAGGGTCCAACGCCCCAGGGTTCGCCCGAGCACGTCTCTGACCTCGATCGAAGCCGGTCCCGACGACCGTCCCGAGCGGATGGTGAGGAGGCCACCGCGCTCCACCGGGTTGGGCCCCACGTTGAACGCGAGCTCTTCACCGCGCTCCTCCACGCCGACGCTGAGTGCGCACTGGGCGAATTGCGGGTTCAGCCAGTCGATGTCCCCGTCGGTGTAGCACCGCAAGGGTCCGTTGAGCTCGCCATCGCAGGCCCCGAAGATCCACGGGAACAGGAAGGGGGAGGGACCTAGCCGCTCCACGATGGAGCCATCGCACAACGATGCGGTGCCGGCGTTCTGGGTGGCCTGCACCGCCACCTCCAGCGTTCGCAGAGTGAGACCATCGATCACGGTGCTGCCCGTGTCCGTGACGGTCCAGGTGAGCGTGTCGCTGTTGATCCAGGAGTCTCCGTGATCGGCCCGCATGCTCCAGCTGTCGCCGATATCGGCCCCGATCACGAAGAGCGTCTGAAAAACTACTGTCCGCCCCGCACCAGAAGAGCACCGAATCGCCCATGGTGGTGACGAACCGGTGGAACGGCATGCAACCCCCGGATCCTGCGTGGGCTCCAGGATGGAGCACGTGAGTCCGTCGATGACCGTGTCCCCTACGCATTCGATGACCATTAACCCGCTGTCCGGCGCGAAGGCGAAACGCTGCGTGTAGGTCCAGGTGGCGCCCACGGGGGCGAAGACGGTGGAGGTCGGTGGTGGTTCGCAATCGTTCGATCCGGGACGCAGATAGGTGCCCAGGTCATCATCCGTGTAGCAGCGCAGCGGCCAGGGGGGGATCACATCGCAGAAGGCGGCCAGCCAGGGGAACAGGAACAGGGTGTCGCCGATGTGCTCGACCAGCACGCCGCTGCTCTGGGCCCAGGCCCCCTGTGTGTCGGTCGCTTCAACGTTCAGGGTCCGCAGGGTCTGCCCGTTCACCGTGGTGAGGCCGGTGGACAGCACGGTGTAGGTCACGGTCACCGGGCCGTTCACCCACACATTCCAGCTCTCGCCGGGCTGCGCGTTCCACCGGTACAACTCGAAGAACTGGGGGAGGAAAAGGTCGTCCGACCAGAACACCGTGTCGCCGTTCTGGTAGGTGTAGGCGCGTGACTGCCAGCAACCGGTGAAGAACGAACCTTCGATGATGGAGCAGGGGTGGCCGTTCAGGGTGGTATCACCTACGACGGTCATGGTGTACGGGACAGCCCAGTGGTCGTAGGTCCATTGAGCCCCGGGTGGGGCGAACTGGGCCTGTACCAGGAAGGTCACGAACAGGCCGATCGAGGCAAGGAGCTGGCGCATGACCAACTGACGGGCAATGGGGTCGCAACGCTGCCTGAAGGCATTCGGATCAGTCCACCTTCACCACCACGTTCCCGATCTTCTGACCGGTCTCCACATACCGTGTCGCCTCCACAAGTTCATCGAAGCCCACCACACGATCGATCAGCGGTCGCAAAGTGCCCGCCTCGGCCATGTTCCGGAAGTGATCCACGTCGGCACGGCTGATGCTGGGAAGCGGGAATAGCACCCGCGGCCCCTTGCGCAGGCCGCCGATGAGTGCCAGGAAGACGTTCTCGCCGCGCGGACCGAGCTCCGTGCTGATGTAGCAACCCTTTTCGGTGAGCAGGTGCTTGCACAGGGTGAAGCGGCTCTTTCCGACCGCGTCGAAGACCAGATCATAAGGTCCAGGTATCGTGCGGAAGTCGGTGGTGGTGCGGTCGATCACGGCGTGTGCCCCCAGCGCCTTGATGCGGTCCACGTAGGGCGTCGAGCACACGGCGGTCACCTTGGCGCCGAGCGATACTGCGAGTTGCACCGCTCCCGAGCCGATGGCACCCGTGGCCCCGTTCACCAGCACCCGGCTGCCTGCACCATGCTGCCATCCCCGCGGAACCGCGTGGTCAGGTATCGGCCCTCATCTGCCCGCCCAGGGCACGGGCGCGCACTGCCCGGCTTCCCATGCGAGCATGCCGTGCACGCGCTCCACGCGCTCAAGCTGCTGCTCTGTGGCCACGGCCTGCACGCGCTGGAAGATCTCGCGCTCCTCGAAGCGGATATGCGAATCAAGCTCTTCCTCGATGCCGGAGAGCTCGCTGGGCGCGTCATCATCTGCCAGGAACAGGCGCGTGAGGCGCCGGTGCTGGGCCAGCGCCACCTTCACCAGCGGGTCATCGGCCCCGAGGACCGGGAATATGGCCTCCTCCTCCACGGCGAAATGCGGCAGCAGCTGCTCGCGGAAATAGCGGGCGCACCGCTGCTTCACCCCAGCCGGATCGGTGCCAGCGGTTAGTTCTTTCCGGATGTACCAGCACAGCAGCAGGCCATCGTGGTGCTCGCGGCTCATGGGCCGCAGCAGCGCATGCCGCTCAAGCGGCGGCATGGCCCAACTGCTTCTCCAAGGCGATCGCTCGTGGGAAGAGGATGTTGTTCTCCAGGTGGATGTGCAGATGGAGGTCCTGCTCGAACTCCTTGAGCATACCATGGCCGTGTAATAGGTGGCGCAGCCATCGGGCGGGTTCTGGTAGCCGTTGCTCAGCTCAGCGATGCGGCGGAAGCGCTCACCCTCGGTCTCATGCTCGTCCATCATCATGTGCACGGGGTTCTCCACCGTGCCGAAGGGTGGCATGGGCGCGGGCTCGCCGGTCTTCTCGGCCTGCTCCAAGCGCACGATGAAGGGGAAGAGGATGAGCTCCTCCTTCTTCATGTGCGCGGCCATACCATGGCGCATTCGTTGAACTCCGTAGCGATGTCGAAGAGCTCGGGGTGGCGATCGCCGTGAACCCGGCAGAGCTTCTCGAGGAACTGCTGGATGGTGGGGGTGCGGGCCTCGATGTACCGATGGTGCACGCGCTCGATATGCTCCACCAGCCTGCCCAGGCTCCAGGTCTTGAAGTCGCTATCGGCCGCCGTGTCGCGGTTGAGCACCTCGTGGATCTCCTGCTCGATGACCTTCTGGTCGATGCCCTTGGTGCGGCAGGCCTCCTCCAAGGAGCGGCCGCCCTTGCAGCAGAAGTCGATGCCATGGGCGTTGAAGACGGCTGCGGTGCGGAAGTCATCGGCCACGATGGAGCCAATGGTGCTGGTGGGTGCGATTTGCATGGATTGGTTCTTAATTGCGCCAAATGAACGGGCATGCATGGCCGCTTTAGCTGACGCTCGTCAGGACCTTCGGTCATGAACTTGTCACGAACGCGCTATTCCTTGACCACGATGAGCTGGCTGCGCTGAGCCGCGCCCATGAGCGTAACGCGGTACAGGCCGGCCGGCAAGCCGCGCAGGTCGATCTTGGCCTGCTGCGCCGCCATTGCCGTTCTGCTTCACCACCAACCGACCGAGCGCGTCGTTCACTTCCAAGCTTACCAGCGCGAATTCGGAGCGAACCACCACTTGGCCGCTCGTGGGATTCGGGAACGCGTTCGCACCGCCGCTGGTCGGTTCACTGACTCCAAGCGACGGGTCCTGCACGATGTACTGCAGCATCATCATGTTGTCCTCATGCAGCAGGTTGTGGCAGTGGTACATGAAGGGCCATCCGTCGGTGACCTCGCCGAAGCGCATCACCAGCTTCACCGTCCCCAAGCGGTCCACCAGCACCACGTCCTTGGGCCCTTGCTCCCAGGCGGGCGGCGGCGCACCGTTGCGCTCCAGCACGGTGAACGACACGCCGTGGATGTGCATGGGGTGCGCCATGTTCGAGTTGTTCACGATGTTCCACACCTCGACGGTGTTGAGCTGCATGGTGTCGTTCACCACGTCGATGTCGAACATGAGGCCGTCGATCATGAACATGCCCATGCCCACCATGCCCATGCCGGTGATGGTCTTGGTGCGCGTGCGGATGCTCTCTGATTCCGAAGGCATGGGCACGTTGAGCAGCGCGGGAGGAATAGCGATGATGGGGTCAACTGTGGGGGCGGTGACGCGGATGCGCAGCACCGGGAAGCTCACGCCGTTGAGGATGCTGCTCTCCCACATCATGTTGCCCGAGCCGGGCACGGTGTTCGGCAATTCGTCGCCGTAGCTCATCAGCAGCAGGCTGTCGCCTTCCATGCCGGTGAGGTCCAAGAGCACCTCAGCGCGCTCGCCGTTGCTCAGCCAGAGGCGATCGGTGGCGGTGGGCGCGGGCAGCAGTCCACCATCGCCGGCGATCACGTGCAGGTCCTGGCCGTTGTCGAGGCCCAGCGGATAGATGCCGCGTTGGATCCGTTGAGCAGGCGCAGGCGCACCACTTGCGCGGGGCATTCCAGGTAGGCGTTCGGCGTGCCGTTCACCAGCACCGAATCGCCGAAGGGATAGAAGGCGAAGTCGCCGCTGGGGAGGAATTTGCGGTCCTGGATCACCACGGGGAAATCGTCCACGCCGTAATCGCGGGGCAAGGCGAGCTGTTCTTCCTCTTCATCACGCACGACGATGAAGCCGGCGATGCCGAAGTTGGCCTGCTCCGCCGTGAGCTCGTGCGGATGCGGATGGTACCAGTATGTGGCCGCCGGGGTCTTCACCACGAACTCCGCCATGAACGAATCGCCGGGGTCGATGATCCGCCGAGGGCCGCCGTCCATCTCACCGGGCACGTGCATGCCATGCCAGTGCATGCTGGTCATCTCCGCCAATTCGTTGTGGATGCGGATACGCGCCGTGTCACCACGATGCAGGATCAACGTGGGGCCGAGGTACTCGGCGCTCGCGCCCAGGTGCTCGTGTTGATACCGGGGTAGAATTGGTGCACGTGCTCGTCGGTCACCAGGTCGAAGGTGTCCAGGTCTAGGGCGGGCGGAATGGCGAGCGGGTTCTGCGCGGCGAGGGTCAATGAAAGGACCAGTGCGGGCAGCGTGCGGATTCGGGCGATCATGGGTGCAGGTATTCGCCGCCGAAGGTATCCAGTGGTGGCGGGCAGGCGCCTGCTGTCGATCAGCTGCCAGCGGTGCCGGTGGCCGCCGCGCGCATCTATCTTCTTAGCCCCGACTTTGACGAGAATGATGGCGATCCGAAGAACCCCAGCCCCCGTGGGCGGGCTGGTGCCCCTGGGCCCAAGGCGTGTGGCCCATCGCGTGGCGCGGCCCGCATGCCGTGCTCAAATGGGTGTACACAATACATGCGAAGCCGCCCATGGTGGCTTGCGCATCCATTGGAATGTGAGCCAGGCCGACATCGTGCGCGCCATGGAGGCGCACGCGGCCTTCAGCCGGGCGCCTCCGTGCAGCTCGGCCCACTGGTGCGCCGGCGCATCCTGCAACGCAAGTGGAGCTTCGAGCGCGGCAGCTTCTTCTACCGCATCGAGGGCGCACGGCCCGGACGCGAATGGAGCATGGGCGAGCAGGAGCCCCTGGAGCGGCTGAAAGCGGTGGAAGAAGCGTGAAGCGGTGACCCCGGCTCACGCGCCCAATGCACGCAACGCCTCATACACCCGTTGCGTGGGCAGGTGCTCATTTGCTCACCTGCATGCGCATGGCAGGAGCGCGATGATCGCGCACCTTGCGCCCATGCCCGCATGGCTCAGCGAAGCACCGCGGTCCATCACGCTCCGCGTGCATGTGCAGCCCGGCGCCAAGCGCACCGAGGTGGCTGGCACGCATGGCGATGCGCTCAAGATCCGCCTGGCCGCTCCGCCGGTGGATGGGCAGGCGAACGAAGCGCTCCTCTCCTATCTAGCGGAGCAATTCGGCGTGCCCAAGCGGCAGGTGGAATTGGTGAGCGGGCACGCGAGCCGCAGCAAGCGCGTGCTGGTGATTGAACCTGTGCACAGGCCGGATCGGGGGTGGTGAAGCCGCCTGTCTGCGCAGGCCGTGCCGCTTCGAACGCGGCAGCTTCTTCGGCCGCATCCAAGGCGCGAGGCCCGGACGCGAATGGAGCATGGGCGAGCAGGAATTGCTGGAGCGGTTGAAGGCGGGGAAGAACCAGCGATCGCGTGCGCGATGTCACGGTGAAGAATAGTCATGATCGAGCCCGGATGCTTCGTTGACAACGGCCCTGCGAGATATCGTTCCGATCGCGACTAATGCTGCTCACCATCAATACTGCCATGCCGCGCCCACGCCCCTTCCCGCATTGCTCGTGCTCACGACAGCAACTTGTGCCACCTCCGCGCAGCGCTTCCCGGCGGCAGCAAAGTGCAGTACGGCGAGAAGGATGGCGCGCCCTACCTGGCGCAATGGACCGATGGCGCCTCGGTGCCCATCGCGGTGACCGCCGGTGTGGCGCCCGCGAAAGGAGAAATCGAGGGCGTGTGCGCCGATGTGTAACGCGACCTCTTCGGCGGCTGAATCCGCTGGCGTCACCACGCTCCACCAGGTCTTCAACGCCGACCTCAACCCTATTGGGTTCATGGTGGAGAAGCCGCTGGGCAACCTCTTCGATCATATCGCGGGGAAGATGAGGGAGGCGCATGGGTAGGAAGCAAGGGCACGGGGGCGCCGAAGACGGAGAGCCCGCTGCGGTTGAGAAGCAGTGCCATACACGGATGCAAGACCCGATGATCCTGGTCACGGTATGGAGCATCCGGGCGGGGTGCTACATTCCGGCCCGCAAGCGCTTCGCGACGCGCGCGGCCACCGCCCATGCCTTGATCCATGAAGACAGCCTCGCACACCCATGGAGAACACCAGGATCCTGATCGTTGAGGATGAGCCGGATGTCCTGCAGTTCATCCGCCAGGGGCTGGAGGAGCATGGGTTCACGGTGGATTTCGCCTATGATGGCGAATGCGGGAAGAAACTCGCGCTGTCCAGGAACTACGACCTGATCGTGCTCGACCTGATCATCCCGCAGCTCAACGGGCTCGAGCTGTGCCGCACCCTCCGCGAACGCGGGCTGGAATCCAAAGTGCTCATGCTGACGGCGCTGGGCACGCTGGATGACAAGCTCGAAGGCTTCGAGGCCGGGGCGGACGACTACCTCATCAAGCCCCTTCGAGTTCCCTGAGCTGCTGGCCCGCGTGAACGCGCTCCTGAAGCGCACTGCGCACACGGCCCCGGCGGCGGCAGCGCCGCAGAACATCCTGCGCGTAGCCGACCTGGAGATCAACTGCGACTCGAAGCGGGCGAGGCGAGGAGGCGAAGAGATCGCGCTCACAGCCAAGGAATTCGGCCTGCTGGAGCTGTTGGTGCGCAACAAGAACCGCGTGGTGAGCAAAGTGGAGATCGCCGAGAAGATCTGGGACATCCACTTCGACCGGGGCACCAACGTGATCGAGGTGTACATCAACTTCATTCGGAAGAAGGTGGACAAGGGTCATCCGGTGAAGCTGCTGCACACCGTGGTGGGCATGGGCTACGTCATCAAGGATGCATGAGGCATGAAGATCAAGACCCGGTTCACCCTGCTCTTCGCCTTCGTGGTGGGCGCGATCCTCTTCTTCTTCTCCTATGCCATCTATTACTTCTCACAGGATTACCGGCAGAAGGATTTCGAGCTGCGGCTGCGCGATCGGGCAGTGGAGGTGCTCGAGTCGGTGAAGAGCGAAACGGCGCCCGCGCAGCGCAACGAGGAGGACAACCCCCATGCGCTGATCGGCGAACGCTCGCCATCCATGCCACCGATGGCCGGTTGCTGTTCGGCGAAGCGATACCCCTGCCCGCCGCCATGGGCCTTGCGAGGGTGCATGAGCAGAGTCCCTACACCTGGGCCGAGAAGGACCGAAGGGAGGGCATCGCTTTCCTGCACACCTATGATGGCGTCGAGCATGTCATCATCTCCACCGCCTACGACCGGCACGGGTGGAACTACATCGACAACCTCAAGCGCATCCTCATCGTCCGTCCGATCATCCTCATGCTCATCATCTTCATCAGCGGCTACGTGTTCGTGAGCTTCTTCCTCAAGCCCATTTCGACATGGTGAAGCAGGTGGACCGACCACCCACAGCAACCTCAGCCATCGGCTCACGGCTGCGCATCCGCATGACGAGATCGGGCAGCTCACCGCCACCTTCAACCGCATGCTCGACCGGCTCGAGTCAGCCTTCAACGTGCAGAAGCGCTTCGTATCGAATGCCTCGCATGAGCTCCGCAATCCGCTCACGGCCATCGGCGGCAAGATCGATGTGGCGCTGATAAAGGACCGCGGCACCGAGGAATACAAAGAGACCCTCAAGGCCATCTCGGTCCACATCCGAAGCCTCAGCGCGCTCACCAACAACCTGCTTGAACTGGCCAACAGCGATGTGGAGACGCTCTTCCAGAACCTGGAGGAGGTGCGGGTGGACGAGGTGCTTTGACCTGCCGCGAGAACCTGCTCAAGCAGAACCCCGACTATCGCGTGGACATCCGCTTCGAGGGCATCAGCGACGATGGGGCCGACCTGCTGTGCAAGGGCAAGAGCAAGCTGCTGGAGACCGCCTTCATCAACATGGCCGAGAATGCCTGCAAGTATTCCGAGGACCGCACGGTGCGTATCCGCGTCACCGCTGACAAACGCAACATCATCCTGTTCTTCACCGACCATGGCATCGGCATGCCGGAGGAGTACCTGAAGCACCTCTTCGAGCCTTTCCACAGGGGTCGCAACGTGCATGGTGTCTCCGGCAAGGGCATCGGGCTGGCGCTGGTCAAGGGCATCATCAAGCTGCACTCCGGGAAGATCTTCGTGCAGTCCAAGGTCAACCGCGGCACCACCATTGAGATCGCGCTGCCCAAGATGGCCTGGAGCCGCTGGCCGGTCTTTAAGGCGGTTTTAACGAGGCGCGCGTTGAAGGCCGACCGAGGCGCTGATCTTTAATGAGGCTTAATGCCATGCTAAGCGGGCTTTAAGGAGGCGGTTCCAGCTTTGTCGGGCCGGATGACCCTCGCCGAGTTCCACAGCCACCTGTTGCCGCGCCTGCGTGCGGAGATCGCCCAGTTGTTCCCGGCCCATTTCGCCTTGGTGATGGCCACGGGCATCGTCTCCATAGGCGCTTACCAGTTGGGCATGCCCATGGCGGCTCAAGTGTTGTTCGGCTTCAACAAGACAGCCCACCTTATTCTGTGGCTGATGCTCCTGCTCCGGCTCATCTTCTACAGCGACCGGTTCCTTCGGGACATCTCCGATCACGCCGGAGCCCGGCTTCCTCACCGTGGTGGCCGCCACCAATGTGCTGGGCAGCCAGTACGCCATCATCGCCGAAGACCCTGGGCCGGCACGCTGGCTCTATTACCTCGGCTTCGCGCTCTACGTGGCCATCATCTACTTCTTCTTCGTGATGATCACCGTGAAGCGGGGCAAGCCAACGCTCGAGATGGGGATCAATGGGGTGTGGCTGCTCATGGTGGTGTCTACCCAATCGGTAGTCGTCCTAGGGACCCAACTGGCCGACCTGCTCTCTTCATCTCCAAGGAAGCGGCCTTGTTCATCTCGATGCTCCTGTTCTTCATCGGATGCATGCTCTACATCATCGCGATCCCTGATCTTCTACCGCCTCACCTTCTTCGAGATGAGGGCCGAGGAGTGCGCCCCGCCGTTCTGGATCAGCATGGGTGCGGTGGCCATCACCACCCTCGCCGGGGCTACTTTGATCAACGCCGCATCCCAGTGGGAGCTGCTGGCCGCTCAAGCATTCATCACCGGCCTCACGCTACTGTTCTGGGGTTTCGGCACCTGGTGGATCCCGATCATCATCGTGCTCGGGATGTGGCGCCATCTGTACCGCCTGATTCCCATGAGCTACCACCCGCAGTACTGGGGCATGGTATTCCCGATCGGCATGTACACGGTATGCACCTACAGGCTTGCCCAAGCGCTGGAACTCCACTTCCTGCTGCCCATCCCGCAAGCGCTGGTGTACATGTCGCTGTTCGCATGGGCCACCGTAATGACCATGTGGCTGCGCCTGACCTTGGAGAACTCGCTCTCATTCACCTCAAAACGAGCAAGCCATGAACACGCCCTTCACCACCATCGAGACCCGGCACACACCAGTTGAACCGATCAGCCGGCTAAAGGAGATGACCGTGCCCGACTTCGAGTCAGTGCCCGGATCCCCGCACGCGCACTATTACGGAGAGGTGGGCTCCTATCCTTCGACATCAAGCATGTGCGCTACGGGCCCATGAGCGCCGTGCCTTCCATCGTGGGCGACATCCGCGAAGGGGTCAACGGCTCGGTCATTAAGCTCGAGTTCGACATCGAGGAGCACTACACCATGACCAAGCGGATGTACGGCGCTACGTTGATTCCGTTGAGCCTCATCTTCATCCTGCTGAGCGTGCTGATGCACTGGGGAACCGAGTACCAATGGCAGAGCCTGACTGCCTCTGGATCCTTCCTGGCGATGTCCCTGCTCATCATCTGGTTCGCCAAGGTCTCCTCAAGAGCATCCGCAAGAAGGAGCTCGGAGAGTACATAGAGGCCGTGGATGGGCATGTCATGGTGAACACGAGCCTGGGCGACCACAGGCACTCCCTGGAGCTGAGCCCCCGCCTGAGGCGCTACATCGATCCGGTGCCGGTCGGTCGGTGCCTGCACCATGCGCTGACGTTGGCAGAACGCTTCATGTGGGGCGAGAGCCAGCAGCAAGCATGGAGACGGCCTGGAAGAACCGGTCGATCACCACTGCGAATTGAGGATGTGAATAAGAGAGCAGGCCGTGCCTTTCCTCACTTCTTCACCGCCGCTGCCGCAGACTCTAGACTTTGTCCCGCGCTTAGGGTTCAGACCATAGCGAAGAAGGGCCACCGAAGAGGACTGAGCTGGGCTTGGGCAGGGCTATCGGCTCTTAAACCCACGGTGGGCGGTTAATCGATCGTAGGTCGGGGGTCTTGATCCCCACCATTGAGAAGGAGTGCTTGCGGCCTCTCGCTCACATGCGGGAACCGCACCATGGACCTGTTGGAGCCCTTCGAGGAACTGGAAGACCCGCGCATCGACCGCACCAAGCGGTATCCGCTGAGCTCGCTCTTGCTGCTGATCCTCTCGGCGGTGCTCAGCGATTGCCAGGGAGCCAGCGAGATCGCCCACTTCGGCCTGGCCAAGCTCGATTGGTTCAAACGCCACGGCCACTTCACGGATGACAAGGTGCCATCGCACGACACGATCGGCGACCTGCTCCGGCGGCTCGATCCGGTGGCCTTCGCCGCCTGCTTCGCCCGGTGGACGGCCCGCGTGTGCCAGATCACCGAAGGAGAGCTGGTGGCCAGTGATGGCAAGCGCTTGCGCGGCAGCTACGATCGGCTCGATGGCAAGGAGGCCATCCACATGATCAGCGCATGGAGCCACCAGAACCAGCTTGTGCTGGGGCAACTGCAAAGTGGATGGCAAGACCAACGAGATCACGGCCATCCCCGCATTGCTTGAAATGCTGGAGTTGAAGGGTGGTGAGCATCGATGCCATGGGTTGCCAGAAAAAGATCGCAGCACTGATCCAGGAGCGCAAGGCCGACTATCTCCTGGGCTTGAAGGAGAACCAGCCCGAACTGCTCGAAGAGGTCGCCCTTGCCTTCGTCCATCACAAGACCCACAGCCACGACCAGCAGGACACCAAAGGCCATGGTCGCGTGGAAACACGCGGATGCGCGAAGTGATCGACGATCCTACGTGCTCTCCGATGCGGCGCATTGGACCGGCTTGCGTTCACTGGTGCGCGTCCAGGCCATCACCCACCGGGTGATCGAGAGCAAGACCACCAGCCAGACCCGCTACTACCTCTCCAGCCTCAAGACCGATGCACGCAGGTTCAACGCCCTGATACGCGCCCATTGGGGCATCGAGAACTCGCTGCACTGGGTCTTGGACGTCACCTTCCAGGAAGACGCCTCCCGCGTGCGGAAGGACCACGCCGATCGCAATCTGGCCACCATCCGCCGATGGGCCCTCAACCTCTGTAAACTGGACCGGACACCCAAGCTCACCATGAACCTCAAGCGCAAGCAGGCCTCCTACTCAGATGCCTTCCGTGAGCAACTCCTAAGGATTAAGACCCGATAGCCCTGACAGAGCACCATCACACTATCGGATGCCATCGTCGCGGCGGACATTGTGCAGCAAGCTTTCCGCGCGATCGGGCAAGAGGATAGCGCCTACACGTACTTGCATCGCATGGTATGGCTGCAGGACAGCCTGACCAACGTGAACAACTTGTACAAGGTGCAAGGCATGACCTTCGAGCAGGAACTGAAGGACCACGAGGATGCCAAATTGAAAGCCGAAGCCTCCGCCGCCCGCTCCCGCAACATCCAGTTCGGCATCATCGCCCTCATCGTTCTCACACTGGGCATCTTCCTGCTGGTGTTCAGCCGTACGGCGGTCGTTGGCGCCAAGGCCATCAAGAACCTCTCGCCGATCGCGCTGCTGCTCTTCTTCGAGTTCATCAATCTGCTGCTGCATCCGTTCTTGGACCGCATCACCAACCACTCACCGATCCTGATGCTGTTGTGCATGGCCGCGATCGCAGGGGCTGCTGATCCCGCTGCACCACCGCATGGAGAAGCTCATCACCAATATGCTTGTATCGAAGAACAACCGCGTACGATTGGAGGCGGCGAGAAGGACGATCGAGGAGTTGGAGTCCAACACCGACAGCGCCCAATGAGGAAGTACATCACGATCGCCCGGCCGGTCGTCTTTGTGTTAGCAAGCATGGTTCACCTCGTGCTATCTGCGCAGCAGTTCGTCAGTCAACCGCGGTTCGATTCCTTGCGAACGCGCTATGACTTGTCACGGCCGCCGCAAGAGCGTTATTGGATCACCAGCAACCATCGGTGGGCATGTTGGAACAGAGGGCTCAAGCAGGAGGCCCGACAGTCTGCCAAAGAGGAGCTTGAACTTGCCGAGCAACTGCAGGTGGACACTTTGCTCGCCAACGCCTACGACGACCTGAGCGGAAGCTTTATCGGTTCATCGGAAAGCGCGCTGCAATTGAAGTACTCGCAGAAGGCGCTGGAACATGCGAATGCTTCGGGAAGCCATGACTATATCGGCACCGTGCAGAAGGGCTTTGCCTCCATCTATAAGCCGTTGGGAGACTTTCCCCTGGCCAGACTACTTGAGGAAGGCGTTGACCAACCTGCGCCGACCATCGCAGATCAATCGGGCGTGTTGTCATATGAGCGATTGTTTCAGGTTGATGGGGCAAGCCGATTCCGCGCTGTACTGGGCGCAGCGGTCGAACATTGTGACCAACCCGGCTGAGGATACGTACGGCTACGCGCTCGTATTATGTGCCTTGGGCGGCCTATGCGGCCAAGGGCGAACGCGACTTGGCCGAGGTGCATTTCAAGCGTTGCATCGAGGTGGCTGAGTCGTTCAAGGTGATGGTTCCGCTCTATGCAGCGCTGGTTGCCCGTGGGCGCATGAAGCTGGAGGCGGAGGACGTGGAGGGAGCGATCGCCGATGGCCGACGGGGCTTGAAGGTGAGCCAGGACGGGGACGATCTGGTCGGTATGATCGAGTCAACAGAGCTGCTGCGTGATGCCTTCAAACGCATTGGTCGCCTCGATAGCGCATTCCACTTCTTCACATTTAAAGCGGCCTATGACGACAGTTTGAGGAACGTGACCAACCTGAACAAGCTACAGAACATGGCCTTCGAGCAGGAGCTGAAGGATCGAGAGGATGCGAAGCTGAAGGCCGAAGCCGCAGAGGCCCGCTCCCGCAACATCCAGTTCGGCATCATCGCCCTCATCGTGATCACGCTGGGCATCTTCCTGCTGGTGTTCAGCCGAACGGCGGTGGGGGCGCCAAGGCCATCAAGAACCCTCTCGCTCATCGCGCTGCTGCTCTTCTTCGAGTTCATCAATCTGCTGCTGCATCCGTTCTTGGACCGCATCACCAACCACTCGCCGATCCTCATGCTGCTTTGCATGGCCGCCATAGCAGGGTTGTTGATCCCACTGCACCACCGCATGGAGAAGCTCATCACCAACATGCTTGTATCGAAGAACAACCGCGTACGATTGGAAGCGGCGCGGCGGACGCATCGAAGAGTTGGAAGCAAGGCCAACAGACACGGGCCCGAGATGATGGGAATGATGCGTAACACACCTCAAGGACGATCGATCATGAAGGTGGTCCGGCTGCTCTGTGCGGTTGTCATCATGAGCACCATCGGAGATCTGCGTGCACAGCCTTTCGATACGATTCAAACGCGGTTCAGCACGCTGCCGTTGGAAGAACTGATCGTACGGGAAAAAAGCGACCACCGACGCGCGTGAGAAGGTCGCGCTGCTCTCCAGGCTCGTAATGAAGTACCTGTACCTCAACAAGCAGGACGAATGCACGAGCACCTCGATCCGCACGCTTGAGGTGGCCGAACCCACCAGGAACGACACGCTTATCGGCAGGGCGCATCTGGCCATCGGGTCGGCATTCACCATCGCCAATGACGTGAACGGGGCATTGAAGCATTACAACTTATCGCTCGACCACTACACAAGTGCTGGTGACAGTATTTGGATGGGCGCGGTGTGCAAGGAGCTCGCCGTGCTCTATCAACGCGTGGGCGACAATGATGGCTCCATGCGCTACATGCGCAAAGCGCTGGCTTTGGGCATGCCCCCCGGGATCCGTTCGCGAGGGCTGTCAACAATAGCCCGGGTCTTCATGGACCGTGGCGAGCTCGATTCCGCGCTGTACTACACCAAGCAAGTGGAAATGGTCGGTTCACCAGGCGTGGACCCATGGACCTACACGTATTCGAACGGTGCGCTTGCCGCAGTGTATGCGGCCCGGAAAGAGAACCATCTGGCCGAGCTGCATTTCAAGCGCACGATCGCCGCTGCTGATTCGTTCCAACTACCGCTTCCCCTCGTTCAGTTCGCTTCGGAGTATGCTTCCTTGCTCATGGAACAGGGCCGCACAGCGGAGGCGCAATCCATCGCGCAATTGGCTTTCCGAGCCGCAGAAGGGGTGAGCAACCCAGGGATGGCGCAGAGAGCTGCCGAAGCCCTGGCCGATGCATACCATGCGAACGGCAGGACGGATAGCGCGTTCCATTACGCGAAGCTCTGCATCTCATTTCGCGACAGCGTTATCTCCACGCAGAACCGCAGCCAGCTCCAGAGCCAGCTCTTCGCGCAGCAGCTCAAGGACATGGAGGATGCCAAATTGCGCGCGGAGGAAGTCGCGACCCGCTCCCGCAACATCCAGTTCGGCATCATCGCCCTCATCGTTATCACGCTGGGCATCTTCCTGCTGGTGTTCAGCCGCACGGCGGTGGTCGGCGCCAAGGCGATCAAGAACCTTTCGCTCATCGCGCTGCTGCTCTTCTTTGAGTTCATCAATCTACTGGTGCATCCTGTACTGGGTGAACTCACGCACCACTCGCCGTTGCTGATGCTGCTGTGCATGGCCGCCATCGCCGCGTTGCTCATCCCGCTGCACCACCGCATGGAGAAGCTCATCACCAACATGCTCGTGAGCAAGAACAACCGGGTGCGGTTGGAGGCGGCGCGGCGGACGATCGAGGAGTTGGAGGGGGCGGGGAAGGGGAGGCCGATGCGGCGGGTTGAACACGGACTGGTCGTGCTCCACTGTCGAGCAATCAGGGATCACAGTTCCCGTTCGAACTGCGGAGCGAAATGCTCCTCTCAACGGGCTGCGATCGCATCCAACCGTTCGAGAATGCGGCGCAGCAGCACCACGGTCTCCTCACTGGCCGCTGAGGAAGGACTGGTTTGTTCAGGTTCGCGCCCATGCTTCAAGGCTTCGCGCTGTGCCAGGATCCGGTCGCGGAACTCGTGCGCGTCGATGATGCCGATCAACCGCATGTCGTGCGCTTGTCCCTGGCTCTGACCGGCCGTCTCGAACTTCAGGATGCTCAGGTTGAAGTGCTTGAGCAGAGGACCCTCCACGAAAGTCACATCCTGGATGTTCTCCAACGGGATCGTCTTCTCGATCTGGAACAGGATGCCCTTGCGGTAGCGCAGCAGCTTCGGCCCCAACTCGCATTCCAACTTATCGAAGTAATGGCGGGCCCACCATTGACCCACACCAAGCACCCAGATCACGGCCAGCGGAATGCACACGACCGTTGCAGCAAGGAATAGGGCGACCTGAAGCACCAGGTACGGTCGTATGAGCGGGTTGAAGCGCGCGCGTAGCGGTTCGGGCGGGGTAACGTCGGTCATGCGCCTTTTCGTGTTTCTGTGGTGGCCAATGCCGAATGTACCGGTTCCCACCAGTCGGGTCGCTTGTTGTCCGCTAGCCTTGCACTGAAGAGGATCGTTGAAAGCGGCGAGAAGGACGATCGAGGAGTTGGAGTCCACCTCCGCCACGGCTTCTGCGGATGAAAGGGCGGGAAAGGGTGAGGCGCCGTAGATCCGGTCAGTGGTACTATGCCCGTGCCGTTGGTGGTTCAGCGACAGCTCGAGGATCGATCCGCCCTCAGCGGGTTCGTGAGGCTGCCTGCACCAGATGCGTCTTGAAGCAGCAGGATCGCATGCGCCGATCCCGGTTCGTCCGTGTCGATGGGATCTGCTTCGGAAACGTTGTACCACGTCGAGTGGACCGTCGAAGCACTTCCGGGAAGGACACCAGCGGCCATCCGATCGCGTGCGCGCTGGATGGTTTCCTCGCGCCATGCGCCTGCCGGGTGCCACGGTGTGATCGTGCAAGCGGCGATCCCATCGTGCTTCATGGCGAAAGGCAATGCGCGTTCACCGGTCGGTTCAAACGATGGTTCGCTATCAAGCACGATGTCAGGAACGACACCCTCCAGTTGCACACTGGTCCCCGATGGTCGGAAGAAGAGGCCCACGGTGATCTTGGCGGAACCAGTGGAGGTCACTGCGCCATCAGCATCAGCGATCGGCGCGAGGGGCACCATGTTCTGGATGGTGCCTTTGCCGTAGGTCCGAGGTCCACCCAGCACCACGGCGCGCTTGTGGTCCTGCAAGGCGGCCGCGAAGAACTCAGAGGCCGATGCGCTGTGCTCGTTCACGAGCACGACGAGCGGTCCTCGATAGCGGGCCCGCTCCGGGGTCGTCGAAAGCACGCGCACGGTGCCGTCACGGGGCAAGGCGCTGCGCGACGGGTCCCGCATCGAGAAAGAGGCCGAGGATGTGGATGGTCTCGCTCATGCTGCCGCCCTGGTTGTCGCGCAGGTCGATGGCGAGGCCGCCGATCCCTGCGTACAGGAGGGTGTCGAGCAGTTCCGCGACGTCCTGGGAACAGCGCGGCGCGCTCCCGCCGGACAGGTCGGTATAGAAGCGCGGCAAGGTGATCACACCGATGGGTGGACCGGCACCACGCACCACACATGCCCGCGCCTGGCCCGCCGCAGGGTGGATGAGCGCGCGTTCCAGGACCACGGTCCGTTGTTCGCCGTCCGCCTGGCGAAGGATCAGCTCCAGCGTGCTTCCGGCCGGGCCACGAAGCAGGTCCACCGTTGCGTCGATGGAAAGACCAGGCACCGGCACGGGTGCGGCGTTCAGCTCGCGCACCGTCAGCAGCTCATCGCCCATGGCCAATGCACCGCCCAACGCCGCGGGGCCGCCGGGTTCCATCGACCCGATGCGGATGCGGCCATCGGTGCTCGACAGCGTGACACCGATGCCGACGAAGCTCTGCGTCATCGCATGGTCGAAGCCCGTACGCTCTTCCGCCGACAGGTAGGTGCTTTGTGCGTCATGCACGTTCGCCAGCGTGCCAAGGAAAAGGTCCATGCGTTCTTCACGTCCGCGCTCGATCCGGGCGCGCAGGTCGTTCTGTGCGCGGGCCCGCACAAGGGCCCTGGCCTCATCTGCGGAACCGCCCAGGGCAGCACGGACCTCCGAGCTGCGTTCGGCGAGTCGGCAATGCCAGCGTCGGTCCGGTTCTGCGTGCGCAGTGGGCGTGCCGTCCCCATCGACCAGTGCCAGGGCGCAACAGACCGGCGTACATCAGGCTGTCGCAGCGATGCACGAACGATGGCACACCGTGCGCCAGTTGGTCATCGATGTGCAAGCGATCGCTGGCCAGAATTTCGCGCTCTGGCGCTGAGAGATAGAGGGTGTCCGGGTCAAGGGTGCGCAGGTAGCTGTCGAAGACGTCCGCTGAGAACCGGTCGTCGATGGCTCGTGGCGCGAAGTGCCGCTCCCGCAGGATCGTCATCAGCTCGGCGATGCGCGCGCTGTCGGCGTCCAGTTGCGCGGGGCAGAAAGTGCAGCAGGACAGGCAAAGAGCGAATCCCGTGATGCGTAGCATGATCCGAAGGTATCGGCAGTGGCATGCGTGGGATCCAAGGAACTGTTAATGGCCGGTTGCTGTTAGTGGTAACGGAGCGGGTTGCTGCATGAAGGCGAAAGTCAGCGCGCATCTCTCCAAAGGCTGGAGTCGGTAAGAAGGACGATCGAGGAGTTGGAAGGTGGGCCGCGCAAGGACTAACCCCATATCGCGTCCCAAAGCCCCTCGATGATATCGGGGTCTTGAGCCTCCGTTGTCAACGGACCATGACGCGCTCAACGAACCATTCACCTCGACCCGAACTGAACTGCAAGACATACGCGCCTGGGCGATCGAACGTAATGACCTGTTCGCCACGGACGGTCTGCGCGCTCAATTGCCGTCCGGTCGCGTCGAAGACGGTCATGGAGCCTTCAACCCCAGTAATGAAGACCGGCTCTCCGCGGGAGGCCAGGGAAGGTCTGATCCACGATCCGGCCTCTTCACGCTCTCCGATCCCGACCCCCAGCGTGCATTGCGCGACCAATGGGTTCTGCCAGGTGATATCCGTATCCTCATAACACCGAAGACCCGCGAAGACCTCGCCATCGCAGACGCCATAGAGCCAGGCGAACGGCGCGATCAGATTTCCGAGCCGCTCCGTGACCGTACCTCCGAAACCGAAGCTGGACCACTGCCTGGACTCCACGCTCACTTCCAGGCTGCGCAGCGAAAGTCCATCCACCCAGATCAGGCTCGTATCCAGCACGGTCCAATCGAGTGTATCCTGCTGACCGATCTGCACCACCGGAGTGGACCACACATCACCGATGGCCGCGTTCCATCGAAAGACCAGATGATGCTGGCCTGTGCTTGATCCGAAGTAGAACAGGGAGTCCTGCGACTCCGAGAGGAACTGGGCAAGTTGATGACAGCCGAACCAACCCTC
The DNA here is from genome assembly GCA_016713875.1 of Flavobacteriales bacterium. NCBI lineage: Bacteria > Pseudomonadati > Bacteroidota > Flavobacteriia > Flavobacteriales > Flavobacteriales bacterium. The sequence goes on from JADJOI010000003.1 coordinate 3,607,284, forward strand.
GTTGATCTGGAGCTTCTTGCATATTCGGCCCTCGATGAGCGTGTCGCCCGTCACCTCGATCACCATCAGGGCGGTATCTGGACCGCCCCAATGAGCCTGCTTGTAGGTCCATTTCGCACCGGTCGGAGCGAACGTCGTCTGCGCATGCATCGAGGTCGCGACAAGAGCGGCGCTGAGCGTGAGGATCTGCCCGTTGGTCATGGCATGGTGAAGATAGACCAACTGGACGCGTTTCCAGGGCGAAGTGCTGCCCGGGATCAGGCCGGACCCCCCCACCCCCTCCAACGCCACCTTCGCCCCATGCACAGCCTGCCCCGCGCATTTGGCGGGGTTCTTCACGACCTGTCCCGCCTTAGCGGGATCCAGCACGCTGATCCGCAAGGTGCCTGACACATCGCGGACGTTCGGGAGCCTTTAGAGCAGATGCAGCGTGAGTTCGTTCTTGAGCTTCTTGAAGTGCTTGTCTTCCGTGACGAGCGGTACTCCGGAGCCGGATGGCGGTCGCCGCGATCAGCGCATCGGCGAGTTTCATTCGATAACGAGCACGGAAGTCCATGGCTGCTGACTTGATCCCGTCGTCGAGGTCCACGATCTTGATGAATGCCAGGTCGGCGGTCACTTTCGCACGCTCATGGGCCGTGTAGCCATGAAAGCCGAGTATTTCGATCTCGGTGACGAAGGAGACGTGGATGATCGTGTCTTCGAGCAGCGGCGTTGTGCGCGCATCGCCGTCCCAGTGGTGGATCAATACGTTGGTGTCGACCAGCAACGACTTAGCGGTCATCACGCATGGTCTTCAAATACTCCTTCATACGCTCCGCTATGCCGGGGATCATCCCGGAGGAGCGCTTGGCATCGTAGCCTTTCTGCTTCTGCCGTTTGGATGTTGTTCTCGGGGTCGTCTTTCGTGCGTATACGGCCTGCGGGTCGCTCACCACGGTAAGCGCCTTCTCCGAAGTCTGCTTGGGTTTCTTTGGTCGCTTTGAGCTGGTGGCCATGGATCGAAGATAGGTCAGGCCACCTCCTTCACCCCCACCACACTCTCCATTGCCGCCTTCGCCCCTTCGATGTTCTTCACGACCTGTCCCGCCTCGGCGGGATCCTGCACGCTGATCAGCATCGTTCCCGCCTTCTCGTACACCTTGAATCGGCATGGTTTGCCCTCGGCAAGTTCTCAAGTGTGAATGACCGGCAGGCCTCACCGGCGGATCTCGAATCCAGTCTCCGTCGATACAGTGTCAACCATTGGTGCAAGTCGGATCCGATCCTTACGGGTAAAGACCGTGTCAACTCCCCATTCACCCAACTCACCTGTATTCATCGAAACAACGAGTGTGTCGTTAGTCTCCACGAGGAACGCGCTGCGTTCATAGACGCCGCCATGGTCGTCGTTCTCGATGAGGGAGAACCAATGGGGCTGCTTCGAGCATCCATCGAAGAGGGTGAGCGTCAGATACCGCACCGCATGGTCGCACTCGGGAGAGCTGTTCAGCACGAGGAGTCCGATGCGAGATTCTCTTATGATGACCTTGCCTATGACCCACGCAGAATCACTTTCCGTCATTCTCCTGTCGTGGAGGGCATGGAACCCTTCCGCATCCAGGCGGATCCAACTCGGGTCGATCGCCTTGTCAACGTAATCCAGATCGAAGTGGCGTTCCGATATCTCGGGAACGAGCAAGAGCACTTCGCAAAGGTCCTGTGGGGATGAGGGTAGGCGAGAAGCACAAGGTTGACCGAGCACGAGCGGCACACAGGTCAATTAGGACAGGTAGGGCTTCATGCCAACTGGTTCAAGTATTGGTTGAACGATCTACGGCCCAAGTTCTTATGCTGCAACGTTCACCTCAACAACCGATTCCATCGCCGCCTTCGCCCCTTCGATGTTCTTCACGACCTGTCCCGCCTCGGCGGGATCCTGCACACTGATCCGCGACGTCCCCGCATTCTCGTACACCTTGAACCGTCGTGGTTGCGCCTGCGCGGCGCGCAGCAGCGCGTTGAAGCCAATGGCCTCAAAGAAGCCATACTTCCGGTCGGCAAAGGCTTCAGGCCGCCTTGGCTGTCGCCAGTGGGATCTCCGCCAACTCCTTGCCTTTTCCTTTGAGCTCTTCTTCGATATCGAAATCGTCCTGTAACCCCAGCCAGAACTTGGCCGAATTACCGAAGTACTTGGAGAGGCGCAGGGCGGTATCCGCTGTGACGCGACGCTCGCCCTTGATGATCTGAGATACGCGCGTTTGCGGGATACTGATGTCCTTGGCCAGGCGGTAGGCCGTGATGCCCATGGGTACGAGGAACTCCTCTTCGAGCACAGTGCCGGGGTGGATGTTCGGGAGCTTCTTCATGGGTGCTGATCTTAATGGTAGTCGATGATCTCCACTTCGTAGGCGTTGCCGCTTTGCCACTTGAAAATGATGCGCCACTGGTCGTTGATGCGCACGCTATAGAAGTCCTTCAGGCGGCCAGCCAGTTTCTCCAAGCGGTTGGCGGGTGGGACGCGCAGATCGGCGATGTCTTGGGCGTTGTTGATCATCCGGAGCTTTCTTCTGGCCGTTTCCTGGATCGTCGAAGGCAGTTTCCGCTGTGGATCACCGTTCCAGATCCCTTCTGTCACCTTCGATCCGAACGACCTGATCATGTCCGGCAAATATACTATCGCGTGGCGTCACTAGCAACTGCCACCCCACCACCCCACCACTCCCTCCATCGCCGCCTTCGCCGCGTGGATGATCTGACCGAAGTAAAGTGGCCTAGGTCTTCTTTCGTGTTGCGGACCTCCCCATGGTAAGCGCTTTCCTTGCGCTCAACGGTGTTACGACCTTCTTGCCAGTACGAGCCTCCAATTCCAAGCGCGCCACCTTGGCCACGTTCCCACCTTGTCGCGCCACTTCTTTGTTGTCCTCGAAGGTCTCGGGCTCGGTGGCTTGTGAAATGTCCTTCGCGGATGCCTCGGCAAGCATGTTCAGGATCAGTTCCGTGTTGGTCATATTGTCGCGGAGGTTCTCCTTCTTCAGGCCCTTGAGCACCTTGTACTCCTTCGTGCTGTTCCCGCTCCACGCCTTGGTGATTATGTCCGTGAGCGTCGCGAAGTGCATGCCTTCCTTCATCCCGCGTTTCCTCCATTCATCGGTCAGCTCCTTGCGGATCTCGATGCTCTGTAGGGAGGTTCAAAGCACATCGTTCCGGCGGCGATGTATTGAAGTAGAGTATCAGTGATGCTTGCTCCCGTTCGACCATACGGCGTTGCTCCTAGGCCGGATACTTCGTTCCAGTATCCTTGCCTCGGAGCGCCTTGTCTGGTCATACGATAGCTGTGCACGCCATCCGTTCGATGTGCTTTGAACCTCCCTGGCCGCTGGTTGATCCAACTCTCCGAGTAGCCCAGCCGCAGGTATTGTTCAAGCGCACGGTCGATGGTGATCTCCGGATCCGCCATTTCATCCATCCGCTCCGATGCCACTTGTGCCAGCCATAGTTTGAACGGCTCGGCCTTGGGTGAAGGGATGGATTGGATCAGCCGGAAGAGCTGCTCGGTGTCGGCCACATCGGTGAGGCGGAGCTTGCCGTCGTCGGCGGGCAATTTCAACTGTCCGATTTTATCGGACAGTTGGCTGCCTTCCTTCACTAGCTTGGTCTTCAGGTCGTTCCAGTACTTGCGAGGGCGCTCGTTACCGGTGAGGGCCGCTATCACATCGATGATGGAGAAGAACCACTTCTCCTGCTCCCCGTCCCACACGGTGCGAACCTGCTTCTCCTCGAAGACCTTGATGGCGTTCTTGTCGGTCATGATAGGAGCAAGGTAGGGACTGCAAACGCTGCGGCGTTAAGCAGCGACGGTAATGCCCACAACGGATTCCAACGCGTCCTTCGCCGCGTGCACAGCCTGCCCCGCGCATTTGGCGGGGTTCTTCACATCCTGCACACTGATCCTTAAGGTTCCCGCCTTCTCGTACACCTTGAAGCGTCGCGGTTGCGTCCCGCGATTCGCCATCTCGCCTTGCTCGATCGCAAATCACTGGATTTCGCCCTCGGTCGCTTTTGCGCCTGCGGTCCATGCCTTCGGCATTGCTCAACTTGCACCGGGCGCACTGCGCTAAGCGGGAACGACCAGCACTGCTCCCAGCACTTCTTTGGCCTCGTGCAAGGTCTTGGTGTCTTGAACACTTACCCTCAACGTACCGGCCTTTTCATACACTTTGAATTTCCCGGGTTGAGCCTGTACTGCTCTGAGCACCGCATTGAACCCATCCCCCTCGAAGAAGGGATGCTTCTGATCCGCAATGAAGGTGCCGATGAGCGTGCCCTTCTTCAGCACCATCTTCGCCAGGCCCATGCGTTGGCCCAGCCAGCGGAGGCGGATGCCTTCCAGCAGTTCGTTCACCAGTTGCGGGATCGGACCGAAGCGATCGGTGACCTCCGTGGTGAACTTCTGCAGTTCCGCTTCGTCCTTGATGTCGTCCAGTCGGCGGTAGAGCGCGAGGCGTTCGGCGGTCTCGCTCACGTAGCTGTTGGGGATCAGCATCGTCAGGTCGGTCTCGATGATGCAGTCGTCGCTCTGGTCGCGACGTGATCCGCGGGCCAGCGCGTGGCTGCCTTCCTGCGCGTCGTCGAAGAGGTCCTTGAAGTGCTGGTCCTTCAGTTCGCGCACGGCCTCTTCGAGGATCTTGTGGTAGGTCTCGAAGCCGATGTCGTTGATGAAGCCGCTCTGCTCCGCGCCGAGCAGGTCGCCCGCGCCGCGGATGTCGAGGTCCTTCATGGCGATGTGGATGCCGCTGCCCAGGTCGCTGAACTGCTCGATCGCTTGCAGACGCTTGCGTGAGAGGTCAGGCAGCAAATGTGGACTTGGGGCCAGCAGGTAGCAGTACGCCTTCTTGTTGCTGCGGCCCACACGTCCGCGCAGTTGGTGCAGATCGCTAAGGCCAAAGTTCTGCGCTTCGTTCACGATGATGGTGTTGGCGTTCGGGATGTCGAGGCCGTTCTCCACGATGGTCGTACACACGAGCACGTCGGTGTTGCCCTCGATGAAGTCGAGCATCACCTCTTCCAGCTTGTGCCCTTCCAGTTGACCGTGCCCCACGCCCACACGCGCGCCGGGCACCAGCTTGCGGATCATGTCGGCGATGAACTCGATGTTCTTCACCTTGTCGTGCAGGAAGTACACCTGGCCGCCGCGTGAGAGTTCGTACTCGATCGCGCCACGGATCGTCACCTCATCGTACGGCTGCAACATCGTGGCCACCGGATAACGGTTCGGCGGCGGCGTGCTGATGATGCTGAGGTCGCGCGCGCCCATGAGACTGAACTGCAACGTGCGCGGGATGGGCGTGGCAGTGAGGGTGAGCGTGTCCACCGTGGCGCGCAGGGTCTTCAGCTTGTCCTTCACGTTCACGCCGAACTTCTGCTCCTCGTCGATGATCAGCAGGCCGAGGTCCTTGTACACCACGTCCTTGCTCACCAATCGGTGCGTGCCGATGAGGATGTCGATCTTCCCTTCCTTCAGGTCTTTCAGGATCTGCGTTTGCTGCGCCGAAGAGCGGAAGCGGTTGATGTAGTCCACGCGCACGGGCAGGCCCTTCATGCGCGCCGAGAAGCTCTTCCAGTGTTGCAGCGCGAGGATGGTTGTTGGCACCAGCACCGCCGCCTGCTTGCCGTCGCACACCGCTTTGAACGCGGCGCGTATGGCAACTTCTGTCTTGCCGAAGCCCACATCGCCGCAGACCAGTCGATCCATGGGCACGCCCTTCTCCATATCGCGCTTCACGTCCTGCGTGGCCTTCAACTGGTCGGGCGTGTCCTCGTAGATGAAGCTCGCCTCCAACTCGTGCTGCAGGTAGTTGTCCGGCTGGAACGCGAAGCCCGGCTTGCTCTTGCGCTGGGCGTAGAGCTTGATCAGGTCGAAGGCCAGTGCCTTCACTTTCGCCTTGGTCTTTTCCTTCAGGTTCTTCCACGCGGGTGAACCGAGCTTGCTCACAGGCGGCGCATTGCCACCTTCTTCACCGCTGTACTTGCTCACGCGGTGCAGGCTGTGGATGCCCACGTAGAGGATGTCGTTGTCGCGGTACTTCAGGCGGATCGCTTCCTGCATGCTTCCGCCGGCATCGATCGTTTCCAGTCCGCTGAACACACCAACGCCGTGATCGATGTGTACCACGAGGTCGCCGGGCTTCAGTTGCGTCAGCTCCTTCAGGGTGAGCGCCTGCGAGTTCTTACGGAAGCCCTCCTTCAGCCGGTAGCGGTGGTAACGCTCGAAGATCTGGTGGTCGGTGTAGAGCGCCAGCTTCAGCTCGGGATCGATGAAGCCCTCGTGCAGGTCGAGCACCAGCGGCGTGAAGGCCACCTCGTGCTCCATGTCGTTGAAGATGGTGTACAGCCGTTCGCTCTGCTTCGCGCTGTTGCACGCGATGAGATTCGTGTAGCCCGCGTTCTGCTTGTTGTGCAGGTCGCCGCTGAGCACCTTGAACTCCTTGGCGAACGTCGGTTGAGGCCGTTGCTGGAAGTCCACCACCACTTGCGCCTTACTGTCTTGCGTCGCGTTCCCGTCGCGTCGTTGCGCCGCTGCGGTTACTGCCTTCTCTGTGTCCTCTGCGTCTCGGTGGTGAATGGATCGCCCCCAGAACACCTTCCTGAACCCCAACGTCCCCTTGATCAACTCACCGTCCGTCGCCAGCAGCTCGTTCGGCGTGGGATGTTTCTCCTTCTCGGAAAGTCGCTCGTACGCTTCGCCCAGCAACTTCAACTGCTTTGTTGCCGCATCGCCGATGGCTTGCAGATCGCGGAGCCAGATCACTGCATCCTCGGGTAGTTGCGCGAAGAAGTTCTGCTGGCGCGCGGTGTCCTCGTCCTGGAGGTCGGGCACGATCACCGCTTCGGCGAGGAACTCCACGGTCAATTGGTCCTGCGGATCAAAGCGGCGCACGCTTTCCACGGTGTCGCCGTACAGCTCGATGCGGTAAGGCTTGTCGCTGCCGTAGCTGAACACGTCCACGATGCCGCCGCGGATGCTGAACTGCCCCGGCTCGTACACGAACTCCACGCGACTGAAGCCGGTCTCGTCCAACCACTCTTGCAGCGTGTCGATCGGCAGCTCCTCGTGACGCTTCACGGTGAGCGTGTTGCTCATCATCTCCTCCTGGCCCATCACGAGCGGCACCAGTGCTTCGGGGTAGGTGACGATGATGAGCTTGTTGGTGATCGGTGAATGGGAGTTGGTGAATGGGGAATGCGCATTCGCACCATTCGCCATTCGCCATTCGATATTCACCCTCATCAACGCTTCCAACACTTCCGTCCTTGTGACGCGTTCACCGTCGTGGTGGCCTTCCGGATCGTACGGCGATCGCGAGGGTGCGGGATAGAAGAGCATGTCTTCATCCTTCTTCGCATGACGGCCATCCTTGTCCTTGCCACGTAGCGCTTCCAGGTCGTTGATGAAGTAGGCCGCTTCTTCCTTGTCGGTGAGCACGAACACATGCACGCCGCCGCGCTGCTCGATGACCGACGCGGCGATCAGCGCTTGCGCCGAACCGATGGTGCCCGCGATCTGCACGCGCGCGGAATCTGGTTGCAGGCCTTCGGCGATGCGCGCGACGCGTGGGTCGTTGCGGTAGAGGGTGAGTAGGTCGGGGAGGGAGGTCAAAGGCATCGCTGTTGAATCACCTATTTCGAGTTCGATTGCGTAGTCAGATGGTCTTCTAGAATGACTCCCGGAGGAAATGAGAAGAGTAGTTCTCGGTACTCAGAAAGAACTGCTTGCTCTCGTGACTTTTTCCAGATTTCTACAAAGCCGTTGAGCACGTCTCTGTTCCAAGCGGCCACATAACGACTGGCCTGCTCAATGGCGAGGATATTGTAGGCTACAGCATGAGTCTTTGTACTGCCAGTCCAATCTGTGTTCTCCGGGATTGACCAGTATAGTCGTTGGCTCGAAAGAGGGAACACGAAATTCCTGAACACATCTTCATTCCTCTTGGGCGTATTACGATATATGACTGGATGATCACCAAGCACTAAGAATGGGATGTCCATCTGGCCAACGTGCGAGTATGCTGGTTGTTCGAACGCCTTGCCGGACTCGAAGTACTTGAGAAATTGCTCTGCTGAAAGGAAGGATCTTTCGAGTTGTATTCCATCCAAAATTCCTAGAATACGTGCTGGGTCTTCACGGATGGAAGGGTCATCAGACAATGCGAACTTGAGTCTGTCAAATGCCTTAACAGCGAAATGGCTGTCTCGTTGAGGTGACCTAACCCATTGTGTTGCGACGAAACCGAGCGCCCCCAGCATACGGTCCTGTGTGAGAAGGCCAGTTGCCGTTGGCTCAGTTGCCAAGGCATTCAAACGTGCTGCGGTAAGTGTTTCATTCTTTTGGTAGATGGTTTCGGGTAAGGAGGCTGGGATGTCCCCCATCATCACAGTGTTCCGATCCCATTCAAAGAACAGTTGCTTGGGAGAGAATGCCTTGCGTTCGACCTTTCCAGTTTTCTTGTCAAAGCGATAGAGCTTCCCATCCGGATTACAGAAGTTGGCCTGGAAGGACTCAGGGATGTAATGATGCCTATGTGAGTCAGGGGTATTCATCGACGCCAAAATGCCCGAAACCCGGTGCCGGGGATTCCGGGCATCGGGTTCGGGAGCGGAACAAAGTTACGGAGACGGGTAGCGCGGCACCTCGTTCACTCCGCTCACGTGCGACGAGATGGCCCGCCAGTGGCCATCGGTGCGGATGAACACGTTGCTGGACCAATAGGTGGTCTCCGAGGTATCCGTGAGCATGTGCCCAACGCCGGTGACGATGGCCGTGCCGTTCGGCCACTGCTGCAAGCGCTTGATCTCGTAGCGGAACGAGTCCACGCTCCAGGTATGGGTCCTTATCCACTCCAACTCATCCTGCTTGCGGTAGACGTGCCCTTCGGCATCGACCATCTCGAAGTCAGGATGCAGGATCCGGTCCAGGAGCACGGTATCCTGTTCACGATACGCTTTAGGCCATTCCACTTCCTTGAGGCGGCGTAGCTCTGCGGCCGTGGCATCGGATGGTGGAATTCCGGTATCGGCCCCATCGTGTACGCGTGAACATGCCGACAGGAGGATGACCGAACAGGCGAGGGCGTAGGCGCGCATCCTTGTTCAATTCAGGCCGTGCATGATGAGCGGATCGTTCCGGTACCGGCCTATTCAGCGTGAGCCTCCGTCGTCGGTCCACTGCGTCCAGGCGCCACGGTTCGAGCTGTTGCGCACGGGGCCCACTGCGGCCAGCGCCCTCTTGTTGTGCAGCGCCTTCCGGAAGGGGCGATCCGAGACGCTGCCGCCGTTGGGGAGCGCCACAAAGGTGGTGAACGGAAGGAAGCACAGGGATACGCGCATGGTCAGGCCTTCATCGCCTGCTCCACCATGTTCCGGCTGCCGATGTAGAGCGGGCAGCGCTGGTGCAGCTCGGTGGGCTTCAGGTCGAGGATGCGGGTGGTGCCATCGGTGGCCATGCCGCCGGCCTGTTCCACCAGGAAGGCGAGCGGGTTGGCCTCGTACAGCAGGCGCAGCTTGCCCTTCGGGGCCTTGGTCGTTCCGGGGTAGAGGTAGATGCCGCCCTTGAGCAGGTTGCGGTGGAAGTCGGCCACCAGGCTGCCGATGTAGCGCGCGCTCATCCTTTTCTGCTTGCAGGCGTCGATGTAGGTGCGTACGCCATCGCTGAACTCGACCCAGTTGCCTTCATTGATCGAATAGATCTTGCCGTCGGCGGGCGTCCGCATGTCAGGGTGGCTCAGGCAGAAGGTGCCGATGCTGGGGTCGAGCGTGAAGCCGTTGACGCCGTGGCCGGTGCTGTAGACGAGCATGGTGCTGCTGCCGTACACGATGTAGCCTGCGGCCACCTGCGTCGTCCCGGGCTGCAGGAAGTCCTCCAGGGTGGCCTTGGGGCCGGTGCTGATGCGCTTGTAGATGCTGAAGATGGTGCCGATGCTCACGTTCACGTCGATGTTGCTGCTGCCATCGAGCGGGTCCATGGTCACCACGTACTTGCCACCATTGTCGAAATGCACGATGTCGTCGTTCTCCTCGCTGGCCACCGCGCACACCGCCCCCTGGGTCCTCATCATGCGGATGAAGAGGTTGTTGGCGTAGACATCGAGCTTCTGCTGGGCCTCGCCCTGCACGTTCTCGGTCCCTTCGGCGCCGAGGATGTCGGCCATCAGTCCGGCCTTGTTCACTTCGCGGTTCACGATCTTGCCGGCGAGGCGGAAGGCGGTGAGCAGGGAGCTGAGGTCGCCCGAGGCGCCCGGGAACTCGGCCTGGCGTTCCACGATGAACTCGGAGAGGGTCTTGATCTCGGACATGGGGCAAAGATGCGGCACCGCTTTCTTTGCACGCATGGAGGTCACGGTACGTCAGGCCGAGGAGCGCGATGTGCCGCGCATGTTCGAGCTGGTGAACGAACTCGCGGTCTTTGAACGGGCCCCGGATGAGGTCACGGTCACCTTGGAGCATATGCTCGACGCCGGGTTCGGCTCCGATCCGGTCTGGGTGGGCTGGGTGGCCGAGGTCGGCGGGGTGATCCAAGGGATGGCGGTCTGTTACGTGCGCTATTCGACCTGGAAAGGGCGACGGCTCTATCTGGAGGACATCGTGGTCACGGAGTCGGCGAGAGGTCGGCGTATCGGCGAGAAGCTCTTCTTGGCCTGTGCACGCTATGCCGTGGAGAAGAACCATAGCGGCATGCTCTGGCAGGTGCTCGATTGGAATGAGGATGCCCATCGGTTCTACGGCCGGTTCGGGGCCCGCTATTCGAAGGAGTGGTGGAACGGTTCGTTGGAACTGGACCAATTGAAGAACTTGGCCGCCCGATGAAGGTCTTCAAGTTCGGCGGGGCCAGCGTGAAGGACGCGGCCGGTGTGCGCAACCTGGCGGGCGTGCTGTCCCATTTCCTCCAGGATGACCTGCTCATCGTGGTGAGCGCCATGGGCAAGACCACCAACGCGCTGGAGGAGGTGGTGTGGGTGTACGGCGAGGGGCGGGACACGCGCCCGATGGTGGAGAAGCTCCGCGCCGCGCACACCGCGGTGCTGGCCGATGTGGCGCCCGGCGACGAAGCCGCGCAGGCCGCCCTGAACGGCTCGTTCCGCGAGCTGCAGCGCACCCTGGGCCAGCGCTCCAGCGGCCGGGCGGACGAGGACTACGACCAGATGGTGTCCCTCGGCGAGGTGTGGAGCACGCTGGTGGTGAGCGCTCACCTGAAGCACGCCGGCATCGCCAACACCTGGTTCGACGCGCGGACGGTAGTGCGCACCGATGGGCGATATCGAGCGGCGAAGGTGGAGTGGCAGGCCTGCGAGAACCTGGCGACGCGATACCTGAAGCCGCTGTTCGCCGGCCAGCCGGGGCGCGTCCTCACGCAGGGCTTCATCGGCCGCACGGCGGAAGGGCGCACCACCACCCTGGGCCGCGAGGGCTCCGACTTCAGCGCCGCCATCTTCGCCTACCTGCTCGATGCGGAGAGCGTCACCATCTGGAAGGACGTGCCCGGCATGTTCAACGCCGACCCGAAGCGGTTCGCGGACACGAAACTGCTGAGCCACATCAGCTACCGCGAGGCCATCGAGCTCAGCTACTTCGGCGCCAGCGTGATCCACCCGCGCACGCTGCAGCCCCTCCAGCAGAAGCACATCCCGCTCTACGTCCGTTCCTTCATCGACCTCGACGCGCCAGGCAGCACCATCGACGACCGCAGCGAGAACGACTCGCTGATCCCCGCGTTCATCGTGAAGCCCGGGCAGCTGCTGATCAGCATCACCCCGCGGGACCTGAGCTTCATCGTGGAGGAGAACCTCAGCGGCATCTTCTGGCTCTTCGCCCAGCGCAACGTGCGCATCGACCTGATGCAGAACAGCGCGCTGGCCTTCAGCGTGGTGGTGGACGACACGCCGCGCGCGCAGGAACTGATCGCCGAACTGCGCAAGGGCTACGAGGTGCGCTACAACTCCGGCTGCGAACTGGTGACCGTGCGCCACTACGATGAGCCGACGCTGGCCGCGCTCACCACGGGCAGGGAGGTGCTGCTGGAGCAGCGCAGCCGCACCACGGCCCGCTTCGTCCTTCGGTCCTGATCACTCGCCCTCCTCCAGGATCCGCAGCACGCGGTCGGGGAAGTCGCTGATGATGCCGTCCACCCCGAGGGCGGTCATCCTGCGGAGGTCGGCCTCCTCGTTCACGGTCCACACCACCACCTCGATGTTGCGTTCCTGCAGCGACCGCACGGCAGCGGCGTCCACCAGCCCGAACTGGGGGCTGTACACCTCCGGGACATAGCTCAGCCGCGCAAGCTCCGTGTCGGGGTCGGTGCCGGACTCCACCAGCAAGGCGGTGCGCAGGCCCGGGTCCTGGGCGTGCACGGCCTCCAGCACGGCGGGGTCGAAGCTCTGCACCAGGCAGTTGGCGCCGAGCTGCAGGTCGGTGAGGGTGCGCAGCACGGCGGCGGCCAGGGTGTCCGGTGCGGGTTGGTAGGTGCCGTACCAGGCCGGGTCGCTCTTGATCTCGATGTTGTAGGAGACGGGCCCCACGCCTTCGGTGAGCGTGAGCTCCTCGATGGCGGCCACCACCTCGGCCAGCGTCGGCTTGATGGCGCGGCGGTTGTCCTGGTCGGGGAAGTCCGGATGCGTGAGCGAACCGCAGTCGCAGCGCTGGGCTTCCGCAAGGGTCATGCGATGGATGTTGAGGGCCAGTCCCTGATCCTCGGTGAGCGGAGCGCCGTCGGGACCGGTGCAGATGCGGTGGTCCATCCAGGGCTCGTGGCTCACGAGCACGTGCCCGTCGGCCGTGAGCACCACGTCCAGCTCGAGCCAGGTGCAGCCCAGGCGGGCGGCGCGTTGGAAGGCGGCGATGGTGTTCTCGGGCTCCAGGCCCCGGCAGCCGCGGTGGCCGTGCACTTCGGGTGGTTCTGGAGCGGAGGTCATGCAGGCGGACAGCAGGAGGGTGAGCGCGGGCAGGGCCCTAGGGTTGGGCATGGGGGAAGCGGGTGAGGATCTTGTCGGCGAGCACGGCGGCCATCTTGAAGCGGCCTTCGTGGGTGACCCCGGCGATGTGAGGGGTGAGGATCACGCGGTCGTGGCGCAGCAGGTGCTCGAGCACCGACGCCTCGGGGCCGGGGTCGAGGCCGGAGAGGTCGGCGCGCTCGAACTCGAGCACGTCGAGGCCGGCGGCGAGGACCCGGCCGCTGTCCAGCGCATCCAGGAGAGCGGCGGTGTGCAGCACGGGCCCTCGGCTGGTGTTCACCAGGCGGATGGGGCGCGCGAAACCCGCGAGGAACGAGGCGTTCGCGTAGTGGTGCGTTTCCGCGGTCAGCGGAAGGTGCAGGCTCACGATGTCGCTCTCGCGATGCAGGGTGGCCAGGTCGCACTCCTCGACATGCGGAGGGGTGTGGCCATCGCGGTACTTGTCGTGGCCCAGCACGCGCACCCCGAAGCCCTGCAGGCGATCGGCGAAGGCGAGGCCCATGTGGCCCAGGCCGATGATGCCCACCGTGAGGCCGTGGAGGTCGGTGCCGCGGTTCTCCTCGCGGCGCCACTGGCCGGTGTGCACCTGGCGGTCCGCACGGGGCAGATGCTTCAGCAGCGCCAGCACCAGCAGCAGGGTGTGCTCGGCGACGCCATCGCGATTGCCTTCGGGCGAGTTGATCACCTCCACGCCGCGTGCGGCGCAGACGGCCGTGTCGATGTTCTCCAGGCCGGAGCCCACACGGGCCACGAAACGCAGGGCGGGGACGCGGTCCAGCACGTCCCGGCCCACGCTCTTGCTGCGCACCACCAGGCCGGCGCACCGCTCCAGGTCCGCGGCCTCGGGATGGTCGTGCGCGATGCAGGTGTGGCCGGCGGCGGTGAGCCGCTCGGCGAGCACGGGATGGACCTCGTCCAGGAAGTGGACCCGCATGGTCAGTGGAAGAGGTCGTACATGACGTGGCCCACGGAGAAGTAGGTGAGCAGGCCGAAGATGTCGTTGAGCGTGGTGACGAAGGGCCCGGTGGCCAGGGCGGGGTCCACCTTGATGCGGTCGAGCACCAGGGGGATGAGGGTGCCGAAGAGGGCGGCGGTGAGGATCACCGTGCAGAGGGCGATGCTGACGGTGTAGCTGAGGGCCTGGCTTTGGCGGAGGGCGAGGTTGACGGCGAAGATGAGGGTGCCACAGATGACGGCGGTGAGCACGGCCACCCGTAGCTCCTTCCACAGGCGGGCCCCTACGCGCATGTTCTGCAGGGTACCGGCGGCGAGGCCCTGCACCACGATGGCGCTGGACTGTACGCCCACGTTGCCCGCAGTGGCGGCGATGAGCGGCATGAAGAAGGCCATCTTCGGGTCGATGCGGAGCTCTTCCTCGTAGAGGCCGATGATCTGGGAGCTGAGCACGCCGCCGGCCAGGCCGATGAGCAGCCAGGGCAGCCGCGCACGCGTCTGCACCAGCGGGCTGTCGGTGGCGTCCACGTCCTCGCTGATGCCGCTGGCGAGCTGGTAGTCCTCGGTGGCCTCCTCCTGCATCACGTCCATCACGTCGTCGAAGGTGATGCGGCCCACGAGCCGGCCGTCCTTGTCCACCACGGGCAGCACCACCACGTCGTACTTCTTCATGAGGTTCACCACCTCCTCGGCGTCGGTATCCACGCGCACATGGACGACATCGGTCTCGCAGATGTGCTTGATGAGGGTGCGCGTGCTCTCGGCCGAGAAGAGGAGCTCCTTCAACGGAAGGATGCCCACCAGGCGGTCGTCCTTGTCCACCACGTACACGGTGTAGACGTGGTCCGCCTCGCGGGCCTGCTGGCGCATCTCCACGATCGCACGGGCCACGGACGCGTCGGCGCGGACGCTCACGAGCTCCTTGGCCATCAGGGCGCCGGCGGTGCCCTCCTGGTAGCGGAGCAGTTCCTCGATGTCGTCGGCCTGCTCCGCGTCGTCCAGCAGGTCCAGCACCTCCTTGGCCTTCTCCTCGGGGAGGTCGGCCATCACGTCGGCGGCGTCGTCCGATTCGATGTGGCCGATCACCTTGTCGGCGATCTCCTGGCTGGTGAGCCCTTCGAGCAGGCGTTCGCGCAGGTCCTCGTCGAGCTCCAGGATGGCCTCGGCGGCGGTCTCCTCCTCCAGCAGGCGCAGCACGTAGCGCGCCTCGTCGAGCGTCAGGCGGCCGAGCAGGCCCCCGATGTCGGAGGGGTGCAGCTCACTGACCACGGCCAGGATGTCCTGGTCGCGGCCCACCTCCACATCGCCCCGGATGCGGTCCAGAAGGCCTTTGGTGAGCTCGAACGACATGCCGGCGGGTGGTCCATGGAGGCCCCTGAAGCGGGGCGTTCAAAGCTACGAAGGGGCGGGCGGCTCACACGGTGGCGGGGCCGGCGGCGGCGGCGAGCGCCACGAAGGCGTCCACCGGCAGCTGTTCGGCGCGGCGCGGGGCGAGGTCCGCGGGCAGGCCGCCTTCCAGCCCGGGGAAGTGGCGCAGGGCGTTGGCCAGGGTCTTGCGCCGCTGGTTGAAGGCGGCTTTCACCAGGCGGTGGAAAATGCCCTCGTCGCAGGCGAGCCGTGCGGTGGCGTTGCGCCGCAGGCGGATCACCGAGCTGCGCACCTTGGGCGGCGGGATGAAAGAGCCGGGCTCCACGTGGAAGAGGAGCTCCACATCGTAGTACGCCTGCGCCAGCACGCTGGTGATGCCATACACTTTGCTGCCATGCCCGGCGCGGATGCGGTCGGCCACCTCCTTCTGGAACATGCCCACCACCTCGGTGCAGCGGTCGCGGTGCTCCAGCACCTTGAAGATGATCTGTGTGCTGATGTTGTAGGGGAAGTTGCCAATGACGGCGAAAGGGCCGTCGCCCAGCGCGTTCAGGTCGAGCCGCAGGAAGTCGCCCTCGATGAGCCGCAGCTCCGGATGGTGCGCACGGAGGTGGGCCAGGCTCTCGGTGTCCACCTCGATGCAGACGAGGTCGATGTCCGTGCGAGGGATCAGGTGCCTGGTGAGCGCTCCGGTGCCGGGCCCCACCTCCAGCACCCGGCGGTAGCCGCCGTGGTGGGTGAGGGCGTCGGCGATGCGCGCGGCGATGGCGTCCTCCTTCAGGAAGTGCTGGCCCAGGTGCTTCTTGGGGCGGACGTGCATGGGGCGGTGGCGCGGATCACGCGGTGTGCAGCACCTGCAGCAGGGTGCGGAAAGCGGCGAAGCGGCCTCCGTAGCGCTTCTGCGTTTCGGCCTGCAGGCGCGGGGCGTGCTCGTCGCGGTACCGCTCGTAGGTGGCCATGTCGGCGCAGGTGTACTGCACGGCATAGGTGAGGCCGCCGTTCTCCTCGGCCAGCACACGCAGGATCCGGCTGTCGAGGAAGAGGCCGGTGGCCATCACCTCGGGCACATGCACGCTGTGCATCCACCGCAGCCAGTCCTCGGCCACGTCGGCATCGACGTTGACGGTGACGTTGTAGATGATCATTGGGGCGGGGTGGTGCCGCCGTCGGCCGGATCGGTGTCCGGGGCATCGCCGCGCAACCGGCGGAACCGGGCGCGGGCCTCGGGCACGAAGATGCTGCCGGGCTGCTCGAACAGGAGCTTCTCGTAATACTGTCTGGCCTTCTCGGGGTCCTTCAGCTGGTCCTCATGCAGGCGGCCCAGTTCGAAGAGGGCGTTGTCCACCAGGATGGCGAGCGGGTGTTCGGCCACGATCCGTTCAAGATAGGAGGCGGCCTCGGCGTGCGCCTTGCGGTCGCGGGCGATGCGGTGGCGCAGGAACAGCACGTCGTCCGCGATGCCGTCCATGGGAAAGGCCCGGTCGAGGGTGTCGAGCACGGCGATGGCTTCGGGGTAGCGGCGCTGGAAGGTGAGCAGGTCCGCCTGGGCGTAAAGGGCGAGCGGCGTGCTGTTGCTGTCCGCGCCGATGTGGTCGCTGATCAGCAGGCTCAGCTCCATGGCGTCGTTGGCGATGAGCTTCGAGGTGGAGGCCTTGAGCACATCGAGCTGGCCCTTGGCCCACAGGAAGTCGCCGGCGTAGAAGCTCACCTTGGCGTTGCGCAGGCGGGCCTCGTGGCCGAGGGGGTCGTACTTGAAGTCGAGGTCCACCTGGCTGTAGAGCAGCGAGGCCTCCCAGATGTCGCCATCGAAGAGGTGCACATCGGCCAGGGCGAGCTTGATGCGTCCGCGGGTGGCGGCATCGATGTCGGGCAGGTCCAGGGCCTGATCCAGCAGGGCGGAGGCGGCGGCGCGGTCGTTGAGGTAGTAGGCCTGCACCCGGGCGAGGTCCTCCATCAGGTCCACGGTGCTCTTGTTGCGGCCCAGCTCATCGAGGGTGACCTCGTAGCGGGTGCGCAGGGCCGCGAGGTCGGCGGCGGGGGGCTCGGCCATCGTGGTGAGGCGGGCCATTTCGGTGCGCACCTGGCCCATGCGGGCCTTGGCGTACAGGCCATCGCGTCGGCCCAGGCCCACCACATGGTCATAGCACTTCATGGCGGTGGCGTGCTCGCCGTTGCTCAGGGCGATCTCCGCCAGGTCCATCAGCCGCGTGCCGCCCTCGTCGAAGCGCTTGTCCAGTGCCTTGCATTGCACGAAGGCGCCGTCCAGGTCCTTTTGTTGGATGTACATCCAGATGAGCAGCTCCTGGTGGATGGAGCGTTCGGGGTTGCGCTGGATGCGCCGCAGCAGTTCGGTGCGGAGGGCCTCGGTGGCGGCATCGCGGCGGGTGAAGTCGATGGCGCGGGAAAGGCCGTTCTGCACCGCCTGGATGTAGCCCTCGTTCACCGCGAGCAGGTCCAGGTAGGCGCTGGTCATGGCGGGCACATCGCCCTTCAGGGCGTACAGGTTGGCGATCTCGAACTGGAAGCCGGGGCCGTCCTTCAACAGGCGCTGCCCGCGCTGGTAAGCCTCCAGGGCCAGGTCGTGCTCGTTGTGCCGGGTGAAGGCGTTGGCCACCTGGCGGATGCTGTTCTGTTCGGGGCGCATGCCGCGCAGCACCTTCTCGAACTGTTGCCGGGCCTTGTCCTCCTCGCCGGCCAGGCGCAGCACCATGCCCAGGTCCACCGCGTAGCGCGGGTCGCTGTCGCGCTTCATCTGTTCGCGGGCCAGTTTCTCGGCACGCGGCAGGTCCTTCAGGGCCACATAGCTCTTGTAGAGCTGCTCGTAGTAGAAGGGCGTGGGCTGCTTGCGGTAGAGGCGTTCGTAGTAGAGGATGGCCTTCTCGTGGTCGCCGGACTGGAAGTACTGGGCGGCCAGCTGCTCGTCGGTCCCGTCCTGGGCCTGCGCGGACGCCGCCGCCGCAGTGAGCAGCAGCGCGAACAGGATGGGCCGCGGCAGCTTCATGGCGTGGTGCCCGGCGGGGCCAGCAGTTCGGCGATGGCGCGGTGGTGGGCCTCCCACTCGCGCTGGCAGGTGCCCACGCTGCGGGTGACGGTGGTGGCGCTCTTCTCCAGCTGGTCCAGCATCAGGCGTTCCTGCTGCAGGTAGGTGGTGCGCGGGCCTTCCGGCAGCAGGTCGCGGCCGATGTCGTGGCGCAGGTCGGTGAGCTGGGTGCGGCTGCGGTCCAGCTCGGCGCGCAGCTCCGGCGTCTGCTTGCGCACGCGGCCCAGGGAGCGGTCCATGGCGCGGTAGTAGTTGCCGATGGGCACGGCCTGTTCCTTGGCCAGGGTGTCCTTCAGCAGCTCCTCCAGCGCGGTGCGCTGGCTGCGGAACACCGAGTCCATGTGGTCGTAGGCGGCCAGGTCGATGGTGTCCACGAGCTGCTTCAGGCTGTCGGCGCGGCGGAGCATGGCGTCCACCTCGGCCAGCAGCTCGGGGTGGGCGTTGCGGGTGCACGCGCCCAGCGTGAGGATGAACGCGGCCAGGAGGGCGATCGGTGCGCGGCGCGTCATCGGGTGATGCGGTCGAAGCCGGTGTAGGGCTGCAGGGCCTTGGGGATGTGGATGCCGTCGGGCGTCTGGTTGTTCTCCAGCAGGGCGGCGACGATGCGGGCCAGGGCCAGGGCGCTGCCGTTCAAGGTGTGTGCCAGGCGGGGCTTCTTGTCCTCGCCGCGGAAGCGCAGTTTCAGGCGGTTGCTCTGGAAGGTCTCGAAGTTGCTGATGCTGCTCACCTCCAGCCAGCGCTGCTGGGCGGCGCTGAACACCTCCATGTCGTAGGTGAGCGCGCTGGCGAAGCCCATGTCGCCGCCGCAGAGCAGCAGCTGGCGGAAGGGCATCTCCAGGTCGCGCAGCAGTCCTTTCACGTGCTCCACCATCTCCTCCAGCGCGGCGTAGCTGTCCTCGGGTCGCTCCACGCGCACGATCTCCACCTTGTCGAACTGGTGCACGCGGTTGAGGCCGCGCACATGGGCGCCGTAGCTGCCGGCCTCACGGCGGAAGCAGGGGGTGTAGCCCACGTTGCGGATGGGCAGCCGGTCGGCGTCCACGATCTCGTCGCGGTACAGGTTGGTGATGGGCACCTCGGCGGTGGGGATCAGGTAGAGGTCGTCCACCGTGGCGTGGTACATCTGGCCCTCTTTGTCCGGCAGCTGGCCAGTGGCGTAGGCGCTGGCGGCGTTCACCAGGTGCGGCGGGATGATCTCGCGGTAGCCGGCGGCGGTGGCGCGGTCCAGGAAGAAGGCGATGAGGGCACGCTGCAGCCGGGCGCCCTGGCCGCTGTACACCGGGAAGCCGGCGCCGGTGAGCTTCACGCCCAGGTCCATGTGCAGGATGCCGTACTCCTCTCCCAGTTCCCAGTGGGGCTTGGCGCCGGGGCCCAGGTCGGGGATGGCGCCTTCCTGCACCACCACCACGTTGTCCTCCGGTGTGCGCCCGGCGGGAACGCGGTCGGCGGGGGCGTTGGGCAGGGTGAGCAGGTGGTCGGTGAGGGCGCGTTCGGCGGCCTCCATCGCGGAGCGCAACGGGTCCATGCCCTCTTTAAGCGCGGTGCTGCGGGCCTTGGCGGCTTCGGCCTCGGCCTTTTGGCCGGCCTTCATCAGCTCACCGATGCTGCGGCTCAGGGTATTGATCTCGGCCTGGCGGTCGTCCACGGCCACCTGGGCGGCGCGGCGCGCCTCATCCAGTTGGCGGGCGTGCTCCAGCGCGGCGCGGGCATCGATGTGGCGTTTCGCGAGGCGACGTTCGGCCTCGTCGGCCTGGGTGCGCAGGAAGGACAGTTCGAGCATGCGGGCGTGGGGCGGTGAGCGGACAAAGGTAGCGGGTGGGGTGGGGCGGGGCCATCTGATCCCGTGCCGTGGCGACCGTGCTTTGGGGCGGATGCTGCAGAATGGAACGAGGAGCGGCCACCTTGGGCTGCGGAAGGATCCCGAACTTTCCGCTGTCCATCTCGGCCGAGGTGAAACGCAATGTGAAGAACGGATGCGCTCGATCGCATGCATGGCGATGATCGTTCTGGCGGGCACCATGGGGGTGCCCGCCCAGAACGGCTTTGTCGTGCATTTTGATCAGGTCCAGGACGGTAGTCCGGGGGACGGTGTAAGCATTTTTGAAACTGATAGCGGGTATTTGCTCTTCTCCCACCAGATTTCGCACGACGGCTCGGGCAAGACCCACCTCTTTGTGCGCAAGCTGGATGCACAGGGGCAGTTCGTGCATGAACGGGAGTATGCCTTCGGGGATCCCAGGCATTATGCCTTCGGGCAGGTCTCTCCGGTCTGTCGGATGGATACCGGCGGCTTCGCCAGCATCGTGCTGGAGGGCTCTGACTTCTGGGCGCATTCGTACCTCTATCGGTTCAATGAGGATGGGGATACGACCGATCGGAAGTTCCTCTTCACGTATGATCCTTCCGATTCCCTCACCCACTTCTTCCACCAGACCAGGCCAACCGCAGATGGAGGTTTCATCGCCGCTGGCTTCTTCGATCCGCCGGCGATCGCGGATGGTGCGCGTGCCTTTGCGGTGCGGTTGAACACCGATGGCGATACCCTGTGGACGCGGCGCTATGGCCAAGCGGATCAATCCACCCTGGCCTACTCATGTGCAGAGATACCTGGAGGCGGGTTTGTACTAACTGGCGTCAACTACAGGCTGGGCGTGAATGATGAGCAGTTCCTGATCCGCACGGATACAATGGGCAACCTGCTTTGGTGGAGACAGTTCGGGGAAGATGCCACGGGGGTCTTTGCCGTGCGCATGGCACCGGACAGCACGATCATCACGGCGGGTGAATACCGGGAGGATAACTGGCCCAACTACTGGCAGCAGGTAATGTTCACCAAGTGGGATGCACAAGGCGACATCGTCTGGCAGAAGCGCTCGCACTACCACTACCTCGCCTCGCCGCTCGACATGGAGGTGCTGCCCGATGGTTCGTTCGTGAGCTGCATCCACGTCTTCCTGGGGCTCACGCACATCGCCAAGTTCAGCGCGGCCGGTGACAGCCTCTGGAGCCGGACCTATTCGGCGTTCGTCGACCTTCACAATCCTCGGGACATCAGCCTCACCTCGGATGGTGGTTTCATCAGCACCGGCTGGGTCTATCAGGATAATACGGGCGGGCACCCGGGGCTTCAGACCGCCTACGTGATCAAGATCGACAGCCTGGGCTGCGTGGTGCCGGGCTGCCATCTGGTGGGTGTGCAGGAGTATGAGGTCAGCCTACAGGAGCGGCTGCGGCTGTGGCCCAACCCCGCCACGGAGCAAGTGCGTCTGGAGCTGGAGCTGCCGCCTGGGTACAGGCCCACGGGCGCGGTGCAGGCCGTGCTGCTGGACGCCTCGGGCCGGGAGGTGCTGCGGGAGACCGTACCGCTGAACGGATCCTCCCTCTCGCACCTTCTCCCCCTCACGCCCTTCGCCCCCGGCCTCTACCACCTGCATCTGGCGGATGGGAAGCGCTGGTTGGCGGGGGGCAACGTGGTGGTTTCACCGCCGTAGCCTTGGCGGAGGGGGGGTGTCACCGCCGTCGCCCAAGCCGCATCCGGGCCTGCGACATGGTGGTGTTTGAACCAGGGTGGGGCGGGGCCGACGACCTCACGCCCCGGAACGCGAACGACCTCCGGGGTCGCCGGAGGTCGTTCAGCCGGGAGGTCGGGATCAGGCCTTGGCCGTCTCGGCGGGGATCACGCTGACGAAGCTGCGTTCGCCGCGCTTGGTGCGGAACTCCACCACGCCGTCCACGAGGGCGTAGAGGGTGTGGTCCACACCGATGCCCACGTTCTTGCCGGGGTGGTGCTTGGTGCCGCGCTGGCGGACCAGGATGTTGCCGGCCGTGGCCTGTTGGCCGCCGTAGATCTTCACGCCGAGGCGTTTGCTGTGGCTTTCGCGACCGTTGCTGGTGCTGCCTTCACCTTTCTTGTGTGCCATGGCTGTCGGGGTCTTTCAGGGTCGGCCGTTGGCGGGCCGGGGAATGATCACTTCTTGCTGTCCTTCTTGGGGGCGGCTTTCTTGGCCGGGGCCTTCTTGGCGGGCGCCGCCTTCTTGGCCGGAGCGGCCTTCTTGGCGGGGGCGGCCTTCTTGGCTGCGGCCTTGGTCGCCTTGGGGGCGGCCTCCTTCTTCGCCGGGGCCTCGGCCTTCACGGCCTTGGGGGCGGGGGCGGTGCTCTTGCTGGCGTCGAACTTCTCGCCTTTGCCGAGGATGGCCTCGATCCACAGTTCGGTGATGGCCTGGCGGTGGCCGTTCATCTTCTGGTAGCCCTTGCGGCGCTTCTTCTTGAACACCAGCACGGTGTCGCCCTTGCTGTGCGCGAGCACCTTGGCGGCCACACGGGCGCCCTCCACGGTGGGGGTGCCCACGCTGACGGTGGAGCCATTGCTCACCAGCAGCACCTGGTCCAGTTCCACGTGCTTGCCGGCCTCGGCTTCGAGGCGGTGCACCTTCAGCTTCTGGCCGCCCTGCACCTTGTATTGCTGGCCGAGGATGTTGACGATGGCGTACATGTTCTCCGAAATGGGCTGCGAAAGTAGTGTGAAATCCGGATCTGGACGAAGGGGTAGAGGTCTTGTGGGGATAAGAGACTGGGAGACAGGGGGGTTTGTGGCGAGTAGGGAGTGGCGAGTGGCGAGTGGCGAGTAGCGAGTAGGGAGTGGTGAGGGATGCGGCCTCAACGGAGAAAGTAGGGGGTGGAGAGGTTGAACCAGAGTCCAAGCAGGGCCATCGCACCTGGGATATTGCGCCAGCCGGTGGTCTTGGTCTTGATGTAGGTCCGCAGGAGCCGGGCAGTCTGGTCCTGTAGGGCCATCATGCGGTCGATCTGATCCGGCGGGAAGTACTTCCTGCGGCGGGCAAGATGGAGCATGGAGCAAACTTCATTGCAGGAGCCCTTGGCGATCCAGAGGTAGCGGAGCTGATGGGCCTTCGTAGGCATTTCGTGGCCTTCTGCGATGTTGTTGCAGATGGACAGGGATGCACGGAATAACTGGTCCCTGAAGCCCCAGTTCTTGTTCTCGGATAGCGCGATGTCCACGGCCTCGTTCAAGTCCATGGCCCGCTGCCAGGCGATCGACTCTTCAAAGCTCTTCATGGGTGGGTGGGGATGGGTCGGGTTACGAGTAGCGAGTACCGAGTGGCGAGTAGCGAGTAGCGAGTACCGAGTGGCGAGTAGTGAGTACCGAGTGGCGAGTAGTGAGTACCGAGTGGCGAGTAGTGAGTACCGAGTGGCGAGTAGTGAGTACCGAGTGGCGAGTAGCGAGTAGCGAGTGGCGAGTAGTGAGTACCGAGTGGCGAGTAGTGAGTACCGAGTGGCGAGTAGTGAGTACCGAGTGGCGAGTAGTGAGTACCGAGTGGCGAGTAGTGAGTACCGAGTGGCGAGTAGCGAGTACCGGTGGCGAGTAGTGAGTGCCGAGTGGCGAGTAGTGAGTACCGAGTGGCGAGAAGCGAGTACCGAGTGGCGAGTAGTGAGTAGCGAGTGGCGAGTAGTGAGTACCGAGTGGCGAGTAGTGAGTACCGAGTGGCGAGTAGTGAGTACCGAGTGGCGAGTAGTGAGTACCGAGTGGCGAGTAGTGAGTACCGAGTGGCGAGTAGCGAGTACCGAGTGGCGAGTAGTGAGTACCGAGTGGCGAGTAGTGAGTACCGGTGGCGAGTAGCGAGTACCGAGTGGCGAGTAGTGAGTACCGAGTGGCGAGTAGTGAGTACCGAGTGGCGAGTAGTGAGTACCGAGTGGCGAGTAGCGAGTACCGAGTGGCGAGTAGTGAGTACCGAGTGGCGAGTAGCGAGTACCGAGTGGCGAGTACCGAGTGGGTTGCTGGATGCACCTCAACGCCAAGGTAAAGGGCCTCCTTGAAATGCGATCGCGAGTGACGATGGCGGACTCGCCACGCGTCACTCGCGACTCGATACTTGGGTCAGGGAAGCTTACAGCTTGAACGCCTTTTTCACCGCGGCCACGGCATTGAGCTCCTCCCAGGGGAACAGCTTCACCTTCACGGTGGCTTTCTGACCGGCGTTGCTGAAGGTCTTGGTCACCTCCTTGCACTCGCGGCCCATGTGCCCGTAAGCGGCGGTCTCGCTGTAGATGGGGGTGCGGAGCTTGAAGCGCTGCTCGATGAAGTACGGGCGCATGTCGAACTCCTTCAGGCCGCCCACCACCTGGGCGATCCGGCCGTCGCTCATCTTCACCTTGCTGGTGCCGTAGGTGTTCACGTAGAAGCCCACGGGCCTGGCCACGCCGATGGCGTAGGCCACCTGCACCAGGCATTCGTCGCACACGCCGGCCGCCACCAGGTGCTTGGCCACGTGGCGCGCCGCGTAGGCCGCGCTGCGATCCACCTTGCTGGGGTCCTTGCCGCTGAAGGCACCGCCGCCGTGCGCGCCCTTGCCGCCGTAGGTGTCCACGATGATCTTGCGGCCGGTGAGGCCGGTGTCGCCGTGCGGGCCGCCGATCACGAACTTGCCGGTGGGGTTGATGTGGTAGGCGATGTCCTTGCCGAAGAGGGCCTGCACCCGCTTGGGCAGCTTCTTCATTACGCGGGGGATCAGCACCTCGATCACGTCCTTCTTGATGCGCGCCAGCATCTTCGCCTCGCTGTCGAAGTCGTCATGCTGGGTGCTCACCACGATGGCGTCGATGCGCTTGGGCGTGTGGTCGTCGTTGTACTCGATGGTCACCTGGCTCTTGGCGTCGGGGCGCAGGTAGGGCATCTTGCTGTTCTTCTCACGGCGGATGGCGGCGAGCTCGCGGAGCAGCAGGTGGCTGAGCTCGAGCGGCAGCGGCATGAACGTATCTGTGTCGCGGCAGGCGTAGCCGAACATCATGCCCTGGTCGCCGGCGCCCTGTTCCTCGGGCTTCTTGCGCTCCACGCCCTGGTTGATGTCGGGGCTCTGCTCGTGGATGGCGCTCAGCACACCGCAGCTGTGCGCCTCGAACATGTACTCGCTCTTGGTGTAACCGATACGCTCGATCACCTCGCGGGCGATCTGCTGCACATCGAGGTAGGCGTTGCTCTTCACCTCGCCGGCCAGCACCACCTGTCCGGTGGTCACCAGGGTTTCGCAGGCCACCTTGCTCTGCGGGTCGAACGCGAGGAAGTGGTCGATGAGGGCATCGCTGATCTGGTCGGCGACCTTGTCGGGGTGGCCTTCGCTGACGGATTCGGAGGTGAAGAGGTAGGGCATGGGGCTTGGACTAAGCGGCGGCAAAGAACGGGGTTTCGCCGGGATGCGCCGACCCTGCGCACGGTCGTGGCTTCAAAGGGGGCCTGTTGGTAAGCCGTCCGTCCGGGCCCGGGACAAGGCCGTTGCGCCCCATCTACTTTTGCCCCATCGAACCTTTCGCCATGTTCCGCTCCCTGCTCGCCGCCGGCCTTCTGTGGGCCCTGACCCCCGATCACGCACACGCCCAAGCCTTCCAGGCCGGCGACAACGCCGTGGGGGTGGGCGTCGGGGTGGGCGGCAACTACTACCGCTATGGCAGCTACTACGGGTTCCGCCCCACGCTCTCTCTGATGTACGACCGCGGAACGGCCATCCCGGTGGGCCCAGGCGTCCTTGGCATCGGCGGCTATTTCTCCTATACCAACCGGCGCATTTACGAGGACTATCTCTACTGGGTGGAGGACAAGCGCTACGACTTCTGGAGCTTCGGCTTCCGCGGCACCTACCACTGGAACAGTTGGCACAAGGTGGAGAACTGGGATGTGTACGCGGGCATCGGCCTGGGCTTCACCGTCACCACGTACTCCGACCGGTCCACGTATTCCTCCACGTATTACGAGAACCTCTACCGCCGGAACTTCAACGCGCGGAGCCCGGTGCGTTCCTCGGTCTTTGTTGGCACGCGCTACTACTTCACGAACTTCCTGGGCGTGTTCGCCGAGGTGGGTTACGACACGTCCTTCCTCACGGCGGGGCTGCAGCTGAAGTTCTGAGGGGGCGGCGACTCACCCCTTGGTGAGCTCCTTGAACACCTCTTCCAGGCCCCGCGTGCTCTTCTGCAGGGTGAGCACCTTGCGGCCGTGGTCCACGGCGAACTGGAACACGGCGGGCCGCACATCCTGCTCGCGAGCATGGCCGATGGCCCACCGCACCGGGCTCTCCTGGCGCGCATGCACCACGCCGGGGATGGCCAGTAGCTGCCGCATCTCCACGCCACCGTCGAACTCCACCTCCAGCACCTCGAGGTCGCGCTGGGCGCTGCGCAGCCGGTCGGCCCGGTCGTCGGCCACGATGCGGCCGCGGTCGATGATGATCACCCGTTCGCAGATGGCCTCCACCTCCTGCATGATATGCGTGCTGAGGAGCACGGTCTTCTCGCGTCCCACGGTGCGGATGAGGCCGCGCACCTCTTCCAGCTGATTGGGGTCGAGGCCGCTCGTGGGCTCGTCGAGGATGAGCACCTGCGGGTCATGGATCAGGGCCTGGGCCAGGCCCACGCGCTGGCGGTAGCCCTTGCTGAGCGCGCCGATGCGCTTGTGCTGTTCACGCTCCAGGCCCACCAGACCGATCATCTCCCGCACCCGGGCCTCCTTCCCCTTCAGCCCGTGGATGCCGGCCACGAACTCCAGGTACTCGCGCACATACAGGTCCACGTACAGCGGATTGTGCTCCGGCAGGTAGCCCACGTTGCGCCGCACCTGCATGCTGGCCGAGCGGATGTCGTGCCCGCACACGCTGGCCTCGCCGCTGGTGGGCGGCAGGTAGCAGGTGAGCACCTTCATCATGGTGCTCTTGCCCGCGCCGTTGGGTCCCAGGAAGCCCACCACGCCCGCCTTCGCCAGCTCGAAGCTCACGTCGTCCAGCGCCTTCTGCGGGCCGTAGAGCTTGGTGATGCCGCGGACGGAGATGGACATGGGGTGTAAAGGTATCCTTGGGTGGTCAGCGAGGGATAATGTGTGAATGTGGAGATGTGGCAGCCACCTCAAGGGTTGACCTGCGTGGAGCATGCGACCTCACCCTGGCACGAACCTGAAGCCACATTCCTTTCATGTTCACATTTCCACATTGCAGCGCGTTCCCACCGATCTTCGCACCATGCCCACCGGCCTTGTGATGCGCTCCACCGGCAGCCGCTACCTGGTGCGTGGCGACGACGGCACGCTGCACGAGTGCGTGGCCAAGGGCAACCTGCGGATCAAGGGGTGGAAGAGCACGAACCCGGTGGCGGTGGGCGATCGGGTGGACTTCAGCCCGCAGGAGGATGCGGACCACCCGGGCGCCATCACCGACCTGCACGACCGGCGCAACTACCTGGTGCGGCGCAGCGTGAACCTGAGCCACCACAAGCATGTGATCGCCGCCAATCTGGACCAGGCGCTGCTGATCGTGACGGTGGCGCGCCCGCGCACCTCCACGGGCTTCATCGACCGCTTCCTGGTGACCGCCGAGGCTTACCAGGTGCCGGTGGTGCTGGTGGTGAACAAGGTGGACGACCTGGCCGACGACGAGATGGAGGACCTGGCGGAGCTGGTGGACACCTACCAGCAGGCGGGCTATCGGGTGCTGATGACCTCGGCGCGGACCGGGGCCGGGGTGGACGATGTGCGGGAGCTGCTCGCCGGCCGGGTGACCTTGGTGGCCGGGCACAGCGGGGTGGGGAAGAGCACCCTCATCAACAGCATCGATCCGGCGCTCGACCTGCACACCGCCGTCATCAGCGAGGCCAGTGAGAAGGGCCAGCACACCACCACCTACGCCGAGATGTTCGAGCTGGGAGTGGCGAGTGATGAATTGCGAGTGGCGAGTGATCAGCCGGCTGACACTCGCCGCTCGTCACTCGCCACTCAGGCCGTGATCCCACCGACCTTCATCATCGACACCCCCGGCATCAAGGGCTTCGGGCTGGTGGACCTGGAGGCCGAGGACATCGGCGATCAGTTCCCCGAGATCTTCCGGTTGAAGGGCGGTTGCCGCTTCAACAACTGCCTGCACAAGGACGAACCCGGCTGTGCGGTGCGCGCCGCGGTGGAGGCTGGAGAGCTGGCCGGAAGCCGCTACAGCAGCTACCGCGACATGCTCGAGGGCATCGATGAGGAGAGTCCTTACCGACTGGATTGAACCCGTGAACGATGCGCATCCCCGTCATTCCCCTGCTCGTCCCCGTCATGGGGCTCTGGTCCTGCACCGCTCAGCGCCCGGTGGCCGAGGATGCCGAGGCCGCTGCGGCAAGAGAGCTCGTGGCCCAGAACGTGAACGCCGCCCTCTACCAGAACGCTTCGGCCGAGGTGGCCTGGTTGTACGAGCAGGGATATGCCTACGCCCGGCTGAAGCTCGACGCCAACCTCGCCATGCCCGATAGCCTGCCACCGGCCGTGATCGTGGACGTGGACGAGACCGTGCTCGACAACAGCCCGTACGAACTCGAGAACATCCGTGCGGGGCGCGGCTACAGCCCGGAGACCTGGAAGGCCTGGACCGCGCGGGCCGAGGCCAAACCCCTGCCCGGTGCACTGGACTTCCTGAACCACACGGTCTCCCACGGTTGCAGCGTGTACTACATCACCAACCGCGATGCCGATGAGAAGGAGGTGACCATCGCCAACCTCGCCGGGCTAGGATTCCCCATGGCGGACAAGGAACATGTGCTCACCATGCAGGGCACCAGCGACAAGACGGCCAGGCGTGATTCGGTGCGGCGCACCCATCGTGTGGTGCTGCTGGTGGGCGATCAGCTCACCGATTTCGAACAGGTGTTGAAGGACCGGAGTGCTGGTCAGGGACTGCCGGGCATGTACATGATGTCCGGCCAACTGTCGCAGTATTTCATCCTCCTGCCCAATGCCACCTATGGGTATTGGCGCGACGGCATCACCGGCAAGGGAAGTGCGGTGGAGAAGCGCGACCGGGTGCGGTCCTTCATCCAGCAGCGCGAGCACTGACCATGAGGGCCGTGCTGCAGCGGGTATCCGGAGCGTCGGTGCACATCGGCGGGGCCGAGCACGCGCGCATCGGTCGTGGTCTGCTGGTGCTGCTGGGCGTGGAGGTGGGCGACACCGCTGCGGAGGCCGAGTGGCTGTGCGGCAAGATCGCCCGCATGCGGATCTTCCCCGATGCGGACGGGGTGATGAACCTCGACATCACCCAGGTCGGTGGGGAGGTGCTCCTGGTGAGCCAGTTCACCCTCCAGGCGAGCACCGCCAAGGGCAACCGCCCGAGCTACATCCGCGCGGCCCGGCCTGAAGAGGCGGTACCGCTTTATCTGCGCGTCAAGCAACTGCTCACCGAGGCTGTGGGCCGACCGGTGCGCACCGGTGAGTTCGGCGCGGACATGCAGGTGGAGCTGGTGAACGACGGCCCGGTCACCATCCTCATCGACAGCCGGCTCAGGGAGTAAGGCTGCGGTCCACCAGCACGCGGGCGGTCCGTCGGTCGTCGCCGCCACCCACCACGAGCAGGTGCAGGCCCTGGGCGTGGCGGTCGAGCACCACTTCGGAACGGCCCGGGCCGGCGGGGCGCCGAAGGAAGGCCACGGCACGCCCGAGCGCGTCGAACACCTCGATCGGCGATCCGTGGCAGGCCACGGAAAAGCGCCCGGCGGACGGATTGGGCACCACGTCCACGAGGGGAGCGGACCATTCCGCGCTTACCGTGGGGCCGGTGGCGATGGTGCCGTCGTGATGCATGATCCGCAACCGATAGAAGTTGGTGCCGGTGACGGGACGGAGATGCGTCAACGCGTATTCGGTCTCCTGCGCAGGACCACCGGAAGCCTGCACCTCGCTCACCGTGGTCCAGGCCTCGGGCCCGGTGCCGTGGTCGATCAGGAAGGAGCGCACCCCTTCCTCGCTGGAGGTGTGCCAGGCGAGGGCGATGCCCGCCTCGACCGGGTCGGCCGTGAAGCCGGTGAGCGTGATAGGCAGCACGATGGGGTCGCAGCTCACCGTGGCGGTGCCGCCGAACTCCAGGGGCACCAGGGTGGTCACGCTGCTCCAGTTGCTGAAGCAGATGATGTACTGCTGACCGGCCAGCACGTTGAGCGGCGGCTCGAAGTTGCCGGCATCACCGCCGGGCGGGGTGGTGGCCGCAAGCCCGGTGCCGCCGAAGGCCACCTCGTTCCAGTTGCAGCGGATCGGCGCGAGGGTGTTGGCGGAGATCGCGGAGCAGGTCCCTGGCGTGTAGGGGTACATGATCCAGTCGTAGAAGCCGGCCTGGCTGCCGAGCCCGCCGAAGGTGAACTCCAGCGATCCACTGCCGCTGATGTTGACCACCATCCAGGTGCTGTTGAGCTCGTTGTTGCGCAGGCAGCCCCAGTTGTCGCTGCCCCAGGTGCTGAAGGCCAGGTCGCCCAGCAACAGGTCCGGATTGCCCAGGGAGCCGAGCGGCGGGATCTCATTGAGGCTGCCGATGCCGTTGGGGTCGATCTGGAAGGCGTAGTTCGTGCAGATGTTTACGGCTTGCGGGCAATCGCTGGCCGTCACCGGCCCGCTGCTGATCGAGCAATTCGTGGTGGGGCTCAGGTCGATCACCTGCTGGCCGATGCTGCCGGTGGCCAGGGTGCCCGAGCCCACCGTGGTGCCGCCGCTGTTGGTCAGGGTCCAGGTGGCGCCGTTCCATCCATCGCCGAAGGAGTCGAACATCTGCATCACGAAGCAGCCGGTGTCCAGGCAAAGCACCTGGGAACTCGGGGCGAAGCCGGTGCCCACGATCTGCACGCCGCTCACCAGGTTCCAGCTCACCTCGGTGGGGAAGCTGCCGCCGCTGACCGTGAGCGTGTAGTTGCTGCAGTTGGCGCCACCGCACCCGCCGCCGAGGTTCACCTGCGCGGTGCCGAAGGACCCGTTGGCCAGCGTTCCGGAGCTGACGATCGTGTTCGCCGGCTGCACGCGGACCACGAAGCTGGCGCCGTTCCAGCCATCGCCGAAGAGATCGTACATGTACATGGTGTAGCAGCCGGCCGGCAGGCACACGCTCACCGTCTGGGGGGCGAAGCCCGTGGCCACCGTGACGCCCAGGTCGTTCACCAGCTCCCAATCGATCTCGAAGTCCCAGGTGCCACCACCTACGGTGATGGTGTAGTTCGTGCACTGCGCGGACGCGCCCTCCGCCCCGATCCCCAGCAGGAGCGCGGCGACCAGGAGGGTCCGCAGGGTCTTCATCGCTCGGCGGGGGCCTGATCGCAGGTGCGGGGATCGAGGTGCCGGAAGGGTCCGATGCCGTCCAGCGGCGTGCGCCGATAACAACGCAGGCTCATGCCCAGCGGCGCGATCGACTGGTCGAGCTGGGCCTGGGTGACAGGGCTGCCAGGGCTCAGGTGAAGCAGCAGGTTGCGCGTGTTGTGGTCCACGCGGCCCATCTCGACGCCGGGCAGTTGGCGGATGAGGACGGCGGCCTGATGGGCATGCTGCGGGCTGCGCACACCATCGACCACCGCCTGCACCTGATCGCGCTCCTCCTGCGCCGCCGCCGGCAGGGAGATGCACAGCACAAGCGCGATCCACACACCTTTGTGCAAAACCCGGCTGATCATGGCGGTGGAAGATACGAGTTCGGGACTAAGGAGCACGATGACGCTCCGCAGCCTTCAGACCGAGGTGGACCAGTGGGTCGGCACCGTGGGGGTGCGCTACTTCGATCCGCTCACCAACATGGCCATGCTCGCCGAGGAGGTGGGCGAGGTGGCGCGGATCCTCGCGCGGCGTTATGGAGAGCAGAGCGAGAAGGAGAGCGACCGGGCAAAGGACCTCGGCGAGGAGCTGGCCGATGTGCTGTTCGTGATGCTGTGCCTGGCCAACCAGACCGGCACGGACCTGGGGGCGGCGTGGGAACGCCGCATGGTGGCGAAGACCGCACGCGATGCCGAACGGCACCGGAACAATCCGAAGCTGAAGGGCTGACCCCCTGCGCCCTCACCAGGGCGTTTCCAGGTCCTTGGCCACGTAGGTGTGGTCGCGCACCGTCCACACACTGCCGGTGGGCTTGCGCAGGGCGAGGCCATCGGAGCGGCCCAGGCGGCGCAACAGCGCGATGGGCGTCAGCAGCGCGAAGAAGACCGCGCTGAGGAGCACGCGTCCGTTGAACCAGCCCAAGGCGAGGGCCAGCTTCATCCAGCCGCGGTGCACCAGGCGGGCCAGCGGTGGCAGCAGCAGGCCGATGAGGCCGGCGCACACGGCCACCACCAGCATCCACGGTTTGTGGAAGATGAAGTGCAGCACCAGGAAGCCCGTGGTGATGACCAGCATGCTGGCGTCGGTGCGTTCCTCGGGGTGGGCCGGGGCGCTCATGGCTCAGAACAGGGTGTAGATGAAGGGGGCCACGGCCGATCCGCCGCCGATGACGAGCAGCACGCCGAGCAGCAGCAGCACGATGATGACGGGGGCAAGCCACCACTTCTTGCGGCTCCACAGGAAGCCCCAGAGGTCCTTCAGAAAGTCCATGCGTTCAGTGCGTCAGGTGTTGCGGAAAGCGGGCCGAAAGGTAGGCGGTGAGCCGTTCCGCGCACAGGGCTGCGACCGCGGCGGAACCGGCCTTGGTGAAGTGGAACGCGTCGTAGAAGTGTGCAGGCCCGCCAGGCAGTTCACGGGCCAGGTCGATCAGCGGCAGGTCCTGTTCCTCGGCCACGCGGCGTGTCACGCTGTTGATGAGGTCGAGGCGTTCAAGCAGGGTGCGTCCATCCGTGCCGGTGAGCAGGGGCAGGTCCAGCAGCCTTCGCGCGAGCGCCGTGTCCATGACGTTGGCAGCGATACAGGGTTGCGTCATCAGCACCGGCTGGCTTCCCTCAGCGCGGCATAGGGTGATCAAGGCCTCCAGTCGGGCGCGGTACCGAGGAAGCAGGGCCTGCTCGCGCGCCAGCTGCATCCGCAGGCTGTCCGGTGGAAGCGGAGCCGGTGTGCCGTCCAACTCGAGGGCGCGGTGCCCGATCCCGGCTTCGCGCACCGTGCGCGCCTGCCGCCAGGCCCGCCAGGTGCGGAGGATGGCGCTGTGCTCCGGCCAGGACCGGGAGCGCTGGCGCCACTGTGCCCGGTCGTACCGCCCCAGGTCGCTCCGCCCCAGCTCATTGGCGCCCACCAGAAGCAGAACCACCTGCGGGCGCAGCGGGAGCACCACGTCATCCAACAGGATGGCGTGCCCGAAGGTGCTGTGGCCGTCGAGCCCGGCGTTGTTCACCCAGATGGGGCGGCCTTCCCGGGATAGCTGCGCACCGAGGAGCGCGGGCCAGTCCTGGCCGTCGCTCAGGTACATGCATTCGGTGGTGCTACCGCCCACGGCCACGATGCGCAGCAGCCCGGCGGTGTCACGCGGAAGGTCGGGTCCGCGCAGGCCCAGGTGGTTGCGGTGCACATGGATGACCGTGTCGCTGCCGGGCAGGGCGGAGCCGCGGATCACATCGTCCACATCGGTGGGCAGCACGAGGCGGTCGCCCTGCACGCGGATGCCCAGCGGGGGCCACAGGCGGAGCAGCACCTCGGCCGCGGCCACGGTGAACAGCAGCAGCAACAGGGCGGTGCCGACGCGCCGCGCCATGGTCAGTCGAGCACGAACTCCTCCTTCCAGTTGTCCGTGCGCTGCCAGGCGGGCTGCTCGGGCTTCAGGAAGAGGTGGTCGCCCACCACCAGGGCGTCCATCTCGGTGCGCATGAAGCAGCGGTAGGCGTCCTCGGGGGTGCACACGATGGGTTCGCCGCGCACGTTGAAGCTGGTGTTCACCAGCACGCCCACGCCGGTGCGGGCCTTGAAGGCGCTGATGAGGGCGTGGAAGCGCGGGTTGGTCTCGCGGTGCACGGTCTGCACGCGCGCGCTGAAGTCCACGTGGGTGATGGCCGGCAGGCTGGAGCGCTCGTGGTACAGCTTTTCGCGGATGCCGAACTGCGGGTAGTCGGACGGCAGCGACTTGCGGAGGTCGTGCTGCACGGGCCGCACCAGCAGCATGTAGGGCGAGCGGGTGTGGATGTCGAAGTAGCGGGGGGCGTCCTCGGCGAGCACGGCGGGGGCGAAGGGGCGGAAGCTCTCGCGGTACTTGATCTTCAGGTTGAGCTTCTTCTGCATCTCGGTGTCGCGGGGGTCGCCCAGGATGCTTCGGGCGCCGAGGGCGCGGGGACCGAACTCCATGCGGCCGTTCACCCAGCCCACCACCTTGCCCACGGCCAGCAGCGCGGCGGCGCGCTCCACCAGTTGCGTCGGGTCGTCGAAGCGGTGGAAGGGCGCGCTGTAGCGGCGCGCGGTGCGTTCCACGTCCTGCGTGGTGATGTCCGGACCGAGGTAACCACCGCGCATGGCGTCGGGCTGTTCGGCCATGTCGCGCGCGGCACCATGGTGGATGTGGTGCGCAGCGTAGGCAGCACCCAGAGCGCCACCGGCATCACCCGCGGCGGGTTGGATGAAGAGGTCCTTGAAGAGGCCGCTCTCGAGCAGCTTGCCGTTGGCCACGCAGTTGAGGGCCACGCCGCCGGCCAGGCAGAGGTGGTCGCTGCCAGTGAGGCGCTTCGCCTCGCGCGCCATGCGCAGCACGGCCTCCTCGGTCACCTGCTGGATGGCCAGCGCCAGGTCGCAGTGATGCTGGGCAAGCTCATCCTTCTCAGGTTCGCGGCGCGGGAAGCCGAACAGCTTGGCCCAGGCCGCGTCGTCGGCCATGCGCAGACCGGCCGCATAGTCGAAGTAGCGCTGATCGAGCCACACCGAGCCATCGTCGTTCAGGCGCACGAGCTCCTTGAGGATGAGGTCGCGGTAGCGCTCCACCTCCGGCGATCCGGCGCGGCCATACGGGGCCAGGCCCATCAGCTTGTATTCGCCGCTGTTCACGCGGAAGCCGCAGAAGTAGGTGAAGGCCGAATAGAGCAGCCCCAGGCTGTGCGGGAAGCGGAGCTCGCGCAGGATCGTCATGTCCTTCCCCTTGCCGTGGCAGATGCTGGCGGTGGCCCACTCGCCCACGCCGTCGATGGTGAGCACGGCGGCATCGGTGTAGGGCGAAGCGTAGTAGGCGCTGGCCGCGTGGCTCAGGTGGTGCTCGGGGAAGAGCAGCTTGCGCATCACGGGCCCGGGGTCGCCGAAGGCCTTCAGCTCGTCGCGGATGAGCTTCTTCAGGAAGAGCTTCTCCTTCATCCACACGGGCATGCTCATCAGGAAGGAGCGGATGCCCTTGGGGGCGAAGCCATAGTACGTCTCCAGCAGCCGCTCGAACTTCAGCAGGGGCTTGTCATAGAAGGCGATGGCGTCCAGGTCCTCAAGGCGTACACCGGCCTCCTCAAGGCAATAGCGCACCGCGTGGGTGGGGAAGCCGGGGTCGTGCTTCTTGCGGGTGAAGCGTTCCTCCTGGGCGGCGGCGATGATGCGGCCGTCCTGGAGCAGGGCGGCGGCGCTGTCGTGGTAGAAGGCGGAGATGCCGAGGATCCTCATGATGGGGGCGCCAAGGTAGCGGGGCCGGGGAAAGACGGAGGGTCGGCCCGAACGCTGCCTCTCGCCCGGAGGTCAGGGGCGCAGCACCCGGATCATCCGCGGGGCACCGGTGGGCGCCTGCACCTGCACCAGGTAGAGGCCCGCTGGCCGCTCGCTCAGGTCCACCAGGCCCGGCGCGCGTAGGTCCGCTGGCAGGACGCGCCCCTGCGCATCGTGCACGGAGCGCACCGCCGTGCCCGGCGGCTCCACCTGGTAGAGCCCTTCGGTGTCCAAGGTTCGCACGGTCGGCGCCGCCGCCGGTGCCGCCTCGGCCATCGCCGTGGGCACCTGGTCCACGCACAGGGTCATGTCCCGCGTCACCTGGCCGATCAGTTGTCCGTTGCGCCATTCCGAGCAGCGGATGACCACGTTGTAACGGCCGATGAGCTGCGGGTGGTCCCACAGCAAGGTGCCGGTGGTGGGATCCAGCCAGAACAGCGGAGTGCCAGGCACTACTTGGTCCGCAGGCACATACCCCGGGATGGACTGGCACGCGTCGCCCAAGGGTTCCACCAGCTCGAACGACAGGCTGTCACCGTCCGTGTCCACGGCACCGGGGTCGTGCACCAGGGTGCTGAAGCTGAAGGCCGCCTCGGTCTGCATGTTGGTGAACCGTGTCGAGCTGTTGGCGGCGACCATTGGGTCGATCACCAACAGGGTGTGCAGACAGAACGCCACATTGACCGAATTCGGGATGTTCAGGATGCTGTTGGTGCGGTTGGGGTCGGTCACGGTCAACAGGTAAGTGCCGTATCCCGGATACGTATGGGAGCCGGTGTACACGTGCAGCTCGGTCGTACAGGCCGTCCCTTGAAGTGGGGGTGATGCTCGTGCGCGGCAGGGTGTCCACCACGCCGTCGCCCATGTCAACAGGCATCCCGGGGCGGTCCGCCGGAGAGCTCGCATCCACAAACAGGTGCAGGGTCACCGTGTACGTCGAGGCGGATAGCGCGTCCACGTAAAGTTCACCGCCAAGGATGTGGGTCGCTTGGACCCGGACAATGCTGGCGAACGCCATCAGAAGGAGGATGCTGCGCATGGGTCAGGGGTGTTTCTCGAGTCCTTGCTGCACACCGTCCACCACCCGTGCTGTGGCGCCGGCTTGCTCGCGCACATAGCGAGCGGCGGCCTCCCCGGCGGTCCGGCGGGCTTCGGGATCGGTCAGCAGGCGCTGGAGAACGGTGCGCAGCTGGTCGATATTGCCCACCTCGAAGCCGGCGCCGGCGGCGATGAGCGCGCGGGCCTCGGCGAACTTGGCGTGGCGTGGACCGAAGATCACCGGCAGGCCCCAGGCCGCGGGCTCCAGCAGGCTGTGGATGCCCTCTCCGAACCCACCGCCGACGTAGGCCACATCGCCATGCCGGTAGAGGCGCGCCAGCAGGCCCATGCGGTCCACCAGCAGCGTGCCGGCCGGGTTGCTTCCCAGCATCGCGGCGGCGTTGCCCGGTGAGGTCCGTTCCAGCTCGCTCCATCGGACCAAGGGCTTGGGGAAGCGCGCTTCGGTGGCCGCCAGCCCGGACGTGGAGATCTCGTGGGGCACCACCACGACTTTCGCGGGAAGGTCCATGCCGGCCAGGGCATCGCGCAGAAGCGCTTCGTCCGCCGGCCAGGTGCTGCCGCAGATCAGCGCAGGTCCCGCCCCGCGGAAGGCCGCGGCCGTGGGCAGCTCCTCGTTCGCCTCCACGATGGCGCGCACACGATCGAAGCGCGTGTCGCCGCTCACCGTCACGTGGCGGATGCCGATGCGTTCCAGCAGGGCGCGCGAGCCCTCGTCCTGCACGAAGAGGTGGGTGAGGCCGCGCAGCATGCGGCGCCACGCGCCGCCATACCACTGGAAGAAGGGTTGACCGGCGCGGAAGATGCCGCTCACCAGAAAGGTGGGGACGCCCGCCGTGGCAAGGGCGCCCAGGGTGCCGGGCCAGAACTCGTACTTCACCCAAAGGACGGCCGAAGGGCGCAGCAGCGCGACGAGCCGGGCGCCGTGGGCCGCGCTGTCGGCGGGCAGGTGGTCCACGTGCGTGGCCAGGGGCAGGTCCTTGCGGGCCTCGTAGCCGCTGGGGCTGAAGAAGGTGACCAGCACGGGGCGGTCGGGGTGTGCGGCATGCAGGGCTTCGAGCACGGGCCGGCCCTGTTCGAACTCGCCCACGCTGGCGCAGTGCATCCACAGGCAGCCCTGCAGGGCCGGGGCCTTTGCCTGCAGCCGCTCCCACAGGCCGCGGCGGCCCGTCACCCAGGCGCGCGCCTTCGGGTGGAAGGGTGCGGCCGCGCGCACCAGGATCGTGTAGCACGCCGGGACCAGGTGCGCCAGGCCGGCCATCAGTAGATGTAGAAGCTGTCCGCCTTCCGTCGGTAGATGGGCACGGTCCATCCGGCGCGCAGGCCGGTGAGCACGTCGGTGCGGCGGTCGGTGTCGCTGCGGCCGGTATCGAAGTTCATGGCGCGCAACGGGGTGGTGAGGCCCACGATCATCTCGAAGCCCACGTGGAAGTTGATGAATCGGCGGTTGCCGAGGTGCTGATAGCCCAGGGCGAAGCCGAAGGCCGGTCCGGCGCACAACCGGTCGTAGCCCTCCAGGTAGTCGCCCTCCAACTGGGGCACGGTGTTGTTCTGCGTCTCGATGCGGATCTTGTGGCGCATGTAACCGCCCATGAGCTTCAGCATGAGGCCGCTGTTGGGGTTGGGCCCTACGATGGGCAGGATCTTGCCCACCACGGCCATGGCCGTGTAGCCGCGCTGGTAGGTGAAGACGGTGGCGGGTTGTCCGTTCTGGTCGAGCACCTGTCCGGCGGCGTTGCGCACACCGTTCAACAGACCGGGCTCCACCACCTTGTTGCCGAAGAGGAAGCCGCCCTCGGCGCCCAGGAAGTAGTTGCTGCGCAGCTTCACCACCGCGCTGAGGCCCAGGTTGCTGTTGTGCCCGAAGCGGGTGGCCAGTGAGCCGCCCGGCACCTGATAGCTGTAGCTCACGGTCACCGGCACCAGCACGATCGACGAGTCGCGCACGCTCCGTTGTGCGACGGCCGGCGCTGTGGCGAGCGCGACAAGGAAGGGGAGGAGGATGCTGCGGGACCCGATCATGGACGCGCGAAGGTAGCGGCTTGTGCGCCGGGACAATGCGCGCCAAGCGCCCGCCGATCGCGGCCCGGCCGCGAGGGCCGATGGCTATCTTCGCCGCCGCGCGCCGCAGGCGCATCCCCGCATCCATGAATCCCATCCATATGGTCGACCTCGTCGGCCAGTACGCCCGCATCAAGCCCGAGGTGGACGCCGCGATCCAGAGGGTGATCGAAAGCACCGCCTTCATCAACGGACCGGAGGTGAAGGCGTTCGAGCAGGAGCTGGCGACCTACCTCGGTGCGAAGCACGTGATCGGCTGCGCCAACGGCACGGACGCGCTGCAGATCGCCATGATGGCCTTGGACCTCAAGCCGGGCGATGAGGTGATCACCCCGTCGTTCACCTTCGTGGCCACGGTGGAAGTGGTGGCGCTGCTGGGCATCGTGCCGGTGTTCGCCGACGTGCTGCCGGGAAGCTTCAACCTGGATCCGGAGGACGTGCGGCGCAAGATCACTCCCCGCACCAAGGCCATCGTGCCGGTGCACCTCTTCGGGCAGACGGCGGACATGGACGCCATCATGGCCATTGCGAAGGAGCACAGCCTGTACGTGATCGAGGACAACTGCCAGGCCATCGGCAGCGACCACCGCTCGTCCGCGGGCGCCGTGCGCAAGGCCGGCACCATCGGCCACATCGGTACCACCAGCTTTTTCCCCAGCAAGAACCTGGGCTGCTACGGCGATGGCGGTGCCCTGTTCACCGATGATGAGGCGCTGGCGAAGAGGCTTCGCCGGGTGTGCAACCACGGCAGCGAGGTGCGTTACTACCATGAGGTGGTGGGCGTGAACAGCAGGCTGGACAGCCTGCAGGCGGCGGTGCTGCGCATCAAGTTGCGGCACCTGGACGCCTACGCCGAGGCTCGTCGCCAGGCCGCCGCCGCGTATGATGCGGCCTTCGCCGGTTTGCCCGCGCTCACCATCCCTGACCGCAGCTCGTTCAGCACCCACGTGTTCCATCAGTACACCCTGCGCGTGTCCGGCGGGCGCCGCGATGCCCTGCGCAAACACTTGGAGGACCGGGGGATACCGGCGATGATCTACTACCCTGTACCCTGTCACCTGCAGAATGCGTACAAGAGCCCCCGCTTCGCTGAAGGGTCGCTGCCGGTGACGGAGCGGCTCGTCCATGAAGTGCTGAGCCTGCCCATGAGCACCGAACTGGACACCGAGCAACTGGAGCACATCACCGGGGCCGTGAAGGCCTTCTTCAACTGAGACCGACCGGGCGTCGACCGCCCCAATCAACCGCCGAATGAACATCGCAGTCGTAGGAACAGGATACGTGGGGCTGGTGACCGGCACCTGCTTCGCCGAGACCGGCAACCACGTGGTGTGCGTGGACATCAACGAGGAGAAGGTGCGCCAGCTGAAGGCCGGGCAGGTGCCGATCTATGAGCCGCACCTCGATGTGCTCTTCGAGCGCAACATCCGCCAGGGCCGCCTGCGGTTCACCACGGATCTGAAGGATGCGGTGGCCCAGGCGCAGGTGATCTTCCTGGCCCTGCCCACACCGCCGGGCGAGGATGGCAGCGCCGACCTGAAGTACGTGCTGGGCGTGGCCGACGACCTGGGCCGCATCATCACCGACTACAAGGTGATCGTGGATAAGAGCACCGTGCCCGTGGGCACCGCCGAAAAGGTGCACGCCGCGCTGGCGCGGAACGCGAAGGAGGAGCTCTTCGACGTGGTGAGCAACCCCGAGTTCCTGCGCGAGGGCTTCGCCGTGGACGACTTCCTGAAGCCGGACCGCGTGGTGGTGGGCACCAGCAGCGAGCGTGCCCGCAAGGTGATGGAGGAGCTTTACAAACCCTTCGTGCGGCAGGGCAACCCCATCATCTTCATGGACGAGCGCAGCGCCGAGCTCACCAAGTACGCCGCCAACGCCTTCCTGGCCACCAAGATCACGTTCATGAACGAGATCGCGAACTTCTGCGAGAAGGTGGGCGCCGACGTGGACAAGGTGCGGATCGGCATCGGCACGGACACGCGCATCGGCAAGCGTTTCCTCTTCCCCGGCATCGGCTACGGCGGCAGCTGCTTCCCCAAGGATGTGCAGGCGCTGGCCCACAGCGGCGATGAGGCCGGCTACACTTTCGAGATCATCCGCAGTGTGATGGCCGTGAACGAACGCCAGAAGATGAGCTTGGTGGACAAGGTGAAAGCGCACTTCGGCGGCTCGCTCAAGGGGCGCCGGTTCGCCCTGTGGGGCCTGGCGTTCAAGCCGGACACCGACGACATCCGGGAAGCACCCGCCCTCTACATCATCGACGGCCTGCTGAAGGAGGGTGCCCAGGTGGCCGCCTTCGATCCGGAGGCCATGCCGAACGTGCAGCGCCTGCTGGGCGACCGAGTCACCTTCGCAGCTGACGAATACGAGGCGTTGCAGGGGGCCGATGCCCTGCTCATCGCCACCGAATGGGCCGAGTTCCGCACGCCCGACCTCAAGCGTGTGGGCGAGCTGCTCAAGGAGAAGCTGATCTTCGACGGCCGCAACCTCTACGACCTCGACCACATGCAGGACAACGGCTTCACCTACGTGAGCGTGGGCCGGCAGACCGTGGGCGCGAAGAAGCCGGTGAACGCCTAGGACACACCATGCCACGCGAACGCGTCCTCATCAC
Source organism: Flavobacteriales bacterium (assembly GCA_016713875.1). NCBI lineage: Bacteria > Pseudomonadati > Bacteroidota > Flavobacteriia > Flavobacteriales > Flavobacteriales bacterium. Next base: position 3,648,719 of record JADJOI010000003.1, read on the forward strand.
CGGAGCCGCCGGCTTCCTGGGCTCGCACCTGTGCGACCGCTTCATCAAGGAGGGATACCATGTCGTGGGCATGGACAACCTCATCACCGGCCGGCTGAAGAACATCGAGCACCTCTTCAAGCTGGAGCAGTTCGAGTTCTACCACCACGACGTCTCCAAGTTCGTGCATGTGCCCGGTGAGGTGAAGTACATCCTGCACTTTGCCAGCCCCGCCTCGCCGATCGACTACCTGAAGATCCCGATCCAGACCCTGAAGGTGAGTTCGCTGGGCACGCACAACCTGCTGGGCCTGGCCAAGGCCAAGAAGGCGCGCATCCTGGTGGCCAGCACCAGCGAGGTGTACGGCGACCCGCAGGTGCATCCGCAGACCGAGGACTACTGGGGCCACGTGAACCCCATCGGCCCGCGCGGCGTGTACGACGAGGCCAAGCGCTTCCAGGAGGCCATCACCATGGCCTACCACACCTACCACGGGTTGGAGACGCGCATCGTGCGCATCTTCAACACCTACGGACCGCGCATGCGCCTCAACGACGGCCGGGTGCTGCCCGCCTTCATCGGCCAGGCGCTGCGGGGCGAGGACCTCACCGTGTTCGGTGACGGCTCCCAGACCCGCAGCTTCTGCTACGTGGACGACCTCATCGAGGGCATCCACCGCCTGCTGTTGGGCGACTACGCCGGTCCGGTGAACGTGGGCAACCCCGGCGAGATCACCATCAAGCAGTTCGCCGACGAGATCATCAAGCTCACGGGCACCACGCAGAAGGTGGTGTACAAGCCGCTGCCCAAGGACGACCCCATGCAGCGTCAGCCGGACATCAGCCTGGCGCGCAAGCTGCTGGGCTGGGAGCCGAAGGTGAGCCGCGCCGAGGGGTTGAAGATCACCTACGACTACTTCAAGGGCCTCACCCCCGAGGAGCTCAATGAGAAGGAGCACTTCAGCTTCGAGGGGTACGCGCGAAAGTGAGCCCAGGATCTGTTGGTCGATCGCCAAGCTCAAAGCAGGAAGCGCCACACCTTTGCGCTTGAACCCTGAGTCTTGAGCCTTGAAGCGTGAACCGCTCCGCGTCGCCGGCGTGCCCGAACCCTACAACCTGCCCTGGCACATGGCCATGGAGCGGGGCCGCTTTGCAGAGGCGGGCATTGACCTGCAGTGGCACACCGTGCCCGAAGGCACCGGTCGCATGTGCCGGATGCTGCGCGATGGCGAGCTGGACATGGCCGTGCTGGTGACCGAGGGCGCCGTGCGCGACATACTGAACAGCGGCCCGCACCGCATCGTGAGCACCTTCGTGGAGAGCCCGCTGCCGTGGGGCGTGCATGTGCCGGCACGGTCGGACCTGCGGGAGCCCGCCCGGTTGAAGGGCGTTCCCTTTGCCATCAGCCGGCTCGGCAGCGGCAGCCACATCATGGCCATGGTGTATGCGGAACGGCTCGGCTGGCGTCCGGGACCGCAGGATCTGGAAGTGGTGCACAACATGGAGGGCGCCGCCGCGCGCATGGCCGAGGGAGGCCCGGTGATCTTCCTGTGGGAGACCTACGTCACTTCACGCTACGTGGAGGCCGGTGTCATGCGCCGTGTGGACGAGGTGCGTGGCGACTGGCCGGGTTTTGTGATCGTGGCGCGGGAGGAGTTCGCGCGTGCGCATCCGGCACGGCTTGAACGCGCGCTGGAGGTGCTCCGACGTGAGGCCTTGGCCCTCCGCGAGGACCCGCGCTCGGTGGAGCTGGTGATGCGCAACGCGGGCTTCAACGACGAGCTGGCCCGCGAATGGCTGCGGCATGTGCGGTGGAAGGTGGGACGGCCACGTTCCGGGGTGTTGCAGCCACTGATCGGAACGCTCCAGGACCTGGGTCTCGTGCCGGAGGGCGCCCCCTCCGACCCCGTTGTCGCGGACACTGGGTCGGGTTAGGTAACCCGCTGGGGTCCAGCTGGCTCACAGGTCGCCCGGAAGCGGTACCTTCGCAGCCCTTCGGCGTGGGTCCATGGGCACATGGGCACATGTCCACGATGCGCACATGTCCTACACCGCCCATCCCACCGCCGTCATCGACGAAGGAGCGACCATCGGGGCCGGCACCCGCATCTGGCACTTCAGCCACATCATGCCGGGCTGCGCGATCGGGGAGGGCTGCAACATCGGGCAGAACGTGGTGGTGAGCCCCGGCGTGACCCTGGGCCGCAACGTGAAGGTGCAGAACAACGTGAGCATCTACACCGGGGTGGAGTGCGGTGATGACGTGTTCCTGGGCCCCAGCATGGTGTTCACCAACGTGATCAATCCCCGCAGCGCCGTGGCGCGCCGGGATCAGTATCTGCGGACACGGGTGGGACGGGGGGCCAGCATCGGCGCCAACGCCACCATCGTCTGCGGGCACGACATCGGCGAGTTCGCCTTCATCGGCGCCGGCGCGGTGGTGACCAAGGAGGTGCCCGCCTACGCCTTGGTGGTGGGCAACCCCGCCCGGCGCACCGGCTGGATGAGCGAGTACGGTCACAAGCTGAGCTTCAATGAGGCGGGTGAGGCCACCTGCCCCGAGAGCGGGCAGCGATACGAACTGAAGGAAGGCCGCGTATCCCGCATCGACTGAACCCATGAGCAGCGGTCCCCACGACAAGGTGCGCTTCGCCGTCATCGGCTGCGGCCACATCGGCAAGCGGCACGCGGAAATGATCCAGCGCGACGGCGAGGCGGAGCTGGTGGCGCTCTGCGACGTGCGCCCCCGAGCGGAGCTGGGCCTCGACGGACACGACGTGCCCTTTTTCACCGACCCGGTGGTGATGCTGCGCGACGTGCCCGGCATCGATGTGGTGAACGTGTGCGGTCCCAACGGCCTGCATGCGCGGCACAGCCTGCTGGCCCTGGAGCACCGCAAGCACGTGGTGTGCGAGAAGCCCATGGGCCTCAGCAAGGCCGACTGCGAGGCGGTGATCTACAAGGCCCTGCAGATGCATCGCCACGTCTTCGGTGTGATGCAGAACCGCTACAGCCCGCCGAGCCAGTGGATCAAGGGCGTGGTGGACCGCGGGCTTTTGGGCGACATCTATCTGGTGCAGGTGAACTGCTACTGGAACCGCGATGCGCGTTACTACAAGCCGGGCGGATGGAAGGGCACCGCGGAGCTCGACGGGGGCACCCTGTTCACCCAGTTCAGCCACTTCATCGACATCCTGTACTGGCTCTTCGGCGACATCGCCGACATCCAGGGCCGCTTCGCCGACTTCAACCACGACGGGCTCACCGAGTTCGAGGACAGCGGGCTGGTGAACTTCCGCTTCCTCAACGGCGGCATGGGCTGCCTGAACTACAGCACCAGCGTGTGGGACCGGAACCTGGAGAGCAGCATGACCATCATCGGGTCCACGGGCAGCGTGAAGATCGGCGGCCAGTACATGGACCAGGTGGAGGTGTGCCACATCAAGGACTACACCATGCCCGAGCTCGCGCCCACCAACCCGGCCAATGACTACGGGGCCTACAAGGGCAGCGCGCAGAACCACCACTACATCATCCGCAACGTGGTGGAGACCATCAAGGGAAGCAACACCATGACCACCAATGCCCTCGAGGGCCTCAAGGTGGTCGAGATCATCGAACGCATCTACGAGAAGAGGGATGAGCAGCAGTCTGTATGACCGCCTTGTGCGGAAGGAGGCCAAGCTGGCCGTGATCGGCCTGGGCTACGTGGGCCTTCCCATCGCGCTGGCCTTCGCGCGGAAGCTGAAGGTCGTGGGCTTCGACATCAACCGGAAGCGCGTGGACATGATGCGCCGCAACGAGGACCCGAGCAACGAGCTCGCGCCGTCCGAGTTCGAGGGCTGTGACATCCACTTCACCGCGGACCTCAGCGACCTGAAGGACGTGGAGTTCTTCATCGTGGCGGTGCCCACGCCGATCGACGACCAGAACATCCCCGACCTGCGGCCGCTGCTGGGCGCCACGCGCACGGTGGGGCAGGTGCTGAAGAAGGGCGACCACGTGGTGTACGAGAGCACCGTGTACCCCGGCTGCACCGAGGAGGACTGCGTGCCCCTGCTGGAGAGCCTCAGCGGGCTGAAGTCCGTCACCGACTTCAAGGTGGGCTACAGTCCCGAGCGCATCAACCCCGGCGACAAGGAGCACACGCTGGAGCGCATCGTGAAGGTGACCAGCGGCTGCGATGCCGAGAGCGCCGAGACCGTGGCCAAGGTGTACGAGCTGGTGGTGAAGGCCGGCGTGCACCGCGCGGCCAACATCAAGGTGGCCGAAGCCGCCAAGATCATCGAGAACACCCAGCGCGACGTGAACATCGCGCTCATCAACGAGCTGTCGATCATCTTCAACCGAGTGGGCATCAACACCTACGACGTGCTCGAGGCGGCCGGCACCAAGTGGAACTTCCTCAAGTTCCAACCCGGGCTGGTGGGCGGCCACTGCATCGGGGTGGACCCCTACTACCTGGTGTACAAGGCGAAGGAGCTCGGCTACCATGCCCAGATCATCGACAGCGGCCGATTCGTGAACGACAGCATGGGCGGCTACGTGGCCAAGCAGACGGTGAAGAAGATCATCGCCTCCGGCAAGAACCCCGCCGAGGCCCGCGTGCTGGTGATGGGCGCCACCTTCAAGGAGAACGTCACCGACATCCGCAACAGCAAGGTGATCGACGTGGTGCGCGAGCTCACCAGCTTCAGCTGCCACGTGGACGTCACCGACCCCCACGCCGACAGCGAGGAGGTGGTGCACGAGTACGGCTATTCCCTCGCCAAGGAGATGAAAGGACCCTACGACGCCATCATCGTGGCCGTGAACCACACCGAGTACGCCAACAAGGACGAGGCCTGGTTCAAGAACATGCTGACGGCGAAAGGCATCCTCGTGGACCTGAAGGGCATCTACCGCAAGAAGGTGAAGAGCGTGAACTACTGGAGCCTGTGAGCTGAACCACAGATGGACGCGGACGGATACAGATATGCTCAAGACCTCCGTTCCCATCCATCATCTGTGTCCATCCGTGGTTGAAATGAAGGAGCCGCGGACCATCCTCATCACCGGCGGCGCCGGCTTCATCGGCAGCCACGTCGTGCGCCGCTTTGTCACGAAGTACCCGCAGTACCGCATCGTCAACCTCGATGCGCTCACTTACGCGGGCAACCTGGAGAACCTGCGTGACATCGAGAACGCGCCCAACTACACCTTCGTGAAGGCCGACATCTGCGACGCCGATGCCGTGACCAAGGTGTTCCAGGACTTCAGCATCGATGGTGTGGTGCACCTCGCCGCCGAGAGCCATGTGGATCGTAGCATCACCGACCCGCTCGCCTTCGTGCGCACCAACGTGTTCGGTACGGTCACCTTGCTGAATGCAGCGAAAGAGGCCTGGAAAGGAGCAATGGAGGGCAAGCGCTTCTACCACGTGAGCACCGATGAGGTGTACGGCTCGCTGCACGGCGGCGGTTTCTTCACCGAGGAGACGCCCTACGACCCGCAGAGCCCGTACAGCGCGAGCAAGGCCTCCAGCGACCATTTTGTGCGCGCTTATGGCAACACGTACAAGCTGCCCTTCGTGGTGAGCAACTGCAGCAACAACTACGGCAGCCACCACTTCCCGGAGAAGCTGATCCCGCTCATGATCAACAACATCCGCAACAACAAGCCGCTGCCCGTGTACGGCAAGGGTGAGAACGTTCGCGACTGGTTGTGGGTGGAGGACCATGCCTCCGCCATCGACACCATCTTCCACACCGGGAAGAACGGTGAGACGTACAACATCGGGGGCCACAACGAGTGGAAGAACATCGACCTGGTACACCTGCTCTGCGCCGTGATGGACCGCAAGCTGGGCCGTACGGAAGGGGAGAGCGCGAAGCTGATCACCTACGTCACCGACCGCGCGGGGCATGACCTGCGCTACGCCATCGATGCCAGCAAGATCGAGCGCGAACTGGGCTGGAAGCCGAGCATCACCTTCGAAGTGGGGCTCGAACGCACGGTGGATTGGTACCTGGCCAACACCGAGTGGCTGGACCACGTGACCAGCGGGGCCTACCAGCAGTACTACGCGGACCACTACGCCGGGCGATGAGGGACACCGACACCCTTGCACCGTCGCGCCGCTCCACCCTCGCACCACACCACCCTCGAACCGCATTCCTGTTGATCCGCTCAGCGCCCTCTGCCCCTCTGCGTGAGGCTTCGCCTGCTCTCCTCGCCGGAGATCCAACGGAGACGTGCCCGTACCGTAGCACCCTCGCACCGTAGCACCCTCACACCCTCATGGGCCTGTTCTCCTCGCTCTTCGGCCGCAAGGCCCCGCAGCCGGCTCCGGTGGACCTGGCCGCGTTGAAGTGCGATGTGCACAGCCACTTCATCCCCGGCATCGACGACGGTGCGCCCACCTTGGAGGCGGCGATGGAACTGTTGCACGCCATGCGGGAGCTCGGCTTCACCAAGGTGATCACCACCCCGCACGTGATGAGCGACGGCTACCGCAACACCCCGGAGCTCATCCTGGGCGGTCTGGACAAGCTGCGGCGGGAGGTGGCGGCCCAGGGCCTGGACATCACCGTGGAGGCGGCCGCCGAGTACTACCTGGACCACGAGCTGGAGCAGAAGGTGATGGAGCGGCAGGTGCTCACCTTCGGGCAGGACCTGCTGCTGTTCGAGCTGCCCTTCATCAGCGAGCCTGCGATCCTGCTGCAGCTCGTCTTCGCCATGCAGACACAGGGCTACCGGCCGGTGCTGGCCCACCCGGAGCGCTACGGCTTCTGGAACCAGGACCTCTCGCGCTGCGAGCAGCTCAAGGAACGCGGCGTGCTGTTCCAGCTCAACACCATCGCCCTCATGGGCGGATACGGGCCCTCGGTGCGCAAGCAGGCGGAGAAGTTCATCGACCGCGGCTGGTACGAGCTCATCGGCAGCGATTGCCACCGCATGGACCATGTGCACGCCCTGCGCGACACCCTCGAGGAGCCCTACCTGCACAAGCTGGTGAACAGCGGGAAGCTGCTGAACGCGGGCCTGTAGGTCCTACCCCGCCACCGTCTCCAGCTCCTTGTTCACCTTCTTGAAGAGGCCCTGGAGCACGTTGCCGGGGCCCACCTCCACCACCTTGGTGCAGCCGTCGGCGAGCATGTGCTGCATGGTCTGGGTCCAGCGGACGGGCGCGGTGAGCTGGGCGATGAGGTTGGCCTTGATGCGGGCGGGGTCGGTGTGGGGCCGGGCGTCCACGTTCTGGTACACCGGGCAGCGCGGGTTCACGATGGGCGTGTAGGCGATGGCGGTCTCCAGTTCCACGCGGGCGGGCTCCATGAGCGGGCTGTGGAAGGCGCCGCCCACCTGCAGCACGAGGGCGCGTTTGGCGCCGGCGGCCTTCAGGGCCTCGCAGGCGGCGTTCACCGCATCGATGCTGCCGCTGATCACCAGTTGGCCGGGGCAGTTGTAGTTGGCGGGCACCACCACACCGGGGATGGTGCCGCACACCTCCTCCACCTTCGCATCCTCGAGGCCCAGGATGGCGGCCATGGTGCTGGGCTGCAGCTCGCAGGCCTTCTGCATGGCGTTGGCGCGTGCGGCCACCAGCTTCATGCCGTCCGCGAACTCCATGGCCCCGGCGGCCACCAGCGCGCTGAACTCCCCCAGGCTGTGGCCCGCCACCATGGCCGGTCGGAACGCATCGCCCATCACCTTGGCCTTCACCACGCTGTGCAGGAAGATGGCGGGTTGCGTCACGTTGGTGCGCTTCAGGTCGGCCTCCGTGCCGCTGAACATCACGTCGGTGAGCTTGAAGCCCAGGATGTCGTTGGCGTGCTCGAACCAGATGCGCGCGTTGCTGTCGGCGTCGTACAGGTCCCTGCCCATGCCGGGGAACTGGCTGCCCTGGCCGGGGAATACGTAGGCGGTCATGCGGATGCGGTTGGGTGGAGGCGGTTCAGTCCCTGCGGCCGCCGAACAGGCGCAACAGCATCAGGAGCAGGTTGATGAAATCGAGGTAGAGGCTGAGGGCGCCCATCAGGGCCATCTTCTGCGCGGCCTCGGTGCCGGTGGCCATCACCTCGCCCATGCGCTTGAGCTTCTGCACATCGTAGGCCGTGAGGCCCGTGAACACCACCACGCCGATGATGCTCACCACGTAGTCCAGCGTGCTGCTCTCCAACCAGAAGTTCACGAGGGACGCGATGACGATGCCGATGAGGCCGATCATGAGGATGCTGCCGAGCTTGGTGAGGTCGGTGCGGGTGGTGTAGCCGGCCACGGCCATCACACCGAACACTGCGGCGGACAGGAAGAAGACGTTGACGATGGCCGACATGGCATAGATGAGGAAGATGTAGCTGAGGCTGATGCCCATGATGGTGCTGAAGGCCAGGAAGGTGAGCAGCAGGGCCATGCCGCTCATGCGCTGCACCAGGCCGCCCATCAGCAGCACCAGGCCCAGGGGAGCCAGCAGCACCACCCAGCCCAGGAAGGTCTGCCGTCCGGTGGCGGGGTCGAAGAGCAACTGGAAGAGGGCCGGGTCGGTGCCGAACCACCAGGCCATCACGCCGCTGATCACCAGGGCGAGGGCCATGTAGCTGAACACGTTGGCCAGGAAGGTGCGCACACTGGCGACATCGGTGGTGCCGATGAGGGGCGGGTTGAAGCCGTTCTGTTCCATGGTCAGTGGAGGTTGGCGCTGGTGAGCTTGATGAACTCCTCGCGGGTGCGGTGATCGGTGAGAAAGATACCGGTGAAGGCCGATGTGGTGGTCACCGAGTTCTGTTTCTGGATCCCGCGCATCTGCATGCACAGGTGGGCGCACTCCAGCACCACGGCCACCCCGAGGGGGCGGAGGGTCTCGTGCATGCAGTCGCGGATCTGGTCTGTGAGGCGCTCCTGCACCTGCAGGCGGCGGGCGAAGGCGTCGACCACGCGGGGGATCTTGCTCAGGCCGGTGATGCGCCCGTCGGGGATGTAGGCCACGTGGGCCTTGCCGAAGAAGGGCAGCATGTGGTGCTCGCACATGCTGTACACCTCGATGTCCTTCACCAGCACCATCTGGCTGTAGGCCTCGGTGAACATCGCGCTGCGCAGGATGGCCGCAGGGTCCAGGTCGTAGCCATGGGTGAGGTACTGCAGCGCCTTGGCCACCCGCTCGGGCGTCTTCTTGAGCCCTTCGCGCCGGGGGTCCTCGCCGATGGCCTTCAGGATGTCGCCATAGTGGCCGCTGATGCGGCGGATGCCCTTGGCGTCGTAGAGGTCGATGCGCTCGTAGCCTTCGCCCTGGGGCTCGTGCTCCCCGTCGGGGGCGGCGGTGCGCTTGCGGGAGGCCTGGGGTGCGGGTTTACGCGCCATGGTATTCCACGTGGTTGTTCTCGGTCTCCTGCAGCTTCACACAGTGCAGCGCGGCGCCGGCCTCCCGGATGGGCGCCTCCAGCTGCTCCCAGATGGCGATGGCCAGGTTCTCCGTGCTGCTGTATCGGCCCTGCATGAAGGGCACGTCCACATCGAGGTTGCGGTGGTCGACGTACTGGATCACGCGGTCCTTGATGATGCGGCCCAGCAGGCTGAGGTCGATCACGAAGCTGGTCTCCGGGTCGGGCTCGCCCTTCACGGTCACCCACAGGTCGTAGTTGTGGCCGTGGCCGTTGGGGTTGGCGCATTTGCCGAAGACCTGCAGGTTCTTCTCCAGGCTCCAATCGGGCCGGGCCAGGCGGTGGCTGGCGCTGAAGCGTTCGCGGCGGGTGATGTGCACGAGGGGCATGCGCGAGGAATGCCGGAGGGCGCCCGAATGTTCGGTGCCCGGCGAAGGTAACGAGCGGCGGCCGGGGCGTGCGTGCGTTACTTTGCCGCCATGATCGTGGTGACGGGGGCGGCGGGCTTCATCGGCAGCGCGCTGGTGGGCGACCTGCTGCGTGCGGGCTGGCAGGACATCGTGGCGGTGGACGACTTCAGCCGCGCGGACAAGGCGCCCAATCTGGCCGGCAAGGCGCTCACCGCCAAGGTGGACCGGGACCGGTTCTTCACCTGGTTGGAGGAGAACCACCGCTCCGTGCAGTTCATCTTCCACCTGGGCGCCCGCACGGACACCACGGAGTTCGACCGCTCCATCTTCGACCGGCTGAACCTGCACTACAGCCAGCGCATGTGGGAGGCCTGCGTGAAGCACGGGATCCCCCTGGTGTACGCCAGTTCAGCGGCCACGTATGGCGACGGCGCCTTGGGCTACGACGACGTGGACGACACCCTGCCGGCCCGGCTGCACCCGCTGAACCCGTACGGCGAGAGCAAGAACGACTTCGACAGGTGGGCGCTGGCCCAGGAACGCAAGCCCTACTTCTGGGCCGGGCTGAAGTTCTTCAACGTGTACGGTCCAAACGAATACCACAAGGGCCGCATGGCCAGTGTGGTCTTCCATGCCCACGGCCAGATCACGGCCACCGGCGGCATGAAGCTCTTCCGCAGCCACCGGCCCGAGTACCGGGACGGCGAGCAGCTGCGCGATTTCGTGTATGTGAAGGACGTGTGCGCGGTGTGCCGGTTCCTGATGGAGGACCGCCGGCACAGTGGGCTGTACAACCTGGGCAGCGGCCGGGCGCGCACCTTCCTGGACCTGGCGCGGGCCACCTTCCGGGCCATGGGCCGTGAGGAACGCATCGCGTTCATCGACACCCCGGCCGACATCCGCGACCGCTACCAGTACTTCACGGAGGCGCGCATGGGCAAGCTGGTGCAGGCGGGCTTCACCCAGCCCTTCACCACCTTGGAGGACGGCATCACGGATTACGTGCGCAACTACCTGGCGCCGGGCGTGTACCTCTGAGCCTTACCGCGCTCACGCGGGCATGGGCTCGGCGATGCCTTCGCGCAGTTCCACAAGGGCGCCGCGCACGGTCAGCAGGCGCTCGCGCACCTCGGCGAGGCGGTCGGGTGCGGCGTCGGCGGCGCGCAGCTTCTCCTTGGCCCCGTTGAGGGTGAAGCCCTGTTCCTTCACCAGGTGGTGGATGCGCCGCAACTGGTCGATGTCCTTGTGGGTGTACAGGCGGTCGCCCTTGCCGTTGCGGCGGGGCCGCAGCGTGCCGAACTCCTTCTCCCAATAGCGGATCAGCGAGGTGTTCACCCCCAGTTCCACGGCCACCTCCCCGATGGTCCAGTACAGCTTCCCGATCGTTCGCTCCTTGTAAGGCATGGTCGTGGGCAAATGTATCCGCCCCATTCAGTGGGAGATGAGCACCGTGGCGCTCCGCAGCCGATCGCTCCCCTGCAGCAGGATGCGGTAGGCACCGCTCTCCAAGTGGTGAAGGGACAGTTCCACCAGTCGCGCAGGGCCACCAGGATATCGTGCCTGATGCACCGTGCGCCCGTGGGCATCAACGGCTGAGAGCCTGCGCTCATCCGGGAATGCGGGCAGCTCGACCATGATCGTGCCGTTGCTTGGGTTGGGCCGGACCTGCAGAGCCTCGCCCATGGTCGTCCCCTCCTCCATGCCCACCGAACCGCTCACGGTGACGAAGGCGGTATCCGAGGTGAGATAGCCGCAGGCGCTGCCCAGCCATTGCTGCCAGTAATACTCGCCGGTATCGGCAAGCGTGGCCTGCGCCACGGAGTAGGTGAAGGAGATGGGCCCCACCGATAGCCCGTTGTGGAACCATTGCGAGGCGTTCGTCGTCCCCGTGGTGACCACCTCCAAGGTGAAGGGGTCACCCACATTGACGGTGAGCGATTGTGGCTGCTGCAGGATGACCGGTAAAGCGGTGACCGTTCCGTTGAGCGATGCCAGGGGCCCCGGCCCGCAGGTGTCCAGCGTCCCATCGGTGCCACCCGCCACGTGGTGCTCCCCCACCACCGCAAGCGCAGGTGTCCAAGCTGCACCTCCGTTCGTCGTGCGCAAGAGAACGCCATTTCCTGCGATGATACCGGCGTCATCGCTCCAAAAGAAAGCGGAGGTCAGTTCAGTGTTGGTTCCGGAGGGGATGCTGTTCCAATTGGCGCCTCCGTCCAACGTCCGGATCACCCGACCATTGGTTCCTACAGCGTAACCGACAGATAAAGAGGGGAATACCATGGCATTCAGCCGGCGAGGCCATGCCCCTGCATAGCTGGCGTAGCGTGTGGTCCAGGCGACCCCACCATTGGGTGTCCCGATGACCGCGTACTGGTTGTCCAGGTCGAACGCTCCAGCCACCAACCCGTGAGTTGATGACGTGAAGTAGCCATCCTTCCATACCGCGATCATTGGAAAGCCCCCCTGGGTCGGGGTCCAATAAGTCCAGGTGTCACCCTGATCGAGGCTTTTGTAGAAATCACTGCTCAAGGCGAACGCACCACTGGTGGGATAGTGGCATATCGCATTGATCACGACCGAACCGCTGGTATCCACCACGGACCACTGGCCGTGGGTCAGCTGACCACCGAGGGCAGCGCATATGAGAGAAAGAATGCGGAAGGAAGTCATCTGTGTTGGCATGGTCATCAATCCAACGACTGTCCTGCGTTGCGCGAGATCTCGAGCACGCGGGCGTATTCCTCCGGCGTCAGGTCGTTGAAGAAGTAGTTGGCGGGGTCCACCGGTGCGCCGCCCTTGTGCACCTCGTAATGCAGGTGGGGGCCTGCGCTCAGGCCGGTGTTGCCCACGAGGCCGATGGGGTCGCCGCGCTTCACCAGCTGGCCGGGCCGCACCTTCAGGGTGCTCAGGTGCCCGTACAGCGTCTTGTAGTCGAAGCCGTGGTCGATCACCACGTGGATGCCGTAGCCGTTGGTGGCGTAGTCGGCGAACTCCACCCGGCCATCGCCAGTGGCATAGATCTCGGTGCCCACCGGTGCGGTGAAGTCCATGCCCGCGTGGAACTTGGCGATCTTGTGGATGGGGTGCAGCCGTTCGCCGAAGCCGCTGCTGATCATGGTGAGGTCGCGGTTGCTGATGGGCTGCACGGCGGGGATGCTGGCCAGCAGTTCCTTCTTGCGGAGGGCGAGGGCGGCCACGTCATCCAGGCTCTCGCTCTGCACGATCAGCTGGCGGGTGAGGGCGTCCAGCCGCTTGCGGGTGCCCAACACCACCTCGCTGCCCGCGAAGCCCGCCAGGTCGCGGTAGCGGTTCACCCCGCCGCTGCCGGCCCGCCGCATGCTCTCCGGCAGGGGGTCGGCCTCGAAGATCACCCGGTAGATGTTGTCGTCGCGCCGCCGCACGTCGCGCAGCACGTCCTCCACCTCGCTCAGCTGGCGGTTCAGCAGCTCGTACTGGGTCAGCAGCTGCTGGTTCTCCCGCTTCAGCAGGGCCTCCTTGGGGCTGTCCACGAACTGGTACACCAGGAAGATGCCCAGCATGCCCACCAGCAGGCCGGGAGTGAGCGCCAGAGTCACCCGCCGCACCTTCTGCCAGGCCGTCAGCCGGATGCGCTCGAAGTTGAGCGTCTGCGGGTTGAACCGGTATTTGTGCTCGGGCATGGGGGGCGTGAAAATACACAGGATGACGTGGACGCGGACCTGACCTGTCCGACCCAAGTGCGACCTTTGCGGCCGCTTTCGCCCCGCCATGCTCACCAGCCAGCAGATCCGCCAGAAGTTCCTCGACCATTTCGCCCGGCACGGCCACGCCATCGTGCCCAGCGCACCCATGGTCGTGAAGGACGACCCCACGCTCATGTTCACCAACGCGGGCATGAACCAGTTCAAGGACCTCTTCCTGGGCAACCGCCCCGCCCAGCACAAGCGCATCGCCGACACGCAGAAGTGCCTGCGCGTCTCCGGCAAGCACAACGACCTCGAGGAGGTGGGCATCGACACGTACCACCACACGATGTTCGAGATGCTCGGCAACTGGAGCTTCGGCGACTACTTCAAGAAGGAGGCCATCGAGTGGGCCTGGGAGCTGCTCACCGAGGTCTACGGCATCGACAAGAACAACATCTACGTCACCTACTTCGGTGGTGACGAAAAGGACAAGCTGCCCGCCGACCTGGAGACGCGCGATCTGTGGAAGCAGTTCATGGCCGAGGACCGCATCCTGCCCTTCAGCCGCAAGGACAACTTCTGGGAGATGGGCGACACCGGTCCCTGCGGGCCGTGCACCGAGATCCATGTGGATGTGCGCACCGCCGAGGAGAAGGCCCGGAAGCCCGGCCGCGACCTGGTGAACAACGACCACCCGCAGGTGATCGAGATCTGGAACAACGTGTTCATGCAGTTCGAGCGCAAGGCCGACGGCTCGCTCGTGGAGCTGCCCGCGCAGCATGTGGACACCGGCATGGGCTTCGAGCGCCTGTGCATGGTGCTGCAGGGTAAGCGCAGCAACTACGACACCGATGTGTTCCAGCCGCTGATCCAAGCCATCGCGAAGCGGAGCGGCAGGACCTACGGCAAGGACGAGAAGGCCGACATCGCCATGCGCGTGATCGCCGACCACCTGCGCGCCATCAGTTTCGCCATCGCTGACGGGCAGCTGCCCAGCAACACCGGCGCGGGCTACGTGATCCGCCGCATCCTGCGCCGGGCCGTGCGCTACGGCTACAGCTTCCTCGGCTTCAACGAGCCCTTCATGCACGAACTGGTGAAGACCCTCGCCGACCAGATGGGCGACCAGTTCCCCGAGCTGCGCAAACAGCAGCAGGTCGTGGAGAGCGTCATGCAAGAGGAGGAGAAGGCCTTCCTGCGCACCTTGGAGCAGGGCACGAAGCGACTTGAACAAGCCCTTGCCGAGTCCAAGGGCACGCTCGCCGGCGACCGGGCCTTCGAGCTCTTCGACACCTACGGCTTCCCCATCGACCTCACGCAGCTCATGGCGCGCGAACAGAAGATGGATGTGGACATGAACGGCTTCGAGGCCGAGCTGCAGAAGCAGAAGGAACGCTCCCGCGCCGCCACGGCCGTCACCACGGGTGATTGGGTGGAGCTGGGCAAGGGCGAGACCGTCTTCATCGGCTACGATGCGCTGGGCACCGAGGCCCGCATCCTGCGCTACCGCAAGGTGAGCGGCAAGGGCGGCGACCAGTTCCAGCTCGTGCTCGACCGCACGCCCTTCTATGCGGAAGGCGGCGGTCAGGTGGGCGACCAGGGCTGGCTCATCCAGGGCGCGGACCAGGTGGAGGTGGTCGACACCAAGCGCGAGAACCAGCTCATCGTGCACTTCACGAAGGAGCTCCCGAAGGATGTGACCCAGCCGCTCACCGCGCAGGTGAACACGCAGCGCCGCGGCCTCACCGCGCGCAACCACACCGCCACGCACCTGCTGCACCACGCCCTGCGCAAGCACCTGGGCACGCACGTGGAGCAGAAGGGCTCCCTGGTGGCGCCCGACCGTCTGCGCTTCGACATCAGCCACTTCGCCAAGGTGACGCCCGAGGAGCTGGCCACCATCGAGCGCGAGGTGAATGCCATGATCACCGACGACATCGTGTTCGAGGACCAGCGCAACGTGCCCATCGCCGAGGCGAAGGCCATGGGCGCCATGGCGCTCTTCGGCGAGAAGTACGGCGACAACGTGCGCGTGGTGAAGTTCGGTCCCAGCGTCGAGCTCTGCGGGGGAACGCATGTGCCGCGCACCGGCGTCATCGGTCCCTTCCGGATCGTGAGCGAGAGCGCGCTGGCCGCGGGCATCCGCCGCATCGAGGCCATCACCAGCGTGGAGGCCGAGCGCATGATCAACGAGAAGCTCGCGAAGCTGGAGGCCATCGAGGCCCTGCTGAAGAACCCCGCCGATGTGGTGGCCGCCGTGCAGAAGCTCGCCGAGCAGAATGCCGTACTCAGCAAGGAGCTGGAGAAGGCCGCCCGCGAGAAGGTGAAGCGCTATGCCACGGCGATCCCCGCCAAGGCCAAAGCCAACAGCAAGGGCGTGAAGGTGCTCGTGGAACAGCTGGACCTCGATGCCCAGGGCCTGAAGGACCTCGGCTTTGCGCTGCGCGAACAGCACGCCGACCTCGCCTTCGTGGCTGGATCGGTCATCGACGGCAAGCCGCTGCTCGCGGTATCGCTGGGCAAGCAGGTGCTGGAGGCCACGGGCCTGAAGGCGGTGGACATCATCAAGCTGATCGGCCCGTTGATCAAGGGCGGCGGCGGCGGCCAGCCCGACTTCGCCACGGCCGGCGGCAAGGAGCCTGGCGGCATGGCCGACGCACTGAGGAAGGCGGCGGAGCTGCTGGGGTGAGGGCAGGAACGATCTGGATCACCGTTCGATGATCGCGGTCAGGCGGTCATGCCGCCACGTCCTTCGCAAGGCCGCCGGGCCTGTCCCACGCCTTGCGACCCGCCTTAGGCGAGGCTAGGCCGTGGCCCGAGAGGGCGGCTGGGGGCGGGGGCGGGTCGTCCGTAGACCGGGCCCATGTAGCGGGTCTCGTAGCTCAGGCCCAGGTTCAGGATGTACAGGCCGTTGAGCAGGATCACCAGCGCATGGTCCAGGAAGGAGGTCTTGCCAAAGCTCTCCGCCACCTCGATCCACACCTTGGGCAAGAGGTAAACCTGCCCGTAAATGGGAATGAAGAACAACCACAGGTGGCTGGCCGGCCGGCCCACGATCTTCAGGAAGACGATGAAGTTCCAGATGGGCACCAGCGCGGCGTAGCCCGGCTGGCCCGCCTTCTCGTACAGCTTCCACTGGGCCACCAAGGCGATGGTGCCGAAGAAGATGAGGACGTAGTACATGGTGTCGCCCATGCTGGCGTAGAGCGCATCGTGCACGCTCATGATGGCATTGATGATCGGTTCCATGGCGATCAGGTGATTAAGTGTAGCGCCTTCTTCCCAAGGCAGGTCCATACGAAAGACGGAGGATGCCGTAGGAGGTTGCCTGTGCAACGATAGCCCGTGAGGGCCGGGGGCAGGCATTCGACGAAAGGCGGAGTATCAACGTTCGGCAGTGCATTCCGCTGGGGCTGTTGCGGAAGAACGACGCCAGGAGGGCGATCCGTGCGCGGCCCGGTTCGGCGGTGAGGAACGGCTTGAGCGGGCAGGCCACCGGTCACCGGAGGTCGGTCGAGCGTCGGACCACGTCCGGACCACCTGCTGATACGCTAAGGCACTGAGCATCACGATAAGAAACACGGGAAGTTGTGGCTGATCCCCCCATTCGGCGGTACGGCCGCCTGACGACGGAACACACATGCCAGAAGGGCCCCTGAGCGGCAGGCTCAGACGCGGGGCGTGGCGTAGGCCTTCACGTCGGCCTCGGAGATCTCCTTGCCGGAGAGGATCACCAGGCGCTCGATCACGTTGCGCAGCTCGCGCACGTTGCCGGTCCAGGGCAGCTTCTGCAGCTCCTTGACGGCCTTATCGGCGATCTTCTTGGGGGCGATGCCCTGTTCGGTGCAGACCTGCTGGATGAAGTGGTCGGCGAGCAGAGGGATGTCCTCCAGGCGTTCGCCCAGGCTGGGCACATGGATGGGGATCACGCTGAGGCGGTGGAAGAGGTCCTCGCGGAAGCGGCCTTCGGCGATCTCCTTCTTCAGGTCCTTGTTGGTGGCGGCGATCACGCGCACGTCCACCTGCACGTCCTTGTCGCCGCCCACCGGGGTGATGCGGCCTTCCTGCAGGGCGCGGAGCACCTTGGCCTGGGCGGCCAGCGCCATGTCGCCGATCTCGTCCAGGAAGAGCGTGCCGCCATGCGCCAGCTCGAACTTGCCCTTGCGGTCCTTGATGGCGCTGGTGAAACTGCCCTTCATGTGGCCGAAGAGCTCGCTCTCGATCAGCTCGCCGGGGATGGCCGCGCAGTTCACCTCGATGTAGGGGCCTTCCGCTCGGCCGCTTTTCTGATGGATCATCCGGGCCACGCCCTCCTTGCCGGCCCCGTTGCCACCGGTGATCAGCACGCGCGCATCGCTGGGGGCCACCTTGTCGATCATCTCCCGGATGCTCTGCAGGGCCCTGCTCTCGCCCACCATCTGCACCCCATTGCCCCGGGCCTTGCCCACCTTGGTGCGCAGCACCTTGGTCTCCTGCACCAGGCTGTTGCGGTCCAGGGCGTTGCGCACGCTCACCAGGATGCGGTTGATGTCGGGCGGTTTCTGGATGAAGTCGAAGGCGCCCTTCTTCAGGGCGTCCACCGCGGTGTCGATGGTGCCGTGGCCGCTGATCATCACCACGGGCAGGTCGGGGTCGTGGGCCTGCAGCTTCTCCAGCAGCTCCAGGCCGTCCATCTTGGGCATCTTGATGTCGCAGAGCACCAGGTCGAAACGGCCCTTCTTCACCTTGTCGAGGCCCGCGGTCCCGTCCTCGGCCTCCTCCACGGTGTGCTTCTCGTGCTCCAGGATGTCCTTCAGCGCGGCGCGGATCGCCTTCTCGTCGTCGATGATGAGGATCTTGGCCATGCGTGGTGCGCCGAAGCCCGGCGGAGGTGTGGGGATGGGAACGGAGGGCGAAATTGCGGACTCTGGGGCGACCTGCCGCGCGCACCCGCAACGATGATGCCGGAACAGGCCCACGGGCAACCCGGCCCCGGCGTTGCATCTAGCATGGGGGTGTCCGGAAGGTCCCGACGGAAGACCGATCGTATCATGCACCGACACCGCACGCTCTTGGTCATCGCAGGGCTGATCATGAGCACCGCCGCCGCCTCGCAGTGTTCGATCACGTGGGCCCACCTGACGCCGCTCTGCGAGGTCGGCGGTGTCGCCAAAGTGGTCGGGGCGGTGCATTGGACGGGTGGTACGCCACCCTATTCGGTCATCATCTCCGGCACCGATGTGTCGATCCAGGTCCATGGCATTGGAGCGTCCCCGCTGTTCCTGGACGAAACGATGGGAAACTTCACCTCCCTGGTGGGTGCCACCGCGACGGTGACGGACGCTGGAGGCTGCTTCGACAGCAGCCCCATGCAGAACCTGGGCAGCTTCACGGCGATCGGTTCCACAGGGAACCTGTTCACGCTCACCCTGGCCGCCACCAACTGTGCTGCGGGCATCTTCACCGCCAGCTTCACGGACAATACGCTTCAGGAGGCCGACCTCTTCGGTGAACCGCTCACGGGCTACACCTACACCCTGCGGAAGAACGGCAGTGTGCTCGCCACCGGTAGCTTGACCTCGGTGCTGCAGAGCAGCCCGGCCCGGCTGGTCTTCGGCGGGCTCACGTACGGGCAGTACGACCTGGAGCTGGGCCTCACCACCGGCAGCGGGCAGACCGTGCAGTACTGTCCGGACCAGCCCGTGTACGCGTTCTGTGTACCCAAGGCGAATGATTGCCAGACCAATGTGAGCGTGCGAGTGGCGCTGGCCTCCGTGCTGGGCAGCGGCGGGCTGATGAGCGACGGATTGCGCACGGCCGGCCTGCTTCCGCTGTCGGAGCCCTATAGCGCATTGGGATACACGTATGTGGGCACGGCCCCCGGGACCACCACCACGGCCGGGGTGCTGGCCGTCACCGGCAACGATGCCATCGTGGACTGGGTGGTGGTGGAACTGCGCAACAACACGACCCCGACGACGATCGTGGCCTCGCGGCCAGCCTTGCTGCAGCGCGATGGCGATGTGGTGGACCTGGACGGGGATCCGTATGTGAGCTTCCCGGTGGCCGCGGGGCTCTACAAGGTCGCGGTCCGCCACCGCAATCACCTCGGTGTGATGACCTCAGCGGGCTTCTCCCTCAACAACGACCCCTGCCGCGGTCCCAAACTCATGCTGCCCGCTACGGGCACCTATGGGACCAATGCCCGCCGGCAGATGACGGTGCCCGGTGTGACCGGCAGCCTGATGGGCCTCTGGCCCGGCGAGGCCACGGGCGATGGGGTGGTGAAGTACACCGGAGGTGGCAACGACCGCGATGCCATCCTGCAGGCCATCGGCGGCACCACGCTCACCAATACCGTGAACAGCGTGTACGACCGGCGCGATGTGAACCTCGATGGCAGCATCAAGTACACGGGCAGCGCCAACGACCGGGATGTGATCCTGCAGACGATCGGAGGCACGGTGCCGACGGCGACACGGACCCAACAGCTGCCCTAGTCGGCTGAAGACCCATTTCGGAGCAACCTCCTCCTCTTCTGTCGTCTTTGCACCATGACCATCCTGCTCTTCAGGTGCGCCTTCGCTGTGGGGCTTTCTGCATGCGCGGCTCTCTTCGCAGCAGCGCAGCAAAAAGCCCCGGGAGCATTGACCGCTGCCAGAGCGCAGCTGGTACGTGAAGGACTTGCACCGGCAGACCTGGAGCATCTCCGCGTCACGGACAGCTATGTGGATGCTGGAACCTACATACGACATACGTGGATGAAGCAGCAATGGCTTGGCATCGATATTTTCAATAGCGAGGTGGCCATGCACCAGCGGTGCGATGGCGAGGTCGTGTACATCACGCATCGCACGATCGAAGGTCTGGAGGCCGAAGCCGGTCCGTCGCAGCCGGCCATCCATGCTGCCGCAGCATTGCGGATCGTGCTTGAACAGGATGGGGTCGGCGCAATGATGCCCGCCATCACCGGCCATGACGCTCAGCGGCATCGGTG
This sequence comes from Flavobacteriales bacterium, assembly GCA_016713875.1. NCBI lineage: Bacteria > Pseudomonadati > Bacteroidota > Flavobacteriia > Flavobacteriales > Flavobacteriales bacterium. The sequence continues at coordinate 3,669,104 of JADJOI010000003.1, forward strand.
GACCTTCGATGGCACCGCGTTCGCCGGAGAAGAACCCTTCGCTGAACTGGTTTGGATCGCCGCGGGTGATGCGCTCTGGCTCGCATGGAACGTGAACTACTACCAGGCCGGCGGCGCGCATTGGTGGAACGTGCGCATCGACGCCCGAACGGGGAAGGAGTTGGAACGCAACGATTGGATGGTGACCGGATGCGGCCCTGTGGAGCATGGGCATGAGCCGGCTGCCTCCATGCCCGTGGTGGCCCTGCCAGCCGCCCCGAACGACTACCGCATCTTGTCCTTGCCCGTGGAGAGCCCGAGCCACGGCGCGCGTTCGATCATCAATGCGCCTTGGTCGCTGGCGCCCATTGCATCTCCGTTCGGCTGGCATGACACCAACGGGGTCGCAGGTGCCGATCACACCATTACGCGTGGCAATAATGTGTATGCCAGTGAGGATGCGAACGCGGACGATGTCCCAGGCTACAGCCCGACAAGTCCCACGCTGGACTTCGACTACACATTGAACCTGGCCAATGCGCCCGTGACCTATCGCGATGCCGCGATCACGAATCTGTTCGTGCAATGCAACATCATGCACGATGTGTTCTACCGCTACGGCTTCGACGAGGTGGCCGGCAATTTCCAGAGCAACAATTACGGTCGTGGAGGAGCGGAGAACGACTTCGTTTTCGCCGATGCACAGGACGGTCTGACAATGAACAACGGATCTTTCGGGACACCGCCCGATGGGATGAGCGGCCGTGCGCAGATCTATCTCTGGAATGTGACCACACCCCAGCGCGATGGCGATCTGGACAATGGCCTGGTGACCCACGAATACGGGCATGGCATCAGCAACCGTCTGGTGGGTGGCCCTTCGAACGCGAACACCCTGGCCAACCAGGATCAGCCCGGCGAAGGCTGGAGCGATTACCTGGCCTTGATGATGACGATGGAACCAGGGGATCAAGGAACGGATGCGCGCGGTCTTGATACCTACCTGCTCGGTCAGCCGATCACCGGGGCAGGGGTGCGACCTTACAAGTACAGCACGAACCCGGCGGTGAACAGCCTCACCTACGCGGCTACCAACAGCAGCGCGACACTACCCGGAGCGCATGGCATCGGTACCATGTGGTGCAGTGTGCTGTGGGACATGACCTGGGCGTTGATCGCACAGTACGGTTTCAGCGCCGACCTTTACAACGGCAATGCTGGCAACAACATCTCGCTACAGTTGGTGATCGATGGCATGAAGTACACGCCGGCAAGCCCCGGTTTCGTGGACGCGCGGGATGGCATCCTCATGGCTGACCAGATCCGGTACAACGGCGCGCATCAGAACCTCATCTGGACGGTCTTCGCCGCACGTGGCTTGGGATTCAGTGCCAACCAGGGCAACCCATACTGGCGTTTCGATCAGGTGGAGGCGTTCGATATGCCCTCGAGCTCCAACGTGGGCGTGCGTTCTCCCCATACCCCGATGGCCGGTGTATTCACCGATTGCCAGAACGGGCTTCCGCTCACCGTGGACGTGCGCAACAACGGGCTTCAAACGCAGGGTAATTTCAACGTGAGCTATCGCCTGGATGGGGGCGTACCTGTGACGCAATTGTTCAGCGGCACGCTCGTGCCCGGCGCATCGGCACCGGTCTCTTTCCCTGGAACGCTCACACTGGGCAGCTACGGCGTCCACACGATCAAGACCTGGACGAGCCTTGCCGCTGATCAGTACCATGCGGACGACACACTGACCTTCACCATCAACTGGCAGGCGAACGCGAGCCCACCGGTGAACGCGAACGCCGAAGATGCGCTGCTGCCGCCTACAGGTTGGGTGGTGGAGAATCCGGATGGGCTCTACACCTGGAGCAATGTGACGCTTGCGATGGGAGCGAATTGCGCAGCCACCCGCGCGTTCCGAATGAACTTCAGGACCTACTATGCGCCTGGTCAAGTGGACCGTTTGGTCTCACCGTTGATCAACCTTGCGGGAAGCGCGGGCACGCGGCTGCAGTTCCATCACGCGTATGCGCCCTATGGATCCGGTCTGGATGACGGCTTGCTCGTGCAGATCAGCACGGATTGTGGGCAGAATTGGAGCACGCTTTGGTCCGCCTATGGCGCAGCGCTGGGCACTGCGCCACAAATGACCAGCACCTATGTGCCAACTGCCTGTAACCAATGGTTGCTGCACGACATCGACATCAGTGCGTACGACGGCCAACTGGTGCGGATCCGCTTCGTGGGCGAAACCCACTTCGGCAACGACCTCTTCTTGGACAACATCGCAGTGGTGAACAACGGGTTGCGGCTCTCGATGAAGGTGCTGCTCGATGGGCCCTACGACGGGAACACCTTGTTGATGCGCGACGACCTCCGTGCTACAGCCCTGCTACCGGCCAATGAGCCATATACAGCCCTCGGCTTCGTGCAGGCCAGCGATGGAGGTGGTGAGGCCATCCAACCCGCTGTTGCGTCAGCCACAGGCAACAACGCCGTGGTGGATTGGGTGCTTGTGGAACTTCGGAGCACGATCACGCCCACGGTCGTTCTCGCCACACGCGCCGCGCTCGTTCAGCGCGACGGGGATGTGGTGGACGTGGACGGTGCATCGCCGATCGCCTTGCTCGCCCCGCCCGGGAGCTATCTTGTAGCGGTGCGCCATCGCGACCATCTCGGCACAATGACCGCCAATGCGGCCACACTGTCCACTTCAACAGCAAGCATCGACTTCACGGACCCGGCAACGCCTGTCTTTGGAATGAACGGACGGAAGCAGGTTGGAGCGAAGATGCTTCTCTGGCCCGGCGATGCCACCGGCGATGGCCGGGTGAAGTACGCTGGTTCGGCGAACGACCGCGATGCCGTGCTGAGCGCCGTGGGCGGAGGCACGCCCACCAACACGGTGAACAACGTGTACGACCGGCGCGATGTGAACCTCGATGGCAGCATCAAGTACACGGGCAGCGCCAACGACCGGGATGTGATCCTGCAGACGATCGGAGGCACGGTGCCGACGGCGACACGAACGCAGCAATTGCCATGACACGATCGTTCATCCTGCTCGCACTCTGCGGACTGCCCGGTCTCCTGGCGGCGCAATGCCAGATATCGTCGTACTCCCTCTCGGCGAACTGCGCACAGCACGCCCCCTTGGCAAGTGTGGTCCTGTCGGGAGGGACGCCGCCCTACCAGCTCGTGTTCACCGGGTGGAACGGCCCTGTCTGGACCGCTCAGAGCCCTCAGAACGGGCTGTTCACCACCTCCCTGCCCACGTGGCCTTCCATTCTTGAGCCGCCTGTTGCGCTGCAGGTGACGGATGCGCAAGGCTGCGTGGCCAACTCCAGTGCGTTCTACATCATCCACGTGGCCGCGATGCCTGAGGTGTGGTTCGAGTTCGCGTGTGGCGGCAGTGCAGCGGACCTCTATTGGAACGGCCTGTTCAGCGTAGCCGGATCCCCCGGTCAACAATCTCCCTGTGGTTTCGGTGAGTATCAGGTCACCGGCCTTCAGGGGTTCGACCAAAGTGGGACGGTCGCGGCCGGCTGGACCCAGGTGATGCCCGGGATCTGGCGCTTCAACACCTCACTGCCCTTGGGCTCCAGCTACATGGTGCGGATCTGGCCATCGGGGTCGCCGACCGGCTGTTCAGCCGGTCCTCTGTTCTATTGCAACGATGCAGGAGGCATATCGGTCCCGGTGGCCCCGACGGATTGTGGGGTGCGGTTCCAGATGCGCGCCGCCCTGGCCGGGGCGCTGCCGAGCGGCACGCTGATGACCGATGCCTTGCGCACCGCCAACCTGATCCCGCTGACAGAACCCTATACCGCGCTCGGTCACGTCTACGCCGGCCAGCCCTCCAACCTCACGATCCCCGCGAGCGTTTTGACCACCACGGGGAACGACGCCATCGTGGACTGGATGGTGGTGGAACTGCGCGCAGAAGCTTCGCCGGGGACGGTGGTCTACTCCGAGCCCGTCCTGATCCAACGGGACGGCGATATCGTGGATGTGTCCGGTGCATCGATCACGGTGAGGGCACCGGTGCCTGCCGGGAAGTACCATGTGGCCGTGCGCCATCGGAACCACCTCGGTGTCATGACCGCTGGTGCCATTTGGTTGAGCGGTTCGTCCTTCTTGAGCACGGTCCTTATCAACTTCCGCTCCGCGCTCCTCTCCGTACATGGCGTTGAGCCACGGAAGACGGTCGGTACGGTGCAGTGCCTATGGCCCGGCGAGGCCACTGGCGACGGGGTGGTGAAGTACACGGGCGGAGCCAACGACCGCGATGCCGTGCTGAACGCCATCGGGGGAACCACGCCCACCAGCACTGTGAACAACGTGTATGATCGCCGCGATGTGAACCTTGATGGCAACATCAAATACACCGGTGCTGCGAATGATCGTGATGTGATCCTGCAGACGATCGGGGGCACGGTGCCGACGACGACACGAACGCAGCAATTGCCCTAGTCCACGACCGACACCCGGCTCCGGAGCACACCGCGCGCGTCCTCGACGGTCAGCAGGTAGCCGCCCGGAGGAAGATGTCCGGTCGGCAAGCTGATGGTGCGGTCACGCAGCACGTGCTCGATGGCGACCACGGCACCGGTGGGAGCGATGATCCGGACGGTGGCCGGCACCGCACGCAAGGGCACGATCAACCGGTCGGTGGCAGGGTTCGGGTAGGCGTGAAGGGCATCGCTCCCCACCTCCGGGGACCCCATCGGCGCGTTGGGCGCCACCAGCAGCACGCCCTTCATGCCCATGAAGCCGTGCGGTTCACACACGAAGTGGTAGGTGCCGGCCGTATCGATGGCGAAGGTGCTGTCCTGGCCGAGCGCGGTCTGGAAGCCGCCGTTGGGGATGGCGAAATTGAGCAGCCAATTGGCCTCGCTCACTTGCAGCATGTTGTGCATCTGCTGCGTCTGGAAACGCACGCTGTCGCCCACGACCATCACCAGTGTGTCCGGCTGGAAGTAGTGGTCGAGCCCGCGGATGAGGTGGGCTGTCTGGGCGTGCGCGACCACGCCGAGCAGCAGGGCGGGAAGGGCCAGAGAACGCACGGCGCAAAGGAACGGCGGGGCCGATGGTTTGGCGCTTCCATCCGGAGGGGCTAGGTTTGTCGACTTATTTCGATACCATGAAGCACATGCTCCTGCTCGCCGCAGCGCTGCTGGCGACCTGCGTGATCCGCAACACGGCCGGCGCGGAGCCGTAGATGAACAACCCCGGCTTCGAGAACTGGCAGAACCTGGGCACGGGCACCGAGGAGCCCACCGACTGGAGCTCGATCAAGACGAGCGATGGCGGCAGTATCATCAACAACTTGGCACCACAGACATGCTGGCGCAGCACCGACTTCCATAGCGGCAGCTATTCCGTGCGGTTGAAGACCGCCAGCACGGCCTTCGGACCGGCCAACGGCACGCTCACCTGCGGACGGGTGCACGCGGAGTTCACGCCGGCCAATGGATACGTGTTCACCGATGCGGCGGACGCGCAGTGGAACCAGACCATGACCAGCCGGCCGGACAGTCTGGTGGGTTGGTTCAAGGCGACGCCGCAGCCAGGCGATGAAGGCAAGGTGGAGGCCATTCTGCATACCGGCGCCGGTCGACTGCCCGAGAACGGCACTCTGCCCAACTGGGTGGCGCGCGCTCGGTGGATCGCGCCCACCGCGGTCGTGAGCAACTGGACCCGGTTCAGCGTGCCCTTCACCTACTATAACGGCGGTACGCCGAGCCACATCCTGATGGTGCTCACCAGTGGCGACAGCTTGGTGACGGTGGTGGACAGCGAGAGCTGGTACGATGATATCGCCCTGATCTACAACGTGACGGCGGCACCGAGCGTGAACAACGTGGCGCTGAACGGCACGGACCCTGTGCAGATCACGGTGAACTACAGCACGGGCGGCATCCCCACCGGCAGCACGCTCTTCACCGCCCAGCTCAGCGACGCCAACGGCAGCTTCGCGAACCCGACCAGCATCGGCTTCATCGGCAGCACCGCGGCCACGGGTGCCATCAGCTGCAGCATCCCTGGCAACACGCCGCCCGGTTCCGGCTACCGCATCCGCGTCAGCACGCCCAGCGCCTTCTATGCCCCGGTGAGCGTGCCTTTCACCATCACTGGCGGTGCGGTGGTGCGCGTGGCCGCCAAGGTGTTCCTGGATGGCCCGTACGTGAGCGGCACCCAGCTGATGAACGACAACCTGCGCAACCTGGGGATCATCCCCACCGTGGAGCCGTACACGGGCATCGGCTATACGCACGTGGGCGGTGGTGGTGAGAGCGTCACCGCACCCGTGTTGGCCGTCACCGGCAACAACGCCATCGTGGACTGGGTGGTGCTGGAGCTTCGCGACAAGAACAACAGCGCCTCGTTGCTGCGCACGCGCACGGCGCTGGTGCAGCGTGACGGCGACGTGGTGGACGTGGACGGCGTGTCCAGCGTGCCGTTCTCCGTAGCGGCGGACAACTACTTCGTGGCGGTGCGCCACCGGAACCACCTGGGGTGCATGACGGCCACGAGCATCGCGCTGAGCGGCACGGCGGCCGCGGTGGACTTCACCAACAACGCCACGGCCACCTTCGGCACGAACGCGCGACGGGTGAACGGTGCGCGCAGCACGTTGTGGACGGGCAATGCGCGGCGGGACAACGTGGTGAAGTACACCGGCAGCAACAACGACCGCGACGTGATCCTGACGGCCATCGGCGGCACGGTTCCCACGGCCACTGTTGCAGGGTATCGCTTGGAGGACGTGAACATGGACGGCACCACCAAGTACGCCGGTGGTTCGAACGATCGCGACCTCATCCTTCAGGTGATCGGCGGCACGGTGCCCACGGCCACCAAGGTGGAGCAGCTGCCTTGATCGGGGAGGCTGCTCAATGCTGGAGCGGCCGCTTCTTGATCATGCCTCCCCGCGTATCCTTCACGGGGCTCATCACCACAAAGGCGTTGGGGTCGATCTTCTCGATCTCGGTGAGGATCTTGCTCAGCTCCAGGCGGGTGATCACACAGTAGATGATCTCCGTGTCGAAGCTGTGGCCCGTCTTTCCGAAGCCGCGCTTGCCGGTGTAGACGGTGAGCCCTCGGCCCATCACCGTACCGATCATGTGGCGCATCTCCTCGTGGTGCGGGCTGATGATGGTGAGGCCGGTGTACTCCTCGATGCCCTCGATCACGAAGTCCACCGTCTTGCTGGCGGCCAGGTAGGTCACCATGGCGTACAGCGCGGTCTCCACGCCCAGGAGCCACGCCGCCACGCCGAAGATCACCACATTGATCACCATGATGATGTCGCCGATGGTGGTGCCCAGCTTTCGGCTGAGCGCCAGGGCGAGCACTTCGGTGCCGTCGATCACGGAGCCGCCCCGCACGGCCAGCCCGATGCCGGCGCCGAGGAAGAAGCCGCCGAACACGGCCACCAGGAGCTTGTCGTGCGTCACATCGGGGAAATGCACCGCGGCGGTGACCAGCGCCAGACCGCCGATGGCGGCGGTGGTCTTCAGGGCGAATTCGCGCCCGATGGTGCGGTAGGCCACCACCATGAAGGGGGCGTTCACCAGCACCAGGAGCAGTGCAAGAGGCAGCTCGGTGAGCCGAACGGCCAGCAGCGCGATGCCGGTGGCACCGCCATCGATGAAGGCATTGGGGATGAGAAACCCCTCGAGCCCGAAGGCGGCGCTGAAGATGCCCAGTGTCATGAAGAGCACGTCCTTCACCTGTCGGCGGAAGCCCACCCGCAGCGCTTGAAGACGGCGCGCCCGGCGGTAGCGGCTGCGCTCCTTTTCCACGCTGGAGGGCACGGGCAGCTGACGGATCAGTGCGCGGCGCGGCGAGGACTTCATGGCCCGGAAGGTAGCTCCTTCAGCACGCGCCAGGCGGCGCCCTCCTTCAGGGCGAAGCGGCTCCAGGCCAGCGCACGGATACCGCCGGCGGTGAGCACGCGGTCGATGGCCACCAGACCGCAGGCGATGTGGTCCACGCGGTGGGCGGGGAGCCCGGGCACTGCGCTGCGTTCTGCGCGCGCCATGCGCATCAGCCCGTCCTTCAATTGCGCGAAGGCCAGGTCGTCGAAGGTGAGGGTCAGTGCGTCGGCGGACAGTTCCTCACCCTGTGCGTGGGCCACCATGGCGGCCAGGCTGTCGAAGCTGCCGGCGCTGCCGATCAGCAGGTGCGGCTCATGCCGGTCGATCACGGCCCAGAGGGGCTCCAGGCGGTCGTCCAGGTGGGCGGCCAGCCTCAGCTCCTCCTCCACGGTGGGGGGGTCGCTGAAGGGCACGCGGGTGCGCAGGCGGGTGACACCCAGTTCGAAGCTGCGCTTCCACATGAGGGCATGGCGGGTGGCCAGGATGAACTCCATGCTGCCCCCGCCGATGTCCATCACCAGCGCGGGCCGGTCGGTGAGGGGTACCGCGAGACGCACTCCGTCCAGGATCAGCTCCGCCTCGGTGTCGCCGTCCACCACCGCCACGGTGAGAGCGAAGGCCGCGTGCACCTTGCGCAGGAACTCGCTGCTGTTGCGGGCGTGCCGCAGGGCCGAGGTGCCGATGGCGCGGATGCGCACCACACCGAGGCCGCGCGCCACCGCCAGAAGGTCATGCAACGCGTCCAGCCCGCGCGCCATGGCCTCTTCGGTGAGCGTTCCGTCCTCGATCCCGCGGCCCAGGAACACAGGCCGCTCGCTGCTGTGCAGCACGGTCATGCCGTTCCCGGGACCGCCCGTCGCCACGAGCTGGTTGAAGGTGTTGGTGCCCAGGTCGAGCACCGCGATGGGCGGGATGTGCATCGGTCGTTCAGTTCAGCTGCAGAAGCACATGCACCTCTGCTCACATGCGCACATGGTCACATGCTCGCAGGGGCAGATGTCCTACCCTTTGTAGAACAGCCACCGGCCCATTTCGCGCCAGCTCACCTTCTTGCCGTACATGAGGATGCCGGTGCGGTAGATGCGGCCGGCGAGCCAGGTGGTGAACACGAAGGTGCCCACGAGCAGCACCATGCTCAGCACGAGCTGCCAGGGGGTCTCGAGCACGCTGCCCATGGCCACGCGCACCATCATCACCACCGGGCTGGTGAAGGGGATGATGGAGCCCCAGAAGACCAAGGGGCTGCCCGGGTTGGTGATGGCCATCTGCGCGATGAAGATGGCGACGATCATGGGCAGGGTGACGGGGAACATGAACTGCTGCGTGTCGGTCTCGCTGTCCACGGCGCTGCCCACGGCGGCGAACAGGGAGCTGTACAGCAGGTAGCCGGCCAGGAAGTAGAACACGAACATGCCCAGCACGAAGGGGATGTTGAGGCGGCGCACCACCTCCATCACCTTGTTGCGGTCCGGGGCCTGGGCGCCGGCCTCCTTCATCAGCTCAGCCTGCAGTTCACCGGTCATCTGCTGTTCGGCCAGCACCTCGCGCGGGTCAAGGCGGTCCTTCATCAGCAGGGCGGTGCCGGCGGTCATCAGGGTGGCGGTAAGGGCGATCCAGATGGTGAACTGGGCCAGGCCCACGAGCGCGATACCGATGATCTTGCCCATCATCAGCTGGAAGGGCTTCACGCTGCTGATGAGCACCTCCACGATGCGGTTGCTCTTCTCCTCCAGCACGCCGCGCATCACCTGCACGGCGTAGAGGAACACAAAGAAGAACATGATATAGCCGAAGCCGAAGCCCACGGCGGCCAGCACCTGTTCGTAGCTCTCCTCGCCGGCCTTGTCGATGTCGAAGAGCTGCACGTTCAGCGCGGTCCTGATGCGGGCGTAGGTGTCGGGGTCCACGTTGTTCACGCGCAACTTCTCGCGTTCGAGGGTGCGCTCCAGTTCGCTCTGGACGGTGCGTTGCACGTTCAGGCTGGGCAGGTCCTTGTAGAAGAGCTGGATGGTGTTGGTCTCCAGGATGGCCTCGTTGACCTCGATCATAAGCGTGTAGGGGGAGGCCTTGAAAGCCGAGTCGCTCAGCTCGTCGTAGCCGTAGAAGAACCGCACCTTATCGGTGTCGCGCAGCTTGCCCGTCACCACATGGGGCTTGTCCACCACCATCACCAGGTGGTCGTCGCTCTCCTGCATGCCCAGGTACACCAGGCCCACCATGGTGCCGGCGATCAGCAGCGGCCCCAGGATGGTCATGATCAGGAAGCTCGGTTTCCGCACGCGGGTGATGAACTCGCGCCGGATGATGAGGAGGATCTTGTTCATGGCGGGGGGCGGTTCATTCGGTCATGTCGGCGGGCACGGCGCCATGGGCGTTCACGGCGCGGATGAAGACGTCGTGCATGCTGGGGATCTCCTCCTGCACACCGTGCACCTCCACGGCCGGAAGGAGCTGGCGCAGCACCACGTTCACGGTGGAGTCGTGCGCCAGCCGGACGCGGGCGGTGCTGTACTCCTCGCCCTCGGTGTGTTCCAGCAGTTCGCCGGTGAAGGAGAGGGCGTTGGCGAAGGCCACCTTGTTGCCGGTGTGCTCGATGCGGTAGGTGCGGGTGGCGAACTGCCGGCGGATGTCGCGCACGCGGCCGTCGAGCACCTTGCGGCTGCGGTCGATCAGGGCGATGTGGTCGCAGAGCTCCTCCACGCTGCCCATGTTGTGCGTGCTGAGCATCACGGTGGTGCCTTCGCTGCGCAGGCGCAGGATCTCCTGGCGCACGAGCTCGGCGTTGATGGGGTCGAAGCCGCTGAACGGCTCGTCCAGGATCAGGAGCTTGGGAGCGTGGAGCACGGTGCTCACGAACTGCACCTTCTGGGCCATGCCCTTGCTGAGCTCCTCCACCTTCTTGTTCCACCAGGCGGTCATCTCCCAGCGCTCGAACCAGTCCTTGAGGCGCTTGCGGGCCTCGGCCTTGGGCAGGCCCTTGAGCTGGGCCAGGTAGATGGCCTGCTCACCCACCTTCATCTTCTTGTACAGCCCGCGTTCCTCGGGCAGGTAACCGATGCGGGCCACGTCGTCGGCGGTCATTGGCCGGCCCTCCAGCAGCACCTGGCCGGCGTCCGGCGCGGTGATGCGGGTGATGATGCGGATCAGCGAGGTCTTGCCCGCCCCGTTGGGGCCGAGCAGGCCGAAGATGCCACCGGCAGGGACGGTGAGGGAGACGTCGTCCAGCGCGGTGTGGGCGCCGTAGCGTTTCACGATGTGCTCGCAGGTCAGCATGGGCATGCGCCGGAATGGGTGCGTCGGCGAAGATAGCCGGGCGCCATCGGGCGCTCCCAGCGGCCCGTGGAGGCTAGCGGCCGCCCGTGGATCAGGCGGTGGCCATGGCGCGGCGCAGCTCACGCATGGTGAGCATCCGCTGCTGCACGGGGTCCCACACCTTCAGGCGAAGGCACTTCACCACGTCCCAGGGCCACAGGCTGGTGGTCTTGGCATGCTGCAGTTCGGGGATGGCGGCATGCACCTCGGGCAGGCGGTAGAAGGGGATCCGCGGGTTGAGGTGGTGGATGTGGTGGTAGCCGATGTTGGCCAGGAACCAGCGCATCACCGGGCTCATCTTCATGTGGCTGCTGCTGTCCAGTGCGGCACTGGCGTAGGTCCAGCCCTCCTTGTCGGCGAAGGTCACCCCGGGGAAGTTGTGCTGCGCGTAGAAGAGGTAGGCCCCCAGGCTCAGGACCAGCAGGAAGGGCAGCATGAAGCCGAAGAGGAAGCCGCTCCAGCCCGTGAAGAGCACCAGCACCACGGCGAAGGCCACGTGCAGCACCAGGGCGATGATGCTGTCCCAGTGGCGGCCCGTGTTGTTCACCAAGCTGCGGATGCACATGCCATAGAGGAACATGAAGATGTAACCCATGGCGATGGTGAGCGGGTGCCGGATGAACAGGTAGACGCGCTGCTCGAACTTCGAGCTGGTCATGAACTTCTCCGTGGTGACCACCGGGTAACTGCCGATGCTGCTGGTGTACAGCTTGCTGTTGTGCGCGTGGTGGTAGTTGTGGCTGCGCTCCCAGATGCTCACCGGGGCCAGCATGAACAGGCCGAAGAGGGTAAAGAAGCCCTTGGCCAGAAGCGACTTCTGCAGGATGGCGTGGTGCAGGTAGTCGTGGTAGATCACGAAGATGCGGCCGAGGGTGAGGGCCACCAGCACGCTGCCGAGCGCCCGGCTCCACCACGGGTCGGTGCCGAACACCACCGTGTAGCCTGCGGCCAGCACCACCAGGCTCGTGAACACGTGCCACCAGCTCTTCCACCGGATCTCGTGAGCGAAGGCCCGGGTGGCCAGGATGAGGTCCTTTCCGTCGCGCATGGGGGAACAAAAATAACCCACGTGTTCGAGTTCCGGTCGGTCGATCATCAGGTCTTCGCCCGGTCGTGCTTCCATCGCCGGTGGGACCACAGCCAGCACGCGGGCCGGCGGCGGATGTCCTGCTCGAGCCGGCGGGTGTGGGCCTTGCTGATGAAGCCCTCCGGGGTGTTCCCGGGGTCGGGCACCAGGTCCTCGAACCGCATCACATAACGGCCGCGTGCTTCGCGGTCGATGCCGCAGTACACCACGGGCCGTCCCAGCTTCTGGGCGATCTTCTCGGTGCCCCAGAACACCGGGGTGTCCTGGTTCAGGAAGGTGGTCCAGTAGGCGCGCTCCGGTGGAGGGGTCTGGTCGGCGATGAACGCCGTGGCGGTCACCTGATGCCGGTCTCGGACCATGCACTTCAGGGTGTCGGCCATCGGGTATAGGCCATTGCCGAGCCGGGTGCGCATGTGCACGATCAGCCGGTCGAAATGCGGGTTCTGTAGAGGGTGGTAGATCACGTTCAGGCGGTGCAGGCCGATCTGGCCGAATCGCGCCCCGCCCAGCTCCCAGTTGCCCCAGTGCCCCATCACGATGATGATGCTGCGCCCGGCCTCGTAATGGCGCCGCAGTACATCCTCGCCTTCGGTCCGCACCAGCCGCTTCACCTGCGACGGGGTGATGGTCAAGGTCTTCAGGGTCTCCAGCGTCAGGTCGCAGAACCACCGGTAGAAGTCGCGCTCGATGCGGGCCAGGGAGGCGGCATCGCGCTCCGGGAAGCTGTTGCGCAGGTTGGTGCGCACCACCCCGCGGCGGTAGCGCAGCCCGTGGAAGAGCAGCACGAAGAGGCCATCGCTCACCAGGTACAGCAGCGGCATGGGCAGCCACGCCACAGCAAGGAGGACGGGCAGGGAGAGATAGTAGCTGAGGGCGCCCACGGTGCGAAGATCGGGCGATGCGGCACGTCCGCGCCGCCCGGGCCTCACTGCTTCATCCAACGCGCCTGGCCCGTTCGGCCATCATCACTGTGTACCCGCACCAGGTAAAGGCCTGCGGGCAGAGCGGCCACATCGAGCTGCATGGGCGCGCTGCGCGGGGCGGTGCCGGTCACGGGAAGCGGACGGCCCTGCATATCGAGGACCTCCACCGCTGTGGGCGTTCCGCCGTCCACCTGCAGCATGAGCACATCCGCTGCGGGGTTGGGGAACACGGCGGCCCGCAACGCATCGGCGTCATCGAGGCCCGTGCCGGTGTTGAGGTCGAAGCCGATGTCCTGCCAGGTGGTGCTCGTGGTGATGCCGGTGATGTCGGTGGGGCTCAGGGAATAGAGCTTGCGGTCGTTGTTGGTGGTGCCATAGCAGCCGAAGTTCGTGGTGGTGCTGGTGGTGAAGTGGATGTCCACGATCAGCGTCTGCGCAGGGTCGAACAGGAAAGGCGTCTGCATATGGATCACGAACCAATCCCCCGAAGTGCCCGGGGGGATGTCGAACGTGGCCAGCTGGAGCACGGTGTCGAGCCCGGTGAAGAAGGTGGTGCCTCCGCTGAACGTCGTGGCGGTGGTCTGGCCCATGCGCACGAGCAGGTCGCCCAAGGTGTTGCCGTTGGCCACGCCGGTGGTGCCATAGCGGTAGTAGAGCCGGGTGATCTCGCCGGCCGCGGCGTTCGTCAGGTCGCCGGGCAGGTACAGGCTCTGGGTGTGCGGTGCGGTGCCCAGGTTACCCAGCAGGAAGGTGCTGTTGCTGGTGCCGCAGCACTTCTGCACCGTCTGCGCGGCGGCGGGAGCAAGGGCGGTGACAAGGAGGGACAGGGTCAGGGTCCGGATCATCGGTGCAGGGTTGTTCCGCCAAGGTAGCGGATCCGGCACGCGCGCTTCAGGCCGCAGCCCCGTTCAGAGCTTCTTGATCTCCTGCTCGGTGACCCACTTATCGCCGAAGAGGCTGTTGTCGAACTTGATGTGGTACTTGTTCTCGCCCACTTCGATCACGATCGCCGGTTCGGGCACCATGCCATACTCCACCTCCACCTTGTCGCCCACCTTGAACTTCGTCAGGCCACCGGACCGTGCCTCGCCGGTACCCGCCTTGAGCCGGTCCGGGCCCACCCATTCGTTGAAGGTCTCGCTCCAGCCATCGTAGCTCACGAAGAACTGGCCGTCCTTCACCTCGAGCACCTTGCCCGGGTACCAGCTTCCGGCGGATTCGACCTGCACCTTGTCGCCGGCGCGCTGGGCGCTGGCGTCGAGGGTGAACACCAGGAAGAAGAGCGGAAGCAGCGTGCGCATGACAGCAAAGGGGTTGAGGGTTGGCCGGATCCGAAGGTAGTGACGGACGCCGCCGGCAGGACAAGCGTCATGCCAAAGCGGTGGTCGCGCACCGTACTTTGCCGGCATGGCCGAGCGGAACGGGTTCCACGCCCTGGCGGTGGAGGCGGGTGAGCTGTCGGCGTTCACCGGTCGTTTCTTCCGCAACGCGTTCCATGCGCGGTTCGAGTGGCGCGAGCTGATGCGTCAGGCCGCGATCAACGGCTATCAGTCGCTCCCATTGGTGGGCATCACGGCCTTCATCATGGGCCTGGTGCTCACCGTGCAGAGCCGGCCCACGCTGGCGCGGTTCGGCGCGGAGAGCATGCTGCCGGCGATGGTGGCCATCAGCGTGGTGCGCGAGATCGCCCCGGTGATCACCGCGCTGATCTGCGCGGGCAAGATCGGCAGCAGCATGGGCGCCGAGCTGGGCAGCATGAAGGTCACTGAGCAGATCGACGCCATGGAAGTGAGCGGCACCAACCCCTTCCGCTACCTGGCCGTCACCCGCATCTGGAGCACCACGCTCATGTTGCCCGTGCTGGTGGTGATGGCGGACGCCATCGCCATCTGGGCCAGCTGGGTGGGCGTCAACATCCGCGACACGGTGAGCTGGCCGCTCTTCTATCGGCAGGTCTTCGATTCGCTGGAGTATGGCGACTTCCTGCCCGCCTTCGCCAAGAGCTACCTCTTCGGATTCGCCATCGGCGTGGTGGGCTGCTACAAGGGCTTCACCACCGCCAAGGGCACCGAGGGCGTGGGCCGCAGCGCGCACAGCGCCGTGGTGGTGGCCAGCCTGCTCATCTTCATCCTCGACCTCATCGCCGTGCAGATCACCGACCTGCTCGGGCTCACCTGATGGCCGCCGGAAGCACAGCGACCCCTGAGCGTGTCATCGCCGTGCGCGATCTGCATGTGGCCTTCGGCGAGAACAGGGTGTTGCGCGGTTTCAACCTCGACCTGTTCCGCGGCGAGAACGTGATGGTGCTGGGCAAGAGCGGCAGCGGCAAGAGCGTGCTCATCAAGTGCATCGTGCGCCTGCTGCGTCCGGATGCCGGCCGCGTGGAAGTGCTCGGGCAGGACGTGCTGGCCCTCGACCAGGAGCAGCTGGACCACCTCCGTGTGCGCATCGGCTTCCTGTTCCAGAGCAGCGCGCTGTACGACAGCATGACGGTTCAGGAGAACCTGGAGTTCCCGCTGCGGCGTCACTGGCTGGCCACCGGGCGCGAGGAGACCGATGCGCTCGTGGACGAGGTGCTGGACGCTGTGGGCCTGGCGCACACGCGCGCCATGTACCCCAGCGAGCTCAGCGGTGGCATGAAGCGGCGCATCGGCCTGGCACGCACGCTGATCCTGAAGCCCGAGATCGTGCTCTACGATGAGCCCACCACGGGCCTCGATCCGATCACGGGGCGCGAGATCGTGGAGCTCATCCTCCAACTGCAGCGCCAGTACAACACCAGCAGCATCATCATCTCGCACGACCTCAATGTGGCCAAGCTCGCCGCCAACCGCATCGCCTTGTTGCACGAGGGACGCAACCGCGTGGAGGGCTCGTACGCCGACTTCCTCGCCAGCGACGACCCCGTCGTGAAGGAATTCTTCATCTTCATGTGAACATGCCAAGCACCAACGGACGTTCCCTCCGCCTCGGCCTCTTCGTCCTCGCCGGCACGGCCGTGCTCGTCATCGGCCTCTACCTGCTGGGCAGCAAGCGCGACCTGTTCAGCCGCACCCTCACCGTGGAGGCCGTCTTCCAGCAGGTGGGCGGGCTTCGCCCGGGCAACAATGTGCGCTACATGGGCATCAACGTGGGCACGGTGAAGGACATCACCATCACCAGCGACACCACAGTGCGGGTGCGGCTGGCGATCCGCGAGGAGGCGGCCGGCCACATCCGCACCAACGCGGTGGCCACCGTGGGCACCGATGGCCTGATGGGCAACCGGCTGGTGAACCTGGCCCCGGGCCAGGGCGATGGCGATCCGCTGGCCGATGGCTCGGTATTGCCGAGCAGCGTGCCCCTGGACACGGATCTGATGCTGCGCACGCTGGACCGCACCAACGCGAACCTCGCCGCCATCACCGACGATGTGCGCGAACTGGCCGCACGGCTCAACACGAAGGGCAACGCTGTGGACCTGCTGGCGGACACGGTGCTCGCGCACGACCTGAGCGCGGCGCTGCGCGAGATCCGCATCGCGGCCGAGCATGCGCGTTCGGCCACCGCAGGCATCGATGCGGTGCTGGGCGATGTGCGCGAGGGCAAGGGCGTGCTCGGCACGCTCGTGGGCGATCCCGCCAGTGAGCAGCAGGTGCGCGGCCTGCTGGGCAACCTGCGCCAGGTGAGCGATTCGTTGCACGTCGCCACCGAGGGCATCAACCGGTTCGCAGCTGCGCTCAACACCCCGGGGGGCATGGCGCATACGCTGACGGCCGACACCCTGCTCACACAGGACCTGCGGCGCACGCTGTCGCGGCTCGACACCGGATCGGCGCTGCTCAACGAGGACCTGCGCGCACTGCAGCGCAACTGGTTCTTCCGCGGCTATTTCAAGGACAAGGAGAAGGTGCTGAAGCGCGGTACGCGGACGCGGCCCTAGGGATCGACGTACGAACGGCGTCCCGCGGGACGCCGTTCGCCTGCCGGGGATGAAGCGGCCGGTCCGGTGCCGGCAGCTCCGTCCAATGCGGCATCAAGCCTTGCTGAAGCGCACCGTGCGGCGCTGGCCGTCCTGGTCCAGGACCAGGATGTAGGCGCCCGGCACCAGGGTGCTCACGTCCACCCGTTGCAGGGCAGGGCCGTGGAATCGGCCGGCCAGCATGGTGCGCCCGGCCAGATCGGTGATCCGCCAGTCCGCCGCATAGGCCTCCACGAACAGGTCCTGGCCACAGGGGTTGGGATAGGTCTGTACGGATAGGGCGCCACGTTCGCCGAGGCCCACATCACCCGGTGCGAAGACCAGGATGGTGCTACCATCATCGATCATGGCCGGGTGCAACGGGGAGGTGTTCCACAGGATGATGTCACCTTCGGAACTGCCCACTTTCGCCAGGCCGCCGAAGATCCCCAACGGGGTGATCGCCGTGCCGTGCCCGGAATAGGTCCAGGTCGCCGTCCCGGGACCATCGCTGTCCTCGTAGCTGTCGGTCTGGCTTTGTCCGAAGTCCATGGGGAAGGAGAGGAGCCGTTTGGGGTCGATGTAGTTGTTCACATCGGCCGGCACGCCCGTGGCCACCAGCTCCAGGACATTGATGTCGATGGTCACGTAGGTGTAGTCGGTGCCCACACCGGTGATGGTCTGCGCCCAGGCCCAGTTGGCCGAGGGATAGGTCATGGCGTACGGGGTCCCGCCGGCCTGGGTGAAGTCCAGGGAGCCGATGGGTTGCAGGCTGATGCTGCTGAGGTCCCAGGTCTGGTTGGCGCCGTCGGAGGGTTCGGTGGCCGACCCGGGGCTGGTCACCAGGTACATGTCAAGCTGCACACCGCTTTGATCCACCAGGGCGGACACCAGGGTGGGTTGGGCTTCCGCCGTACGGTGGAAGGCGATCGTGGAGAGCAGGAGGACCGCAAGGGTTGAGTTGTGCATGGGTTCTGGTTTTGTGCCTGCAAGCTTAGGTCGGATGGGACCTCCACGGGCGTGGCACTTGAGAATAGTTATACCCAGGCGCCATTCGGACTGCGCCGGCCATCCACAGGGTCCACGCTTGGCCGGCGCGCCCGTCAGCGCGAGCGGTTCCTTCGCGATGGCTTAAAGGACAGGGTGCGCGCGGGCACTGGTGCGGCGAACCCATGGGGTCCAGACCGCCGGGATCAAGGCAGCTGTGCGTTGCGCACAGCGGTCGGCACGCTACCGCCGATGTTCTGGAGGATGAGGTCCCGGTCATTGCTGCCCCCCGTGTACCGCACCAGGCCGTTCAGATTCACATCCTCCTGCCGGTACTGCCCGAAGAGGGTCGATGTGGGCACGCTGCCGCCGATGGCGGTGAGGATGGGATCCCGGTCGTTCGCACTGCCCGCGTACTTCACCTGGCCATTACCGCTCACGTCCCCGGCCCAGAGCGCACGGGTGGTTCCCACGGTCTTCCGCGCATTCGTTCCGTAGGTGTCGGTGGAAGGGCTTTTGAGGTCGACCGGAGTGGAGGTGGCACTGAGCGCGATCGGCTGCAGCGTCATCGTCGGCAGGTGGTTGCGGTGGCGCACAGCGACATGGTAGGGCCCGGCGGTGGCCGGCACCGCCAGATCGCTGACGCCGTCCAGCGCCACGACGTCACCGTCCCGTTGCAATAAGGCAGGCACCCGTTGCACCACCACCGAAGGGTCGGAGGCGGAGCGCAGTTCGATCAGGATCCAGTCCACGATGGCGTCGACCCCGGTCACGCTCAGGACACCGCTGCCCAGGGTGCTGCCAGCGCCATGGGTGGGCGAGAGGCCAAGGCCCGAATACGGTTCGCTTTGCGGGAACGAAACCTGGGTCCGCAGGGCATCCAACATGGTGCCGGACACCGCATTGTAGGGCCCTTCGAGCCACACATCCACGGCCAGGCGCACCAGATCTCCGCTACAGGTGCAGTCCGCACGGACCTGGTCGTTCACTGTGCCCGGATCACCATCATCACAGGGCACGCCCACTGCGCACGGCCCAGGGGCCATGGAGATGCCCATGGCGGAAAAGGGCAGCAGGGCGAGTTGCGCCACCGGGGATGGCGCACCGCCATCCACCCACTTCACCAGGTAGTTCGGCCAGGCGAGCACCGCGTAGATCACAGGTTGAGCAGCGCTGAAGTCCACGCATATGGTCTGGCACAGGGACGCGATGGTCTGTTCGAACTGGTAGGCGAGCGTCCACACGTTCCCGTTCCGCACCCACTTGCGCACACCGGCCACGGATTGTACGTAGCACACATCGCCGGCCGCATTGAAGAAGAACAACGGGTTGAGCCCGGCGGAGGTGATCACTTGCGAAATGGTGGCGCCTGGGGCGGTCGGGAGTCCGGTGCCGACGGTATACACCCCGTCGTCCACGGTCGGTGGGCCTGCCTCGAAGATCACCGACGCCATCAGTTGGTCGTTCACGACCTTCACCGTGGACAACGCGGCGTTCGTTCCGGCCACCATGGTCTGCGGTCCGGGACCGAAGTACGCCACGCCTCCGGAATCACCGACAGCCCAGAAATGGGTGCCGTCGGTGCAGGCCGCGTGGATGGCTCTGCCGGAGAACAAGACGTTCGAGCTGGCCTGTCGAGTGAAGGTCCCGAAGTGGTCCACGGTCCCTACCACCCGCGGGTTCGTGGCCGCATCCGTGTTCCGCAGGAGGGTTCCAACGGGTGCGGGATCCCCATAGCCGGTGATCATCAGGGCGTTCGCAGCGGGGTGCGCGTTGAGCGCACCACTGAAGGAACTGCCTGCACCGAAGACCCGGTCCGCCCCCGTGGTGGGCAGGGTCACCGTGAGCGCAGCGTTCCCATTGGGATCGTACTCCCGCAGTTCGATGGCACTGCCATGTGTGGCGGAGGGGTCGGCGAGCGTCGAGATCACCACATTCCCCGGGGTGAACTGTGCGTACGTGTTGGCCCCCACCAGGAAGATGGAACCGAGGACCAGGACCGAGGTCGAGCGCATCACAGGGAGGGTTGGCCGTTTCCAACGGTCGAGACCTCAGGAAGACGCGCTACACGCTCGCAGGTTGCCGGCGGCCTGAACGAAGAACGGCGCCCATGGGCGCCGTTCGATCCGTGTCGCAGGTGTCGGACGGGGGTCCGACGTTCACCTCGGACCTACTCCGCGAGCACCAGCACGGTGTTGCGGCTCACCTCCACCACGCCGCCCTTCACCGCGAAGGACTGCTCGCCCTTGGCCGTGCGCAGCTTCACCTCACCGGCCTTCAGCACGGTGATCAGGGGCGCGTGGTTCTCCAGGAAGCCCATGCTGCCGTCCACGCCGGGCACGCCGACGTACGAGGCCTCGCCTTTGAAGAGCTCCTTGTCCGGGGTGATGATCTCGACTCTCATGGGTGCTGTGCTCATGGGCCCATGCGCAAATGTGCACATGGCCACATGGTTCCTTAGGCTTTGGCGGCTTCGGCCAGCATCTTCTTGCCGGCGGCGATCACGTCCTCGATGTTGCCCTTCAGGTTGAAGGCGGCCTCGGGGTACTCGTCCATCTGGCCGTCCATGATCATGGTGAAGCCCTTGATGGTCTCCTCGATGGGCACCATCACGCCCTTGAGGCCGGTGAACTGTTCGGCCACGAAGAAGGGCTGGCTCAGGAAGCGCTGCACCTTGCGGGCGCGGAACACGCTGAGCTTGTCGTCCTCGCTCAGTTCGTCCATGCCGAGGATGGCGATGATGTCCTGCAGTTCCTTGTAGCGCTGCAGGATGGCCTTCACGCGCTGGGCGCAGTTGTAGTGCTCCTCGCCCACGATGGCGGGGGTGAGGATGCGGCTGGTGCTGTCCAGGGGGTCCACCGAGGGGTAGATGCCCAGCTCGGCGATCTTCCGGCTCAGCACCGTGGTGGCGTCGAGGTGGGCGAAGGTGGTGGCGGGAGCGGGGTCGGTGAGGTCATCCGCCGGCACGTACACGGCCTGCACCGAGGTGATGGATCCGCGCTTGGTGGAGGTGATGCGCTCCTGCATGGCGCCCATCTCGGTGGCCAGGGTGGGCTGGTAGCCCACGGCGCTCGGCATCCGGCCCAGCAGGGCGGACACCTCGGAACCCGCCTGCGTGAAGCGGAAGATGTTGTCCACGAAGAAGAGGATGTCGCGGCCGCCGCTCTGCTCGTCGCCGTCGCGGAAGTACTCCGCCAGGGTGAGCCCGCTCAGGGCCACGCGGGCGCGGGCACCGGGGGGCTCGTTCATCTGGCCGAAGATGAAGGTGGCCTGGCTGGTGGCCAGCTGGTCGTAGTCCACCTTGCTCAGGTCCCAGCCGCCCTCCTCCATGCTGTGCTTGAAGTCGTCGCCGTACTTGATGATGCCGGCCTCGATCATCTCGCGCAGCAGGTCGTTGCCCTCGCGGGTGCGCTCGCCCACGCCGGCGAACACGCTGTAGCCGCTATGGCCCTTGGCGATGTTGTTGATCAGCTCCTGGATGAGCACGGTCTTGCCCACGCCGGCACCGCCGAACAGGCCGATCTTGCCGCCCTTGGCGTAGGGCTCGATGAGGTCGATCACCTTGATGCCGGTGAACAGCACCTCGGTGCTGGTGCTGAGGTCCTCGAACTTCGGCGCCTCGCGGTGGATGGGGTAGGTCTTGCCGGTGTTCACCTCGCGCATGCCGTCGATGGGGGCGCCCACCACGTTGAAGAGACGGCCTTTGATGGCGTCGCCCACGGGCATGCTGATCGGCTGGCCCTGGCCGTGCACGTCGGCGCCACGCTGGAGGCCGTCGGTGCTCTCCATGCTGATGGCGCGCACGGTGTCCTCACCGATCAGCTGCTGCGTCTCCAGCACTAGGGTGGTGCCGTCGGGGCGCGTGATGTGCAGCGCGTCGTAGATGTTGGGCAGCGTGCTGGCGCCTTCGAAGCGCACGTCGACCACCGGTCCGATGACCTGGACGACCTTTCCGATGTGCTTGGCCATGAGGGAGTTGGGCTGTTCTTGTGGGGTTGCCCCCGATTTGCGGGCGCGAAGGTAGGGCTTCGCCGGGGATGGACCAATGGGGGTTCTCAACAGGTGTTCATGGGGGAGGGGTGAGGCCCCAGCCGTGAACGAGGCTGCCCCCGGATCGCTCAGGGATCCAACCGGACACGCACCCGGCCATGAAGCGCGCCGTTGCGCTCATGGACCACGATGGTGTAGAGTCCGCGAGGTAGATCGCCCACCCATAGCGGGGCCGGTTCGGACGTTGTGCGCCGCACCACGCGGCCAAGTGGATCGATGAGTTCGATCCGAGCGGAGGCGGGCGCACCGCTGACCTGCACGCGGTCCGTGGCCGGGTTGGGCCAGGCGGTCAGCGATGTCGTGGCCGTCACGGTGGGCTCCTCCTGCACGCCGACCGGACCGCAGCCGCTGGTGGTTGAGCCGCCGCTCCACACCCCTACGCGGTACACGCTGTCGGCACCGGCGGTGGTGAAGATGCCTCCGATGTGCAGGCTGTCGCGGAACAGGCCGATCGCACGGGTGGGCAGATCGAAGTAGCCCGGGGGCACCAGGCTGCACCAGCGCTGCCCATCCCAGCGGGCCAGGCCCCCGGAAGGGATGTCACCGATCATGTTGAAGCTGCCGGCCACATACAGGGTATCATGCCACCAGAGCAGTTCGTTCACCTGGTGGCTGGCGCTTCCGGCCGTACCCCCGGCCAGGTCGGTCCAGGTGCTGCCATCGAAGGCTGCGATGCTGTTGCCCGGGTTGTCCGGGTGGCCATCCGGTGGGTCGCGGCTGAAGACACCGGCCGCGTACAGCAGACCGTCATGCACTTCCAGGCGGTTGATCCAACTGTAGCTGCCCGCGAACAAGGCGCCACCGGGCAGACCTTCCCAGGCCGAACCGTTCCAACGGGCGATACTGTTGCCCAAGGGACCAGCGAAGTTCCCGGCGATGTACAGCATACCGTTGTAAAAGGCCAGGTCGAAGATGGAGTTGGTGCCTTGCACGGGAGTGATGTCCGGGAGGTCGTGAACGCGGTACCAACGTGTGCCATCCCAGCGGGCCAGGCCCAAGGCAGTGATGGTGTCCATTTGGTTGAATAAGCCACCGGCATAGAGCCCATCGGGCCCGGCGCGCAAGCTGCTCACCGTGCCGTCGGCCCCAGTGCCCAAGGGTTGCCAGGCCTGCCCGTCCCACCGCGCCACCCGGTTCAGTTCGGTCTGGCCCGAGTGGGTGAAGGTGCCACAGGCGTACAGCTCCCCGTTCCAGAACTCCAGGTCGGTGGTGGGGCTGGAGGAGCCCCCATTGCCCGGAGTAATGCAGTCCCAGGTTCCACCGTGAAGGCCACAACCGAGCGTATGGAACGCCGATCCATCCCACCGTGTGACGGATGGTGACATGGCACCCTCCACCAAGGTGAACGACCCACAGATGTACAAGGAACCGTCTGTAGAATCAGCCTCCAGCCGTTGCGGTCCTGAATTGCCGATCCCGTGGCCAAGGGGCTGCACCAAAGGTTGCGAGCCCACCGCGTGCCAGGTCAATACAGCCGTTAGGAGAGCGGCCCGGTTCGGTGTGCTCCTGTTCATCGCACCATCAAGCTCGTTCGGGCCATCACCACACCGCGCTCATCCACGCAGGCCAGGTCGTAGAGGCCGGGGGGCAGTGCGACCAGCTCCAGATGGGGCATGCCGCTTCGTCCCCAGGCCACCACACGCCCCAAGGCATCGGTGAGCCGCAGGCGGCTGCCGGCGTGCAGACCGGCGTAGGTCACCTGCACGCGGTCCGTGGCCGGGTTGGGCCAGGCGGTCAGCGATGTCGTGGCCGTCACGGTGGGCTCCTCCTGCACGCCGACCGGACCGCAGCCGCTGGTGGTTGAGCCGCCGCTCCACACCCCTACGCGGTACACGCTGTCGGCACCGGCGGTGGTGAAGATGCCTCCGATGTGCAGGCTGTCGCGGAACAGGCCGATCGCACGGGTGGGCAGATCGAAGTAGCCCGGGGGCACCAGGCTGCACCAGCGCTGCCCATCCCAGCGGGCCAGGCCCCCGGAGGGGATGCCACCGATGGCGTTGAAGCTGCCGGCCACGTACAGGGTGTCATGCCACCAGAGGAGTTCGTTCACCTGGTGGCTGGCGCTTCCGGCCGTACCCCCGGCCAGGTCGGTCCAGGTGCTGCCGTCGAAGGCTGCGATGCTGTTGCCCGGGTTGTCCGGATGGCCATCCGGTGGGGTGCGGCTGAAGACCCCCGCCGCGTACAGCAGACCATCATGCACTTCCAGGCGGTTGATCCAACTGTAGCTGCCCGCGAACAAGGCGCCACCGGGCAGACCCTCCCAGGCCGAACCGTTCCAACGGGCGATGCTGTTGCCCAAGGACCCCTTGAAGTTGCCGGCGATGTAGAGCAAGCCGTCGTAAAAGGCCAGGTCGAAGATGGCGTTGGTGCCAATGCCGGAGTTGATATCGGGCAGGCCATGGACACGATGCCAGCGGGTACCATCCCAGCGAGCCAGGCCGAGTGCGGTTATGGTGTCCATCAGGTTGAACCAACCAGCCGCGTACAACCCATCGGGCCCGGCGCGCAAGCTGCTCACCGTGCCGTCGGCCCCTGTGCCCAAGGGCTGCCAGGCCTGCCCGTCCCACCGCGCCACCCGGTTCAGTTCGGTCTGGCCCGAGTGGGTGAAGGTGCCACAGGCGTACAGCTCCCCGTTCCAGAACTCCAGGTCGGTGGTGGGTATCGTCGCACCGGGACCGAGATCGGTGATACAGTCCCAAGGATTGCCCAGTA
Organism: Flavobacteriales bacterium; assembly: GCA_016713875.1. Lineage (NCBI taxonomy): Bacteria > Pseudomonadati > Bacteroidota > Flavobacteriia > Flavobacteriales > Flavobacteriales bacterium. Next base: position 3,693,983 of record JADJOI010000003.1, read on the forward strand.
GTCCACAACCCACTGGCCGTAAGCTGTCGCCATCCCATTGAGCTACTCCTGGCCCCGATGTGCCGTTCACTAGTGTATGGCCCCCGGCGATGAACAGGACCTGGTCCGAAGGGTCGGCCTCCAAGCGCCAGACCCCCCCTGTGCCCAAGCCACCGTCGATGGGTGACACCCCGGCCTGCGGGCGAACTGGATGCGCCCACAAGAGTGCTGCGCAAGCGGCGAACACGCACCGGTTCATCGCACCATCAGGCTCGTTCGGGCCATCACCACGCCGCGCTCATCCACGCAGGCCAGGTCGTAGAGGCCGGGCGGTAAAAGGCCCAGCTCCAAATGAGGCATGCCGCTGCGGCCCCAGGCCACCACACGCCCCAAGGCATCGGTGAGCCGCAGGCGGCTGCCGGCGTGCAGGCCGGCGTAAGTGACCTGCACACGGTCCGTGGCCGGGTTGGGCCAGGCGATGAGCCCCTCCGTTGGGCCGGGTGCGTCGGTGGCGCTCACCACCAATTCACGCAAGCTCATCCGGGCGACGAAGGCATCGCTGTTGTCGGTGTTCAGGCTACCGGAGGTCAGGCTGGGTTCGCAATAGGAGACCCCGGGGTAGGGGCAGCGGTCGTCATAGCTCCAGCCCCCGGCGCTGCCACCCCAATAGAGGGCCTCGCCTTCCACCAAGGCAAGTCCGTAGCCGAAGTCGTTGCCCCAATCGATCTTCCAGGCGTCCTGTACATCGCTCATGTGATCGAAGCGACTGCCGAACACGGTGCTCCAGAACAAGCTGTGGTCGTTGAGGAAACAGGCCAGCACCACTTGGGTCTGGGAATTCCCGTCCAAGGTATTGTATGGCAGGTGGTAGAACGGCGTGGCAGGCACCGTGGGGAAGGAGGCCGGTGCGGGTTGGGTGAGCTGGGCCACGATGCCCAGCAGGTAAAGGTGACCGTCGCCGTCATGGCGCAGGTGGTAGAACCGGCAGAGGTCAAAGGGGTGCCAATTGGTGTAGGCCAACAGCCGCACCTCCTCGGCATATTCATCGCCGTTGCCACCGAAGAAGGTGCCCCAGAGCAGTTGTCCGTTCAGCAGGTCGAACTCCGCCAGGTAATGGTCCTGATGGTTCTGCACATCCTCCACCCAGGGGTTGAGGCCGCCCGGGTTGCAGATGGAGATGGCCCCCGGGGCGGCGGTGCAGGCGTTCACCACCGGCGGCTGGTCACCGCGCCCCACGCCCAGCACCGTCACACGGCCGTCATGCACCGAGGCGGCGTAAAGCCCTTTCAGCCCATTGAGGTTGGTGGTCCACGCCGGTTCACCCAGGAAGGGGCCCAGCCGGAAGCTGGCCAGAAAGCCGTTCTCCGAGCCGGTGCCCACCTGCTGAAAGAGGCCCGGTGGTCCTTGCTGGGGCATCGTGCCGGAGGTGCGGCCCACCAGCACAAGGGCCTCTTCGGTGCTGGAGGGCCCGGTGGGTTGGAACAGGTACGCCAGATCGTAGGCCTCGTCGTCCGCCGGACTGCCGTAGAAGGTGCTCCATTGCATGGCGTACCCACTGGTGAGGGCCACGAGAAAGCAGTCCGTACCACCCGCGCTGGCGGCCTGCTGGTAGTTGGCCGTGGCCGGGTCGCAGAGCGGCAGGCTGTTCACCGTGGCGTTGCAGGCGTTGTAGCCGCCCGTGCTCGTGCTGGTGGTGCCGGCCAAAAAGATCCGGCCGTTCACGTCCTCCTCGATCGCGGCGATCAGGTCCACCCCATTGCCGCCAAAATAGAATGCGCGCTGTAGTGTGCCGAGCAGCGGATCGAACGCGGCAAAGACACCATCCGTAGTGCCGCTCAGGGACGCCTGGAAATAGGTCGCATCCATCGGGTCCACGTTCGGGAGCTTGATGACATCTTCGCTGGTGGTCCACCCAACGGCATACAGGCGGCTGTTGTTGTTGCTGACCCGCAGTTCGGTGAACCGTTCGCGGTCCGTGCCGCCGTAGTACGTGACCCAATCGCGCGTGGCATCCTGCAAAGGGTTGCCCGGCGCGTACCGGAAGCGCATCATGTAGGCGTCCCAAAGGCCGCCTTGGTAGGCCAGGGCACCGGGGGCCACGGGGTAGCTGGGGTCGTCGGAGCTGCCCGCCAGGTAGACCGAGCCGTCGTCGGCCGCGGCGAGCGCATTGCCGTGGTCGTCCACTGTGGAGGGCAGGTCCGTACCCACCATGGTGCTCCACTCCAGGTTGTCGGGCCCACCGCCTCCGCCACCAGCGAGAGGGGGCGGGCCGATCGCGAACACCAACGGTTTGCTACTGTCGTAGCTCCCAAAGGTGAACGATACCAGTCCTCCACCGTCGCTGGCGTCGTAGCTGGGCGTCCAGGCCACAGGGATCAGCACATCGTTGGGTCCGAGTTGGTAGGCGAAGGCTTCTTCCAGCTTCAGGAAGCGTTGGCCGAGGTATACCCTGAGCATGCCTTGCACGTCTACGCCCAGGCTGTCCTGGCCGGAAAAGAAGAGCTGCACCGCACTGGGGTCCGCACCCGGCCTGAACACAAAGGTCATCTTGTGACCGGCCGACCCGTAATGGTGCTGCAGGTCCACGCGTGGGTAGATGTCCACGCGTTTGATGCCTCGGTACGCTTGGACCCCGGTGATGCCCGTGCCTGTATGAGCCAGGTAGTAGTTGGCCAAGCCCCCCGTCTCTCCCAAGGTCAGTGTGGTGGCCTGGGGATCGAAGTCTTCGCCCACAAAGGCCATATTCACGCTCCAGATGGTATCTGTGCTGGCCATGGCCCACGTCACGCTCGCATCCTGGTGCAACCAGCTCTTGATGGGCGCGTTCTCAGAAGAGTGGGCGACGGTGGTCACCACCTGGCCATCGGTGTCCAAGGTCTGTCCCGCTTCACGGCGGAACCAGGCCGATCCTATGGTGTCATTCTGATGGTCGATGATCTGCGCGTCCAGTGGCACGGAAGGTGCCATCATCAGGACGATCATGGCTCGAACTGCGTTCGTCGTGTTCATGGTAAATCGGATCGTTGATCGATCGATCCTACGAACGAATCATGGGATCTCAAAATTCATGTGGCAGATGGTGGGCCGCACACACGCCAGGTTCCGTCGATCAGCGGATCCCCCGCCCTTCCGACCTTCGCCCCCGCGATGCAGGTGCACACCGACCTCGAACGGTTCACGGGCGTGGAGCGCCCCGTGCTCACCACCGGCACCTTCGACGGGGTGCACCGGGGCCACCGGGTCATCCTCGACCGGCTGAACCAGGTGGCGCGGCGCGAAGGGGGCAGCTCGGTGCTCTTCACCTTCCACCCGCATCCGCGCATGGTGCTCTTCCCCACGGACAACGACCTCAAGCTGCTGAGCACGCAGAAGGAGAAGATCGCCCTGCTGGAGGCCGCCGGGGTGGACCACCTGCTGGTGATCCCGTTCAGCCGCGCCTTCAGTCGCCTGAAGGCGTTGGAGTATGTACGCGATGTGCTCGTGGAGGCCATCGGGGTGCACGCCCTGGTGATCGGCCACGACCACCGGTTCGGGCGCAACCGCGAGGGCGACATCCACCTGCTGCGGCAGCTGGGCGAGGTGTACGACTTCCAGGTGGAGGAGATCCCCGCGCATGAGGTGGACCATGTGCAGGTGAGCAGCACCAAGGTGCGGCAGGCGCTGCTGGAGGGCGATGTGCGCGCGGCGGCCAGCTACCTGGGTTACGCGTACACGCTGGGCGGCGTGGTCGTGAAGGGCGATCAGCGCGGCCGCGGCATCGGCTTCCCCACGGCCAACCTGGGCCTGGTGGACCCCTTCAAGCTGGTGCCGGCCAAGGGCGTGTACGCGGTCACCGCCACGCTGCGCGGCCGGAGCTTCCCCGGCATGCTCAACATCGGGGTACGGCCCACCGCGGTGCGCGACGGCGAGCGCACCATCGAGGCCCACCTCTTCGGGCTGGACCACGAGGTGTACGGCGAACCCATGGAGCTGCAGTTGCACGCCCGCCTGCGCGACGAACGCACGTTCACCGGCCTGGATGCGTTGAAGGAACAGCTCCACCGCGACCGCGAAGCGGCCCAGGCGGCGCTGAAGGCCCTGTCCGCGTCATAGCCCTGCACCATGTACACCGTGCTCCGCTGCATCGTCAAGAACGGCCGACCGTCTCCGGCCTCGGGCTCGCAGGCGCGCTTCGTCCGCCTCGTTCTTCGTTCCTGGTTCTTTTTCCTTGTTCCTTATTCCTTCTCGCCGGCCACCCACGCTCAGCCCCTGCCGCAGTCCACGCTGGACACCGTGCGTACCTACCGCAGCCTGGAACGCGCGTTGGCCGAGCCCATGCAGGTGTACCGGTTGGACCTGAGCAAGCAGAAGCTGAAGGCCGTGCCCGAAGAGCTTCGCCGCCTGCCCAACCTCAACGCGCTGGACCTGGGCCGCAACAAGCTGAAGGAGCTGCCCGCCTGGTTCACGGATCTGGCCCACCTGCAGGAGCTGACCCTGAGCGGCAACAAGCTCGTCGCGTTCCCCGAAGTGATTCTGCGGGTTGCGCCACCTGAAGCGACTGGACATGAGCCGAAACGCGCTCACCGGTCTTCCGGCCTGCCTCGGCCGCCTCAAGGAGCTCACCAGCCTCGACCTGTGGAGCAACGACCTGGCCACCTTTCCCGATGAGCTGGAACAGCTCGAGGCCCTGCGCTACGTGGACCTGCGGGTGATCCAGTTCAGCCCCAAGGAGATGGAGCGCATCGCCGGGCTGTGGCCGCGTGCGAAGATCCAGTTCAGCGCGCCGTGCAACTGCGGCATGTGAGCGTGCGCCGCGGATGAGCCCCTTCGCCTGGAGCCTGCTGGAAGCCGTGGCCGCTGCGGGCAACCTGGCCTACACGGTGCTCATGCTCTACGAGCGGCGCATCGGCTGGATCTTCGGCATCGCGGCGTCGGCGTTGGGCATCGCGCTCTTCCTTCACCAGCAGGTGTATGCGCAGGTGGCGCTGAACGGCGTGTACGTGATCATGGGCGTGTATGGCTGGTGGTCGTGGGGCCGCGGCCCGGGGGCCGAGCTGCCGATCGTCCGTCATGGGGCCGCCTTCCACGGGGCCGTCATCGGCGCCGGTCTGGCGGGCACCGTGGCGCTGGCGCTGCTGCTGCGCCTGCTCCCCGGTGCGCAGCATGTGTCGATGGACGGCTTCGCCACGGCCTTCAGCCTGCTGGCCACCTGGATGCTGGCGCGCAAGGTGCTGGAGAACTGGGCCTACTGGATCGTGGCCGACACCGTGGCCATCGCGCTCTACGCGATGCTCGGGCTGTGGTGGTACGTGGGCCTGTACGCGGTGTACGTGGTGCTGTCGGCCTCGGCACTGCGGCGCTGGCACCGGCAGTGGCATGAAGCACGGCAACGTACCTCTTCCCAGGCTTGACCTACAGCTCAGTCCGCGCCGCGACCGGGCACGGGCGGTGGCAGGTCGCCGTGCGCACGCTGCAGCGGCCGCTCGTAGAAGGTGACGGTGAGCAGCAGGAAGAACAGCAGGTACATGCTGTCCTCCAGCGGGATGGTGCCCACGCGGATCCCCAGGTTCTCGGCGTCGTTGTACCACACCACCGGTTCGTCGAGCAGCGTGCCGGTGAGGATGCCGTTCACCAGCATGAAGGGGACCAGGTTCACCGCATAGGCCAGCAGGAAGCGGCCCAGGTAAGGGCTGCGCAGCACGAACACATGCACGGCCAGCAGGGCGGCGGTGCACAGGAAGGTGATCGCCGTGTAGATGCGGTCGATGTGGATCCCGCCCACGGCGGTGAGCACCACGATAAGCGCGATCGCCAGCGGCCGGGCCACGCGCCCCAGCACGTCGCGGCGCACGAAGTAGCGCATCACCTCGTAGATGAAGGTGCAGGAATAGGGCACCACCAGGAAGAAGAGCCATTCCTCGATGGGCAGGCCGCCGATATGCGGCCCAGTGAGGTAGCGCGGGTTGAAGCCCCACACGCCGGTGGCCGTGAAGATGGCGTCCCACGCGATGAAGGTGGCGGCCATCACGGCCGTGCCGGTGAACAGCCCGGGCCACTTGCGCCAGTACCGCACACGGGGCTCGAAGCTGCGCTGCAGCGGAAAGCTCAGCGTGAAGAGGTCGAGCGCCAGATAGGTGTACGCCTCGCGGCCCTGCAGTGCGCCGATGCCGATGATGCCCGCGAAGAAGAAGAGCTGCGCGCCCAGCACCACGGGGGCCAGCGGGTTCGTGCGTTTCACCGGCAGGGTGAAGTAGGCGGCGAAGAAGACCGCGCTCACCAGGCCCCAGGCGATGTAGTTGCGCATGGGCACCACACCGCCGTCCCAGGTCCAGAAGCCCAGCTGCATGGCCACGGGCTCGATCAGCAGGTCCACGCCCACCATCACCAGGGAGGCCACGGCGATGCGGGCCCAGGTGGGCAGGGCCACCCCGGCGATCAGCGGGCCGATGCACAGCACGAGCAGCAGCCAGTTGACGCCGATCATCAGCGGCGTGTCCCACAGCTTCAGCCCCAGCGCGTCGCCATACTGGTAGTGCCCGAAGATGACCCCGGTGCGTACGCCCGCCATCTCCACCAGGAAGCCCAGCACGAGCACGCCCGCCGCGAACGCCAGGGTGAGCGCATCGGGCCGGGTGTGCAGCAGCAGCAGCAGGGCGATGATCAGCAGGGTCACCGGGGTGAGCGGCACGAGGTGTTCGGCCCACGGGCTGGCCAGGCCGGCCAGGCCCACGGACTGCAGCACCACGATGATGAAGGTGGCCCTGGTCCGGTCGAACCACTGGAGCAGACGCTGCATCATGCGGGGGGCAGGACTTCGGTGGCGATGCGGGCGCTCAGCAGGCTCAACGGGATGCCGCCGCCGGGGTGCACGCTGCCGCCGCAGAAGTGCAGGCCGCGCACCGTCGGATGGTCGTTGGGGTGGCGAAGGAAGGCCGCCCACGGCGTGTTGCTGCTGGTGCCGTAGATGGAGCCCTGGTGGCTGAAGGTCGCGGCCTCGATGCCGGCGGGGTCCAGCACCTCCTCCACGGCGATCCGCGGCGCCAGGTCCACCCCCAGGGTACGTCGCACCTTGTCCAGCACCGTGCGCCGGGCGTGCGCCACCAAGGCGTCACGGTCCTGTCCGATGTGGCGCGGCGCATTGATCATCACGAACCAGTTCTCACAACCCGGCGGCGCGTCCTCGGGGTCCTCCTTGCTGGTGATGTTGATGTACACCGTGGGGTCGTCGCCCAGGTCCAGCGTGTCGAACAGGTGTCGGAACTCCGCGCGGTAGTCCCGGCTGAAGAGGATGTTGTGCAGGCCCAGCTCGGGGAAGCTCCGGTCGATCCCCCAGCAAAAGACCAGCGCCGAGCTGCTGCGCTCCTGCCGCAGGGTGCGCTCGGGTGCGGGCAGATCGGGCATCAGCCTGCGGTAGGCCGGCTCCACGTCCATGTTGCACAGCACGACCTCGGCATCCACATCGGTCCCGTTCACACGCACGCCCGCCACCCGTCGCCGGTCCGCGCTGAAGCGGATGCGCTCCACCGCCGCGTCGAAGTGGTACTGCACGCCGAGCTCCGTGCCCAGGCTGTGCAACGCGCGCACGATGCGGTGCATGCCGCCCACCGCGTGGTAGGCGCCCCGGCCGTGCTCCAATCCGGGGATCATGCGCATGATCCCCGGGCTGCGGTGCGGGTCGCTCCCGTTATAGGTGGCGTAGCGGTCGAAGAGCTGCACGGCCTTGGGGTGGCGCAGGGCGCGGGTGTTCACGTCGTGCAGGCTGCCGAAGAGCTCCCGCGGACGTGCGGCCAGCAGGGCTTGCGCCACGCCACCGTTCCACAGGGTGCTCCAGCGGTGCAGCGAGTGCTCCAGGAATGTGCGACCCGTGCGGTCGAGCAGGGCGGAGGCCCGCCGCAGGTGCTTCCGGGTGACGGCGCGCGGGACGTCGAGCACGCGTTCCAGCTCCTCCGCGAGCCGCTCCGGATCGCTCCAGCCCGTCACGCGGGTGCCATCCTCCCACCAGTATCGGAAGGCGATCTCGGTGGGCCGGAAGCTGAAGTGCGGAGCCATGGGCCGGCCGGCGAGGGTGAAGAGCTCCTCCACCAGGTGCGGCAGCGTCAACAGGGAAGGGCCTTTGTCGAAGCGGAAGCCGCCGAGGTGGAGCTCCGCCAACTTGCCACCGGGCGCGGCGGCGGCCTCGTAGGCGTCCACGCGGTAGCCCTTCACCGCCAGGCGCACAGCAGCGGCCAGCCCGGCCACGCCGGTACCGATCACGACGGCGCGCGCAGGCTTCCCCATGGGCGCAAAGGAACGAACGGGCCCCCGCAGTGGTTCGCGGAGGCCCGTTCGCGCAGTGCCGGGATCAGCGCTTGGTGAACGGCGCAGCGCGCCAGCGGCCATCGGTGCCCACGCTCAACCAGTACGCACCGGGCGTCAGCGTATGCACATCGATGCGCTGGCGATCGCCACCGGTGGCCGCGTGGTCCTGCACCACCCGACCGGCGGCGTCGGTGATGCGCAGGATGGTGCCCGCCTCCACGCTCGCAGGCAGGGTCACGTCCAACAGCGCATCGGCCGGAACGGGGAAGAGGCCGGGCATCGGGCGGTCATCATCGGGAAGGCCCAGGCTGAGGTCGGTGATGGCCACATGGTCGTACACCATGGCGAAGTCGCCGCCCATCACCAGCGCGTTGCTCAAGGTGGCCAGCGCATGAACAGGGGCTTCCAGCCAGGCCATCGGCTCGGCCGCATCGGGTGTGCCATGGAAGCGGCCGATGTGGGAGCCATCGGTCATCATCTGGTAGATGGTGAAGTCGCCTCCGAAGTACAGGGTGTTTCCGTGGTGCGCGAGCGAGCTGATGTACGTGGGACCCGGCCCGGCCGGCATGTACAGGTCGTGACCGGGAAGAAGATGCTCCCAGGTCGTGGCGCCGGTGGCCAGACGAGCCAGACCGTAGGTGGGCACGATGTTGGCCCAGAGGTCGCCCGCGGCGTACAAGGTGTCGTTCGCGCTCAGCAGTGCACGCGCCGGCGCATCGAGCCCGATGGCCAGGTTCTGCCAGTCGCTGCTGCCGATGGTGGCGCAGTGCAGCAGCACCGGCTCGATCGGCGCTTCCAGCGTGGTGAAGGCGCCGCCGGCCACCAGTTGACCGTTGTGCGTGGCCAGGGCCATCACGGTGGCGTCGAAGGGGCTGCCCACCTGTTCCCACATGCCGTTCACGAGGCGCTTCACCACATCATCGGTGCCCGCGAACCCGCTGGCCTCGCCCGCGGCGTGCAGCACGCCGTTGTGCACGTGCAGCGCGTGGGTGCGCGGCGCCATGCCGGGGAACACGTTCGTGTACGACCAGCTGGTCCCGTTCCACACGGCCAGGTCGGCCTGCTCGTTCTCGAAGGTGCCGCCCAGGACGATCGATCCGTTGTGCAGCACCGCGCAGCTGGCCGCACCGCTCACGCCGGTGCCCAGTGCGCTGTAGCTGCTTCCGTTCCAGAGGGCCACGCGGGTGGCTGCGTTGCCGCCGGCGGTGGTGAAGGCGCCGGCCACCAGCAGATCGCCGTTGCCCAGCGCGAGCAGGGCCGTTACGCTGCTGTCCGTGCCCGTGCCCAGCGTGTTCCATGGGATGCTGGGCGGATACCCGGGCTGGATCCACGCCAGCTCATCGGCGCTGAAGCCATGCTCCACGGCCCAGCCAGCGATCGGGGCTCCAAGCGATGGCGACCGCAGCAGGTCGGCCACGTAGGCCAGCTCCTGCTCGTCATCGATGCGTTCGGCCAGCGCACGATGACCGCTCTCGATCATCAGCTGACCCACCGCGCAGGCCGTGTGGTGCGGATCGATGAACACCGGGTTACGGTACGGCAGCACATGGTTCTGCGGAAAGGTGCGGCGCTCGGCGTACGCGCCCAGGGCGTTGAGCAGACGGTGGCGCTCCTCCGCCTGCGCGGCCGAAAGTCCCTCAGGGGCGCGGGAGACGAGCTGTTCGCGCACCAGGCGCAGGTGCGCGGCGATGCGCTCGGCCTCGCTGTGGAAGGCCACGACGGCCTCTCCACCTTCGGGGGTGGGGTCCATCACCGCCCATTGGCGGTTCACTTCGAGCAGGTGCGTCCGCAGCGGGGCGCTTTGCTGCGGGGCTATTTGCGCATGAAGCGCGAGGGCGCCCAACAGGAAGATCGGGAGTATGCAGGTCCGGTTCATGGTCGTTCAGCTTGGTCCGTGTTGCCGGGTAGAGGAGGGCGCACGCCACAACGCTGCCTGCACGGTGATGGACCGTTACTTTCACGGCGGATGGAGCTGGTGCGCATCGCCATCGTGGGGCCCGAGAGCAGCGGCAAAACAACGCTGTGCGAGGCGCTCATGCATCACTTCTTCGCCGGTCACGTCACCGAAGGCGCGCGCGAATACCTGGAAGAGCTCGACCGGCCCTACACCGAGGACGATGTGCTGGAGATGGCGCGCGGTCAGGCGCAAATGCACCAGGATGCGCCGCAGTTCGCGGCGGAGCACTGGGAGGCGATCGGCGGTGCCGACGGCGGCGGCGCCGCGCCCATCGAACCGGTCTTCTTCGACACCGACACCGTGAACTTCGTGATCTGGTCCCGCGAGAAGTTCGGACGCGTGCACCCGACCATCGAGCGCCTGGTGGACGAAGTGGGCTATGACTGGCGCCTGCTCTGCCGGCCGGACATGCCCTGGGAGCCCGATCCCCTGCGCGAGAACCCGCACGACCGGCACCGCCTCTTCGAGGTGTGGGTGAACGAACTGCGCACGCGCAGCCTGCCCTTCACAGTGGTCGAGGGCGATCACGCGCGGCGGATGGATGTGGCCACGCTCGTGGTGGAGGACCTGATGCGGCGGGGGCGGCGTTGACCCGGTATCTTCGGCGGCACATGGCCACCGGCACGCTCGACCTCGGTCCGTTGCGCCGCTCGCTCAGCGCGCTGCGCAAGGTGACGCGCATGGACCTGGACGACGATGTGGTCCGTGATGCCGCCGTGAAGCGCTTCGAGTTCACCTACGAGATGGCGTGGAAGATGATGCGGCCCCACCTGCAATGGACCGGCATGCAGGAGCTGGACAACGTTCCGAGGCGCGAGCTTTTCCGCATCGCCGCCCGGGCCTCGCTCATCGACGATCCATCGCCTTGGTTCGCCTATCACGAGGCCCGCAACCTCACGAGCCACACCTACGATGAGGTGAGCGCGCGCAAAGTGACGGCGTTGCTGGGCGCGTTCGTCAAGGACACGGCCCTCCTCCTGCGCCGATTGAAGGAACACCATGCTTGACCTGCATCCCGATCATCGCGCCGAGGTGCGGCGGATCCTGGCCGAGCAGGTGCCCGGTGCGAAGGCCTGGGCCTTCGGTTCGCGCGTGAAGGGCACGGCGCGGCCCTTCAGCGACCTCGATCTGGCCATCGACGCGGGTGCCGAGCTCGACCTGGCCACCCTGGCCGAATTGCGTCATGCGTTCCAGGAGAGCGACCTGCCGATCAGTGTGGACCTGCTCGACCTGCGCGCGGTGCGGCCCGCGATCAAGCGGCGCGTTCGGATGGAGCAGGTGCCCATCTGAGCATTCGCGTGCCAGGTCCGCCGATCCCGGATCTACCTTCGCCCCGTCGTGCAACGGGGTGCCCCGCCTTCGGGAGGGTGCTGAGATCATACCCGACGAACCTGCGCAGGTAATGCTGCGAAGGGACCCGGCCCGCAACGGGGCTTCTCCGCGTCACGACCCGCACCCCCGGAGAAGCCATGCATCCCCTTCGCACCCTCGCCCTCTGCGGCGCGCTGGCACCGCTGCTCACCAGCGCCCAGGCCATCCTGCGCGGCACCCTCACCGATGATCAAGGCGGGCCGCTGCCCGGCGCCACCGTGGTGGTGGGCGACGACCAGCGCTTCGGCACGAGCGCCGACCCGCAGGGCCGTTACGTGCTGCATGGTCTGCGCACCGGACCGCAGCGCGTCCGCATCGCCCACCTGGGCTTCGCGCCGGTGGACACGGTGATCGCACTGGGCGATGGGGAACAGCGCCTGGACCTGATGCTGCGCCCGCAGGCCCGGCTGCTGCGCAGTGCCGAAGTGGTGGCCGTGCGCGCCGGCGAGCGCGCACCGGTGGCCCAGAGCACCCTCACCCGCGAGGAGCTCATGCGGAGCAATACGGGGGTCGACCTGCCCATCCTGCTCGACGCGCAGCCCAGCGTGGTCACCACCACGGACGCGGGCACGGGCATCGGCTACACCGGTCTGCGCGTGCGCGGCACCGACCCCACGCGCATCAACGTCACCGTCAACGGCGTGCCCATCAACGACGCCGAGAGCCAGGCGGTGTTCTGGGTGAACATGCCCGACCTGGCGAGCAGCACGCAGGACGTGCAGCTGCAGCGCGGCGTGGGCACCAGCACCAACGGACCCGGTGCCTTCGGGGCCAGCATCAACCTGCGCACCACCACGGTGAGCGAGGCCCCCTTCGGCGAGGTGAGCGCTTTCGGCGGATCGTTCAACACGCGGCGCTTCACCGCGCGCGCCGGCACGGGCACATCGGCCGCCGGCCTCAGCCTCGACGCGCGCCTCAGCCACATCGCCAGCGACGGCTACATCGATCGCGCCAGCGCCGACCTGAAGAGCTACTTCGTGCAGGGCGCCTGGGCGGGCCGCACGCGCAGCCTGCGCTTCATCACCTTCGGCGGGCGCGAGGTCACCTACCAGGCCTGGGCCGGCGTGCCGCGCGAAGTGATCGATACGAACCGGACTTACAACCCCTACACCTATGCCAACGAGGTGGACGACTACCGGCAGCTCCACTACCAGTTGTTGTTCGACCAGCAGTTGGGCGGGCGCACCACCATCAACCTCACCGGCTTCCGCACGGACGGCCGCGGCTTCTTCGAGAGCTACGAGGACGAGGCCGACCTGGGCTTCTTCGGCATCGGCGCACCGGTGATCGGCGGCGACACCGTCCGCACCGGCGACCTGGTGCAGCGGCGCTGGCTGGACAACACGCTGCTCGGCGTCAACGCCTCGCTGACGCACCGCTTCCGCGCGCACCAGCTCATCGTGGGCGGCAGCTACAGCGACTACCGCGGCGACCACTTCGGCGAGGTCATCTGGGCGCGCTTCGCCGGCGCCACCGCCCCCGGCGATCGCTACTACACCAACGATGCCCGCAAGCGCGACGCCAACGCCTTCGCCAAGCTCACCTACAGCGTCGGCGACCGTGTGCAGCTCTATGGCGATGTGCAGGTGCGCCAGGTGGACCATGCCTTCCTCGGCTTCGACGATGAGCTGGACAACGTCACCCAGAACGCCGCCTTCACCTTCTTCAACCCCAAGGCCGGGGTGGACTGGCGCGTGCACGAGGGCGGGCGGATGTATGCCAGCGCGGCCGTCGCCAACCGCGAGCCCAACCGCGACGACTTCACGGAGACCACGCCCGGCAGCCGCCCCACGAGCGAACGCCTGGTGGACGTCGAGGCCGGCTACGAACGCCGCAGCGGGCGCCTGGCCGTGGGCCTCAACGGCTACTACATGCACTACACCGACCAGCTGGTGCTCACCGGCGAACTGAACGATGTGGGCGCCGCGCTGCGCACCAACGTGCCCCGCAGCTACCGCGCAGGCCTGGAGCTCACCTGGGCGCTGCGCCCCGTGCGCCGGCTGTTGTGGAAGGGCAACGCCACCTGGAGCCGCAACCGCATCCTCGACCTCGTGGAGTACGTGGACGACTGGGACAGCGGTGGTCAGCAGGCCGTCCGCTACACGGAGACGCCCATCGCCTTCAGCCCCGAGTGGATCGCCGGCAGCGAGCTCGCCTTCACGCTCTGGGACAAGACCGACCACGGCCGTGCGGACATCGCGTGGGTGACCAAGTTCGTGGGCGAGCAGTTCCTCGACAACAGCGGCAGCGCCGCCCGCAGGCTCGATGCCTTCGTAGTGAACGACCTGCGCCTCAACGCCTCGCTGCACCGGCTGTTCCGGATCCCGACCATCGACCTCACCCTCACCGTGCGCAACGTCCTCAGCGAACAATACGAGAACAACGGTTGGAGCTACAGCTTCATCGAGGGCGGTGCGCGCCACGAGCTCGTGGGCCTCTATCCCCAGGCGCCGATCCACGTGCTGGGCGGGGTGACGGTGCGGTGGTGAGCGGCGGATCAGATATGCAGCGCGGATCGATTTTCGCTGCGTGTGGCATTGGCGTACGTTGGATAGTAGCCGATGTCGACTATTTTCGTCGGCGACCGAAGCACTTATTGCCCACGTACTATCTCGATCAGTAAGATGCTAACACCACTTGAACAGATGCGTGAGGCGCTTGAAAAGCGCCGCGCCGTCGTGGTGGTCGGGACAGGCGTTTCGATCATGGCGACCGACGGTGCGGAATGTGCATCCTGGGCAGGCCTATTGAAACAAGGTGCCAACTACTGCACGGACCGGGGCTGGATCGATGCGAAGAAGCGCACTGCCTTCGATAGTCTCATGGCAGCAGGAGAAGTGGTTTTGGCGGCAGGGATGGTGCGCAAGGCTTTTGGAACCCGCATGTTCGAGTTTGAGCAGTGGCTGGATGGCACTGTTGGGGCGTTGATGCCGACGCATCCGGAAGTGCTTGATTGCATTCATGGCTTGAGTGCACCATTGATCACCTTGAACTATGATCAACTGTTGGAGCGAACTTGCCCAATGAGGTCCGAAGCGATCACATGGAGACAAGGATATCAGTGTCTTCAATTCATGAATGGCAAGGCTCCTGCGAAAATTCTACATTTGCACGGATACTACAAGTCTCCGGAATCGGTCGTTCTGGACATCGCTTCCTACGATACGATCGTGAATGACCAGTTCGCTGAGGCCTTCCGGAATGCGATTAGCATGACGCGATCCATCATCTATGTGGGCTGTGGTGGAACATTCGAGGACCCTCACTTTGAAGCGTTTCGTGCTTGGGCCTCTAACGAGCTCAAGGGTTACACACAATCTCATTATCGACTGGTTCGCGAGGAGGAGTTTGAAGATGCGCAGAGGTTGCATGCAAGCGACCGGATCACTCCGATCGTTTATGGCAAGGACTACAACGAGCTACCTGCGTTCCTAAGAGGTTTGGCGCCAGCTAGTGTTGAACTCAAGAGTTCAGTGATCGCTGCACCGCCGCCATTACGCTTACCACCGGCTCCGCTCACCTTCGGCCGGGACGAAGAGATCAAAGCGCTTGTTGGGGCGATGCTGAGCCAGAGCGGACGCCCTGTTTGTGTTACAGGTGGCCCAGGCTTCGGAAAGTCGAACCTTTGCTTGGCCGCCTTGCATAACACCGATGTCGAAGCGCGCTTCGGACCGCGGCGCTTCTTCGTGCGCCTGGATGGCTCTGCCACATTGAGCGACATGGCCACCGCCATCGCGAATGCCATGGGCGTGGTTGCCGTGGCATCGCAGTCCATCGATGACGTGGTTCTGAATGAACTGGCACGGGAGCCGGTGGCCTTGGCCCTGGATAATATCGAAACACCATGGGAGCCGACGGACCAGCGCGTGGCCGTGGAGGAGTTCCTCGCTCGGATGATCAGCATCAAGCATGTGTTGTTGGTGGCGACGATACGAGGAGTTGAACAACCCGGCCGGCTGGCGTGGCTGGAGCCGATACCGCATTTGGATCCATTGGCAGGTGATGCGGCGCGAGAAATGTTCTTGAGCGTAGCCCCGGAGCACGATAAGGACCAGGACCTTGAGGAATTGCTCGTTGAACTCGCCGGATGGCCGCTCGCGATCAACCTGATGGCGCACCAGAGCAGAGGAGCGGGATCGATAACGCGTGTGCTGGAGCGGTGGAGGACGGAGAAAACGAAGATGCTCAAGCGTGGCGTGGCGAGCGACCGTCTGGACAACCTCCATGTCTCCATCGATTGCTCCTTGAACAGCCCGCGTATGACAGACGAAGCCAAGCGACTCTGGCGGTGTATTGCAGAACTGCCTGAAGGATCGGCCACAGGCGACCTTGCCCACATTGGCTTCTCATCAACAGGCGTCCACACCCTTGAGCAATTACTGAGCCGGTGGTGAAGATCCGGTTTCATGCGGCATATCGAACATCGGGGTGACCGAAGTAGCTTTTGATGTGCTTGGGCTTCTTGGACACGCTTCGGTAATGGGCCAAGATGTTCTCAACGAGTTGCTCCTCGGTGCGCGGCGGCGGAGCGCTGGTCACGTTCTTCTTCAGGTCGGCATTGGCCACCTCCACGGGGTTGAGTTCGGGTGAGTAGCCCGGCATGAAGAACAGTTCGATGCGCTCCTTGTGCTTTTCCAGCCATGGGCGCAGGACTTTGGCATGATGCACCGGCAGGTTGTCCAGGATGAGGAACACCTTGCGCTTTGCCCCTTTGATCAAACGTGCGAGGAAATCCTGGAAGATCTCCGCATCAAGGGCGCCCTTGAAGACCATCCACCGCATCTGGCCGCGATTGGTGATGGTGGAGATGATCGAACGGCCGAAGCGCTTGTTCAGCACACGCACCACCGGCGTCTTGCCACGCTTGGCGAAGCTCCGTCCACGCACATCATCATTGCGCAGGCCGGTCTCATCCCCCAATGGATGTCCGCGCCCTCCATTCGGCCCTGCGCTTGATCGCCGGATAGACCTCTTCACGCCACTTGCGCACCAGTTCGGGCCGCTGTTCTGCTGCGCGGCGCATCGGCTTCTGTGCGCTGAAGCCCCAACGGCTCAAGTAGTCGGTCATCGTGCGTTCGGGCAGCACTACGCCGAAGCGTTCTTTGATCAACAGCGCGATGGCCTTGCGTGACCACAGCGCATAGGGCAACTTCAATTGATCGGGCATCTTGTCAGCGATCAGCCGAAGTGTCTGCTTCTGCTGCTCTTGCGTCAGGATCATGCCGCTGCCTTGCGGCCGCCCGCTGCGGCATACCTCAACGGCTCTCCATCCCCGCGCTGATAGCGTTGCCAAGCATCATTGGCCGCCGTCAGCCCAAGGCTGCACAGCGCGGAAGACTCTTTCAGCCCGCAACCTTGCAAGCGGCAGCGCACCGCCTGCCGCAATCGTTCGTTCAGCGCCTCATCGCTGAGGCTTCGCGCATCTGTTCGCTTCATGTCAAGCTCGATCCACAGATCGTGCCGATCGACCGCTTCTTTGTCACCGTCTCAGTAGGTCTGCTCTTCGAGGAGTCGGGCCGCTATCGCATGCTGCCAACCATACGGGCATACGTGCATAGTACCTTGACCTTGGGGGATGCGGATCTGGAAGCACTGAACAGGCACTTCTTGGACGACTTGGCGGCCAAGGAGGGCGACAAGGTGGGTGCTGAAGGCGGCGCGGCTGCTGCGGCCCGGTTGAAAGCGGAAGCCGCCAATATTGAACATCTGCTCAAGCTGGCCTGCAAGCCATGACCACTGAACGCCTGCTTCGCGCACTCTTAGGCTGGGCCCAGTTCACGCGGTTCACCGGCCGGGCCGAAGGTGGTGTTATGGAGGCTGCGCTGGCCCGATTCGGTGAGGATGCACCCCGAGAGCGGGCACAAGTGTTGAGATGCCTGGGCGACATCGCCCTGGCGCGCAGCCAGCACGACGAGGCGCGCGCGCGGTATGAGGAAGCGCGGCCGCTGTACCAACGCGTGGGCTCCGTGTTGGGCGAGGCGAATTGCATCCAGAGCCTGGGCGACATCGCCCCCAGCGCAGCCAGCACGACGAGGGCGCAGCGCGGTATGAGGAAGCGCGGCCGCTGTACCAACGCGTGGGCGACGTGTTGGGCGAGGCGAATTGCATCAAGAGACTGGGCGACATCGCCCTAGCGCGCAGCCAGCACGACGAGGCGCGCGCGCGGTATGAGGAAGCGTGGCCGCTGTACCAACGCGTGGGCGACGTGTTGGGCGAGGCGAATTGCATCCAGAGACTGGGCGACATCGCCCTAGCGCGCAGCCAGCACGACGAGGCGCGCGCGCGGTATGAGGAAGCGCGGCCGCTGTACCAACGCGTGGGCGACGTGTTGGGCGAGGCGAATTGCATCCAGAGACTGGGCGACATCGCCCTAGCGCGCAGCCAGCACGACGAGGCGCGCGCGCGGTATGAGGAAGCGCGGCCGCTGTACCAACGCGTGGGCTCCGTGTTGGGCGAGGCGAATTGCATCCAGAGCCTGGGCGACATCGCCCTAGCGCGCAGCCAGCACGACGAGGCGCGCGCGCGGTATGAGGAAGCGCGGCCGCTGTACCAACGCGTGGGCGACGTGTTGGGCGAGGCGAATTGCATCCAGAGCCTGGGCGACATCGCCCCAGCGCAGCCAGCACGACGAGGCGCGCGCGCGGTATGAGGAAGCGCGGCCGCTGTACCAACGCGTGGGCGACGTGTTGGGCGAGGCGAATTGCATCCAGAGCCTGGGCGACATCGCCCTAGCGCGCAGCCAGCACGACGAGGCGCGCGCGCGGTATGAGGAAGCGCGGCCGCTGTACCAACGCGTGGGCGACGTGTTGGGCGAGGCGAATTGCATCAAGGGCCTGGGCGACATCGCCCTAGCGCGCAGCCAGCACGACGAGGCGCGCGCGCGGTATGAGGAAGCGCGGCCGCTGTACCAACGCGTGGGCTCCGTGTTGGGCGAGGCGAATTGCATCAAGAGCCTGGGCGATATCGCCCTTCGGCGCAGCCAGCACGACGAGGCGCGCGCGCGATATGAGGAAGCGCGGCCGCTGTTCCAACGCGTGGGCTCCGTGTTGGGCGAGGCGAATTGCATCCAGAGACTGGGCGCCATCGCCCTAGCGCGCAGCCAGCACGACAAGGCGCGCGCGCGGTATGAGGAAGCGCGGCCGCTGTACCAACGCGTGGGCGACGTGTTGGGCGAGGCGAATTGCATCCTGAGCCTGGGCGACATCGCCCTTCGGCGCAGCCAGCACGACGAGGCGCGCGCGCGGTATGAAGAAGCACTGTCCTTCTACGTACGGATCCCGGAGCCTTACTCCTTGGGCCAGACCCATCGGCGGCTCGCGAGGCTCGCGCAGGGTGCTGATCAATGCGCACAAGTGAAGAAAGCCGAAGGGTATTGGAGCAGCATCGATCGGCCAGACCTCGTGCAAGATCTCAAGGGGGAGTTCCCGGAATGTTTCGGCAAACCAGTGGCGAAGTCAAAGCGACCTAAGAAGGGCTGAGGTTCGCCTTACCGATGCACCGCCTCGCTCAGCGCGAATACGATCTCCGGGTCCTGCTCAATGGCCGCGCGCACCATGAGCACATCAACACCGCGGACGCATCGCCCGCCATTGACCCGTACGTGGTGAACGACCTGCGCCTCAACGCCTCGCTGCACCGGCTGTTCCGGATCCCGACCATCGACCTCACCCTCACCGTGCGCAACGTCCTCAGCGAACAATACGAGAACAACGGTTGGAGCTACAGCTTCATCGAGGGCGGTACGCGCCACGAGCTTGTGGGCCTCTATCCCCAGGCGCCGATCCACGTGCTGGGCGGGGTGACGGTGCGGTGGTGAGCGGCCGTCGCAAAAGGACTAACGAAGGTTACCATGACCCGTCGTGGCCGCCGCACGACGTTTGGGTGATCCAACGACCCCGGCCATGCGCACCCGATCCCTCCTCGTCGCCGCCCTGTTGGCGCCCGCCTTGCTCAGCGCCCAGAGCTTCGACGCCACGATCCTGAGCTACGAAGGGCTCGACCGCACCTGCGACGGCGGCATCACCCCGGTGCTGCGCATCCAGAACACCGGCGGCGAAACGATGATGAGCTGCGACATCGACATCCTGCGGAACGGGCTCGCGGACAACACCTTCCACTGGGTGCTGGCCGTGCCCGCCCTCACCGGCGAGGTGCGCAAGCCCGCGCTGCCGACCATCACCGGTCCGCTGTGCAGGCCGATGCGCATCTCGAGGGCGGGCTTGCCGGCGCGCAGGCGCTCGGTGCGGCGCTGCGCGATGTGGTCCCGCATGTCGAGCGCCGCGAGCACGATGTCCGCTGCGGAGGACGCCTTCGGGTCGGGCAATCCGGCCGCGGCCATGTACGCGTCGCCGATGGTCCTGATCTTCTCCACGCGATGCCGCTCCACAATGGCGTCGAGCCCCTTGAAGCGCGCATCGATCTCCTCCACGAGCTCGGCGGCGCTCAGTTGTTCGCTCAGCTGGGTGAAGCCTTTGAAGTCGGTGAAGAGCACGGTGGCGCTGGTGTAAGTGCGCCCTTCGGCGCGGCCCGTGGCCTTCAGTTCGGCGGCCACCTCCACGGGCAGGATGTTGTGCAGCAGCTCATCACTGCGCTCCTTCTCGTGCTCGATGGCCCTCTTGGCGCGCTGGGTGGTAGCGCAGGCGGTTGAGCAGCGCACCGGCGATCACGAGCACCAGCAGGATGCCCGCGATGAGCAGGCCGCGGCGCGAACGCTCGTCGGCCATGCGCCGGTCGAAGGCCAGTTGTTGCGCGTACGCCTCCTTCACGCGGGCGAGGCTGTCGGCGATCTGCTGTTGCTCGAAGTCGCGCACCAGTTCCAGCCGCAGCACTTCCTTGCCATTGTCCACCTTGTCCAGCGTGTCGTCCAGCGAGAGGTAGGACCGTTGCGCGTCGTACGCACTGCGGAAATCGCCGGCCAGGGCCAGCGCACGCATCACGCACTCGGTGCATTCCTTGCGCTGGGTCAGCAGGCCCAGGCTGTCGGCCAGGACCAGCCCGCAGCGGCACACCTTGAGCGCATCGGCGGCACGGCCTACGGCGAGGTAGGCCTCTCCCGCATAGAACAGGTTGCGGGTCAACGGGTCCTTCGTGTCCAGCTCGGTGAACACGGTGCGCGCGGTGTCGAAGTGGGCGTGGGCCTTGCGGGGGCGGCCCAGGCGGGAGAGCACCTGGCCGAGGTTGTTGTGCGCCTTGCCCCGGTCGAGCCGGTTGCCGAGGCCGCGGTACAGGGCGATGGCCTCCTGCAGTTCGATGGCGGCCTTGTCGCGCTCGCCGAGGTCGCTGTGTGTGGTGCCGATGCTCACCAGGGCACTGGCCCGACCCTTGGCATTGCCCAGCTCGTCGTACAGCGCGGCGCTGCGTTGGTAGTTCTGCAGCGCCTTGCCGAACTCGTTCAGCCGTTCGTAGGTGTTGCCGATGTTGTTGTAGGTGCTGGCCACACCCTCGGTGTTGCCCAGCTCCTGGTCGATGCGGAGGCTCTGTGCAGCAGCTCCAGCGCGCGCGGCAGGTCGCCGAGGTCCTTGTGCACCGTGCTCCTGTTGCTGAGCGTGGCGGCGGTGCGCCCGCGGTCGGTCATGGACCGGGCCACCTCCTTGGCGCGGTTGAAGTGATCGGGCGCGGCGGGCAGGTCGCTGCGCATCTTGTGCCCCACGGCCAGCGTGTTGTAGGCGGTGTACAGGGCTTTCGGGTCACCGGTGGTCCGCGCCAGTTCCAACTGCATGCGCGCCAAAGCGAGGCCGCTGTCCGGCCGCTCGAACGCCGCCTTCCAGGACAGTGTGGCGATGGCCTTCAGGTGCGCACTGTCGGGCAGGGCCTCGTTGCGCCAGACGGTCCACAGCGAGTCGTTCTGCGGCCGGGCGGCCGCGGCGAGCAGGCAGAGCGTGACGGTGAGGACGAGGCGCATGCGGGCGGGGGAAATCAGGTCCGACCGCCGCAGCGCCGCGCTCAGGGCGTCGTCCAGCGCAGCACCTCGGTGCGGCCCTGGTCGTCGCGCAGCTGCAGCAGCGCCAGCCCCTTGCTGCGGGGTGCGGGGATCGAGGCCCGACCGGCCTGGGCGATCCGGCCTTCATCGACCAGCCGCCCCGTGGCGTCCAGCAGCGTCCAGCGGCAGGGGGCGGCCACCTGGATCCATGCGCCGCCCTCCGCGTCGATGTCGAGCAGCTGCGCCGTGCCCGTCGATGCGCCGACGGTCACCACGCCCAGCATGGAGCCATCCCCGTCCACGCGCAGCAGGTAGGGCCGAAGAAAGAGGCCGGTGAGGCTGTCCGCGGCCGTGCCGCTCACCAGGAAGCCTCCATGGCCGTCGGGCCGGATGTGCCGGCCGATCCCTTCGGCATACGTATGCGTCCAGAGCGTATCGCCCTGGTCATTGAACCGGGCCACAAGGCAGTGCAGGTCTCGATGACCAGTGGCCAGGTACGTGTTCGTCAGGGGGTCGAAGCAGGCATCGTACAGCTTCAACCCCGGATGGTAGTGTTGGCTCTGGAGGGCACATTGATCATCCACATGCATCGCAAGGCCGTCCAACCCGCTATCCTGCCGGCCAAAGATCATGGAACCACCAGCGGGCCGCTCCAACACCTTATGTCCCTGTTGGAAACCACTGGTGCCCATGGACGCCGAGGCCTCCAGCGCACCGGTGGCGCTGAACCGTTTGCAGAGCACCTGGATGGAGCCGGGCATCGGCGGTCCGCTCAGGCCGGTGACCAGCAGGGCGCCGTCGGACAGCTCGCGGCCATGCACGGCGCGTTCGATGGGCTGGCCGGGCAGGCTGTAGGTCCAGAGCAGCTGCCCTCCGGGGCCATAGCGGCGCACGATGGGCCGAAGGTCCATGGGAGTGACGTACGACGTGCCGCAGGCCAGCAGGTCGCCGTTCCCGAGGACGGTCACGTTGGAGAAGTAGGTCTCGTTGTTCACCATCAGCGAATCGGCCCATTGCACGCCGTCGGCCGCGCCGTTCAATCGGGCGATGTAGGCGCGATGCGCGATGCTGCGTCCCACGATCACCGGAGCGGGGTTGTCGTCCGCACTGCCGAACACATACGCGAAGGCCGCCGGCAGCGCCTCCGCACCGAGCCAGGTGCCGTCGTCATCCAGCCGCACCAGCCGGGCTCCGGGGTCGGCCTGCATGGGCAGCAGGGCGCCCGGGCCCCAGGGCCAGCAGGCGACCGGGGTCAGCAGGTCCGTGCCGGAGTACACCGTATCGCCGGTGGCCGGTTGGCTGAGGGGGAACTGAGCGTGGGCCGCCAGGGCCACGATGCTCAAGGGAAAGAATGATGCGCGCATGGAACCAGGGTTGTCCAGTGGACGACACGAAGGTGCATCGCGCTGCCCGGCCGGAGCATGAACAGCGTTCAGGGTGCGATCTGCGTCCTTTGTGCAAACCCCCTGCGCCATGGTCCGGAACATCGTTACCCTCCTCGCCGCGGTGCTCGTGCTTCCCACGCACGCCCAGTTCGATGCGCTGCCGGACGCCAACGCCGGCTGGACCGTCTCCTTTTGGATCGGACCGGGGTATCCGTACGAGGGTTACTTCTATGAGTACGACGCACAGTCGCCGGATACCGTCATCGCCGGGGACGTGTTCAAGAAACTGAACGTCACGAACACGTTCGGCTTCACCGACTACGGCGGCGCACTGCGTGACAACGAGATGGGGCAGGTGTACTTCTGCGAGCCGGGAGGTTCGGTGCCTGCGCTTCTGCTCGACTTCGATGTCGTTCCCGGTGACACGGTCTTCAATGTCTTCTCCATGTGGATGCAGGACGTGTTCGTCTGGTCCGTGGACACGGTACTGATCAATGGCACACCGCGTAAGCGCATCGGGCTCGCTTGCGTCCCGAACCCCATTGGCGTTAGCGCCTATTGGATCCAAGGTATCGGCGGCCTGGGCGGCTTCTTGTTCACCAATCCGTGCGGCAGCGTGTCGGGGATCGGAGAGCTGGTGTGCATGACCGCGAACGACACGGTGCAATGGGGACCGAACGTGGGCGGCGTGGGCGATTGCGCGCTTGCCTTGGGAGCGGCTGAAGAACCGGAGCCGGCGTCGGATCTGTCGCTGCACCCGGTGCCGGCGGAGGATCGGCTGTACCTGCAAGGGGTGATGCCTGGCGCGCAGCTCGAGGTGCTTGGGGCGGATGGCCGCATCGTCATGGCATCCGCTGCACCCCAAGGGCCATTGGACATCAGCACCCTGGTCACCGGGGTCCACGTGCTGCGCGTGACCGATGTGGACGGCAAGGTCCGCACGGCGCGCTTCGTCAAGCGCTGATCACCCGTGCACCGCTTCGCTCAGGGCGAAGATGAGCTCGGGATCCTGTTCGAAGGCGGTGCCCACCACGACCACGTCCGCCCCGGCGTCGCACAGGCCGCGCGCGGTGGCCGCATCGCGGATGCCGCCGCCCACGATGATCGGTAGTTGCACGGTGCGCCGCACGGTGGCCACCATTTCGGGGCTCACGGTGCGGTCGGCGCCGCTGCCCGTGTCCAGGTAGATGGTGCGCAGGCCGAGCAGTTCGCCCGCCAGGGCCGTGGCAGCGGCGATGCCGGGCTTGTCGCGGGGGATCGGCACCGTCTGGCTCACGTAGCTCACCGTGGTGGGCTTGCCGCCGTCCACCAGCATGTAGCCGGTGGGGATGGCCTCCAGACCGAGGGCCTTGATGGTGGGCGCGGCGGTCACGTGGTGGCCGATGAGCAGCTCGGGGTTGCGGCCGCTGATCAGGCTGAGGAAGAGCACCGCGTCGGCGTGGCGGCTGAGCTGGGCCGGGCTGCCCGGGAACAGCACCACAGGCCGGTCGCTCCAGCGCTTCACCAGGTCCACGCAGCGGTCGAAGGAGGCCGAGGTGAGCAGGCTGCCGCCCACGAAGAGCAGATCCGCTTTGGCCATGCAGGCGTTCTGCACGGTGCGCTCCAGCAGGGCCTCGTCCTGTCCGAAGTCGGGGTCGATGAGCACGGCCAGGAGCTTGCGCCCGCGAACCTTCGCGTCCTCGAGCTGTTCCACCACGGCGCCCATCGGTGCGAACATAGTCAACAGCGCTGGCCTTCAGCCCTCCGAACCGCTACCTTTGCCGCCGCGAACGGGACGCCCCCGAGCAGATCCGCACCTACGCCTACGCCGGGCTACGGCGAGCAACGCATGAGCACCAAGACCGCCGAACAGTTGAAGTACAAAGTGAAGGACATGGCCCTCGCTGAGTGGGGTCGCAAGGAGATCGAACTGGCCGAGGCCGAGATGCCCGGCCTGATGGCCCTGCGCTCCCGGTACGGCACGGAGAAGCCCCTCAAGGGCGCCCGCATCGCCGGCTGCCTGCACATGACCATCCAGACCGCCGTGCTGATCGAGACCCTCAAGGAGCTCGGAGCCGAGGTGAGCTGGAGCAGCTGCAACATCTTCAGCACGCAGGACCACGCCGCCGCCGCCATCGCCAAGGCCGGCATCCCGGTGTATGCGTGGAAGGGCATGAACAATGAGGAGTTCGACTGGTGCATCGAGCAGACGCTCTTCGCCTTCGAGGGTGGCCAGCCGCTGAACATGATCCTCGATGATGGGGGCGACCTCACCAACATGGTGCTGGACAAGTACCCCGAGCTGGTGAAGGGCATCAAAGGCCTCAGCGAAGAGACCACCACCGGGGTGCTCCGCCTGATCGAGCGCACCAAGAACGGCACCCTGCCGATGCCCGCGATCAACATCAACGACAGCGTCACCAAGAGCAAGTTCGACAACAAGTACGGCTGCAAGGAGAGCGCCGTGGACGCCATCCGCCGCGCCACCGACATCATGATGGCCGGCAAGGTGGCCATCGTGTGCGGCTACGGCGATGTGGGCAAGGGCACCGCGGCCAGCCTGCGCGGCGCTGGTGCGCGCGTCATCGTCACGGAGATCGATCCGATCTGCGCCCTGCAGGCGGCCATGGACGGCTACGAGGTGAAGAAGCTGGTGCCGAACGTGCACCGCGCGGACATCATCATCACCACCACGGGCAACTTCAACATCGTCACCGAGGCCGCCTTCCGCAAGATGAAGGACAAGGCCATCGTGTGCAACATCGGCCACTTCGACAACGAGATCGACATGGCTTGGCTGAACAAGGCCTATGGCCACACCAAGGTGGAGATCAAGCCGCAGGTGGACAAGTACACGATCGACGGCAAGGACGTGATCATCCTGGCCGAGGGCCGCCTGGTGAACCTGGGCTGTGCCACGGGCCACCCCAGCTTCGTGATGAGCAACAGCTTCACCAACCAGACGCTGGCGCAGATCGAGCTGTGGAACAACCACGGCAACTACGAGAACAAGGTGTATGTGCTGCCCAAGCACCTCGACGAGATGGTGGCCAGGCTGCACTTGGACAAGATCGGCGTGGAGCTGGAGGAGCTCACCGACGCACAGGCCAAGTACATCGGCGTGCCGAAGAACGGTCCGTTCAAGAGCGACGCGTACCGCTACTGATCCGAACATGAACGCAACGCCCCGGGTCCACCAGGACACCGGGGCGTTGCCGTTCCATGCGGTGTCGCCACGACCGCTCCGCCATCGCAACCTATCAGGTCAGGTCCTGGGCGAACTCGCGGGCGTCCACCCTTGCACTTCTCCACCAGGGTCTCGTCCAAGCATCGGCGCAAGCGCACCCGCACCCTTGCACCTCTCCACCCACCCGCTCAGTTGTAGATCCGGAGGATGCTCCCGTTGAACGCCGTATTGTAGCGCTGCAGCCCTAGGGATGCGGGACCTTGTGTGACGCTGCCGTCCATGATGAGGTAGGCGCTGCCGCAGCAGGTGGTGTCGCGTGCGATCACGTCGGTGCCGTCCACATGCACGCGGCAGAGCTCGGCCGGCTGGTAGGGGCAGTGGCGGTCGAGGGCCACGAACTCCTCCATGCTCTTGCGGTATACGATGATGCCCAGCGACCCACCCGTGAGGTAGAGCCATCCGCCCGGCACGGCCAGATCGTTGTATGCCGGGTTGTTCACGTTGATCTGGAAGTCGACCGGGGTGAGCGGCACGCCGCCGCTGGTCTCCTTGCGGCAACCGGTGATGGTCAGGAGCAGTCCCGTGAGCAGGACCGCGACCATGGCGGCGGTCTTCCGGTGCGTGGACATGTGTCAAAGGTAGTGGCTGTGGCACCGCTGGTCGTATCCTTGCGCCATGCGCTGGTCCGCCCTGTTCGTCCTTCTCCTTTTGACGGCCGCTCCCACGATGGTGCGCGCGCAGGAGGGCATCGGGCAGAAGGAGGCCGAACGCATGCAGGCCCGCAAGGAGAAGGAGGAGCGCAAGCAACTGCAGAGGCAGGAGCGTGACGATCGCCGCCGCCACCTGAAGATCCAGGACAAGGCCACCCGCAAGCGGATCCGGCAGCACACCAAGCGGGCCGACCGGCGGGGCAGCGGGCCGCATCGCGACGGCTGGATCCGCCGCACCTTCACCCGTTGAGCACTTCCGGACCGGTATATCCCGCCCAGGATTCGGTAGGGTGGTGAGCACGGGAAGCGGATACCTTGCCCCCGGTAAGCGACCGTCATGCGACCGTCAAGCATCCCCCCGATCGGACCTCCCACTTGCCCCCGATGCATGGAATCTGAAGCTGGACGCGGGTTTCCGAAGATTTGGCGGAAGGCGGATCTTTCTATCTTTACGCCCCCTCGTTGCGCAGTCGTTCCACTCGTTAAACCTACTCGTTGATGGTGAGAAGGGTATTCTCCTCGATCGCCCTTGGTCTGTTCGCTACGGTGTCCGCCTTTGCACAGGTCGGCGCCGGAAGCCTCAAGGGTAAAGTGGCTGACAAGGTCTCCAAGGAGCCGCTGCCGTTCGTGAACGTCGCCGTGGAGAACCGCGGTACCGTGGTGGCCTCGGGCACCACGGACTTCGACGGCAACTACTTCATCAAGCCCATCGATCCGGGCTCGTATGACGTCATCGTCACCTACGTGGGCTACCAGCCCTTGAAGCAGACCGGCGTGGTGGTGAGCGGCAACCAGATCACCTTCCTGGACCTCAACCTCTCCCAGGGCCTTGAGCTCAAGGAGTTCGAAGTGGTCCAATACCAGGTGCCGCTGATCCAGAAGGACGGTGGGGCCTCCGGAGGCACCATCACCCGGGAGGACATCGCGCGCATGCCCCAGCGCTCGGCGGCGGCCATCGCCACCACGGTGGCGGGCACCAGCACGGCGGGCACCGATGGCGGCATCAGCATCCGCGGCGCACGCACGGAGAACACCTATTACTACATCGACGGTGTGAAAGTGCCCGCCGGCGCCGGCACGGGCCTGCCCAAGAGCGCCATCGAGGAGGTGCAGGTGATCACCGGTGGTGTGCCGGCCAACTACGGCGACGTGTCGGGCGGCGTGATCAACATCACCACCCGCGGCCCCAGCCGCAGCTTCTTCGGTGGGGTGGAATACCTCACCTCGGGCTTCAAAGTGGGCAGTGACATCACCGATATCGTGGGCCTGGACAAATACGCGTTCAATCAGGTGGAGGCCAGCATCAGCGGTCCGCTCTTCTTCAAGAAGGACAGCGTGGGCAACAAGACCCGCCCTCTGCTGGGCTTCTTTCTCAGCGGCCAGTACAGCAACATCGTGGACAACGACCCGAGCTATGTGGGCGACTGGCGTGTGCGGCCGGAGAAGCGCGATGAACTGCTGGCCGACCCGCTATCCATCCGGGACATCGCCGGGTCCAATGCGGTGGTGTACAACTCGGACTTCCTGCGCGACGAGGACATCGAGCAGTTCAAGACCCGCCAGAACGCCGGGCGGGTGGCCTACGTGGCCTCGGGCAAGATCGACATCGCCACCACGGAGAACATCAGCCTGACCTTGGGCGGCAGTGTGGACTATCTGGACCGTCAGAACTTCAACCGGGCGAACTCGCTGCTGAACGCGGACAACAACTTCCGCTACACCGACCTCACCTGGCGTGGTTTCCTTCGCTTCGTGCAGCGTTTCCCCAACCGCGGCGGCGAGGATGGTGAGCAGGCCAGCAAGATCAAGAACGCGTTCTATAGCATCCAGCTCGACTACTCCCGCTTCACCCAGCGGGTGGAGGACCAGGAGCACGGCGACAAGTTCTTCGACTACGGGTATTTGGGCCGGTTCAACACCTTCCGGGCTCCCACCTACGAGTTCGTGGACACGCTCGGCGCGTTCGTCCACACCGGTTTCCGCGATACGCTGGTCACGTTCGTGCCCAGCGAGACCAACGCCGACGTCGCTTCCATCACCTCCCAGTACTTCAACCTGTTCCCGTATGAGGCGTTCAACGTCGCGAACCTCTTCGGAGGACAGGGCCCTTCCGGTCCCTATGAGGATTTCAACGCGATCCGTGCGGGCAACGGTCTGTTGAACGGCGAACGGCCGCGGAACCTCTACAATCTGTGGAACAACATCGGGTTCATCGATGATCCGGACGGAGGCGAGTTCCGTCGTCGCCAGACCGATCAGTTCCGTTTGACCGCCATGGGATCGGCCGACATCGGCCAGCATGCCCTGAGCGTGGGTGTGGAGTACGAGCAGCTGGTGGACCGGCGCTACGGTCTGGCTCCGGCCGGTCTGTGGACCCGCGCCCGTGAATTGGCGAACTTCCACATCCGCAACCTGAACGATGAGTCGCTCTCCAACGCGACGATCACCTATCCCTTCGGAACGCTCCCGTTCTACACGTTCGATCGACTGGTGGGTGACGACCAGCCCTTCTTCGACCGCAGCCTGCGCGAGGCGTTGGGCCTCGATCCGAACGGCTCGGACTTCATCGACGTGGATGCCGTCGACCCGTCGGTGTATTCGCTGGACATGTTCAGTGCCGAGGAGCTCCTCAACGATGGGAACGCTTACGTGACCTTCAGCGGTTACGACCACCTGGGCAACCGCATTTCGGGACGCCCTGCGTTCGAGGATTTCTTCGACAAGCGCGATGAGAACGGGAACTTCACCCGGGTCCAGGCACCCTTCGCCCCGATCTACATGGCGGGCTACCTGATGGACAAGTTCGCCTTCGACGACATCATCTTCAACGTGGGGGTCCGGGTGGACCGCTTCGATGCGAACCAGAACACCCTGAAGGACAAGTTCCTCTGGCGCCCGGCGTACACAGCAGGGACCGAGGTTCCTGACAGCGACATCCGCGAGTCTCTGGCCAACGGCCGTCCGAGCAATATCGGGGACGACTATGTGATCTATGTGGACCGGCTGGTCGACCCCACCCGCATCGTGGGCTACCGCGATGGCAATGTGTGGTACAGCGCTACGGGTGAGGAGCTCGCCGACCCCTCGGTGCTGCGCAGTGCGGAAGGCATCGCGCCCTACCTCATCGATTATGAGTCGGACCCCAACGGTGACCTGCCCGGCAGCCGCCTGAAGAAGAGTGCCTTCGAGGACTACCAGCCGGCCGTGAACATCATGCCCCGCGTGGCGTTCAGCTTCCCGATCAGCGACGAGGCCTTGTTCTTTGCGCACTACGACATCCTCACCCAGCGCCCCACCAGTGCCATTCGCCTTGATCTGCCTGGGCTGGCGTACATCGAGACCACGGGGGACATCATGAACAACCCCTCGCTGAAGCCCAGCAAGACCATCGACTACGAGCTCGGCTTCCAGCAGGTCCTGAGCAAGAGCAGTTCCTTGAAGATCGCCGCCTTCTACCGCGAACTGCGGGACATGATCGCCATCCGCAACGTGCAAGAGGCCTGGCCGCGCACCTACCGCACCTACGACAACATCGACTTCGGTACCGTGAAGGGCCTGAGCCTCACCTACGACCTGCGCCGCACCGGCAACATCTGGATGCGCGCCAATTACACGCTGCAGTTCGCCGAAGGCACGGGCAGCGACCCCAACACCTCTCTGGCCCTGATCAATAGCGGCCAGAGCAACCTGCGGGTGATCAACGGTCTGAACTTCGACCAGCGACACCGCATTCAGGTCACCACCGACTTCCGCTATGGTGCCGGCAAGGACTACAACGGTCCGATGCTGTTCGGGAAACCCATCCTGCAGCGCACCGGTGTGAACCTCGTGACGATCTTCGGCAGCGGCACCCCCTACAGCAATTCCGCTCAGATCGTGCAGGAGGGTGCCATTGCCGGTGGTCAGGGCTCCTACCGGCTGGATGGCAGCGTGAACGGTGCCCGCCTGCCCTGGCAGTTCACCGCCGACATGCAGTTGGACCGGGACATTCCGCTGAACATGGGCAAGAAGGAGGGCGACAAGGCCAAGGCGGTGGACCTGAACATCTACCTGCTGATCACCAACCTGTTGAACACGCGCAACATCACCGGGGTGTACCGCGCCACCGGCAGCCCCACCGACGATGGCTACCTGGCCGCTGCCCAGTACCAGAACGACATCGCGCTGCAGACCGACCCGCAGAGCTACGCCGACCTGTACAACGTGAAGGTGAACGACCCCGGCAACTTCGGCGCCCCGCGGACGATCCGCCTCGGTCTGCGCCTCAGCTTCTGAACCGAATTCCTTTCCGCACATGAACCGCACGGACCGCATGACCCCCACCAGGATCCTCGCGCTCGCGTCCCTTTTCCTGTTCGGCACGCTGGCCGCTCCGGCCCGCGAGTCGCAGGACCGTGGCCCCCAGGGCCGCGCCAACGGCCAGGCCGTCCAGGCCAAGGCCGCCGGCTGCTCGCCGTCCACCGCACGCGACGAGCTGGACCTCAACAACGTGCGCGCCCTGATCGAAACGGGCGGCAACATGTGGCAGCGCCGCGATGGTGCAGGAGGCCCGGCCTACGAGGTGCCCAAGACAGAGGACCGCTCCGGCCCGGACGCGCTCTTCGCCGGTTCGCTCTGGCTGGGCGGCGTGTCCCCGGACAACCAGCTCAAGCTGGCCGCCGTGCGCTTCCGCCAGGTGGGGAATGATTACTGGCCCGGACCGCTCACCAACACAGGCGATGCGTCCATCACGCCCGAGGTCTGTACCCAGTTCGACAAGACCTGGAAGACGCTCCGTCAGGATGCCGAGCTGCATCGGGCCTATCACCGCTGCCGTCTGGACCCCGCGTGCGACGAGAACGTGGAGTATCCCAACTACGTGATGCCCACGATCTATGAGGAGTGGCCCGCGCACGGGAACATCGACCTGAACCAGGACTACAACCTGGCACCCTATGCCGACGAGGACGGCAGCGACGACTACAACCCCGAGGAAGGGGATTATCCCGGCTATGACCTGGACGGGGAGATCGATTGCACGGCGCGCAAGCGCGAGGATGCCATTCCCCTGTTCGGCGACCAGAACATCTGGTGGGTGTTCAACGACAAGGGCAACGCGCACACCGAATCCGGTGGTCTGCCCATCGGCATGGAGATCCGCGCGCAGGCCTTCGCCTTCGCCACGAACGACGCGGTGAACAACATGACCTTCTACAACTACGTGCTCATCAACCAGGGCACGCAGACCCTTCTGAACACGTACATGGGCCAGTGGGCGGACGTGGACCTGGGCTGCGCCGATGATGACTATGTGGGATGCGACGTCCAACGCGGTCTGGGCTATGCGTACAACGGCGACAACAACGACGAGAACTGCAACGGTCATCCGGGCTACGGCGTGCAGCCGCCGGCCATGGGCATCGATTTCTTCGAAGGACCCTTCCAGGACTATGATGGTCTGGACAACCCGGGCCCTGCCACCAACGCGGAGATCTACAACTGCCAGAACGCCCGCGATTCGTTGGGCATCCCGTACAAAGGGATCGGCATCGGGTATGGCGACGGCAAAGAGGACAATGAGCGCTACGGCATGCGTGCCTACCTGTACCACAATAATGATGGAACTGTGCGTGGTGATCCTTCCATCGCCATTCACTATTACAACTACCTCAGGGCGATCTGGAAGGACAACTCACCGAACCTGTACGGTGGCACCGGACATCAGGCTGATCCTGATGCCGATCCGAACACCCCGGCGCGGTACATGTTCCCGGGCGACA
Source organism: Flavobacteriales bacterium (assembly GCA_016713875.1). NCBI lineage: Bacteria > Pseudomonadati > Bacteroidota > Flavobacteriia > Flavobacteriales > Flavobacteriales bacterium. The sequence continues at coordinate 3,726,506 of JADJOI010000003.1, forward strand.
GTGACCCGACCGGCTGGGGCACGGATTGCGTACCGCAGGCCCCCTGGACCGAGGAAAGTTCGGGCAACCAGCCCTTCGACCGCCGCTTCATCCAGAGCGCGGGTCCCTTCACCCTGGAGCCGGGCGCGTACAACAACGTGACGGTGGGCGTGGTGTGGGCCCGGGCCACCGGCGGGGGGCCGTTCGAGAGCGTGCAGGAAGTGCGCCGCGCGGACGACAAGGCCCAGGCCCTGTTCGACAACTGCTTCCGGATCCTCAATGGTCCGGACGCCCCCGAGTTGGGCATCGTGGAACTGGACCGCCAGTTGATCCTGACGATCGAGAACCTGGAACTGGGCAACAACTTCAACGAGAGCTACAACGAGCTCGATCCCACCATCCCCGAGGACGCCCTGGACCGCGAGTACCATTTCCAAGGGTATCAGGTCTACCAGCTGCGCGACGGGGAGGTGAGCGTGGCCGACCTTGGCGATGTGAACCTGGCCCGCCTGGTCTTCCAGTGCGATGTGGAGGACGGCGTGAAGAACATCGTCAACTACATCGAGAACCCGACCATCGCGCTGCCCGTGCCCACGCTGATGGTGACCGGTGCGGACGAAGGGATCGCCCACTCCTTTTCGATCACGGAGGACAAGTTTGCCCAGGGCGACCCGAAGCTGATCAACTTCAAGACGTACTATTTCATGGCGATCGCCTACGGGTACAACAACTACCAGGACTTCAATCCCGACCCGCAGCTGCTCACCGGTCAGGCGCTTCCCTATCTCGCCGGCCGCAAATCGGCCGCCGGGGCCATCAAGGCCTTCTCGGGCATTCCGCACAAGAACACCCCGGAGAACGGCGGCACGGTGCTGAACGCCGGTTACGGCGACCAGTTCACGCTCACCCGCCTGGAGGGCGTGGGCAACAACGACCAGCCGGTGATGCTGAGCAATAGCACCATCGACCTGATCATGAACGGACAGCCCTGGCGGCAGGACCAGCTCACCTACGCCCAGGACATGGGTCCGGTGAACATCAAGGTCATCGATCCGCTGGCGGTGAAGCCCGGCAACTTCGAACTGTGGTTCACCGACTCGATCACGGACGGCGATCTGGACGACGCGAGCTGGATGCTGGTGTACGTGGACGAGCAGGACACCATCCTGAGCGACCGCACCATCGAGGCCCGCAACGAGCAGCTGATCCCGGAGTACGGCCTGTCCGTCACGGTCCAGCAAGGCTTCTTCAGCGGTCAGGGCTCCCTGTTCACGGACTTCCTGGAGGCGGAGATCACCTACGCCGATCCGTCCATCCCCTGGTTGAGCGGCATCCCCGATGGGGAGGGTGAGGACGCGCTGAACTGGATCCGCGCCGGCCTGGCCGAGGGTGACGAGGTGCTTTATCCGGACCGGGTGAGCAAAGGCGATGTGGACGAACAGTACGAGGGTGTGGTGGTGCAGGTGTTCGATGGGTTCTCCGGCGGTACCTGGGCCCCCTTCGCATTGGTGGGTGATACGGCCTTCCAGCCCGGTGGGCCGAACGTGGCCGCTTCCTTGAGCTTCGCCCAGATCCGGCAGTTGGGCAACACCTTGGTGGTGCTGACCGCGGACCGGAACAAGTGGACGCGGTGCGGGGTGATCGAGATGGAGGACAACCCGGGTCTGGCGGTCGGCAATGTGCAGAAGCACGCCCTGCGAGCCAGCGCAAGCGTGGACAAGTACGGTCGGCGGAGCGGCACAGCAGGCTGCAATGAGGATGAGGCCACCTTGTTCGGTGCCCAGCCCAACGGCATGGGCTGGTTCCCGGGCTATGCCATCGACCTGTTGAGCGGCGAGCGCCTGAACATGGCGTTCGGTGAGGCCAGTTTCTGGGGTGGTGGTTACGGCAAGGACATGATCTGGAACCCGAGCGATACGCTGATCACCGCCTTGGGGTCACCGGTCTTCGGAGGACAGCACTGGATCTTCGTGTTCCGCAACGCGCAGCGCGAAGAGGCCAACCCGGAGCTTCATGCCGCAGTACGACCAGGGGCAGTTCATCTACGACAAGCTGACCTCGGGCACCGTGGCCGACCGCAACCGGGTGTACCGCGCCTGTTCCTGGGTGGGCTCCGCGCTTCGCAACCACGGCTTCCAGTTCCGCTCCATGGACGATGGCCTCATCCCTACGGAGACACGGATCCGTCTGAACGTGGTGAAGCCATACGAGACCTACCGCGAGCCGTTCGCCGGCTACACCCCCACGATCGCTCCGCAGCTCAACGACGGCCTGCCGCTGTACCGCTTCAACACGGGCGAGCGCGCACCGGTGGTGCAGGACGCCGAGGCGGCACAGACCGCCTGCGACATGATCGATGTGGTGCCCAATCCGTACTACGGCTTCAGCAGCTACGAGACGAGCCGCCTGGACAACCGGGTGAAGTTCATCAACCTGCCCCAGCGCTGCGACATCTCCATCTACAACGTGAGCGGCACCCTGGTGCGCCGGTTCAAGAAGGACAACGCGTTGACCTTCCTGGACTGGGACCTGCGCAACCAGGTGAACGTGCCGGTGGCCAGCGGGGTGTACATCTGCCACATCGAGGTGCCCGGCGTGTGTGAGCGCGTGGTGAAGTGGTTCGGCGTGATGCGCCCGACGGATCTGCAGAACTTCTGATCGGTGGAGGTCAACGAAGCGACGAGAACGACATGAAGACGATGATGCAACGAACTACCTCCGCATCCCTCCAGGCTCTGGGGTCCGCGGTGCTGCTCACCCTGTTGGCCCTGCCGGCGCATGCGGGCAATCCGGACCGGGCCGGTTCGGCCGGGGCCGCACAGCTGCTGATCAACCCTTGGGCGCGCAGCGCCGGATGGGGCCTGGCCAATACCGCGGCCCTCCGCGGGGTGGAGAGCATGTTCGGCAACGTGGCGGGCCTGGCCCACACGCGCAAGACAGAAGTGGCCTTCTCCACGAGCCGCTGGCTCGAAGGGTCCGGCGTCACGGTGAACAGCTTCGGCCTGGGGCAGCGCGTGGGCAGCACCGGTGCCTTGGGCATCAGCGTGATGTCCATGGGCTTCGGTGACCTGCCGGTGAACACGACGGACCAGCCCGAAGGCGGACTGGGCACTTTCCGTGTGAGCTACGCCAACATCAGCGTGGCCTACGCGAAGGGCTTCTCCAACAGCATCTATGGCGGCCTGCTGGTGCGGGTGGTTTCCGAGTCCATCGCCGATGCGCGTGCCTCCGGGGTCTGTTTCGATGCCGGAATCAACTACGTCACCGGGGAGCGCGATCAGGTGCGTTTCGCCATCGCCCTGAAGAACGTGGGTCCCACGATGCGCTTCGACGGCGACGGCATGGCCGTGCAGGGGCTCTTGGTGAGCGGAAGCGATCAGCTCACCCTGGCCAACCGGTCGCAGAAGTTCGAGCTGCCCTCCATGTTGTCCATCGGGGGCTCGTACGACTTCAAGCTCGGTGAGATGCACCGCCTGACCCCGGCGTTGAGCTTCTTCTCCAACTCGTTCACCCGCGATCAGTTCGTGCTTGGCCTGGAGTATGCGTTCCGCCGCATCTTCCACCTGCGCGGCGGATACCTGTGGGAGGAGAACATCACCAGCGATGAGGAGCGCGCCACCGTGTTCACCGGGCCTTCGGGGGGCCTCAGTGTGGACCTGCCCTTCGGCAAGGAGAAGCAGAGCGCCATCGCCGTGGACTACGCGTACCGGGCGACCAACCCCTTCAGTGGCGTCCACCAGATCGGCATCCGCGTGAGCCTCTGATCCGGATCGTTTATCTTTGAAGGAAGGGGACCTCTCGGGGTCCTCTTCCATTCTGCAATACCCCATCGACCATGTCAGGTCCGGCCTATTACACCGAGGAGGGCTTCCGCAAGCTCCAGGAAGAGCTGCATCACATGCGCAGCGTGGAGCGCCCCCACATCAGCCAGCAGATCGCCGACGCCCGCGATAAGGGCGACCTCAGCGAGAACGCGGAGTACCACGCCGCCAAGGAGGAGCAGGGCTTGCTGGAAGCGCGCATCGCCAAGCTGGAGGAAGTGCTGGCCAATGCCCGCATCATCGACGCCTCCCAGCTCGACGCGTCAAGGGTGTACATCCACTGCAAAGTGTTGGTCCGCCATGTGGACAATGACTCGCGCCGCGAGTTCATCCTGGTGGCCGAGAGCGAGGCCGACATCAAGCTGGGCAAGATCAGCGTGAGCTCACCCATCGGCAAGGGCCTGTTGGGCAAGAGCAAGGGCGAGGTGGCCGAGATCGTCACCCCGGCCGGCAGCACCCGCTTCGAGATCGTGGAGATCAGCCGTTGAACCCCGGTCGTTCAAACCGTTCCATCTACCCGATGGCCAGCCTCTTCACCCGCATCATCCAAGGCGAGATCCCCTGCCACAGGGTGGGCGAGGACGCGCGGTTCCTCGCCTTCCTGGACATCAACCCTCAGCGCGAGGGCCACACCCTGGTGGTGCCGAAGCTGGAGGTGGACCGCTTCCTTGAGCTTCCGGAGGACCTGCTGTCGGGCATTCTGCCCTTCGCCAGGGAGGTGGGCGCGCGCATCCAGCGGGTGGTGCCCTGCGACCGGATCGGGCTGTGCGTGATCGGCCTGGAGGTGCCGCACGCCCACCTTCACCTGGTGCCTCTGGACCGCATGGCGGACATGGACTTCACGCGGCCCAAGCTGCGACCCACCGCCGAGGAACTGGCGGCGCTGGCCAAGCGGATCCGCGAGGCCTGACCCTCACCCCTTCACCCGCCCCGGGTTGTTACGCACGAACTGCGACCAGCCGGCCCCGCCGCCACCGCGACCTCCACGCGCAGGCACCGGTGCGGCGTGCCCCTGGCTGAACTGATGGCACACCGCCACGGCCAGCGCATCCGTGGCGTCCGTGCTGGCCGGTAGTGCGGACACACCCAGGATGCTGAGCAGCATGGCGGCCACCTGTTCCTTGGTGGCGCCGCCGTGCCCGGTGATGCTCTGCTTGATGCGCGTGGGGGCATACTCCCGCACGGCCACCTCGCGCTGGATCGCGGCTGCGATGGCCACACCCTGGGCGCGGCCGAGCTTCAGCATGCTCTGCACGTTCTTGCCGAAGAACTGGGCTTCGATCGCCAGGTCGTCCGGTAGGTGCCGCTCGATCAGTTCGGTGGTGTGGCGGTGGATGGCCTGCAGCTTCAGGGTGTGATCATCCCCGGCGGCGAACCGGATGCTGCCCGCCTCCACGAGCGTGATCCGCGGGCCTTCGGCCCGGATGACCCCGAAGCCCATGACGGTCGTCCCGGGGTCAATACCAAGAATGATGCGCTCGGCCCGGGCCACCCCGCTATTTTTGGCCGTCTTCAGGCCATGGAGTTCACGATCGTTCGGCATCCGGTGTGGAGGGCATGGGCCCGGTGGGCGGTCTTCGTGGCCACCCTGGGCTGGCTGGCCCATGCCGCGTCCAGCGCCCAAGGTACGCCCTGGGCCGTGGCCGCTGTCAGCCCCTGGGCCTGGCTGATCATGCCTGTCGTGGCCGTGCTGGCCGTGGTCAACTGGTGGCTCGAGTCGGTCAAGTGGCGCCGGCTGATGCGCCCGTTGGTCCGCCTCTCCGGGACCGAGGCGTTCCGTGCCACCCTCAGCGGTACCACCCTGGGCCTGGTGACGCCCAACCGCACCGGAGAGTTCCTGGGCCGCATCGCTCATTTACCAGCCCCCATTCGCACCCACGCCGCGCTCGCCTCCCTGCCCGGCAGCATCGCCCAGTTCACCGTCACCCTGGTGGCCGGAGCACTGGGGCTCATGGTGCTCTGGGGTCCTGCTATCACCGACCTGCCCGTGCATCCGGCCTCGCTGCTGGTGCTGGCGGCCGTCATCGCCGTGCCGTCCATGCTGCTCATGCGGCCGGGGCGCTTGGCCGCGCTCCTGCTGCGTCTGCCCCTTCCGCGTACCTGGCGGAATGGTGCCGGCGCCCTTGGCGAAGGGCAGGGTCGACCCGCTCCGGCCATCCTTGCGCTTAGCGCCGCACGCTACCTCGTCTTTTCCCTGCAGTTCGTGCTCTTGCTTCTGCTGTTCGCCCCCGAGGTGGCCTGGCCCTATGCCTGCGGGGCGGTGCCGGTCATCTTCCTCATCACCACCCTGGTGCCCACCGCAGTGCTCACCGAGCTTGGTGTGCGCGGTTCGGTGGCGGTGGCCGTGCTGGCCCCACTGCAGGTGGAGGCCCTGCCCGTGTTGTCGGCCACCTTCACCCTTTGGCTGGCGAACCTCGCTTTGCCGGCCATCGCGGGCGGGGTGGTGCTGTTGGCGGCCCGGCGGGGCGACCAGGCATGAACGGCTGGCTGCTCTGGTTGCTGGGCTTGCTGGGCCTGGCCTTGTTCTTCGCAGCGCTGATCCGCCAATGGACACAGGTGTTCCGCATGGCGCTGCGCCCGGTCGTCGGCTCCATGGACCCCGTGCGCGTGAGCGTGCTGGTGCCTGCTCGGAACGAGGCCGGACGCATCACCCTCGTGCTCCAGGACCTCGCCGCACAGATGCCCGCACCGCCGGATGAGGTGATCGTGGTGGATGACGCTTCAGAGGACGGCACGCTGGCACAGGCCCGGTCGATGGCCGCTCGATGGCCCGTGTTGCGCGTGTTGGCCCTGCAGGGCGCCCAAGGCAAGAAGGCGGCGCTGGAAGCGGGTATGGCCGAGGCGGGGCATCCGGTCGTGTTGTTCACCGACGCGGACGTCCGCTTCGGACCGGGGCGGGTCGCCGCCTTCGAACGGGCCTGGGCGTCCACGTCCCCCGACCTGCTTCTGGGCCCGGTCTTCTTGCGCGAGGCCCATGGTGCGTGGGGGCGGTTCCAACGGGAGGAGCAGGCCGTTCTGCTGGGCGTGTGCGCCGGCAGCGCCCTCAGCGGAACGGCGGTGCTGGCCAATGGGGCGAACATGGCCGTGCGCCGTTCGGTGTTCGAAGCGATGGGAGGCTACGCAGCGGACCGGCAGTGGGCCAGCGGCGATGACATGTTCCTGTTGCGGCGGGTGCAGCGCGCCGGTGGCCGGGTCGCCTTCGTGGCGGCGCCGGACGCGGCGGTGGAGGTGGAGCCGGCGTCGAACATGCTGGGCTGGCTGCGGCAGCGCCTTCGCTGGGCCGGCAAGCTGCGCGCCTACCCGGCGCCGGGGGCCTTCGCGTTCGGCACCCTGGCCATCGGGTTGCCCTGGGCATTGGCGGCGACCACGCTCGTGAGCCTCGATCGGCGCATCGGAGACGACCTGGGCTGGTCCTGGGCCTTGTTGCTGCTGGGCTGGTCGGCCTGGCTCGGACCCGCACTGGGTCTGATCGAAGTGGCCAAGGAGGCCCAGGGCCTCCGGCACAGGCCGATAGGCACGCTGGTCGCGTTGTTCGGCATGGCGTTCACCGCACCGTTCCTTGCGGCGATCGCCATGGTGGTACGTCCACGGTGGAAAGGGAGGCGGACCTAGGGCCGCTTAGAACGGAAGGTCGTCCTCGTCGCCGGCCGGCATGTCCGCCATGGTGGGCGGCGGTGCGGCCTGGAACCCGCCTCCTGCAGGCGCCGATGGTGCCGCGGCGCCGGTGCGGTCGATCCGGTTGCCGCTCAGGCTCAGGAAGTATTTCGTCACCCCGTCGCGCCCGGTCCATTCGCGGCCGTTCACGTAGCAGGTCACGCTCACTTCATCACCGGGTTTGTACGGATCGAGCAGGCCGGTGCGGTCCTGGGTGAACTCGATGGGGATGTGCTGCGGCCGTTGACCGGACGGTTCGGTGATCACGAGCTCGCGCTTGCGGAAGGAGGGGCTGACCTCCTGCGTCTTGCCGACCACCTTGACGGTGCCGGTGATGGTGACTTGTGCCATGGGACGAAGTTGCGTTATCGGTCGTTGAAGGCCAGCACGGTGAGCAGGGCTTGCTCCACCTGGCCGGCCAGAAGGAGCTGGTGAGCGCGGTGGTGCAGAGCGGTGCGCAGCTCATCGCTGCGACCCTGGTGCTGGATGAAGAGCTCGGCGAGGTCCGTGAGCTTGTGCTCGTTCACCCGGGTCTCATCGGGCAGGGCCAGGACGGAGCCGAGCCGGCCCAGGTCACTGCCGGTGAGGACGGCGCTTTCGCGCACATCCCGGGGCAGTGCGTCCACCCCGATGCCGATCTCGCGGGCGGGCTGGGGCAGTTCGAACAGGGCTTCCCCGTGGGCGCGCACATAGAAGTGGCCGCCCATGCGACCCACCAGGTCGATCCGTCGCTGATCGATCCGGCCGCGGGCGTCCAGCACACGCTCGTCGATGTGGAGGAGCACCACCTCGCAGAGCACCAGGTTGCCGGCTCCGCCGCCCGTGCCTGTCTCGATCACCTGCTTCACCACACATTCGAACTGCACCGGGCTCTCCTTCACCCGGAAGGGGCGCACCTTCTCGGAGGGCAGCATGGTGAAGCCGGCCTTCTCGAATTCGTTCACCCCGGGCGGGTATTCGGTGCTCGCCAGCGAGGCCTGGTGCACCATCGCGTAGGTCACCACGTTGATCACCACCTCGGGACGGGCCTTCACGTTGTGGTAGCTGTCCTTGGTGCTGTTGTCGCGGCCACGGCGGGCGGGACTGAAAATGAGCAGCGGCGGATTGGCCCCGAAGACGTTGAAGAAGCTGAACGGGCTCAGGTTGGGACGGCCTTCGGCATCCACGGTGCTGGCGAAGGCCACGGGACGCGGCCCTACGGCCCCCACGAGGTGGGCGTGCAGGTCGGGCACCGCCAGGTCGGCGGGGTCGAAGCGCTTCATCATGGCGGAGCGCGAAGGTAAGGGTACCCCTGATCGGCTACCTTTGCCGCCCTTTTCGGAACCACGGACGTGGCGGAATTGGTAGACGCGCCAGACTTAGGATCTGGTACCGCAAGGTGTGGGGGTTCGAGTCCCCCCGTCCGTACCTCACCACGCGGCCATCGTACCCGCCAGCGGAACAAAACCCAGTGACCATGCAGATCGAACGCGAAGAGACCGGCACCCTCACCGCCAGCCTGAAGCTCACCCTGAAACCGGAGGACTACACCCCCGGTGTGGAAAAGGCCCTCAAGGAACAACGCAGGACCGCCTCGTGGCCGGGTTTCCGCCCCGGGCAGGTGCCCATGACCATCGTGAAGAAGCGGGTGGGCAAGGCCGTGCTCGTGAACGAGGTCGAGCGCCTGATCGGCGAGCAGCTCAACAGCTACATCCGCGAGAACGGCATCCGGGTGCTGGGCCAGCCGCTGCCCAGCAACGGCGGCATGGAGGGCAACGACTGGGACAACCCCGGCGAGTTCCGGTTCCGCTATGACATGGGTCTGGCGCCCGCGCTGGACGTGGAACTGGACCCCAAGCTGGGCGTGGAGATGCCGGTGGTGGACGTCACGGACGAGCTCGTGGGCCGCGAGGTGGCCGACATGCAGCGGCGCTTCGGAAAGCTGACCACGGTGGACCGGAGCGGCGACAAGGACATGCTCCTGGGCGACCTGATCGAGCTGGATGCCGCCGGCGCCATCGTGCCGGGCGGCCTGATGAACCGCACCACCATCAGCCTGGAGTTCCTCAAGGACGAGGCGGTCCGCGAGTTGCTGACGGGCAAGGCCGTGGGCGACGAGGCCGTGCTAGCGCCAGGGACCATCAGCGATGGCCATGACGACCTGGCGCGCATGTTCAACACCGACCACGAGCGGGTCCACCAGCTGGCCGGCCAGGTCCTGTTCCGCATCGCCGAGATCAAGCGGATGGAACCCTTGCCCCTGAGCGCTGAGCTGTTCGATCGGGTGTACGGCCAGGGCGCGGTGACCGACGAGGCCGCTTTCCGCGCCAAGGTGAAGGAGGGCCTGGAGGCCATGTTCCGCCGGGACAGCGAGCGCCTGTTCAAGCGGTTGGTGATGAAGCGGCTTCAGGACCAGGTCGCCATCGACCTGCCCGATCCGTTCCTGAAGCGCTGGATCATGGAGACCAGCGAGAAGCCCATCACGGCGGAGGAGCTCGAACAGGGCTACACCGGGTACGCGGATGGTCTTAAACGCCAGCTCCTCGAGGACCGGGTGTTGGAGAAGTACGGGCTGGAGGCCAAAGGCGAGGAGCTGGATGCGTTCGCGAAACGGTACATCGCCGACCAGTTCGGTCAATATGGCATGCCCGCCCCAGAGGGAGAGGAGATGCAACGGATGGCCGGCCGTTTGCTGGGCGACCGCGAGCAGCTCAAGCGCATGCGTGATACCATCGTCGACCAGAAGCTGACCGTGCATTTCCGCACCCTCCTCCAGCCCCGGGAGCGGCGTGTCAGCTACGAGGAGTTCGTAACCTTGGCCCGGACGGCATAGCGCACGACGGCTGCCGCACCACCTTCGCTCCGGCACCGATGCATCCACCCGACGAGTTCCTCAAGTACGCCGTGAAGCATCGCGGCATCCCCGGCACCACGCTGGGCGACTACATCACCGCATCCCTCACCCCGTACATCATCGAGGAGCGCAAGCTGAACGTGGCGCAGATGGACGTGTTCAGCCGGCTGATGATGGACCGCATCATCTTCCTGGGCACGGCGGTGGATGACGAGGTGGCCAACATCATCCAGGCACAGCTGCTCTTCCTGGAGAGCGTGGATGCCAAGAAGGACATCCAGATCTACCTGAACAGCCCGGGCGGCGGGGTGTACGCGGGGCTTGGGATCTATGACACGATGCAGTACATCAACCCCGATGTGGCGACCATCTGCACCGGCATGGCCGCCAGCTTCGGGGCCGTGCTGCTGTGCGCCGGCGCCAAGGGCAAGCGCAGCGCCCTGAAGCATGCCCGGGTGATGATCCATCAGCCGCTGGGCGGCACCCAGGGCCAGGCCTCGGACATGGAGATCGCCATCAACGAGGTGCGGAAGGTGAAGAAGGAGCTCTACACGATCATCAGCGAGCACACGGGACAGCCCTATGAGCGCATCGAGAAGGACAGCGACCGCGACCACTGGATGACCTCCGCGGAGGCGAAGGACTACGGGCTCATCGACGAGCTGCTCGTCCGGTCGCGCTGAGCACACGAACGAACCCAACAGAACGCATGTTCCCCAAGGACGAATTCCTCAAGTACGCGGTGAAGCACCGCGGCATCTCCAGCACCACGCTGGGAGGCTACATCACCAGCTCGATGACCCCGTACATCATCGAGGAACGCCAGTTGAACGTGGCGCAGATGGACGTGTTCAGCCGGCTGATGATGGACCGCATCATCTTTCTGGGCACGGCCATCAACGACCAGGTGGCCAACATCATCCAGGCCCAGTTGCTGTTCCTGGAGAGCGTGGACGCCAAGAAGGACATCCAGATCTACCTGAACAGCCCGGGCGGTGGCGTGTATGCCGGGCTGGGCATCTACGATACGATGCAGTACATCAACCCCGATGTGGCCACCATCTGCACGGGCATGGCCGCCAGCATGGGTGCGGTGCTGCTGTGCGCCGGGACCAAGGGCAAGCGCAGCGCGCTGAAGCATGCGCGGGTGATGATCCACCAGCCGATGGGCGGGGCCGAGGGCCAGGCCTCGGACATGGAGATCACCGTGAACGAGATCAAGAAGCTCAAGAAGGAGCTGTACGAGATCATCAGCAATCACAGCGGCCAGCCGTTCGAGAAGGTGGAGAAGGACGGTGACCGCGATTACTGGATGGTCGCCGAGGAGGCCAAAGCCTACGGAATGATCGATGAGCTGCTGGTGAAGCATACGAAGTAAGGCCCTGAGCGGCAGGTACATGCGGCGGCCGGGTGCAACTTCACCCGGCCGCCGACGTATCTTGGCCGGGCTGCCCGCGGGCGTCCCCCCTTCACATGGAGAAGAAAGAGATCAAGTGCTCGTTCTGCGGGCGCGACAAGCAGGACACCAATGTGCTGATCGCCGGCATCACCGGGCACATCTGCGACAGCTGCATCACCCAGGCGCAGAACATCATCAGCGAGGAGCTGAGCCAGCGTTCGCGCACCGAGATCGAAGGCAGCCTCATCCTCCAACGGCCCGCGGACATCAAGCGGATGCTGGACGAGTACGTCATCGGCCAGGACGAGGCCAAGAAGGTGCTGAGCGTGGCGGTGTACAACCATTACAAGCGCTTGCTCCAGAAGCCGGCCGCCGGGCATGACGATGTGGAGATCGAGAAGAGCAACATCATCCTGGTGGGGGAGACGGGCACGGGCAAGACCCTGCTGGCGCGCACCATCGCCCGCATGCTCAACGTGCCCTTCTGCATCGCCGACGCCACGGTGCTCACCGAGGCCGGCTACGTGGGCGAGGACGTGGAGAGCATCCTCAGCCGCCTGCTACAGGCAGCCGACTACGACGTGAGCAAGGCCGAGCGCGGCATCGTGTTCATCGACGAGATCGACAAGATCAGCCGCAAGAGCGACACGCCCAGCATCACCCGTGACGTGAGCGGGGAGGGCGTTCAGCAGGCCTTGCTGAAGCTGCTCGAGGGAAGCACCGTGAGCGTGCCTCCGCAGGGCGGCCGCAAGCACCCAGAGCAGAAGCTCATCCAGGTGGACACCCGTAACATCCTGTTCATCTGCGGAGGTGCCTTCGATGGCATCGCCAAGATCATCGCGCGCCGGGTGAAGAGCACCGCCGTGGGCTACAGCGCCAGCCGCGATAGCGCCCGGGTGAACGACGAGCACCTGCTTCAATACGTGAGCCCGCTGGACCTGCGCAGCTATGGGCTCATTCCCGAGCTCATCGGGCGCTTCCCGGTGCTCACCTACCTCGACCCGCTCGACAAGGAAAGCCTGCGACGCATCCTCACCGAGCCGAAGAACGCGCTCATCAAGCAGTACGTGAAGCTCTTCGAGATGGACAAGGTGAAGCTCAGCTTCGACAAGAAGGTGCTGGACTTCATCGTGGAGAAGGCGATCGATTACAAGCTGGGCGCCCGCGGCCTGCGCAGCATCTGTGAGGCCATCATGACGGATGCGATGTACGAGATGCCCGGTTCGGGCGAGCGCCCCGCCGATCTGCGCATCACCTTGGGTTATGCCCGCGAGAAGTTCGACCGCTCGCGGATGAGCCAGTTGAAGGTGGCCTGAGGACGGGGTGGGCCGGGCGGGCTACCTTCGCCTCTCCCAACGAGAACCCCGTCATGCAACGCATCCTCTCCTTTCTGGCGACGGCCCTGCCGGTCGCGCTCTCCGCTCAACAACTCCCTCAGTCCAGCCCGCCCGGTGAGGTGGAGCAGGTCATCGGCCTCACCGAGGTGGAAGTGGACTACTCGCGCCCGAGCGCGCGCTCGCGCAAGGTCTTCGGGGACCTCGTACCCTTCGGGGAGATCTGGCGGACCGGCGCCAACGCCTGCACACGGGTGGAGCTGGACGGCCCGGTGAACGTGGGCGGCAAGGCCGTGGCCAAGGGCACCTACTGCCTCTTCACCATCCCTGGCGCCAACGAATGGACCTTCATCCTAAATACGGATACGGCCTTGTGGGGCACCGACGGCTACACGGCCGACAAGGACGTGCTGCGGGTGTCGGCCAAGCCGGTGACCACCACGGACCATGTGGAGACCTTCACCATCGGTTTTGAAGGAGTGCGGGATGACAAAGCGATGCTGGAGCTGCGGTGGGAGAACACCCGGGTGGGCATCGAGCTCTCTGCGGACGCCACCGAGCAGGCCCTGGCCAACATCAAGGCCACCATGGCCAAGCCCGACCTGAAGGCCGGCAATTACAACCGCAGCGCACGGTACTGTGTGGACAAGGGCGTGATGCTGCCCGAGGCGCTGGTGTGGGCCGAGAAGGCCGTGTCGATGGACAAGAAGTATTGGACGTTGCACACCCTGGCGCTGTGCCAGGCCGCCAACGGAAAGTACAAGGAGGCGGTGACCACCGCCAACGAGAGCATGACCATGGCCCAGAAGGAGAACGACCCGAGCTACGTGAAGATGAACAAGGCGCGGATCGAGGAGTGGTCAACGAAGTGAGCGCTGCCGGAACGAACGGAAAGGCCCCGCTGCGGCGGGGCTTTTTCATGCGCGCCCTTATAGTCCCAGGCTCAGCAACCCGCCATCAGCCACCAGACAATGCCCGGTGATGAAGGAGGCCTTGGTCATACAGAGGAACGCGATGGCCGAGGCGACCTCGGCAGGTTCACCGACGCGTTTCAGCGGGGTGCGCTGCAGGATCCGCTCCAGGCGCTCGGGCTGCGACAGGACCGGTTCGGTCAGGGGCGTGCGGATGTACCACGGGGCCACGGCGTTCACCCGGATGCCGTCAGGTGCCCACTCCACCGCAAGGCTCCGGGTGAGCTGGAGCAGGGCGGCCTTGCTCATCGCGTACGCGGCGCCACTGCCCACGTCCACGAAGCCGGCCACACTGGCCACGTTCACCACGGCCGGTGCCGAGCCCTTCCTCAGCAGAGGATGCAAGGCCCGCAACAGCTCCGCGGGTCCGAGCAGGTTGGTGCCGACCACGACCTCCTGCTCCCCCGGACCTAGCTGTGACCACGGTTTGCGCACGTTCGTGCCGGCGTTGTTCACCAGGATGTCCAGCGCTCCCCAGCGTTCCCGCACCACCCGCACGATGCGCGGACGGCCCTCCGAGGTGGTGATATCAGCGGCGATGCAGGCCGGGTCGTCCGGGGCGTTGCGGACCGCAAGGATCACGTCGGCGCCCAGGTCCCGCAGCTCCTCCACGGTGGCCGCGCCGATGCCGCGCGTACCTCCGGTCACCAGGGCGCGTTTTCCGTTCAGGTCCCAGCCGGACATGGTGCGAAGCTAGGCGGCCCGGAAACAGAAAGCCCCCGGCTGCGGCCGGGGGCTTTCTCGAAACGGTGTGTGTGGCTTACTGACGGTTCACCAGACGGGTGGTGGAACCGTTGGCATCGCTCACACGGATGGTGTACATGCCGCTGGCGTATGCGCCCAGGTCCACAGTGGTGCGGCCGGTGAAACGGCTGTTCTGCAGGGTCTGGCCCAGCGCATTCAGCACCTCGATGGAGTGGTTCTCCGAGGTGGCGGTGATCACCTGCACCAGACCGTCGTTGGTCGGGTTGGGGAACATGCTGAACTCCGGACCGGCCACTTCGCTGAAGCCGATGGTGGGGTCGAAGATCATACGGATGGCGAAGGCGTTGCCGTTGGTGAAGGAGCCCGGGTCCGTGCCTTGGATGTTGATGAGGCCGACGACGGACGGCTGCGGGACCGTGGCATCATCAACCACGGTCACGTTGGCGGTTCCGCCATTGCTGAACAGCTCCACGCCTGCGTAATACGCACCCGGGGCAAGGGCGACCGGGTTCAGGAACGTGATGCTGACCTCCCCGGCGATGGTGTCGGCAGCGGAAAGGGTGTAGTCCTGGCTGGTGGCGAGGGGGTTGAACACATCATCACTTCCACCCAATGCGTTGGGCAGGATGGCGAGCGAATCGCCATGCACGCTGGCGATCATCAGGGCGCCGGTGCGGCTGTTCGCGCCAATGTCCACGTTCAGACCATAGAGCGTGGTGGGCGCATTGATGCGGAAGTAGTTCAAGCAGAACACGTTGTCCGTCGCATCCGCGAAGGAAGCCGTACCGATCAGGGAGGTCACTTCCGTGCCGCTGTGCACACCAAGGCCGTCCAACGCATACTCCAGGTCGTTCAAGGCGAAGGTCCGCTCAGCGGTATCGTCGCTAGGGTCATCCTCGAGGGCATCCTCACTGGAGGTGACCGTCAAGGTCATCGTGTAGGTGCCTTCGGCGAGGCCGCCCGGAAGGGTGACAGGCTCTTCCATCGTCACCGTGTCGCCAGGGTTCACCGTACCGGCATTCAGCGTGGCGCTGAACGCCGTACCTCCGCCAGGGGCGGTCACCGTGGCGGTCATCACCAGGTTGGTCTGTGGGTTGAGCCCGATGTTGCGCAGCTGACCACCGAGGAAGAACGTGCTGCCCAGCTGGGGACGGGGGATGGTGCCGAACTCCACGCCACCGCCCACATGTGACACGTAGCCGAAGTCGACCACGCGGCCGTAGTCAGGCACATTGCTCAGGGCCAGATCATCAATGGCCCAGAAATACTCCCAACCACCCAGCCACTGGAAGCGCAGGTACACGCTGGACTGGTTGGCGGCCACGGAGGTGATGTCCAAGGCGATGCCTTGCGGGTTGGCGCTCCAACGCGAGCAGGGCGGTTGCGCAGAACCGGTCACCAGGCAGGTGAAGGGAATGAAATCCGTCCATGTGGTCAGGTCAGTGCTGACCTGCACCTTCACGTTCGTATTCGCATTGTAATCGAATACGCCGATCAGGCTTTCGAAGGTGAGCAGCACGGTGGGCTGTCCACTGCAGTTAATGGCAGTAGTGGTGAGCTCCGTGAGGTGGTCCGCACCAGGGGACTGCGAGAGGCCCCGGTCCGAGTTGGCCCAGAGGTACCCGTTCGACGCATCCGAGGCGCCGAACACCGAGGACGGCTGGTAGCCCAGCGCGGCCACACCCACGGCGTTCGGGTCATTGCTCCACACGAAGTACACGCTATCGGTGCCGAGCGGGGTCAGGTTGTCCTCGTTCGTCCAACCGGCGGGCACGGATCCTCCGGAGAAGTCCTCGGTCCAGAACGGCGCCGCGCGGAGCGCTTCAAAGCTCGGGGGCAGGTGACTGGGGGCCGGGGCCGTGTAGGAACCTGCGGGGTGCTGCTTGGTGTAGCCCTTGAAGTCGTGCGTGTTGCCGCCGGCCGATTGGGCCATCACAGCAACGGAGCCGACCATCAGGGGAAAGGAGAGGAAAGTCTTCTTCATCTGAGGTAGGTTAGGGGATTAGCGTCCGTTGAGGCCGAAAGGTAACACCGTCCGCGGAAGATCGAACGATCCGTCCCGCGCCCACTGCGACCAGGAGATCGACCAACCTTGTGTGCCTGTGGAGGTTCGAGCGAGTTCGTCGATCGGATCGCCGGATACGTCGATCAAAAGTCCTCCGGATCAATGTGCCCCGGGGTACCGATCACGGAGTGGATCACCGCCGCCAGCACCACCACGATCGCCGGCGCGATCAAGTTGTACCAGAGGAACGCGATCTCGATGTGCGAGAAATGCAGCGCAAGGATGGTCGCCTGCGCCACCAGTGCCGCGACGAACACCGCCGTGCCGCCCACGCGCTTCAGGAAGAAGGCCACCAGGAAGATGCCCAGGATGGTGCCGTAGAACAGCGAGCCGATGATGTTCACCGCCTGGATGAGGTTCTCGAAGAGCGAGAACAGCGCCGCGAAGGCCAGCGCCAGCAGGCCGAAGAGCACCGTGGCCCATTTCGTCGCCCGCACCTGCTCGCCGTCCGTGCGTTCCTTCTTCACCACATCCACCACGCTGGTGGTGGCCAGCGCGCTCAGTTCCGCGCTAGTGCTGCTCATGCCGGCGCTGAAGATCATGGCCAGCAGCAGCCCGATGATGCCGATGGGCATGTGGTCCATGATGAAGGTGATGAAGATGTAGTCCTTGTCGTTGGCCTCGGCGTCGGGCAGGAGGTGCTTCAAGCGCTCGTGGTATTGAGCTTCCAAATGGATCATCCCATGCTGGTGGATCTGTAGCCTCGTCAGTGCTGAATCGGCGGTTTGCGTGTGCCCTCCTCGAATGGCATCCACCCATGCGTGTGCTGCTTCCGATCGACCTGCGCTCGCTTCCGTGTGCTGAGCTTCCAATGTCTGAGTAAGCTGGATGCCATCCTTTGCTCGCGTCTCTTGCAAGTTCGTCGAGTTCCAGTGGATGGGCGCCGCATTGAACAGATAGAACACGAACACCAGCACACCGGTGAGCAGGATGAAGAACTGCATCGGGATCTTCAGCAGCGCGTTCATCCACAGCCCGCGCTGGGCCTGCTGCACGTTCTGCCCACTGAGGTAGCGCTGCACCTGGCTCTGGTCGGTGCCGAAGTAGGCCAGCTGCAGGAAGAAGCCACCAATGAGACCGCTCCATAGCGTGTACTTGTTGCTCGGGTCGAAGCTGGTGTCGATCACTTCGGTCTTGCCGAGTGCGCTGGCCAGTTGCAGGCTCTCCACGAAGCCGATGTGCTCGCGCAGGTACCACACCACAAGTCCGAAGGCCACGAAGAGCCCGCCGAAGATCACGGCCATCTGCTGTTTGTGCGTCACGCCCACGGCCCTGGCGCCGCCGGTGGTGGTGTAGAGGATCACCAGCGCGCCGATGAACACGCAGGTCCAGCTGAGCGGCCAGTGCAGCACCTTGCTGAGGATGATGCTGGGCGCGTAGATGGTGATGCCGGCCGCCAGTCCGCGCTGGATGAGGAAGAGCCCTGCCGTGAGCAGCCGCGTGCGCGCATCGAAGCGCCTGCCGATGAACTCATAGGCCGTGTACACCTTCCACTTGTAGTAGAGCGGGATGAACACCCGGTTGATCACCAGCATGGCCAGCGGCAGCCCGAAGTAGAACTGCACGAAGCCCAGGCCATCGAGGTAGCCTTGGCCCGGTGTGCTGAGGAAGGTGATCGCGCTGGCCTGCGTGGCCATCACGCTCAGCCCCACCGCCCACCAGCGTTCATCGCTGCCACCGCGCAGGTAATCCGCGCTGGTGTTGCCGGCCCGCGTGCGCCACACCCCGTAGCCCACGATGAAGCCCAGGGTGCCGAGGAGGATGAGCCAGTCTAGCCAGTGCATGTGTCAGGGAGTGAATGGGAGTTGGTGAATGGCGAATGGTGAATACCAGCATTGGAGCCATTCACCATCGACCATTCGCCATTCACTTTGCATTAGTCCCTCTCGGCGAGATCAGATTCGCGAACAGCCGATACGCGCCCGGCACTCCCGCTGGCAATTGCCGGAAGAAGCTGATGCCCGTGTAGATGAAGCGCCCTTGGCCATGGTCGCAGGTGATGAGGCCGCCGGTGAGCGGTTGTTCGCCGGGATCGTTCCACGCGATGAGCGGTGTGTACTTATCGCCAAGCTCGCTGGCGAAGTAGAGGCCGCGTTCCTGCACCCAGCCCTCGAAGTCCTTCGCGGTGATGGTGTTCGGTGTTGTGAGCAGCGGATGCTTCGGGTCGAGGAAGGTGGGCGGCGCTTCCTCCACGGTCACGCGGTCGCGGGTGATCTTGAAGGGGTGGGGGCCGAGCGTGGCGGGATCGATCTGGAAATCCTCCACCCCGGAGACCGAGAAGCGCGGCGTGGTGTTGTACTGCACGACGAGCGTACCGCCCTGCTCCACGTATTGCAGCAGCAGCGGGTGCAGCTCCTTCATGCCCTTGGTGGTGTTGTAAGCACGGATGCCGGTGACGATCGCGTCGTAATTCCGGAGACTTTCCAAGCTCGCCGTGGCTGGATCCACGATTTCGACCTTCACCCCAAGCTGTTCGATGGCCTGTGGCACCTCATCGCCAGCTCCCTTGATACAGCCGACGGTCTTCGCGGTGGTCTTCACATCCAGCGGTACCAGCTTCACCTCGGCCGGCGTGTAGTACACCTGCGGCATGATGTGCGGGTAGTCGATCTCGTGCAGGGTGCGGTCAGCCTTTCCCTTCGGACCGGTGAACTCGAACTTCACGGCACCTGCTTTCGTGTTATCGCTGGGAATGATCTGATAGGTGAAGCTCTGCCGATCGTTGCGCTTGGCGATGTTCACCAGCTTCAGGTCCTTGGTGGTGGCCCAACCCTCGGGCAGCGTCACGTTCAGTTGACCGGTGAGGCTGTCGGTGAGCGCTTCCACCTCCACGGTGATGGTCTGCGGACCACCGCGAGCGATGAGCACATCGGTCTTGGGGATCACCGAGGCCACGGGGGTAACGTACACCGGGCGGATGCGCTCGCCAGCCACACGGTCGACCCATTTGTGCATGATTCCTCCGCTAACGCGGAAGTGCAAATGATCAGTTGTATCCAATTCTGGGCTGAAGGCTACCGCTACATACGGTTCAGGTATCATAACGGGAATGATGTTGGCGTTTCCTGATGGAGTTTGATACAGGTTCCCATGCGGACGCTCCAGCCAGAAGGGTTCATTGACGGTCTGATGAACCACACGGAGAGTAGTGTCGATCCGATCAGTGAGACGTATGTCTTTCGAACCGAATGAACGTCGATCCCAATCAACACCGGAACTCCAGCCATAAGTACTTAGGTAGAGTTCTCTTCGGATGCGCGGAAAGCCAGTGACCTTGACTTCTACGGTATCAATAGTGCTCGAGTAACTCTTGTTGCTCAAGGCATCAAAGGACACTCCTAAACATGCTGATGCGAGATCATTTAGCGCCTCTGATTTGATCTGGCCCCACCGCCACTGGTCATGTGTTGGCTTGTTGTCATTCACCCATGAGGCTATGGTCCGTTCAAGAGATTGAATTTTAGCGAAGCTCTTTTCCGGTGCACTGACATCAAAGCTTGTGACCAGTTCTGCGCTCTTGATACCTATGCTACTCGGAGCCTTCACCCGCCCCCAAGTCATATCGATCCCCTCAAAAATGTCCTTCGTCTTGGGCCGGTCACCCTTCACCAACTTGAGGTACTCCAGCATCTCCCCCCGCGTTTCCGCCGCGCCGAAGCCCTGGCTCTTGTGCATGCTGCGGCTGCGCCCGGCGATCTCCGTGTAGCTCAGGCCCAGCAGCGGGTCGTAGCCGCCCACATCCACACTGAACCAGTCGGGGTCGTTCTTCGCGATGTCGGCCAGGTCCTTCTTCCACCAGGTGCTGCCGTTGAAGAAGAGGCGGCGCGGCTGCCACACCTCCAGCCCTTGCTGCAATTGCTCAGGAAACGCCTTGGGGTCGCCGGCCAGGTCGAAGGCTTCTTCGGCAAGGATGGCGCTGGCCTCGTGGTGACCGTGCCCTGCACTGCGGTCAGGGGCGAACCGCGTGATGATGATGTCCGGCCGGAACATCCGGATGACGCGCACCACATCGCTGAGCACCTCCTGCTTGCCCCACTTCGCAAAGCTCTCCGCGGCGTTCTTGCTGTAGCCGAAGTCCACCGCGCGGGTGAAGAACTGCTCGCCACCATCGATGCGGCGCGCCTCCAGCAGCTCCTGTGTGCGGATGATGCCGAGCGCATCGCCCAGTTCGGGACCGATGAGGTTCTGTCCGCCGTCGCCGCGCGTGAGGCTGAGGTTGCCGGTGCGCACCTTCTTGCCGTTGGCGAGCCAGGCGATCAGACGCGTGTTCTCGTCATCGGGATGCGCCACGATGTAGAGCACGCTGCCCAACACGTTGAGCTTCTGCATGCGGTGCAGGATCTCGGCGGCGTGGGGCTGTGCGGGAGGACGTTGAGCGAAGGAGAGGGTCGAAATACCAAGGAACGCACCGAGGATAAGCCCTGCGCGGAAGGAACGAATGTGCATGCGTCGAAGGTAGAACGCGCGCCTCAGGCTTCAGGCCACAAGCTGCAGGCTTGTATACGGGGGGTAGCAAGCTTGAAGCTTGAGGCTCGCAGCCTTTTCAACTCTTCGTTCCCTCCCACGCGCTCGTATCCACGCCCAACTTCTTCAGGCATTTCAACGAGTTCGCTTTCACACCTTCCGGCGGGTTCATGCTCAGGCTCTTCTTGAAGGCCTTGATCGCGGCTTCCTTGTTGCCGGCCATCATATAGCCCTCGCCCAGGCTGTCATGGACGTTCGGGTCTTCCGGATGTCGCTTCGCGTTCAACTGGAACATCTTCAACGCATCCTCGACCCTGCCATCACTCATCAGCCTGTAGGCCATGGTGTTCAACTGGGCATTGGTGGCCTCGTCGATCATCTTCTTGCGCAATGCGGCAGCTTCTTCGGCCTTGCCGCTTTCTTCGAGCAACTTGGCCTTGAGCGTCTGGTTCTCGAAGTTGGCGCCGCGGGCGATGCTCATGTCCACCCACTGCATGGCACGTTCCGGTTCGATCCCTTCTTGATGGCAGTAGTGAGCGGCCTCGTACCACACCTCCCAGGCGAACGACTTCAGGCCGTGCAGGTGCTCATCCAGGTAGGCCAGCACGGCCGCCTGCGTGTTCACCGAGATGCGGATGGGCACTTCGAGCTTCTCCCAGCGCATCACCAAGGTGCCGCCGTCCTTGCCCACGTCCATGAGGTCATAGGTGAGCTGTTCGCTCATGGCGCCGGCGTGTGGTGTCACCTCCACGCGCAGGGCTTCGTTCGCCGGCTTGTGGAAGAACGATCCCCAGGCCGTGTGGTCCGTGCTGAAGATGATGGTCCACTTCCCCGGGCCGGGGATGGCATGCACGCCGTACGTGCCGGCGGCAAGCGCCTGGCCT
Source organism: Flavobacteriales bacterium (assembly GCA_016713875.1). Lineage (NCBI taxonomy): Bacteria > Pseudomonadati > Bacteroidota > Flavobacteriia > Flavobacteriales > Flavobacteriales bacterium. Next base: position 3,748,615 of record JADJOI010000003.1, read on the forward strand.
TCCACGGTGATGTCGTGCGTGCAGGAGAAGATCGTGTTCTCGTTCGCGCCCATCCGCCACACTTCCCCGTAGGGTACCACCTCACCCCAGATCACGCGGCCCTTCACGCTGGGGCGGCTGTAGTTCACCGAGAGGTCGGTGACCCCGATACGCTGCGTGACCGTGGCCATCTGGCTCTCGCGGGGCAGGTCGAGCTGTGAGTATTGGGCTTCGGTGGCGAAGGGGTGCAGGACGACGAGCAGTCCGCACAGGCCGGGCAGGATGGTGTGGCGCATGACAAGGGGGTTGGTCCGCATGAAGCTAGGGCCTTCACGGCCTGCCGGGATAGGCGTGCGGCCGGACCGTTCGGTGCGGGACCGACCGCAGGCCTACACCACCTGCTCGGCCAGCACCTTGGCGATCTGCTCCTTGTAGCTGCGGCCGCTCACGATGCGTTCGTTGTTCGCCATCGTGAAGATGAACTCGTTGTTGCCGCTGTACCGGCTGTTGCGCACGTGGGCCATGTTGACGATGTAGCTGCGGTGGATGCGCAGGAAACGACCGGGGTCCAGCTCGGTCTCCACGGCGTTCATCGTCATGCGATGCAGGAAGTGCCGGTCCTTGAGCTGTAGGCAGAGGTAGTTGCCCTCGGCGCGCATGTACACCACGTCGGCCACGTTCACCTTGTGCTCGCGCCCCTTCTCCTTGATGGTGAAGTGCTCGATGAACTCGCTGTTGGCGTGCATGTGCTCGCGCACCAGGTCCATCAGCTTGCCGGTGAGGCGGCTGTTGACGTTCATGTCCAGGTGGCGCTTGGCGCGCTCCAGCGAGGTGAAGAAGCGCTCGTCGTCGTAGGGTTTCAGCAGGTAGTCCACGGCGTTGACGTCGAAGGCCTTGAGCGCGTACTGGTCGTGGGCGGTGACGAAGACCACGAAGGGGAGGCGTTCGCGCGGGATCTGCTGCACCACCTCGAAGCCGTTCATCTGGGGCATTTGGACATCGAGGAACAGCAGGTCGGGGCGGTGCTTGGCGACGGACTCCAGGGCTTCGTGGCCGTTGCGGCATTCGCCCACCAGCTCGATCTCAGGGTCCTGGGCGAGCAGGCGTGCAAGGCGCGCGCGGGCGATGGGTTCATCGTCCACGATGAGGGTGCGGATGTGTTTCATGACGCGGGGTCGTTGCGCTTGAACGGGAGGGAGAGGTGCACGGTGAAGCCTTGACCGCCGGGGGAGGACACCTGCATGTCCGCCGCATCGCCATAGAGCAGCCGAAGCCGTTCACGGACGTTGCGCAGGCCGATGCCGCTGCCTGCCACCGCACGTTCGACGTCGGGGCAGCCCCGGCCGTTGTCCCGCACGGCGATGTGCAGGCTGCCGTTCCGGCGTTCGGCGCTGACGGCGATGTCGACGCGCTCGCTGGTGAAGCCGGGGCCGTGCTTGATCGCGTTCTCCACGAGCGGCTGAAGGATCATGCTGGGCACCTCGGCGTCCGCGCAGGAAGCGGGGATGTCGTAGTCCACGTGCAGGCGGTCCTGGAAGCGCACGGCCTCGATGCCGAGGTAGTGTCCGATGTGATCGATCTCCCGCGCCAGCGGCACACGTTCGCGTTGTTCCTTGTCGAGCGTGATCCGGAGCAGCTGGCCCAACCGGCTCAGTACGGTTCGGGCCCTGTCGGTGTCCTGGTCCATCAGGGCGCTCACCGTGTTCAGCGTGTTGAACAGGAAATGCGGTTGCAGCTGCTTCTTGAGGGCGTTGAGCTGGCTCTTCTGCAGCTCGTTCTGCAGCTTCATCAGCTGGGTCTGTTTCTCGCGCATCTTGCGCGCGTTGTCCAGGGCCACGAGCACGCCCATCAGCACGCCGTACTCCATGAAGCGGCTGAGGATGGCGGGGGGCAGCGCGCTGAGGGCCCAGCTGCGCATGCCGGGGTCGCCGAAGTCGAACTCGCCGCGCCAGTGCAGGATGCCGTAGTAGATGCAGGAGGTGGAGGCCTCATGGACCGCGGCGATCAGCAGGGCCAGGCCGAGGTGCAGAAGCACCACCGGCCCCCAGGGCCGGCCGCTGAAGGGCCAGCGCTTCAGGATGGTGTACACCAGCGGGGTGAGCAGCGCCCAGAACAGGAAGTTGAGGTAGGGCACGGGGGCTTCCCGCCACCACCGGAATTCGCCCATGTCCTTGAGCTCGGCATACACATAGTGGTGCATATAGGCCTGCAACAGGAACAGGGTGGCCATCACCAGGGCGCTGCCCAGCACGATGCGATAACTGATCGGCGTACGCTTGAAGTAGTTCATCGGGTCGGCCGGGGAGGCGGCGCTCACAGGATGCGCGTGCCGTTCATCGGAAGGCCAAGCTATCCCCGTGCACAGGCCGCACCAACCCGAACGTGATGAACGGCGCCCGAAGGGACGGACAGGGACGAACGGTTGGATGGCCGGAGAACAAGGAAGGCCCCGAAGGGCCTTCCACACTTCCGGGAGAGGTGGCGCGCTAGCCGAAGGTGAAGGTGAACCCGTTCACGGTCACGGTCACCGTGCCGTCGCAGGAACCGTTGCCGAAGTCGACGTAGCGCGTGGCCAGGCCCTGCGGGGTGATCTCCAACTTGCCGCTCACCACGTGCCAGCAGCCCACCTCCACGCGCAGGGCCTGGGTGATGGTGAGCGTGTAGGGCACGCCATTGCGGTTGGTGCCGCTGCCGTTGCCGGTGATGAGGTACACGTCGTCCCACGGCGTCAGCGTCTCCTCGCCCTGGATCCAGGTGCGCACGCGGCTCGCGGTGTGGGTGCTGGTCCACGCGTTGTTCGGCGCGGTGATGGTGCCGTTGACGGCGATGGCGAACTGGGTATGGCCATCGTTGTTGGGGCCCAGGTTCGTCACCGTCTTGCTGCCCTCCACCTTGTGGTCGTTCACGTAGTAGTCCTGCGGGGTGATGGTGATCACGGTGCCCACGGCGCGGTAGGGACCGGTGAAGGTCACCAGGATGCTGCCGCGGCGTGCACGGCCGTCCTGCCCGGTGCAGTTCACCGAGCCGAAGTCGATCAGCATGGTGCGGGGCATCACGGTGGTGTCGATGACGATGGTGTCGATGCAGGCGTCCATCATGCCGCGCACGCCGCCCTCCTCGGCGGCCTGATCGGCCTGCTTCAGCATGTCATTGAACATCGATTCGCCGAAGCTGTTGTCCACAGCGGAGGTGTAGTCGTTGTTCACCGGGTCGGTGGTCTCCTTACGGCAGGCCGTGAGGGCCAATAGGGCAAGGGCGGAGGTGGCGAGCAGGTGGCGCTTCATGTCGGTGTGGTTGGTTCGTCCTTAGGACGGTATAACGGGATCTTGGTTTGATCCGTTCATGCCGGCTGTTCTTCCCGCTCGAGCCGCAGGAAGGTGAAGGGGTGGGCATGGTGGTGGTCGGCCGGGTGCTCCTCCCGCCATACCTCGCGCCAGCCAGCGTCCAACATGGGGAAATGGGTATCGCCCTCGATCTCGGCATGCACCCGGGTGAGGTAGATGCGGTGCACCAGTTCCTTGGCCAGGGCCTCGCGGTACAGCTGGCCACCGCCGATGATGAAGGCCTCGGGTTCGCCCAACGCGCGTGCATGGTCCAGTGCGGCCTCCAGGCTGTCCACCACCACGGCGCCGGGCGCGTTGTAGGCGGGGTTGCGGGTCACCACGATGTTGGTGCGGTGCTTCAGGGGGCGGTAGCGCACGGGGATGCTCTCCCAGTTCAGGCGTCCGGTGATGACACAGTGGCCGCGCGTGGTGCGCTGGAAGAAGGCCATGTCATCCGGCAGGTGCCAGGGCAGGTCACCATCCCGGCCGATGACCCCGTTCGCGCTGACGGCGGCGATGGCGCTGACGATCATACGGCGACCTCGGCCTTGATGTGCGGGTGCGGGTCGTAGTCCTTCAGCGTGAAGTGCTCGAAGCGGAAGGCGAAGAGGTCGGTCACGGCGGGGTCCAGCTCCATGCGGGGCAGGGCGCGCGGTTCGCGTGAGAGCTGCAGCCGGGCCTGTTCCAGGTGGTTGGTGTAGAGGTGCACGTCGCCGAAGCTGTGCACGAACTCGCCGGGCTTCAGCCCGCACACCTGCGCTACCATCAGGGTGAGCAGGGCATAGCTGGCGATGTTGAAGGGCACACCGAGGAAGACGTCGGCACTGCGCTGGTAGAGCTGGCAGCTGAGGCGGCCTTCGGCCACATAGAACTGGAACATGGTGTGGCAGGGCGGAAGGGCCATGCGGTCAACGTCGGCAGGGTTCCAGGCGGTGACGATCAGTCGGCGGCTGTCGGGGTTGCGCTTGATCTGCTCCACCACGTTGGCGATCTGGTCGATCACACGGCCATCGGGCGTATGCCAGCTGCGCCACTGGTAGCCGTACACCGGTCCGAGGTCGCCGTTGGCATCGGCCCATTCGTCCCAGATGCGCACCCCGTTGTCGCGCAGGTACTGCACGTTGGTGTCGCCGGCCAGGAACCAGAGCAGTTCGTGGATGATGCTTTTGACGTGCAGCTTCTTGGTGGTGACGAGGGGGAAGCCGTCGGCGAGGTCGAAGCGCATCTGGTGGCCGAAGCAACTGAGGGTGCCGGTGCCGGTGCGGTCGTGCTTCCCGACGCCGTGGTCCAGGATGCGCTGCAGGAGATCGTGGTAGGGCTTCATCGGGTCATGGACGGCTGGGCCGGTGGTCCGGGTCGCCGCGAAGTTAGCCCAGGCCATAGCCCGGTGTGGGCGACGGGGGCTCTTCGTCATGCGGGTCGTGCTCCGGCGGCCGTTTGGAGCCGTTGCGCGCGGGCCGGTCGCCGACCGGTTCCCTTCCGCTGTTGCCGGGAAGGGCGGCCAGCAGGCGCAGCTTCATGCGTTCGTAGTAGCTGCGCTTGTCGATGCCGTGGCTGATCAGGTAGGCCACCATGGCCGCGTACATCAGTTGGAAGATCACGCTGTGGCGGTCGGTCATCTCCAGCACCAGGATGGCGCTGGTGAACGGTGAGCGGGACACACCGGTGAGGAAGGCGGTCATGCCGGCGAGCACCAGCACGTTGAACTCGCCGCGGCTGGGCTCGAACCACTGGGCGATCCAGCCGCCCACGGCCGCGCCACTGGCCAGGCTGGGGGCGAAGATGCCTCCGGCACCGCCCGCGCTGAAGCTGAACAGGGGACCGAGGATGCGGGCCGCGATGTCGCGCCAGCCGGGATCCACCGTGGCATCGAAGAGGTAGCTCTCCAGCAGGTGCTTGCCGCTGCCCAGGGCGAAGGTGCCGGTGAGCTTCACGGTGACGGCGAAGGCCAGTGCGCAGCCCACGGCGAAGAAGGCCTGGGCGATGTTGCCCTTGAGGGTGCGTCGCCATTTGTCGAGCAGCAGCACCGCCTTGCAGAAGAGGGCACCGGCGGCACCGGCGCACAGGCCGATGGCGAGCACCTTGTACATGAAGCTGAAGCCGACGGGCTCCAGCTTGGGATAGCCCAGGAAGAGGTAGGGGCCGAGCAGGAGCTGGGCCGTCATGCCGGCCAGGATCACGGCGGTGAGGACGGCGGTGCGGAACTGGGCGATGTGGGTGCGGGTGAGCTCCTCCACGGCGAAGACGATGCCGCCGAGCGGGGTGTTGAAGGCGGCGCTGAGACCGGCGGCACCGCCGGTCACCATCATCACCTTGCGGCTCACCTGGGGCCAGAAGGGGGGCAGCAGCTTGTGCACGGTGCGGTACACGCTGCCGGCGATCTGCAGGGTGGGCCCCTCGCGGCCCACGGCGCCGCCGCCCACCACCATGGCCAGGCTGCTGGCGATCTTCACCAGGATGATCCGCACGTTGAGGAAGCGCCAGCTGCGGTCCGTGGCCTTGTCGTTGGCCACCTCGATGGCGGCCATGAGCTGCGGGATGCCGCTGCCGCCCGCCATCGGCGCGAAGCGCCGCACCAGCCACCAGCTGAGCAGGAAGGCCAGCGGGGCGCTGACGAAGATCCAATCGGGGTGGAGGCCGATGACCCAGGCGTGGACCTCCTCCACCAGTCCGAAGAGCTTCGCGTAGCCCACGGCGATGAGGGCGGTGATCACCGCGGCCACCTGGTAGGGCAGCGTCAGGAGCGTGAGCTCCTTCATGCGGCTGTTCATCACCTTGCGGCCCAGCCAGGCGAGGGCCGAGGTCACCTGCCGCTGCAGGCGCTCGATCAGGCGGGACGGGGCCGGGGGCGGTGTGGGCGGCACGGGGCAAAGTTGCCCTGCCGATCCGCCGCGCCGGTCCTGTGCGCCGGTGCGCTACCAACAACGCGGCATGGACAGCGGCTCACTCGGCGCCCACGCGCTCCAGGTCCACCAGCACATAGCGGTAGGTGGTGCCCCGGTCATAGGCCTTCAGCAGGGCCTGCGCACCGGAGGAGTTGAACACGGCGGTCATCGGGCAGGCCACCAGGCCGCCCTCGGGCATCCACGCCGTGCCCTGGCGCGCCACCTGCCCGGCGCGGTCGATGCGCATGGTCTTCAGCACGCCGGGTTCGGCCAGCGGCGCCTTGCCGTCGCCTTCGCCGCCGCTGGCCAGGATGCCCGCAAGGCCCTTGGGGGTGTGGCCGTAGAGCAGAGTGAGCCCGTCGTTGTCCATCCGGAGGCCGGCCGTCTCGTAGGCCTGCCCGGCAGTGGTGAGGTAGGCCCGGTCGATGGTGCGTTGCCAGCGCACGGTGTCGGTGGCATCCAGGTAGCTGGCGCGCAGCATGCCGCAGAAGTGGCGCATGGCGATGGCGTCGCCCACCGGCAGCTGGAACTCGTTGTCGACGAAGGCTTCCACCAGCACGGTGCCGCCGTCCCACGCGGGCAGCAGGGTCACCACCTCGTCAGGCAGCTTGGCCCGCACGGAGGCCGCTTTGTTCGGGTCCCCGTCCACGCTGCCGAAGCCGGTGAGCTTCACCTTGCGCACGCCGGCCAGGCGTTGATCCACCAGCGGGGTGGGCTTCAGCTTGGGGTCCTGCGGATCGAAGGTGACCACCTGGCCGGGGATGCCCGTGAGGGCGCCGTAGCGCAGGGCCAGGGTGATGCGGCCGTCGGGGCGTTCGCAGAAGCGGGCGGTGCTCACGAAGTCCTTGTCCACGAGCACATCCTTCACGGTGCGGCCCTTGTCGCTGATGGTGGTGAAGTGCAGCTCGTGGCAGTTCTTGTCGCCCATCTGGGCCTGTTCACAGCGGAACACGTAGACGAGCAGCAGCACGCGGCCATCGTTGGTGAGCTGCATCTGGTGGATGCGGGCCTGCCCGGCGGGCCAGGGCAGGGTGGCCAGCGCGCTCCATTCCTCGCGCAGGTCGCGGTCCAGGCAGGTCATCCATAGCTGCTTGCCGTCCTTGCCCTTGCTGTCGTACATGTTCAGCAGGTGTCGGCCGCCGTCCGGCGAGGTCAACAGGCGTTCGGTGTAGGCGCTGGTGAGGCCGAGGCTGAAGAGGATGGGATCGGGCAGCGGACGCCGCGCCAGGCTGCTGGCGGCATCCACGGCCCAGGCATGGCCGAAGGAGGCGATGCGGCGGAAGCCGGAGAGCGCGAGCGGCGAACCTCCCACGGTGGCCAGGCCGAGGTCGGCGCCCTTTTTGCCCGGGCTCACCAGCAGGACGTCCATCGCGTCACCGCGCAGAAGCGGCATCACGCCGTTCCACTTCACACCGTCCAGCAGCACGTCCTTCAGCACCACCTCCTCGGCGGGCTTCAGCTGGGCGTCCAGCCGCACCACTTTGTGCGCGGGCCCTTCCTCCACGTAGAGCAGGGCGCGGCCATCGGCGGGCAGCAGCCCGTCCACCACGGCGTGCTGGTCGCCCTGGGCGTTCTTGAAGCTGCGGGTGAAGGGTTCGCCGACGCGTGCGGCGGGCTGACCGTGCGCGGCGGAGGTGAGCAAGGCCGTGGCGACCAGGAGGAGGAGGCGGGTCATGGGCAATGGACGAAGGCGGGGGCGATGGGTGGCCGCGGGATCAGATCATCATGCCCACGATGGTGGCGCTGAGCAGGCTGGCCAGGGTGCCGCCGAGCAGGGCGCGGAAGCCGAATTCGCTGAGCCATTGGCGTCGGCCGGGCGCCAGCGAGCCGATGCCGCCGATCTGGATGCCGATGCTGGCGAAGTTGGCGAAGCCGCACAGCATGTAGGTGGCCATCACGATGCTGCGTTGGTAGGCGAACGCGCCGGTCGATTTCAGTTGGGCAAGGCTCTCGTAACCGACGAACTCACTGGCGATGAGCTTCTCCCCCACCAGCCGTCCGGTCAGGGTGATGTCCTCCCCGGCCACGCCCATCAGCCACATCAGCGGGGCGAAGGTGTAGCCGAGGATGAACTCCAGGGAGAGCGACCTGAAGTTGCCGTGCGACACGGAGGCGACCCAGGTGTTGAGGCCGGTGGCATCGCCGATGCGCAGGAACACATAGTTGAACAGGGCGATGAACGAGAAGAACACCAGCAGCATGGCGGCCACGTTGGCGGCGAGCTTCAGGCCCTCGGTGGTGCCGTTGGCCATGGCGTCGAGGAAGTTGCTGCCCACCTGGTCCATGCCCACGCGCAGCTCGGAGTCGAAGGCCTCGGTCTGCGGATAGAGGACCTTCGCCACCACCACGGCGCCGGGTGCGGCCATCACGCTGGCGGTGAGCAGGTGCTTGGCGAAGAAGAGCCGCTGCACGGGGTCATCGCCGCCCAGGAAGCCCACATAGGCCGCCAGCACGCCGCCCGCCACGGTGGCCATGCCGGCCACCATCACCAGGAAGATCTCCGAGCGGTTCATCTTGTCCAGATAGGCCTTCACCATCAGGGGGGCTTCGGTCTGACCCAGGAAGATGTTGCCCGCGGTGCTCAGGCTCTCCGCGCCGCTGAGCTTCATGCTCTTGTTGAGCGCCCAGGCCAGGGCGTACACCACCTTCTGGATGATGCCCAGGTAGAACAGCACGCTGGTGAGCGCGCTGAAGAAGATGATGGTGGGCAGGATCTGCAGGGCGAAGATGAAGCCGAAGCTCTGCACGTCCATCAGGTCGCGGAAGAGGAAGGTGCTGCCGGCCTTGGTGAAGTCGAGGACCTTCACGAACATGCGGCCCACGATGTCGAAGCCGGCCTGCACGAAGGGCACGTAGAGCACGCCGAGGGCCAGCACGAGCTGGAAGGCGAGGCCGATGCCGACCACCTTCCAGTTGACGTGAGCACGCCGCGCGCTGAAGGCCCAGGCGATGGCGATGAGGGCGGCCATGCCGAGCAGGCCGCGGCCGATGCCCATGGCGCTGGGCCCGGTGAGCGGTGCGGGCCCTCCGCTCTGCGCGGCCAGGGGCAGGGCGGTGATCAGCAGGAGCACGGTCACGGCCAGGAGGCGTGCGGGGGAGAGGGAGCGGATCATGGGTCGGGAGGTGGTCATGCGCCTTTGCCCAGGTGCAGCAGGTTGCGGCGGATCCAGCGCGGCAGCAGGATGGCGCCGGCCAGGATGTAGGGGTAGTAGCTGATGAGGCGCCACAGCAGGGCCAGCGCGGGGGCCAGGCCGAGCGGGATGAACATGCCCAGCAGGTCGTTGAAGAGGAACTCCGCCAGTCCGCTGCCGCCGGGGGTGGGGCTCACCAGCACGAGGATGCCCATGATCACCTGCTTGCCGAAGAGCAGCAGGTCGTCCACCGGCTGGCCGTCGCGGAAGGCATGCACCAGGCAGTTGACGATGCTGTAGCGGGCGGTCCAGCTGGCGAAGGTGGCCAGCAGGGCGGGCCACCAGTAGCTCCAGCGCTTGCTGCGCAGGCCGGTGGCGGCGGTGATCAGCTGGTCGCCGGTGGTGACCGCATTGCGGCGCCAGCGCTTCAGGACGGGGATGCTGAAGAGGCCCACCAGCCAGCGCTTCACGATCACCGGGTTGATGAAGAGGGCGTAGGCCACGAAGAGCTTGTAGGCCAGGATGATGATGTACACCGCCCAGAAGGCCACGAACACGCTGCTGCCCCAGAGGCTGGAGCCCACGCCCACGCCGCTGAAGAGCGCGTCCTGCCCCAGCAGCAGCACCATCAACGGCGCCATCACCGCCAGGAAGATCCCGTCCAGGAAGCTGGTGAAGGTGATGACGGTGATGCTGCGACCGGCGTCGACGCCCTCGCGGTTGAGGATGAAGATGGCGAAGAGGAAGCCACCACCGATGAGCCCGGGGGCCAGCGCCGAGCTGAACTCCCAGAGCATGATCACCACGAAGCTGCGCCACCAGGTGAGGGAACGCTCGGTGAGGTGTCGGATCCGCACCATGTACGCGTAGTCGCGCACCACCACACTGCCGAAGGCCAGGCCGATCCACAGCGTGCTGGCCCAGGTCCAATGCACGCCATCGAGGGCGCTGAGGTCGCTGCCGCGGAAGATGAGCACGGCCGTGATGCCCAGGCCGATGAAGACCGGCAGCAGCACCTTGCCCAGGCTGAAGGAGCGGAGGAAGGAGCGGACGTCGTCCGACATGCGGTGGGCTTGGGGACGGCGATGGTCGGCCTACGGCTCGGGGTCGTTGTCGCTGAAGCTGTCCGGCTCGGGCTTGGGAGGCGTGGTCAGCACGCGGTAGAAGAAGTACAGCGTGAAGCCTGTGACGGTGAGCACGGAGGACAGCATCAGCACAAGGGCGGAGGTGTTCATGGTGCGTGCGGATCAGACCATCCCGTGGGCGTGGCGTTTGCGTTTCAGGTAGGCCTTGCGCACCAGCAGGGCGATGCCCAGGTACAGGGCCAGCAACAACAGGCGCGAGGCATGAAGGTAAGGGCTGGCCGGGGCGGTGATCTTCTCCCAGATACCGGGCAGGGAGGCCAGGAAGACCACGGCCAGGATCACGGGGGTGATGTACTTGATGATGAACCGGTAGATGGTCGGTGGGCGCAGGTCGGCACCGAGGTTGATCTCCGCCCAGCCCTTGTCCATGCCGAACACCCAGGCGAAGAGGATCACCTCGAAGAGGGCGAACACCACCAGGCTCACGGTGCCGGCCCAATAGTCGTACTCGTCGAACACGCCATGGTGGAAGAAGAGCACCGTGGGCAGCCCGAGCACCAGCACCACCAGGCCGAACATCCAGGCCGAGGGTCCACGTTTCCAGCCGAACTCGTCCTGCAGGAAGCCCATCACCGGTGTGCCCATGGCCAGGCTGCTGGTGATGCCGGCGAAGAACAGCAGGCCGAACCAGCACACCCCGGCGATCGCCGACAACCAGGGCCCCCACTGCGTGAACAGGTAGGGCAACGTCTTGAAGCCGAGGCCCAGGCCACCGGTGGCGGTGAGCTCCTTCACCTTGTCGATGCCCAGGTAGCCGATGGCGATGGGGATGATGATGGCGCCGCCGAGCACCACCTCCACGAACTCGTTCATCCACCCGGCGCTCATGGCGTTCAGGGCGATGTCGTCCTTCTTGCGGACGTAGCTGGCGTAGCACTGGATGCTGCCCATGCCCACGCTGAGGGTGAAGAAGATCTGCCCCGCGGCGGCGAGCCACACGCTGGGTTTCCAGATGCTGCCGTAGTCCGGCGTCCATAGGAAGTTGAGGCCCACGGTGCCGTCGTGGATCGCACCATGCTCACCGGCCTTCAGGGTCACGCCGCGGATGGCGAGGAACAGGCCGAAGAGGATCAGGAGCGGCATGCCCACCTTGGCCGCTTTCTCCACACCGCCGCTCAGCCCCCTGCTCAGGATCCACGTGTTCAGCAGCAGGCAGAGCAGCCAGAACCAGATGGCCTCGTAGGGGATGCCCGTGGTGCTGACGCCGATGTCGATGTAGCTGCTGAAGAAGGCCGCGACCCCATCAGCGCCCATGTCCAGGAAGGTGCCGGAGATGCTGTGCCAGATGTAGCTCAGCGTCCAGCTCTCCAGATAGCAGTAGTAGGCCGCCACGGCGATGTTGGTGAAGATGCCGAACACGCCCACATACTTCCACAGAGCCCGCTTGGGGTCCATGTTGTGCAGGATGAACGGTGTGCTGTGGTGGCCCGAACGCCCGCCGAAGCGCCCCATGCTCCACTCGATCCACAGCAGCGGAATGCCCATCAGCAGGAAGCAGACCAGGTAGGGGATGATGAAGGCACCCCCGCCGTTCTGGATGGCCTGCACCGGGAAGCGGAGGAAGTTGCCCAGCCCCACGGCGTTGCCCGCCATGGCCAGGATGAGCCCCACGCGCGATCCCCACGATTCGGTCTTGGACATGCGGTCGTGTTTCGTGGGCGACAAGATAGAAGTTCGGTCGAACGGCGGACGGTGCCGGCCGGAGGCCGATCACGCGGCCCCGGCGCCTTCGTCCGCTCTTGGTCTAGTTGGTCTGCTCGCGCCGCTTGATCTCGTCGCGGATCTTGCTGGCGCGCTCGTAGTCCTCGTCGTGCAGCGCCTTCTCGAGCAGTTCCTTCAGCTCCTCGATGCTGCTGCCCTTGATGCCCTTGGCGGGTTTGCCGCGCTCCACGGGTTCGGCCGCGCCTTCCTCCTTGCCCTCTTCGCCCTCCTCCACCTTCAGCCCGGCCGCGCCCATGATGAACTCGTAGGTGTGGATGGGGCATTGGAAGCGCAGCGCCAGCGCGATGGCGTCGCTGCTGCGGGCGTCGATCTCCACTTCGTGCCCGTTCTGCTCCAGCACCAGCTTGGCGTGGAAGATGCCCTCCACCAGGTCGTTGATGATCACCTCCTTGAGACCCACCCCGAGGGTGTCGCTCAGGTTCTTGAACAGATCGTGCGTGAGGGGACGCGCCGGCTTGATGTTCTCCACCTGGATGGCGATGGCCTGGGCCTCCACCCCGCCGATGATGATGGGCAGGCGGCGTTCGCCGTGGGCCTCCGCCAGAATGAGCGCGTAGGCACCGGCGTGCGTGTGGCTGTACGTGATGCGCAGGAACTTCAGCTCGACCTTGTCCATCCTCTCCGTGCGGGGCCGTGAAGATAGGCAGCGGCCGCGAGTTGCTCGCCGTGCCGGATGTCCGGTGCGTTACCGCTCGGCGTTCAGCTTCTTCGCTGCGGCGATCAGTTGGGGCAGCACCTCGAAGGCATCGCCCACGATCCCGTAGTCCGCGGCCTTGAAGAAGGGCGCCTCGGGGTCCTTGTTGATCACGCAGATCACCTTGCTCTGGTTCACCCCGGCCAGGTGCTGGATGGCGCCGCTGATGCCGATGGCGATGTAGAGGTTCGGGCGGATGGCCACCCCGGTCTGTCCCACGTGCTCGTGGTGCGGGCGCCAGTGATCGTCGGCCACCGGACGGCTGCAGGCGGTGGCGGCGCCCAGTTCGCGGGCCAGCTCCTCGATGGGCCCCCAGTTCTCCGCGCCCTTCATGCCGCGGCCGCCGCTCACCACGCGCTCGGCCTCGGGCAGGGGGATGCCGGCTCCGGCCTTCCGAAGCTCCTTCACGGTCACGCGCGAAGTGCCGAGGTCACCGGCGAACTCCTCCACCGATGCAGGGGCGCCGCCCGTGGTGATGGGCACGCTGTTGGGGCTGAGGCTCACCACGCGCATGGGGCTGCTCACCTCCACGAAGGCGCGGGCCTTGCCGCTGAACACGTTGCGGCGGAAGCGGCCGCCCTCGGGCAGGCCGGTGGCACCGGCCACATGGCCGGCCTTCAGCCGCGCCGCGACGCGCGGAGCCACGGCCTTGCCGGTGGCGTCGGACACGCACACGATGGTGGTGGCACCGGTCGCCTCGACCACGGAGCTGACCAGCTTGGTGAGCTGCTGGCTGTCCACGGTCTTCACAGCACGGGCCACCACCACCTTGGCCGCGCCGTTGGCGCCCAGGGCCTCGAGCCCCTGCGCATCGCCGAAGGTGACGGCGGTCACGGGGCCGCCGGCCAGCTGGCTGGCGTAGGTCACGGCCTCCTGGGCCGCCTTGGGGAGCTTCTCACCCCGGGTGTCGATGAAGACGATGGTGCTCATCTGGGTTCTTCGTATGGAGGGCCTGCCACAGGGGCCGGCTTCAAGTTCATTTCTTCAGTTGCGCTCTGCGCCTTTGCGGCCTCGTTCGCTCAGATCACCTTGGCTTCGGTGTGCAGCAGTTCGATCAGGGTGCCGGCCTGGTCGGCGGGGATGAGCTTCACCGCGCCCTTGGCCGGCGGCAGCTCGAAGCGCACCGTGGCGGCCAAGGGCCCCTGCCCGGAGGCGGGCACCACCTGCAGCGGCTTGGTGCGGGCGGCCATGATGCCGCGCATGTTGGGGATGCGCTGCTCGGCCATGCCCTTGGCGGCCCCCAGCACACAGGGCAGGGCCACCTCCAGCACTTCCACGCCGCTGGGCACATCGCGCTCCATGGTGGCGGTGGTGCCGCTGACGTCCAGTTTGCTCACGAGGGGTACATAGGGCAGGTCCAGCAGTTCGGCCAGCATGGCGCCCACCTGGCCGCCATTGTGGTCGATGGTCTCCTTGCCGGCCAGGATCAGGGTGAAGCCCTTGTCCTTGGCGTAGGCGGCCACTTCAGCGGCCACCTGGAAGGCGTCCTCCGGCCGGGCGTCCACGCGCACGGCCTCATCGGCGCCGATGGCCAGGGCCTTGCGGATGGTGGCCTCGGTGTCGGCCGGGCCCACGGTGATGGTGGTGACGCTGCCGGCCCCTGCAGCCTCCTTCAGTTCCAAGGCACGGACAAGGGCATACCACTCATCGTAGGGGTTCACGATGAAGGTGACGCCGTTGCCGTCGTACTGGGTGTTGTCCGCCGTGAAGGCGATGCGCGCCGTGGTGTCGGGCACCTGGCTGATCAGGACGAGGATCTTCATGGTCGGGGAACGTTGCCGCAGCGGGATGGTTCGTGGGGTCCGGCAGCGGGGCGCGAAAATAAGGGGTGGTCCGATAGCCCAAGGGGCGGTTACCTTACCGCCTCCTGATCCCGAACCTCATGCGAACCCTCTGCCTATCCGCGATCGCCCTGTGCCTGCCCCTGCTGGCGCCGGCCCAACTGTTCGTGAACAACGCCCTCGACCTGGACGGGCTCGACGACCAGGCCCAGCTGGCCAATGCCTCCGCGTTGGTGGCCGGCGCCCCGGGCATGACGCTGGCCTGCCGGGTGAAGCCGCGCAACACGGCGCCCGCCTTCCCCGACCTGGACGGCTTCTGCGGCATCCGCAACAACGTGGACGCCGATCTTTATTTCATCCAGGTGGGGCCGCAGGCGCTGGAAGGGCGCTTCCGCAACAGCGTCGGCACTGACTTCACCATCACCGCGCCGGTGCTGGAGGTGGGAGCGTGGCAGTCCCTCGCGCTCACCTACGACGGCGACACGCTGCGCATGTACCACGACGGCGTTGAGGTCGGCAGCATCGCTGCTTCGGGCACCATCACCAACACGGTTGAACCGCTCCACTTGGGCACCCTGCCGTTCCAGTTCACCGACTTTCTGCTCAATGGCGTGCTGGATGAGGTGATGCTCTGGGAGCGGGCGCTCTCCGCCGACGAGGTGCGCTGTTTGGTCAGCGGCGTCATCGATGGCGGCGACCTGACCTTGAAGGTGCATTTCGACATGGACCAAGGCACGCCCGGAGGCAACAACACGGCCATCACGGCGGCGATCGATGTGGTGGCCGGGGCCCAGGCGCCGCTCACGGGCTTCGCGCTCAACGGGCCGGGAAGCAACTTCGTGGCCGGCGCGGAATGGGGCTATGTCCAGGAGCTCACCCTGTGCCAGGGCGAGACCTTCGACTTCGGTGGAACGCTGATCGATACGGCCGGCACCTGGGTGAACGCGCTGCAGGGGGCCATTTGCGACAGTCTGATCACCCTCATCGTCGACCTGACCCCGGTGAACGTTACAGTGGTGCAGTTGAACGCGAACCTCTTCGCACAGGCCACCAACGCCACCTTCCAGTGGCTCGACTGCGGCAACGGGTTCGCGCAGATCCCGGGGGCGGTGGGGGCCCAGTTCACCGCCACGGCCAACGGCCAGTTCGCGGTGGAGGTGACGCAGAGCGGATGCACGGACACCTCGGCCTGCTTCACGGTCACGGGCGTGGGCATCGGGGAGCAGGCGGTGCCAGGAGGCCTGCGGTTGGAAGGCGACCCGGCGTCCGGCCAGCTAGTGGTGCTCAACGGCCGGTCGGGCACGGCGGCGTTCCGGCTGGTGGATGCCGCGGGCCGGGTCCTGAGGCAGGGGCGGCTCGCCGGCACGCGCACCGTGGTCCCGGTGGAGGGCCTGGCCACCGGACCGTATGTGCTCGTGGTGGAGCTGCCGGAACGACCGGTGGCCCTGCGCTTCACCCGGCCCTGACCGACGCCTGCCCGCGCCACCTACTTTTGGGGCCCATTTCCACGCCCATGCGCACCATTCAGTACCGCGAGGCCCTCAACGAGGCGATGTCCGAGGAGATGCGCCGTGACCCGTCCGTCTTCCTCATGGGCGAGGAGGTGGCCGAGTACGACGGCGCCTACAAGGTGAGCAAGGGCATGCTCGCGGAGTTCGGTCCGCAGCGGATCATCGACACGCCCATCAGCGAACTGGGCTTCACGGCCATCGGCGTGGGCGCCGCCATGAACGGCCTGCGTCCCATCGTGGAGTTCATGACCTGGAACTTCGCCATCCTGGCCAGTGACCAGATCATCAACCACGCGGCCAAGATGCTGCAGATGAGCGGTGGCCAGTTCCACATCCCCATCGTGTTCCGTGGGGGCAACGGCAGCGCCGGTCAGCTGGCCGCCACCCACAGCCAGAGCTTCGAGGCCTTCTACGCCAACATCCCCGGCCTCAAGGTGGTGACGCCCAGCAACCCCTACGATGCCAAGGGCCTGCTCAAGAGCGCCATCCGCGACGATGATCCCGTGCTGGTGATGGAGAGCGAGCGCATGTACGGCGACAAGGGCGAGATCCCCGACGGCGAGTACCTCGTGCCCATCGGCCTGGCCCACGTGGCGCGCAAGGGGACCGACGTCACCATCGTGAGCTTCGGCAAGATGATGAAGGTGGCTCTGGCCGCTGCGGAAGAGCTGCAGAAGGAGGGGGTGAACGCCGAGGTCATCGACCTGCGCACCATCCGCCCGCTGGATACCGCCACCATCCTGGCCAGCGTGAAGAAGACCAACCGCCTGGTGGTGGTCGACGAGAACTTCCCGATGGTGAGCATCGCCAGCGAGGTGGCCTACCGCGTGCAGAAGGACGCCTTCGACTTCCTCGACGCGCCCGTGCTCCGCATCAACCAGGCCGACACCCCGCTGCCCTTCAGCCCGCCGCTGATCGAGGCCAGCCTCCCCAACCCCACCCGCGTCATCGCCGCCGTGAAGGAGGTGATGTACCTGCGGAAGTGAGGGGAGCGGCGAGCAGCGAGTGCCCGCGCACAGGACCTGCGTACTGAGTGGCGAGTGGCTGCGCGCAAGACCATACGCGCCGAGTGGCGAGTGAATGCCGCCCGGACCGACCACGGTCGTGGTGCTGGGATTCACTCGCCACTCGTTCCTCGCCACTCACCGCTCAGCACTCCGTCAGGACTTTTCTATTTTCGCGGCCCTCTTCCGTCCGATGGGGGTGGAAGGCGCTGAAGGACAAGACCATACACAACACAGAACGAGATGGGAGTTGAACTGATGTATTACCTGCCCGTGCTGGGCGTGGTGGGCCTGGTGGTCATGGTGGCCAAGGCCATGTGGGTGAGCAAGCAGGACGCCGGCGATGCCAACATGCAGGAGCTGGCCGGCTACATCGCCAAGGGGGCCAGCGCCTTCCTGAAGGCCGAGTGGAGGGTCCTCATCATTTTCGCAGCGATCGCGGCAGTCCTTCTCGCGTGGAGCGCCGAGCTTGAACGGGTACAGGACCACACCGACTGGGTGATCGCCGTCGCCTTTCTGATCGGGGCCTTCTTCAGCGCGTTCGCGGGCTGGATCGGGATGAACATCGCCACCAAGGCCAACGTGCGCACCACACAGGCGGCCCGCACCAGTTTGGCCAAGGGCCTGCAGGTGAGCTTCAACGGAGGTACGGTGATGGGCCTTGGGGTGAGCGGCCTGGCCGTGGTGGGCCTCAGCGTGCTCTTCATCGTGTTCTACAAGATGTATGTCAACGGCGCCAGCCCCAATGGCGAGGAGATGATGAAGGCCCTCGAGGTGCTCGCGGGCTTCAGCCTGGGTGCCGAGAGCATCGCGCTCTTCGCCCGCGTGGGCGGTGGCATCTACACCAAGGCCGCCGATGTGGGCGCCGACCTGGTGGGCAAGGTGGAGGCCGGCATCCCCGAGGACGATCCGCGCAACCCCGCCACCGTGGCCGACAACGTGGGCGACAACGTGGGCGATGTGGCCGGCATGGGCGCCGACCTCTTCGGCAGTTACGTGGCCACCATCCTCAGCACCATGGTGCTGGGCCGCGAGGTGGTGAGCGCCGACAACTTCGGTGGCATGGCCCCGATCCTGCTGCCCATCCTCATCGCCGGCCTCGGCATCCTGTTCAGCATCATCGGCACCTTCTTCGTACGCATCAGCAAGGACACGGACAGCGTGATGGCCGCCCTCAACAAGGGCAACATCGGCTCCATCCTTCTTACGGCCATCGCCAGCTTCTTCGTCATCGGCTGGATGCTGCCGGAGACCATGACCTTCCAGCGCGGCGAGGTGGTGCTGCAGATCGAGCGCATGAACGTGTTCTATGCCATCGTGCTCGGCCTGGTGGTGGGCTTCCTGATGAGTTACATCACCGAGTACTACACGGCCATGGGCCGCAAGCCGGTGGACAGCATCGTGCAGAAGAGCGGCACGGGGCACGCCACCAACGTCATCGGCGGTCTGGCGGTGGGCATGGAAAGCACCTTCCTGCCGATCCTCGTGCTGGCCGCGGGCATCTTCGGCGCGTTCCAGCTGGCCGGTCTCTACGGGGTGGCCATCGCCGCTGCGGGCATGATGGCCACCACCGCCATGCAGCTCGCGATCGACGCCTTCGGTCCCATCAGCGACAACGCGGGCGGCATCGCCGAGATGAGCGGCCTGCCCAAGGAGGTGCGTGAGCGCACCGACATCCTCGACGCCACCGGCAACACCACGGCCGCCACGGGCAAGGGCTTCGCCATCGCCTCGGCCGCCCTCACCGCCCTGGCGCTCTTCGCCGCCTATGTGGGCCTCGCCGGCATCACGGCCATCGACATCTACAAGGCCGATGTGCTGGCCATGCTCTTCGTGGGCGGCATGATCCCCTTCCTGTTCAGCAGCATGGCCATCAGCGCGGTGGGCAAGGCGGCCATGGACATGGTGAAGGAAGTGCGCCGTCAGTTCCGGGAGATCCCCGGCATCATGGAAGGCAAGGCCAAGCCCGAGTACGAGAAGTGCGTGGCCATCAGCACCCAGGCCTCGATCCGCGAGATGATCCTGCCCGGCGCCCTGGCGCTGCTCAGCCCGGTGATCGTCGGTTTCGCCTTCGGCCCCGAGGCGCTCGGCGGCCTGCTGGCCGGCATCACCGTCAGCGGGGTGCTCATGGGCATCTTCCAGAACAACGCGGGCGGTGCGTGGGACAACGCCAAGAAGAGCTTCGAGAAGGGTGTGCTGATCGACGGGCAGACCTACAAGAAGGGCAGCGACCCCCACAAGGCGGCCGTGACCGGCGACACCGTGGGCGACCCCTTCAAGGACACCAGCGGCCCCTCGATGAACATCCTCATCAAGCTGACCTCGATCGTAGCGCTGATCATCGCGCCGCACATCGCGGAGACCGGTCATCACGCTGCCACACCGGCGCCGGTGATGCAGAACATGCCGGCCGGCAGCAGCGATGCCAGCCTGCCCGAGGCGCCTGCGACGGACCGCGTGACCGCCGCATTGGACCTCGGCGACCGGTTCTGAACGAGGGGCCCCGAACGGAGAACGCCGCGCTCTTGAGCGCGGCGTTCTCCGTTGATAGCAGCATGTGCTCCGAACGCCTGTTCAGGTGATCAGTGCAACGGCCGCAACGAGAAGTAGCAGGACCAACGCACCCACCCGCCTGTTCCAGCTACCGCGTAATGCTGAGCGGTAGGTCAGCTTGGGGATGAGCAGGCTACGCACCCAAGCACCCAGCCTGCGCACCAGGCCCAGCAGTCCTTCCAAAGCACCCTGTGCGAACACTTCCGCGATGAACTCCGCGATCGCTTCGCCAACGGGCATTCTCAGCGCTTTTTCGCGGTCGCCTTGGCCGGCGCTTTGGTGGTTGCCTTCGCGGGTTTGGCGTGGCCGTTGGTGGAGGGTGTCTCCGTCGGGAACAGGCCGTGGATCTCCGCGTCGATGGACTGGATGATCCTGCCCAGGTCGTCGGGCTTCACGTGGAACGCATTGTCGTCCACATCGATGATGAGCAGTTTGCCCTTGTCGTAGGTGCTGATCCAGGCCTCGTAGCGCTCGTTGAGGCGCTTGAGGTAGTCGATGCTGATGCCGTTCTCGTACTCCCGGCCGCGCTCGGCGATCTGCTTCACCAGGTTGGGCACGCTGGCGCGCAGATAGATCAGCAGGTCGGGCGGCATGATCGCGCTGTCCATGTTCTGGAACAGGCGGAAGTAGTTCTCGAAATCGCGCGTGGTCATCAGCCCCATCGCGTGCAGGTTGGGAGCGAAGATGAAGGCGTCCTCGTAGATGGTGCGGTCCTGGATGACGCTGCGCCCGCTGCGGCGGATCTCCAGCAACTGCTCGAACCTGCTGTTGAGGAAGAAGATCTGGAGGTTGAAGCTCCAGCGCTGCATGTCCTTGTAGAAGTCGAAGAGGTACGGGTTGTTGTCCACGGCCTCCTGCAGCTGGTCCCACTTGTAGTGCTTGGCCAGGAGCTGTGTGAGGGTGGTCTTGCCTGAACCGATGTTGCCGGCGATCGCGATGTGCATGGTGGCGGTGCTGAAGCGGGATGGCGAAGATATCCGCCGCCCGACGCGCCGTGCGCCGTTGTGGAAAAGTCAGGGCGAAGGCAGCCGGGCGATGACGATGCGGTCGGGCAGGAGCAGCATCATGCGGCCCTGCTCCACGCGGGCGTCGCGCAGCACCTCGCCCTCGCGCAGTGCAGGGAGCGGCAGGGGCGAACTGTCCAGTGCACGCAGGTCGAACCGCTCGAACCGTCCCTCGCGCACCAGGTACAGCGAACGGTGGCGCACCTCGAACCGTTCCACCCCGGTGAGGGGTATGGTGCGGGCGTAGGTGCCGAAGATGTCGAACACCAGGATGCCATGCTTCGGCGAGTTCACGTACAGCCAGTTGTCCAGTTCCTGCATCTGCACGGGCTCGGGGGTGAGGCCGATGAGCTGGTCGATGCGGCCGGTGGCCGCCACCGGCCGCAGTTGCGCGTCCACGCGGATCAGCTCACCCTCGCGCTGGTCGAAGAACCAGAAGTGGTTCTGCACGCTGGCGCAGGCCAGCACCACCTGCGGGAAACCGCTGCGCGGCAGGTTGATCACGCTGCCCTGCAGGCTGAGGGTGTTGTCCAGCATGGCCAACTGACCCTGTTCGGCGCTGAAGAGCAGGGGCTTCAGGCTGTAGAACGCATCGAGGACGGCGATGCGGCCGAAGGTCTTCACGCTGTTGCGCAGCCAGCTCTCCCCGCGCGGGTTGAACAGGGCGAGCTCGTCGCCGCGTAGGGCATACACGTTGCCCAGCTCATCGGTGGTGAAGGCGTCGTAGCGCCCCTCGATCACCGCCTCCACCACGGGCAGGCTCTGGGGTGTGACCTGCAGTGCGGCCAAAAGGGCGAAGGCGGAAATGGTGCGCAGCATCACGGCACCGCTTGTGGCAACAACTGTTCCAGATAGCTGCGGTCGTTGGCCAGGCGCGGCACCTTGTGCTGGCCACCGAGCTTGCCGCGCTGCTTCATCCATTCGTGGAAGGTGCCCGACGGCACGGCATGCACCAGGGGCCGGGCAAGGATGCGATCCCCGGTGCGCTTGGCATCGTAGTCCGAGTTCACCTCACGCAGCGTGCCGTCCATGATGGCGGTGAACGCGTGAAGGTCCTGCGGCGCGCGCTCGAACTCGATGAGCCACTCGTGCCCCCCGCGTCCGGTCGCGCTCTGGTAGATGGGCCCGGCGGTGTACTCGCGCACCACGGCGCCGTGCGCACGGCAGGCGGCCTCGATGGCCCGATCGGCGTTCTCCACGATGAGCTCCTCGCCGAAGGCGTTGATGAAGCTGCGGGTGCGACCGCTCACCTGGATGCGGTAGGGGCGCACGCTGGTGAAGCGCACGGTGTCGCCGGGCACGTAACGCCAGAGGCCGGCATTGGTGCTCGCCACCAGGGCGTACTGCCGCCCGACCTCCACCTCGTGCAGCAGCTTGGTCTCCGGCCGTTCGCGCCCCACCTGGTCCAGCGGCATGAACTCGAAGAAGATGCCGTAGTCCAGCATCAGGAGCAGGTCGTCCGCACCGTGCCGGTCCTGGATGGCGAAATAGCCCTCGCTGGCGTTGTAGCTCTCCAGGTAGTTCATGGTGGGTGAGGGGAACAACGCGGCGAACTGGTCGCGGTAAGGCCGGAAGCTCACCCCACCGTGCATGAACAGTTCCAGGTTGGGCCACACCTCCAGCATGTGGCTCTTGCCGGTGAGCTCCAGGATCCGGCGCAGGATCACCAGGGTCCAGCTGGGCACACCGGCGATGCAGCGCACATCCTCGCGCATGGTCTCGCGCGCCATCTGCTCGATCTTCTCCTCCCACTTGTCCAACAGCGCCACCTCGATCGCGGGTGTGCGCCGGAACTCCACCCAGATGGGCAGGTTGCGGATGATGATGGCCGACAGGTCGCCGGCATAGGCGTCCGGTCGCAGCCGTTCGATGGTGCTGCTGCCGCCCACCACCATGCTCATGCCCATGAACAGCTTGCTCTGCGGGAACTGCTCGTAGTGGAGCGCGATCAGGTCCTTGCCGCCCTTGTAGTGGCAGTCCTCCAGCGCTTCGCGCGTCACGGGGATGAACTTGCTGCGGTCCTGCGTGGTGCCGCTGCTCTTGGCGAACCACTTCACGTCCGTGGGCCAGAGCAGGTTCTGCTCGCCCTGCCGCATGCGCTCCACATAGGGACGCACGTCGTTGTAGTCCTGCAGGGGCACCCGCTCGCGGAACACATCGGGGTCGCGCACGCTGCCGTATTCATGGCGCTTGCCCCATTCGGTATGGCGGGCGCTGCGCACCAGGTGGTGGAACACCTCCAGCTGGGCCTCGTGCGGGTTGTCGCGGAAGAGGTTGATCTGCTGCAACCGCTTCTTGATCAGGAACGAGAACAGCGCGTTGACGGGCATGTCGGGGTCGGGTGGGGACCGTTGGCGCGGCTATCTTGTGCCGAAAAGGTAAGGACCCGCCGCCGACATGCACGCCGGACCCCTCCGCAAGCTCAGCGCCGCCTTGGTCACCGGCACCTCCCCGCACACCGGCGAGGTGCGCTACGCCATGCGCTTGGACGGGTCCACGGTGGACCTCAACGCGCGTGTGGGAACCCCGCTGACGGTACGCGCCACGGGCGCCAAGACCTGTGTGGTCTGCGGGCGGAGCGTGACGAAGTTCTTCGGCCAGGGCTTCTGCTTCCCCTGCTTCCGCGATGCGCCGGAGGCTTCCGAGTGCATCGTCCGGCCCGAACTGTGCCGGGCCCATCTGGGCGAGGGGCGCGACCCGGCATGGGAGCGCGAACATCACGATCAGGAGCACATCGTCTACCTCAGCTGGACCGGCGGGGTGAAGGTGGGCGTCACCCGCAGCACGCAGGTGCCGGTGCGTTGGATCGACCAGGGCGCGGTGCTGGCCCTGCCCATCGCGCGCACGCCCTACCGCCAGCTCGCAGGCCTGATCGAAGTGGCCCTCAAGCGCGTGCTCGCGGACCGCACGGACTGGCGGGCCATGCTGCGCCCGATGGATCCCGCGCCCGATGCGCTGATCGCCGAACGGCCCCGGGCCTTGGGCGCCTTGCCGCAGGAGTTGATGGCACACGCCCTGCCCGATGACGCGGTGTGGGTGCTGCGCTATCCCGTGGACCACCTGCCGCCCAAGGTGAAGAGCATCAACCTGGACAAGGAAGCGGAGGTATCGGGTACGCTGGCCGCCATCAAGGGCCAATACCTGGTGTGGGCGGACGGCCGTGTGCTCAACGTCCGGAACCACAGCGGGTTCCACGTCGAACTGGTCTGAGGACCGGATTTTTTTTCCTGCGCACTGCAACCTGCCGCCCGGGGTCGCCGTACCAACCTCAGGTTTTGGTCAGTGGACCGATCGTTAGGGCAGTCGAGGGGTCGTTCTTCGGAACGGCCCTTCGCTGTTTCAGGACGGGTCAGTGCACCTCGATGCTGAACGGCATGCGGGCCTGGATGCCGGTGGCCTGCTTCACCCGTTGCAGCTCGCGGGCCTGACGCACCACATCGGGGTCAAGCCCCAGCACCTCGCGTTCCACATAGGTCGAGGCCTGGGTGTTCAGGCTTTTCATCAGGCTCTTGAAGAGGTCCTCCTGTTCGGGATAGCCCACGGTGCGGTAGCTCTCCAGCCCGGCCATGTGGGCGGCGGCGGTGATGGCGTCCTCCAGCCCGCCCAGTTCATCGACCAGACCGACACGCTTGGCGTCCGTTCCGGTCCACACCCGGCCACGACCCACGCTGTCGACCTGGGCCACGGTCATCTTGCGACCTTCGGCCACGCGGGCCTTGAAGTTCTCGTAGAACCGGTCCACCAGCTCCTGGATCAGGGTCCGTTCATCGGCACGCAGGGGACGCGACACGTCGAACAGGTCGGCGTAGTGGTTGGTCTTCACCCCGTCCACCGTCACCCCGAGGTGCTCGTTCAGCAGCTCCTGCATGTTGGGGATGATGCCGAACACGCCGATGCTGCCGGTGATGGTGTTGGGCTCCGCGTAGATGGTGTTGGCGTTGCAGCTGATGTAGTATCCGCCGCTGGCGGCCACATCGCCCATGCTCACCACCACGGGCTTGGCCGCGCGGGCCAGCTCCATCTCGCGCCAGATCACATCGCTGGCCAGGCCGCTGCCACCGGGGCTGTTCACACGCAGCACGATGGCCTTCACGGTGCTGTCCTCACGCGCCGTGCGGATGGCCTCCGAGAGGGTCTCGCTGCCGATGCTCTCCTCGTCGCCCTTGCCGCTGCTGATGCCGCCGGTGGCGTACACCACGGCCACCTTCGCCTTGGCGGTCGCCGTGCCCGTGATCACGTCGTCGCCCTTCACCCTGGCGCGCTTGTAGGTGCCCAGGGTCACGAGCTCCAGGTCGTGGCCTTCCTCCACGCCGAAGCGCTTCTTCATCAGCGCGAGCACCTCGTCGCGGTAAAGGACGCCGTCCACCAGTCCGAGGCGATGGGCATCGGCCGCCTGGCGGATCTCAAGGCTGTCGGCGATGCGGTCGAGCCGGGCCTTGTCGAGGTGGCGCGAGGCGGCGATGGCCTCCAGGTACTGGTCCCAGATGCCGTCGATCAGCGCGCCGAGCTGCTCCTCGTTGGCCGGGGTCATCTCCGTCTCGGTGTACGACTCCCCGAAGCTCTTGTACCTGTTGTTGCTGCCCTTGATGAACTGGATGTCCACCCCGGCCTTGTCGAACAGGCCTTTGAAGAAGGTGAGCTGCGCCTGCAAGCCTCGGAAGTCGAGGTCGCCTTCCGGCACCACGAACACTGAATCGGCCGCGCTGGCCAGGAAGTAGGTGCCCTGGGTGAGGAACTCCGAATGGGCGTAGATGGGCTTGCCGCTGGTGGTGCGGAACTCCATCAGCTTGCGGCGGATCTCCTGGGCGGTGGCGCTGCCGGTGTTCAGCATCGTGGGCTCCAGGAAGATGCCGCTGATGCGTTCATCGCGGCCGGCCTTGTCGATGCTCTCCAGCAGCTCGTCGAGCCCGGTGCGCCCGGCACCTTGGAAGGGGCCGAAGTCCAGCTCCAGGTCGTCCTTGCGGCCGCGGTCCACGATCTGGTCGTTGAGGCGGAGATGCAGCACCGAACCCTTCTTCACCGTGGGCGCCTTGTCGCCGAAGGAGGCGCCCGCAGCGGCCACGATGCCGAGCAGCAGGACGAAGAGCAGCACGCACACCAGCAGAAAGCCCAGCATGGAGGCGAAGACGTACTTGAGGAACTGGCCCATGGTCAGGAGGTCGTTTCGTTCGGAGGCCGAAAGTACCCGAGCCCGCAAGTGGTGCGCGTCCGCGATCACACCAGCGGTGGGCGGGGGGGATGGAAGGTGCCGGATACCTTCGCCGCATGGGGGCCGAGGTGTTGTTGTTGCTGGGTGCCGACCAGGGCGATGTGCGGGCCACCTTCGCCCGGGCCGAAGAGGCCATCGCCGCACGCTGCGGCCCGGTGCTGGCCCGCAGCCGCGACCACTGGACCGAGCCGTGGGGCTTCGCCGGTACCGCCCTCTTCCTCAACCGCGCGCTGCTCATCGGCACGGAGCTCGCTCCGGAGGAGCTGATGCACCGGCTGCTGGGCATCGAGCGCGAGCTGGGACGGGTGCGCGGCGTCGAAGGCTACACCTCGCGCCCCATCGACATCGACATCCTGTTGTGGGGCGCCGAGCGCATCGACCGGCCCGGGGTGCAGGTGCCGCACCCACGCCTGCATGAGCGCGCCTTCGCGCTGGCCCCGGCCGCCGACCTGCTACCGCTGGCCGTACCCCCCGGCCGGGACCGCACCCTGCTGCAGGTGCTGGACGACCTGCGGCGCTGATCGCCCAACTTCGCGGCGCCATGCACCACGGCTACATCGCGCTGGAGGGCCTGATCGGCGCGGGCAAGACCACCCTTGCACGGCGGCTGGCCGAACGCTGGGGCGCCCGCCTGGTGCTGGAGGAGTTCGACGACAACCCCTTCCTGCCGCGCTTCTATGCCGACCCGCAGCGGTACGCGTTCGCCGTGGAGTTGAGCTTCCTGGCGCAGCGCTACCACCAGCTGAAACGGGCCAGCGAGCAGGACCTGTTCGCGCCGCGCACCGTGGCCGACTACTCCATCGGCAAATCGCTCGTGTTCGCCAGCGCCACCCTGAACCCCGAGGAGAACACGCTCTTCCGCGACCTGTACCGCATCATGTTCGGCTCGCTGCCACGCCCCGACCTCATCGTGTACCTCCATCTGCCGCTGGAGCGGGTGCGCGACCGCATCCGCGAGCGGGGCCGCAGCTACGAGCAGGACATCCGGCCGGACTACCTGGAGCGCCTCCGCGAGCTGTACATGGACCACCTGCAGAAGACCGACGGCTCGCAGGTGCTCGTGGTGGACCTGGGCGGGCACGACCTGCTGCGGGACCAAGGCGCGTACGAAGCCCTGTGTACCCGGCTGGAGGGCCCGCAGGTCAAGCCGTTCGACGTCGTGCAGCTCTGATCCACAGGGCGCCGTGGAGAATTGGCCGGATCATCCCGGTCCGCCCACGGGGGCGTTGTTATGTTTGCGCCCGGAACCTCCTGACCATCAGCATCCCGAACGCATGAAACACGTCCCCCTGCGCGGCATGGCCTTCCTGGCCTGCTCAGCCCTCCTTCTGGCCGGCTGCGGCGGATTGGGCAAAATGACCAAGTACGCCGAGACCATCAAGTACACGGTCGACCCCAACCCCCTCATCGTCCAAGGCGACAGTGTGGCCGTGAACATCCGAGGCAACTTCCCCGGCAAGTACTTCTACAAGAAGGCCCAGGTGGAGCTGACCCCCGCCATCACCTATGCCGGGGGCGAGACCCCGCTGAAGATGGCCGGGTTCCAGGGCGAGGGCGCCGCGGGCAACTACACCGTGATCCCCTACGAGAGCGGCAAGGACTTCAACTACACCGACAAGGTGGCGTACGCGCCGAGCATGGAGACCAGCGAGCTGATGATCAAGATCCTCGGCAAGCAGGGCAAGAAGGAGAAGCCCTTCGACCCGGTGAAGATCGCCGACGGCGTCATCACCACGCCGTACCTGGTGAAGAGCGACGACAAGGTGATCATGGCCAAGGATGCCTTCCAGCGCATCACCCAGCACAGCCAGGACCTGCAGCTCAACTACAACGTGGCCAGCGATGGGCCGGTGAACGGGGACATGAAGGATGCCGATGTGAAGGCCATGCAGGACTTCCTGAAGGCCAACGCCAAGAACCCGAACGTGGTGATCAAGGGCGTCCGCATCGATGCGTACGCGTCGCCGGAAGGGGAGGTGGACATGAACGAGGGCCTCGCCAACAAGCGGGACAAGCATGCCATGCGCTGGCTGCAGGCCGAACTGGGCCGCAACAAGCTGGCCAAGGGCGACTCGCTGTTCACCAGCACGAGCCACGGTGAGGATTGGGACGGCTTCGAGCGGGAGATGAAGGCGAGCAGCTTCGCGGACAAGGACCTGGTGCTGCGTGTGCTGGGCATGTACCCCGATGTGAACAAGCGCGAGAGCGAGATCAAGAACATGGCGGCCACCTACACGGAGATCCGCGAGAGCATCCTGCCGAAGCTGCGCCGCAGCGAGGTGAAGCTGAACTACGAGCGCGTGGGCAAGACCGATGAACAGCTCACGGCCATGAGCCGCACCATGCCGGACAGCCTCACCATCGAGGAACTGCTCTTCTCCGCCACGCTCACCACGGACATGAACGAGCAGCTCCGCATCTATAAGGAAGCCGAGCGCATCCACCCCACGGACTACCGCGGGGCCAACAACGTGGGCTACATCCACTTCCAGCAGAACCGCCTGGCCGAGGCCGAGGCGCAGTTCCAGAGGGCCAACAGCATCCAGGACAACCCCATCAGCACCAACAACCTGGGGGCCTGCGCCCGCCTGAAGGGCGACCGCAAGAAGGCCATGGAGCTCTACAAGAAGTCCACCGCCGCCGGTCCGGAGGTGAGCTACAACATGGGCATCGTGCACATCCAGAACGGCGACTACGGCAGCGCCAACAGCAGCTTCAGCGGGGTGAACGACTTCAACAGCGCCCTGGCCAAGCTGCTCAGCGGCGATGCCGCCGCCGCGCAGCGCATGCTGGAGGGCAGCCCGGACAAGGACAGCGCCGAAGGCCACTACCTGATGGCCATCTGCGGCGCCCGCCAGAACAACGGCGACATGGTGCGCAACAACCTCGCTTTGGCCGTGCAGAAGGACGCCAAGCTGGCCGACAAGGCCCGCAAGGACCTCGAGTTCCGCGCCTTCAAGGACAACCTGGGCATCTAAGCCCGGACGCGATCGATCGAAAGCCCTCGGCCACCGGCCGGGGGCTTTTTTCGTTAGCTTCGGGTATGCGGTCTACGGGGCGATGCCAGGACTATGAGCCCTTCGGATCACTGATGCCCGGGAGGCACTGGCCGGGGGACCTCGCCGGTTACAGGTTCGGGTTCAACGGCAAAGAGAACGACAACGAGGTCCACGGCGCCACGGGTACGTTCCAGGACTACGGGATGCGGGCCTACGACACGCGCGTGGGCAGGTTCTTCAGTGTGGATCCGATTGCAGCTGAGTACCCTTGGTATACACCCTATCAATTCGCGGGGAACACACCAATCATGGCTGTTGACCTTGATGGCAAAGAGCCAGACGTAATCGTCGGTGAGAAGTTCGAGGTCAGAGATGGCCCCAAAGTGTACACGTATTACAAACTACTGAGCCGGTGGTGAAGATCCGGTTTCATGCGGCATATCGAACATCGGGGTGACCGAAGTAGCTTTTGATGTGCTTGGGCTTCTTGGACACGCTTCGGTAATGGGCCAAGATGTTCTCAACGAGTTGCTCCTCGGTGCGCGGCGGCGGAGCGCTGGTCACGTTCTTCTTCAGGTCGGCATTGGCCACCTCCACGGGGTTGAGTTCGGGTGAGTAGCC
Source organism: Flavobacteriales bacterium (assembly GCA_016713875.1). Classification (NCBI taxonomy): domain Bacteria; kingdom Pseudomonadati; phylum Bacteroidota; class Flavobacteriia; order Flavobacteriales; species Flavobacteriales bacterium. The sequence continues at coordinate 3,778,176 of JADJOI010000003.1, forward strand.
CGGCATGAAGAACAGTTCGATGCGCTCCTTGTGCTTTTCCAGCCATGGGCGCAGGACTTTGGCATGATGCACCGGCAGGTTGTCCAGGATGAGGAACACCTTGCGCTTTGCCCCTTTGATCAAACGTGCGAGGAAATCCTGGAAGATCTCCGCATCAAGGGCGCCCTTGAAGACCATCCACCGCATCTGGCCGCGATTGGTGATGGTGGAGATGATCGAACGGCCGAAGCGCTTGTTCAGCACACGCACCACCGGCGTCTTGCCACGCTTGGCGAAGCTCCGTCCACGCACATCATCATTGCGCAGGCCGGTCTCATCCCCCAATGGATGTCCGCGCCCTCCAATTCGGCCCTGCGCTTGATCGCCGGATAGACCTCTTCACGCCACTTGCGCACCAGTTCGGGCCGCTGTTCTGCTGCGCGGCGCATCGGCTTCTGTGCGCTGAAGCCCCAACGGCTCAAGTAGTCGGTCATCGTGCGTTCGGGCAGCACTACGCCGAAGCGTTCTTTGATCAACAGCGCGATGGCCTTGCGTGACCACAGCGCATAGGGCAACTTCAATTGATCGGGCATCTTGTCAGCGATCAGCCGAAGTGTCTGCTTCTGCTGCTCTTGCGTCAGGATCATGCCGCTGCCTTGCGGCCGCCCGCTGCGGCATACCTCAACGGCTCTCCATCCCCCGCGCTGATAGCGTTGCCAAGCATCATTGGCCGCCGTCAGCCCAAGGCTGCACAGCGCGGAAGACTCTTTCAGCCCGCAACCTTGCAAGCGGCAGCGCACCGCCTGCCGCAATCGTTCGTTCAGCGCCTCATCGCTGAGGCTTCGCGCATCTGTTCGCTTCATGTCAAGCTCGATCCACAGATCGTGCCGATCGACCGCTTCTTTGTCACCGTCTCAGTAAGTGCAGCAGCAATTGAAGTTCTGCACTTGTCAACTGGTGTGCCTCGAGAGACGCTCCAGAACACCCTAGTCATGGTCAATCAGGAGTTACATAACAACGTGACCGGTTTCTCAGACCGCGATGCTGGTGGTGGTGCGATAACCTTGGGGCTATACATCTTCTTCACTGGAAACTATGGTGATCCACAGAAGCAAGGAGATGACGTTGCTGCTTGGATGGACTTGCTCTCCCATGAAATCGGACACCGAGTACAAGCTGATCGAATGGGCCCCTGGGTATACCCTGCTCAATATGGTCTGGAAGTATTGGAGCAGGCCAAAGAGATTGGCTCATTGGATAGTGAAAAGCTCAAACAACGGCATGACGACATGCCGATGGAGAAAGAGGCAGAAGGCCTGCGAACCAAGTATCGAAAGTTCATGAAACTGTTTGACTACGAGGGCATCGACAGAAGTGAGCGGAATGCGATGTTGGATATTCTTGGCAGTGAGTGGCCGGATAGTGAGAAGCCACTTTTCATTCAGGATGCATACCAACAGGAAACATCACCGACGAGACCATGACCCATCGTGGCCGAAGTACATTCTTCGCTTTGTCACTTCTCTTCGTCATCGCGGGTTGCATCTATGGCGAAAACGTACTTGTATACGACGCACACCAAGGCATAATCAGGGATGATACAGGTATTGGCATTGTTAGCCTGTCTATCTATGAGGTTACCGAATCAGGTGCCAAGAAGCGGCTCATATGCGAATTCACCCTTGATGAAAAGACAGATGCACAATCTGAAATTCACTTGCGTGGCCCCAATCCGGACTATGTCGTGACATGCACCGACTCGACCCGTATTGGACACAGGTATCAAGCTGTAAGCTCACACATGGACAGTCGTTCCAGCTTAGAGTTCACCCCGCTCTGGCGCGGGTCTTCCCCTGATCTCTGGCGCGGGAGTTAGGCGCGGGCGGGCTGGTGCGGGCAGGGGCCGTCCTCCCGTGCCATGTCGTTGGCCGACCGGACGTCCACAGGTCCGTACTAGCTTGCTCAAGTGAGCCGCAAGTACACGATGCACGATCCGGAAGGCCTGTACTTCCTGTCGTTCGCCACGGTAGGCTGGATCGACGTGTTCACGCGTCGCGAGTACAAGGATGTCGTGGTGGAGAGCCTGCGGTTCTGCCAGGAGAAGAAAGGCCCTCATTGTCGCAAGTCTTCCGCGCGTGCGGGGCTGAGCGAGAGCAGGCGGGCGACTTGTGCGGAGGATCTCAACGGACAGGTCTCCGGCCTGTTTCCCTTGGCTGCCGAAGCCTTGGCGAAGGCGCGGAACTGGCCACCACGGCCTATATTTCCCTCTGATGAACCCGGTCCTGTTCTCCGAGCGGACGATCCCGGACAGCGGTGGGCGAAGTCACAGACTTCGCGAGGCTCGTCGGCGGCTGGCCGACAGGCATCCTCCGCACAAGTCGCCCCGCGCGAACCCAGGGCGCGGGAAGACTTGCGCGATTTGGGGGGGCAAGAGATCTGCGGATGTTGGGACATCTGGAATAGCCCCGCTAGCGCGGATTTAGCTGGTTCGGATCTGCGATCCGGACCGCTCACTTCTTCTCCGCGAGCACGTTGATCAACGCCCGCTCTGGCGCGGGTCTTCCCCTGATCTCTGGCGCGGGAGTTAGGCGCGGGCGGGCTGGTGCGGGCAGGGGCCGTCCTCCCGTGCCATGTCGTTGGCCGACCGGACGTCCACAGGTCCGTACTAGCTTGCTCAAGTGAGCCGCAAGTACACGATGCACGATCCGGAAGGCCTGTACTTCCTGTCGTTCGCCACGGTAGGCTGGATCGACGTGCTGACGCGTCGCGAGTACAAGGATGTCGTGGTGGAGAGCCTGCGGTTCTGCCAGGAGCAGAAAGGTCTGGACCTGTTCGAGTGGGTGATCATGACCAACCATGTGCATCTGTTGGCACGTGCCAAGCCGGGATCCGCGTTGTCGGATATCATCCGTGATCTGAAGAAGTACACGTCCGGCACTATCCACCGGATGATCGAACAGAGCGCGACCGAGAGCCGGAAAGCGTGGATGCTCGACCTGCTGCACGCAGCCGGCGAGTCCAACGGCGGGAACTCGGGGTTCCAGCTTTGGCAGCAGCACAACAAGCCATTGCTGATGGATACGCCCGAGGCGATCGACCGGGTGGTGGCTTACATTCGTGAGAATCCGGTGAAAGAGGGGTTTGTGGCCAAGGCGGAGGACCATGTGTACGGTTCAGCGCATGAACCCGGGCTGTTGGAACTGGAGAAGGAATGACGGCGCAGAGGCCAGGCTGGATCTTCGGGGGCACAGTGCCGAAGGCACGGGAGGACGGCCTTCCCGCCCGTGGGCCCATGCGCGCCTAACTCCCGCGCCAGGGTGGTGAGGGACCGCGCGAAGGCCAGGTCGGATCTTCGGGGGCACAGTGCCGAAGGCACGGGAGGACGGCCTTCCCGCCTGTGGGCCCATGCGCGCCTAACTCCCGCGGAAGGGTGGTGAGGGACCGCGCAGAGGCCAGGTTGGATCTACGGGGGCACAGTGCCGAAGACACGGGAGGACGGCCATCCCGCCCGTGGGCCCATGCGCGCCTAACTCCCGCGGAAGGGTGGTGAGGGACCGCGCAGAGGCCAGGTTGGATCTTCGGGGGCACAGTGCCGAAGGCATGGGAGGACGGTCTTCCCGCCCGTGGGCCCATGCGCGCCTAACTCCTGCGCCAGGGTGGGCGATCTTGGGTAGACGATCCGTGGCATAGCTGCGGACCAGCAAAGGGCATAGCTGCGGACCAACACCAAGATGCGCGGCACAGCCGCAGGCTCGGCTCAGAAGATGATCTTCTGGCGGCGGATGCGGGTGCGGTACTTCTTGCTGCCGCTCTTGTACTTGTACAGCTTGTGGTGCACCTGCAGCTTGATGAAGAGGTAGGCGTCCTTGTCGCTGCTGTCGCCGCGCTGCTGGCCGGGGCTGGTGGTCAGCTCGTTCACGTTGTCGCCCACGCCCAGGCTGGGGTCGGCCATGTACACGCCCACATCGCCGCTCACCGCGCGGATGGCCTCGGGGTCGTAGTACACGGTGCTCACATCGTCGATGTAGTCGGTGAAGGTGGTGGTGTGCTGCAGCTCCAGGCCCACGCTCCACTGCTTGGTGAGCGCCTTGCGGATGCCGAAGCCCATGGGCACGCAGAAGCCGAAGTTGCTGTACTCCTGCGCCCCGCCCGGCAGGCCCTGTCCTTCGGTGCGCAGCGGCTTCAGGCGCACCCAGCTGTTGTTGAACTTGCCCCGCGGGTCGAAGTAGAAGCCGCCGACGCCGATGAAGCCGTACAGCCCCACCCGGCTCGCCTTCTGGCCCTTCACCCCGCGCAGGTCGTAGATGTGGCCGAGCTCCTCCTTGAAGGCGTGCAGCTCATACACCACGCTGAACTCGAACACATCGCTGCGGAAGTTGAGGTTCCGGTTGCGGCGGAAGGTCTCGGCGGTGAGGTTATCGTTGCCTGCGAGCACCCCATAGGTGAGGGAGGTGCGCAGGGCCATCTTCTCGCGGAGGTAGTAGCGCCAGCCCAGGCTGAACGCCGGGCGTGTCTGGCTCACCTCCAGGTCCCAGATGAAGCTGGTGCCGATCTGGTCGCGGCCGCCCAGCTCGCCCAGGAAGTTGGACGCGCCGAGCCCGATGGTGATCTCGTTGCGGTTGGTCTTCCAGTAGTTCGACTTGCGGAAGTACTGGGCATGAAGGCCGGTGCCTCCCACGAGGCCCACCAGCAGCAGGACAGTGATGCGTAGCGCGTAGCGTCCCTTCATGCGTGCACCCGGTTTCCGTTCAAATGTATCCGCTGGGGCGGAACGGCCAAGTGACCGGAGGCCGTCCTATCCCCATAGACCTGTTGAAGGGCCAAAGGTTGCCTTTGTACGCGGGTCCGGCGGCCGGGTTCGGGCCCCTCAACGCCCTGCGAACCACCAGAGCACCACGCCGGCGCAGACCGAGACGTTGAGGGAGTGCTTGGCGCCGTGCTGGGGGATCACCAGGCAGCCGTCACAGGCTTCGATCACCGCGTCGCTCACCCCGTGCAGTTCGTTGCCGAACACCAGGGCCAGCGGGGCGTCGGACGGATGAGCCACCTCCGTCAAGGGCACCGCCCGAAGCGTCTGCTCCACGGCCAGCACCCGGTAGCCACGGGCCTGCAGGCGCCGAACGGCCTGGGCGGCATCGGGGGCATGCTCCCAGGGCACGGTGGCCGTGGCGCCCAGCGCGGTCTTCTCGATCTCGCGGTGGGGCGGCAGCGGGGTGAATCCACAGAGCGTGAGGCCCTCCAGGGCGAAGGCGTCGGCCGTGCGGAACACCGAGCCCACGTTGTGGCGGCTCCGCACATCGTCCAGCACCACGCGCACCGGCCTTCGTGGAGCGGCGCGGACCTGCTCCGGGCTGAGCCGGCCCAGCTCGTCGATGGCCAGTTTTCGGTCGTCCGTGGGCATGGATCGTGGATAACCGGAGGGGTGAGGGACGGCGGACGGGCCGTACTTTTCCGGGCTGGCGAAAATAGGCGGCCGGCACGGTCACCATGAGCAGGGCGGGGCGCGGCGAAACGCCGCTGATGCAGCAATACCAACGCATCAAGGGGCAATACCCCGATGCGGTGCTGCTGTTCCGCGTGGGCGATTTCTACGAGACCTTCGCCGACGATGCGGTGCGGGCGTCGCAGGTGCTGGGCATCACCCTCACGCGCCGCAACAACGGCGCCGCCGGTGAAGTACCGCTGGCAGGCTTCCCCCACCACGCGCTGGAGACGTACCTGCCCCGCCTGGTGCGGGCGGGCCACCGGGTGGCCGTGTGCGACCAGTTGGAGGACCCCAAGCTGGCCAAGACCGTGGTGGAGCGCGGGGTCACCGAGGTGGTGACACCCGGTGTGGCCTTCAGCGACCGGGTGGTGGACCACAGGAGCAACAACTGGCTGGCCGCCGTCTGCGCGCTCCGCGGACGCTACGGGGTGGCCTTCCTCGACATCACCACCGGCGAGTTCCTGGTGGGCGAGGAAGAGGGCGACGGCCTGCGCAAGTTCATGGAGGGCCATGCCCCCAGCGAGCTGCTGTATCCGCGTGGCGCCGACGACCCGTTGGTGCAGGAGCTCACAGCAGGCCAGTACAGCTATGCCCTGGAGGATTGGGTCTTCACGGACGACCTGTCCCGTGAACGCTTATTGCGGCAGTTCGGCACCACCAGCCTCAAGGGCTTCGGGGTGGAGGAGCTGCAGTTGGGCCAGCGGGCCGCGGGCGCGGTGCTGCACTACCTGGGCGACACCCGGCACGAGCGGCTGGCGCACATCACCACCCTGGCGCGCCTTCAGCCCGAGGCCCACGTGGGGCTCGACCGGTTCACGCTGCGCAACCTGGAGGTGGTGGCGCCCGTGAACGAAGGGGCCCGCACCCTGTGCGGTGTCCTGGACCGCTGCGCCACCCCGATGGGCTCGCGCCTGCTGAAACGCTGGCTCACCTTCCCGCTGGTGGACCGCGCCGCGATCGACGCCCGGCACGCCGTGGTCGGCCAGGGAGTCGGCGACCAGCCGCTGCTGGAGCGTTGTGGTCCGCATCTACAGGCCATCGGCGATCTGGAACGGCTCGCCGGCAAGGCCGCCGCCGGGCGCATCAGCCCACGTGAGCTGAACCAGGTGCGGCTGGCCCTGGAGGCCGCCCAGGCGCTGCGCGATGAGCTGTCCAGGGCGGGCGGGGCCATGGCCACGGTCGCCGAAGGCATCGATGCCGACACCGCCCTGAGCGAGCAGTTGGCCCGCACCTTGGAGGCCGAGGCGCCTGCGGCCCTGGGCAAGGGCGGGGTCATCCGCGCCGGCATCGATGCCGAGCTCGATGAGCTGCGGCACGTGAGCGGCCACGCGAAGGACCTGCTGTTGGAAGCGCAGCAGCGCGAGAGCGAACGCACCGGCATTTCCTCCCTGAAGGTGGGCTTCAACAACGTGTTCGGCTACTACCTGGAGGTGCGCAACGCCCACAAGGCCAAGGTGCCGCCCGAATGGGTGCGCAAGCAGACGCTGGTGGGCGCCGAGCGCTACATCACCGACGAGCTGAAGGCGCTCGAGGAGCGGATCCTGGGCGCCGATGAGCGCATCCTTGACCTGGAGGCGCGGCGCTTCGCCGAGCTGGTTGAGGCGGTGTGCGTGCGGATCCGTTCGGTGCAGGCCACCGCCTCGGCGGTGGCGGCCTTCGATGTGCTGCGCGGCTTCGCGCTCACCGCGGTGCGCTGGGGCTATGCGCGTCCCGTGCTCGATGATGGCCGCACGATCGACCTGCGGGACGCGCGCCATCCGGTGATCGAACAGCAGCTTCCGCCCGGCGAGGCGTATGTGGCCAACGACCTGCTGTTGGACCCCGAAGAGCGCCAGCTGGTGGTGATCACCGGTCCCAACATGAGCGGGAAATCGGCGCTTCTGCGGCAGACGGCGCTCATCGTGCTGATGGCCCAGGCGGGCAGCTTCGTGCCGGCGTCGGCCGCGCGCATCGGTGTGGTGGACCGCATCTTCACGCGGGTGGGGGCGAGCGACAACCTGAGCACCGGGGAGAGCACCTTCATGGTGGAGATGAACGAGACGGCGAGCATCCTCAGCAACCTCACGGCGCGGAGCCTTGTGGTGCTCGACGAGATCGGCCGCGGCACCAGCACCTACGACGGCATCTCCATCGCCTGGGCCATCGCCGAGCATCTGCACGAGCACCCGGGCCGGCCACGCACGCTGTTCGCCACGCACTACCACGAGCTGAACGAGATGGCGGCGACCTATCCGCGGATCCGCAATGCCAGCGTGGCGGTGCGCGAGGTGGACGGACGGGTGCTCTTCCTGCGCAAGCTGGTGCCGGGTGGCAGCGACCGCAGCTTCGGCATCCATGTGGCGCGCATGGCGGGCATGCCGCAGAGCGTGGTGCGGCGCGCGGAGAAGGTGCTGGCCCACCTGGAGCGCAGCCACTCGGGCGACCTCGGTGAACGGGAGGGCGGACTGCCTGTAGCTCCCGGCCGGCGGGCTGTGGACGGGCTGGACCGCGACCTGCAGCTGAGCTTCTTCCAGCTGGACGATCCGGCGTTGGAAGGCATCCGCGGGCAGTTGGAGGCGCTCGACATCGACACGCTGACGCCGGTGGAGGCCCTGCTGAAGCTCAGCGAGATCAAGCGGATGGCCGGTGCACGGTCGACGCAGCTGCGCAAGGCCTGATCCGCGCATTGCATGGATCGAAGGACCGCCTATATTTGCACCCCCGTCCGGCCGTGGACGGGTTTCAAGCGAGAGTAGCTCAGTTGGTAGAGCACGACCTTGCCAAGGTCGGGGTCGCGGGTTCGAGTCCCGTTTCTCGCTCACGATGCCTTCGCCACCTGGCGGGGGCATCGCTATTTTCGGGAGTTCCCTTCCGCCGGCGCCGCGCCGGCGGTATGCTGGCAACGCGGTGAACTTCCTGCTCACCGACCGCCTGGCCCGGCGCGCCGGAGCCAGCCTGCGCCTGCGCATCGACGACCTCGATGCCGAACGGGAGCGCCCGACCTATGTGCAGGACATCTTCGAAGGCCTGGCGTGGCTGGGCATCCGTCCGGACGTGGGCCCGCGCGATGCCGAGGACCACCGCCTGCACGGGTCGCAACAGCTCCGGATCCCGCGCTACCGGGAGCTGGCCGATGCCCTGCGGTCCGCAGGTGAGGTGTACGCGTGCGGTTGTTCGCGCCAGCAACGGGCGACCCTGTTGGCGGCGGGTGTCACCACCTGCGGCTGCCGCACCGCCGGGTCCGACCTGGATGATGGGACCCTGGCATGGCGGGTGCGGATCCCTGAGGACGCCGAGGTGACCGTCCACGGCCTGTTCGGTCCGGCCCGCAGCGAGCGGCCGTTCGCGTGGCTGCCGGACCCGGTGGTGATGCTGCGGGCACAGGATGGGCGCCCCCGCCGACCAGCGTATCAGCTAGCCTCCCTGGCGGATGACGTGGACCACGACATCACGTTCATCGTGCGTGGCGAGGACCTCTTCCCCAGCACCTTGGTGCAGCTCCATCTGGCGCGCGTGTTGGGGCTGTCCGCGTTCGCGGCCGTACGGTTCCTGCACCACCCGCTGCTCACGGACGACCGCGGGGCCAAGCTCAGCAAATCGGAAGGGGCGACCAGCCTGCGCGCCATGCGCCTCGCGGGTCACGGACCGCAGACCCTGATCGCTGAGGCTGACGCGATGCTCAGGCAGCTTGCCGCCGGGGCCTGACCTCGCTAAAGGGCACGGCGGCCGGCCGAAGCCGGATGATCCGCAGGCCGTTCAGCACCCGGATGATGGGCCAGGTGGGGTCGAACTCCCACCACTTGGCCGCGAAGTTGGCCCGTCCGCTCTGCGCATGGTGATTGTTGTGCAGGCCTTCGCCCATCACGAGCACTTCCACGGGCCACATGTTGCGGCTGGTGTCGCTCACCTCGTAGTTGCGGTACCCGTACTTGTGGGCGTACCAGTTGATGATGGCTCCATGCAGCGGGCCCATCACGTAGTGCAGCGGCAGCAGCGGATACCACCACAGGCTGGGGGCGAAGACCACATAGAAGGCCGTGTAGCATAGGATCCAGGCGATGCGGGTGGGCCACGCGTCGGCGAACACCTCGAACGCGCGCCATTGGGGCACCCCTTTGGTGAAGCGTTCCTCCACCGACATCGACCGGTCGAACAGTTGGTGGTAGATGGTCTTGGTGCGCCACATCATGCTGAACAGGCTGGGGTCGTACTTCGGGGAGTGCGGGTCCTGCTCGGTGTCCGCGTAGGCGTGGTGAAGCCGGTGCAGCACTCCGTAGGCGTATGGGCTCAGGTAGCTGCTGCCCTGGGCGATGAAGGTGAGCACGTGGAACGCCTTCTCCCAGAAGGGGCTCATCGTGAACATGTGGTGCGCGGCATAGCGGTGCAGGTAGAAGGTCTGCACGAAGAGGCTCAGGTACCAGTGGAGGATGAAGAAGAGGAGGATCGCGGTCATGGTCGGCGCGAAGGTAGCCGTGCGCGATGGGGCCCCGTGTGAGGGGCGTCAGTCGACGGAGGGCGGCTCAGGGAAGGTGGGTCCGGTCGGGCAGTCGATGGCCTTCCGGGCCGGGCAGCAGTTCCTGATGCTCGACCACCGGGAAGCCGAACAGCCCGTCGTGGAAGGTGGTGCGGAGCCGGTGGGCGGACCATACGGCCGGGTCGAGGGGGGCCATGCGCAGCTTGTGCGGGAAGTCGGCATACGCACCGCCTTCGAGGTGCAGGAGCAGGCCATCAATGTCAGCGCGTCGCTCGACGCCCAGGATGCGGAGCTCTTCCACCCGTTCGCGACCCACCATGCGATTGAGGCTGAGCACCAGAAGGCCCAGCAGGGGCAGCCCGCCGAAGAGCCCGGCGATGAAAGAGGCCCAGGGTCCGAAGCGGTGGCGGCGGTCCAGCAGGAGGGCCACCACGGCGATGAGTGCCACGAGCGCACCGAGCAAGCGCAGCCAGCCGTCGGTGGTCAGCAGGGTGGGAGCGGCCAGCACGAACACACAGGGCACACCGATGAACCAGATGGGGATGAGGTGGCCCCAACGGAGCCGGTGGAGGGGCGAGGGCGATGCTGTCGAGCGCAGTGCGGTGGCTCCTCCGGCCGTGGTCGACGAGCGGGGCTTGGGACGATGCGCGGGCAGCATGGGGCCGAAGCAAGATAGGCACCGGCCTCGCCCGCTCAGTGGCCGAACATCTCCCGCACGCGCTCGAAGAAGCCCTTGTCCTTGGCGGTGGGCCGCGGTTGGAAACCGGGGCTTTGCCGCAGCTTCTCCAAGGCGTCGCGCTCGGCCTTGGTGAGGTCCGTGGGCGTCCACACGGCCACATGCACCAGGAGGTCGCCGGGGCCATGGCCGTTGAGGCCGGGCAGTCCCTTGCCGCGCAGGCGCAAGGTGTGGTTGCTCTGGGTGCCGGGTTCGATCTTCACCTTGGCGCGGCCCTGCACCAAGGGCACCTCGATGGTGGTGCCGAGCGCGGCGTCGGGCATGCTGATGAAGGCTTCATGGTGCAGGTGCAGGCCATCGCGCTTCAGGTCGGGATGGGCCTCTTCCTCGATCACCACCAGGAGGTCGCCCGGCACACCGCCGGCCGGGGCTTCGTTGCCCATGCCGCTGATGTTGAGCTGCATGCCCTCCTCCACGCCGGCGGGGATCCGGATGGGCACCACCACCTCCTCGCGCACAAGGCCGTGCTCGTCGCTGCCCGGGGCCCGCTTGCTCACGGTCTGGCCGATGCCGCCGCAGGCCGGGCAGGTGCTCACGGTCTGCATGGCGCCCAGGAAGGTGCTCTGCACGCGCGTCACCTGGCCGGTGCCTTTGCAGGTGCCGCAGACGCCGTACTCGCTGCCCTTGCCGCGCACCAGCTTGGTCACCTTGATCTTCTTCTCCGCGCCGAGGGCGATCTCCTCCAGGGTGAGCTTCAAACGCACCCGGAGGTTGCTGCCCTTGATGACCCGGCCACCACGCCCGCGTCCGCCTCCGAAGCCTCCGAAGGCACCGCCGCCGAAGGCCTCACCGAAGATGTCGCCGAAGTGGCTGAAGATGTCGTCCATCGACATGCCACCGGCATGGCCGCCGCCTCCGAAGCCGCCCGGGGCCTGATGGCCGAAGCGGTCGTAGCGGGCCTTCTTCTCGGGGTCGCTGAGGATCTCGTAGGCCTCGGCGGCCTCCTTGAACTTCTCCTCGGCGGCTTTGTCGCCCGGGTTCTTGTCCGGGTGGAACTTGATGGCCTGCTTGCGGTAGGCCTTCTTGATCTCGTCGGCGCTCGCGGTGCGGGCCACGCCCAGGACCTCGTAGGGATCGCGCTTGCTCATGTCGTCATTTCATCTCGGTCTCGCCTGGGCGGATGATGAGGCGCCCTTACTCGCCGACCACCACCTTGGCATAGCGGATCACCTTGTCGTGCAGGGTGTAGCCGTTCTCCACCACATCCAGCACCCGGCCCTTCAGCTCGGGGCTCGGGGCCGGGGCCTTGGTGATGGCCTCGTGGCGGTCCACATCGAACGGCTGGCCCTTCACCTCGGACATCGGCTTCACGCCCTGGCTGCCGAGGATGTGCAGCAACTTGTTCTGGATGAGGTGGAAGCCCTCTTTCACCACGGCCAGGTCCTCGGTGCGTACGTTGTTGGCGATGGCGCGCTCCATGTCGTCCAGCACGGGAAGCACGTTCTTCAGGGCGTTCTCGGCCGCGAACTGGATCAGGTCGAGGCGTTCACGGGCCGTGCGCTTGCGGAAGTTGTCGAAGTCGGCATTGAGCCGCAGCCACTTGTCCTTCAGGTCGGCCGCTTCGGCCATGGCCTGGTCCAGTTCGGCCTGGAGGGTGTTGATGTCCTCGCGGCCGTCGGCCTCCGCATCGTGCATCACATGCTCGGCGGCGGCTTCCGATGCAGCGGTCAACGCATCCTTGCGCGCCTCATCGGCCGCATCGGCGGGCAGTGCGTGTGTGGTCGGTTTGGCAGGATGTTCTGCCTCGGCGGCGGCTTGAGGGCGGTCCGTCATGGGTTTCCGGGCTTTTCCGAAGATGCGGCGCATGGGTCAAGGACGATGCCGAGGGTGGGACTGGGGACAAAATGACAGGAGGGCCGGCAACGAAAGAGCCCCGCCATGGCGGGGCCCTTCAGGGTCGTTCACGAGGCTCAAAGGCTTTTGACGTACTTGTCCAGCTCCTGATGCAGGGCCATGCCCCGCAGGTTCTTGCCGATGATCACCCCGTTGGGGTCCACCAGGAAGCTCATGGGGATGCCGGAGACCCCGTAGAGACGGGAGGCTTCAGAGGCCCAGTACTTCAGGTCGCTGACGTGGTACTTCCAGCTGAGCTTGTCCTGTTCGATGGCACGGCGCCAGGCATCTCGGCTCTTGTCCAGGCTCACGCTGTAGATCTCGAAGCCCTTTCCGTCCTTGAACTTGGCCGCGCTGTATTTCTGATAGGCCGCCACCACGTTGGGGTTCTCGCGACGGCACGGGCCGCACCAGCTGGCCCAGAAGTCGATGAGGACGTATTTGCCGCGCAGCTCCGAGAGCTTGAGGACCTTGGTGCTGTCCACGTTCATGTACGCGAGCTCGGGCGCCTGATCGCCGATGTTGGTGCCCACCTTGGCTCCCTTGGCGGCCTTCTGGTCCAGGCGTTCGGTGAAGCCGTAGATGGCCAGCAGGGCCACGGCCGAGAGGATGAGCACGCGCAGCTTTTTCGTCGCGGGGCGGAGGTTCATGGGACGAAGGTAGGGGATGGGTGCGGCGTGGTCAGCCAAGACCGTGCCGGGGACCGGAAAGCCCATGGACCAGGTGCCCCATTGCCCAGGTGACCATGTGCACATCCGCTCATTCACATCAGTGCATGTCCCCCTGGAGCGGACAGGACGTGCGCCTGGCTCACACCACTTCGATCCGCGCCCCGATGGCGTTCAGGCGGCCCTCAATGTCCTGGTAGCCGCGGCGGATCTGCTCGATGTTGTCGATGGTGCTTACGCCATCGGCGCTCAGTGCGGCGATCAGTAGCGACACGCCTGCACGGATGTCGGGGCTGGTCATGCGGATGCCGCGCAACGACATGCCGAAGTCATGGCCGATCACCAGCGCGCGGTGCGGGTCGCACAGGGTGATCTGCGCGCCCATCTCGATCAGCTTGTCCACGAAGAACAGGCGGCTCTCGAACATCTTCTGGTGGATGAGCACGCTGCCCTTGGCCTGGATGGCGGTGACGAGCACGATGCTGAGCAGGTCGGGTGTGAAGCCGGGCCAGGGCGCGTCCGCCACGATCATCTGGCTGCCATCGATGAACTTGGTGATGGTGTAATGCTCCTGCGCCGGCACATGGATGTCGTCGCCATTGCGCACCACGGCGATGCCGAGCCGTCGGAACACGTCGGGGATCAAGCCCAGGTGGTCGTAGCCCGTGTCCTTGATGGTGATCTCGCTGCGCGTCATGGCGGCGAGGCCGATGAAGGAGCCGATCTCGATCATGTCGGGCAGCATGCGGTGCTCGGTCCCGCCGAGCTCCTTCACGCCATCGATGTGGAGCAGGTTGCTGCCGATGCCGCCGATCCGCGCGCCCATCCGGACCAGCATGTTGCACAGCTGCTGGATGTAGGGCTCGCAGGCGGCGTTGAAGATGGTGGTGCGCCCCTCGGCGAGCACGGCGGCCATGATGATGTTGGCCGTGCCGGTGACGCTGGCCTCGTCGAGCAGCATGTAGCAGCCCTTGAGCTGCCTGGCTTCCGCGCGGTAGAAGCCCTCCTTGGCGTCGTACTTGATCTCGGCGCCGAGGCGCTCGAAGCCGATGAAGTGGGTGTCCATGCGGCGGCGGCCGATCTTGTCGCCACCGGGGCTGGGGATGTAGCCACGGCCGAAGCGCGCCAGGGCCGGGCCCGCCACCATCACACTGCCGCGCAGGCTGCCGCCCATGCGCTTGTACTCGGGGTCCAGGAAGAACTCGAGGTTCACGGTCTTCGCGGTGAAGCGGTAGGAACCGGGGCCCAGGCCCACCACCTCGACGCCCATGGCGCGCAGCAGGTCGATGAGCTTGTTCACGTCCACGATGTCGGGCACGTTGTGGATGGTGACCGGCTCGCTGGTGAGCAGCACGGCGCAGAGGATCTGGAGGGCTTCGTTCTTGGCGCCCTGCGGCACCAGGTCGCCCTTCAGGCGGCGCCCCCCTTCAATGCGGAAACTTCCCATGGCATGGCACTTCGTGGTGCGAAGCAAGCGCCGATGCGGGCCTGTGCGCTGCGCGCGCAAGGCGGGCTGCTAACAAAAGGGGACTGACAACGCGACGACCGCCCGTTCTAGTAGCGCCCGCCCTTCTTGTTGCGGTTGCGGTGGCGCTTCTTCCCGCGCTTGCGCACCTCGGCCTCGTTGCGCGGGCCACTGCGCTGGGCCTGCAGCAGCGCGTCGGTGCTGGCGAGCTGCTGGTCCTCCTTGAGCTTCACCCGGCCCTTGCTCAGGTCGTTCAGGTCCTTCAGGATCACCCCATCGGGCACCGTGTCCCGGTTCCAGGTCAGGAACTGGCGCTTCATCAGGTTGGCGATGAGGTGGGCGTAGGCATCGCGCTTCTCGCCGGCCTCGAGGGCGGCGCATTGCTCGATCATGCGCTCCACGAGCTTGCCGTAGTGGCCGAAGCGGATCGGTGTCTGCGGGTAGGGTACGCGCTCCGGTTTCGTCTCCAGCTCCTCCGGCGATGGCTTGGGGAAGGGGCCGTCCACCTCAAGCTTGAACTCGCTCATGATGTACAGGTGGTCCCAAAGGGTACGGTCGGCGTTCTCGCTGTTGCGCAGCTGCGGGTTCAGGCGGCCGATCACCTGGATGATGGCCTTGGCCAGTCGGGTGCGTTCAGCTCGATCATCCACGGCCATGCAGTGCTCCACCATGCGTTGCACATGGCGGCCGTATTCGGGGATGATCAGGCGCGGACGGCGCGTGTTGTAGTCGTAGGCGACGGCGTTCATCGGTCGGGGAGGGCGGGACCGCGCCGGGCGGGTCGCACCGGGGTCCGGCTCAAAGGTAGGCGAAGGCATCCACCAGGGCGTCATGGGCCGCTCACCGGCCAAAGGCCGTTCCCAGGCACCACCAAGGCCCGGTGCTGCCGCTTGCCATCATATTCGGCCACGACATGGTATAGTCCTGGACCAAGGCCCAAGGCGTCGCGCCAGATGGGGAGGACCATGCGGCCCTCCGGTCGCGGCCCGTCCGCCAGGACGGACTTCAGCCGCCCGTGTTGATCGTGGATCGCCACATGAACGGTCCCCACCGGCCGCTCCAGGTCGAAGAACACGAAACAGCGGTCGGGCATCGGGTTCGGGTGCACTTCGAAATACCCGGACGACCGTTCGTGGGCGCTCACCGGATGCGCGAAATACGCTTCGAAGGTCAGGTTGTCGATCATCCATCCATCGCGCGTCTCGGGGATGCTGTCGCTGTGGAAGCCGAACCGGACGTAGATGGTATCGGTCTGCACTAAGCCGGTGTTCGTCCAGCAGAAGGAGGTGAAGCACCAATCCACCCCCGTGGCGGCGCTGCCGCTGCGCCCGCTGAAACCCATCTGGCCGTTGCTGAGCGTGTCGGCCTGTAGCGGTTGCCAACCGGGGCCGAAGAATTCAACCTCCAAGGGCATCAACCAGTCGTCAAAGGCGTTCGTCCAGGTGGCGCCATGGTCCCAGCTCACTTCCACATAGCCTCCATCGTTCAGCGTGTCCGTGTCGAACGCCTGATAGAAGCTCATGAAGAACACCGGGCTCCATAAGAGCTCCTGAGTGGAAGCCTTCACCAACACGCTGCTCTGCGCGTTCGCGGGGTATGGAGCAAGGGTATCCGTCACGAGCACGTTCGGGGCGGAGTACGGGCTGGAAAAGAAGGCCTTCTGCGGTGGACCCACCTGCCACACGTTGCCTTGTGCGGTGTCCAGCTCCCAGAGCACATCGTCCTGCCCACCTGGGTCGAAGTCCGTGTACACGAACTGTGCGCCCGAGAGCAGGGGCGCGACCAGGAGCAGGGAGGTGAGCGTGCTGCGCATGAGCAGGGCTTTATGGGGTGGACAGGCTTCCAACCCCATCCGCTGCCTGTGAACCGAGCGGTCCGTTCGGATGTTACCTTGGACATTCAGAATCCCAAGCCCATGATCCGCACGCTCTTCACCCTAGGACTCGCCACCATCGCCCTGCATGTGGGCGCGCAGGAGTTTGCCCACACCTTCGGGTCCACCAAGGCCGTGCCCGAGTCGTTCAGCCTGGACAAGTCCGGTTGCCGCGACAACAGTGCGCTGGCGGCGGGCTTCCGCTACACGCGACCGCTCGGTGAGCGGTTCGGATTGGGCTTCGGTCTGGCGCATGAATGGCGCCGGGCCAGCGCCGAGCAGGAGACGGCTGACGGCACCGTGCCCCTCAACGAGGTGGACGGCCGCGGCGTGCTGGTGCAGGTGATGGGGCAGTACAAGTTGTTCACCTGCTCAAGCCGATGTGGAGGCACCTTCGGGGTCATGATGGGCGCCGACGTGTCGCTGCCCTATCGCACCAATGCCCTGCGCTTTGATGCGAGCGGGTCCGAACTGTCGAGCGGCCGCGTGGATGCGGCGTTCCAGGCCGGGTTGGCGCTGCGCGCGGGAGTCCGGTACTCCATCCCGCTCTGCCACAGCATGGGCTTCTTCATGGAGCCGCAGGTGGTGTACAAGGCGGTCCTGGACCGCACGGACGAGGCCTTCGTGGAGGGTCGCGGCGGCAGCAGGGTCGGTGATCGCCTCGGCATGGGCATGCAGGGCGGGGTCTACCTGTCGCTGGTCGACGGTTGCCCGATGACCAAGGGCCGATAAGCGGCCGTGTCGGTCCGCGTTCGGAAGGTCATCCTTCCACCACCCGGAGCTTCGCGAAGCGCAGCAGCAGTTGTTTCTGCCCGGCACTGGGGAAGAACACCGTGGCCTTCAGGTCCGGTGCGCGCCCCTCGATCTTGAGCACCTTGCCGCGGCCGAAGCGTTCGTGCTCCACGGTCATGCCCTCGGCGAGGTCGGGTGATGGACCGCCCAGGCTGGTGGTGGCCTCCAGCGGGGCACCGCCATCGGTGATGCGTTTGAGGCTCTTGCGCGGCGGTGCGGCCGGGGGCGGTGGGCCGGATGGCGCCGGCCGGGCCGACGGGGCCGACCGCTCGCGACCGGGCACAGGCCGGGCGCCCGCCTCTGAGGCGGGCCGGTCGAAGGCTCCGGCGCGGCTGGCCCAGGGCGGGGTGATGGACCGGCGCTCGCTGAAGCCTGGTCCGGAGCGGGTGTTCGCCGTGGGCAGTTCGAGGTACTTCGGATCGATCTCATCGATGAAGCGGCTCGGCTCGCCGGCGGTGAGCTGCCCCCATTTGTAGCGGCTCATGGCGTAGCTCAAGGTGGCGCGGATACGAGCCCGGGTGAGGGCCACGTAGAAAAGCCGGCGCTCCTCCTCCAGGTCGGCACGGGTGGTCACGCTCATCTGGTTGGGGAACAGCTCCTCCTCCAGGCCTACGATGTGCACATAAGAGAACTCCAGGCCCTTGGCACTGTGGATGGTCATGAGGCTCACCCGGTCCGTGTCGTTCGGATCCTCGTTGTCCGCATCGGTCAGCAGCGCCACGTCGATGAGGAAGTCGGACAGGGTGCGGGGGGCGTCGGTGCCCTCCTGTGCATCGCTGAAGGCCTTCATGCCGGCCAGCAGTTCCTGGATGTTCTCGTAGCGGCTCACGCCCTCGGGCGTCTTGTCGGCGAAGAGGTCGCTGAGGAGGCCGGTGGTGCGGGCGATGTACTCCCCGAGCGCATGCGCGCTCTGGTCCTCGAGCATGGTGCGGAAGCTGCGCACCATCAGCACGAACTCCGCCAGGCGCTTGCGCATGCCGTCGTGCACATCGAGCTCGCCGAGGTGGGCGTTCAGCAGGTCCCACACGCTGATGGAGCGTTCGCCGGCGGCCACCATCAGCTTCTCCACGGTGGTCTGCCCGATGCCGCGGGCGGGGTAGTTGATGATGCGCTTGAGCGCCTCCTCATCGTTGGGGTTGCAGGTGAGGCGGAAGTAGGCCAGCAGGTCCTTGATCTCCTTGCGCTGGTAGAAGCTGAGGCCGCCGTGGATGCGGTAGGGGATGTTGAGCTTGCGCAGGGCTTCCTCCATGCTGCGGCTCTGCGCGTTGGTGCGGTACAGGATCGCGAATTCCTTGTTGGCCACCTGGCGCTGCATCCGCATTTCGAAGATGCTGTGCGCCACGAAGGTCCCCTCTTCGTTGTCGCTCATGGCCCGGTGTACGAGGATGCGCTCACCCTCCGGGTTGTCCGTCCAGACCGTCTTGCGGATCTGGTCTCGGTTCTTGTCGATCACCGAGTTGGCGGCGCCGACGATGACCTTGGTGCTCCGGTAGTTCTGTTCGAGCTTGAAGAGCACATGGTCGGGGTAGTCCTTCCGGAAGTTGAGGATGTTCTGGATGTTGGCCCCGCGAAAGGCATAGATGCTCTGGCTGTCGTCGCCCACCACTGTGAGGTTCTCGTGCCGCGCGGCGAGGGTGCGCACGATATTGTACTGGGCGAGGTTCGTGTCCTGGTACTCGTCCACCAGGATGTATTGGAACCGCTGCTGGTACTTCAGCATGGCGTCCGGGTGGTCGCGGAAGAGCAGGTTGGTGTTGAACAGGAGGTCGTCGAAGTCCATGGCACCGGCGCGGAAGCAACGTTCGGCGTAGGCCTTGTAGAGCTCACCGAGCCTGGGCCGCAGCGCGGCGGCATCGGCGGCCATCAGCTCGGCGTTGTTCAGGTACTCCAGTGGGCCGATGAGGTTGTTCTTGGCGATGCTGATGCGGCCGTGCACCTGATTGGGCTTGTACAGCTTGTCGTCCAGCTGCCACTCCTTGAGGATGGTCTTGATCAGCGAGCGGCTGTCGTCGGTGTCGTAGATGGTGAAGTCCTTGGGGTACCCGAGCTTGTCGGCCTCGGTGCGAAGGATGCGGGCGAAGACGCTGTGGAAGGTGCCCATCCACAGGTTGGCGGCCTCGCTCCGGCCCACCACATGGGCGATGCGCTCCTTCATCTCGCGGGCCGCCTTGTTGGTGAAGGTGAGGGCGAGCACCCGGAAGGCATCGATGCCCTTCACGGCGAGCAGGTGGGCGATGCGGACGGTGAGCACACGGGTCTTGCCCGAACCGGCGCCGGCGATCACGAGGTTGGGGCCGTCGGTGTGCACCACCGCGGCATGCTGCGCCTCATTGAGGCCCTTGAGGTGTTCGTACTGCACGGGCTTGGGCGTGCGCGCCGGTGCACCCGCACGGCACGTCCGCGAAGGTAGGCGCATGGGGCGGGCCTTCCGGCCGTGATTTTCAACAGGGACGAGGAACCGGCATGAACAGGGAAGGGCCTCCCGATGGAGGCCCTTCCCCGCGGGGACATGCCGTCCGTCAGCGGTTCACGATGAGCTTGCGCTTCACGATGCCGGTGGCGGTCTGTCCCGAGATCACGTAGGTGCCCGATGCGAGGTCGGTCAGCTGCACCGGAGCCTGGGTGCCGGTGATCGTGAAGGAGCGCACCAGCACACCCTGTTCATTGAGCAGGTAGTAGGTGCCCGGGCTGCTGGCCTTCACGGTGCACTCCCCGGCGCTGGGGTTCGGGAACACGTCCAGTGTCTCCATGCGCACGGCGGACACCTCCTGGGGCGGAGCATCGGCGACCACCACCGGCGCCAGGGTGCCCGTGACGTTCAGCGTATAATCCTCCACCTCGCCGTAGGTGGAGGTGCCGCAGGGAGTGAGGTTCGCCCCGGCCGCTGCGTCCGTGAGGCGGATCCGCATGCGCACGGCGCCCGTCGTGGTGCCGGTCGGAGCGGTGATGCTGGTGGTGAACGGTCCCACGCCCTGGGGAGAGGCGTACACGGCCTCACCGGCATCGGTGAGCGTGCCGTTGCGGTTCCAGTCGCACCAGATGAGCACGCGGTCCGTGGAATACGGGTTGCCGATGGTGACGGTGATGGACTGGGCCACGCCCACGCTGACGGTCGTGCTCAGGTTGGTGAAGTTGGAGTAGGAGGAGGCCCCGCTCGGATTGTTGATGCTGCCCATGCTCACGTTGGTGATGCGCTCGTAGGCGGTGTTCGAGGTGCCTGCCGTGCAATAGGTGACCACCGTGTTCACCGTCATGGTGATGGAGTTGCTGGTGGCCGTGGTGGGCGAGGCGCAGGGCGAGTTCGAGGTCATCACGCAACCGACCACGGCACCATTGGTGAGCGTGGTGGTGGTGTAGGTGGCGCTGTTCGTGCCCACGTTCGCGCCGTTCACGCGCCACTGGTAGCCGGGGCTGGTGCCTCCATTGGTGGGCGTGGCCGTGAAGGTCACACTGCTGCCGGAATTGGTCGGGTTGCTCCCGGCCGTGATGGCGATGCTCACCGCAGGGGTCACCGTGCCGCTCACCGTCATGGTGATCGCGTTGCTGGTGGCCGGGTTGCCCGTCACCCCGGCGAGGTTGGAGGTCATCACACAGGATACCACCGCCCCGTTCGTCAGTGTGGTGGAGGTGAAGGTGGGCGAGTTGGTGCCCACGTTCGCGCCGTTCACGCGCCATTGGTAGCTGGGGCTGGTGCCTCCGTTGGTGGGCGTGGCCGTGAAGGTGACGCCCGCCCCGGTGCAGGTGGGGTTGGTGCCGCCCGTGAGCGCGATGCTGACACCGGCGGCGTTGCTGCACGGGGTGATCTGGTAGGAGAAGATGCGTGTGCGTGCGGCGCTGGCCCCGCTGGTACCGCCCATGTACTCGCTGGTGCTCCAGAACGTCACACCGTCGGGGTCCAGGCACTGGTGCGCGTAATCGCCCACCCGATTGGTGCCGGTCTGGTGACCCGTGCCCGCCACCACGAGCGATTCGGTCAGCGGCAGCGTGCCGAGCGGATCGCACGAGCGGCGGCCGGTCCAGTAGAGGCTGGGGTACATGCTGGTGGAGTTCGAGCGCAGGTAAGAGAGGCCGATCGATCCGTTGTTGTCCATGCAGATCGAGCCCATCCAGCGGGTGTCCGTGCCGGGGGCGTAGATGCCCTCCTGGTACATGCTCCACGCACCGGTGCTCTGGTTCTGCCGCAGTTCGCACCACTTGATGCCGCGCTGGGTGCTGTTGATGCGCACGGCCCAATTGAGCATCACGGTGTTGTATCCGTTCCACGATCTCCACTGCGCGCGGTACATCATGGCACCACCGATGCCGTCCAGCTTCTGGGTCGTGCCCGGTTGCGGACAGTCGTTCCAACTGGCATTGTACGAGCCGTCGAACGCCGCGGCGGTGATGTTGGTGGCCAGGGCGATGGAGGCCGTGGGCGTGGCGGGCACCCAGTTCACCGTCATGTTGTACACGTTCACGCGGTCGAAGAACCCGGTGCCCCAGCCATTGTCGGAGTAGGAGAAGATGGGACAGGGGCCGCTCGCGGGCAGGGTGCCGTCGGCGGCGCAACCGGGCAGGGGTACGAAGAAGCCGGCCTTGGGCGGCGAGTAGTTCACGTAGACCGCGCGGGCGCCCGGGGTGCCGGCCACCATGGCCGCACGTTCGAAGGCGAAGACCTTCTGCGTGCTCTGATTGGAGGTCATGTAATACCCGTCATGCCACACGCTGAATTTCAGATAGTCCGGGAACTGGGGCGAGGTGTAGGTGTACGTGTAGTACGAGCCGGTGGGATCGGACGTGGTGCTCACCGCGATGTAGATGCGCCGGTCCGTGCTTGTGCCGAACTGGGCGAGCATCCAGCGGTTGGCCGGTTTGTCGTACAGCACGATGGGATCGCCGCTGTTGCCGGTCGGCGGGTTCCACAGGTTGCCTAACGTACCGGTAAGCAGCAGCGCACCGGTGCTCTTGTTGTAGATCCGGAACGTGGTCGAATTGATCATCTGCACATAGTGGCTCGGCCCTGCCGCGCCCGAGGGATCGTAAGGCCGGAAGCCGCTGGCGGTGCCGCCGTTGAAGCTGATCTTCATGCCGCCTGCCCCGCGCTCATCGCCCTCGGCGCGCTGTAGGGTGGCCTCGTCGTTGGCATAGGGTGGCCCGTCCTCTCCTGTGAACTCGTATTTCGGGGGTTCCCGATGAAGGCGGTCCTTGGACTCCCCCCGAACGGGCGAGAAGTCCTGCGGGACGGGGTTCTCGGAGAAGATCTCGCTCAGGGGGCGCGTGATGTGGAAACCGGTGGCGACGATGGCCCCGCTTTCCTGCGAGGCTTCCTGGGCGAACGCGCTGAACGAAGCCGCGCAGAACACAATGGCGAGCGTTGTTCTCATGGAGGGTGGGTTGGGTGTTGGGCTGAACGAATGTGCGGTTTTTCCCGCTCCCTCCCACGGGCTTCGATTGAACGATGCCCGACGTCGCCGGATCGCGGTCCAGGGAAGACCGTTACCGCCGGATGAGGAAGGCGACGTCGAGGGCGTAGAGCGTGGTGCTTCGCAGGGCCGTGAGGTCCACGCCATGCAGCCACATGAGGCCGGTGCCCCACTGGCCGCGCGCGCTCAGGTCCACCCGCTTGCCGATGCGGAAGCCCGCCTGTAGGCCCGCGGAGGCGCGCAGGTAGGTGCACGCACGCACGGGCACACTGCGGTCCAGGAAGGTGGTCTCGGTGGCGCTTCCGTTCACCTCGTCGGTGCGGATGCCGGTGGCCGTCAGGGAACCCGATCCCGCGTGCCCCAGTTCGGCGAGCAGGCCCGGCCGTAGGAAAAAGCTGTTGCTGAGGAACAGCGTCCAGTACGGTCCACCGCCCACGGCGATCTCCAGTTGCGAGATGGAGTAGAAGTACTCGATCGTGCGAGCCGTATCGCCCTGCAGGCTGTCGGTGTGGAAGAAGAGGGTGAAGACCCGGGGTTGAAGGGCGAGGTGCATCGTCCAACCGTGCTCACTGTTGCGTCCATCGCGCAGGCGGGCCAGGGCGAAGCGCGGGCCGAAGCTCCCTCCGATGGCCGTGCTGGAATAACCGAAGTAGTAGTCGGAGGGCTTGCCGGCCATCGGTGGAGGGGCTTCGCGGGAGAACTGTGCGAACCGGTCGAAGCCCATGGGCCCATGGTTCTCCAGCGTCACGCCCACGATGCCACCGATGGCCCGCAGTTTCAGCGGACCCTTCGCGGGCTGATGCCAGTAGGCGGAGTCGGCCGGGTCCTGCGCACCCGCCATGCCCTGGCCCAGCAGGACAGCGAGCAGGAAGAACGATGCACGCGGCATGGAGCGGCCCGGCGGGGCTCCTGCGAAGGTAGCCGGTCAGCGGCCGAAGCGAATGGCCCTGCCCGGGTAGCGGCCGCTCTTGCTCAACTGCTCCTCGATGCGCAGCAGTTGGTTGTACTTCGCGATCCGGTCGCTCCGGCTGGCGCTTCCGGTCTTGATCATGCCGCAGTTGGTGGCCACGGCCAGGTCGGCGATCGTGGTGTCCTCCGTTTCCCCGCTGCGGTGGCTCATCACGGCGGAGTAGCCGGCGCGGTGCGCCATCTCCACGGCCTCCAGGGTCTCGGTCAGCGTGCCGATCTGGTTCACCTTCACCAGGATGCTGTTGGCGATGCCCTTGTCGATGCCTTCGGCCAGCCGCGCGGTGTTGGTCACGAACAGGTCGTCGCCCACCAGTTGGATGGTGGACCCCACGGCCTCGGTGAGCTTCTTCCAGCCGGCCCAGTCGTCCTCGGCCATGCCGTCCTCGATGCTCACGATGGGGTAGCGCTTGCACCAGTCCTTCCAGAAGGCCACCATCTCGTCGCTGGTGAGGCTGTCGCCTGTGCTTTCCAGCACGTAGCGTTTCTTCTTGGCGTCGTAGAACTCCGTGCTGGCGCAATCGAGGGCGAGCACGATGTCCTCTCCCGGCCTGTAACCCGCCTTCTCGATGGCCTGCATCACCACCTTGAGGGCCTCCTCGTTGCTGGGCAGGTCGGGTGCGAACCCGCCTTCGTCACCCACGTTGGTGCCGAGGCCGCGGCCTTTCAGCACGGCCTTCAGGTGGTGGAAGACCTCGGCGCCCATGCGCAGGCCCTGCGCGAAGCTGGTGGCGCCCACGGGCATGATCATGAATTCCTGGACATCCACCTTGTTGTCGGCGTGCGCACCACCGTTGAGGATGTTCATCAAGGGCACCGGCAGGGTGGAGGCGTTGGCGCCGCCCACATAGCGGTAGAGCGGCAACCCGGCCTGGCTGGCGGCGGCCTTGGCCACGGCGAGGCTCACGCCCAGGATGGCGTTCGCGCCCAGGTTGCTCTTGTTCGGGGTGCCGTCCAGTCCCATCATCGCCTTGTCGATCAAGGCCTGCTGATCCACGGGTGCCCCGTGCAGCTCATCGTTCAGGGTCGTGTTCACATGCTCCACGGCCTTGGTGACGCCCTTGCCGAGGTAGCGCTTCTTGTCGCCGTCGCGCAGCTCCATGGCCTCGTGGGCGCCGGTGCTAGCGCCGCTGGGGACGGCGGCACGGCCCATGTCGCCCTCATCGGTGAACACGTCCACTTCGATGGTGGGGTTGCCGCGGGAATCCAGGATCTCGCGGGCTTGGATCTTGGCGATCAGGCTCATGGGGAATGCTGGGGGGGGAGGCGGAAAGCTGAAAGTGGGAAACTGGAACGGCCCTTCTCGCCGGTCATGCGTTCTGGTGAAGGGGCTTTGGTACGGCGGTGTGCGCCTTCATGTTCTCCACGAAGTCGTCAAAGAGATAGCGCGCATCGTTGGGGCCGGGACCCGCTTCGGGATGGTGCTGTACGCTGAACACGGGCCGCCCCTTGAGGCGCAGCCCGGCGATGCTGCCGTCGTTGAGGTGCACGTGGGTGATCTCCACATCGGCATGGGCTTCGGCCTGGGCGCGGCGGGCCACGAATCCATGGTTCTGGCTGGTGATCTCGTCGTGCCCGGTCACCAGGTTCTTCACCGGGTGATTGATCCCGCGATGGCCGTGGTGCATCTTCTCGGTGCCGATGCCGAGGCTCTCGGCCAGGAGCTGATGCCCCAGGCAGATGCCGAACACGGGCAGGCCGGTGGATCGGATGGCGGTCACCAGCGCCACGCTGGCGGGCATGGCGGCCGGGTCGCCCGGGCCGTTGCTGAGCAGGAAGCCGCTGGGCCGCCAGGAGAGGATGTCCTCCAAGGGGGTGTGCATGGGGAACACGCGCACCAGGCATCCGCGCTCGGTGAGGCAGCGCAGGATGTTGGTCTTCACACCGAAATCCACCAAGGCCACGCGATGGGGGGAGCCGGGGTCGCCCGCTTCAAAGGCGGTGGCGGCGGTCACACGGCTGCTCAGTTCCAGCCCGGCCATGGAGGGCACGGCGAGCAGGCGTTCGCGCAGGCGCGTTGGATCCAGCTCGGTGCTGCTGATGACCGCGTTCTGCGCACCATGGTCACGGATATGGCGCACCAGTCGACGCGTGTCCACCTCGCTGATGCCCACGGTACCGGCCTGTCTCAGGTGATCCTCCAGGGACCCCGTGCCACCGGGCCGGCTCCACACGTCGCTGAACTTTTTCACCACGAGCCCGGCGATGGTCACGCGGGCGCTCTCCTCCTCACCGGCCTTGACGCCATAGTTGCCGATGTGGGGCGAGGCCATCACCATGAGCTGGCCGGTGTAGCTGGGGTCGGAGAAGATCTCCTGGTACCCGGTCATCCCCGTATTGAAGCAGATCTCGCCCGTGGCGATGCCCGTTGCGCCGATGGCGCGGCCCTCGAACAAGGTGCCGTCCGCGAGCAACAGGACGGCCTTGGGGCGTTGGCTGACCAACATCGGGCGCCAAAGATACCCGGTGGGCCCATCGGCGCCGGGCCCAGTTGTCCACAGCTGTGGGATCGGCCGGGTCAGGGCAGCTGTTCCAGGCGCACGGCCGTGGGGGTCGCGCCACCGATGGTCACCAGCACCAGATCGCGGTCGTTGCGCGAGCCGGTGTACTTCACCAGGCCGTCCAGGTTCACATCGGCCTGCAGGTATCCGCTGCTCACCGCCGTGGGAGGCGTTCCGCCGATCGACACCAGCACCGCATCCCGGTCGTTGGTCGCGCCCACGTAGCTCACCTTGCCGTCCAAGGTGGCGTTGCCGGTCCACAGCGTGCGCAGGTTGCCGCGTTCGCGGCGTGGCTCGCTACCGTAACAGGCCGTCGACGGATCGCGCAGGTCCAGCGACAGCGTCGAGCTGCCCAGGTCGAGCGGCGCGGCCGACATCGCGGCCAGGTGGTTGCGGTGCCGCACGGCCACATGGGCGAAGCGCGCAGGCGCCGTCATGATCAGCGGTGACACGCCGTCCAGCGAGACCACCTGACCGTTGCGCTGAAGAAGCGCCGGAGCACGGTCGATGAGCACGTTGGGATCGGTCGCATCCCGCAGTTCGATCAGGACCCAGTCCACCACGGCTTCCGGTCCGCCGTTGTTCAGCGCGCCCGGTGTCAATGTGGCCCCGGGTCCGGCGGTGGGGGTGAGGCCCAGGGCGGAATAGGGCTCCACATCGGGGATCAGACCCTGCACGCGCAATTCGTCGCGCATCCAGCCGAGCAGCGGTTCGAAAGGACCGTCGAGGAGCACGTCCACGTTCATCTCCACCTCGTGCGGCAGCACGGTGATGGGGATGCTCGCGCACACCACGGTGTCCAGCGCGTTGGCCACCTGCAGTTCGGCGAAGAAGGTGCCGGGGCCGGTGAAGGTGTGCTGCACGTTGGGCCCGCTGGCGGCCGGGGCGCCATCGGACCACGACCAGGTGTAGGTCGGGTTGCCGCCGAGGGGGTCCACGGCCTGCGCGCTGAAGGAGACCGTCAGCTGGGGACCGACACCGAAGGAGAGGTCGGCCTCGGCGTTCACGCACTGGGGCCCCGAGCTGGGCACGTGGACCACGCGTTTCACGGCACCCGTGAAGGCGGGCAGGTCGTAGTAGGACAGGTAGAACAGGTCGCCACCGGGGCCGGTGAGGAACTGGGTACAGAAGTTCGCCTGTGTTCCCCCATAGTGCGTGGTGTCCATGAAGGTCCCCTCGGCCACCACACTCCCCAAGGCGTCCAGCTGGGCCCACTTCACCCAGCCGCGGATGAAGTCGCCGTAGAAGTAACGGCCGTTCCAGATGCCGGGATAGTTGCTGCCGCGGTAGGTCACTCCGCCCGTGACGGCCGCGCCCAGGCCGAGGTGTGGGTAGGTGATCAGCGGATCGGTGAAGGCGGGGTCGTCACAGGTGCCGTCCGGGAGCCGGCCCAGTTCGCCACAGATCGGCCAGCCGAAGTTGGCGCCCGGTGCCGCCAGATGCACGTCCTCCCAGGCCAGGGCGTGGTTGTTCGCACCCACCGTGCCGATCAAGAACCGGTCGGTCTGCGGGTCGAAATGACCACGAAAGGGGTTGCGCAGGCCGCTGCAGTAGATGGTCTTCAGCACACCATTGGCGTTCAACGGCCCCGGTGTGGCGTCGGCGAAGGGGTTGTCATCGGGCGCACTGCCGTCCCACCGGAAGCGGTGAAGCTTGCCGAAGGCGCTGGCCATGTCCTGCGCGTTCGCAGGGGTGTGGTCATCGCCGACGGCGAGCAGGATGGTGGTGTCCGGCAGGAACGCGAAGGCCCCGCCGGTGTGGCAGCAGCCTGTGTAGACCGGGGTCTCCCAGATCAGCGTTTCGCTGCTGGGGAGCGCACTGCTGCCCAGGTGTTTGAAGGTCGACAGCCGGTTGCGCTGCCCGTCGGTGGAACGGTAGACGAACACGGCCGAGTCGGTGGCGAAATAGGGGCTGATCCAGAGGCCCACCAGGCCATGCTCGGCGCTGTTATCCACCGGCAGCACCATGTAGGTCGCCAGGGTCACCGGGGCCTGGGCCACCGGGGTGGTGGAGATGCGGATGAGGCCGTCCTTCTGGCCCACCAGGATGCGTCCGTCCGGCAGGAACGCGGCGGTCGTGGGGGCATTGATCCCGCTGGCGATGGTGGTGACGGTGAAGTCGGGGGGTTGGGCGACAGCGGCAAGGGCACCCAGTAGGGCCGGCAGCAGCATGGAACGAAGGATGCGCATGGTGAAAGCAGAGGGCGGCAAATGTATCCCGCAGGCGATGGATCCCCGACGCGATCGGGTGGGGCGCTGCGCCACCGGCGGCGCACGATCGTGGAACCTCCCGTAGGTTCGGGCTCCCGGCGATGCGGCCCTCCCGATCCCATATCCCAGCCCTCGACGGCCTTCGCGGACTTGCTGCGCTGTTCGTGCTCTTCGGGCATTTTCCGGCCATCGAGCATTTCACCGTCCTGCGCAGGGCCTTCACCTGGTTCGATTCCGCGGCGCTGGGGGTCGACGTGTTCTTCGCCCTGAGCGGATTCCTCATCACGCGCATCATCCTCGCCGACAAGGCTGCGGATGCCTTCGGTCTCCGCACCTTCTACCTCCGCCGCGCCTTGCGCATCATGCCGATCTACTACCTCACCATCCTCGTGGTCGGGTTCCTCATCACCTGGGAACACGCCGGATGGTCGGCGCTCTACCTCGGCAATTTCACCTTCGCCTTCGATCCGGCACAGCATCCCCTTCGGCACGTGTGGTCCTTGGCGGTCGAAGAGCACTTCTACCTGGTGTGGCCGCTCGTGCTTGCGAAGGTGAGCGTGCGGACGGCGCGGCGGCTGGCCTTTCCCGTCCTCCCCGGGTTGGCCATCGGGCTGGCCGCCATCACGTGCCAGCTGATGCCGGCGGCGGACGTCGATGCGCTGATCATCCGGGGGTCGATGTACCGGATGCTCTCGATCTGCCTGGGGGCGTGGGTGGCCTTTGAGGAGGAGCGTTCCAGAAGGCTTTCGCTCCCCATCGTCATCGGAATGGCGGTGCTGGCGTTGCTCCTCCCGCATTTCACGATACACAGCCTCGAGCAGCGATGGGGAAGTCTCTTTGTATCGAACTACACGATCAAGTTGATGGTGCTCGCCTGTGCATCACTGTGCTGGCTTCTTGTGGCGTTGAACCTTGACCAACTGGCCGCGCGGTATCCGGTCATGGGTATTCCACGGGCCATGCTGGTCCACCCGGTGCTCCGGTCCATCGGTCTGATCAGCTACGGGCTGTACCTCTACCATTACCCGATCCTGTTCCGCACCGGGTCCATGGAGGAGGTGCTCCTCGGGCCTGGGCGCGCGGTGATGGAACTGGCCTTGGTGTTCACCGTGCCGGTCCTGTCCTGGTTCCTGATCGAGCGGCCGCTGCTCGCGTTCAAGGACAGGATCGGTCGGGCGACGGGTTGATGGGCGGCACGGGTCGTGCGTTGGTGCGAGGCGGGACACCGTTAGGCCGCACTGGTGCACGGATCCTCCGACCCAGGCGTTGTGGCGGTCTTCGCGCTCGCTCTGCTCTACGATGGCCTCAACCGCGTGCGCAAGAGCGTCCTACCCGAGGATGTGGACCAGAAGTGTACGGCACGATGCAGGCCTGCGACCGGGCGGGGAGCTATGTTCGGTGCGTCGGCCAACTCCGTCTGCCGCTCCCCCGGAACGTAGGAAGGGCGCCACGAGGCGCCCTTCCTACGTTCCGGGTTGTTCCATCCTTACTCGGTGGCGCCTTCTCCACCTTCGGCCTTCGGGGCCTTGGGAGCGGCGGTCTTTTCGCCGGCGGGGCGGCGGCTGCGGCGCGTGCGCTTCACCTCGGCACCGGCGGTCTTCTCCGTGGTGTACACGGTGTTGAAGTCCACCAGTTCGATCATGGCCATCTCGCTCGCATCTCCCAAACGGTTGCCCAGCTTGATGATGCGCGTGTAGCCTCCCGGACGAGCGGCCACCTTCGGCGCCACATCGCGGAACAGGGCGGCGGTGGCCTCCTTGTTCTGCAGGTAGGTGAACACCGTGCGGCGGTTGTGCATGCTGTCGTCCTTGCTGCGCGTGATCAGGGGCTCCACGTAACGGCGCAGCGCACGGGCCTTGGCCAGCGTGGTGTTGATGCGCTTGTGTGCGATCAGCGAGCAGGCCAGGTTGCTCAGCAGGGCGTCGCGGTGGGCCTTCTTGCGGCTCAGCGCGTTGTTCTTGTTGCCGTGTCTCATGACTCTGTTCTCTTGGTGGTGCTGCAGCGCGCCATGGGGCCGCCGCAGCTACCTCACTCCTTGTCCAGTTTGTACTTGCTCACGTTCATGCCGAAGCTCAGGCCCTTGTTCTCCACCAGGTCCTCCAGCTCGGTGAGGCTCTTCTTGCCGAAGTTGCGGAACTTCAACAGGTCGTTCTTGTTGTAGCTCACCAGGTCGCCCAGGGTCTCGATGTCGGCGGCCTTCAGGCAGTTGAGGGCGCGCACGCTCAGGTCCATGTCCACCAGCTTGGTCTTCAGCAGCTGACGCATGTGCAGGCTGGTCTCGTCGAACTCCTCCTCCTGCACGCGCTCCTCGATCTCCAGGCTGATGCGCTCGTCGCTGAACAGCATGAAGTGGTGGATGAGGATCTTGGCGGCCTCCTGGAGGGCGTTCTTCGGGGTGATGGAGCCGTCGGTGACCACCTCGATGGTGAGTTTCTCGTAGTCGGTCTTCTGCTCCACGCGGGTGTTCTCCACGGTGTACTTCACGTTCTTGATGGGCGTGAAGACGCTGTCGATGAAGATGGTGCCCACGGGCGCGGTGCCGGTCTTGTTCTCATCGGCGGGCACGTAGCCGCGGCCTTTGCCGATGGTGAGCTCGATGGTGAGCTTCACGGAGGGTTCCATGTGGCAGATGACGTGCTCGGGGTTGAGCACCTGGAAGCCGGTGGTGTGCTTGCCGATGTCGCCTGCTGTGAAGGCCTCCTTGCCGGTGATGGTGAAGGACACCTTCTCGGTGCTGACGTCCTCCAGCTGGCGGCGGAAGCGCACCTGCTTGAGGTTGAGGACGATCTCGGTGACGTCCTCAATGACGCCCTTGATGGTGCTGAACTCGTGCTCGACGCCGTCGACGCGAATGGCCGTGATGGCGTGTCCTTCGAGGCTGCTGAGCAGGATGCGGCGCAGGGCGTTACCGATGGTGATGCCGTAGCCGGGCTCCAGGGGGCGGAACTCGAAGGAACCGCGCTGGTCGTCACTTTCGATCATCACGACCTTGTCGGGCCGCTGGAAATCAAGGATGGGCATGGTGTGTCCGTTCGGTTTTGGGGAGGTTCTTACTTGGAGTACAGTTCCACGATGAGCTGTTCGCGGATGTTCTCCGGGATCTGGGCGCGCTCAGGCATGGCGATAAGCTTGCCGGACAGGGTGGAGGGGTTCCACTCGAGCCAGTCGAAGCGTTTGTGGGTGGAGGACACGCTGTTGGCGATGGCCTCCAGGCTGCGGCTCTTCTCGCGCACGGCCACGCTCTGGCCGGGGCGCAGGGAGTAGCTGGGCACGTTCACCACCTGCTGGTCCACCGTGATGTGGCCGTGGCTCACCAGCTGGCGGGCGGCGCGGCGGGTGGGGGCGATGCCCAGGCGGTAGACGGTGTTGTCCAGGCGGGCTTCGCAGAGCTGAAGGAGGGTCTCACCGGTGATCCCCTTCTTGCTGGCGGCCACCCCGAACATCTTCTGGAACTGGCGTTCCAGGATGCCGTAGGTGTACTTGGCCTTCTGCTTTTCGGCGAGCTGGAGGGAGTATTCGCTCTCCTTCTTGCGGCGCTTGTTCGGCCCATGCTGCCCGGGGCTGTACGGCTTGCGCTCCATCCACTTGTCCTCACCGTAGATGGGTTCCTTGAACTTGCGCGCGATCTTGGTCTGAGGTCCGGTATAACGTGCCATTTTTTTTGTTTTGGGTGCGGCCTTGGTATTCCCGCACCAACACCGGGGCGCCCGTCCGCGCCCCTACAGGTTGTGGTTATCGATCAAACACGGCGTTTCTTGGGCGGACGGCAGCCGTTGTGGGGCATGGGGGTGATGTCCACGATCTCGGTGACCTCCACGCCGCTGTTGTGCAGGGCACGGATGGCGCTTTCGCGACCACCACCTGGGCCCTTCACGAACACCTTCACCTTGCGAAGGCCGAGCTCGAAGGCCTCGCGTGCGGCCTCCTCTGCGCTCACCTGGCCGGCGTAGGGGGTGTTCTTCTTGCTGCCACGGAAGCCCTGCTTGCCGGCGCTCGACCAACTGATCACCTCGCCCTTGTTGTTGGTGAGGCTCACGATGATGTTGTTGAACGTGGCGTGGATGTGGGCCTGTCCGAAGGCCTCCACATGCACGTTCTTCTTCTTCTTCTTGCCGGCGGCGGCGCCTTTGTCCTGCTGCTTTGCCATTGTCGTTGTCTATTGGTCGGGGTACTGACCATCATCGCCCAAGCAGGGCGAGGCATGCCTCGCCCCTACTTGGTCGCTTTCTTCTTGTTGGCCACGGTCTTGCGCTTGCCCTTGCGGGTGCGGCTGTTGGTGCGGGTGCGCTGGCCGCGCACGGGCAGGCCGCTGCGGTGGCGCAAACCCCGGTAGCTGCCGATGTCCATCAGGCGCTTGATGCTGAGCTGCACCTCACTGCGCAGCGCACCCTCCACCTTGATGTTGTCGTTGATGAACTGGCGGATGCGCGACTGCTCGTCGTCGTTCCATTCCTCCACCTGCTTGTCGGGGTCCACCTCCGCGTTGCGGAGGATCTCCAGCGCGCGGCTGCGGCCGATGCCGTAGATGTAGGTGAGCCCGATGGCCCCGCGTTTGTGCTTGGGTAGGTCGATGCCTGCGATACGTGCCATGGTGGTGCGGTTATCAGCCCTGACGTTGCTTGAACTTCGGGTTCTTCTTGTTGATCACATACAGGCGCCCCTTGCGGCGGACGATCTTGCAGTCCGCCGAGCGCTTCTTGAGGGAGGTCCTGACCTTCATCGGGTGGGTGCTTAGCTCTTGTAACGGAAGGTGATCCGGCCCTTGGACAGGTCGTAGGGGCTCATCTCCACCTTGACCTTGTCGCCCGGGAGGATCCGGATGTAGTGCATGCGCATCTTGCCGCTGATGTGGGCCGTGATCACGTGGCCGTTCTCCAGCTCCACACGGAACATGGCATTGCTCAGCGCCTCCTTGATGACGCCATCCTGCTCGATGTTCCCGGTCTTGCTCATGCCTTCGTCCGTTCTTCCGTTCCCTGTTCTCTATGTCGTTGGTTCGTCTTCTCGTTCTATCCGTTCACCATCGCCTCGTCCATCTTCACGTACTGATCACCCTTGGCCTCCAGCACCGCTTCGATGGCGCTGAAACTGGAGAGGACCTCCGCCTGCCCGGGCCTCACGGCCACGGTGTGTTCGAAGTGGGCGCTGGGCCGTCCGTCCTGGGTGACGATCGTCCAGCCATCATCCAACTGGTGCACCTCCTTGGTGCCCATGTTGATCATCGGTTCGATGGCGATCACCATACCGGCGCGCAGCTGCACGCCGTGGCCACGGCGCCCGTAGTTGGGCACTTCCGGGGCTTCGTGCAGCTTCTCGCCCACGCCGTGGCCCACCAGTTCGCGCACCACGCCGTAGCCGTTGGTCTCGGCGTGGTGCTGGATGGCGTATCCGAGGTCGCCGGTGCGGCGGCCGTCCACCGCCTGGGCGATGCCCAGCCGGAGGCACTCCTGGGTGACGCGCAGCAACCGCATAGCGGCGGGGTCCACCTCGCCGATGGCGAAGGTGTAGGCGCTGTCGCCGTAGAAGCCGTTCATGAGCACGCCGCAGTCCACGCTGGCGAGGTCGCCCTCGCGCAGCACGCGGTCGCCGGGCAGTCCGTGCACCACCTCCTGATTCACGCTGATGAGCAGCGTGCTGGGGCAGCCGTACAGGCCTTTGAAGCCGGGCACGGCGCCGTGGTCGCGGATGAAGGTCTCCGCAAGCCGGTCCAGATCGCCGGTGCGGACCCCCGGTCCGATGTTCCTGGCCACTTCGGCCAAGGTCCTCCCAACAAGCAAAGAACTCTCCCTTACCAGTGCGATCTCGGCATCGCTGCGATGGTTCACGGTCTTCGCCATGCCCTATCCCGCCATGCCGTAAGCCGCGTTCGTCCGTCCCTTGATGCGGCCCGTCTTCATCAGGCCGTCGTAATGCCTCATCAGCAGGTGGCTCTCGATCTGTTGGAGGGTGTCCAGCAGCACGCCCACCATGATCAGCAGCGAGGTGCCGCCGAAGAACTGCGCGAAGCCCTGTTTCACGCCGGCCATCTGCGCGAAGGCGGGCAGGATGGCCACCAGGCCCAGGAAGATGGCGCCGGGAAGGGTGATGCGGCTGAGCAGTTCGTCGATGTGGTCGGCCGTCTGCTTGCCGGGCTTCACCCCGGGGATGAAACCGCCGTTGCGCTTCATGTCATCGGCGAGCTGCACGGGGTTCACGGTGATGGCGGTGTAGAAGTAGGTGAACATCACCACCATGAACATGAGCATCAGGTTGTAGAAGAGGCCCTGGGCATTGGCGATGGAGATCAACCACTGGGGCGGTTCCTCGAAGGCCTGGGCCATGTACATGGGGATGAGCACGATGGCCTGGGCGAAGATGATGGGCATCACGCCCGCGGCGTTCACCTTGAGGGGGATGTAGTTGCGCACCCCGCCGTACTGCTTGTTGCCCTGCACACGCTTGGCGAATTGCACGGGGATGCGCCGGGTGCCCTGCACGAGCAGGATACAGCCGGCGATGATGAGCACCCAGATGACCACCTCCACGAGGAGCAGCACGAGGCCACCGCCACCGGGGCCCATCCAGCCCACCACTTCCTGGGCGAAGCTCTGCGGGAACTCGGCCAGGATGCCGATCATGATGATGAGGGAGATGCCGTTGCCCAGGCCGCGTTCGGTGATGCGCTCACCGAGCCACATCACGAAGAGGGTGCTGCAGGTGAGGATGACGATGCTGGTGAAGAGCCAGAACTGGCTGTCGGGCCGCGCATCGGCATCGATGGTGGCGTAGATGTAGCCGGGGGCCTGGAAGATGCAGATGAGGATGGTGAGGTAGCGGGTGTACTGGTTGAGGCGCCGACGGCCGCTCTCCTCGCGCTGCATCTTCTGCACGGCGGGCACCGCGATGCCCATGAGCTGCATGATGATGCTGGCGCTGATGTAGGGCATGATGCCCAGGGCGAAGATGCTGGCCCGGGTGAAGGCGCCGCCAGTGAAGATCGACAGGATCTCCACGATGCCGCCGCCGCCGGTCGAGGCCGAGGCCATCTTCAGGCTGTCCACACCGGGCAACACGATGTAACTGCCGATGCGGTAGACCAACAGCAGCCCCAGGGTGATGAGGATGCGCGTGCGCAGTTCCTCGATCCGCCAGATGTTCTTGATCGTGTCGACCAGGTTCTTCATCGCTTATGCCTGCTTCTCCTTCCGCTCGATGATGGTGACCTTGCCGCCGATGGCCTCGATGGCGGCGCGTGCGCTGGCGCTGAACGCGTGGGCGGTGACATCGAGGGCACCCTTGAGCGCGCCACGGCCGAGCACCTTCAGCTTGTCGTTCTTGGCGATGAGGCCGTTGGTGTACAGCACCTGCGGGTCGATCGCCTTCAGGCCCTGGGTCTCCACGAGCATCTGGAGGGCGTCCAGGTTGATGCCCTTGTACTCCACACGGGTGGGGTTGGTGAAGCCGAACTTGGGCACGCGGCGCACCAGGGGCATCTGGCCACCCTCGAAGCCGCGCTTGCGGCTGTAGCCGGCTCGGCTCTGGGCGCCCTTGTGGCCCTTGGTGGAGGTGCCGCCGCCCTTGCTGCCTTCGCCGCGGCCGATGCGCTTCTCCTGCTTGGTGGCCCCTTTGGCGGGCTTCAATTGACTGAGGTCCATGGTGTCTCTCGGGTTCGTTCGGTTCAGGCCTTTTCCTCGACCGTCACCAGGTGGTTCACTTTCGCCACCATGCCGCGGATCTGCGGGGTGGCCTCCAGTTCGGCGCGCTTGCCGATGCGGCCCAGGCCGAGGGCCTTGAGGGTGGCCTTCTGGCGGGCGGGGCACTTGATCTGGCTGCCGGTCTGGATGATGATGATCTTGCTCATGGGGGTCGCCCGGGGCGTTCGTTATCCGTTGAACACTTTCTCGACCTTCACCCCGCGCATCTGCGCCACGGTGTTGGCGTCGCGCATGTCGGTGAGGGCCTTGATGGTGGCCTTCACCACGTTGTGGGGGTTGCTGGAGCCCTTGCTCTTGGCCAGCACGTCGGTGATGCCCACGCTCTCAAGCACGGCGCGCATGGCGCCGCCGGCGATCACACCGGTACCGTGAGCGGCGGGCTTCAACAGCACCTCCGCGCCGGCGAACTTTCCTTCCTGGGTGTGAGGGATGGTCCCTTTGCGGACGGGTACCTTCACCAGGTTCTTCTTGGCGTCATCGATGCCCTTGGCGATGGCCTCCTGCACCTCCTTGGCCTTGCCCAGGCCGTGGCCCACCACACCGTTCTCGTTGCCCACCACGACGATGGCGGCGAAGGTGAAGGTGCGGCCACCCTTGGTCACCTTGGTCACGCGGTTCAGCGCCACGAGCCGGTCCTTCAGCTCCAGGTCGCTGCTGCGCACTTTCTTGACGTTAGCTCCTTCCATCGATGATCAGAATTGGAGACCGGCCTCGCGGGCGGCTTCGGCCAGGGCTTTCACCCGGCCATGGTACAAGTATCCGTTGCGGTCGAATACGACCTGGGAGATGCCGGCGGCCTTGGCCTTCTCGGCGATGGCGGTACCCACCAGGCGGGCCTGCTCCACGCCTGCGGCGCCATGGGCCTTCTTGTCCTTGAGGGAGGAGGCACTGACCAGGGTGCGGCCGGCCTCGTCGCTGATGATCTGGGCATAGATGTCCACGTTGCTGCGGAACACCGACAGGCGGGGGCGGGCGTCGGTGCCGCGCACCTTGCGGCGCACGCGTTCGCGGATGTGGGCCCTTCGTTCGTTGCGTTGGTATGCCATGGCTCTGCTTATTTGCCTGCGGCTTTACCGGCCTTGCGGCGGACCTCCTCGCCCACGAAGCGCACGCCCTTGCCCTTGTAGGGTTCCGGCTTGCGCAGCGAGCGGATCTTGGCGGCCACCTGACCGATGAGCTGTTTGTCCGCGCTCTCCAGGCGGATGATGGGGTTCTTGCCCTTCTCCTGGGCGGCGCTCACCTTTACCTCGGCGGGCAGTTCGAAGGTCACCTGGTGGCTGAAGCCCAACGCGAGCTGGAGCTGCTGCCCCTTGGCGGTGGCGCGGTAGCCCACACCGACCAGTTCCTGTTCGATCACGTAGCCCTCGCTCACGCCCTTCACCATGTTGGCGATGAGCGCGCGGTAGAGGCCGTGCTTGGCGCGGTGGGGCTTGGCATCGCTGGGGCGCGCCAGGGTCACCGTGCCGTTGTCATTCTTCACGGCGATGGCCGGATCGACCACCTGCTCGAGGGTGCCCTTGGGACCCTTGACGATGATCCTGTTCTTGTCGCTGATGCTGATCTCCACCCCCTTGGGCAGGCTGATCGGCGCTTTTCCGATGCGTGACATGGCTTCTCGGGGGGATTAGCTCACGGTGCAGATCACCTCACCGCCCACGCCCAGGTTGCGGGCCTCCTTGTCGGTGACCACACCCTTGCTGGTGCTGATGATGGCCACGCCGAGGCCGTTCATCACGCGGGGCAGCTCCTCCACGTGGGCGTATTGGCGCAAGCCCGGGCTGCTCACGCGGCGGAGCTCCTGGATGGCGTTCTGGCGCGTCTGCGGGTTGTACTTGAGGGCGATCTTGATGATGCCCTGCTTGCCGTCGTCCTCCAGCTTGTAGGACAGGATGTAGCCCTTGTCGTAGAGGATGCGCGTGATGTCCTTCTTGAGGCCGGACGCGGGCACCTCCACCACTTTCTTGCGCGCCAGGATGGCGTTGCGCAGACGGGTCAGGTAATCGGCGATGGGATCGGTGGTCATGGTCGGTCGATGCGTTGACTTACCAGCTGGACTTGGTGACGCCGGGGATCTTGCCCTCCAGGGCCATCATGCGCAGCATGTAGCGCGAGATGCCGAAGAGGCGGACATAGCCCTTGGGGCGGCCGGTGATCTGGCAGCGGTTGTGCATGCGCACGTAGCTGGAGTTGGCGGGCAGCTGCTGGAGCTTGTCCCATTCGCCGGCGGCCTTGAGGGCGGCGCGCTTGGCGGCGTACTTCTCCACCATGCGCTTGCGCTTGCGCTCGCGGGCCTTCATGCTTTCCTTGGCCATGGTCTGTTCGGTGTCTGGTCGGTTATTTCTTGTCGGCGAACGGGAACCCGAACTCGCGCAGGAGGGCCTTGGCCTCGGCGTCGGTGCGGGCGGTGGTCACGAACGTGATGTCCATGCCGCGGATCTTGGCCACCTTGTCGATGTCGATCTCCGGGAAGATGATCTGCTCCTTCACCCCGAAGGTGAAGTTGCCGCGGCCGTCGAAGCCCTTGGCGGGCACGCCGCGGAAGTCGCGGGTGCGGGGCAGGGCCACGGCGATCAACCGGTCGAGGAACTCGTACATCTTATCGCCGCGCAGGGTGACGCGGGCGCCGATGGGCATGCCGCGGCGCAGCTTGAAGTTGCTGATGTCCTTCTTGGAGACGGTGGGCACGGCCTTCTGGCCGCTGATGGTGGTCATCTCCACCACGGCGTTGTCCACGATCTTCTTGTCGCCGACCGCATCGCCCAGGCCCTGGTTGAGGTTGATCTTCACCAGGCGGGGCACCTGCATGGAGCTCTTGTAGTTGAACTCCTTCTGCAGGGCGGGGGCCACCTCCTTGACGTACTTGGCTTTGAGCCGGGGGCTGTAGGTGCTCATCACTTGGCGGCTGATCTCTTGGTCTTCACGTAGCGTTCCAGCTTGCCCTCCTTGCCGAGGCGGCGCCCCACACGGCCCGGGAGGCCGCTCTTGGCGTCGATGAGCATGAGGTTGCTCAGGTGGATCGGGCCCTCCTTGTCCACGATGCCGCCCTGGGGGTTGGCGGTGGTGGGCTTGGAGTGCTTCTTGTTGATGTTGAGGCCTTCCACGAGGGCGGCGTTGCGCTCGCGCATCACCTCCAGCACGCGGCCCTCCTTGCCGCGATCCTCGCCGGCGATCACCTTCACCAGGTCGCCCTTCTTGATGTGTGTCTTCTTCTGCATGGCGCGGTGTGGGTCAGAGCACCTCGGGTGCCAGGGAGATGATCTTCATGAACTTCTTCTCGCGCAGCTCCTTGGCCACGGGGCCGAAGATGCGGGTGCCCTTCATCTCGCCGGCGGCGTCCAGCAGCACCACCGCATTGTCGTCGAAGCGGATGTAGCTGCCGTCCTTGCGGCGCATTTCCTTGCGGGTGCGCACCACCACCGCTTTGTGCACGGTGCCCTTCTTGGCGCTGCCGTTGGGCAGGGCGTCCTTGATGGACACCACCACGGTGTCACCGATGCGCGCATAGCGGCGGGCCGTGCCACCGAGCACGCGGATCACGAGCACCTCCTTGGCGCCGCTGTTGTCGGCCACGTTGAGCCGGGATTCCTGTTGGATCATCGTTCGGGTGCGTTACTTGGCGCGTTCGACCACCTCCACCACACGCCAGCACTTGTTCTTGCTGATGGGGCGGGTCTCCATGATGCGCACGGTGTCGCCGATGTGGGCCTCCTGCTTCTCGTCGTGCGCCATGAACTTGCTGCTGCGCTTGACGAACTTGCCGTACTTGGGGTGCATCACGCGGCGCTCGACGGTCACCACCACGCTCTTGTCCATCTTGTCGCTGGTGACGATGCCGATGCGTTCCTTCCTGAGGTTGCGTTCCATGGCTTAGTTCGATTTGACGTTCAGTTCGCGGGCGCGGAGCTCGGTGAGCACACGGGCCACCTCGCGACGACGGCTGCGCAGGAGCACGGGGTTCTCCACGGGGCTCACGGCGTGGTC
Source organism: Flavobacteriales bacterium (assembly GCA_016713875.1). Lineage (NCBI taxonomy): Bacteria > Pseudomonadati > Bacteroidota > Flavobacteriia > Flavobacteriales > Flavobacteriales bacterium. The sequence goes on from JADJOI010000003.1 coordinate 3,818,214, forward strand.
GAAGCGGAGCTTGGCCAGCGCGCTGCGTTCCTCCTGCAGCTTGTCCTGCAGTTCCTGGACGGTGAGGTCCTTGAGGGTGGTGCCTTTCTTCTTCATGGCTTCGCTTATTGGCCGTCGTAGTCCTCGCGAACGACGAACTTGGTCTTGATGGGCAGTTTCTGGGCCGCCAGGCGCAGGGCCTCCTTGGCGGTGGCCATCGGCACCCCATCGGCCTCGAATATGATCCGGCCGGCATGCACCACGGCCACCCAGTGGTCCAGGGCTCCCTTGCCCTTACCCATGCGCACCTCGGCGGGCTTGGCGGTCACCGGCTTGTCCGGGAACACCTTGATCCATACCTGGCCTTCGCGCTTCATGTAGCGCGTGAGGGCCACACGGGCCGCTTCGATCTGGCGGCTGGTGAGCCACACGCTCTCCATGGCCTTCAGTCCGAAGGATCCCAGGCTCACGCGGTGTCCGCGCTGGGCCACGCCCTTCATGCGGCCCTTGTGCATATTGCGGCGCTTGCTGCGCTTCGGTTGCAACATGGCGATCAGTTATTGCTGCGGTTACCTCCTCCACGACGATCTCCGCCCGGGCGACGATCTCCGCCGCCACCGCGACGTTCACCACCACCACCGGGGCGGCGCTCACTGCCGGCGCGACGCTCGCCCATGGGGCGGGGTCCGCCGGGGCCCTTGGCGCCCTTCTGCTGGCCCACGTTCGGGCTCAGGTCGCGCTTGCCGAACACCTCGCCGCGGCAGATCCAGCACTTCACCCCGATGCGGCCCATCTTGGTGTGGGCCTCGCTGATGGCGAAGTCGATGTCCGCGCGCAGGGTGTGCAGGGGCACACGGCCTTCGCGGTAGCTCTCGGTGCGCGCGATCTCCGCCCCGTTGAGGCGGCCGGCCACGGTGAGCTTGATGCCTTCGGCACCCATGCGCATGGAGCTGGCCACGGCCATCTTCATGGCGCGGCGGAAGCTGATGCGGCCCTCGAGCTGACGGGCGATGCTGTCGGCCACGAGCTTGGCGTCCAGCTCGGGGCGCTTGATCTCGAAGATGTTGAGCTGGACATCCTTGCCGGTGAACTTCTTGAGCTCCTCGCGCAGCTTGTCCACCTCGGCGCCGCCCTTCCCGATGATCACGCCGGGGCGGGCGGTGTTGATGGTGACGGTGACGAGCTTCAGGGTGCGCTCGATGATGATCTTGCTCACGCTGGCCTTCTTCAGGCGGGCGATGAGGTACTGGCGGATGCGCTCATCCTCGACGATCTTGTCGACGTAGTTGTCGCCGCCGTACCAATTGCTGTCCCAGCCCTTGATGTAGCCGAGGCGCGAGCCGGTCGGGTGTGCTTTCTGTCCCATGGTCCGAGGGTACGGGTCTTAGTTGTTGGCGGTGTCGACGATGAGCGTGACGTGGTTCGAGCGCTTCTTCATCCGGTAGGCTCGGCCCTGTGGGGCGGGCAGCATGCGCTTCAGGCCACGGGCCTCGTCCACCATGACGCTGCGCACGATCAGCCCGGCCTCGTCGGCGCGCTGGCCCTCGTGCTTGGCCTCCCAGTTGGCGATGGCGCTGCGCAGCAGCTTGTACATCGGTTTGCTGGCGTGGCGGGTGCTGAACTGCAGGATGCTCAGGGCCTTCTCCACACCGAGGCCGCGGATGTTGTCCGCCACCTGCCGCATGCGGCGGGGGCTGGTGGGCACGTTCCGCAGGCGGGCGATGGCCACTTCCTTCATGGCCTCCTTGCGCTTCTCGGCGCTCAGTTTCTTACGCTGTCCCATGGGCTATCACTGCTTCTTGTTGCCGGAGTGGCCGCGGAACGTGCGGGTGGGGGCGAACTCGCCCAGCTTGTGGCCCACCATGTTCTCGGTCACGTACACGGGGATGAACTTGTTGCCGTTGTGCACCGCGAGCGTCAGGCCGACGAACTCGGGGGTGATGGTGCTGGCGCGCGACCAGGTCTTCAGCACGGCCTTCTTGCCGGACTTCTGCATGTCGGTGACGCGCTTCGCCAGCTTGTAGTGGACGAACGGCGGTTTCTTGAGGGAGCGGCTCATGACTGGCTATCAGATCGAGGCGGCCTTGCTGTTGCGGCGCGCGATGATGAACTTGCTCGTGGTGCGCTTGGGGTGGCGCGTCTTCTTGCCCTTGGCCAGCAGGCCCTTGCGGCTGCGGGGGTGACCGCCGGAGGCGCGTCCCTCACCACCGCCCATGGGGTGGTCCACCGGGTTCATGGCCACCGCACGGGTGCGGGGGCGACGGCCCTGCCAGCGGCTGCGGCCGGCCTTGCCGCTCTTTTGCAGCATGTGCTCGGCATTGCTCACGCTGCCCACGGTGGCCAGGCAGTCGCACAGCACCATGCGGAGCTCTCCGCTGGGCATCTTCAGGGTGGCATAGCGGCCTTCGCGAGCGCTCAGCTGGGCGAAGGTGCCGGCGCTACGGGCGAGGGCGCCGCCCTTGCCGGGCTGCAGCTCCACGTTATGCACCAGGGTGCCCAACGGGATCTCGGCCAGCGGAAGGGTGTTGCCCACCTCGGGGGCCACGCCCTTGCCGCTCAGCACCTCCTGGCCCACCTTCAGGCCGGTGGGGGCGAGCATGTAGCGCTTCTCGCCGTCGGCGTAGACCAGCAGGGCGATGCGGGCGCTGCGGTTGGGGTCGTACTCGATGGTGCGCACCGTGGCGGGGATGCCGTGCTTGTTGCGCTTGAGGTCGACCGTGCGGAAGCGCTGCTTGTGACCACCGCCGATGTAGCGCATGGTCATCTTGCCCTGGTTGTTACGGCCGCCGCTCTTGGTGCGGCCCGTGGTCAGGCTGGGCTCGGGAACGTTCGTGGTGACGCCCTCGAAGTCGGTGATCACCCGGTGGCGCGTGCCGGGGGTGACGGGGTTCAGCTTGCGGATGCCCATGGGTCGTTCGGTGCTGCGGGTCAGATGCTGCTGTACAGGTCGATGGTCTCGCCCGCCTTGAGGGTGACGATGGCCTTCTTGTAGGAGGCGCTGGACCCGCGCAGGATGTTCGTCTTGGTATAGCGGGTGCGGCGCTTGCCACGCACGATCATGGTGCGCACGCTGTCCACCTCCACGCCGTACTGCTTCTTCACCGCGTCGCGGATCTGCAGCTTGTTGCTCTCCCGGGCCACCACGAAACCGTAGCGGTTCTCCTTCTCGCCTTGGGCGGTCATCTTCTCCGTGATGATCGGTCGGATGAGGATCTGGCTCATGGCTTACTTGGTGAGGGTGGCCTCCAGGGCGGCGATCGCGTCCTTCACGATCAGCACCTTGTTGGCGTTCATGATGTCGTAGGTGTTCACCTCACTGGCGATGACCACGCGGGCACCCTGGATGTTGCGCGCGCTGAGCAGCACGTTCTCATCCTTGGCGGGCAGCACCACGAGGGCCTTGCGGTCGTTGAGGCTGAAGGCCTTGAGCATGCCGGCGAAGGCGCTGGTCTTGGGGGCCTTGATGCCGGTGCCCTCGAGCACGGCGATGGCGCCGTCCTTGGCCTTGTAGGTAAGGGCGCTGCGGCGGGCCAGGTCCTTCACCTTCTTGTTGAGCTTGAAGGAATAGTCGCGCGGCTTGGGGCCGAACACGCGTGCACCGCCCTTGAACAGCGGGCTCTTGATGGAACCCTTACGGCTGCCACCGGTGCCCTTCTGGCGATGCAAGCTGCCTTTGGCACCGGGGACGGCACCGCGCAGCACGAGGAGGTTCTTATCCTTGTCGATCTTCACCACCTTGAGGTTCTCGGTGGTGTACTGTTCACCGCCCTTGCGGCCGGCCATGCGCAGGCCCTTGAACACGCGGGCGGGGTAGGAGCTTCCGCCCAGCGACCCCGGGGCTCGGCTCCGGTCGTGTTGACCATGGGTGGTCTCACCAACGCCGTTGAAGCCGTGGCGCTTCACCACACCCTGGAAGCCCTTGCCTTTGCTGTTTCCGGTCACGGTCACGAAGGAGCCTTCCTCGAAGAGGCCGACGCCGACGGTGTCGCCGGGTTTCAGGTCCTGCTCGAACTCCTTGAACTCATGGGCCTTCACCTTGGGGGTGGTGCCCGCCTTCCTGTAGTGGCCGGCGAGGGCCTTGGTGGCGTTCTTCTCACCACGCTCCCCGTAGGCGAGCTGCACGGCCTCGTAGCCGTCCTTCTCGGTGGTACGCACCTGGGTCACCACACAGGGACCGGCCTCGATCACGGTGCAGCCCACAAGCTGCCCGTCCGTGTCGTACAGGCTGGTCATTCCGATCTTCTTGCCGATCAATCCGCTCATGGCTTCTGTGTCTTTTGTCGGGGCGACGTTGACGTCGCCCTTACCCTATCCGTCAGACCTTGATCTCCACGTCCACGCCGCTGGGGAGCTCCAGCTTCATCAGGGCATCGATCGTCTTGCTGGACGAGCTGTAGATGTCCATCAGGCGTTTGTAGCTGCAGAGCTGGAACTGTTCGCGCGCCTTCTTGTTGACGTGCGGGCTGCGCAGCACGGTGAAGATGCGTTTGTGGGTGGGCAGGGGGATGGGACCGCTCACCACGGCGCCCGTGCTCTTCACGGTCTTCACGATCTTCTCGGCGCTCTTGTCGACGAGGTTGTGATCGTAGGACCTCAGCTTGATGCGGATCTTTTGGGTCATCGCAGTAGGGGGTCAGGCGGAGACTTTGCCACGCACCTTGGCCAGGACGGCCTCAGCGACGTTGTTGGGGGCTTGCTGGTAGTGGCTGAACTCCATGGTGCTGCTTGCACGACCGGAGCTCAGGGTGCGGAGGCTGGTGACGTAGCCGAACATCTCGCTCAGGGGCACGGTGCCCTTGATGGCTTTGGCACCGGAGCGGTCCTCCATCCCCTGGATGGTGCCGCGGCGGCGGTTGAGGTCGCCCACGATGTCGCCCATGTTCTCCTCGGGCGTCACCACCTCGATCTTCATGATGGGCTCCATCAGCACCGGCTTGCACTTGGGCACGGCCTCGCGGAAGGCGCTCTTGGCGCAGATCTCGAAGCTCAGCGCGTCGGAGTCCACGTTGTGGAACGAGCCATCGTACAGGGTCACCTTCAGGCTCTCCATCGGGTAACCGGCGAGCACGCCGTTCTGCAGGCTGGCCTTGAAGCCCTTCTCCACAGCGGGGATGAACTCCTTGGGGATGGAACCGCCCTTGATCTCGTCCACGAACTCAAGCCCCTCCTTGGTGATGTCGGTCTGGGGCTCGATGCGTACGTGGATGTCGGCGAACTTGCCGCGACCGCCGGTCTGCTTCTTGTAGACCTCCCGGTGTTCGACGGAGCCGCTGATGGCCTCCTTGTACTTCACCTGGGGCGCACCCTGGTTGCACTCCACCTTGAACTCGCGCTTCATGCGGTCAACGATAATCTCCAGGTGCAGCTCGCCCATGCCGCTGATCACGGTCTGGCCGGTCTCGTCGTCCGTGTGCACACGGAACGTGGGATCCTCCTCGGCCAGCTTGTAGAGGGCGGTGCCCATCTTGTCCATGTCGGCCTGGCTCTTGGGCTCCACGGCGATGCCGATCACCGGCTCCGGGAAGCTCATGCTCTCCAGCACGATCTGCTTGTTCTCGTCGCACAGGGTGTCGCCGGTGCGGATGTCCTTGAAGCCGACAGCCGCGCCGATGTCGCCCGCCTCGATCACCTCCACGGGGTTCTGCTTGTTGGCGTGCATCTGGAAGATGCGGCTGATGCGCTCCTTGTTGCCCGTGCGCATGTTCTTCACGTAGCTGCCAGCGGGCACCGCACCGCTGTAGCAGCGGAAGAAGGCCAGGCGGCCCACATAGGGGTCGGTGGCGATCTTGAAGGCCAGGCTGGCCATGGGCTCCTTGGCGTCGGGGCGGCGCATCAGCTCCTCACCCGTGTCGGGGTCGGTGCCGGTGACGGCGGCGATGTCCATCGGGCTGGGCAGATAGGCCATCACAGCGTCGAGCATGGTCTGCACGCCCTTGTTCTTGAAGGCGCTGCCGCAGAGCACCGGAGTGATGCTCATGTTGATGGTGCTGATGCGCACCGCGTTCATGATCTCGGCCTCGGTGAGGCTGTCGGGATCGGCGAAGTACTTCTCCATCAACTTGTCGTCGCTTTCGGCGACGGCTTCGATGAGCTTGTCACGCCACTCCTTCACGGTGTCGACGAGGTCGGCGGGAATGGGCACTTCGCTCCAGGTCATGCCCTGGTCGGTCTCGTTCCACACCATGCCGCGGTTGTTGATCAGGTCCACCACCCCTTTGAAGTCCGCCTCGGCGCCGATGGGCACCTGCAGGGGCACGGGATTGGCGCCGAGGCGCTCGCGGATCTGTTTCACCACGTTGAAGAAGTCCGCACCGCTGCGGTCCATCTTGTTGACGAAGGCCAGGCGGGGCACCTGGTACTTGTTGGCCTGGCGCCAAACGGTCTCGCTCTGGGGCTCCACGCCGCCCACGGCGCAGAAGAGTGCCACGGCACCGTCCAGCACACGCAGGCTGCGCTCCACCTCCACGGTGAAGTCCACGTGGCCGGGCGTGTCGATCAGGTTGATCTTGTACTTCTCGCCGCGGTAGTCCCAGCTGGTGGTGGTGGCGGCACTGGTGATGGTGATGCCGCGCTCCTGCTCCTGCTCCATCCAGTCCATGGTGGCGGCCCCGTCATGCACCTCGCCGATCTTGTGGACCAGGCCGGTGTAGTACAGGATGCGCTCGGACGTGGTGGTCTTGCCGGCATCGATGTGCGCCATGATGCCGATGTTGCGCGTGTATTTGAGGTCGCGGGCCATGTGGCTGTGCTCGTTGGCTTAGAAGCGGAAGTGGCTGAAGGCCTTGTTCGCTTCGGCCATTTTGTGGACTTCTTCTTTCTTCTTGAAGGCGGCGCCCTCCTCTTTGCTGGCGGCGAGGATCTCGTTGGCGAGCTTTTGGGCCATGCTGCGTTCGTTGCGGCCGCGGCTGTAACCGATGAGCCACTTCATGGCCAGGCTGCGCTTGCGGTCATCGCGCACCGGCTGGGGGATCTGGAAGTTGGCACCGCCCACGCGACGCGTGCGCACCTCCACCTGGGGCGTCACGTTCTGCAGGGCTTTGCGCCACACCTCAAGGCCGTCCTCACCGCTCTTCTCGCCCACGATGTCGATCGCGTCGTAGAAGATGTCGAAGGCCTTGCTCTTCTTGCCCGAGTACATCAGGTTGTTCACGAACTTGGTCACCAGCACATCGCCGAACTTGGGGTCGGGCAGGGTGGTGACGTACCGGTTGGTCGTGGTCTTGCGCATGACGGCTTACTTCTTGGCGGCGGGCTTGGCGCCGGGCTTGGGACGTTTGGTGCCGTACTTGGAACGGCGCTGGTTGCGGCCCTCTACGCCGGCGGTGTCGAGCACCCCGCGCACGATGTGGTACTTCACACCTGGTAGGTCCTTCACGCGACCGCCGCGCACCAGCACGATGCTGTGCTCCTGCAGGTTGTGGCCTTCACCGCCGATGTAGGCGATGACCTCGTACCCGTTCACCAGGCGCACCTTCGCCACCTTGCGGAGGGCCGAGTTGGGCTTCTTCGGGGTGGTGGTGTACACCTTGGTGCACACGCCACGGCGCTGGGGGCAGCTGGTCAGTGCGACCGACTTGCTCTTGTACTGCGCCTTTTCGCGCCCCTTGCGGATGAGCTGCTGGATGGTTGGCATCGGCTCGTTTTCTCTTGTCTTTCAGTCGTTTCCGCCCAGTTTGGGCGCGAAAAACGGGCTGCAAAGGTAGATATCCCGGCCTTTCAACCAACTCCTGTTGAAGGAATTTTCCGCCCAGGGCGGGCGCCAGGGCCCAAAGCGGTCCTTGGACCGATCGGTCAAGGTGGTTTCAATGCGCTGAAGGCCAGGCGAGTGGAGGATGCCCATGTCCGGGGTTCAGCTCGGGGCCACGGGGCGGTTTTGGGGTAGGCCCACGACGCGCACCGGAACGTTGATCTACTTTCGCATAGTATCAAATGATCTGATCATGATTTCGTCGGCCTACACGTTCTACACGTTCCACAGCCGGATGCTGAACCTGTTGACGACCATCCATCACCGGTTGGGGGAGGTGCAGGCCAGACACCTGCACACACCGCTCCCCGAGCTGTCCAAGGCCTACCGGGTGAGCGCGGTGCACGCGATGTTGGCCTTGGAGGGCGGCGCCCTGGACCCTCTTCCCGTGGCGGAGCTGGTGAGCCGCCCGCTGGCCGGCGCCGATCAGGCTGCCCTGGAGGTGCTGAACACGCACCGTGCGCTGGAGCTGCTCCCCGGGTTGGATCCGCATGCGATCGGCGACCTCCGACAGGCGCACGGGGTGCTGATGCATGGGCTAGCGCTGGATGCGGGGCAGTTCCGAACAGGTCCCATGGATGTCCTGTACGGAGACCCGCCGCCCCTCCGGCGCGCACCGGCCGACGACCTTCCGGTGCAAGTGGCCGAGCTGCTCCACATCGTGGAGAACGACGACACGCCGCCCGTGATCGTGAGCTGCATGCTGCACTTCGCGCTGGTCTACCTCCGCCCCTTCAGTGCCGGGAACGGTCGCCTCGCGCGGCTGTGGCAGCGACGGGTGCTGATGCGATACTGGCCGGTCTTCGCCTATCTGCCGGTGGAGGCCTTCATTCACCGCACGCAGCCGGCCTACCATGCGGCCTTGGAGTACGCGGACCGCCAGGGTGACTGCGGGGGCTTCATCACCTACATGCTGGAACGGATCGATGAGGCCCTGGCCGAGCTGCTGGCCATGCCCGATCCGGTGCGCGGTGGTACCGAGCGCGTGGCCGGCTTCCTACAACTGGCGCCCCGGCGCTGGTTCCACCGGAAGGACTACCGCGCTCGATATCCCGAGCTGAGCACCGCGACGGCCAGCCGCGACCTGCGCGATGCAGTGGCGCAGGGACGCCTGGTGCGGGAAGGCGGGGGCAGGAACGCGCGGTACATGCCGACAGGCTGACCGGCCTCAGCGCACGATCGTACCACGACCGATCCCGCGTTCCAGGCCATCGGCCCCTACGGCGGTCACGTGCACCGCCTGTGCTGGCAGGTCGTCCACCGGAATGCGGGTCAGCGGCTGCACCAAGGCCACCTCCCGGAGCAGGCGTCCGGCCTGGTCGCGCAGGCGCACCACGGTGCCGGTCGGTGGATCGGTCGGCCAGGCCACCATCAGGTGATCGGTGGCGGGATCGGGCCAGGTGCGCACCCCTAGGAGCGCCAGGCTCGGCGACAGGCCCACGGCGCTGGTGCGACGCGCCAAAGCATAGTCGCCGGGCTGAAGGCCATCGGCCTCGATGCGACCGGTGCGGTCCGTCGGGCTGTTCAGGATGGTGCGGGTCTGCTGGGGCCACAGGCTCCAAGGGAAGTGGGCGTTCGGCCGGTGGAGCAGCACCAGGCTGTCCTCGTGGAAGGTCAGGCCGGGCAGGTCCTCCATCAGGCCCACATCCAGACCGCCTGCGCTGTTGGCCCGGCCATCATAGCCGAAGCGGGCGCGGATCTGCGTACCGGGCGCGAAGCTGCCATGCACCCGCCACCAACGGTCGGGCGAGGGCATGTACAGGAACGGCTGATCCGTCCAGACATCCGCCGCCGTCCAGTACTCCTCAGCGCGCACAGGGGTCGGTGAGGGAACGCTCTGGGCGATCAGCATCATGTCGGCCTGCTGGAGGTTCACGGTACCCGGTCCGGTCAGCGTGTCCTCCACGGCGGTCACCGCCTGGCTGATGCGATCATCCGCGTTGAGCAGCACGTCCACCGCAGGGAAGGGAACGTCCACGGTGAACGTCGTCAGGGCACCGCCCAAGGGCACGGGGTCGTTCGGGCTCCAGCGATCGCCAGTGGCGCTCACGAAGGTCACCGACATGGGCACATCGGTGCAGAGGTGCTGCGCGGCCCGGAGCTTCTGCTCGGCATGCACGGTGGTGGCGTACTGGCCGCCTTGTGGCGCCACCGCAAAGGAGTCCACTTCGAAACCCGCCCAACCGGGCTGCAGGATCCAGTCGTCGAAGAAGGCCGTGAGGTCCTGGCCGGTGGCGGCGGAGAGGTGGTCCCGCAGTTGTGCGGTGGTCACCGGCTGGAAGGCGTAGGCGTCCAGGAAGCTGGAGAGCCCGTTGCAGAAGGCCGCTTCGCCCAGGTAGCTCCGGAGCGTGTGCAGCACGTCCGCCCCCTTGTTGTAGCTATGCTCCCCGTACGTGTGGTCCTGGGGCACATCGGCCAGCGCGTAGTGCTCGCCACCGTCCTCCCAGTGGCAGCGGCGCAGCATGGCGTAGTGGTTGGCCCGCACGGTGCTGCGGTAGCGGCCGGGTCCATGCACGGCCTCGAGGAACAGGTAGCTCAGGTATTCGGCGAAGCCCTCGTTGATGTACATCTCCTCGGCCCGCGCGCAGGTGACCAGGTCGCCGAACCACTGGTGGGCGAGCTCGTGGGCCATGGTGGCCTCGTACTGTGTGGAGCCGTCGGCGATGAAGTCCGGATAGGTGATGTTGGTGCTGTGCTCCATGGCGCCGCGGCTGGCCAAGTGATAGCCGATCCTGTTCCAGCGGTAGGCCCCGAAGCACGATTCGAAGCGGTCGAAGGCATCCTGAAGATGGATGAACGAAGCGCGGAGCTGGGCGGTGTCGCCGGGCAGGGCGGCGAGGTCGACGGGGATGGTGTCGCCGTCGATGCTCGTGAAGCGGAGGTGAACGTTGCGGTAGTTGGCGGCGGCCACCGAGGCCAGGTAGCTGGGGATGGTCTCCTGGAGCTCCCACTCGGTGCGCACGGTATCCCCGCCCAGCGCGGAGGTGCCCAGCAGGTTCCCGTTGCACCACACAGTGCGCCCACCGGTGGTGGTGACGTGGAAGCTGAAGGCGGACCGTTCCACGAAGTTGTCGAAACAGGGGAACCAGCTTCTGCCGTAGCTGTGGGGCTGGCTGGTGAAGGCCACCCCCAGGTTGTAGAGGTACTGGCTCTCCAGGTAGAAACCGCCGAAGTTGCTGGGGTCGGTGGCGGGTTCACCCTGGTAATGCACGGCGATCTCGACCTCGTCACCGGGTCCGTAGGGTTGGCCAAGGTCCACGAGCAGGGTGCCGGCGGTGTGGGTGAAGGCGAGGTCGAGGCCGTTGGCGTCGAGCACCGAGTCCACGGTGAGGTCGATGAGGTCGAGCCGGATGGCCTCCACGGCAGGCACCAGCGGGGCGAAGCGCAGCACCGCATGCGCCGAGATCCGATCGTTCGCCCAGTCGGTGAGGTCGAGGTGGAGGGTGGTATGCAGGATGTCGATGCTGTCGCTGCGCTGGTCCTGCAGGCCGCTGCGCTGAAGCGGACCTGCATGGGTCCGCTTGGACTCCAGGCAGGTGGTCTGAGCGAAGGTGGTGTTCAGGCCGAAGGCGGCGACGAGCAGCAGCAGGGGGCGCATGGAGGTGGGGTGCGAACGAAGGGCGGGGTCGGGCTGTTCCATCCGAGGTCCCGGGTCGTTCGTCACCGCCCAAAGCTAACCGGGCGAAAGCCGACGATCGCATGACCGTTGAAGGCTGACAGGATCCCTACATTTGAGAACATGCGTTGTGATCCCACGGAGGAATGAAGCCCAGCACCGAACTGCACGACCTGGTCCGCTCCCTCACCAAGAGCGAGAAGCGCTTCTTCAAGCTGCACAGCACCCTCCAGTCGGGCGACAAGAACTACCTGCGGATCTTCGATGCGGTGGACAAGCAGCGCACCTACGATGAGGAGGCGCTCAAGCGGCAGTTCGCCAAGGAGACCTTCATCCGGCACTTCCCCTCGGAGAAGAACCACCTGTACAAGCTGATCCTGAAGGCGCTGCGGGCCTACCATGCGGAGAGCACCATCAGCGGCATCCTCAAGCAGGAGATCAAGAACATCGAGATCCTGTACGACAAGGCCCTGTACAAGGAGTGCAACAAGCTGCTGCACAGGGCCAAGCGCATCGCTCGGGAGAACGAGAAGTTCTACTACCTCTTCGAGCTGCTCAACTGGGAGAAGATGCTTCTGGAGGAGGCTTACGAGAGCGGGTTACGTGTTCCGCAGCGGCGGCTATGTGCGCACCGAGGAGGAGCATGCCATGGTGGAGGAGATCAGCGAGCACCCGCTGATCAAGGGCAAGAACACGGCGCTCTCCCGCCGCGCGGCCACCATCTGCTACTACACCCAAGGCTTCTGCCAGTGGGCCAAGCGCGATTGGCGGACCAGCCTCACCAAGTTCATGCGGGTGAAGGAGATCCTGGACAAGGAGAAGGCCCTGCGCGCCGACCTGGCCAAGCGCTACATCCGGACGCTGCATTACATCATCAACGCACAGATCGAGCTGGGCGAGTTCAAGAGCGCTCGGGAGCACATCAAGCTCATGCGGGCCATGACCGATGAACCGGCCTTCGGGGGCATCCAGATCGCGGTGCAGGTGTTCAATGCGAGCTACCTCAGCGAACTGCGGTTGCTCGACCGCATGGGTGAGCACGCTAAGGCACTGGAGCTCGTTCCGGCCGTACTGACCGGCCTGGAGGAGGAGGGTCCGCGCCTGCATAAGGAACACGAACTTGAGTTCTGGTGGGCCCTGAGCTGCGCCTATTTCGGCGCGGGGGAGATGAACAAGGCCTTGTTCTGGCTGAACAAGTTGCTGAACGACACCGAGCCCACGCTGCGTCAGGACCTCTTCACCTATGCGCGCCTATTCAACCTCGTGGTGCACTATGAGCTTGGCAATTTCGACCTGCTGGAGTACATCGTGCGCAGCACCCATCGGTTCCTCAGCAAGCGGCATCGTGCGAACGAGACCGAGACGGTGTTGATCGATCACGTGAAGCGTCTGGCGCGTGCCACGCAACCCGGTGCCCGTCGTGATCTGCACCGCAGCCTTCACGAGCGCCTTAGTGAGCTGATGGAGGACCCCCAGGAGCGCCTCGCGTTGAAGTACTTCGACTTCATGGCATGGAGCCTGTCGAAGGTCGAAGGCATCACATACAGCGAGGCGGTCATCCAGCGCGGGAGCAAGAAGGTGCAGACCTGAGGCCGCCCTGTGGCCGCCTGCCATCGCCGCACGGGCCGGCCCATCGACGAGCTGTTCCTACACCGTTCGGACGTGCATTCGGAGACCTCCCGGTGGGGGCTTGCTCGGTCGATAGCTTCTGATAGCTTTGATCGGCCGGTTCCCCTGCCGGCACCGTTCCTTCTGTACTGACCGAACCCCTTTCAACATGCCACGCTCCATCATCACCAAGGCCTTGGTGATCGCCTGTACCACACTGCCTGGACCCCTGTCCGCGCAGTTCAGGAACACGTATATCCATACCATGTCGGATGACCACACGGCCATGGAGAAGTCGATCCTGGGGTTGCATTACATCCAAGTCAGTACCACGCTGGGTGCCACCAAGGACATACACCTGGTGAAGCTCGACGCTTCGGGCAACGTGGTGCTGGACAAGATCTTCTTCTCACCCACCGGGGATGAGGTGGCGCTGGACATCTGCCGAGGCAACGGCCATTCGTACGTGATCTGCGGATACGAGACGCTGGGCGCGTTGGACCTGGGCTTCGTGCTGCGCGTGGACACCAATTTCAACTTCATCAACAAGGTGAACATCCAGGTGCAGAGCCTGAACCGCCACACGCCGGCGTTGAACATCATCAACAGCGCGTTCTACGAGACGCCGTCGGGCAGCCCACCCTACTTCCCGCCCGACCCCAACGGGGGCTACCTCGTCACCGGCTTCGAAGCCGTGGGATATGCACCGACGGACGCCAAGAGCGGCTATGCGCTGAAGCTGACCAACGCGCTCGCCTTCCAGTGGGTGGCCAAGTATGACTCGCCGATCCCGGCCGGCACGCCCGACTGGGACATGTGCTCACATGGCACGTACATGTGGGCAGGTGCGCAGGGTTATTTCGTGGGTGGCTCCGGCTCTTCGCCAACGGGTGAACAGGTGGCCCTCGCCGGTGAGTTGAACCTTGGTGGAACGGCGCTCTGGACCAAGCGATACAGCGATACCACAACACCTGGCAGTAGCACCGTGGCCGTGGATGCGGCATTCGACGATGCGCCTTTGGAGCTGTACCAGTTGACGAACCACTCCAGCAGCCAGGGCGGAGGCTTCATTACGTTCGAGCAGGGTACCGGGATCATCGATCCCTTCCTGTGCAGCCGGTTCCTGGCGAACAGTCCGCAGTACTTCGTCTACGAGTTCGGGGCCACGTGCAACAGTGCCATCCTGATCATTTCCGGGTACGGCCACAATCAGACGGCTGGTACGATCTCAGGCCTGTTCCCGTTCTCGTTCCGATATGACAAGGGTACCAACCCATTGCCATTCCCTTCTCCACCTGCCGTTGACCCCTCATTCAGCAAGTACGCCTATCCGGTCCAATCAGTGGGCTACTCGCCGAACACAACGATCTTCGACAAGTACACCACCGGCACCCACTCGCGGATCTACCACCCGAAGATGTTCGCCCAGCTTGGTGTGAACGAGGTGACACTGGCCGCCTTCGAGGATGTCGGCACGGATGAGGAGAACCACATCGTGCATCCATACTTCAGTGGTGTGGACTCCTGCTCGTACATCGATCCCGGCTTTGCCCGCGTGCCGATACCGCTCACTGAGTGGAACGGACCTGTGCCGCAAGCGCCTACATATGTGATCACACCGGGCACCTACGCCAGTAGCACGCAGACCCCGAATACGCAGCAGTGCCAGAACTGCACAGTGGACCTCACTTACACCACCACGGTGGGGCCGAACTGCACCTGGACCCTGACGGCCAACAACCCTGGCTTCTGTCCCTTCTTCACCATCACCGACATCGCGAACACGGTGCTCTTCAGCGGCCCGGGTGCGTCGGTGAACTTCACCTTCCCCCTTACCGGCACCTACACCATCTGCTATGCCGACTGCGGCCTCGGCACCAACGGTGTGGTCTGTCGCGAGGAGAGCTGCACCACGATCCAGGTGAACTGTCCGCCCCCGTGCCCATTGGACGCCGACTTCAACTTCACGGTGAGCGGGTGCTGCGTGAACTTCAATGACCTCACGCCAGAGGGCAACCCCAACGGCTGTGAGCGTTGGGTGTTCGGCAATGTGGCCACAGTGAACGCCGGTGACGTCACCTCGTTCTGCTTCCCAGGCCCCGGCACCTATACGGTGTGCCACATCGACTGCTGCATGGGCTCCAACGGCACCATGACCTACCACCAGGTCTGCAAACAAGTAACGGTGAACTGCGCACCGCCGTGCTGCCTGCCCACTGGGATCAATGTCTCGGTGAACAACTGTTGCATCACCGCCACGGCGAACCTGCCCGTCGGTTGTACCGCGCCCACGAAATGGGTCTGGTCCTTCGGCGACGGCAACCTCTCGTTCAACCAGACCGCAACACATTGTTACAAAGGGTCAGGCTATTACGCGGTGTGCCTAACGGCCATTTGCAGCAAGACGCAGAAGGTGAAGTTCTGCAAGACGGTGAAGGTGCTGTGCGCCGTACCACCTCCGCCGCCGAACGGGGGAAGTGGTACGGCCAAGTTCAGCTTCAGCTCCTCGGGCACCTCGATCTCGTTGACACCCGCACCGGCGCCACCCGGCATGGCGGTCAACGCACGCACCTGGTCCTTCGGCGATGGACAGACCTCCACCGCGACCGCGCCATTCCATTATTACCCGCTGAGCGGTACATACGACATCGTTCATACCGTGGAAGGCACGGACCTGGGGACCGGTGTGCCGTTCATCGAAACCGACACCGTACCGGTGACGCTGGTGCTGGCCCCCTCCTGCGGCTGTGTGCCACCGCCGGTGGGAGGGCATGCGGCCACGTCGCTCACCTGCGCTGCCAACGACCCGGTGCTGCTGCGGTTGATCGACCTGGAGAGCGAGTCGGACATCGAGCACCAGTGGATGGTCTCCACCTGCGGCTCTTCCGGTTGCCCGACAGCGGACTTCGCACCGGTGCCCGGTGCGGTGGGTCAGCACGTATGGGTCGATAACACAGGTGGCACCGCGTACTACCGATGCCGCAGTACGTCGCCCCTTGGATTCGTGCGTTGGTCGGAGGAGGTGGAGGTGACCCAGGGCGGATTCACCGTGCAGATCTCGGGTCCGGCCGGACCGGTGTGCCCGGCGGACAGCGTGCCCCTCGTAGCCACCGGCGCGGTGGACTATGCCTGGAGCAACGGAGCCACCGGGTCCAGCGTTCTGACCAGGCCGCCGGTGACCACGACCTACTCCGTGGATGGAACGAACACCGCGGGTTGCATGGACGGAGCGGAGGTGACGGTGACCGTGGATGGCACTGGGTGTGCCGCGGACGTGCAGGTGCGGGTGCTCTTGGAAGGCCCGATGGATGTGGGGATCGGACTGATGAACGATGCGCTGCGTGCGGCGGGGCTTGTACCTCTGGTTGAGCCATACACGGCCCTGGGCTATGCCTGGCCTGCCGGAAGCGGCGGAAGTTCGACCGCGGCTCTGGTCCTGTCTGTCACCGGGAATGACGCAGTGGTGGACTGGGTGCTCGTAGAACTGCGTGACCCGGCGCAGCCGGAGGTGGTGCTGGCGGCTAGGAGCGCCTTGCTGCAACGCGACGGTGATATCGTGGACGTGGATGGCACCTCTGCGCTTCGCTTCGCAGTGGGCGAGGGCGGCTATCAGGTGGCAGTGCTACACCGCAACCACCTGGGCGTTATGACCGCTTCCCCGGCCACGCTGGGGTGGACGTCGGCTGGTGTGGACCTCACTTCCGCGGGGGTGCCCACATTCGGGACGAACGCCCGAAAGACGGTCGGTACCGCTCCTGCTTTCCTGGTGCTGTGGGCGGGTGATGTGACCTTCAACAGCCAGGTGAAGTACACTGGTGGAGGGAACGATCGCGATCCCATCCTTCAGGCGATCGGAGGCACTGTACCGACGGCCACGGTGACCGGGCAATACCGTCGCGAGGACGTGAACATGAACGGTCAGGTGAAATACACCGGCAGTGCCAACGACCGGGATATCATCCTGCAGAACATCGGGGGCACGGTACCCACCGCCACGCGCAACGCGCAGGTGCCGTAAGTGCGGTCCTTCCGGGAGCGCGATGGGGCGGCTGTTCTCACGCTCGTGCAGTGAGGTCACCGCGCAAGTGGACCGCAGCTCGCGTCGTGCCGCCAACTACCCTGTCGCTCCTCGGTCCGCACGCCTCAGTTCCTCCCAATAGCGGTGGTGGATGCGCCGCGCGAGGTCCAGCAGGTCGTTCTGTGCGATACGCGCACCATGCAGCTGGATGGGCCGCTTCTCCTCGAACACCCGCCCTTCCTCATCCACGGTGTACACCCCGGCATAGGGGGGTAGCGCGATGGGATGTGGCTTGCGGTACACATCGCAGGGCATGGCGAAGCAGAAGTAGTTGGGCCGGCGACAGGTGGCCTCACCGCGCCCACGTCGCTCCAGTTCAAGGGCCTCGGACCGTGTGGGCAGCACATCCTCCGGCTTCACCTGAAAGGATCCGTTCAGCAGCATGCCTTGGCTGTGCTTGGGCTTCAGGAGGTCGTTGCGCAGGTCGTTGCGGCTCACCTTGATCTCCACCTCGCAGATGTACCCGTCCCGGGTCACGGTCAACAGGTCGCTCTCCCAGGCGTAGTAGGTCACGTTGGGCGTGATCCACTGATGCCCGAGACCTTGGGCGAACAGGCGCATGTGCCAGGCGATGTCGGCAGCGTTCAGCACGTCCCACAAGGCTACGAACACCGTCCGGTCCGATGCTGCCACCTACCTTTTCGCCATGCGCCGCCCGTATCTCCTCCTTGGGCTGGTTCTGGCCTGGGCTCACGGGCCCACACTGGCGCAGCCCGTGGATGTGGTCGTGAATGAGGTGGACACCCTGAGCAGGGGCGTCGAGGTGGTATCGCTCCGCCAGCTGCGGGAGCACATGACCGTGGTGCCCGGTGTGGGCCATGAAGTGCCCGGCATGGACCTGATGGCGGAGTGCGGACCGGTGCATTCACCGCTGGATGAAGTGATCCACGCGAGCCGCGGGCTGGTGGACAGCGGATGGGCCAAGGTGATCGGAACGGAACGGGAGAGCCTGCGCTCAGCGGACGGCGTTCACTGGGTGCGGCTCCACCTCATCGCGCGTCCGGAACTGAAGGCTGCGCCGCTCCTGCTGCGGGTGGTCAGCGGGGTCCCGTTCGAGGTGTTCATGAACGGCGTGCGCACCGGCGGGATCGACGACGCGCCCCATTGGGTCGACAACGCGTTATTGCCCCGCTCCGATTCGCTGCCAGTGGTCGAGGTCCCCGTGCATTTCGCTGCCGATGGCCAGGTGGAGGTGATCGCACTGCGGCTGGTGGGAAAGCCAGGAGCTGGCCTTCTGCAGTTGGGTCTGCGCGCCACGTTGCATGCGGCCGATCGGGCATATGCCGTGCAACGGACCACCTTCCACTACGGCATCTACATCGGCATCAACGCGATCATTCTCGTCCTGTCCGTGCTGATCTGGTCGGATGACAAACGGGATAGCGGCTGGGGTCTGCTGGCGCTGTTGTCGCTCGTATCGGTGCTGGCCACGGTGGCCGAGGTCGGCGGGGAGCAGCGTCTGCTGGGCTTGCAGGACGGCACGGCGGCCGCGTTCGATGCGCTGGCGACGGTGCTCATGCCCTGGCCGTTGTTCCTGCTCATCATGGTGCTCCGCCATTTGCGCGGCGACCTCACCGCACGGCGAGCGCGCCGGTTCACCTGGACGGTGGTGGCGATGACCTTGACCTTGCTGGCCTTCGTGGCCAGCACCCGGGCCGGCCTGGCCAGCACTCAGGACGGCCTCACTTTCACCGATACCAGTATTCCGCTGGTGGTCGGTGCGCTGTTGGGCGGCCTGGTCCTGTCGATCGGCATGGGTTGGTTCACGATCGAGGTGGTGCGATCGGGCATCCGGCTGCTACGGTCCGGCGGAACCGAGCGCTGGGTGGGCGCCGGAGCGGTGGCCTCCCTGCTGCTCACGCTCCTGCTGCTGGTGGTCAGCGAGTTCACCGGCATGGCGGTGAGCGGTTGGCTGTCCACGCTGGCCGGCTATTGTGCGTATGTGGCCGTTCCCGTGAGCGTGGCGGTGTACCTCGGCATCCGCTCGGCGCATCACAACCGCCTGGTGGCCCGCCAGCGCGACGAACTGGACGCGGAGGTGAAGGAGCGCACGGCCGAACTGCGCACGGAGAAGGAGCGCTCGGACGAGCTGCTGCTCAACATCCTGCCCGCCGAGGTGGCCGAGGAGCTGAAGGCCAAGGGCGCCGCCGATGCGAAGCACTTCGATCGGGCCACCGTGCTCTTCACCGACTTCCGCGGTTTCACGCAGTTGAGCGAGCAGGTGGGTCCGGCCGAACTGGTGCAGGAGCTCAACGCCTGCTTCATGGCCTTCGACGCCATCATGGGCAAGTACCGCATCGAGAAGATCAAGACCATCGGCGATGCGTACATGGCCGCCGGCGGACTGCCCGACCCCACGCACGGTGGGCCTGCGGACGTGGTGCATGCGGCGTTGGAGATGCAGGACTTCATGCAGCGGCATAAGGCCGAACGCATCGCCGCCGGCAAGCCCTATTTCGAGATGCGCGTGGGCATCCACAGTGGCCCGGTGGTCGCGGGGATCGTGGGCGTGAAGAAGTTCCAGTACGACATCTGGGGGGACACGGTGAACACCGCGAGCCGCATGGAATCCTCCGGCGAGGTGGGGAAGGTGAACATCAGTGAGGCCACGTACGGACTGGTGAGAGACGCAAGGAAGGTGAATGGCGAATGGTCGATACCGAATGGTGGACCTGCCCATTCGCCAACTCCCATTCACCATTCACCGGCATTCACGTTCACCCCCCGCGGCAAGGTCCAGGCGAAGGGCAAGGGGGAGATGGCGATGTGGTTCGTGGAGCGGAGCGAAGGAAGGATCCATCATTAGGTGCGGCCGCGACGCGGCGGTCAACTCACTGGAAATCCCGATCTTCGCGGCCCGAATTCCGGAGCCATGAAGGAGATCGCCGAAAGCCGCGCCCTGCTGGGGGCCACCGCGGACCTGTCGCTGAAGGAGCTGAACGGTCTGTACAAGGGGCTGATGAAGCAGCACCACCCCGACCGCTTCACCGACGAGGCGGAGCGCTCGGCGGCCGAGGCGATGAGCCAGCGCATCATCGCGGCCTACAAGCTGCTGGAGGGCCTGCATCCGGAGACGCGGGCCGCGCGGGCCGAGGAGTTCGAGCGCACCCTCGCCAGCGGCATCGCGGGCTGGCAGTACAAGGGCCGGGTGCTGAGCCTCACCTTCGGGGATGGCAGCGAGCACGTGTTCGTGGGCGTGCCTGCGAACACGTACAACAAGTTCGTGGGGACCGATGCCACGCCGCGTTTCGTCCGGCGCCACCTGATCGGGGCGTTCCCGCAGCGGCGGGTGAGCAGCGCCGTGGCGGTCTAGTGCGTTTCGACCACCGGGGTGGTCCCTGTCCGTTCGCGGGCTATCTTGGTGGCATGGAGAAGCCCGGTCATCGTTCGATGCGCCGTCGTCGCCAGGACCGGATGACGATGGAGCGGGTGATGCTGGTGCGTGAGCGAAGGTCGCGGGCGCGTCGGGTCGCGTGCCAGTGGCGTGATGGCGCCGGCGAGCTCCACATCGCCGAGCTATCGGCGGCGCAGAGCTGGACCTTCCTCCACGGCCCGGCAGGGCGCTGAGCCCTATCGGCCCATGGAGGCCTGATCGGCCTTCACCACCTTGAACTCGGTGCGGCGGTTGGCCTGGTGCTCCTCTTCGTTGCACTTCACGCCGTCCCGGCAGTCATTCACCAGCCGCTCCTCTCCATAGCCCATGGCCTGGATGCGGGCGGGGTCGGCACCACGGCGGATCAGGTAGTTCACGGCGCTGTTGGCGCGTGCATCGCTCAGCACCAGGTTGTACGGGATGCTTCCACGGGCATCGGTGTGCGCGCTGAGCTCGAAGCTCAGGTGCGGATTGTCGTTGATCAGCTGGACCACACGGTCGAGCTCCTTGGCGGCATCCAGCCGGATGTCCCACTTGTCGTAGTCGTAGTAGATGTTGTTCAGCACGAAGCTCTGGCCCACCTGCGCGCCTTGTAGCTGGATGCCATGGTGCAGCGTATCGGAACGCAGCAGGCCCTTGGTGCTCAGGTCGATCGTGCGCGTGAGGTGGTCGACATGCTCGGCCTTGATGCGGTAGTCGGTGTTCGCCTTCAAGGGGAAGGAGAAGGCCCCATTGGGACCGGTGATGGCCGTGACGTCCTCGTTCAACGTGAGGTCCGTGAGGGTGACATGCACGTTCGGCAGGAAGAGCCCGGAATCGCCGACGACCTCACCTTCCACGAAGAAGGTGGGTTCATAGGCCCAGAACACGTACACCTGATCGCTGCCTTCGCGGTTGCTGCTGAGGTAGCCGCCCTGCTCGGTGCTGTCCAGCACCAGCCCGAAGTCATCGAACGGCGTGTTCAGGGGGGCGTTGAGGTTGCGCGGTGTGCTCCACCCATCATTCTCTGGATGGGTCTCGAACACATCAAGTCCGCCCATGTTGCGGTGCGCGGTGGAGGAGAAGTAGAGCGAACGACCGTTCACCACGGGGAAGAGCTCGTTGCCCGGCGTGTTCACCGTGGGCCCCAGGTTCACCGGCGCGGTCCAGCCGGCACCCCGGTCCTCGCTCATCCAGATGTCGGCACCGCCCAGTCCGCCGGGCTTGTCGCTCACGAAGTACATGGTGCGGCCATCGGCGCTCAAGGCGGGATGCCCGGTGCTCCAGGCGGGGCTGTTGTAGGGGAAGTCGATCAGGTCGCTCCACTGCCCTGCGCTGTCGAGCGTGGCGCGGAAGAGCATCAGGTGACTGGTGTTGCCGTCATCCTTCATCAGCTTGCGCTTCAGGTAGTCGCTGCGTGTGAAGTAGAGCGTGCGCCCGTCGGGGGAGACCACGGCCGGGCCTTCGTGGTAGGGACCGTTCACCGCGCCGGGCAGGGGCATGGCCTCGGTCCAGGTCACCACCGTGCGTTTGTTCACCGTGTACAGGTCCATGTAGGAGAGGCCGTCCCAGGGGTCGGTCTTGGAGGCCGGTGCGGGACGTTCGCCCACCACCAGGAGGCCTTTGCCGTGCGGCCTCGGGCTGAAGGCCGTGGTCAGGCCTTGAAGCGTGAGCCGGTTCACGATGTACCGTCCGCTGTCGGCATAGAAGAGGGCCACGTCGCGCGTGGAGGCAAAGAGGTCCTGGGCATGTCGGTCCTCGGGCGTCTCCTCCAGCACGCGCAGGAAGAGCGCGCCTGCGGCGTCCGGCGCTCCGGAGGAGAGCAGCATCTGTCCGTAGCGCAGCGCGGTGTCGCCGCTGAGGCGGTGCGTGGCGTCCGCCAGGGCGTAGAACTCGCGGGCCCGGTGCGGGTCGTTCCGGTGGTACAGGGCCTCGGCCAGCCGCAGCTGGGTGCGGCGATCGGGCGAGCTGCGCAAGGCGCGGTCGTAGTGGTCGGAGGCCTTGCGGTACTGCATCAGGTCGAAGGCCTTGTCACCCTTGTGCAGGTGCAGGCTCGCGCAGGAGGTCAGCAGGGCCGCGCCGGCCAGGAGGAGGGTGTGGCGCACGGTGGGGCTCATGGTCAGAAGTAACGGGGTGACTTGATGCGGATGGGGTCCTTGCCGAGGTCGATGCCGAGCATCACCTCATGCGATCCACCGCTGAACCGGCGCAGGCGCGAGGTGGTCATGTCGTAGGCATAGCCCACGCGGAACACGGGCGTGATCTGGTATTCGACCATGGCGATCGCGCCGTCGCCGGTGCGGTAGCCGGCCCCCACCCACAGCCGATCGCGGAACAGCACGTTGCAGTTGATGTCGGCCTGGGGTGGCGCCGCGGGCTCCACCTTCAGGAGGATGGAAGGCTTGATGTCGATGCTCTCGCTCACCGGGAACACGCGGCCGGCATGCAGGTAGAAGTGACGCGTGAAGTAGTCGTCCACCACGGTGGCGTTCGCCTGGCTCACTTGATCGTCAGCGCTGTAGAGGTTGGGCACGGAGAGGCCGACGTACGTGCGCGGATCGTGCCAGTAGAGGCCGAAGCCGAACTTGCCCACCAGCGCGTTCTTCAGGTTCTGCGCGTAAACCGCGTCGTCCTCGTCCCAATAGGTGAGCTCGCTGAGGCGTGCGGAGTACACCGACAGTCCTGCCCGAAGCCCGAAGGCCAGGCGGCTCGCTCCGCCGGTGCGGATGCTGTAGGCATAGTGGCCGGAGATGTCGAGGTCGCGGCTGATGCCGATCTGGTCATGCACCACGGAGAGCCCGAGGCCCATGCGGTTGTTCCAGAGCGGACCGTCCACGGCGGCCATGCTGGTGCGCGGCGCGCCGGGCATGTTCGTCCATTGCTCGCGATGGAGCAGGCTGCCGCTCACAAAGGGATGGCTGCCGGCATAGGCCGGGTTGAGGAAGAGCCCGTTGAACATGTACTGGCTCACCATCACCTCCTGCTGGGCGCGGAGCGGGGCTCCGGCGAGCAGGATGAGCAGCAGGGGCAGGATGCGGTGCATGGCGGTGGGTGTTGTCGTTCGTTCCATGGAGCGGTTCATCGGCGGAGGTCCACGTAGTTCTGCATCGGTGCGCCGTCCGGGGTCAGCGTCAGCACCACGAAGTAGGTGCCGTTGGGCAGGGGTTCTCCCTGCTGGTTCTCGCCGCTCCAGTCATTGGTGTAGCGCACGCGGTCGTATACCACGTTGCCCCAGCGGTTGTAGATGATGATGCGGTTGTCGGGATAGGCATCGAGACCCTGCACCACGTAGCTGTCGTTGCTGCCATCCCCGTTCGGGGTGTAGCCCGTCGGCATCACCACGTCCATGGGCTGGTCGAGGGTGAAAGACAGGGTGATGGAGCAGCCGTTCGCATCGGTGATCGTCACCGTGTACGTGCCAGCGGCCAGACCGTTCACCGATGCTCCATCCGCGCCGGTGTTCCATGCGAAGCTGTAGGGTGCGGTGCCACCGTCCGGGGTCACGGTGATGCTGCCGTCGTTGCTGCCATGGCCGCTGAGGTTGTAGCCGTTGGAGTAGGTCACCACCAGGCTGTCCACGGTCAGTGTGGCGCCATCGTTCACGGTGAACGCACTGTTCCAGGTGCATCCGGCGGCATCGCTCACCGTCACGGTGTAGGTGCCAGCGGCAAGCCCGTTGAGGTCTTCGGAAACGGCGCCCGTGTTCCACTGGAAGGTGTAGGGCATGGTCCCGTTCGTGATGGTGAGGTCAATGGCCCCTGTGGCTCCCGCCAGGCAGCTGGCATCGTTCACCATCGCTTCCGCAGAGAGCGCAGGTCCACCCTCCACCTGCACGGACAGTGCGGCGGTGCAGCCGTTGAGGTCGGTGATGGTCACCGCGTAGGTGCCTGCGCTGACATTGCTGAGGTCCTCGCTCATCGCGCCATGCGCCCAATCGAAGGTGTAGGGCGCACCGCCGCCCAGGACGGTGAGGTCCACGGCACCATTGGCCTGGCCGCATCCGGCGGCCGTGGCGGTGTAGGTGGCGTCGATGGCGGTGGCGGCGATGAGGTCCGTACAGCCCTGGGCCTGGCATCCGTTCGCATCGGTCACTGTGAGGCAGTAGGTGCCCGCACCGAGCGCGGCGATGCTGTCAGCGGTGCTGCTGAAGCTGCCGGGACCCGTCCAGAGGTACGTGTAGCCGCCTGCACCACCGCTGGCCAGCGCCGTGAGCAGGCCGTCGTTGACGCCGGCACAGCTCGTGTTGCTGCCGCTGGGGTAGCTGAAGGCGATGGGCATCGGCACCACCGGGGTCGGTGCGGTAAGGGTCACGTCCTGCACGCTGACACAGCCGTTCATGTCGGTCACCGTGAGGGTATAGAGGCCGGCCGCGAGGCCGCTCAGCGTGTCCGAGGTGCTGGTGAATCCGTTCGGGCCGGACCAGGTGAGCTGTTCGCCGCCGTTGCCGCCCAGCACGGCGACGCCCACCGTCGCATCGCTCGATCCGTCACAGCTCGTGTTGAAGCCGTTGTAGGTGGCGATGTCCAGCACGGCGGTCAGCGCACTGTCAGGTTCGGTGAGGGTGATGGTGAGCAGGGTGGCGCACTGGTTGGCATCGGTGATCACCACTTCATAGTCGCCGGCGATCACCCCGTTCAGGTCCTCCGTGGCGTAGCTGGTGCTGTCGGGCCCGCGCCAGTCGAAGCTGTACGGCCCGTTGCCTCCATTGACCGTGAGGTCGATGCTGCCGTCGCTACCGCCCAGGCAGCTGATGTTCGTTCCGCTCGGGAAGGCTTGTGCCGTGAGGTTTCCTGCGATCGGCAGGGCGGGTTCGGTCAAAGTGAAGCTCGTATCGCGCTGGCATCCGTTGCCATCGGTGACAGTGAGCGTGTAGGTGCCTGCCACGAGCGCGGTGAGGGTGTCGGCGCCGTTCGCGGTGAAACCGTTCGGACCGCTCCACAGGAGATCCAACGTGCCGGCCCCACCGGTGGCGAACACCGCGATCACGCCGGTGCTGTCACCGGCGCAGGCGATGTTGGTGCCTCCGGTCTGGCTCACATAGGTGCTGAGGTCGATCGGTGCGCTCGCCGACATGGTCGTGGTCCAGCTTCCGCTGCAGGAACCGGCGTCGAGCACCGTCACTGCGTAGGTGCCGCCCGCGAGGCTCGAGAGATCCTCGCTGGTGGACGTGAAGCCGTTGGGACCGCTCCAGGCGAAGGTGTAGGGCAGCACACCGCCGGAGACCTCCAGGTCGATGCTGCCGTCGCTGCCGCCATCGCACACGGTGCCGCTGTTGGTCAGCGAGGCCTGCAAGGGCAGAGGTGCGGTGAGCAGCGCCTGCTGCACGCTCATGCAACCGTTGTCATCCACGATGGTCAGCGTGTAGGTGCCCGCGGCCAGGCCGCTGAGGTCCTCGGTGACGGCGGCGAAACCACCGGGTCCGTTCCAGTCGAACTGGTACGGGGCCAGGCCACCGCTCACGGTGAGGTCGATGGTGCCGTCCTCGGCGCCGCAGCTCACCTGGAAGCCGTTGCCGGCATCGCTCAGCACCAGGTCGCCGTCAAAGGCCGGCGGGGCGCTCAGCGCAATGCTCTGCGTGGCGGAGCATCCGGTGGCGTCGCTGACGACCACCGTGTAGGTGCCGGCGCCAAGGCCGCTGATGGTCGCCGTGGTGGCGGAGAAGCCGTTCGGACCCGTCCAGGCATACTGCAGCGCACCGCTTCCGCCGATGGCGCTCGCGGTGATGCTTCCGGCCTCGCTGCCGAAGCACGGCAGGGTGAAGCCCCCGCCGAACACAGCGGCCTGCAGGTCCACGGTGATGGGGGCCGGTGCGGTAAGCGTCGCATCGATCGTGGTGGTGCAGCCGTTCATGTCGGTGATGGTGGCCGCGTAGGTGCCCGCAGCAAGGCCGCTCGGGTCCTCATCGTTGCTCATGTAACCGTTCGGGCCGCTCCAGACCACGGAGTAGGGCGCGGTACCGCCCTGCGGGGCGAGGTCGATCCATCCGTCGGTGGCGCCATCGCAGCTCACACCGGTGCCGCCGCCGAGCACGCTCGTGGTCAGGGCCCCACCCACAGGCGCTGGTGCGGTGAGCGTGATGCTCTGTTGCGTGGTGCAGCCCACGAGATCGGTCACGTTGATCGTGTAGGTGCCGGCCAGCAGGCCCGTGGGGTCCTGCACGTTGGCGGTGAAGCCATTGGGGCCGCTCCAGCTGACACCATAGGGGGCGAGACCGCCAACGATGGTGGCGTCCACCGATCCCGTGGTCGCGCCGTCGCAGCTGGTGTTGGCACCACCCGGCCACACGCTGGCCAGCAGCCCCACGTTCAGGGGCGCCGGTGCCACGAGCGAGTACTGCTCAAGGTGGCTGCACCCGTTGGCGTCCGTGATGATCACGAAGTAGTTGCCCGCGGGCACACCGGTGATGTCCTGATCGATGCTGGTGTAGCCGTTCGGGCCTGTCCAGCTGTACTGGTAGCCGGGGGTTCCACCCGTCACGTCGATGTCCAGGGCTCCGTTGGAAGCACCGGCGCAGCTCACCTGATACCCGCCGGGATATCCGCTCATCAGCGAGCTCACCATGAACATGCCGGGTTCCTGCACGTTCACCGGGTGCACCAGCGCGCAGCCGTTCGCATCGGTGATGGTGGCCACGTACACGCCGGCAGGCACATTGGCGATGTCCTCGCTCGTTGCGCTGAAGCCGTTGGGACCGCTCCAGTTGAAGGCCATCGGTGCGGTACCTCCGGCGGTGGAGAGGTCGATGGCACCGTCGGCGTTGCCCTGGCACAGGGCATCCTGTACCAGTTGGGTGGCCGTGATGGCCGCGGGAGCGTCGAGCAGGAAGCTTGTGCTGGCGGTGCAGCCGTTGGCGTCCATGACGTTCACCACATAGCTGCCGGCAGCAAGGCTCGAGGGGTCCTCCGTGGTGCTGACGTACGCGTTGGGGCCGGTCCATTGGACGGTGCTGCCGCCCGCGCCGCCGCTGATGTGCAGGTCGATGCTGCCATCGGAACCACCTGCGCAGGAGATGGCCGTGCCACCCACCGTGGTGCTGAGGTCCCCGGTGAGCACCAGGGCGTCCGGCTCGGTGAGCGTCGTGCTCGCGTTCACCACACACCCATTGGCATCCGTGATCGTCGCGGTGTAGGTGCCTGCGATCAGATTGAACTGGTCGGCACCCGTGGCCGTGATACCGTTGGGTCCGGTCCAGGTGACGCTGAACGGAGCGTTGCCGCCTACGAGGCTGAGGTCGATCGAGCCGGTCGCGGCACCATGGCAGGAGATGGCATCACCGCTGGCGGTCTGGCTGAGCGTGATGGAGGAGGCGATCGGGTCGGGCTCTTCGAGCACGATCGTCGCCGCCGCGGTGCAGCCGTTCGCATCCGTGACCAGGAGGTCGTAGGTGCCGGCGGCCAGGCCGGAGAGGTCCTCGCTGGTGGCGATGAAGCCGTTCGGTCCGGTCCACACGAAGGTGTGGGGTGGCGTGCCACCGAAGACCGTGGCGTCGATGACACCGTCCGACCCGCCGGCACAGCTGATCTCGGTGCCATTGTGTTCGGGCGCGATGGCCAGCACGTTCAAGGGGGTGGGCGCGGTCAGCGTCCAGTTCTCGGCCGTGGCGCATCCGTTCGCATCGGTCACCGTCATCGTGTAGGTGCCTGCGGCAAGGCCCGTCAGGTCCTCGTCCGTGCTGGTGAAGCCGTTGGGGCCGGTCCACGCGTAGGTATATGGTGGGGTGGCGCCGGAGACGTTGACCGCGATGCTGCCGTCGGTGGCTCCCACGCAGCTCACACCGGAACCGTTGATGTCGCTCAGCACGGCCGCGATGGTGAAGAGCCCGGGCTGCACGACACTGAAGGTGCGCTGGATGCTGCATCCGTTCTCATCCGTCACGGTCACCGTGTACACACCGGCGGTCAGCCCGCTCACGTCATCCGTGTTCGCCGAGTAGCCGTTCGGTCCGGTCCAGGTCATCTGGTACGGCGCCGTGCCACCGGTGACCGACAGGTCGATGGCGCCGTCCGCAGCACCCTGGCAGGCGGCCGGTACGATCGTCGCCGCGGCTTCCAGCATGGAGGGTTCGGTGAGCAGGAAGCCGGTGGTCGTGGTGCAGCCGTTGCCATCGCTCACCATGAGGGTGTACCACCCGGCGCTCAGTCCCGTCACATCCTCCAGACCGGTCTGGTTGCCCCACTGGTCGGACCAGAAGTAGTTGTAGGGCCAGGTTCCACCGGTCACCGTCACATCGATCCATCCGTCCTCACCACCATGGCAGGAGACGTTGGTGCCCGAGTGGTCGCTCAGCCCGCCGGTGATGGCGAGCGGTGCGACAGGCTGGGTGATGGTCACCGGGATCTGCTTCGGGATCGCGCAGCCATTGTTGTCCACCACGTTGGCGGTCCAGGTGCCTGCGCTCAGACCGGTGGCCAGCGCTCCTGTCTGCGCAGGGATCGTGTTCCACGTGATGCTGAAGCTCCCGCTTCCGCCGGTCACCTCGATCTCGGCGAAGCCGTCGCTTCCGCCATGGCAGCTCACCATGCCGAGGTTCTCCACGTACGGCTCGATGGTCGCGGAAGGTTGTGCGATGGTCACGACGGTGCTCGCGCTACAGCCGTTGGCATCCTGCACCGTGGCGGTGTAGCTGCCGGCGAAGAGGTTCGAGGCGGTGGCCCCCGTCTGCACAGGGGTGCTGTTCCATGTGATGCTGTACGGTGCGGTCCCGCCTGTGGCGTTCACGGTGGCGGAGCCGGTATTGGCGCCATGGCAGAGCACGTCCGTGATCACGGAAGCGGACAGTGCGAGCGGTGCGGCGGGCCCGCCGATGGACACGGACGAGGATGTCGTGCAGCCGTTGGCATCCGTTGCGGTCACGGGCCAGCTGCCTTGCGCAAGACCATTGGCCGTGGCGCCGAACTGGATCGGAGCGGTGCTCCAGGCGTAGGTGTAGGGCGCAGTGCCACCCAAGGCGCTCACTGTGGCTTGCCCGTTCGCACTGCCGAAGCAGCTCTGGTCGGTGGTGGACACCGTGCTGAGGCTCAGTGCTGCGGCGGGCGCGGTCACCACGGCCTGCGCGGTGGCGGTGCATCCGTTGCCGTCCGTGGCGGTCACCACATAGGTGCCCGGGCCCACGTTGTTCAGCTGCGCACCGGTCTGAGCGGGTACGCTGTTCCAACTATAGCTCACGGTCCCTGTGCCGCCCGCGGAGGTGGCCATGGCCCCACCATCGGTCAGCCCAAAGCAGCTCACGCCGTCGGTGCTGACGATCGAAGCGGTCAGCGATGCGGCCGGGGCGCCGATGGAGGCGCTGACAAGCGTGCTGCAACCGTTGGCGTCGACCACCGTGCACAGGTAGTTGCCCGCGGCGAGCCCGGTGGCCTGCGGCGTGTTCTGCGCCGGTGTCGTGTTCCAGGAGTACGTGTAGGGCGCTGTGCCCAGCGAAGCGGCCACTTCCGCTGAGCCGGTGGCCTGGCCGAAGCAGCCCACGTCCGTGGTCGCGATCAGCGCGGCCGTCAGCGCACCCGGAGGTGCGGCGATCGACGCGCTCACCGATGTGGTGCATCCGTTGGCATCGGTGATCGTGCAGGTCCATGTGCCGGCACCGAGGCCGCTCGCGGTGGCGCTGGTCTGCACGGGCGATGTGTCCCAGCTGTACGTGTAGGGTGCCGTTCCGCCGCTGGCGGCTGCGCTGGCGCTGCCGGTGTTGCCCGCGCACGCCACGTCGGTGGTCCCTGTCACTGCGGCCGTCAGCGGCGAGGCGGGTTGGCCCACCAGGACGTTGGCGGTCGTGCTGCACCCGTTCGCATCGGTCACCATGCACGTCCAGGTCCCTGTGGTGAGGGCCAGGGCCGTCTGCGTGTTCTGGACCGGTGTCGTGTTCCAGCTGTAGGTGTAGGGCCCGGTGCCGCCGGTGATGTTCACCGTGGCGCTACCGGTGTTGCCGCCGTGACAGGACACAGCGTTCACCTGGGAGGCGATGGCGTTCAAGGCAGCGGCCGGTTCGGCGATCGCGGCGGCCACGCTGAAGGTGCAGCCGTGGTCATCGGTCACCGTGCACGTCCACGTGCCGGCGGCGAGGCCGGTCGCCGTGGCGGTCGTCTGGGCCGGGGTCGTGTTCCAGGAATACGTGTACGGCGCCGTACCACCGATGGCGCTCACGGTGGCACTGCCCGTGCTGCCGCCTGTGCAGCCCACATCGGAGGAGCCGGCGATCGTGGCGCCCAGGGCGACGGTGGGTTCATCGATCGTGGCGTCGACCTGGGTCGTGCATCCGTTCGCATCGGTCACGGTCACGGTCCAGGTCCCGGTGGCGAGCCCACTGGCGGCCGGGGTGAGCTGCGCAGGTGTGGTGTTCCACATGAACTGATGCGGTGCAACACCGCCGGAGACCGTGGCGGTGGCGGCGCCGGTCACGCCACCGTGGCACAGCACGTCCACCGTGGTGGGCACGGTGGCCACCAGCGCGGAAGGGCTGGTGATCGTGATGGAGGCGTTCGTGGAACAGCCGTTCACATCCGTCACGGTCAGCGTGTGGGACCCCGCGGAAAGCCCGCTGATGTCCTCGTTGTTCGACGAGAAGCCGTTCGGACCGGCCCAGACACGGGCCAAGGGCGCCACACCCCCGGTGATGGTGGCGTCGATGGTGCCATCCGCCGCAGCGAAGCACGATACCCCGAAGCCGTGGCCCTGGTCGCCCGCGGTCAACTGGACCTGCAGCGGTTGAGGGGTGTTCAAGGTGATCGTCTCGGAGCTGGAGCATCCATTGTCGTCCGTCACGACGAACGTGTAGGTTCCCGCA
Organism: Flavobacteriales bacterium; assembly: GCA_016713875.1. Taxonomy (NCBI): domain Bacteria; kingdom Pseudomonadati; phylum Bacteroidota; class Flavobacteriia; order Flavobacteriales; species Flavobacteriales bacterium. The sequence continues at coordinate 3,849,371 of JADJOI010000003.1, forward strand.
GCAAGCCCGCTGATGTCCTCGGCCCCGCTGGTGAAGCCGTTGGGTCCGCTCCAGGAGAACGTGTACGGCGGCGTGGCGCCGCTCACGGTCATCGCGATGCTGCCGTCGCTCGCCCCGGGGCAGCTCACATGCGCGCCACCCGCGTAGGTGGGCACGGTGGCGCTGATGCTGAAGAGCCCGGGTTGGTTCACGTTCCAGCTGCTGGTGTGCGAGCATCCGTTGGCGTCGGTCACAGTGACCTGGTACACGCCGGCGGCGAGGTTGCTGATGTCGGCCGTGGAGGCGGTGAAACCACCGGGCCCGGTCCAGGCATGTCCATAGGGCGCCGTGCCGCCGGTGGTGGTGAGGTCCACGGCGCCGTTGCTGGCACCCTGGCACGCCGCGGCCGTGATGGAGGCCGTGGTGCCGATGGCCGCTGAAGGCTGACCCACGATCGCTTGCACGCTGGTGGTGCAGCCTTGTGCGTCCGTCACCGTGCAGGTCCAGGTACCGGCCGCAAGGTTCGTGGCGGTGCCACCGGACTGCGCCGGGTTCGTGTTCCAGCTGTAGCTGTAAGGTGCCGTTCCGCCGTTGGCGGAGGTCGTCGCGCTACCGGTCGCCTCGCCGAAGCAGGCGGCCGGCGTGGTGGCCGTGATGGAGGCCGAGAGGGCTGCCGCGGGTTGCGTGATCGTCACGGTGTGCTGCGTGGAGCATCCGTTCGCGTCGGTCACCGTGCAGGTCCAGGTGCCTGCGGGCAGGTTGTTGGCCGTGGCCCCGTTCTGCACGGGTGTCGTGTTCCATTGGAAGGTGTAGGGAGCAGTGCCACCGGAGGCGTTCACCGTCGCGCTGCCGTTCGAACCACCGAAGCAGTTCACCGACAGGTTGGCGCTGGTGCTCGTGCTCAGCGGTGCGGCAGGCTGGCCGATGGTGGCGGTCGTGGTGACGGTGCATCCGTGCGCATCGGTCACGGTGCAGGTCCATGTGCCGGCCGCGAGGTTGGTCGCCGACGCCGTGTTCTGCACCGGGGCCGTGCTCCACTGATAGGAGTAGGGAGCGGTTCCTCCGCTGGCGGCGGCCGTGGCGCTGCCGCTGGCACCACCGTGGCAGCCCACCGCCGTTTGCGCGGTGATGGATGCGTTCAGCTGGGCCGGTTCGGACACGGTCCAGCTGGCGGTGAACGTGCAGCCGTTGGCGTCGCTCAGCAGAAGGGTGTACACCCCGGCGGCCAGACCGCTCAGGTCCTCCGCATTGCTGGAGAACCCGTTGGGACCGCTCCAGGCGGTGCTGTACACACCGGTCCCCCCCGTGACATCGACCGCGATCTCACCCGATGCATCACCGCGGCAGGCAAGGTCGCTCACGACCGCCGTGGCGTTCAAGGCAGCGGGTTGGCCCAGCGTCCAGCTCGCCGTGGCGGTGCAGCCGTGCGCGTCGGTGACGATCACGGTGTAGGTGCCCGCGGTCAGTCCGCCGCTGAGGTCGGCACTGGTGCTGCTGAAGCCGCCCGGACCGGTCCAGGCGTACGTGTAAGGCGGAACTCCACCCGCCACCGTAAGGTCGATGCTTCCGGTGCTGCCACCGAAGCAGGTGGGGACGTTGGTGCTGGCGGTCAAGGACAGGGCCGCGTTGGGGCCGCCGATCGTCGCGTTCACCGAGGCGGTGAGGGGGCATCCGTTCTGGTCGGTGATCGTGGCCGTGTAGGTGCCGGCCACCAGGCCCGTGGCCATGAGCCCGGTCTGCGGCGGTGCGGTGTTCCAGTTCACCAGGTAGGCACCGCTGCCTCCGGTGATGGTGAGCACGGCGGTACCGGCTTCATCACCAAAGCAGTCCTCCGGCGTTGTGCTGAGCAGGTTCGCCTGGATCGGCGCGGCCGGTTGGGCGATGGTGGCTTGCACGCTGCGGGTGCATCCGTTCGCGTCGGTCACGGTGCAGGTCCATGTGCCGGCCGGCAGGTTCGTGGCGGTCGCCCCGGTCTGCACCGGGCTCGTGTTCCACGCGTACGCGTATGGGCCGGTGCCGCCGGAAGCGGACACCGCAGCGCCGCCGGTGCTCTGTCCATGGCACAGCACGGGCGTGTTGGAAGCGATCGAAGCGGTCAGCGCGGCGTTCGGTTGTCCGATCATCACGTTCACCGTCGCGGTGCACAGGTTCACATCGGTCACTGTGCAGGTCCAGGTGCCGGCCGTCAGGTTCGTGGCGGTCGCACCGTTCTGTGCGGGGCTGGTGTTCCAGCTATAGGTGTAAGGGCCGGTGCCCCCGGTCGCGCCCACCGTGGCGCTGCCGCTGGAGCTGCCATGGCACAGCACATCGGTCTGCGCCTGCACCGCGGCGCTCAGCGGCGCGGCCGGTTGGTCGATGATGACGCTGTGCTGTGCCGCGCAACCATTCCCATCGGTCACCGTTGCCGTCCAGGTGCCTGCGGGCAGGTTGCTCGCTGTGGCGCCGCTTTGTGCGGGCACGGTGTTCCAGGTGATGCCATGCGGGGCGGTACCGCCGCTCACCGCCACCGTGGCGCTGCCCGTGCTGTTGCCGAAACAGCGCACGTGCGTCACGAGGTTCGTGGAGATGCTGATCGGGGCCGTGGGACCACCGATGCTGGCCGTGGCCGATCCGATGCAGCCATAGCCATCGCTCACCGTCACCGTCCAGGTGCCGGGGGTGAGGGCCGTGGCCGTGGCCGCAGCTTGTGCCGGTGCCGTGTTCCACGAGTAGCTGTGCGGCGGGATGCCACCGACCGCGGAGGCCGTGGCGCTGCCCGCTCCATCGCCGAAGCAGCTCACCGGGGTGGTCTGGTCGATCGAGACCACCACGGGGGTCGCTTCCACGAGGGTCACGGCGGAGGAGGCCGTGCAGCCGTTCGCGTCGGTCACGCTGAGGGAGTACGCGCCGGCGGCCAGTCCGCTGATGTCGGCCGAGCTGCTGGCAAAGCCGTTCGGCCCGGCCCACGTCAGCGTGTACGGGCCGGAGCCTCCGGTGATCGTCGCATCGATGGAACCATCACTGCCGCCGTGGCAGCTGATGTTCTGTCCGAAGGCGAGCACGGCGGGTTCAAGGTCCACGACCAGGACACCGGGATCGATCACGTTGAAGCTCTGTGTCCGGGTGCACGCGGCGTCCATCACGGTCACCGTGTAGGTGCCCGCGGCCAGGCCGGTGAGGTCCTGTGTGCTGGCGGTGAACCCGTTGGGGCCGGTCCAGTCGTAGGTGTAGGGCGCCACACCACCGGTCGTGCTCAGGTTGATGGCACCGTTCGACTGGCCGTTGCAGAGCGGGGCGGTGATGACGGCGCTGGGCGCCAGGTTGCTCACGCGCACCTGGCGGCTCACACTACGCGTGCAGCTGCCGTCCGTGATGGTCACCACGTAGGTGGTGGTGCTCGCCGGCGAGGCCACGGGATCCGGGCAGGTCGTGCAGCTCAGGCCGGCGGCGGGGCTCCAGTTGTAGGTGGCGCCTCCGGTGACCTGCAGCGGCCAGGAACCGCCCGCGCAGATGGTGCCTCCCGGGGAGACCGTAGCGAACAACGTGTCGATCAGCGGGAAGGTCAGCGAGTCCAGGTTCTGCGCCGGGCAGAAGGGATTGCCCAGGATGAAAAGCAGTTCCTCGGTATTCTCGTTCAGGCCATCCATCAATGGGTTCACGGACCGGTCCACGAACGTCTGGTTCGCCGGGATCACAATGGTCTTCTGCAAGGCCGGATTCACCGGCGTGATCGCCGAGTAGTCCGTTCCGTTCGTGGCACTGCCCTGGATGAAGTACTTGATGATTAGCGGCGTCGGCTGAGCGAATGGCCGTTCGAAGCGCACCCAGCCTGGGTTGCAGCCTTCCACCAGTTCAGGCGTGCCGTTGGCCGTGAAGGCCTGCATGGTCACGTTGTTGCTTTCGATCTTCTCAATGAACACCCCGGAATCGAACTGGCGGTCCGAGGCATCGGCGATGATCAGCTTCAGATGGTAGCTCTGGCAAGGGGTCACCGCACTGCGCGCCACGAGGTCCCGCGTGAAGCCGTCGTACTGGATGGTGGGTCCTCCGGCGTTATCGAAGTAGTACGTGGAGTTGCTGCCGTTGTTGACGGTGTTGATCGTCACGGGCTGGTTGCTGCCCGGGATCAACGCGATGTTCTTCTCGTTGCCGGCGTTGGGGTCGCCCACGATGCCGGGACCGCTGATGTAGAAGCCGAACACGTCGTTGAACTGTGAGCCCACCCACTCGTTGTACTCCTCACTGGCGAACACGAAGTTGAAGGAGAGGCTGTCGCCGGTGGGGATGATGTCGAACTCGAACTTGCACGCATCCATCGTGGTGCGACCGGTGACCGCGTTGAGGATGGGATCGCCCGGGGTGCCTTGCGCGAACCAGTTGCCGCCGCCCCCGTTGTTGTTGGGCCCGATGGCATCGGTGATGCGACCGGTGGTGAGGATCACACCCTCCTCCGCGGAAAGGGCGGAGCCGGTGTAGCTGAATTCCCCGTAGCCCAGACCATGGCAGGTGATCACCGGGTTGCTGATGGTGACGCCCGGGCCGGTGATGCTGGCCGCGAGCTGCTGCAGGTCGGCCTGCGGGGCCACCACCAATTGAGCCTGTGCGGCAGATGGGAGGACGCACAAGGCCGCGATGAGGGTCATCGCGGCGAGGGAGCGGAAGCGGTAGGGGCGCATCGGGCTCATTGGTTCCGGGCGTTGGTGCAGCGGGCCTCGACCTGCTGCTGGGTCAGGGTCTCCTCATGGGCGCGGGCGCTGGTGACGGTCCGCCCGATGCTGGCGGCGGCAGCGCTGCGCGGATCGATGCCGCTCAGCGGGTCCGCTGGGGCGATCACGAGCAGCCCGGCCGGCACGCAGGCGTAAGCCAGCTTGAGGCCGGTGCCGCTCCGCAGGTCCTCGGTGAGCGCGTCCCGTTCCTGGGCGGTGAGGCCGTCCACACGCAGCGTCAGGGTCGACGCCGGGTTGGTCTGTGCGTGGAGGCCGACGGCGCTGATCAGCAGAAAGGTGCTGACGATCAGGCCTTTGAAAAAGGCGTTCCGTTCCATGGTCCGTTCGTTCTCGCGTCCCCGCGGGATGAGTGGTCCCGGGGTTCGCGGCCCTTTTTACCGGACCATGGGCCGAAAGGTTATCGACCGATCGATGCGGATGGTCGACGAGCGGGAGGAAGAGACCGGTGGAGCCGGTTCAGGACGGGGTGCCGCGACGGGCCATGAGGGCGGCGTAGAGGGCGATGCCGGACGCCACGCTGACGTTCAACGAGCCTACACGGCCGGCCATGGGAATACGCACAAGGGCATCGGCCATGCGGAGCACACGATCGCTGACCCCGGTGTCCTCGGCGCCCAGCACGAGCACGAGCGGACCGGCGAGCTCCGTCCCCTGGATGTCCGCGGCCGCCTTTTCCGTGCAGGCCACGATCCGAAGACCATGGGCCTGGACCACATGAAGGCCGTCCACCAGCATCCGGGTGCGGCATACGGGCAACCGCATCAAGGCCCCGGCCGAGCTTTTCACCGCATCGGGCCCCAGGCGCGCGGAGCCGCTGGCAGGCACAAGAAGCCCGTGGGCGCCCAGGCATTCCGCGCTCCGGGCCACGGCGCCCACGTTGCGCACATCGGTCACGCCATCAAGAGCGACAATGAGGGGCTGCTCGCCGCGCTCATAGGCCATGCTGATGACCTCGTCGAGGTCCTGCCGGCCCACGGGGCTGACGAAGGCCACCACGCCCTGATGTTCGCCGCGCACCAAGCGGTCCAACTTCTCGGCCGGCACCATCTGCACCGGGACCCCCTGCTCTTGGGCGGCCTGCCGCACGGTGCGTGGGCCTTCGCCCGTGGCATCCCGTTTCAGGAGCACCCGTTCCACCGTGGCGCCTGACCGCAGGGCCTCCAGCACCGGGTGCACACCATAGAGGATGCCGTCCTTGCCTGCCATCAGTTCTGCAGGATGCGGCCGTTGCGCCAGCTTTCCACATTGCGGTACCAGGCCCCCTTCAGCAGAGGGTCGCGCTCCAACACCAGGTCGTTCTCCGAGAAGGGCGAGCTGCGGCGCACGAAGGTGAAGGTGGTGCTCATCAGGTTGCTCTCCTCGCCGTAGATCCAGGTCTCCCCCCGCGCGCTGCGGTAGATGGTGGTCGGGGTGCCGAAGATGATGTGGACCAGGCCGCGATCGGTGCGCCAGCCTTCCACATGGGCGGTGAAGAACCGGTTGGCGCTTTCCACACGCTGGTAGTAGGCGCGGATGGCGGCCCGGGCGCGTTCGCGGTCGCCGGCGGCATCCTGCCAGAACCGCTCCACCGCTTGCCGGATATTGCCGGCCTGGCTGATGCGGTCGAACTCCTGCATGGAGGTGATGTAGCGCAGGGGCGGCACCATGCCGGCCGCATCGGCCACGTAGGGATGGCCCGGACCGAGCACGAACAGGCTGTAGCCCTCGCTTCGGGTGCTGTCCGGCCGCAGGTGATAGCAGCCGGGGCGGCCCAGGTCGAGGAGGACGTCGCCGTTCGTGTCGACGAGGGCGGAAAAGCCCGTGTCCGGATCGAGGTCCAGATCGGACGCGCCCTGTTCGGTGAAGACAGGCGATGGGAGGCGATGGTCCTGATGGTAGTGCGCGACGAGCAGGGTGCGACCGGCATATCGGGGGCAATGGACGCGAACGGCCGTGGGCCCGCCGAAGTGGTCGTCGAAGTAGGGCAGGTCGCGACCACGCTCCATGGGCAGGAAGTCCTGGCGCACGCTGCCGTTGGCGCGGTCCACATCGATCAGCACGGTGCTGCGCGTGTTGCGGTTCAGGTCGTGGGCGGTGATGCGCAGCACGAAACTGCTTCGCTCGTTGCGCCGCAGGTCCATCCGGCCGATCAGTTCCTGGTCGCCGCCCTGTCCGTCGGCGGCATCCCGCACCACGGTGCTGGCACTGTCCAGCAGGGTGCGGGCGTTCCAATCGGAGAGCGCCTCGTACGTGACCCGAACGGCGGCGCGGTATGGGGGGCCGTCGCCGTCACCCTTGTAGAGCAGGTCGCGCGTGCGCAGGCTGAAGAAGATGACCGACGCCTCGTCCGGCAGGTGGTGGACCCGGGCCTTGAACTCCAGGCTCGACGATTCCTGACCATAGAGGTAGGCGAGGTTGTCCGCCGTGCCCGTTCGGGCGGGAGGCCGGCTGCCGCAGGCCGCGAGCAGTCCTGCGGTGACCACCGCGATCGGGGTCCATCGGATGCTCATGGCTCAAGCAGGTTCAGAGCGCCCTCGGCCCTTGAAAGCAGTGCCGTGTTCTGCACCTTGTTCGTCTTCGCGCCGAGCTGCTTCAGCAGTTCCACCTGGCGCACCAGGTTCCCGGAACCCTCGCTCAGCTTGCCCATCGCCTCATCATAGCTGCCCTTGGCCAGCTTCAGTTGGTTGCCCACCTTGATGAGGTCCTCGGTGAAGCCCACGAACTTCTCGTAGAGCTTCCCGGCGCGGTCCGCGATCTCCAGGTGGTTGCGGGCGATGCGCTCATGCTTCCAGATGCCGTGGATCGTGCGCAGGGTGGCCATCAGCGTGCTGTGCGTCACCATCACCACCTGGCGGTCATAGGCCTCCTGGAAGATCTCCGGCCGCTCGCGCAAGGCCAGGAGGAAGGCTGGTTCGATGGGGACGAACATCAGCACGAAATCGACGCTGCGCACGCCGTAGAGCTTGCTGTAGTCCTTCTCGGCCAGGCCCTTGGCATGGGCGCGCAGGCTGTCCACATGCTGCTTGAGCAGCCGCTCGCGCTCGGCCCCCTCAGTGGCGGCGGCGAAGCGTTCGTAATGGAGCAGGCTCACCTTGCTGTCGATCACCAGGTGCTTGTCATCCGGCAGCATCACCACCGCATCGGGCCGCAGACGGCTGCCGTCCGCCAGGGTGGTGCTCTCCTGCATGGAATACTCCTGGCCCTTCACCAGGCCCGAGCTGCTCAGAAGTTTCTCCAGGATCATCTCCCCCCAAGCACCCTGGGCCTGGGTATCTCCTTTCAGCGCGCGCGTCAGGTCGTTCGCTTCCTGGCTGAGGCGTTGGTTCTGTTCCACCAGGCGCATCACCTCGCTCTTGAGCGCGAACCGCTGACGGCCCTCCTCGTCGTACGCCTTCTGCACCTTGTCCTCGAACTCTTTGATGCGCTCCTGGAGGGGCTTGAGCAGGGTGCCCAACCGCTCCTGCTGTTGGTCGTTCAAGGCCTTCCCGCGATCGGCCAGCAGTTTGTTGGCGATGTTCTCGAACTCCGTCGTCATGCGGGCATGCAGCTGGTCCAGCTCGGCCTTCTGCTCTTGGAGCTTGGCCTGCAGCCCGGTGCTGCGCTGCTGTTCCCGGGCGAGCTCGGCGCTGACGCGCAGCAGTTCCGCGCTGGTGGACGCGTGCTCCGCCACCTTGGCATCGAGCGAGGCCTTGTGTTCGGTGCGCAGTTGTGCGTTCTGCTCGGTCCGTTGCTTCAGGGCCTCGTCCGATCCGGCCAGCCGCTGTTCCAGCTGCCCGCGTTGCTGCTCGGCCTGCAGGGCGTGCCGCGCGGCCAGCGCCTGGAGCTGGCCGCGCCACCAGGCCCAGGCAGCGGCCGCCCCGGCCAGCGCACCGAGCAGGATCCCGGTAAGGAGGGCACCCCATGCCATGCGCACGAAGGTACAGCCCCGACCCGCCTCAGTTGTCCAGGATCACCACGAGCGCGCCGATGGGCACTTGGTCGAACAGGGCCACGATATCGACGTTCCGCATGCGCACACAGCCCATCGAGGTCGGCCGCCCGAGCGACGATTCATCCCCGGTGCCGTGCAGGTAGATGTACCGCTCATGGCTGTCCACCGTGCCGCCGCGGTTGGCGCCCTCCTCGAGGCCTTCGAGCCAGAGGATGCGTGAGGTGATGACGTCGCGGGCGCTGTCCGCACGGGCCAGGTCGGCCACCTCCCCGGTGGGCAGACGGTCCTTCAGCACGGCGCCAAGGGGCAGTCCGTCCCCGATCTTCTCGGCCACGCGGTGCAGGCCCGGGGGGGTGCAATAACTGTCCACGGTGCAGCCAAGCCCGGCCTTGGCCGTGGCGATGAGGTAGCTGCCCTGCATCCGCCCGTCCACCACATGGAACAGGCGCTGCCGTTGAGCGGAGACGTAGAGGATGTGGCCATCGAGCGCAGTGCCTGGATACCGGGCGGCCATGTACTCCAAGAGCATGTCGGCCAGCCCTTGTTTGGGTGGATCCGTGGCGCGGAGCGATGGGGGCGCCGCCAACACGAGCAGAAGCGCAAGCACCGACCTTGCCGGAACCCACCGCTCACGAGGGTCAGAACAGGCTGGTGAAGCCGAAGTGCACCTTGCCATCGCGCAGGTCGAAAGGGTTGTTGAACTGGCTGCCCAGGGCGTAGGTGAGGCTGAAGATACCGGCCTTGGTCTCGAAGTTGGTGCCGATGCCGAAACCGATGGGGTCGTCCGCGAGCACCTCCTCCCGGCTCCGGTCCTCCCACCAGGCCTGGTCCACGAACACGAAAGCGTTGCTGTTCTCCTCCAGCAGAAGGCGGTACTCCAGGGTGCCGATCGCGAAGCTGCTCGCATAGATAGAGGCCTCATCCACCCCGCGCAGGTTGCGGATGCCACCGAGGCGGTAGAGTTCGTTCAGGTACAACCGGTCGTTGATCATCGCACCGCCCTGAGCGGCCACCCGCACAGTGCCCCTGCGGCCCAGCGCCCAGTGAACCACCACCTGCCCGTCCACCTGGACCTGCAAGGACTTCGTGGTCACCGTGAGCGTGTTGTCGTTCGGGTCGGGCGTGCGGCTTTCCTTATTGCCGGCCGAGCCCTCCAGGGAGACGGCGTGCCCCCGTTGCGGGTTCAGGCGGTAGTCGAAGCGCTGGCGTTCGATGCCTAGGCCATAGGTCAGCAACCTCACGTTGCCCAGGCCGGGAAGGAACGAGGTGGTGCGCCCCAGGGTCCGCGACGACTTGCTGTTGACGAACACGCTCACCACATCGCCCTGGCGAAGGGCGAGCTGGACCGCGCCACGTCCGTTCACTTCCAGGAAGGAGGTGTCCCGGCGGAAGAGCTTCAGCGACAGGTCGATACCGAAAGGGGTCTGGAACAAGAAGGGCACCGCGGTGCGGACCTTCAGGTCCTGGGTGCGGTCCTTCAGGCTCCGCCAGTTGAGGTCGATGGACTCGCCGCGACGGAGCGCGTTCCGGAGGCGGAGGTCCACATCGCCGGTGAAGGCCACGCGCCCGGTGGCAGCGTCCGGCAGCACCCCGAGGATGCCGTTGATGGAGCTGGCGCGTCGCGGGTCCAGGAAGAGGTAGAGCTTGGTGCGTTCCGGGGCGAACAGCACGTAGGGCTTCTGTCGTTGGGTCACGAAGGGCAGTTCCCGGATGCGCCGGTCGAGGGCCACGATGAGCGATTCGTCGTACGCATCCCCGGGCCGGATGCCGATGTGCTGATGCAGGTAGCGCGGCGAGATGCGTGCGGTGCCCTTCACCACCACGCTGTCGATCCGCACCAGCGGCCCGAGGTCCACACGAACGGTGGCCATCAGGCCATCGCCCGTGGTACGCAGGCTGTCCAGCCGCACCGTGGCGAACGGGTGGCCATGGTCCTCCGCGTCGCGGAGCAGGTCGTCCAGCACCTTCATCGTGCGGCGCGGCGCGATGGGCTTGCCGGCGTGGGCGCGCTCCTTGAACCGCGTGCGGCCGGCCATGTCGTGCGGAATGCCCGACCCGGAGAGGGCGGCCCACCGGTGGTCCGGACCGCGGTGCACGGTGCAGCGGAGGGTGTCGTCCACCAGCACGCAGGTGTCGAGCGAGGCCTCCAACGCGCCTTGGGCCCGAAGGGCCTCCGCCCAGGCCATGGCCCTGGCCTCGGCTTCGGTCGGCGAGTCGAACCGTTCGGCGCGGAGGGCGGCTTTCGGCATGGGTCCATCCGCATCGATCACCAGCACGGTGCGCTGGGCCACCGCGCACAGGACGGCGAGCTGGCCGGTGGCCAGCAGGAGCGGACGAACGCCCGGGCGCCAGGCAGGTGGGGTGGGATCCGCCATCATGTGCGCCAGTCGATGGGGGCCAGGCCTTGGGCCTGGAGGATCTCGTTGGTGGCCGAGAAGTGGCCGCAACCGATGAACCCCCGATGGGCGGATAAGGGGCTGGGGTGCGGGGCCTTCAGGATGTAGTGCCGGTCCGGTGGGATGAGCGTTTCCTTCTGCTGGGCGTGCCGGCCCCACAACAGGAACACAAGCCCGCTCCGTTCGGTGGCCAGTGCTCGGATGGCCGTGTCGGTGAAGGTTTCCCAACCGCGACGTTGATGCGATGCGGCCTGCTCGGCGCGGACGGTGAGGGTGGCGTTCAGCAGCAGCACCCCTTGATCGGCCCAATGGCCCAGGTCACCGTGGGCGGGCCGGTCGATCCCGAGATCGCGTTCCAGTTCGGAGAAAATGTTCACGAGTGAAGGAGGAGGTGGCACACCGGGTGGCACGCTGAAGCACAGGCCATGGGCCTGGCCCGGCCCATGATAGGGGTCCTGCCCCAGGATGACCACGCGGACCGCGTCGAAGGGTGTTCGCGCGAAGGCGTGGAAGATGTCGCGCCCGGCCGGGTACACCCTGTGCCCCGCGCGTTCGGCCACCAGAAAGTCCTTCAAGGCCTGGAAGTAAGGCTTCTCCAGTTCCGGGCCGAGCACGCGCGTCCAGCCGGATCCGAGCTCAGCGGTTCGAGGGGCTGCTGTAGCCATGGTCATCGGGTCCGCCAAGTTCGCCAACGGATCGTTGAAACTTTTTCCAGGCCCCTCCCGTTCCACGCGATAACTTTGGGCGACCTGGAACGTTCTACCTGCGTCCAAGGAACGTAGTAAACGAACGCACAACGATGAAAAAGGTGCTTTTGGTACTGGCTGTTGTGGTGGTGGGCGCAATGCTTTTCAGCTCCTGCGGTTCAAGCCACAGCTGTCCGGCCTACTCCAAGACGCATCAGGTGAAGGCTGAACGGCCTGCCTGATCCTTTCTGCACACGCCTCGAGCCCGGCCCTTTGGTCCGGGCTTTCGTGTTCATCCCTCAATAGTAAGAGAACCGAAGGACCTGAACGAGGTCCTCCCGCAGGCTGAGCGCCACCGGGCAGGTTCGCGCCACCTCCTCCAGCTCCGACCTCATGGCCGGGTCAAGTCCGGTGCCGTCCAAGCGGATGTCCACCTCGATCTTCGAGACCCGGCGCGGTCCAGTGACCATGTGCTTGGTCACGTTCGCGGACAGGCCGTTCAGCGGATACCCCTTGTCGCGTGCCCGGATGCCCATCACCGTCATCAGGCAGCAGGCCAGCGCGGTGCTCAACAGGTCGGTGGGCGAAAAGGCCTCGCCGCGCCCGTGATTGTCCGGTGGGGCATCGGTGATGATGGTGGCCCCGCTGCGAGTGTGGGCGGCCTCGGTGCGAAGCTCACCGAGATATCGGACGGTTGAAGTGCTCATGGACCAAGGTCGGCAAGGTAGCGTTGTCTTCGTAGCTTTGACAGCTTCCATGTGGCGCGCGATCCTTCTGCCGTTCCTGCTGCTGCCGGTCCTGCTGGCGGCACAGCAGACGGTGTACGATGAGACGCGGATCTTGTACAAGAAGGAGCTGCATGGTGGCCTGATGGCCCACGGCGATGGCTGGGGGGCCAATTTCTTTCATGGCAAACACCGCACGGCGCGTTCGCGCCGCATGATCGGCATCGAGATCGTGGGTATGAAGCACCCCAAGGAGATCAAGAGCTTCAACCCGTACTACGAGGACGCACGCGGCTACTTCTATGGTAAGCTGAACAGCGTGCTGCTCTTCCGTCCGACGTGGGGCCGCAAGGAGCTGATCACCGACAAGCTGCGCAAGAGCGGGGTGGAGGTGAACTACGTGTGGGGTATCGGGCCTTCCATCGCCATGCTGAAGCCGGTGTACCTGCAGATCGGCAAGCCGAGTCTGCCGTACGAGACCATCGCCGTGGAGCGCTACGATCCGGAGGTGCACTATCCGGACGACATCTTCGGGCGGGCCTCCTGGTTCAAGGGCATCGAGGAGTCGAAGTTCAGGGTGGGTGGCTTCGCCCGCTTCGGCCTGAACTTCGAGCACTCGGGATCGGCCGCTGGCATCAAGGCCCTGGAGGTGGGCGGCACCATCGATGCGTTCCCGGAACGGTTGCCGATCATGGCCGACCTGGACGGGGTGCAGAACAAGCAGGTCTTCCTGGAGCTGTACATCAGCGTCCAGTTCGGGAAGAAGTACGTGCGATGAACATGGAGGAGGAACAGACGGCCGTCCGCCCAGCCCGAAGGCCTGAGTGGCTCCGTGTGAAACTGCCGACGGGCGAGAGCTACCGCAAGGTCAGGACCATCGTCAGCGAGCACAAGCTGCACACCATCTGCCAGAGCGGCAACTGCCCCAACATGGGCGAGTGCTGGGGAGAGGGTACGGCCACCTTCATGATCCTGGGCAACGTGTGCACGCGGAGCTGCGGTTTCTGCGCCGTGGCCACCGGCCGTCCTGAACCGGTGGATCCCTTCGAGCCTGCGCGCGTGGCCCGCAGCGTGGAATTGATGGGTGTGAAGCACTGTGTGATCACCAGCGTTGACCGGGACGACCTTGAGGATGGCGGGGCGGATACCTGGGCGCGCACCATCCGGGCCGTCCGACGTCGGTCCCCGGGCACGACCATGGAGACCCTGATCCCTGACTTCAAAGGGCGCTGGCAGGACCTGGCCGTGGTGCTCGATGCCGCGCCGGACGTGCTCTCGCACAATCTGGAGACCGTGCGGCGTCTCACGAAACAGGTGCGCGTCCAAGCGCGCTACGACCGCAGCCTGGAGGTTCTGATGCGGGCCAAGCGGGCGGGTCTTCGGACAAAGAGCGGCATCATGCTCGGCCTGGGTGAGACCGACCAGGAGGTGCTGGAGACGATGGACGATCTGCGTGCCGTGGGCACCGATGTGATGACCATCGGGCAGTACCTACAGCCCACGAAGGCGCATCTGGACGTGCAGGAGTTCGTTCACCCCGATCGGTTCGCCCAGTTCAGGGAATCGGGGCTTGCCAAGGGCTTCCGTTTCGTGGAGAGCGGACCACTGGTGCGGTCCAGCTATCACGCGGAGCGCCACGTGGGGTAGCCCGGACCGGTATACGATCGACGGAATTGTGACCTGGACAGGGATGGGGAGGGAACCCCGCCGACTATCTTTGTGTTCCTTCGTCAACGAACCTTAACCGGCCATCCCGACCACTCCCATGACCCGAGCAGTACGCAACGGCCTTCTGGCCACCACCACCGCCGCCATCGCCGTCGGCGCCATCTGGATCGGCGAACAGGGCCTCCGCTATGCTCCGCGCACGGAAGGAGGTCCGGCCGCCAGTGCGCCTGGCATGCTGGACTACATGGCCAAGATCCGGGGGAACCTGACCACCGGCCGCATCGAACCTGCTGATCGCATCGCCATGGAGGCTGCGGTCAATGCCTATGGCGGCCCCAAGAGCGTCGGTCTGGAGTGGGTGGAGATGGGTCCGGATAACGTGGGCGGCCGCATCCGTTCCGTGCTCGTCGATCCGTCCAACCCCCAGGTCATCTGGTGTGGTGGCGTCTCCGGCGGGCTTTACAAGTCGACCAATGGGGCCAACACGTGGGAGAAGTTGGGCGCGTTCAACGAGAACCTCTGCATCAGTTCGATCGCCATCCTTGGCAACGGTCATTTGTACGTGGGTACTGGAGCAACGCCAGAGGGCACGTCCGGATCCGGCGGCAGTGGCTTCATCGGCGATGGCCTGTTCATGAGCACGGACGGTGGGGCGAGCTTCACCCAGGTCTTCGGCACCACGTCCAATTGGAACGCGAGCGATGACTGGGCCACTGTGGACAAGATCGTGGCACATCCCACCGAACCCACCAAGCTGTGGGTGGCGTACGGGAATGGCTTGGCGTTATATGATGAGAGCGACAACAGCCTGGTCTCGGCACCTCAACCCCCTGAGTCTTTGTGCCGGGCCTTGGAGGTGAGCGCGGATGGTTCGGTCATCATCTGCCAGATCGGAAGCGCTTGCTGGCTCAGCCGTGATGGCGGTGGGTCCTTCGAGCAGATGACCTTGGGCAACAACGGATTCCCCAACAGCCAGATCGGCCGCATGGAATTCGCCATCTCCCCGGACGACAACAACTACCTCTATTGCATGATCGCCACCGGGGGTGGTCAGATGAACGGGGTCTGGGCCACCACGGACAAAGGCTTCAATTGGCTCCGCATCTGGCCCCCGGGCTTTGGCACCACCGGTGTACCCGAGCTGGACATCTTCGGCGACAACAGCCAGGGTGGGTACGACAATGTGCTTGCGGTGGTGCCCGGCGAGCCGGACAGGATCTGGCTGGGCGGTGTTTCGCTGTGGACCACCAGCCTCAATGCGCAGCCGGTGCAGCTGGCCTTGGCCTTCGACTTCCCCGGGTGTTTCAACTGCGTGCACGCGGACGTGCATGACATCACCTTCGCACCGGACGGGCAGACCGCGTATGTGGCCTGCGACGGTGGCATCTACGTGAGCCCCGACAAGGGCGGGGTGTTCTACGCGGCCAACCGCTTCCTGAACATCACCCAGTTCTACTCGCTGGCTTACTCGCCCCAGGGGAAAGTGATGGGAGGTTGCCAGGACAATGGGACCCAGTACATCCGCCTCAGCGGCGGCACCACCGCCGAGGAAGCGATCGAGGTGAACGGTGGCGACGGCTTCGATGTGGAGATCTCCCAGATCGACCCCAACATCATGTTCTCCACGGTGTACTTCGGCTCGGTGTCCCGTTCAGCGGATGAGGGCACCAACTTCGGTGATTTCTACGATGCCCGGGTGCTCGCACTGGGCACCCCTGGCGAGCTGGGCGGCAACGGCCTTGGCGACTTCTACACGAACATCCGGCTTCACGAGAACTGGAACGATGTGAACAGCCAGGACAGCGTGAGCTGGTTGAACACCACGGGCGATACCCTGTTCTTCGGCGAGGTCATCACCTACAAGGGCCGGATGCCCCAGATCGACCAATACCACACCATCACGCAGAGCATGGTGCTCCCGAACGAGGAGCTTCGGTTGCAGGACCGTGTGCAGACCCTCTTCGCCGTCGGGTTCTCCGGGGCGCAGGGCGTTTGGGTGACCCGTGATGCCTGCCAGTTCATCGAGAATCCGCAGTGGTGGAAGGTGGCCAACAACGCCGGTGGAAATGTGAACGTGCTGGAGTGGTCCGCCGACGGCGACCGCCTGTTCTGGGGCACGCTCGATGGAGAGGTGTTCATGGTGGAAGGCTTCAACAATGCCTACTCGCTCGACCAGGCCGACGCGGAGCTCGGGACCGACCTGCAGCTTTCCGCGCCTGTGACGTTGATGACCAGCGGTGCTCCAGTGACCGGGCTCAGCGCCGACCCGAACGACCCCGATCGACTGCTGGTCACCCAAGGCGGCTACGGCGGCTCGCAGAAGGTGCGTTTGATCACCGGGATCGGTGGCACACCTGCGGTGACGAACAAGTGGAACATGCCTGCGGAGCTGGTGGGAATGCCCGTGTATGACGGGTTGATCCACTACGAGAACCCCGACATCTTCGTCGTCGGTACGGAGTTCGGTGTGATGGCCACGGATGATGGGGGCACGACCTGGACCTTTGAGAACACCGGGCTCGACAAGGTGCCGACGTTCCAGGTGCGCCAGCAGCGCTGGACTTGGAACACGAACCCGTATGGTCCGGACTACCTCACCAATCAGGGCGTGATCTATGCCGGAACCCATGGGCGCGGCGCCTTCCGCAGCGAGACTTTCCTCTCGGTGGCGGACCGTCCGGGTGTGGCCGGGGGCAGCGCGGTCATCGGCGACCTCAGCTTCTTCCCCAACCCCGCCCAGGTGCAGACCACGGTGGTGTTCGACCTGGCCGAGCGGCGCGAGGTGGTCATCACGGTCTTCGACCTCAACGGTCGTGCGGTCCGCACTCAGCGCGCCGCCAGCTTCGGCCAAGGCCGCAACCGGATCGAGATCGGGGTGACCGACCTCGCCACCGGCACCTACGTGGTCGAGCTTCGCTCGGGTTCCGTGAAACGCACCGGACGCCTGGTGGTCTCCCGCTGATCCTGACCCGGACCGTGATGGAAGGCCCCGGACGAACCAGTCCGGGGCCTTTCTTTTGTGATCCGTCCCGACCTTCCACATGACCATGAAGCCAGTCCGCGTCGCCATTAATGGGTTCGGCCGCATCGGCCGCGTAACCGCACGGCTGTTGTTGCAGCGGAACGATTTGGAGCTCGTCGCCGTGAACGACCTCACGGACACACGCACCCTGGCCCATCTGTACAAGTACGACTCGGTGCATGGCGTCAGTGCCGATCCGGTAGGCCATGACGAGGACCACCTGCACCTGGGAGGAAGGGCCATCAGGGCCTTCGCGGCCAAGGACCCTTCCGGACTGCCCTGGCGCGAACTGGCGGTGGATGTGGTGATCGAGAGCACCGGGCACTTCCTGACACGGGAGCTGGCCTCGGCCCACCTGAAGGCCGGCGCAGAACGGGTCATCCTATCGGCCCCGGCCAAGGATGCGGACATACCGAGCGTGGTGTTGGGCGTGAACGACCATATCCTGATCGGCGGGGAACCCATCATCAGCAACGCCAGCTGCACCACCAACTGCGCGGCACCCATGATCATGGGCATCCACGAGCTGTGCCACATCGAGGATGGGTTCATCACCACGGTGCACAGCTACACAGGCGACCAGCGGCTTCACGATGCGCCGCACAAGGACCTGCGGCGGGCCCGCGCGGCGGCGGTGAGCATGATCCCCACCACCACCGGGGCGGCCAAGGCCATCACACGCATCTTCCCCGAGCTGGATGGCCGCCTGGGGGGCGGTGGCATCCGGGTGCCTGTGCCGGACGGGTCGATCACGGACATCACCTGCATCGTGCGCGACCTCAAGCAGGCCGACGAGATCAACGCCTACTTCAGGCAGATGGCCGGTGGCCGGCTCAAGGGGATCCTTCGCTACACCGAGGACCCGATCGTGAGCGTGGACATCGTGGGCGATCCGCACAGCTGCATCTTCGACGCGCAGCTCACCAGCGTGGTGGGCAACATGGTGAAGGTGATGGGCTGGTACGACAACGAATACGGATACAGCTCCCGGCTGGTGGACCTGGTGGTGAAACTGGGGGGCCGTGTAAAATAGGCCGGGCCGCTTGCGTGGGTGGTGCGATGCGCGGTCCCGTGGATCCGTGGCGGACCGTCCCTCCTAGACCGCCGGCCCGCCCGTGATCCGCATATCCGCGCTCAGCGGCCCGTCACCGGACCGCTTCTTCAGCGCCAGCTCCTGGCCGTCGAAGGTGGCGTAGGTGAAGTGGCTGATCCAGTCACCGAGGTTCACATAGCGCGTACCGTGGGCCACCTCCATGTCGATCGGCAGGTGGCGGTGGCCGAAGATCATGTGGTCGAAGTGCTCGGTCCGCAGCCGTTCGCGGCAGTACTGCACGAGCCATTCCTTGTCCTCACCGAGCCAGCGCCGATCGTTCTCGTAGCTCTTCAGCCGGCTCCGGCCGCTCCAGAAGTCACCCAGCCACAGGGCGAAGTTGGGGTGCAGCCGGGCGAAGAGCCATTGGCACACCTGGTTTCGGAACACGCCCTTCAGGAACTTGTAGCCGTGGTCACCCGGGCCGAGCCCGTCGCCGTGTCCGATGAGAAAGCGCTTTCCGCTCCAGGTGCGCACGATGGGCTCGCGATGCACGGTCACTCCTGTTTCACCGGGCACATAGTCGAAGATCCACATGTCGTGGTTGCCGAGGTGCAGGTGCATGGGGATGCCCCGGTCGGTCAGATCGGCCATTTTACCCAGCAGCCGCACGTGCCCCCGGGGCACGGCCTTCCGCCATTCGAACCAGAAATCGAACAGGTCGCCCAGGAGGTGGATCTCCGCGGCATCCTTCGCCGCTTCATCCAGGAAGGCGCAGATGCGCTTCTCCCGGGCCAGGCTGGAGGCCGCGTCGGGCACACCGAGGTGGAAGTCGCTCAGGAAGTGGATCCTTTGGCCGGGCTTCATCCGTGTGCGAAGATCGCCGCAGGGATGATCGGTTGGTGCAAGTGGATGCGCATGGTCGAGGGCTCTCGCGGCCCTTGGTGAGTGCTCATGGCCGGATGGCCCGGATGAGCTCGAAGGGGTTGAGCTTCTCCAGCGCCAGCACGAAACGGATGCGTTCCGCGAAGTCCACCCCGCGCAGCTCCAGCTCATCGGCGATCTCGCGCGTGAAGACCAGCGGCAGCCACACCTCGGCCACGTCGCGCACGATGCGGATGCCGATCCCGGCTTCGGCGTGCATGCGCCATTTCTCCGTTCGGCCCGATGAGGTCACCTGCGTGTAGGGTGCCGCACCGGCACTGGCGTACACGCTCAGGGGGAGGATGAAGGGCATGTCCGCCTCCATGTTCAGCGCGGCGATCCAGCTGTCCGAGGTGCCCTGTGCGGTGGGTACCCGGAAGGCCCCCTGGTCCTTGGCCATCTGCTGGGCGGTGTTGCGGCCCACGTCCTGCCGGTCCATGAAGAGGTGGTCGAAGGTCATGTCGCTGGAGCCCCAGTGCAGGCGCCAGCCCATCTGCCGTTGCATCAGCCGGTCGTCGGTGCGCAGGAACTGGCCGACGAAGAGCCGGAAGGCCACGCGGTGCTTCCGGGTATCGTACACGAAGGCCTGTCGCGCCTCCAGCGCCAGCCGGGTGAACGCGGCGTGGTGCTGCACGTCAAGGCGGAGCGATCGGGGCAGGAGGGGCGCGCGGCCTTGGAGCCGGTAGCTCAGCTCGTGGTAGATGTCCTCGTTGGTCCGGTCGATCCTGAGCGTGTCGCCCTGCATGCCGCTGAGGGTCTCGCGGAGCATCACGGCCCGGTAGCCCACACTGTGCGCCGCCTGTCGCCGGCCGGGATCGCTGCGCAGGTCCACGGTGAGCTGGGGCGACAACCGCAGGTACCAGCGTTCCAATGGCGCGTCCACGAAGAGCGAGGCGCTTTGGGCGGTGAGGCCCACATGGATGTTGCCCACAGGACCGTGCGTCAGCCGGTCGTGGTGCCAGAAGAGCCTGGCTCCACCCACGGGCCGTTCGCTGCGGAAGCCGTACAGCGGTGCAAGACCCCATTCCACGCGCTGCATGGGGAAGGTGGCGTTGTGCAGGGCGATGCCGGCCATGAACCCGTCGTGGGCGTTCCACGCCAGCGCGGGGCTCAGCCATGTGCTGCGTCGGTCCTCGCGCTCGAGGCCCACGAGGGGCGCCAGCCGCGGAGCGGTCCATCGGCGGAAGAGCCCGTGCGCGCGCACGCCATTGTTGCGGCGGTCGATATCCAGCGTGCGTTCCACGGCGTCGATGCGGACGCGGTCCACATCGGGCCAGGGCAGCCTTACCTGTCGTGTGCTGTCCGGCTCCACCCAGAGCGTCCTGTGTACCTGATCGCCGGGGTCGGTCACCGGGAAGGGCATGTGCGATCCGCCCCGGATGGCGTAGCGGAGCACCCCGTCCTTGAGGCGGCGCGCCCGCACGTCCGCTTTGCGCGTCGAACCCAGCAGTTCGTCAAAGGCCCAGCCTAGTTCCTTGCCGCTCACCTCTTCGAACACCGCGCGCAGGTCCGCTGGCCCGGGGTGCCTGAAGCTCCACGCATCGAAGTAGGCGTGCAGGCAGCGGTCCATGAGGGCGGTGCCGAGGAACGCCTCCAGCTGGTCCATCACCAACGCGGTCCGCATGTACACCATGGTGCCGTAGTTGGTCGACGAGAAGCGCGAGGAAGGCAGGGATGCGGCCTGGTCCTGGTCGCGCCGGGTGTTCAGGCGCATCGCGAGCTCGTTCCGGGCGCGATGCGGATCGGTGTGATGTCGCATGAGCCGTGCTTCACCGGGGATGCCGAACGCACTTTCGGGACGGGGGTAACGGGCTCGCATGTAGCGCAGCTCCAGGTAGCTGTTCATGCCTTCATCGAGCCAGGGGTGCTCGCGTTCGTTGCTGGCTAGGATGCCTTGGAACCAGTTGTGCCCCACCTCATGGGCGATCACGTTATCCAGGCTTTCGGCGCTGCTCATGTTGCCGATGATGGTGATCATCGGGTATTCCATGCCGCCGCCCGCGCTGATGGTGCCGTCCACCGCGGTGCACGCCGCATACGGATAGTCTCCCACGGCCCGGCTGTAGTGCAGCAGCGCCTCCTGGATGTCGGTCACGGCGTTCTCCCAGAGCGCCGCGTTGCGGGGTGTGGAGAGCGCCCAGGTGGTGACGGTGCGGCCGCTGGTCGGAAGCAGGACCTCGCCTTTGCGCACCACGAACCGCTTGTCCGCGAACCACGCGAAGTCATGTACGCTGTCCTGAACGAATCGCAGTGTCTTCCACGTGTGGGCTGAGGGCGGGAAGGGCACGGCACCCTTCGGGCTCCTGCGCTCCGGGGCCGGACGTGCGGCCAGGGAATCCAACCACCGGTTCTCGTCCGCGTCCTGGAGCAGGCCTGTGGCGCCGACGATGTAGTTCGAGGGCAGGGTGATGGAGACCTCGTATCGGCCGAAGTCGGCGAAGAACTCGCCTTGGGTGAGGTAGGGCATGGCATGCCAGCCCTCCTGGTCGAACACCGCCGGTTTGGGATACCACTGGGTGATGTGATAGGCCTGGCCGGTGTGGCCCAGGCGCGAGAACCGCCCGTCGGGGACCTTCACCCGGAACGGGGTGTCCACGGTGATGGAGCGGCCGCCGGCCAGGGGCGTGGGCAGCTTGATCCAGCCGATGTCCGCATGCTGCGGATGATGGCCCCAGGCCAGCGCCCGGCCCTCCGAGCGGAAATCGAGGCTGTCGATGCCGCCACGGTCCTCGGCGCGCGCGAAATGGAGGTCGAGCTCGCCGGCCGCGTCCAGTTGTTGGCACAGTGCCGTGTGCCGGTCGGCGTATGCGTTCGGCCAGAGGTGCACCCACAGCGTGTCGAGGGCGACGGGGCTGTTGTTGTGGTAGGCGAAGCGTGCCAGTCCGTGCAGGACATGTTCCTGGTCGTCCAAGCGGACCGTGATCGCATGGTCGACGCGTTGCTGGAACGGGACCTGGCCGTAAGCGCAGAAGAACAGCGCGAACGCTGGGAGGAGAGATGCGTTGCGCATGGCGGATGCGCGGGTGGCCCTGTTCAACTGCCGAAGAGCTCCGCGAGGCGGCGTTCGAGCATCGCGCCGCGCAGGTTCTTGTCGATCACCTTGCCCTCACGGTCCACCAGCACGGTGAAGGGGATGCTGCTCACGCCGTATTCCTGCGCTGCGGCGTTGTTCCAGAAGCCGAGGTCGCTCACGTGCTTCCACGGCAGCCCGTCCTGCTGGATCGCGGCCACCCAGGCCTCCTTGGTGCGGTCGAGGCTCACACCGAGGATCTCGAAACCCTTGCCGTGGAAGCGGTCGTAGACCTTCTTCACGTTGGGGTTCTCCATGCGGCAGGGTTTGCACCAGCTCGCCCAGAAGTCGATGAGGACCACCTTGCCGCGCAGGTCGCTCAGCTTAACGGTCCGCCCGTCCGGAGTTTGTTGCGCGATCTCCGGCGCCATGCCGCCCACGGGGATCAGGTTGCTCAGCCGCTGCATCTCGGCCTCCTGCTGCTTCATCGCCTGGGCCTGCTTCTCCATGCGGTCCACTTGATCACGGAATGCGGTGAAGAAGCCGGAGCGTCCCATGCTTCCGCGTAGCTGGTCGCGGACCAGTTTGTAGGTGTCGATATCCTGCTGGATGTTCAGCTTGCTCACCGCGCTCAGCTGCAGGGGCGAGCCGGGGTGCCCATTGATGGCGTCCTTGCATAGGGTGTAGTAGGCCTCGTTCACCTCGTTCAGGGCGCTCACGGTGGTGCTGTCGCCGGCGCCCTGGGCCATAAGCTTGCGGAGGGAATCGATGCGCTGTTCATGCACGGTGGCCTCTCGATAGAAGGCATGCAGGTCCTGGGTGTGCTTCGAGCCGTCCAACACCGACGGGCGGGCGAGCTCACCGGCCTTGGCCTCCACCCTCAGCGTCTCGGCGCTGTCCAGGGCCACGATCAGCGCGTCGCGATCATCGAGCGCGATGCGGTAGAAGTCCAGCGGAAGCGCCGGCACGCGCAGGCTGCCCTTGCCATCGGCGGACAGCACCACGGAGTCCACGCGCACCGGTCGGTTGTTCTCGAAGCGATCGAAGAACACGGTGCGGCCGCCTCCGCCTTCGATGGCGAGGTCGACGGAGCGGCCGCCTCCGCCGCCGGAACAGGCGGCCAGGGCAAGGGCGAGGAGCGGAAGGAGGGGATGACGGAACATGCGGTTCATCACGTTGGGTGGGTCAGGTGGTCGGTTCCCGGTCGAGCAGTGCGCGCACCACGGTGTTCGCCAGGCGGGGATCGGCCTTGCCTTTCGTGGCCTTCATCACCTCGCCCATGAACAGGCCGAGCAGGCCCTTGTTGCCTTTGCGGTAGGCCTCCACTTTATCCGGGTAGCGGTCCATGGCCTCGCGCATGGCGGCCTCCATGGCGTTGTCGTCGCGCTGTTGCAGCAGGTCGTTCGCTTCCGCCAGCCGGCGCGGGTCTTCGTCCGGCCGTTCGAGCATCAGGGGGAAGAGGCGCTGGGAGGCCGTGCTGTGGCTCACGTGGCCGCCGTCGATCAGGGCGATGAGCTCGGCGATGCGGGCGGGCGGCAGGGGGAACTCCTCCATGCTGCGGCCTTGGGCGTTGCACCAGGCGCGCACATCGCCCATCATCCAGTTGGCCGCGGCCTTGGTGTTGGGGCAGGTGGCCAGCACACCCTCGAAGTAGAGCGCGGTGGCCTTGTCGTCCGTGAGCACACCGGCATCGTAGACGCTGAGCCCGAGCGCTCCGGTGTAGCGGGCCCGCAGCTCGCGGGGTAGCGGAGGCATGGACCCGCGCACCCGGTCGCGGTGTTCCTGGGTCACCCGCAGCGGGGCCAGGTCGGGCTCGGGGAAGTAGCGGTAGTCGTGGGCGAGCTCCTTGCTGCGCAATCCGGCGGTGATGCCCTTGGCCGCGTCGAAGGTGCGCGTCTCCATGTGGATGGTGCCGTCGGCGTCCAGCACCTCGCTCTGCCGCTGGGCCTCGTGCTCGATGGCCTTCATCACATGGCGGAAGCTGTTGAGGTTCTTCACTTCGCAGCGCGTGCCGAAACGGTCGCTGCCCTTGGGCCGCACGCTGATGTTGGCGTCGCACCGCAGGCTGCCCTCCTCCATGTTGCCGTCGCAGATGTCCAGGTAGCGCACCAACCGGCGGATCTCCACCAGGTAGTCGTAGGCCTCCTGCGCGCTGCGGATGTCGGGTTCGCTCACGATCTCCACCAGAGGCACCCCCGCGCGGTTCAGGTCCACCAGGGTGTTGAACGGGTCCACGTCGTGGATGCTCTTGCCGGCGTCCTCCTCCATGTGGATCCGGGTGATGCCGATGCGTTTCTCGCCGCCTTCCACCGGGATCATCACATGGCCCAGGGTGCAGATCGGCGTGGTGTCCTGGGTGATCTGGTAGCCCTTGGGCAGGTCGGGGTAGAAGTAGTTCTTGCGGGCGAAGTGCATGCGCTCCGCGATGGTGCATCCGGTGGCGAGCCCCATGCGGATGGCATGGTCCACCACGGCGCGGTTGAGCACCGGCAGGGTGCCCGGATGCCCCAGGGTCACCACGCTCACGTTGGTATTGGGATGGTCGCCGTAGGCATTGGCATCGCTGCTGTACGCCTTGCTCGCCGTGAGCAGCTGGGCGTGCACCTCCAGGCCCACCACGAGCTCGTAGCGTTCGCTCCAGTGCGGGGCACCGGTGAAAGCGTCCTTGCGGTCCATCAGCTGCCGGCGATCAGTGCATGCTTCCCGTGCCAAGCGCTCATTCGTGTGCGATCATCAAGGTGGTCGTGTGGCGCTCCGTCCCGTTCCCCAAGTCCACCACATACGATCCGGGGGCGAAGTTCCGCGTGTTGACCCACACTTCGTGCGCGGAGGTGCGCTCGGCATGCACCTCTACCGCCCGACCGGTCGCATCGGTACAGGTGACGGTCCAGGGACCGGGCAGGGCTGCGGGCACGCGCAGCACCACCGACTCCGTGGATGGGTTCGGAAAGGCGATCAATCCGGATCCGGGCGCAGCACGTTCGCCGGCCATGCCGACAGCCTGGGAGATATCCAGTACGAACAGCCCATGCTGCATCTCGCTGATCAACACCTGACCGCTCGGCAGGTAGGGATACACGCCCCAGGCCCCTTTGTAGCTGAAACTGTAGGGCTCCGGGTGCATGTCATACCAACCCAGTAATTGGGTGTTCTGTGGATCGGACACGTTCCAAAGCCAGTAGCCATCCTCATACCAGGCCACGTGCAGTAGGTCGCCTTGGAAACACGGGTTGTGGGTGATGCTTCCTGGGCCTCGGTCCGGTCCGATGGTGTCGATGAACTGGATGTCCGTAGGGTCGCTCACGTCGAAGAGCTTCAGGTCCGTGCCATGCGTTTCATCCGCCATCACGTACAGCCATCCGTTGTCGTGCAACCAACCGCTGTGGTTGTAGCCGGGTTGCGGGTATTCCGTGGAGTTCAGCGATCCGAGCAGCTGCGGGTTGCCTACATCCGTGAAGTCGATGATGTGCATCCCGTCCACGTCGTTGGTGTAGCAGATGTTGTCCACGGTATACGCGTCATGCACGCCGCCCACACTGTTCCACCAAGGCACGGAGAACTCCGGTTTGAGCAACAGGGTCGGGGCGTCGGGGTCGGCCAGGGACCAGATGGCGAAGTCCGTATTGCCATAGTGCGTGTAGAGCCGCGCGTTGGCGGTGTCGATCCAGAGCGTGTGCGCCCTGGAAAAAAGGTCGTTGTCATTGTATAGGACCGGCGCGGCTCCTGGCAGGTCACGTAGGTCGATGATCTGGAGGGTACCCTGGCCTTCGTCGGTCACGGCGTACAACCGGTCGCGGTAGGTCTTGTACTCGCGGTGGATGATGGCGGGGCCATCATCGTTGCCGGGGATGAAGTGCAACAGGCCTTGGATATCGCCAGGCGTCACATCGATGATGTGCGTGCCCATCGTGCTGCCGATGATCGCGTACTCTCTTCCGTCGCGTGCGTAACCCCAAACGGCGTTGTACGCGTTGTCGTAGGCGGTGGTCCCGGGAATACCGGCATCGTACCACCGATAGACCTGGGTCACGTTCAGGCTGTCCTGGGCGCGCACGAGCGGCAGGAGCACCAGGAAGAGGCCGCTGGCTGTTAGCTGGCGGCCATGGGCCTTTAGCGCGTTCAGCATGATGCCACGAGTTCCCGCATGATCAAGGTGAGGCTTGGCTCGGCCTTCTCCGCCACACGCTGCACCATTTCGTGGGTGGTCTTCTCGATGCGGCCCTTCACGCCCATGTCGGTGATCACGCTCATGGCGAAGCAGGGCAGGCCCATATGGCGGGCGGCGATCACCTCCGGCACGGTGCTCATGCCCACCGCATCGCCCCCGATCACCCGCACGTAGTGGTACTCGGCCGGGGTCTCCAGCGTGGGGCCGGTGAGGCCCACGTAACAGCCCTCCCGCAGCGCGATGCCGTGCGCTTCGGCGATGGCCCTGGCCTGGGCGATCAGGCCGTGGTCGTACGGTTCGCTCATGTCCGGGAAGCGCGTGCCTAGCGCATCCAGGTTGGGCCCGATGAGGGGATTGGGGAACAGGCAGATGTGGTCGTTCAGCACCATCAGGTCGCCCACTTCGAAGTCGGGGTTCACCCCGCCGCAGGCGTTGCTGACGAAGAGCCGACGGACGCCGAGCAGTTTGAACACCCGCACCGGCAGCACCACCTCGGCCATGCTCCAGCCTTCGTAGAAGTGGAAGCGGCCCTGCATGGCCACCACGGGTCGGCCGCCAAGGGTGCCGAAGAGCAGGCGGCCGGGATGGCCCTGCACCGTGCTCACCGGGAACTCGGGGATCTCGCCGTACGGGATGCTGTGCGCCACCTGGATCTCGCGCCCCAGGCCGCTGAGGCCGGTGCCCAGGATGATCCCGGTCTCCGGCACGAAGCCGCCGGTGGCCTTCTTCAGATGGTCAGCGATGCGCTGGATGCGGTCCAACATGGCGGCGGAGCAGCTCGGCGAAGCGTTCGGGTTCGTTCAGGATCACGGTCCGCATGCCGATCGTGGCCACGGGAAGTTCTTGAAGGGGTCCGCCGGGGATCAGCGGCCTCAGCCGGGCGGCGTCCTTTTCCGTGGTGATCAGCAGGTTCGGAGCGGGCGCGAAGGTATCGAATCGACGTGCCAGCAGGGCCAGGTCGCCGGGGGTGAACGCGTGGTGGTCGGGGAACCCCTTGTGCTCCACCGGCCCGAACAAGGTCCGCACATGCTCCACGAAGGGCTCCGGGTGGGCGATGCCGGTGACCACCAACGCCCCGGTCCGCTGCCCGGGGGCGCGGTCCAAAGGCTGCCCGTCCAACGACCGCGGCGGCTCGTAGGTGATGCCTGCGAAGAACAGCTCCTGGTCCGACCGCAGGTGGAGGCGCTCGCGCCAACGGGCCTGTTCCTCCGCCGAAGGCGGTTCCGCGCATTTGGTCACCACCACGAGCTGTGCGGCCCGCGCCCTGCACCGCAGGTCGCGCAGGGTCCCTGCCGGCACCAGCGCATCGTCGCAATAGGGTCGATGGGCGGTGGTGAGCAGGATGTTGAGCCCCGCGTTCAGGCGGCGGTGCTGTAGGGCGTCGTCCAGCACCACGCCCTTGACGGCGGGTACCGCCTGTTCGATGTGCGCGATGGCCGCCACCCGGTCCGCGCCCACGAACACCCGGACGTCGGGGAACTTCCGCTTCACCTGGAGGGGCTCGTCGCCGCTGCGTTCCGCGGTGTCGCCGACCGCCACCTCGTGGATGTCCGTCCCCGACCGGCCATAGCCCCGGCTCAGGGTGGCCAGCGGCCGCCGATCGTGCAGCGTGCGCAGCACCAGTTCCAGCATGGGCGTCTTGCCCGTCCCCCCCAGGGCGAGGTTGCCGATGGCGATGGTGGGCACGGCGGGGCGTGTGCTCCGCAGCAGGCCGGAATCATAGAGCGCATGGCGCAGCCGGAGCACGGCGGCGGTGGGCCAGGAGAGGGGGGCGAGGATGGATCGCATGCCGTTCCCGGTGCGGTGGGCGGTTCGCATGCAAAGCAACGCACCACGATGTGAGATCGGCCAGATCGGGTGCGCCACTTTCCCATACCTTCGATACGCATCCCCTCACCCCCTTCCCCATGCGCACGCTTCGTCACCCATGGGTTCTGGTCGTTCTGCTCGTTGCCGCACCGGCGGTCCTGGTGGCCCAGCCGCCGATGGTGACCAAGTACTTGTACGAGTTCGACACGCTTGGCTCCGGCCACCCCAACGACCTGATCAATGACCAGCCAGCGCTGCTGAAGGCTGCCGCCTTCTTCCAGGCTCGTGGTGGCTACGGCACCCTGATCCTGGAGGGGGGCGAGTACATCGTGGGAGTGCAGGAGCTGCACTGGGCCACCGACCCCCTGCCAGGGCCGGACTGGACCGCTCACGAATACCCTAGCGGGCTGCCCCCTTCTGCCCCCAAATGCTCACCCTTGGTGGCCGTGCAGACCGGCTTCACCCTCGAAGGATGTGCGCAGTTCACCATCCAAGGGGGCATCAACACCACCATCCGCTACCGGGACTGCCTGTACTACGGCACCTTCCTGCGCACCGCCGGCACCGACGAGGTGTTCAGCGCGGCCGGTGTGGATAGTTGCCAGTCCTGCGATCACCCGGGGCAGTTGCCCGATCTGCTGCACGCTTACGTGGGCAACATGTTCCGCTTCAGCCATTGCGACTCCATCACCGTGCGCGACCTGGACCTGAACGGCAACATTGACAAGGCCCTCCTGGGCGGCCGCAGTTGGTTCGATGGGATCCAGACGGACTACGACGGTCTCCTGATCCACGAGTCCAGCAACTGTCTCGTCGATCATGTGCGGGCACATCACTTCGGCCGGGACGGGCTCACGATCTATGCCACATACGCGGACACGCTGGTACCCTTTGCCACGGTGTACCCCGGCCTGCAGGTGGGCATCGACCCGGCCGACAGCAGCGCCACCCCGGGTAACCGCACTGTGCTCTTCAACAACCGTGTGCTGACCAGCCGGTTCGAATGGAACGGCCGGCAGGGCCTCTCCTGGACCGGCCTTTCCGGGCTTCAGGTCTCGGATTGCGACTTCAACTACAACGGCGCCGGGCGCATGACCAGCCAGCCTGGTTCGGGCCTGGACATCGAGGGCGTGGGCGGACCCATGCGTGTGAGGCACGGAACCTTCGACAACTGCCGCTTCCTGCACAATCGCTCGCATGGGATCGTTTCCGCCGGAGCCCGATGCCTGGGACAGCAGGACTTCAAATTCACGAAATGCGTGGTGAAAGCCGGCCTGGAGGGCATGGCCATCTGGCCCGAGACCCGGCAGATGTCATTCGACAGTTGCGAGGTGTACGGCAACGTGGGCCGGTTCTATGAGCAGCCGGAGAACCTGCCCTACGACCCGGCCTACGACCTGGAGTTCCGTCATACCAACTTCCATGAAGAGGACGACCAGTGGGCCTACGTTTCATGGACGATCTACGGTATACATGATACCGCCACCTGCGCGGCGGGCCCGCACATGTTCCGGTTCACCAAGACCCCCGGCTCGCGGGTGATCTTCGATCACTGTGGTTTCTACACCAATTGCAGGGCCATCGTGCGCTTCTATGGCCGGGACACGTCCTCCACCGCACTCCCGTATTGCCCCCTGAACAGCACGGGACCCTGCATCGGTTGCGACAGTGCGGACGACCGCTACGTGAGGGTGATGAATTGCACCTTCGTCAACACGGGGCGGTCCGGTTGTGGCACGCTCACCGAGGTCTTTTCGGGCAAGCACACGCTGGTGGATAGCTTGACGTCCTTCACCATTCCCGGCATCGTGCGCGGCGGCCTTCCCAGCGACCAGTATAATGTCGTGTTCGACAACTGTGCACCGTATTGTGCGGGGTACACCATCGATACCATCCCCGTGACGGTGTTCCCGGAGTGCAAACCATACTTCTTCCTTCACGACACCGTGCCTCATTGGGACCTCTGCGATCCCGCCAACAACGTGCTCATGCCGCCGTGCAGCAGCGATGCCAACTGCTATTCACTCACCGTCCTTGCTGACAGTGCCTTCGCGAGCGTGGTGGGCGATGTCTTCATCGGTACGGTGAACATCCAGGGGCGGTTCTTCGTGGATGCGGATGTGCTCTTTCAGAACGCCGAAGTGCGTCTGCATCCCGGCGCGGAGATCATCGTGCAGAACGGCTGGACGCTCGACATCGAGAACAGCTCCTTCGCCGCCTGCAATGGGGTGATGTGGAGAAGCATCACGGCGGAGGACGGGGCTACTTTGCGCATCCGGGGGTCTTTCATGGACGATGCGGAAAGCGCCGTGGCCGCCCTGGACGGCTCCACCATCTGGGTGGATGGCACCCAGTTCCACAACAACCGCGTGGGCATCGGCATCCCCGATGTGGGCCTGCCTTACAACAACGTGGCCTGCTGGGTGAGCAACAGCACGTTCTACAGCGCGGGCGCCATGCCGCTGCCCTGCCCCGGCCAGACCACCTCCGTGGGCGACCGGGGCTTCGCGGCCTTTGCCGTGCACCGCACCACCCTGGACCTCGCCGGTGGCCACAACACCCTCCACACCCTGAGCAATGGCATCGTGGCCCACCAGAGCGATGTGCAGGTGAGCGACTGCCGCATGCAGGACATCCAGCCCGATAGCGCCTACACCCTCACGGGCAACGGCGCTGGCATCTTCGCCCGCGGCGACCAAGGCTACCACTTCCTGCGGCAGCAGGGCTACGGCATGGCCGGCACCCCCAGTTTCACCAGCTGCCGCTGGGGCGTGTACACCGAGTACATGAACGTGCTGAGCACAGACAACCGGATGCTGGACATGGGTACCGCCCACCATGTGGAGCGCAGCGGCTACCGCTATGTGGACATCCTCACCAACCTCGTGGCCGCCCACCGGAACGGCATGGAACTGCGGGCCAATGACGGCGCGGCGCACATCCTGCTGCAAGGCAACGACATCACCTTCGGCGACCACCCTTGCGCCAATTGCAAGGGCTACACGGGCATCCTCGTCACCGAGGGCAACCAGCAGGCGCATGATGCGCGCATCCTGAACAACAGCATCCACTTCTTGAACGCGCCCACCTCGCGCTTCGGCATCGCCCTCACCGCCGCCGATGCCTGGCAGGTGGCCGACAACACGGTGCTGCTGGTGAGCAATGCCCACAACCGCACGGGCATCCAGCTGGAGGGCTGCCGGGCCACGGAGGTGAGTTGCAACCAGATCAGCAGCAGCGACACCGGCTACCCCATCGCCGCACAAAGCGCCATCCGCAACATGATGGGGAGCCAGCCGCTGATCAGCTGCAACGAGATGGACCGCACGGCCAATGGCATCCTGTTCAACGGCGTGGCCTACAACACCGACGTGCGCGGCAACTTCTTCCACAACCACAAGTGGCCGTTGCACCTGGATGCCACGGCGATCATCGATGCGCAGGTGCGGAAGGGGAACTTATGGGATACGGCGGCCGTGACGCCTGTATGGGGGGCGTGGTATGAGGTGAGTGATGCGCAGTCTGTGGTTTCGCTTTTTCTGTATGATCCCACTACCGTTGGCAGTGGTACAACGCAGCCGCCCTCATGGTCACCACCAAGCTGGTTCAACGTCACGTCGGGCGCGAACTACGATTGCGCTGATCATCATGGAACGCATTATTGCAGCCAGTTCGATGGCGACCGTTGTGCGGATTGCGTGAAGGAATTGGACGAGAAGATCGCCAGTGACAGTTTGGAGAACGATGCGTACACGGAAGAGACGCAGTGGATACTGAAAGCGGACCTGTACAAGAAGCTGGATGACTCACCTGCCTTGCTGGACAGCCTACAGAGCTTGGAGGACTTCTATGATGAGCTGCAAGGCAGCACGACAGCCGCTTTCAAGGCCATCGACGACGTCCGGCTGGCGCTCTACGACCTGGACAGCAGCGTGGTCGCGCAGTTGCAGGCGAATCGTGCCCAGGTCGAGGGCTACATGGCCTTGGTGAAGGATGGTCTGGAACAACTGGGTGACAGTACGTTTACGCTGGCACAGCGACAGGCTATCCTGACCAGCGTCAGTGGTTACCGCCAGAACATCGCTGACCTATCCACATGGAACGCAACAGCTTTGCAAGGCGCCAGCACCTCCAAGGTGCTTACTGCCACCGGCGTGCAGGCCGCGAATGCGAACATCACGACCAGCGAACTGATCGAGGCGAACGAGCGAGCTGTGAACGACATTTACCTGGCTACCATAGCCAAGGATGTGGATGGCTTCACCTTGGCGCAGGCCACTGACCTTTTTAACATCGCAAGCCAATGTCCCATGCTTGGAGGTAACGCGGTCTTCAAGGCGCGATCCCTGTATTGGCTCGTCGATGACAAATACGACTTCGATGAACAGTTGTTGTGTCTGCCGCACGGTATCATCGTGAAGAACCTGACCGACCGGACCTCGAACGCTGTTGCCGTGATCCCCAATCCTGCTGTGGACGAAGCCACCTTGGTTTTGGACCGCGTGCTTGACGAACCTGGAGCCTTTGTGGTCTTCGATGGCTTGGGTGGTGAGGTGATGCGCCATGGCGTGCCCATTGAGGTGCCACGTATCGCGTTCAGCACGCGCTCGCTGGCGCCCGCTATCTACCACTACCAGGTGCAAGGGCCTTCCGGCATCATCGGTTCAGGCAAGCTCACCATCATTCGCTAATGCTTAACCGCAACATCAAGCACCGCACGAAGTTCGCGAAGCTCGGTCTTGCCGCGCTTGTACAGTGTTTCCTTGGCAGTTGGCAAGCGGGTTTTGGCCAGGGATGGAACGATTTGTGGTTGGGTGGATTCGACAGTGATGGCCCACCTCCATTCGGCGGAGTGGATCTTGAGTTCATTACAGGTAGCTTGGTGATATCCACGGTATCGCGCGATATCGGCTTCCGCAGGACCTCCGCCAATATCACGGATGCGAACGGCGACCTGCTCTTTAGCACTAATGGTGCATTCGTAGCCAATGCGTTTGGGGACACCATGCTCAACGGGACAGGACTGAGCCCTGGTTGGTACGCGGATCAGTACACAGAGGGATTCGCGATACCACAGGGCGTGCTGGTTCTTCCAAAACCTGAAGCACCGGATATCTACTATCTCTTCCACAATTCCGTTGATGTTTGGGCAGGGCCACATGCTCAATCGCTTTACCTGACGACCATCGACATGAGCCTTGACGGTGGGTTGGGAGGAGTGACAAGCAAGAACCAAGTGATCTTTTCCGACGACCTGAACGTGGGCCGGCTCACCGCCGTGCGCCATGCCAATGGCCGCGATTGGTGGGTCTTCTGCCACAAGCTGGATACCAACATCTACTACAGGCTTTTGGTCACCCCCTCCGGAATCACGATCGATGGCACACAGGCGATCGGGGCTATCCGCGAGGCGGATGCCGGTCAGGTGTGCTTCTCACCCGACGGCAGCAAGTTCGCCTACTACTGGGGCGATGAGCCCGGCGATGACCTGGATATCCTGAGCTTCGATCGTTGCACCGGGCACTTCTTCGACGTGATCAACGTTCAGATCAGCGATTACGATGGTGGTGGAGGTGTGGCATTCTCCCCCAACGGCCGTTACGTCTACGTGTCCTCGGTATTCGATGTCTACCAGTTCGATACGGAGGCTGCTGATGTGGCCGCATCCATGGTACATATCGCTGAATGGGATAGTACGTATTCGCCATTCCCGCCTTTGGCAACGCTCTTCGACATCGCCCAACTCGCGCCCGATGGCAAGATCTACATCAGCACGGGCAACAGCACCGACAAACTGCATGTGATCCACTCACCCGATTCGGCTGGGCTGGCATGTAACATCGAGCAGCATGGGATCGCGTTACCGAGGTACTTCAGCAACTCATTGCCCAACCACCCCAACTACCATCTAGGCCCGATCGATGGCAGTGTGTGCGATAGCTTGGGGATCAATGCGGGCATGCTCGAGGAGGCACTGCGGCTTGGTGTGCAGGCGTATCCGAACCCCAGCGCAGGGAACTTCACCCTCAGCTATCCCGCGCAAAGCACAGTGGGCGAGTTAGAAGTGCGCGACCTGTCGGGTCGCCTTCTACTGCGTGAGCGCATTCCGCAGTGGAGCCAGTTACACAGTGTGGAGTTGCACGAGGCAGCGGGCATGTACCAATGCCGCATCGTCTGGGGGACACAGCGGGCCGCAGTCCGGGTTATACTAGAACCATGAGACGATCAACCGTCCTTTTGCTCTGCGTCCCGGTCATGCCAGTGGTGGCCACCAGCTACCCCATCGCCGCACAAAGCGCGATCCGCAACATGATGGGGAGCCAGCCGCTGATCAGCTGCAACGAGATGGACCGCACGGCCAATGGCATCCTGTTCAACGGCGTGGCCTACAACACCGATGTACGTGGCAACTTCTTCCACAACCACAAGTGGGCGTTGCATTTGGATGGTACTGCGGTGATCGGTCTGCAAGAACTAAAAGGGAACCTGTGGTACAACGCCGCTGGTGCTGGTGGGGTTTGCGCCTTGTATGAGGACACGATCAATGCCCCGAACTTCCCTTTCCGCTACAACCCGGCCATCATCAGTGGAGGCAATACACAACCTCCATCGGTATCTCCCAACGGCTGGTTCAGCGTTCTCTTTGGTGCGAACTACGATTGCGCCGACCACCACGGCATGGATTACTGCAGCCAGTTCGAGGGAGAACGGGACAACGAGCGCCTGACCGGACTGGATGTGCGGCTGGCGAACGATAGTTTAGAGAATGGCCCTTACACGGATGAATCGAAATGGATGCTCAAAAGCGGGTTGTACAAGAAACTCGACGAGAACCCGGAGTTGCAGGATAGTTTGCAAGTGATGGCCGATCTCTATGATGAGATGCAAGGCAGCACCACTTCGACCTTCAAGGGGATCGACGACAGCCAACAGGCCCTGTACGATTTGGACAGCAACGTGGTGGTGCAATTACGGGCCAACAGCGCGCAGATCGGCAGTCTGGCTATGCTCGTGCAGGGAGATTTGGAGCAGTTGGGTGAAAGCAACCTGACATTCGCACAACGGGAGGCTATTCTTGCGGGGTTGAACGGCTATCGAGAAGACATCCGGGACTTGTCCGCGTGGAGCACGGCGATACTACAAGCAGTATCCAGTTCCAAGGAGCAAAGCGCTCATACCGTTCAGGTCACGAACACCGGTATTGCGATAGCTGAGCTGATCGAGGAGAACCAAAAGACCGTGAACGAGATCTATCTCGCCACGATAGGCAAGGATGTGGACATCTTCTCCA
This sequence comes from Flavobacteriales bacterium, assembly GCA_016713875.1. Classification (NCBI taxonomy): domain Bacteria; kingdom Pseudomonadati; phylum Bacteroidota; class Flavobacteriia; order Flavobacteriales; species Flavobacteriales bacterium. The sequence continues at coordinate 3,884,695 of JADJOI010000003.1, forward strand.
CCACACAAGCCGGTGCGCTCTTTGACATCGCGAACCAGTGTCCGATGATCGGCGGCAATGCGGTCTTCAAGGCCCGCTCCCTCTACTGGCTCATCGACGACAACTACGATTTTGATGATCCGCTTCTGTGCCTGTCCTACGGCATCATCGTGAAGAGCTTGACCGAACGACAAGCGAATACGATCAGTGTAATACCCAATCCAGCGAGAGACGAGGCTAGCTTGGTAATGCCTCAGGAGTTGAAGGATCCCGGGACGCTGATCATTTACGATGCGCTCGGAGCCGAAGTGCTGCGCAGCAGCATACCTGCTGAGACGATGCGCTTTGCCTTTAGCACAGCGGCACTTTCCCCTGCGCTATATCACTACATGGTGCTTACAGTTGAGGGCGTGATCGGCTATGGGAAGTTGACCATCCTTCGCTGATCAATGCGGATCGCCAGAGCAATCACTTCAATACGTTCAGCCTGGCTGTGCGTGCTTTCTGTCTTCATCCAGCATGCTTACGCGCAACAAGGTTTGAACAATTTGTGGCTGGGTGGATTCGATAGCGACGGCCCCCCACCTTTTGGTGGAGTCGATCTGGATTTTGAAAGCGGGAGCATCGTCATTTCGACCATGTCACGAGCCATTGGCTACCGCAGGACCTCGGCGAACATCACTGATGCCAGTGGAAATCTACTCTTCAGTACCAATGGGGCATACCTCGCGAATGCTACAGGCGATACCCTATTGAACGGCACTGGGCTCAATCCGAGCAGCTACACGTCCATGTTCCCAGAGGGTTTATACCTCTCGCAGGCCTGCCTGATCCTGCCAAAGCCAGAGGCGTCGGATATCTATTATCTCTTCCATGGCACCCTTGACAACATACCTGGACCCAATGCGCTCTATCTCTATCTGACCACCATCGATATGAGCTTGGACGGTGGGTTGGGAGGGGTCACGACCAAGAACCAGGTATTGGTCTCCGATGCGTTGAACACAGGAAGGATCACGGCCGTTCGCCATGCCAATGGGCGCGATTGGTGGGTATTCTGTCATAAAGTGAACACGAACAGCTTCTACAGGTTGCTGGTTACGCCGAACGGCGTGGTGGTTGATGGTACACAATCGATCGGTATCATTCGGCCACCAGACAATGGCCAGGCTTGTTTCTCCCCGGATGGCAGCAAGTTCGCCTACTACTGGGGGCAGTTCAACCAAGATCTGGAGATCTTCGACTTCGATCGTTGCACAGGTCTGTTCTCGAACTCGGTGCATATCCTCATCAACGATGAGAACAGCATGGGTGGCGTTGCCTTCTCGCCCAACAGCCGCTTCCTCTATGTTCCATCCTTGGAAGACGTGTATCAGTACGACACAGAGGCTACCGACATCGCCGCTTCCATGGTCCATATCGCCGAGTGGGACAGTACGTATTCTCCCTTTCCGCCTCTAGCTGCGCTGTTCGACATTGCCCAACAGGGACCGGATGGCAAGATCTACATCGGTACTGGCAATAGCACGGATGTGCTGCATGTGATCCACGAGCCCGACCAGCCGGGCTTGGCCTGCGACATCGAGCAGCATGGCATCGCACTTCCACGGTATTTCGAGAACTCCCTGCCCAACCACCCCAACTACCACCTGGGCCCGATCGATGGCAGTGTGTGCGATAGCTTGGGGATCAATGCGGGCCTCACCCCCGGCCCCTCTCCCGCGGAGAGGGGGGGAATACAGGTCTACCCCAACCCGAACAACGGAGCGTTCACCATGAGCTATGCCGCGCAACCGGTGGCGGGTGCATTGGAGGTGCGCGACCTGAGCGGTCGCTTGGTGCTGAAGGAGCGCCTGCCGCAGTGGAGCCAGGTGCATCGGGTGGACCTCGCAGGCGAAGCTTCGGGCATGTACCATTGCACGCTTCGCTGGGGCATGCGGTCAGCGTCCACCCGCATCATCGTTCAAGCGCCATGAGCATGCGCGGCGCTCATATTCATCCTGCTCGTGCTGCCCCTCGGCCTGCTGGCGCAGGAACCTGGATCGTCAGCACCACCCGATACACTGAATGCCACTACCCGTGCGGTGCTGCTGGCCAACCGCCCGGAGCATGTCGAGGAAGCGGAGTGGCTGCGGGTGATGGAGCGGCCGGTGAACCGGACCTTGTATCCGCTGCGCATCACGCAGGTCATGCTGGATACTTTGGATGGGCGGTTGCTGGACAGGAGGTTCCAGTATATCCTGGTGAACGAACGATAGGGTCTTTCATGTGCACTGCTTCCTTTGCGATCCCCTTACCATAGGCCGTTCGCGATGAAGATCAAGCAACTCACCACCGCACTGGAGGCCTGGGCCCCGCGTGGCCTGCAGGAGGACTACGACAACAGCGGACTGCACGTCGGGGACCCGGAGGCGGAGGTGACCGGCGCGCTGGTCTGCCTGGACTGCACGGAGCAGGTGGTGGAGGAGGCGGCGGCCAAGGGCTGCGGGCTGATCATCAGCCATCATCCGGTGATCTTCCGCGGGCTGAAGAGCTTGGTGCCGCGAGGGCCGGTGGAGCGCACGGTGCTGGCCGCCATCCGGCGGGACATCGCGCTGTACGCCATCCACACCAACCTGGACAACGTGATCGACGGGGTGAACGGGGAGATCGCCGATGCGCTCGGGCTGATGGGGCGGCGCGTGCTTCAGCCGCGGCCGGCCCAGCTGGCCAAGCTGGCGGTCTTCGTGCCGCATGCGCACGCCGAAGCCGTCCGTGACGCCCTGTTCCGGGCCGGGGCCGGCCGCATCGGGGCCTACGACGAGTGCAGCTTCAACCTCGAGGGGCAGGGCACCTTCAGGCCGGGGGAGGGCAGCCAGGCCTTCGTGGGCCGGAAGGGGGAGCGGCACCAGGAGCCCGAGACCCGGGTGGAGGTGGTGCTGTCGCGCACCCTGGAGGCCGCCGTGGTGGCCGCCATGAAGTCCGCGCACCCCTACGAGGAGGTGGCCTATGACCTGGTGCCGCTGGCCAACGACCACCCCGGTGTCGGCAGCGGGCTGGTGGGGCACTGGGAACGGCCCGTGGGCGAGGGTGACTTCCTGGAGCGGATCAAGCAGGTCTTCGGGCAGCGCGTGGTGCGCCATGGCCCGCTCAGGGGGCGGCCCGTGCAGCGGGTGGCGCTCTGCGGGGGGGCGGGGGCCTTCCTCATCGGGCATGCGCTGGCCGCCGGTGCCGATGCGTTCATCACCGCCGACCTCAAGTACCACGACTATTTCCAGGCGGACGGGCGGGTGCTGCTGGCCGATGTGGGGCACTACGGCAGCGAGCAGTTCACCATGCGGCTGATCCAGCGCAGGTTAGGGGAAGTTTTCCCTACCTTTGCGGTCCGTTTGACGGAAACCGTCACCGATCCCATCCACTATTCCTGAACATGGCCAAGACCGACGTGAAGACCGCGGCGAAGAGCGAGGGCACGGCCGCCGTCAAGAACGGCGCCGCCCGGGCAACCCACGCCGCCGGCAAGGCGGAGATCACCGTCGCCGAGAAGCTGGTGGACCTGTACCGCATGCAGGTCATCGACGCCCAGGTGGACCGCATCCGCACGCAGCGGGGCGAACTGCCGCTGGAAGTGCAGGACCTGGAGGATGAGGTCGCCGGCCTGAACACCCGCCTGTCCAAGCTCGAGGAGGAGCTGAAGGAGCTGGAGAACAACGTGGCGGACCGCCAGAACATGATCAAGGACGCCAAGGCGTCGATCAAGAAGTACGAGGCGCAGCAGAGCAAGGTGCGCAATAACCGGGAGTACGACAGCCTCAGCAAGGAGATCGAGTTCCAGAACCTGGAGATCCAGCTGGCCGAGAAGCGCATCAAGGAGACCAAGGCGCAGATCGATGCCAAGAAGATGGTGGTGGAGGAGAGCGCGAACCTCGTGAAGGAGCGCCAGAAGGATTTGGACCACAAGAAGAAGGAGCTCGACGACATCATCGCCGAGACCGAGAAGGACGAAAAGGCCCTTCTGAAGAAGGCCTCCGAGGTGGCCGGCCATGTGGAGGAGCGCCTGCTGAGCGCTTACCGCCGCATCCGGGGCAATGCCCGCAACGGTCTGGCCGTGGTGGCGGTGGAGCGCGGCAGCTGCGGTGGCTGCTTCAACAGCATCCCGCCCCAGCGCCAGCTGGACATCAGCAGCCACAAGAAGATCATCGTGTGCGAGCACTGCGGCCGCATCCTCGTGGATGACTACGTGGTGGAGCGCGTGAAGGGCGAGCAGTAAGCTCCCTGGCAACGTTCAACGAAGGGCTGCCCCAAGGGGCGGCCCTTCGTCGTTCTGGTCAGGGCCTGAACGCCACGGTGAACAGGGCCCGATAGGCCGTCAACTCCTCGCGCACCGGGTCCACCAGCGCGGGGTCGTACATGCTGTAGCCGCCGGTGCTGCGATCGTACGCGAGGGCCAGGTCGAAGGAGAGCCGCGCGGCGCGGAACCCGCCACCCAACGAATAGCGCGTCCGGCCGTCGCCATGCCGCAGGTCGCCCGCGGCGAAGGGGTCGGTCCAGTACGCGAAGCCCCCCCGCAGGAAGGCCGGTCCCAAGCGCCATTCGGTGCCCACGCGGAACGCGTGCACCCCTTTCACCACCTGCTGGATCGTGCGGTTCTCGAAGGCGAAGTCGTAGCTGTCCGAAAGGGCGTTCGCCCGGCGCAGGCGGGTGGCGCGCTGATCGCTGTACTCATAGTCGGCGCTCACCGCGCCGCTGCGGCCCACGATGCCCGCCACGGAGAGCAGGGCGCGCCAGGGGCCCTGCACCCGGTATTGGAAGCTGCCGTCCGGGCTGTCGTAGGCATAGCTGTCGCCTGCTCGGAACCGGGTGGTCATGGTGGTGCTGTACACATCGGTCATCCAGAAGTAGGATGGGCTGTGCACCGAGGCTCCGATGCGGAGGTGGTCACCCACCCGCCCCAGTACCCCCAGCTTCAGGTCCACGCCGCTGCCGCGCATCACGAGGCGTTCCTCGTAGATGAACCGGTCCAACGAGTCCGTGGCGGCCAGCATGGTCTCGCTATGCGTCGTCAGTCGCTCGAAGCGCGACCCCAGGATCCCCACCGCTCCACCGATGAACAGGCGGTCATCAAGCCCGGCGGAGTAGTAGAAGGAGGTATTGCTGTTGGCGCCTGCCGTGCTGATGGCGTGGTCCTGGCGGGTGGGGCCCAGGCCCGAACCTCCGCCGTAGATCTGGTAGGCCGCCGGGTCGCCCGCGAGGGTGTCGATGGCGAAGGTCTGCCACGCCAGGTCCGCCGTGAACGGGTAGCCGCCGGCGAGCGCGTCGAACCGCGTGCCGTTGGCCTCGTTCACGAACTGCTGGAGGAGGGTGGAGGACACGTTCTCGCCGCGCGCCACGCGCTCCCAGTGGTGGCTGGCCGTGCGGTCGAACACCACGCCGAAGCTGCGGCTCTTCCAGCGGCTCTCGTCCTTGGTGGCGTGCAGGGCCATGGCCAGGTTGCTGAAGTGCACGCGCTGGTCGGTGTTGGAGGTGCTGGAGCCCAGAAGGCTTCCCCGGGCATCGTTCACCTCCAGGGCCGGGGTGGCCGAGAACTCGCTGGTGGTGAACAGCGCCATGCCCGCCGGGTTGGACCACAGGGCTCCGGGATCGGCGCCCAGCGCACCGAAGGCCCCGCCCAGGCCGAGGCTGCGGGCCGTGCCTTCAGGGCGCATGGACACGATGCGCAGCGCGTCATCCTCGTTCTGTGCCGGGAGGGTGATGGCCAGGAACGGGCCCAGCAAGGCAAGGAAGAACCGTTGCGGACCGGGTCCGCGTGCGATGATGCGGTGGATCATGGCTCAGCGGCGTCCACCGCCCGAGCGGGACGGTGCGGGTGAGGAGAAGCCACCTCCGCCGCGGGTTCCACGGTCCATCCCCCGCGAGGGCTGCTGGTCGATGGTCGGGCGCGACGGACGTTCGGTGGGCTCCACGCGTCCGGGCCGTTGCGCCGGGTCGGTGCGGGAGGGCCTGTCCATGGGACCGGGGCGGGCCTGGGGGCGTGTGCTGGTCCCTCCCGGTACGATCTGCACCGGGCGGTGCTCGATGCGGGCGCGCTGCTCAGGTTGTCCACGCAGGCCCACCGGGTTGTAGATCGGGGCCCGGTTGCCACCGCTGACCGGGCCGCCACCTCCCATGCTGCCGCGATGGGCCACCACACTGCGGTAGCTGCTGGTACCATCCCAGATGATCATCGGTTGGTAGCAACCCCAGCAATTGCCCCCGTATCCATAATAGGGGCCCCAGCCACTGTTCCAGCCGTACGGGGAACAGGACCAGCACGATCCCCAACCGCTGTTCCAACCCCAGCCATTGTTCCAACCCCAGGAGCCATAGCCGCTCTGCCAGCTGTTGTTCCAGTAGGGGTCGTTCCAACCGGGTGAGCCCCATCCGGTGCCCATGCCCCAGCCATTGCCCCAGGATCCCATGCCCACGCCCATGCCGAAGCCGAAGCGCCCGTAGTTGTAGTAATACGGGTCGTTGTAGGTCATGTCGTAGTAGTTGCGCGGATCGGTGTAGCGCTGGCTTTCGGCGGCGTTGTAATAGTCCGCTTCCGCGCTCTTCGGCTGCTCCGCGACGGCAGTGGGCGCGGGCTCCTCCACCGCTGCGGCCACCGCCACAGGTGCGTTCGCGGGCCGGTCATACACGCCATCGTGCGTGGCCGTGGTGTCCAGGGCGCCGCTACAGGCCTGCAGCAGAAGAGCGATCAGCAGGGCCGTTGGGGCTGTGCGGAGGGGCTGAAGGGGTCGGTCCATGGTGCAGGGATAACGCCTGACAGGGCGGCTTCGTTGTGTACTTTTGGCCGCTTCGTCTGCATCAAAAATAATACCACCCGGCGGCCCTCATGGCGGACATCCTGACAAAGCGTGCGGACGACCACGCACAATGGTACAACGACCTGGTGCTGAAGGCCGACATGGCCGAGCACAGCGATGTGCGCGGATGCATGGTGATCAAGCCGCACGGCTATGCCATCTGGGAGAAGATGCAGCGGGCCCTTGATGGCATGTTCAAGGAGACCGGGCACGTCAACGCCTACTTCCCTCTCTTCATCCCCAAGAGCTACCTGGCGAAGGAGGCCAGCCACGTGGAGGGCTTCGCCAAGGAGTGCGCCGTGGTCACCCACTATCGATTGAAGAGCGATCCCGTTCACGGGGTGGTGGTGGATCCCGAAGCGAAACTGGAGGAGGAGCTCATCGTGCGCCCCACCAGCGAGACCATCATCTGGAACACCTACCGCGGCTGGATCAAGAGCTACAGGGACCTGCCGCTGCTGATCAACCAATGGGCCAACGTGGTCCGCTGGGAGATGCGGACGCGCCTGTTCCTGCGCACGGCCGAGTTCCTCTGGCAGGAGGGCCACACCGCCCATGCCACCAGACAGGAGGCCATCGAGGAGACCGAGCGCATGCTGGAGGTGTACCGCCTCTTCGCCGAGGAGTGGCTGGCCATGCCCGTGATCAAGGGCATCAAGACGCCCGGTGAGCGCTTCGCCGGCGCGGAGGAGACCTATTGCATCGAGGCCATGATGCAGGATGGGAAGGCGCTGCAGGCGGGTACCTCGCACTTCCTCGGCCAGAACTTCGCCAAGGCCTTCGACGTGCTGTTCACCAACAAGGAGAACCGCCAGGAGCATGTGTGGGCCACCAGCTGGGGCGTGAGCACCCGGTTGATGGGCGCATTGATCATGACCCACAGCGATGACCATGGACTGGTGCTTCCTCCGAAGCTCGCGCCCAACCAAGTGGTCATCGTGCCGATCGCGAAGAACGCCGAGCAGTTGAGCGCGATCAGCACGTTCGTGGCCCCGATGATCGCGGAGATGCGCACCAAGGGCATTTCCGTGAAGTTGGACGACGATGACACCAAGAAGCCCGGTTGGAAGTTCGCTGAGCATGAGCTGAAGGGTGTTCCGGTGCGCATCGCCGTGGGCCCGCGTGACATGGAGAACGGGACCGTGGAGGTGGCCCGCAGGGACACCTTGGAAAAGCAGGTGATGCAGGCCACCGACATCGCCGAGAAGGTGGAGCATCTGCTGGAGGCCATCCAGGACAACCTCTACCAGAAGGCCCTCGCCATGCGCGAGCGGTACACCCGGGGGGTGAACACCTATGATGAGTTCAAGGTGGCGATCGAGGAGGGCGGCTTCATCCTCGCCCATTGGGACGGCACGGCCGAGACCGAGGAACGGGTGAAGGAGGAGACCAAGGCCACCATCCGCTGCATCCCTCTTGACGGTGACACCACCCCGGGCACCTGCATGGTCACCGGGCGCCCCAGCACACGCCGGGTCGTTTTTGCCCGCGCCTACTGATGAGCCCAAAGAAAGCCACCCCGCCCCCCGCGCCGTCCACCCCCGGCCCGCGCGAGATGATCCTGCGCATGCTGCACCACAAGAGCGGCATGAAACAGGATGTCTACCACCGCATCCTGGGCCTGTTCCGCGAGCTGAAGGAGGTGCTACAGGAGGTGGCCGATGACCTCGAGCACGAGATGCTGCAGCGAGATAAACGGGTGAGCGTTCAGTACCGGGACAAAGGGGAGATGACCTGCGAGCTCAAGGTGGCCGGCGATACGGTGATCTTCCACATGCACACCAACGTGTTCCGGCTGGACCAGGGGCACAGCCTGTGGAAGACCAGCTACCTCGAGGAGGATGAGCAACGGGGCTACTTCGGGGTCGTCAACGTGTACAACTTCCTGAGCGACTCCTTCAAGTATAACCGGGAGCGCGACCTGGGCTACCTCGTGAGCCGGCTCTTCCTCAACAAGGACGGCCACTTCTTCGTGCAGGGCAAACGCCAGCTGGGCTTCCTCTACAACGATCTGGCGGGCAACAGGATGGACCGGGAGGTGTTGAAACAGGTGATCTACTCCACGATCATCTATGTGCTGGACTTCGACCTGCTGACCCCGCCGTATGATCAGGTGAACCAGGTGACCGTCAGCGAGCTTAACGAGATCAACGCCGGGCTGCAGCTCACCACCGGTAAACGACTGGGCTTCCGCTTCCAGGCGGATGTGGACGACCTTAGCTGATCTTGCACAGATCGGGGCGTGTCTTATCTTTGCCCGCCCTTTCGGAAACCAGTCCGGGAGGTTGACATCGTGGCCCGTTCGTCTAGGGGTTAGGACGCGTCCCTTTCACGGATGAAACAGGGGTTCGATTCCCCTACGGGCTACATTCGAAAACCCGCGCTTAGCGCGGGTTTTCTCATTCCGCCCTCTGGGGAATGGCGCCACGCTTGTGATCTCCACCGGAGGATCACCGCTGGCGCCTCCTACGGGCTACTTCGGCTTAGCGCGGGTTTTCTCATTCCGCCCTCCGGGGAATGGCGCCACGCTTGTGGTCCTCCACCGGAGGATCACCGCTGGGGCCTCCTACGGGCTACTTCGGCTTAGCGCGGGTTTTCTCATTCCGCCCTCCGGGGAATGGCGCCACGCTTGTGGTCCTCCACCGGAGGATCACCGCTGGGGCCTCCTACGGGCTACTTCGGCTTAGCGCGGGTTTTCTCATTCCGCCCTCCGGGGAATGGCGCCACGCTTGTGATCCTCCACCGGAGATCACCGCTGGGGGCCTCCTACGGGCTACTTCGGCTTAGCGCGGGTTTTTCTCATTCCGCCCTCCGGGGAATGGCGCCACGCTTGGCATCCTCCACCGGAGGATACGCGCTGGCGCCTCCTACGGGCTACTTCGGCTTAGCGCGGGTTTTCTCATTCCGCCCTCCGGGGAATGGCGCCACGCTTGTGGTCCTCCACCGGAGGATCACCGCTGGGGCCTCCTACGGGCTACTTCGGCTTAGCGCGGGTTTTCTCGTCCAGCCTCCAGGAAACGGATCCACACTGGCGGTCCCTTCGCGGTTGAACGTGGACAAGGTCCTCGTCTGGTGCTCCCGCACCGCGCTGGGCGCAACCTCGGCACGGTTGCGCACGTATCTTTTAGCGCTTGTCCGTCAAGGACTTGCCTTCCGGAGGGGGATCGTTGTCCCTGCGGAGGGCGGTCCGCGGACCGCACTCGCATGAAGGAGTTCAAGGGGATGGGATGGGGCTGCTGGCCGCCTTGGTGCTGCTGACGGGCTGCGTGGGTGGGCGCCGCAACATCAACTACCTGCAGGACGGGTCCCTGAGCAATGGATCGGCCAAGCTGTTCGAGAACCGCAAGTTCGAGTACCGGATCCAGGTGAACGATGTGCTCAGCATCCGTGTACTGGGGCTCGACGAGGCCACCCACCGCTTCTTCAATGTGGAAAGCCAGAACGGATTCCAAGGCGTGAACGATGCGGCGCTTTACGTGAACGGGTTCTCCGTGGACAAGAACGGACAGGTCCAGTTGCCCACGGTGGGCCGCATCAAGGTGCAGGGCCTCACGATGGGCGAGGCGCAGGACCTGGTGCAGCGCAAGATCAACGAGTACTTCACCAACGCCACCGTGATCCTCAAGCTGGTGAGCTTCCGCATCAGCGTGCTGGGCGATGTGCGCAACCCGGGCATGTACTTCATCTACAACAACCAGATGCCCCATCCTGGACGCGCTGGCGATGGCCGGCGGCCCCAACGAATATGGTGACAAGAGCAAGGTGACCCTCATGCGCCAGAGCGACCGCGGCGTCCAGGCCCTGTACGTGGACCTGTCCGGCACGGAGGTGCTGGCCAGCGAGTACTACTACCTGCTGCCGAACGATGTGGTGTACGTGCCCACGCTGAAGGCTCGCGCAGGCCGGATGAACCTGGAGCTGCTGTCGGTGCTCTTCGGCGCGATCAGCGCCCTGGCCCCTGGTGGCCAACGTGTTCATCCTCAACCAGAACAACAACTGATGGCCGCACAGACCGGTACGGGAGACACCATCGACCTGAGGGCCATCTTCCGCAAGCTGGTGGCCCAAAGTGGTGGTTGTTCCTCATCACCCTCTCGCTTTCCGGGGCCGCAGCGGTAGCCTACCTGAAGACCACCCCGAAGCAGTTCTGGTGAGCGCCACCATGCTGATGGGGAGAAGAGCCGCAACAGTTTCGGGGGCGGGCAGGACGAGTTCCTCAAGGGGATGTCCTTCCTGCGCAGTGGAGGTGACATCGAGGACCACATCGCGATACTCACGTCCCGGTCCAACGTGGAGAAGACGCTCAAGCGCCTCGATTTCGGCATTTCCTTCTATGAGGAGCGGCGCTTCCTGAAACAGGAGCGCTACGACTATCCACCTTACCAAGATCACGCTGGACACGGCCTCGTTGCAGATCACGGGCGTGCCCATCCACGTGTCGGCTGGACCTGGCGGCCGGCACCTATCGCGAAGGCCGAGGCAAGAACGCGCCTCTATAACGTGAAGCGCCAGGAGGTGGTGAGCGAGTTCATGGAGCAAGTGGACATCGACCAGACGGGCCAAGGTGGGTGAGCCG